>CALSZZ010000006.1 GCA_943841885.1 Candidatus Thalassarchaeaceae archaeon | reverse complement strand
CTCCTATTTTTTTTGAGTTCCCGGATACGCTTTGGATAAAGTCTGTGTACTGTAGGGGCGGCGAGATTGTGCCAATGCTTCTTCATCTTCATCAATAGCGTAGACAATAAAGAAAAATAATGCAGTAAGCGTTAAAACAGGCGCAGCCCAAATTGGCCAACCTGAGTCTGTCCAAACCTCAAGGCGAAGGAATGTTGCTATCACTAGGTTTACCATTGACAGAGGGAGGAGGTATAGCCATCCAAATTCCAGTATTTGATCAGTTCTTATACGATGTAATGATGCTCTTATCCATACAAAAAATGCAAATAATATCCAGGCTTTTAGTAAAACCCAAACTAATCCAGGTATTATTGTAAATATTACTTCAAAAATATCTCCTAAAATCGGTAATGAAGATAAGAAGTCCTGAAAAGGAAATTCCCAACCACCCAAAAAGAACATCGCAAATAGTATACATGCTGCGTATGCCCTCATCATTTCAGTAGCAAACATAAGGCCCCAGCGAATACCACCATATTCAGTCCACCAACCTTCTACGAGTTCGGCTTCAGCCTCGGGCATATCAAAAGGTATTCGTTCTACTTCTGCAATCATAGTTACAAGGAATAATACTGCACCCAATGGTAAAATGAAAATGTTCCACGTATTTGATGTCTCAATTTGGAAATCAATAATTTCTAAAATATTGAATGATCCGCTTATTACAGCAATACTTAGAACTGTAATTAAAAGTGGTATTTCATATGCTGTTAATTGTGCTGCAGAGCGCATTCCACCGATTAGGGTATATTTGTTATTTGAAGCCCAACCAGCAAAAAATACCCCCAATGGTGCGACACCGAAAATTGCCATCATAAAAATTAGAGAAAGGTCTGGATTTGCCGCCCAAATATGAGGTCCAAAGGGAATAAATGCATACACCATAATAGTGGTTGCTATTATTATTACAGGAGCTACTTCAAACACTAGTTTATCAGCTTTCTTGGGGATTATGTGCTCTTTTGTGGCAAACTTGAGGAAATCTGCTAGAGCTTGGAAAAATCCTGGAAATAAAAACCAAATACCATGATATCCGCGATTATTTACTCGTGAAATTGTTTCATGAGGATGATCATTTCCGAATGATTCGTTTAATTTAGTATTTACAAAGCCTATAGGGGCACCAAGACCCATTGGTAATTTATTCCACCAATCTCCTGCTGTAGCATTTCCTTCGCCAACCCAGAGGCTTCGTAGTGAAGTTGTAGCACCAATCCTATCCATTAGTCTTCCAATAAATTTACGTTCGATATATGGGACAACCATCAGAGTGAGCATCATTACTGTAAATACTACAGTGCACATCACAGTAGCCAGGAAAAAGGATTCTAATGCTGGTTGAATTTTAGCAAATTCAGTTTGTATTGTATTAGGTAGGAAATCATGAGTAGTGTCCATGGACCATCCAATAATAGATTCAGACCATCCACGGATATCCAACCAATCGCTACTAGTCATTGAATCACCTATCTGTTTCTCCGATACAAGGATCGAAAGAGCCCATGATTGCAGGTATATCTGCAACCTTATATCCTATCATACATTTCGATGCGTATGGAATTGTAATAAACATAGGAGACCTAATTGAGACTCTATAAGGCATTTTACCTCTGCCTTCTCCACCGCCGGCGAGGTAAAACATTGATTCGCCCCTACTATCTTCAAAATGATGTGATCCACTAGTTCCTTCAGGGGCACGAGATGGCGATTTGGCTAATATTTTAGGGATCTCCAGGCTCATGATATGTTTCAGCCCCTCCCGGCATTTTGTCAAGAGCTTGTAGAACTAAACTAGCACTTTGACGCATTTCTTCCACTCTAATTCTGTATCTATCATAACAATCAGCCCCTTTGATTGATGAACGCTCTACTGCTGGAGCCCAATCTAGTTCAGAATAAACAGAATAAGGATGTGATGTTCTAATATCATGATTTACTCCTCCTGCACGAAGATTTGGACCAGAAACGCCATGATTAATCATTTCTTCAGGTTTAGCATAACCAACACCTTGACTTCTAATAAGGAAAATAGTACTTTCATCAAAAAGTGATTCATATTCTTGTATACGATCTAAGAAAAGAGATAATTTATGTCTAGCACGCATTGCAAAGCCATGAGGTAGGTCTCTTTTGACTCCTCCAACTCTTGGGAAATTATAGTGCATTCTTGAACCGCCTAACTCTTGTAATAAATCCATCATCATTTCTCTTTCACGGAGACACCAAACCATCACGCTAAGATTTCCTATATCCGGGCCATATGCTCCCAACCACATCAAGTGACTGGCTAGACGTTGTAATTCGACTGCCACTAAACGGATATATTCTGCTCTTTCTGGTACTTCAACACCCAGTAAATCTTCTGCCGCATATATATAGGCATGAGACCAAGTATTTGCACTTGCATAACACAAACGATCACAATAAGTAGTTATTTGAGTAAAATCTCTGGATTCACAAATTTTTTCTACTCCTCTGTGGATGTATCCTAAATCAGGTTCAGTATCCACTACAGTCTCACCGTCAACTTTTACCTTTAATGTCCATAATCCATGAGTCATAGGATGCTGAGGGCCCATTGAAATCCACATTTCTGCCATATTAAAACCTCATTTAACTCTCTCAGAATCCACTGGTTTTCTTTTGAAACCTTGAGCATCGTCATACATTTCTTGAAAATTATGATATCTTAATTTGTGTTGCTTTTGTAATGGATGATATCCTTTTGGAGTTTCATGTGGTTGTAGAACACGACGCATTCCTTCATGACCTTCGAAATCAATTCCTACTAGGTCCCATGTTTCTTTTTCGTTCCAGTCTGCACCAACCCATATATCTTGTACACTTGAGACAGAAGGTTCGCGTGTATCCCCTAAATAGATAGTTACTTCTATTTCTAAAGGGACATCGGAACCAGTTAACTCTGAATTATTAGTGATGATTGGCTGTATTACGCCATCGCTATGAGGGGGATTTTTTACTCCTGTTCTTAGAAAATGATAAATTACTTCCCAATTTTTGTCTTGTGAATCTGGCCAATGAATACCAGTAATCATTGAGCAGTAATCAACCCCATAATCAGAATATAATGATTCGGCAACTCCTCGCCAGCTTTCCGGAGATGCAACTATCTTGACCAAGGGCCTAATTTGAGTACCGTTTGAACGTTTATCAACAGATGATGTGACGCCTTCAATGGCATCTATTTTTTTTACAAAATCTTCTGCAGCAGATATTTGAGCTTGTTCTGATACTACTCCACTCATATCAATACCTCCTACTGTTCATCTCCAATGATTATTGGAGCAACGCTATCAGTCCTAGAATGACTAGGTACTGCACCTATACGTATTATTTTCTCACGCAGCTTACCAAATCCATCAATAAGAGCTTCAGGGCGAGGAGGGCAACCTGGAATGTAAATATCAACAGGTATTACTGTATCTACTCCTTCTAGAACATTATAAGATTGAAAATAAGGTCCTCCAGATATGGCACATTCTCCCATTGCAATACACCATTTTGGCTCCGGCATTTGTTCCCAAAGACGAACTATGGGGTCAGCAAATTTCTTACTTATTGGCCCATTTACAAGTAATACATCACATTGCCTTGGACTTGATCTAAAGAAAACACCAAATCTTTCTGCATCAAAACGACTAGCACCAGCTGCTGCCATTTCTAGAGCACAACATTTGATACCAAGGTGCAGAGGGAATAATGATTTCCTTTGGCCCCAATTAAATAGTCTACCAGCTAAAACACCGATAACATCTCTAAGTCCGCTTGCTTCAAGTGCTGCATCTGTAGTATCACCAACTGTATCAATCAGCATTCGGCTACTAAACATAGTATAATTTTGACCATCTTCTGCCATTATAATTCCTCATATGTAAATTCTGCCTCTTTTTCTGAAAACATGCCAAACGCCTAGACTCATTAGAATTATAAATATCGAAAGTGTAAGTAGCGCAGTGTATACTTCAGAATTTGTCAACATATTATCTTGAATTGTAATTACTCCTCCAAATGCAAGGAACATGAATGCTATATCAAAAACTAAAAAGATGATTGCATACCAATAGTATTGAAAATGGAAATTTATATCAGCGTCTCCTAAAGGCTCTGAGCCACATTCGTAAGTACTATCTCGACGGATATATAGACTTTGATCCGTTTCATAACCGGGTAACAACCAAGAGCTTAGTTGTGATTTATCATTAGAGTTTGGAGTTGGCCTAAGAAGCCTTGAGCCAATGAAACTACCTATTGGAAAACCAATCCCAACTAGGGCCATTACGGCAACCGCAATATAATCTTCAGGCACAGACACACTCACACCACACGTCCCACTAGAGGGCTACAAACGTGGCCACCTGAAAACGGAACATAAGTGTATCCGGCGAGCGTTGTGACGTATGGTCAATCTTCTTGCTTAATTAATAAGGCTTCATTAATCATTTTATTCTCTTTTCTTGTTCTTAAAAATACCAAAATAAGGAATATTGATCCGATTAACATGGCACCATAAAGTAGAAATTGCCCAACGAAATCATTTACCAAACTAATTGTAGATGTGTCAGCATTAACAACCAATTCAATAGGTTCCCCGGCAACTGGAGTATCTTCCGGTTGAATTATTATGGTGAATTTGTAAGTATCATCATCCTTTAAACCGACTGGAGGGGTAACTCTAATTTCTATTTCTTTGGTTTCTCCAGGTTGTAATTTGAAATCATTAGGGACAACATCAACAGACCATTGCCGTAAAGGAGCTGGTGTAATAATTTCTACTTTTTCTTCTGAGTTTCCATTATTTGTAACGTAGGCGATAAAGGTACCTCTATTTGGATATTTAACAGTAATTTCTTCTGGAGATGAATCCAAGGTATACTGCAAATCATGAATTATCATTACATCTATATTGAAATCAATTGATGAAGATTGTGCGGTATTCTTCTTCGAAGATACACTAACACTTATCGTACCAGAAATTCCACTATCAACACCCTCAATAACTTCAAGATCGACCTCCACCAAGACTCTAGAATCTGCAGGTATTGAGATTTCATTATTGGAGATTTGTCCATCAACTTTGATAGTATGCAGTACAGAAGATTCCATTCCTGTAACTGTTAATATTGCATCATCGATGCCCCCATTTCCAGTGTTATCTATCCAGAAAAATGTGCCATATCCTCCACCTGGAGGTAGTGATAAAGAAGCGCTAGCAGGGTCATTTACAGGATTTTGGAATGAAATTGCCATACTGTAATTATAATTCGAAACTGTAACTCGGACTATCTCAGTGGATTGATATGATGCACCCATTATACCTACCCTTATTTCAAAAACTTCTTCGCTGTTATCAAAAGGATCTTCTACCGAAATGTCAGCGAATATCTCCATAAATTCTGCTGGATCTAGAGTGATTGTAGAAATCTTGTTCCCTTGAGAATTGGAAAATGATGCATTCCAAGCAGGAGATGAACATGAAGAGTTGATATTAGGGTTACAAACATCCAAAATAAATGTATCACGAATATTACCAGTATTTTCAATATAAAGTGGGAATTTGACAATTTGTGTAAATTTACCTGTTTGAGAATCAGAAGTTAAGGATGTTTCTACAGCATGGACTGCCGCTACAGTGGCTTCAAGAGAGATAATATCATGTTCTTTGCCTGCAGAGTTGACATAGAATTCGAGTTCATATTGGATATTGGCTAATGCGTCTGTGGGTATTTGGATATCGACATCTAATATTTGTTCATTACAGTTATTTGGCCCACAGTGTCTGCCATTAACTGTAATACTGGTTGAGGATAATGTTATTTGCCATCCAGAGGGTAAATTTGTACCTCCTACTGCAAAGGTATCTTGACCGTTACCAATATTTTTTACAGTTAACTCTACTCTTTCTGTAGTCCCTGGTTGTGCATTAGATAATTTCGGAGTACTGAGTGAAAGAGAAGCATCTTTATTTTGTCCTACAGTTACGTAAAGTATTTCTTCACAAGCGATAGAATTACCTGCTCTTGCCTGTATTTTTAACTCAATTGTATCTGGTTTTACAGAATCATCTGGAGTTATTGTAAATGTAAATGTGTGTGAATCTTGAGATGTTCCAGGTTCAGTCAGTGTTTTCGATTGAGCGCCTTCAAAAGAAATCCAACCTTGTATATTCGCTTCATCAGAATCGGAAGCAGCTACTGCTGTCCAATCTGTGTTCCCAATATTTGTAATCGAAAGAGAATTAGATGCAGATTCAGATGGTTCTAATGTATGAGAGGATTTGCCAAGTGAGGATTCACACTCTTTTATTTCAGGAATTTGGAGAGTGAGTGTTATATTATCCTCAGCCCTATCTGCAGCATTTGGATCTTGAGTTACTGTTGCCCTAATTATGAAACAATGTGAATCTGCTTCAGTAGCTCCTTCATCAGGAACATCAACGGTTATTTCAACTTCCTCAGTGTCTCCAGAACCTAGATTCTCTGTAGACTGTTTGTCTGAGTTGGCTGTAAGGCCATCTGAATCACAATCACCATCAGATGTTATTTCAATTTGCATTGTAGACGATTGTTCTCCAGTATTTTCAACGATTAGTTCCCATTTTACTTGATCACCGTCTTCTTCACTATCATAATTTATTGTTTGAGGATTGTTATTTTTAACAGAAATTTGAACCGAGTATTGCCCTCCTCCATCCTCATTGGTTGTTTCAACCGTAATTGAATCAGAATCTTGATCTCCAGGAGAAGCCCCTACTGCTGTGGCTGAAACAGTAGTTTCACAACTATCACCAGCCGTATCGGATAAAGTTACTGTTAGTTCTGTAGTCTCACTACTTCCGCCATTAACAGTAAGTACTTGGTCAGATAAGGAAGATGAATAGCCATTACATTCTGCTGCTTGAGATGTGCTCAGTGAAATAGTAGCATCATCTTCTCCAGAATTTGCGACTGTTATTGTATATGTTGCATCATCTCCGGATGAAGCCGATTGACTTGTTGGTGAAGCGGATAAACTGACATTAACAGAAGCTGAAGCAAGAGGCAGTGAAATAATTATCAGCATCAAAGTAATCAAAATTGTGACTACAGAATTGTTCCTCATCATATACCGGAATCAATCTTTACTCAAAGGACTTTGGAATAAATGCACATTAAAGATATGAATGACTTGATAAAAAAAAACAATCAAAAAGTTATAATTTTGTGTAATTTACTGGATATCAGCATTATCCTGGTCTGGAATCCAAGTTTCATTATCAGAATCCCATAACCACCCAGGATACTCATCATATTTCTCTAGATTTTTTGAAGTATCTTGGATAGTTTCATTTTGTTCATTAACATTGGATTTGGTAGAAATTAGCGACTCCGGTTCTTTCTTTTTCTTAATATCTGAAGATATATTATTACTTATTTTTTTTAATTCAAAACCTCGTTGATAAACAAATAAACCTACACCAATAATTGACAAGATAATAATTGAGATTAAAAGAATTAAACCAAATGAGAACCCTTGATTATCGGTAACTCCTTTTACTTCAACTGCGAATGCTTTACTATAGTCTGATTCCCCTAATGTTTCTCCAAGATCTAAGACTATTGAACCATCATTTGCATTATTTGGTGTAAATTCTATCTGTACAGATCTTATTTCATCAGGTTGTAAATTAACCATCATCCCATCCAACACTCTAATATTCCAACTATTGGGGCCGGAAACGATAATCCTATCGGAAATTATTGAATTGCCTGTATTTTGTAATTCAAAATACATAGTGCTTGATGAATCTGCATAAACATCACTTACTTGAATTAGAGTCCATTTTACCTGGCTCAGAGTCTCAACTAGAAGTGAAATTGTATTTCTTGTTTCTATTCCTCCTTCCTCCATTACTAATGTTACTTCTGGTTCTGATCCTGCTTCTGCAGATAAAGGAATAATTACTGTACACCAAACTCTAGAGGTTTCTCCAGGATATATTTTTTGTGGAGTTAATGAACATGATGAAGAAAAATCATTAGTTGGTAATTCCATCATAATAGAGGGTTCCCAACTCACGGTCCCATCATTTCTCACAGACCATCCTAAATCAAATCCAGGTCCTCCGACTGGATAAGAATCTACGCCCAATGGTGTATCAGCAGTTTGTCCATTTGGGATATCAACTTGATAGAAATCAACTACAGGTACTGCCCCAGAAATTACATCTAGAGTAATATTCCAATCTATTGAATAGCCATAATCAGTGATAAATCTAATTTCTAAGATGCCACTTGATGCTTTGCCGTTACCCGTTATCGATATAGACCATTGAGAGTTTTGGCCCCTTTCAATTGATATTTCTTCAAGATTGGAAAGTGTCCACCCTCCGGGGAGATTTCTTTGGATTGGTTGTAATGTTATTTGTCTATTTCCTTCATTTTTAATATCCAAAATAAACTGATAATTACCATCGGATAAAAGTGTATTTTCATCCTCGCCCGTTTCTAAAGATATGTCAATTTTATCATATCCAATAACCACAAGAGGTATATCAATTGTCCATACGTCATTACTAACTCTAGAGCCAACTTCTAACTTAGCAATAAATTCAGATCCTGCTTCTATCAATGCACCAGGAGAAGTCACAGTTACATCGATTTTTACCTTATCATCTTTAATTAATGTACCAGATGACCCAGCTGATGAGCCAGTAAATGGACCTATGTCATCAAAACCTAAATTCCATCCTGCAGGAGATGTTAATGATAAATCATAAGTTTGGGCCCCATTTCCATTATTTTTAATATCAAAGGAAAAATTTGTATCCACTAAAGAACTAACAAAAATCTCTGATGAAGGGAGAATAATTTGAGGCTGAGCAAGTACAGGTACATCAAAGAAAATTTCTAACTCTGAATCTATATTATTTTCAATATCATTACCAGTTACTATCATTTTGTACAAACCTGGTTGTGGAGGTGCTGGATGCGACATAAGTAGAGTAACCGGAATATTTTCTGAAGCATCTAAATTAAAATTAGTATTGTTAAAAAAACTAGGCCAATTAAATTGAGCATTATCTCTGGTCCTTATTGGTGATGATACTGAAATTGTAGCATTCGTCTCAAATAAAGCAGTATTGGTTATTATTAAGTCCCATTGAGTTGTTGAATCTGAAGCTCCACCTAATGTTACTATTGGGTTTTCAGATGAAACTCTGATACCAGGAGTACTTACAGAAACAAGTGCGGAAATGAAATTATTAACTTCAGAAAGTTCTTCTAAAGTATCATTTGGATCTATATAAAATGAAATCTCAACCTCTCCTTCATCTTCAGATATTGGAGTCCAGTACCACGTTAATTCTTCAAAACCTCCAGGAGACATCGTTACTAATTGGTTTCCTATGGGATTAGAATTTGCATATGCAGTTACTGGCAAATCAGTAAAAGAACCGGCCCCTTGATTTCTCAAAGATATTGATATTTCTATTTCTTCGCCGACCTGAGGTATTGGAGTAGAGATTTCAAATGAATCAGAAATAAAAGTTGGATCAGGAGTTAGATCATTTACGTTAACTCCTCTTACTGCTATGGAATATGGTTGAAATGTTCTACTACCTCCGTGCTGAGCATCTTTTACTTTTACAGTCCATATTCCAGTTGTGGCACTATCAATTAGAACAACTTCAACATTATTTCTATTATCTTTTGAACCATCGGTAGTTGACCTGCCATTATTGAAATCGTTACCAAGATATGTAACTTCTCCGCTAGGAGAAATTACCTCTAAATCTAAATCATTACGTAATTGAATACTAGAACTACTTGAACCTGGATAATCAGACCATGCAATAACTACTTTAAGTGGTTCTCCCGATCTAGTAACATCAAATAAGTATTCATTTACTTGGCCGCTAGATAACCTAGATCTATCGTCTACATATGTTCCAACATCTTGATCTGGAATTAAAGTATTTATCAGATTGACTCTGCCCCATCCTTCATCATCATTTGGAATGTCACGTGTACCCATATCTTCGGCACCTAAGATTAGCATCGCTTTTACTAGTGAGCCTTGAGGGGCTGGTCGATCGGCGATTTCTGTTAAGTATTCTCTAATCAAAGCGGCAGCTCCTGCCGTGGCAGGTGTCGCCATAGATGTTCCACTGTATTCGATGTAATACGAATCGCCAATATTTGTTGATACGTCTTCGGCTTCCTGTGCTAAACATGAACGTACATAATCACCTGGTCCAGTGACATCTGGTTTTATTCTCCCATCATCAGTTGGGCCTCTGCTAGATAATGTATACATCTCATCGGGTGAACCGTATCTATTTACATGGCCGCCTACGGTAATGACGTTCTTTGCAGTTCCTGGAGAAGAAATGCCATTATCACCTTCATTTCCAGCAGCAAATAAAACTGTCATTCCTTGATATGACCAATATTGATCCCATGTGGATGTTCTATCGTCTGCATCCTCGGATTGCGTAGTATATGACCCCCCCACTGCAGATCCCCAACTATTTGTATGAAATCTGGCACCTCCTGAATTATAAGCTGAATTAAGCATTCCATATATTCCACTATTAGATAGTTGGCCATTACTATCTATTTCCATGGCTTGGAAATATAATTCTGATTCGGGCGCTACTCCTGTATATGTGGAAGTCCTACTACCATCTCCTAAAACAGTACAAGCAACATGAGTTCCATGGCCATCATTGGTATCCGCCGTAGATGAATCTCCGGCTACATTGACAACGCCGACTATTCTATCGCCGAAGTCTCCATGATCTTGGTCAATACCAGTATCCGCAACTGCTATTATTTGGCCACTTCCATTTAGGCCGGTAACATATGTATTCTCAACAGTATTTATTCCCATATGTATCCTAGCTTGATTATTGTATGTATTACGCTCAAAAACTGGAGAAATATAAGATACTGAGGGATATTTTAGTATTTCATTTATATCTTTAGTATTGATTTCTCCAACATATATTCCACTTCGAGGTGAATGATAATTATTCATCCACATGAGTGCTATTTCTGATAGTGAACTGGTTAGGTTTATTCCAGGAGAATCATGTCTTATTAAATCAGAATCTTTCCATCCCAATAACTCTACCAATACTGTTTCATCATTATTCGAATTGTAGAATTGTTTATCGGTGAACAAACCTAATGGGACCGAATGACTTGTTACTACTATGGAAAGATTAGCAATTTTGCTAAGTTGATCTTGAGTACCTTGTATCAAAAATCCAGATGGAGGTATAGTTGCACGAATTTCTACTTCTGCAAATTCCATTATTTCCATCCTAGCATCCCATAGACCGGTTTCTCCATCAATTAAAACTAGTGATAAGTCTGATCGAGGCAATGTCAGGTCTGAATTCATATGAACACTTGGTATCAAACCAAGTTCAGTATAAACTCCAATAGGAGTATCTGCCCTTAAATTTCTTATTTCTTCTAGATTAAAATAAGATGAAATTGGAGATAGATTTTGGATTGAGTTTGGATTAGGAGATATTTCATTCCTTTGATATTCTGGTTCCAAAGTATTGTTTTGCTGATTATCTATTTTAGTTTCAAATTCAGCTAAAGGAAGATAGGATAGTAAAAGAATTCCAAGTAACAGCACAGATATACGCTGATTCATGATTGTTCGCCCTCTCGAGTGTAATTTGATGGTATTGGTAGAATGTTAATACACAAAATATGATTAAACATGATTAACCCTCCTTAGAATATAATAATTGGAGCACGATCAGTGAATAGTTCCATTGTCCATTCTCCTACTTGATGGGTCCATCTTTCATCAACTGCTCCATTGTAGTAACTGTACTCCAATAATATCTCAATTTGGTAATTTTCCCATACTGAAGCACCTCCGACAATCAATTCTAAATCATCTCCAGCATAGAAACTATGCGCTGAAAGTGAATCGATATAATGATCAGTACGGCCTAACTCAACACTGTTTGAATCTGTAAATCTTATGGAGATAGTTATATCTGAAATTTCCCTACTACCATGATTGTCTAATTGTGCCAAAACTATGTGCCCAGATGTTCCTTGACGATATACTACATCCATACTTACTCTATCATAAGGGACAACCCAAACTACGGTGAATAAAGATATAAAAAGCAAGGAAAGAACTGTGGCAGAAGCAAAAATAACTCTTCTTGGAGAAATTAATTCTTTAGTCGATTCTAATGTTTCTAGAATATCATGAGCCATTTCCGATTCTAATGAATTATCATCAATCTCATCCTTTTGTAATTTTTCAAGTAGGCCCATTATTACCACCTCCTAAAAATGTTAATACTGTTAAAATGCCCGAAGAAAGAGGTTCTGGTGCCATTATATGGCTTGTTGAACCAGAAACTCCAGGAATTACAGATAGAATGGATAAATCAGAAGCTAAACCATTTATTCCAAATGTAGTTCCAGTTGGAATTCCTCCGGTTATCTGGGCATCTATTAAAACACCTTTCAAGTCTATATTTCTGTCATCAACTTCAGCATGTAATCTTGCTGAGGCTATAATTCTTCCACCCTGAACATCATCAATTTCTATAACGCTGTATGGATAAACAATTTCTCTAATATGAATTGTAGCACTCTTCAGGTTTTCTCCTAAAGCCTCCATTTCATCTATCACAATTGGAGGTGTGGTGGGTATGTTACTTGAACGAAGATATATTTTTTCTACTCCATCCCCCCCAGATCTAATTTGTAATCCAAAAGAATCTGTAGGTTTGATAATCATTTTATTTGTCATTCCCTCTGCTAAAAGGACTATGTCTCCTCGGCTATTGATTGCCCTTCCAAAAGCTTCAATATACATAGACATGCCAACATCAGAAGCTGTAAAGTCAAGAATTGGACTACCTTGGAATGCTAAATCTTTGGTAATATCGAAGTTTAAGTCGGGTTCAGTAGTCAAATTCATTGAACCTGGTATATCTGTCAAGAATATAGTTGCAGGCCACCATAAATCGTCCATCCACTGCATTTGTTGGATCATCATTGAACCCACAGCAAAACCTTCTGATGTTCTAAATTGTTCCGGTACGGTCATATCTATTGATATTGCAGACCCCAGACTTGCTTGAAGTTCAACTGATTCGGGTATATCTTTTATCATTATTTCAGTACGTAAACCTGCCTCTCTATTAATTAATAAAACATGGATCCACTCTAAACGATTGGATAATTCATAAAGACTTGTCGTTGAAACTTCCGTTATCTCTCCAAATGTCGTTATGGTGATAATTGAATCTAAACCTAAACTTGTATATTCCCCAACTTTCAAGCCCTTCATGGTAACAAATAAATCTTGGCCATTAATTCCTCTAATTACCAACATTAATTCAGTATGTTGAGGGTACCATGATTCTAAATCAACATATATTGACCAATCTTGTTGATTTTCAGAACCATCTCTGGATATTGACAATTCAATAGATGGAGGGAGGCGAGGTATCCATAACCTTAGATGAAAACCATCAGAAATACCTGTTGGACTTGCTTCAAGTGAAACACCATGAACCCAAGGAAGATTTTCTGATCTTTTATCACCGTGATATGATTCCACTACAATATCAAACTCTGAGTCTGAGTCTAACTCTATACCAAATGAAAAATTAGATGAATCTGATCCTGAGCCTGTAGATATATCAGTAGTTATACCCGAAAGTACATCGTTCATAGAGCGGCCTAAATCAGAGAAGCCGCTGATAAATGATGCAATTCCTGACAATCCATTTGAAGTATTAAATTCTGGAATTATCAAACCTGGCCCTTCATTAGCACCTGTAGGTATTCTGAGTGATACTGAAGAAGGAAGTGGGTTAATCTCTGCCTTTACAGATAATTTATCATCAAAATTAGTTGGTGCCTTTTCAACACTGAAAAGCATAGGATTTGGATTTGCAATATTCAAATATGCAGTTCCCATTCCAGCCAATCCTTCTGCACCTTCTTCTTGGGGCTCTATCCAACCAACTTCTTTCAAACCAGAAATCCTAGAAGATAGACTAACCTGATTATTGATAGGATTATTATGTAATAAGAAGTGATCACCACTCATCGTAATAGGTGTAGATGAATTAGAGATTTGAGCTTCTATAGTAGTGATTGGAGTATCGGAAGACCACGAGACAGTATTTCCAAAAGTTTGTACAAAATTAGCTGGAAGATCTATGATATTTGCAGCTTGATATTGATTACCCTCATTGCCTGTGTATGAAATAGTATCAATAATTGATGATGCAGAATAATCTAAAGAATCTTCAGATATTATAATGGACAGTTCATTTGGAAGATCTGAAAATAATATTGCATGGTGTGAAAAATTAACTATAGATTCTGATGGATGTTCTATAAAGGACATAACAAGTTTTTTATTAGAGTCAGTAAAAATATCTATTTTTTGTTCATTTGTTTCATTATTATCAACAAATGATGCGGCCATGAATCCACTAAAACTTAAACTAGCAGCAATAGATGCTAAAGGTTCAACTGGTCCGTTTCGGCCTTGGATAATTGTCAAATCTGTATCCTTTGACAATATTAAATGATCTCCATCTATTGTAGGATGAGAGGAAGATCCAATTGCTAATTCAATAGAGTTAAGAGGCATCATAGATCTATCTTCTCTCCAATTATTAGTCATTAACATATGGAAAGAAGCCCCATCAAAACTACCAGAAGTGGCATCTCCACTGAGTAAGTCTACTATGATTGTTGGAACGTCATTTAATACACTTCCAGTATCTAAAAAGAGATCTACGAGATTTAAGATTACTGAATCGACAATTTTTGATATGAAATCTAAATCTGAAGCACTATCCAAACTAGTATCTACATCTGAAGAGCCTCCCATTTCAAATGAGCCGTAAACAATTAATGCGGTCGGAATATCCGTGGCTTTTACATGGATTGCCCTATGGTCTTCTTGGATTCCTCCTCGTTTAAACCAAGAATAGTAGTCTAAACTTTCAATTGATTGCTTTGACCTAAGAAGTATCAGACTGTTGGGTGGATTTGCAGGATTTATTGGTAATGTTAAGTCATTTACATTCGGGCTTGTATCTCTTGAGAAATTTTTAACGCCTATAATCAGTCCAAGTCTATCTGGTTGCCCTCCTGGTAATTCTGGAGAATTCTCAGAACCTAACATTCTGAATATTCTTGATATTTCATTTGGGGACATTGAACCTTCTGGCATACCCCTAAACCATCCTAGTGAATCTGTAACATTTCCATAATTTCCATCTGATTCTGATGAAGGAAGATTTGATCTATTCTCGTGGAAGTGGAGGAATAAATCAGCTCTATCATCGGCCCAATATTCTATTGTGGTAAGGCTCTTGTCTCCTTCTAGTCCTGTTGAGGTTGGAAGTATACTATCGGTTCTGATGATTATTTCTGCTTCTGAAGGTAATCTATCAGATTCCCCATTTGGATGGAATGTTGCATCAATATAAGCTAATTCCCATACATTTCTGGTGCCATCATTATTCGGAGGAGAGAAGTGAATGTAACCTAAACCTACAGATACTCCACAATTTATTTCTTCAGACGGTAGTGTAATTAATTCTGATGGAGAATACCTGGAAGGGCAAGAAATTTGACCAGCATTATTGACTCTGATAGAATAGGGAGCAGAGATAGAAGCAAATGAGATACCTGTCTCATCTTGACCTATATCAATTAATCCTAATGTCAATGCTAATAATAACCCACTACTTGCTTGTGATATATCAAAATAAAAACGTTCAATACCAATTTCTATAGAGAAATCGTAGGGCGCTGATGTAAATCTTGAATCTACTATCCAGATATAACTTTCACCATCTCCTAACGCCAAAACAGCATCATCAGCAGAATAAGCAAAGGCTTTAATTAAAGAAACTTGTAAAAATCTTAAACTATTCCAATCTGAATCATCGACACTATCTTCGAGAACCTTTACGGTAAATGAAATTCCTGGTTCAATCCACAAAGTATCGCCTTCAATCCCCCATCCCCCATTAAATTCCCATGAAACACTTAAACCGACTTGAATATCGTCATCTCCATCGTCGTCTATATCGATTGAATGAAGTAGTGGATCGGTATTAAAATTAAACAAGGACAATAGAGATGCACTGAATGTTACAGTTTCAAACTGTTCAATGACATTACCATTGATGTCAGTATATTTTGTCCAAATTACATAATCAGTAACATTGATTAAAGTTTGCCATATATTATTTACTTCTCCTGGCCTACTTGCGCCACTTATTGCTAAATCATAAGCATCCGGATGAGATGGTACAGGCGGATTAGTGTCAATTAAAGATATATTATTCACGCCTTGTCCGATATTGGAAAGAGGGTCTGAATTGCCAGAAGGAGAAACCAAATTATTTATATTTTCAATTTTTGGTTCTGCTAAAGATCCTATGGAATTAGTATTTATTATATTCTGCCTTTCCGATAGAAGATTGCTTAAATCATCAAGAATTTCAAAATCATCAGATTCAATTCTTGCCTCAGCGTCAACGTTAGTAAATGGTATCAATGAGGGCAATAAAAATAACAATGTAAGGACTATCGCAAGACGAGAAGGATCAAAATCAAATCGAGGGAGGATTATCCGGTTGTCCTTTCCCATAACATCTCATACCCTATGTGTGATATATGCTATTGCCTTTCTTGACCTACAAATATGTTGAGTTTTGGAGTTTATCTTAATGGCGATCATAAAAGACTTACCTCTTCAATGGAACCACACTTTGGACAAGCAGTTCGAGCAGAATCTATGCCTTGGGGGAGTTCTACAGAAAATAATAAATCACATGAAGAACAGTTTTTCTTTATTACCCTATTAGATGTATTTTCTTTTAATTCGTCCTTAATTCCTTCGGAATCAGAGATATCGCCTATTAAATCTGAAAGTAGATCGTGGTTTTCATTAGAGTTATTAGGCGTTGAATTTTGGGCTTCTTCCAATAAACCCTCTAAATCGAAATCAGATATATCGGTAATTTCATTATTTTCTGAGACGTAAGTGTTTGGAGAGGTTTGTGCCCACATTTCTTTTTGTTCTTCAGGAGAGGGTGGTTTAATTTCTTCAACTGGCTCTTCTTCTTTGGCTAATTCTTCAGCTCTAATTCTAATTCTTCTTTGTAATATTTTGAAAGAAATTATAGATATTATAATCAGAAATAGTAATAATGAAATACCGATAAAAAGTGGGTTTAAACTATTTTCTTGTTTTTTTACCTCTAAAACTGTTACAATTATTTCAGCTTGCGAGGATAGTCCAACATCATTTTGGGCAAGACATACCACTCTTTGTACTCCAGGGATATCAAAATCATATTGAATTAATTTTCCATATAATTGAGTTTCATCTTCTAGGCCTTGGTTAAATATCCATGAATATTGTATTTCGTCCGATTCTTCATCAAACGCGGAAATTTCAAATGTCACAGGTTCACCTACAGAAACTGAAATTTGACTTTCATATTCGTTAAATATAGGTGGAGATAAATCCGAAAGAGTAACTTTTACACTATCGCTAGATTTCTTTCCAGATTTATCTGTAACTATAAATTCAATATTGTGTTCACCAGATTGATAACTTGAGTCAAAACTGAAAGTAAAAGAAGAACTTGCAGATTCTAAAATAGTATAATTACTTTGTTGTATTATTCCATCAACAAGCCATTCCGTTCGTTCAATACCCCAATTATCAGAAAATACTGCACTGATTAATATTGGTTGATTGTATCCTTTTTGTAAATCACCATTCACAGATATTGATGCATTTGGAGGCGAATAATCTTGAATTTCTATTGGGATAGTTGTACTTGCAAATATTCCATCTGACGAAATTATGTTTAATTTTAGAGATGCGTTATCTGGATTAGGCCACATATAATCAAGAATTGGTCCAAAAAAGTCAGGGATATCGTCTTGATTAACATCCCAAGAATATCCAGATTCTGAGATTTGATTAGATCTATTAGGAGTATCTAATGCAGAGAATGAAATTAATTCACCGACATCATATGATTCTTGGGGGTTGAGTGTAGATATCTTAGGATTTATTATTGGATTAAGAGTTACAGTAATGGTAGTTCCTGCGATTGTAGTTCCTGCACCCCCTCCTCCTGGTCCAGCTCTATTGTCAACAATCACATAGAGGTTTGTGCCTTCATATGTTTCTGGTACCGACCATAATAAGACTCTTTCATCTGAAACTAGAAGCATATCCGCTTCAATTATCCTAGAAGCCGCAGTACCTCCATTTGAATAAAGATTTTTTTGATCTTCGGTCATAATAAAAATATCTGGATTTCCTTCCATTGTCCTAGCAAATATTTGTATGAAAGTTCCAGCATCGACAACAATAGGGCCTTCTGCTATTGAGAAACTACTTGTATCGACCTTAACTATAGAATCAAAAATAGTATATGGTTGTGTATTTATTTCTTCTACATCAAAGGAAATTTCGACATCCGATTCACCTTGGGCACCCAATCCATCATCGCCAGGGTGTGCTAAATTATCTATTATCATGTACCATCTTGTTTTTTCTCTATCATTAGGAACTGTCCAATGCCATTCTCCGTCTCCATTAAAGTTTTCAAAAACAGATTCTTGTTGCCAAATCATATTATTTCTATATGATTGTTCGTTAAGATAAACATCCAAAGAGTTCGCAGGAAAGAGAATTATGTCTATTTCATCATTAGTAGAAATCTCAAATGAAAATATTGTACTTGGCTCTAATTCACCTAAATCAACACGTATACAACTTTGTTGTTCGACTGTCCAGCTATCTGGCAAAGATGTTGTGTCAGTATTATTACAATTAGTTATCGCTTTTGATTCTGCATGAATGAACGTAGTCGAGAGAAGTATAATTAAGACAGCAAATACACTCCCCGGGCGCCATCTCATTGAGTAACCGTTTCGACATACCTTTTGAATCGTATCGTAATTACGTTCATTCCATATTATGCTCGTGCCATGAATTTTGACTTTTTCTAAGGAGGTTTATTTTTCCATTATTAGATACGCAAAAAATATCACCATCATTGCAAACAAAACTTTTTTGATGATTGATTCTAGATTCTTTTTCAATTTCTTTGAAATCAGTTATTCTAGGACTAAAATGTACCATACCGAGGACTTTTGCATTTACATCAGAAGCTACCTTTCCTGCTTCTAGAGATGTTGAGTGACCGTGTTCTCCAGCTTTTTCTGATAGTTCATGTGTAAATGTTGCTTCATGAATTAATACATCAATGGGATTGTTCAATATTTCTTCTTTGAATCCTGGAACATTATACTTAGTATCCCCAGATATCAAAACTCTTCTATCTGAATTTTCAGTACTTTCGATAAACCATGCAACAGAAACAATCGTATGATTGGTAGGTATTGCAGTCAATTTGATTCCCTTTATTGGTTGATTAATTAGATTATGAATATTATTTCCCAGTATTGGAATAAGTAACCAATTGATTTTAAAAATATTTTTTGAAGAAGTATTTTCAATATGTGTGCGCCATTCTCTGAATAATAATGCAAAATCTGATGGATTTATATTAGAATTTGATGGGATACTATCTCCATAATTATTTTCTGCCCATTCAATAGCCTCGATGGTAGATGGGCCAATTATTGTCAGTGGTTTAGTTCTCCCATCCAACTGCATTGTTTTCAAAAGAGGAAGAAGGCCCCAGCAATGATCTAAATGTGAGTGAGTTAGTAATATGACTTTTATTTTAGAAATACGAGCTCTAATACCTATTGGATTTTTTTTAAGATCTAATTCATGCTTTACTAAACGATCTTGGAATCCTTCTCCACAGTCAATTATTAGGTTACCATGAGGCGTAGATAAATAATTACCTGAAACTGATCTATTTTTTGTTGGGCGAGAACCAGAAGTTCCTAATATGTGTAAATCGAACATGTTAATCAAAAAAAGAGCATTATAAATCCCGAGGTATTGGAGTTTTTGGGAACCATCTCAGAATTACTACATCGCCTATCGAACGTATCCAATGCCATGGTATTGAAACATGAATTCTGCCCTCTACTAATTCGCTAGGAGGATTTGCAACAAATATATGGCTACATTTCCATCCATTAGTTTCTACAACTGCATCATTAACAGTACCGATGACTCTGCCATCTGGAAGAATTACAGGAAGCCCTCGTATTTCTGAGAGGTAGTGGTCAACCATCGATTAGACCGATGAGGTTCAAACCATCAATATGACGGATGATATAATCATTTTCCGCGATTTTTATTCGCCTTTAAGCTAGGACGGAGTTTTTCTGCTCCTTTCCCTTTGTTATGTAATCCTCGTCCCCTTTTACCAGCACTTGTCTTTCCACGTTCAGCACGGCCTTTGTGACTGTTTCCGGATGAAATCCAACTATATTTTTTATCTGCTTGAATTACTGGATGATGAGGATCTAGCATTATTACTTCAAAGAATTTGTTCTTTCCGTCTTCACCAACCCAATATGAATTTAGGACCTCTAAATTAGGATATCTTTTGCTTGCCCTCTCTTCTGCTATTCTTTGAGTAGATTTTGCCATCGTTATTTTAGTAATACCAGACTTTGAGGGTTTACGCTTCATGTGAATCTTGCCCTTTCTAAGACCTCCACGGCGTATTCTTGTTCGAACTATAACTACACCTTGTTTAGCCTTGTAGCCCATTCTCCTAGCAGCATCAATTCGAGTTGGTTTATCGATTTTCTGAAAGACTGGTTCTCTTCTCCATGAAGCCATTCTATCGATTCGATAACGACTTGGAATATTGGCCTTAGGTTGCTTCCAAATGTTTCTAACATATTTATTTAGACTCATTTATACACATCCTAGCGACTCGCCGACTTTACACTCCTTTATGAGCCTACTTGCATTAGGGGGAATTGTGGACCTAGGCACTAGAGCCGTAATTCTCGCAGAACACAAGATTTTGAAAGAGCATGAAGAAATCAAAGAAGATAACCTGAAAGTTAGAATAAAGAAAATGAAGAAGCGAGGATTTTACAAACCAATTATTGCTGATTATAAAACTAATGTAATATTAGATGGGCATCATAAATGGAATGCTGCAAAAGAATTTGGCCTTTCTAAGGTGCCTACAATATTTGTAGATTATAAGGAAGAAGGAGTAAAAGTCGATGTATGGCCAAATTGTGGAAAAGATTCTATAACTAAAAAAGAAGTAATTGCAATGGGGCTATCTGATAATGTATATCCTCCAAAAACTAGTAAGCACACATTTGATTTTGAAATACCAATTATATCAATACCATTAGAATCTCTGCGAGAATAGTGGTCCGAGCTCCCGGACTTGAACCGAAGTCCAGCAGTAAGGAGCCATTTCTCTTACTGAGGGAGATATCTACACAGTGTTTGGAAGATATTTGTAAAGGTAAAACTGGAACTGTAAAGCAGCTGCTGACTTTGCTTTCAGGGGTGAAACAATGAGTAGAGAGTTGGCAAGATTTTTCTTGGCAAAACATGCGATCTGCAAGATAATATGGTCAACCATACAAGGTAACCATGGTTATTTTTCATCTCATGGTTGTCAGGTTGCAAACAACCATGGAATAATTTTCGAGGTGATTGAATGATACGCTTCAATCAGGACACTGAAAGGAAGTTGAAAGAAGATTTGGCAAATGTTGGCAAAGCAAACCAGGGTTACAACATCTATGCTACTGTCAAAGGTTCACCCAATCACAGAAGGATAGGTACGCTTGACCCAAAAAGGACTGCTATAACCTTCGATGGTACGAGTAACCTTGCACCTATTATTCGTAAGAATGATCTCGAAGATACTACGATAGTTGGTGAATTAGCTCTTGTTCCAATTATGATTTCAACCATACAGTCTGCAGTTGGTAGGCTTAGCGAGACTAGAGTTGGTAAAGCAAAGAAAGCAATGCTTACGTTGGTAGCCAAGTTACTTCGTAAAGGAATCATTCCAAATCCTCCGAAAGATCCTCGGAGAGTAATCAAAGAAAAAGATAGAGAGATCAAACATCTAAAGAAAGTTATCAATGCAAAAAGTGGTCTTTATGCTGATCAGATTGCCAGGGGTCTGATGATTCCTAGAGTACAGGATTATCCATTTGATCCAACCAAATTAGTTAATCTGCCAGAGGGTTTTGATGGAGTAGCGGTAGAAATGAAAGGATCTAGACTCCATATCGATTTTGTCGAAGGAAATTATGCAGGAGAATCGGATTTCCCCTCCATGACTACTAGACAAAGAAAAATGCGCAGAGCTATCAAGCAAGGCAAAGTAAGTGTGAGATTATGCCATCTAATACTATACTCAGATGGAGCTAGCGAATGGGAATTAACCGATAATACCACGAATTAATTTTATTTTAATACGAACGATAAGGTAGAGAAATAGATGGATAGGAGTATAACGGTTCTATATTACACATCTGTAAAGTTCCGGCTTCCACCATAACCCATCTTTGTAACAATGGGTTCCTACTAATGGTACTAGTTTGTGCACTTGTAAATATATACACAATTAGGGAAAATAAAATACGCTTTCGTCACATTTTTATATGAAAAAAAGGAGTTATTTTCATGAAAGTAGAAGAAATAAAACCACTAATCGTAACATTTTTATATGAAAAAAAGGAGTTATTTTCATGATTCATGGTGATAAGTTAATTGGTTTGTTGTACAAATTTATCGAATTAAATGTTGAACTTACTAAAGAAATAAGAGATAAAAATAGAATAGATGAAGAAGAAGAAAGATTACATCATTTACAGTATTACTTACAGCCCTTTGATGCGTATTATGATTGTGAATTTGTTATTAATTGGAGTTGAAAAATATGGATAAAAAAATGAATAAAAAAATAGGAGAAGCCGGAGAATATTATGTTGCTTCACAACTCTTACTTCGTGGACTAAATGCTTCAGTATTGCAAAATGGTTCAGAGAAATGTGATATTTTAGTAAGCGATCCTGAATCCTCTATTGCAAAGACTATTGAAGTTAAATCTACAACTACATACGTGTGGACGATAACCAACTTTCCAAAAAATAATAATTTAATTTATGTTTTAGTATATTTTCCTTTCAAACCAGAAAATCATTTTGCTAAAATAAATTATAACCCTCCAAGGCCAGAATTTTATATTCTTTCTATTGATGAAATTAGACAATTATGGAACGATAAAATTGGAATCCACGGAAAAGGCGGAATCAAGAGAAGTGATTTGAAAAATAGTAGATATAGAGAACAATGGGATACAATATTCGATAATGGAAAAGAGTCTGGATACAAGGAAAAAAGAACTAAAAGGCAAATAAAAAATGATAAAAATAGAAGTATAGCATTCAAGTTGGCACACAAAAAAGCAAAAAAGAAAAATGGCCAATTTAGGAAAAATTGGGATAAAAAAAGATTATTTTGTTATTCTCATAAGTTACTCAAAAAGTTAAATAAAAAATAACTTTTGTAATATTCCTCCCTTCTTTATGTCCACGTAATATTCCGTAGGGAACTTGACGCATACATAAACTAGGGAAAAGCAGAAACCCATTTTTACAAATATGGACTCTACTGAAAACCCCAAATTGATAAATCTCTATCTAGAACCATTGTTTATCTATGTATAAATTAGGTTAGGGTAGTTGATACAACCAAGATTCTGAATTTGGTATATAAAGGGCGGCACAGTGGGAATGGGTTTTTTATTAATAGACATGAAAGTTGACTTTATTTTAAGTTAATTAATTGTAACATAATTAACTCAATAAGGCTAGTGATAAATATAAATTAACTATAGGGCTTAATTTTGATATAGAACTAATAAGAATAATTATGATCTTAAATTATCTATAGTCGTCGATTTTAATTTATGAACAATAAGAATGATATCAACAACAGACTGCTTATATTCAAAAAATCCATTCCCACTGCCCCGCCCTTTATATACCAAATTCAGAATCTTGGTTGTATCAACTACCCTAGGGAACTTGATACTAAGCACTACAATGGTTCTATATTCCGTATCTGTAAACTTTGGTTTGTTACTATAACCCATCTTTGTAATAATAGGCTCCTAGTACTAACGCTATTTTGTGAATATGTAAATATCTAATCAAGATGAATCATAGGATATGATTACATTTGAATATTGCAAACATATAATATATAATTAGACTCCTTTTTGCATTTAATATGGCAAGGCCTAAATCCTCAATTATCGGTTTTATCGATACTGGCATAGATTTATATTCCGCCAATAAATTACGAAAGTTTGGAGGTGAATTTAATTCTTTGCAAAGAAATATTGAGCAAAATACGACATTCATACTTAATTCAATATCAAAAGTTGCTGATCTTCAGGCAGCGACAATGTTTGGAATAAATGAATTAAGTAAACAATTAACAGAATTATCTGACATATCTTGGAGTATTGCAAACTATTTTGAGCGTAAAGAATCTAAAGATAATTTCATTGGTGATCTTAAGATGCTGATATTCAAATTTAATGATGAGCTAGATTCAATAGATAAATTAAGCGAAAAATATACTGAATACGCAGTTTTACAAGTTGAAAATCTTCAAGCGTTAGTCATAAAACACAACGTTAAAATTGAGCATTTTAAAACCTTATCTTTTGAAGATATAGATAGGGCGAAAGGGATTCTTGAAAGAATTGACAATACACATTCTTTGCTTATGAATAAGTTGTTAGAGAGGGATGAGTGATGGGCACTAAGGAATTAGATCTATTGAAAATAAATCTTAAAAAAATAAAACACCAATCTTCTAAATTAAGAAAATCAGAAATTAATCTCAAATATCTTCAAAAAAAACTGAAACAACTTGAAAGGAATATCCTAGATAAGGAGAAAGAAACTGACGCCTTGTGGCTGAATTACTGCGGCCATCGAGATAAAATTAGTGCCCCACTAGATGGTGGAATCGAAGAACTACGTGATGAACGAGACAAGATACAGAAGGAAATTAATCTAATAGAGACTGAAATGAGACGATGTAATAAACGCCTTACAATTAGAGATATTTCCTTTTTGGACGACAATGAAGAAGGGGGATTAATCATTGCCTTTGCTGGAGCGGTGTCTGCTTTAGCATTAATTATTGCAGGCCTTGAGATGAATCTTGGACGGTTTGGAATCGCCTATTACTGTGTACCAGTAATATTTTTCATTATAATTCGTAAAAATAACCATAGTAAAAAATTAGAAGGAGAATTACTTGATAATGATACGATAGAGATTCTAGAATCATTGAAAATAAAAAATAGTGAAATCTTTAAGAAAATAGAAATATATGAACAAGATTTTCGTATATATGAACAAGATTTGAAAGAATTAGATAATTACAAATCATTGTTTGATAGGTCGGAGAACTCGAACAAAGACTACAAAGAAGAAGTAAGAAGAATTGTTAGCAAGATTGCAAATTATAAGAAGCAGATGAAAGATTTAGAAAAAGGTATTGACGGATTATATCTATCAATAAAACATTTAATCCCTTATTCAGAATATCTATAGATTCATAGCCTATTTTCTATAGAAAAAGGATTAAAGAGGCTATTGAAGTCATTCCTTGGAGCATGTGAGGCCTACCTAATACTAGTTTAGAATAATACATATATCCTTGAACACTTGGTCAATCTCGATATCTATATTCCTGAGGGGGGGTATATAAAGGGCCGCCCAGCCATGAAAGGCATCCAAAATATAAATCCTTATTTTTTTTAAAATTTAAAGATGTTTTAGATAATCTTAGTGATTATAACTCCTTAGAAAAGTTAGTGATTAGTAATTTAGATTCCTCGCATGTGGTGGGTAGCGAATACGCTGTATTGCAGTACAACGGTTACTATAGTCAAATCTGAACCATTGGGTTTGCATCATAACCCATTAGTTATTCCAAATAAGCAAAGGGGGGCGCTATAGTTTCAGTATATCTTGCCAAAAAATTTAGACGCTTGCGTAGTGAAATAAACAGATTCAAATACATACGTTAAATATTGCTAGATCATGGGTTCAATAAGGAAGGTCGAATCCGAACAAAAGAATCGAGAATGAAGACACGGAAAGATTCGCGGAATATAGCATAGTAGGAGTTAGTGCAAGCATTTAACACTGATCAACGTAAAACAGGGTTGGGTGGGTGCCAGGGGGCGCTTCCTGGGAATTGCGTTACGTCAGGCCTTTTTAGATACTGGAATAGATTGTTCTAGTTTTATTTCTGAAGGAGGCATGTCTCTGCAGTATCCGATAAAGATTGAAGATAATATAATCATCCAAGTTAAAGATAGTTAATCATTGAGCTAAAGGGTGCCTCTATGGCGTAATACGCATCAAAGGTTACGGTATATTCAAGCGAAATACTCCCATCCTGAGTCATGTTTGCCGGAATGACAAGACTGGATCGGATCATTCTCACCATAGCTATCGTAATCAGTGCAATGGCTTTCTTGGTGGCGTATATTCCCGGCTTCATAGATTGACCCAAACTAATGGGGGCCCCTATGGTGTAATACGCATCAAAGGGTA
>CALSZZ010000005.1 GCA_943841885.1 Candidatus Thalassarchaeaceae archaeon | reverse complement strand
GTAGTTGGGGAGCTGATATTGTAGTTGGTGAAGGGCAACCTTTTGGAATAGGCCCTACTGCTGGAGGGCCAATATATGGGATTTTTGCATGTAGTAGTAAGTACACTAGGCAAATGCCAGGTAGGATTGTTGGTTTAACAAAAGATACTGAAGAAAAGAGAGCTTTCACACTAACTTTGTCTACTCGTGAACAGCATATCAGAAGACATAGGGCAACCTCTAATATTTGCTCAAATGAAACTCTAATCGCACTAATGGGGGCGATTCATATGTCTCTGTTAGGGCCTGAAGGACTTGAAAGATTGGCATTAAGGGTTGTAGCCAATACAAAATTAGCAAAAGATTTGATTTCCTCAATTGATGGTGTAGAATTAGTGGACGCTGAATCTTCCAATTTTCGAGAATTCAGAGTTAAGTTACCAAGGCCGACTTCTGAAGCTTTGTCTTATCTAGATGATTTTGGAGTAATAGCAGGACTTGATCTAGGGATTTGGTTTGATTCTATGAGTCATTATTTACTTATTGGTGTAGATGAGAGGACATCAAAATCCGATATCAATAAACTTAGTGATGGCCTCTCAATGTGGCTAAAGGAGGAAAAATAATGAGTGATCTCTTTTCTTTCAATGGTGCCAAAGGGGCAGGTTGGTCTCAACCAAAACCTTCTATTAATGAAAACGAATTAATTAATCTAATTCCTGAAAAACTTCGAAGAAAATCACTACCTAATTGGCCCAGGGCCAGTGAACCTGAAATAGTTAGACACTACACATGGCTCTCTCATCGTAATTTTGGAATAGATAATGGATTTTATCCACTAGGATCGTGCACAATGAAACATAATCCTAGAATTAATGAGAAGATAGTTCAATTACCTGGGATAGATAGAATTCATCCTCTTCAACCAGAACACCATATTCAAGGCCTACTTGCAATCTACTATGAGATGCAAGAAATGCTTGCTACATGTTCCGGAATGGACCAAGTAACCCTTCAACCTGTTGCTGGCGCCCAAGGAGAATTTACGGCAATGCGTTGCATACAAGAATATCATAAAAGTACAGGTCAACAACACCGGAATAAGGTTATTGTACCCGACTCAGCTCATGGTACCAATCCAGCATCAGCATCAATGTGTGGTTATGATATTATAGAAATACCAAGTGGTTCAGATGGTCGTTTAGATTTAGATGCATTAAAATCTGCAGTTGGTGATGATACGGCAGCAATGATGATTACCAATCCTTCAACATTAGGAATTTTTGAACATGAAATAGCCGAAGCAGCAAGAATGGTACATTCAGCCGGAGGTCAGATGTATTATGATGGGGCTAATTTTAATGCAATAATAGGAAAAACTGATCCAGGAAGGATGGGTTTCGATGCTGTACATTACAATCTTCATAAGACATTCAGCCAACCTCACGGAGGAGGGGGCCCAGGTAGTGGCCCAATAGGAGTCAAAAAACATCTTAGACAGTTTTTACCTACGCCTTTAGCTGGTAGAAGAAAAATAAACGATGCGGATAGAAAAGGCGTTGGAGATGGATATTGGTATTTTTGGGAAGATGTAGGAGAAGATAGTATTGGAAAGGTACAGCAATGGAATGGTAACGCAGGTGCTGTAGTTAGATCATGGGCTTTTTACAGAAGATATGGAAGAGAATTAGAAAAAATGAGTGAGCATGCGGTACTCAATTCCAATTACTTAAGACATAAAATAATGAATCCAAATAAAGAAGTAGCTGAAAAAATACATGCAATGCCGGTCGAAGGCGCACCAACCAAACTTGTTATGCATGAATTTACTTTATCTTTATCTCCATTGAAGGAATTAAATGGAGTTACTGGGAAGGATGTTGCTAAGAGACTATTGGATTACGGAGTTATGGCTCCTACGCTATATTTCCCAATGATTGTCCCAGAATGCCTGATGATCGAACCGACTGAAACCGAATCAAAAGAAGTTTTAGATCGCTTTGCCGAAGATTTCCACAAAATATTATGCGAAGATCCAGATATTGTTATGACTGCACCTCATACTACTGATGTGAAAAGAGTTGATGAAGTTTGGGCGGCTAGAAATTTAATCTTAAAACACCCCGGTAAAGATATGTTTTAGTCCCAAATAAAGAATACTAATGGCTCCTCCGAGGATTATGGATGCCATCGAAGATAGTAACTGGCTACTGGGCAGTCCAAGTTGGTGGAACCTTGAAGATAAGACTTCCTCCTAATTTAAGAAATGGTGAATTAATACCTCCTGAATCTTGGATATATTCTTCTCCTCGAGGAGGCCCTAAAGGATGGAAAAGACAAAGATTAAAGCCACTAGCATATAAAATACTTAAACCAATATCATGGTCTCTTTTTTTCTTAACTATCGTCCCCGTCCCTCTTATATTTCCGGGCAATACCCCAGATGATCAGCTATTCGCCCTACTTTTTTTTATCATTTCTTGGACTCTTATTATTTATCCCTTAGAAAATTCCAGAACTCATCAAAATTCTTCTGTAAATGGATTACTATTATTACCCATCGATTGGATTTCATTATTAATAGGATTCATTATATTTCCAATTCATATATTTATAGATCCAAGAATAGGTTGGATTTCATATTTTATTTTCTGGTTTGCAATGTTTAGGACGATAATTAAGATACAAACAATGATGAAAATACCACCTGCTCGCTTTTTATTACCCATTATTCCTGAAGATTGGAATAGCGAAGTACTGAATGGACTATGGTCTATAAAAACTAATAGATGGAAAAATGGCCTAATAGCCAATTCTTTTTCAAAAGAAGGAATGTTTACGATTTCTGGTCTTTCTAGGGGGAAAGATAAATTTATTTCATTTTGTTTTATACACAAGACTGGTTTTATTCAAGATCCTTTTTATGATAGAGATACAAATGATGAAAAATTATACAAAATATTACAAAAACCTCCCTTAATAGAGGGATTGAATTGGCCAGAGAGGTTTTTAGTTTCTACAGAAGAAGAGTAATTTTGGACTCATTCAAACGGTAGGCATTTGAACCGTACTCCTTTCGCAACCACATGGATGTATGTATAATATTAGGTTCTAAATCCGATATGCCAGTTTGTGATAAATGTACTTCGGTTCTATCAAATCTAGAGATTTCTCATTCTGTCCATATAGCATCGGCTCATCGAACTCCTAAGCATCTAGAATCAGTCATTGAAAATGCAATAAATAATGATTGCAAAGTCTTCATCGGAATGGCTGGAATGGCAGCCGCACTACCGGGAGTAATCGCATCTATGACTCCTTTACCAGTAATAGGAGTCCCAGTTGGTGGCGCTGTTCCATACGACAGCCTTCTCTCAATTGTTCAAATGCCGCCAGGAATGCCAGTTGCAACAGTAGGAGTAGGAAGAGGAGATAATGCTGGGATACTCGCAGGGCAGATGTTATCACTTGGAAATAAAGAAATAGCATCAAGAATCTCTGAATATAGGGAAAACAGAGCTAAACAAGTGCTAATGGATGATGCTGAAATTAGGAAGTGAGAACTTTGCAAACCCAAGACCTTATTGATGAGGCAATATTCTCTCTTAATTCAAAAATAGATGATACGGCAATAATAGCTTGCTCAGGAGGAATAGATAGTACTGTAGCAGCTGTTTTGGCCCACAAGGCTGTTGGTAATCTTCTACATTGTGTATATGTAGATACAGGATTCATGCGTAAAAATGAATCAAATGAAGTTTCTGAAATGTTTTCAAATTTAGGTATTGATCTAAAAGTTGTCGAAGCATCTGAGAGATTTTTTGAAAAACTAAAAGGAGTAACAGATCCAGAAAGTAAACGAAAGATAATAGGAGAGCAATTTATACGCGTTTTTGAAGAAGAACAGAATATTTGTGGAGCAAAATATCTAGTTCAAGGAACAATAGCACCCGATTGGATAGAATCAGGTGGCGGTGAAAGGGACACAATAAAGTCACATCACAATGTTGGTGGTTTACCTGAAGATGTAGATCTAATTATAGTAGAACCTTTACGTGAATTTTACAAGGATGAAGTTCGAAGAATTGCAAGGGAACTAGACATACCTTCCAGCGAACGCCAACCTTTCCCCGGTCCAGGGCTAGCAGTTCGGGTTTTGGGAGATTTATCGGTAGAAAGAGTAGCAGCATGCCGTGAGGCTTGCTACATAGTAGAAACCCATCTTCAAACAGCTGCTGCAGAAGGAAGATGTGAGTTACCATGGCAATACTTTGCAGCTCTACTGCCAGTTAGCAGTGTAGGAGTTCATGGTGATGTAAGAGTTTATGGTGAAACAATTGTCGTCCGTGCAGTCTCAAGTTTAGATGGTATGAGTGCTCGTTATTCGCCAATACCACATGATGTTTTAACAGAAATCAGTACAGAAATTACAAATACCCTAAAGGGCCAAGTTAATCGAGTCGTTTACGATATTACTCATAAACCACCAGGCACTATTGAGTGGGAATGATTCCGATTCATTCATGAATGCATTAGCAAGCGCAGAGACTGGGCCGACATAGCTTAGTTGGTGGAGCGGTGGACTGTTAATCCACAGGTCGCAGGTTCGAGTCCTGCTGTCGGCGCCACTAAAAAACAACATCTGAGTTGTTTTTTACGGTTTTTTCCAATCTTAGATTTTTCTTTACTGATTCACAAAAGGAATTAGATGATTGCATTCACTGCAAATATATCCCGTAACCGATCTTATATTTTCTTCAATCCCTAAAAAACCAGCAATGGTATTATTCAATTTTATTTTTTTACAAAAAAATATATTAGAATCACATATAGGACAAGTTAATGCTTTTCCAGCGATTAAATAGTTTGTTGGTTTTTCGACCATATTTCTATCTCCTAAGCATTTGCTTTTCAATATTGACCGATAGTCAATATCATTTACCGCCTTTCGATGGCGTAATATGGAAAGAGGAAATACTGCATCCAAAATTCTAGAAGCGATTAAATATTCAGGTCAGCATTACAAAGATAGTTTACCTATGATTGCAAGTGAAAATATTCTAAGTCCATTAGTAAGAGAAGCATGCAATTCGGATTTACATGGGAGGTATGCTGAAGGACTTCCCGGCAAAAGATACTATCAAGGCTGTGAAGATTTTGATACTATAGAGAGTATTGGGATAGAGTTAGCAAAAAAAGTTTTTAATTGTAATTTTGCTAATATCCAATCAACTTCTGGAACAAATTCAAATTTAGGTGCTCTAAAGGCTTTAACAAAACCAGGTCAAACAATTACTGCTGTTTCAACTGCAGATGGAGGGCACATATCTCATGCAAGAATGGGTGCTGTTGGAATGAGGGGTCTTGATTTAGTGACTTACCCATGGGATGAAGAAAGGATGGAACCGGATATTGATGCCGCTGCAGAATTAATAAGAAAAACTAAACCAAATTTAGCCTTATTTGGACAATCAGTATTCTTATTCCCTACGCCATTGAAAGAACTTTCTGATGCAGCACATGAAGTGGGTGCTAAAGTAATGTATGACGGTGCACATGTACTGGGCCTTATCGCAGGTAAACAGTTCCAGGACCCACTTTCTGAAGGTGCAGATGTAATGACCGGCAGCAGTCACAAAACCTTTCCCGGCCCGCAAGGAGGTTTTGTTTTGTCTGATTCTGAAGACTCTAAATTTATTAAACGCCTGAATAATGGAATTTTCCCAGGAGTTTGCTCTTCATATCATCTTCATCATGTAGCAGGGAAGGTAATTGCTCTTTCCGAATTTGAAAAATTTGGAGAAAGTTATGCAAAAGATATCATCTCTAATGCAAAATCATTAGCCCAAGCTCTAGCAGAAGAGGGTTTTGATGTCCTAGCGGAGGATAGAGGATATACGGCTAGTCATCAAGTACTAACTCGTCACGGAGATATAGATTCAGGAGCAGGAAAAGATGCAGCTTTAACATTAGAAAAATCTGGTATTATTACAAATATGAATATGCTACCTGGAGATACTAAAGCAATGACTCCAAGTGGACTGAGACTTGGTACTCCAGAATTAACCCGTGTAGGGATGGGTCCTGAAGAAATGAAGGATGTGGCAAAATTCTTCTCTAGGGCGCTGATCAAGAGAGAAGATCCGAAAATAATTAAAAATGATATTAAGGAATTCAAATCTAACTTTCAAACTGTAAATTATTGTTTTGAGCCCGGGCTTGCGTACCCTGGGTTGTGAAAAAGTAATTAGATATGATTTTACCTAATGGTGTTTAGGAAGAAATATGACTTCTCAGGGCAAGTCAGCATTAATTGTCACACTCTTAATGATGACCTCTGGTTGTACGGGACTTGTTGATACTGAACAGGATTCTAAAAGTCCAGAGTTCGATTGTTCTTTGGATCCATCCCAAGTAGATTGTTTCGATGTAATAATAATTGAGGAGGATTGTACTCAATGGAAGTATTTACTGGAGAAATATGTAGGCCGATATTGAGTCCAGAAAAATTAAATTATGGAGAAAGAATAATCCAATTATCTCAAGGTGATGAGATACAGTCTCTTACACCAAGTTTTATTGGAGATGGGCCTGAGTTATGGCAAATAAGTCCAACTTTACCTTCCGGTTTGATTATTAATTTAGACTCAGGTGTAATTTCTGGAATTCCTAACCAAACGTCTTCTATTACAAAATTCACAATAACAGCATCAAATGTTGCTGGTTCTTCAAATACAATTCTATATATTGAGATTTTACCTATAAAATTAGAAAAATTAGAATATCCCAGTGAAGTTTTTACTTGTACAACTTTTTCATTCTGCCATATACCTAGTCCTTCTTTTGTCGGAATTCCAGATTCATGGTCTATAAATCCACCTTTACCTTTTGGAATGATATTGAATAGCAATGGTTCAATTAGTGGAATAATTGATTCCCAAACTGATACTAATCACACGATTACTATTAACAATAAAGTGGGAGAAACTGAAACAGAAATCAGATTAATTACATTATATCCTGCACCTTTAGGACTTAGTTATGGGCAAAATAATTTTACTTTTATGAAATATGACCTTGTTAATATACAACCTACTATTTCAGGAGGAATCGTTGAATCTTGGTCAATTACGCCTGAACTACCTCGCGGATTAAGATTGAATTCTGATGGCTCAATAGAGGGTAAACCATTTATTATTCAAGAATTTAATACATATACAGTTACTGCATCAAATGGTGGAGGATCGTTATCAGCAGTAATTATTATCCAAATAAAAGATGTCCGAGTAGAAAATATTCTATATTCTAATGATTTTTTCAATTTCACAATAAACAAACCCATAGGAATAAATCAACCTACGTGGGAGGGAGGAAATCCTATCGACTGGGAAATTTTCCCATCACTTCCCGAAGGACTGCTTTTTGATTACTCGACTGGAAATATTAGTGGAGTTACTTCACTAGAACAAGATTGGATAGTTTACAATATATGGGCAAATAATACAGGTGGTAGCAGTAGTACTCAGATATTAATAAAAATATCAAATCAAATTCCCACTAATATTTCCTGGCTTCAAGAAGAATTAATTTTAGAATCAAATACTTCTTTCTTCTTTTCTCCTGTGAATATAGGTTCAGATATTGATACATGGGAAGTATTCCCTACTCTTCCTAATGGTTTGGTGATTAATTCCAATGGTTCAATAGAGGGTACTCCATTGGAGAGAACAAATTGGATTAATTATACATTTTGGGCAAATAATACTGGTGGTCAATTTGTTTCATATTTATGGATTGTAGTACATGATTTAGAAGCAGATCAGAGGGATATTTTGATGGGCATGGGGGAAACAGACTGGAGTGGTTGGCCATCGCCAATTTTGCCTATTGGAAGATGGGCCTTCCCTCTCGGATTCGCCGAAGGAGGATATAGCTCAGATATTCCTGTAATTTCTGCTAGCCATGTAGGAAGGGGTAAGATGATTGGTTATGGCCATGAATCATGGGTTACTGGAGGAGGTGATGAAGAGACTGAATTTTCTTTACGTGCTATTGAGTGGGTATGTGGCACCAATTCCACGATAGGATTGGCCTACGGTTCAGGATTTGATCATTTCAAAGAAGAACTTGAATCCGAAGGCCATAAGGTTTATCTTTCTGCTAATCCTAGTAATCTTTCTAATCTAGATTGTTTATTAGATGAATTCTGGAATGGGTATAACGATCAGGATAATGCAAATATAACGGATTTTTTAATATCTGGAGGGGGTTTAATTATGGGAGGTCATGCTTGGTATTGGTCATATTCAAATTCTGACCTTTCTAATAATTATCCTGGTAATAAAATTGCAAAAGATACTGGATTATTTGTTTCTAGTGCATGGGGCTATAATTCAGTAGACCTCTCCAATAACCCTCATAAATTATCTCGACCTTACATGGCTACAAAAGCAATTAAAGAGGACCGTATCGATGGTAAAAAATTATCTGATGAAGAGGCTTTTATTGTTGAAGAAACAATATCTATTTGTACAACTGTTGTTTCTCTAGATTTTATAGAATTTTGGGGGCCTTTACGTGAGACTGTGAATATGACAGGTTGGACAGTCATACAATATGGTACCTTATGGCAAGATGTTGGATATAATTTAGGCGAGGATTATGTTGCGGATGTTCTCCTAAGAGTTGAAGAAGCACTTACTCAAAACCTCCCTGCCAATGAATTACCATCTCATCCAAGTCATGCCGAATTCCCTGGAGAAGTCCCTCCTGATGCATCTAGGGTATCTAGATTAGTAACAATAGATGGAAATCAGAGTGGACTACCGTCTAATTTTGGATATTCACAGGCACGATCCTCAATTCGAATGTCCACAGGATTGTATGCAGCACCGGGTGAAGTAATTTCTATTTCTGTAAATGACTCTCTAGTGGATCAAGGAGTATGGATATTAGTTGGTGCACATTCTGATAATCTATGGAGTAAAGAACAATTACATCGCTTCCCTAATATTGTAAGGAATTGGTATGTGGATAATGGTACCATTAATGTTGGAAATGCATTCGGAGGTATAATTTATGTTAATATTGAGGCAGGGTCAACTTTGGGAATTTTTGATGTTTTAATTTCAAATGTTATCGAGGCCCCAACTTATTTTTATGATTCCACCGATATGTCTGAATGGCTTTTAAACCAAAGAAATGCTCCAGCTCCATGGGCAGAAATAGGTAGCCAATTATTTATTTTGACAGTACCTAGTAATGAAATAAGAAATCTCACAAATCCAGATGAATTAATGCAATGGTGGGATCAAGCACTAGAAATGGAACATTCACTTTATGGATTCAATCCCTGGCCACGTGTTGAAAGAGCAGTATTTGATGCTCAAATATCTGCAGGATGGATGCATTCTGGATATCCTTTTATGGCTCACGATTTAAGCGCACCAGATGTTCTGGACTTATCACATATGAGTGAAAACGGAGATTGGGGAATGTTTCATGAATTGGGTCATAATCACCAATGGATGCCCTCCACTCTTCCCGGAAATACTGAAACTTCCTGTAATTTTGCAAGTGTTTATTTGATGGAAGAATTAGTCGGTTCTTCAGGACATGGCGCTGTTGATCCAGAACAAAGAAATCAAAGAATGAGAAATTACTTTGAAGATGGTTCAAATATTTCTAATTGGTCTGTATGGGTTGCATTGGATACACACCTAATAATTAAAGAGCAATGGGGTTGGAGTCCATTCACGTCAGCCTTATCTATGTATTATGACTTACCTAGTTCACAGGTGCCAATCACTGATATTGAAAAATTCAATACATGGGTAATTTACTTATCAAATTCAACAGGTTTCAATCTTGCACCATATCATGATGCATGGGGGTTTCCTATTACTGAAAATACATATAACACCCTAGATTCACTCCCCGTGTGGGTGGAAGATCCGTTAAGAGGAGAATATTTCGTCTATGAGTCAATACTTAGAAATCTTGGAGTAAGTAATATAACTTCTAATTCATCACAAATAAATTGGGAAACATATGACAATGGAACTAATACATCATTAACATTATACTACGGAACTAATGATGCAGGAACTCAATCATCATCTTGGTCAAATTATGTTGATTTGGGTTCTCCTAACATTGGTTATGAAAATTACCAAATATCTGATTTATCTTGTTGTGGTACTACCTATCATGCAAGAATAAAAGCAACAAATGATGTCGGAAGCATTTGGTTTGGGCCGATAAGTTGGAATACTAATAACTAAATAAATTAATTCATTTTTCTAAGTAAACTTTCAAAAGAAATATTTGGAATATTTTTCTGATGCCAGTTAGACAATGGTATCCAAATTAGAGTATGACCTATAGTTAGAGTAAAAGCTTCTAATATTCCTAATCTAGGTCTATTTTCCATTATAATTGCCGCAAAACCTAGAACAGCAAAATGAACTACATATATTGTTAATGAGATTTTTCCAGTTGCCTCTAACATAGATAATTTTTCCTCATATCTTGATTTGCCTCCTAATACTTCATCACCTTCTAGTATTCTCATTCCGAATATCACCATTGTTCCTGAGACTATGATAAAGAATGTATTGGCAGGAAAAAATGTCAATACTGCTTCTCCAGATGTTAATGCCCAATTTTCTCCTCTAAAAATAGATATTAAAACTGAGATTAATGTAACTATTAATCCTACTATGATTATATTATCTCTAATCTTTATTTCAGTTCTAAAGTCATAAATAAGAGTTCCAAGAAATATATAACTCAGCCAAGGAATAGCCGGATAAGTACCATTCAAAAGAAGTCTTTCAAACCATTCTATATATCCAATAGAATTTACCCTTTCTTCCCAAGACCAACTCAAACCGCTATATTCTCCAATTATGGTTGGAGATAATAATAACAGAAAAAATATTCCTAATCGTAGTGACATTGACATTCTCAGAAGAATAGGGGTAATCATGGCTGCAATCGCTAACAGACTCAGAACTCCTGGAGTTTGCCAATAGAATCTGCCTCCTCTTTCTATATTCAATAATATATTTACAAGAATTTGACATACAATAAGTATTATTACTCTGGTAGAAATCCACCTGAACCAATTTTTATCACTTTGATCATTCACATTCGCATTTATCATTCCACTTTTATATATCCCCCATCCTGATAATGTAATAAACATGGGAGCAGCCATCCCTCCAAAGGCTGCTGCAAAAAATGCTGCAGGATGCCCTACTGTGATGCCTTGAGGGGGTAATATGGCAGCCGTATGAACTTCAACCATACAAAGTACTGCAATTGCTCTGATTTGATCTATATGGCGTAGCCTATGTCTCACGAGCCCACCTGGGGGTATTATGATTCAATCTTTCTTTACAAAAATATCTTTAAAAATAAATTATTCTAAATCATTATCTTTCTTTCTTAAGTTATTTGCTCCAATAGCCATCAATGCCAATCCTCCTATGTACATGGCAGCAGAAATATATGAAACAACTCTAACTGGCTCTAATTCTGTATCTCCAGATCCTCCGAAATCAGTCCAGAAGAATGGCCCCATGTGATCAAGAACTTTACCTTTGAATATTCGTGCATCGTCATCTGATATTTCACTAAAGGTATGAATTTCGAATACAGCTTTGGTTGTTTCGGCTCCAAAGTCAGGGTCGATACTCCCTGGCCCCCTGTAATCAAAGTAGAATGTGGATATACCTTTAGCATACATTGCCGCATTAGTTACTGGCTCTACTTTTATATCAACATTAGAGCCGAAATAAACTGGCAAAGCACCTGGTATCGCATCTACATATGTGCCACTTCCAATCAATTTTCCTTGAATTTGGTTTTCTGCAGGATCTAGGGTTATGCTGTGATCTACCATCGGTATTTCTTTGTAATCGGCCTCGCTTCCAACTACAGTTGGGGCGATTGAATATCCTGCAAGATTGACATTAAAAGATTCTTTAGCATCGGCTATTCCTCCAATTGTTCCAGCCCACACTGTATTTGAATTTCCTACATTTTCGGTCAATAATCCCAAAGTAGAGGCTTCCTTGTGAGGGGCCCTCCATGGTAAATATTCGGTCATGCCGTATATTTCACCAACTTCACAAGGTACATCATATGTAGCAACTCCATCTGTATCCAGTTTAAAGTCACATAATCCATCTCCATCTGAATTAATAAAACCTCTTTGTAATCCATGTTCCATATTATCGGCATTATTATTTCCAGTACCCGTACTCATCATATATACCGTAAAATCTCCTGTACTTAATCCATCAAATTGAGGATTACAATTAGGGTCACTCCAATCTTCTTGTGTTGAGATAGATGTTGAAGGATTTGATCCACACTCAATCTCTAAGTAATCTGGTAAACCATCTCCGTCTTGGTCCATTGTGCTCGATCCGTAGTATGTAGCATTAGTTTCAAGTTTAACCCAACTTTCTTCAGGGCTGTAGAGTCCTTCTAAGACACTGTCACTCCATCCGTATAACCAATTATTCATTGGTTGTGTCGTGTATGCACTAGCGCCATATTGAAAACTAAGGAGTGCAGGAACTACTTGTGGAAACATAAAGTCCAAAATCCAACTTTTTAATGCAGCAGCATCGCTTTCAGATATGTCATACAAACCAGCAACATACGAATCCGTCCACTCAACCTGACCATATCCATTTGGATCAGTTGGTAGACTCAATCCACTTAATTCTCCGTAAACGAAAGCAGTAGAAAAAGAACCTAATAGTCCATATTCATCTCCATAAAGTATCTCACTAGCCTTTTCTGCCCCTATATCGACCAATCCTTCATATGATCCTCTGTTTAATCCAATTGAAAGATAACCTCCATTTAATGGCTCTTCTCCTCCGAAAGCAGTTTGCCACCAACTATCTGAATTCATTGTTCCTGCTCCTCCTAGTAATATCATTTCGAAATCTGTCGAGGGGAGGATTAAACCACTCCAACCGCCCGCGTAATCAGCCAAAGAAATTACTTGGGTCAATCCCAGTCCATACGCGGTCATGGTATCGTATGGACTTGATTGGGCACCAAGTAGGAATAATGCTAGGCCATGTAGTGGAATTCCTCCAAAGTCTTCTACAGCAATAAGTCCAGCGGCTAGACCAGTAGTTTCATCTATGCCAAATAATGTATCATCTAAGACTGTGGGATTAGCAATATCTACTCCTGAAACCTCTGAAAGCCTTTCTCTTAGGTCAGATTCATTTCTCAAATCATCTGTTCCGCCTCCCATTTGCACAAACATATTTCCAGCAAGTGAGTATACTGTCCAGTCTATATGGGTTCTTTCTGGTTCTGATATATCGGAGTAACCATATAATGTAGATCTAACTTCTGTAGTCGTTTCACTAGGTTCACCCATTCCTGCTACGATCATAGGGCCTAAATCACATTTCAGTGCAATACAGGATGTTGTTGAAGGATCAATAGCATCATCCATTATCATAGCAAAAGAGGATGAGAAACTAGGATCCATAGTCCCTAAAGAATAAGTACTATTCCATCCTACATAAGTTGCATTGAGTAATTCTTCAGAACCCATTAGAGCTGCTTGTGATGAAATTTCTTCGGAAGCCCAAATACTTGGTGCTCTATTAATTAAGTCATTTTGAATCATACTATTGCCAAATCCTGCTTTAGCAAAAATTTCTCCATATTCAATGCCTGTGCCTACTCCAGCAATTTTTTGAGTATTCCAAAGAATATTAATTTGTGATATTTCTGTATTTCCGTCCAATGAGGCATGCTCATCTCCATTTTCATCTATCCAAGTGCATGTTGAACACCAATCGAAAACATCATATTCTGAATATGTTATTGTCCCATCTTCTTCATCAAAATCAATAATATCTCTTGTTGTTGTAACATTGTATACAAATGGCCCCATCTTTTCCAGAGTTGGTAAAGTATCAATGCCATCTTCTAGATTTTCAAGGTTAGTAATACTGTTTGCAAAGTATGCTCTTTCACTTGATGATACTAGCCAATCTGGATCTTCCCAATCACTTAATTCATCTCTATCATCCGCTAATATATCTTGTACGCCATCTGCTACTTCATCTGAAACTATTCCTGATACTACGGTTAAATTCAATAATGGAAGTAATAGTCCTATTATCACACAGGCAACTGCTATATTTTTTGTATTAAATGGTCCTTCATCTTCGCTCATACATGCACCTTCTTTGCTACTTCGGGTATTGTTATATGCATAAATATTGGTGTTGTTATCAACACCTGATGTGAAATTTTAAATCTTCTTGAAAAAGATAAAGTTCATTTCACATTGATACTGGGCAACCTCATAGGACCCGTAGCTCAGTTGGTTAGAGCGCTCGGCTCATAACCGAGTGGTCATCGGTTCAAATCCGGTCGGGTCCACCAATCATAACTAACAAATATTATCATTTTTTTGTGCATCTGATGAGAAGTATAAAATAAGATTCGGGAAAGCCAAAGGTCGATGAGTTCTTCATTTAGAACAGCCTTGATGTTAATTGGTGTCTATTTCATTAGCACATGGACAGGTGTTGCTATGGTACAAGCCCAAACATCTCCGGAGATTTCATTAGATTGTCAACAACCTAATGCAATTGATGTTTTTCCCGGATCAACAAGGACAAGTATAGTATATTGTACACTATCAAATCCGACAGCATTTTCTGAAACTGTAAAGTTAACCTATTCTGGAGGAGTTTTAGGTGTTGCAGGACCTGGTTCTAAATCAGTATCAGGTCAAGGTAGTGCAAGTTTTGAAGTTGCTCTTAGGGCAGAATTAAGAGCCCCTGAGGGGCAACAAGTTGTAACTATTGAAGCAGAAGTGATAACATGGGGCGGAGGACCGGTAAGTGGAGTATCTGAACCTGTGGAGAGTAAAGTATTAGCAGTATACAAACAATTCAGTAGACTTAGAGTAGGTTCAGAGTTAGCATTCTTGCAACTTAGGCCGAAGGTTGACTATATGCTCCAATTCGACGTATATAATGACGGTAATGCAAGAGATAAGTTTAACGTTGAAGTTTCAAATTTTGATGAATTAAACGATGCAGGTTTCCAACTAAGTATTCCTCTCCTAACTGATGAAATAGATTCTTTAGCACCTCCTACTAAGTTTAGAGTCCAAATGCGTACTCCAAAGAATCAAGGATGGACCGATAAGTATTATAATTTACAATTTAAAGCAACTTCAGAATTTTCAATAAGGACTGAAGGAATACCTAATTACCAAATTCAATCAATGACTGTATATATTAGAGGAATTTATCTCCCAGGTTTTGAAATAGCCGGTACTATGATGATTACAGCCTTTGCGGCAGTAGCTTTAGCTGGCAGAGCAAATCAGAACCAAATTAGACATAATGATGATCGAGATAAAGAACTAATTCCTCTCGACTCACGGATATTCTGAATGTGTTAGTAATTCAATATTTTATTGACCTAATTTGGCAACGGGTTGATAACTAGTTGGTGGCCTGAGGTAGATTACGAGGCATATCAAATGAGTAATGGTGGACTTCTTCAGAAAGCAATGGAACAACAAGAATCACAACACAATAACGAGGACATACCAGTTATTCCCATTGCAGTAGTTTCAAAAGACGATAAATCCAATTCAAAAGATATTTCATTAAAAAAAATATTCTTGGCTCTTGGTATTGGAGGCTTACTGCCTACCGTTGTGATGATGTGGTTTGGAGTCTATCTGATACCAGATGTAGTTCCTATTACACTAGTTACTCCATTAGTTACCTCGGCTTCTTTAATCGGAGTCTGGATTTATCTTGGTATCGGTCTACCGGCCAAAATTAAAGTTGGAGGGATTGTTGGAACCGGAGTTTCTGTCGTACCAGCAATAATTGTTGCATTTTCTTACTTATCTATGTTATTATTACCTGTTATTCTAGGAACTTTATTTATTGGTGATATGTCATTAGGAGAGGTTGAGATGAGCGATGATGGGACCGAACTAGAGATAAAAATTAGGCAAAATGGAGGATCTTCATCTTCAGTCAATGCTCTTGTTGAGGTTGGCCCTTGGGCCCAGTCAATGTCGTTAAAAATTGATAAAAGCGACGGCCTAGGAGATTATGGAAAATTAAATATTAAAATTGCAGATATCTACACAGGTAACTCTTTACCTGATACGGATTATTTACTCAGTATAACAGTAGATGATAATGTCATGTCTACCGTACTGGATGGTAATTATTTATCTAGGACCATTAACGATGTACAATCATTAGTATCTGCTGTTTTAAGCGATAGTGATGACAATTGTGGTTCTACTAATGATTGTGTAATCGGCGTATCTCTTACTGCTTGGGCAGGATTAAATTCCAATGATCGGCCAGGTAGTCTTCCTATGGCTGAATACAATCTTTCAGCAACATTATATTATGAAACCGGGAATATAGCAATAGATTATCCAGATGTTTATGTGGACAAAGCAATCGCTACTTGGGATTCTAACTCGGGAGATTATGGTTCTGGACAATATGACATAGGTACTGTGGGCGCTGAATTACCTCTCGAAGGGTCTGTCATTGACCCCGGTTTAGGAGGATTCAAGTATATTCCTAAAGATCAATGGGAAGAAGCGGATTTCGGGTGTTATTATTTTACAGTAGATGTGACTCAATCAGAACCATGGTCAGATACTAATGAGATAATTTCTCATACATCTTACTACATCTATGCAGAAGAGGAAGTCAAAGACAACGGGCCGCAGCAAGGTGGCGGTGGGACTCAAGAAACTTGGACAGCTACCGAAAGTTGCTGATTAGTCCCAAGTAGATAGGAATTTTTGCATCCTCTCAGTTTCAGGACTATCGATTATAGATGACTTCCCTTCCTCTGCAACGATTCCTTGATCCATGTATATTACCCTATCAGCAACATCTCTGGCAAATCCAATCTCATGGGTTACAATTATCATAGTCATGCCCTCATCTGCTAGAGAGCGAATATTTTCTAATACAGATCCTATTAATTCGGGATCTAGAGCACTTGTTGGCTCGTCAAATAGAAGTATTTCTGGTTTCATGGCCAAAGCCCTAGCAATTGCTACTCTTTGTTTCTGACCTCCCGATAGGTTACCAGGATATGCATCCTTTCTATCCAACATATCGACTTTTTCTAAGACTTCAAGTGCCAACTTTTCTGCATCATCATTTTTCATTCCTCTGACGTGAATTAATCCAAGAGAAATATTCTGTATCACTCTTAGGTGTGCAAACAATTCAAATGACTGAAATACCATTCCGATTCTTGATCTAATTTCATTAATATCTGCAGAAGGAGTATTTATTTTCTTTCCTTTTAGTATTACATCACCACTTGTTGGTTCAATCAGCCTATTAATGCATCTAAGAACAGTTGATTTACCACTTCCAGAAGATCCTATTATCGCCACCGATTCGCCTTTATGAACTTTAAAAGAAATTCCTCTTACAGCATGTACTCCGCCAGGATATATTTTATGTAAATTTTTAACATTTAATATTTCATCATTCAAATTTATCGCCTCATAAAATACCTAACCCTGGGATTCTTGTTTTCGCCTCAATTCTTCTTAGAATAAGGGCCAAAGTCCAAGTTACTACAAAATATGATATCATTACCATGCCCCATGTCCAGGTTATTTGGAATGTAATGGCATTAATTAATTTCCCCTGTCTTGTTAATTCTGTATATCCTATTACCATTGCTAAAGATGAATTTAGTACCAAGTTGACCATTTCATTTCCTAGAGGGGGTATGCATATTCTTATTGCTTGTGGGATAATAATTAATTTCATAGTTTGTAGATATGTCAGGCCAATACTTCTTCCGGCTTCCATTTGGCCTGAAGGGATTGCAGCTATCGCCCCTCTCAATGTTTCGCATTGATACGCACCTGAATTGAATGCGAGGGCACATATTGCACTCAAATATATTCTATCACTAAAAAAATCTGCTAATAATGGTATTTCCAGAAAAAATTCCGAAGTAGATTCTTCTATTATTCTTCCAATTTGGATGCCAAAGTGTAAAAATAGAAATTGTACAATTAGAGGAGTATTCCTGAAGATATCTGTGTATATGGTTGCAATCGAGTTTAAAGGCCTTAATTTCCAAGGATTAATCTTTATATTATTATTTTTTGAATAAGGAATTTTGATTTCACTAAAATTACCATTATTTAGTATAAACATACAACCAGGAATCAAAACCATTATTCCTAACAATAAATCCAAAAATGCACTCGTATTTCCTATTGGTGCAAAAATATTTTCCATACCTTCTAAATTTAATTCAGAAAATGATATCAATGATTCTGTTATCAGAAATAATGATCCTCTAATTTCATATTCTCCAATCGGTAGCCCGATAAGTAGTGATAAACCAAATAAACGTATCATTAAAGATCTAAATCGTTCTGGAACTTTTTTTCCTAGTAACCCATCTCTATCTCCTGAATTATCTCCTTTTCTATTAATAATTATTTGTAAAATAAATAATATTATAGATAGAAAAAAGAATGATAAAATACCAATTAATTTACTATCACTAGTTTTAGAAATAATTATTGATATTGGAATAATGAACCAAGTAGTGAATAATAATTTTTCGAGATGGCTTTCTATCATATCTTTGAGAGATGTAGGTGCGGTTTTGAATATAGCAAGAGTTATTCCTATCGCAAATCCAAAAATTATCCCAAACACGACAATTTTCATAGTAGCAATTAGTCCTTCAAGCATCCATCCAGAGTATTTTCCGACAAATTGTCCAAAATCATTAAAATCTTCTATTTGAAATCCTAAGTACTGATCTAATCCTTCTGAGCAATATCCATTCTCATCTAATGTCGTAATTAGTATTGTACCATTACTTCCTGAAGCAACGCCACAAAAACCATCAATCATCGCTAAGTCATGAATGATAATTTTCTCACCTTGGGTTAATAATGATAGATTATGCCTCTCAAATGCATTTCCTCCATTTTTACTTGTTGCAATAAAATTATTCTCTCCAGAGACAATAATTTTTATTGAATTAACAACTTCTATATTATTTACTCCAACATCATCCATATTCAAAGAAAGCTCATTATTGACTAATTCCCATTCAAAACCTATGTTAGTATCCAATCCTCTTGATACTAATATGTAACCCTCTTCAGTAACTGCATATGCACGAGAATCACTAATCAGTTGTAGAGATACTATATTATTATCTTCAACAAATGATGGAGTTTCTATTCTTTCCCAATTAACCCCTCCATTCAAAGTGGATAGAATAATTCCATCATCGCCAACTATTATCCCATCTAATCCATTTTGATCATTAAAGGATATCGAATTATAGTTATGTTCATTATCAAAAGTTTTATTTTCCCAATTTAAACCATTATAATGCCAAATTAAACCGTTGCTCCCAACTACGAAATAAGAATCAGTAGAGGATATTGCCACCTCTGCAATATTAATATTTTTATCTGGAATATTTATCTCATTCCAACCCTCTTCTTGCACTTTGTGAATCACTGTCCCATTAGTTCCAGAGACCAGTAATACTCCGTTCAAGTAATCAGACGATATCAAATCCTCTTCTACTATTGTTTCTAATTTCATCCAACTATTTCCATTATCATTACTGTTAATAATAAGCCCCGATTCTCCAAAACCCCATAATTCATCTCCTTCTGTTGAGATAATACTGAATATATCTTCATCAAAATCTGTATCTATTATTTCCCAGCCGCTTGTTATACTTGTTTGTGCACTCACCGAAGAAATATTAATCAATATAAAAATTATTGAGCATATTATTATATTTGTCCTCAAAGGTTTTTTTCCAGATACTGGAGTTTCTTGATTTCTCCTTAACAAGATACTCACTGTACCGCGATTAGTACATAGAATATAGAACCCACGTATGAAGAAATTTAAAAATTGTGTATCATCATCAGTAATGTTCATGTTCCTATTTCTCTTGTGAGGCATATGGGCGAGTTATTATACAAAGGTAAGGTAAAAGAAGTTTGGAGCACAGAATCATCTGATGTCATAGAGTTTAGGTATACCAATCAGATTAGTGTTTTCGACCAAATTATCCCTAGTTTAATACCAAATAAAGGTGAATCCCTAAATCGTACTTCTGCTCATTGGTTTAATCTTGTAGAAAAAGAAGGAATTTGTGAAACACATGTCATTGAAGTAAATGCACCTGATAGAATTTTGGCTCGTAAATTTGAAGTGATTAGAGAACCAGGGGCAATTTCTAGGGAAAAAGAAAACGTTTTTGTGCCTTTGGAGTTTATTTGTAGACATTATCTCGCTGGTTCAGGCTGGAGAAGATATGAGAGAGGAGATGCTCCTGCAGAAGAATTTGGTTTTGAACCAGGAACAATACTACACGAAGGAATAAAATTACCAAATCCTTATCTTGAAGTGTCAACAAAGTTTGAAAAATTTGATCGTTTATTGGATAGAGAAGAAGCATTATCAATTTCTAATTTATCTGAAAATGAATTTGATGATATTTTATCAATCGTTGTAAGAATTGATGAAATAATTAACAGAGAAGCATCTTTAAGAGGATTAATCCATGTAGATGGGAAGAAAGAATTTGCATTAGGTAAAGATAGAGTACCTGTATTAGTTGATTCATTTGGCACACTTGACGAGGATAGATGGTGGGACCTTGAATCTTATGAAAATGGTGAAATTGTACAATTATCAAAGGAATTTGTTAGGCAGCATTATCTTGACACTGGTCATCATGCAGATTTGTACAAGGCTAGACAAGAAAATTTAGAAGAACCTCCGATCCCAAAATTACCTAAACACGTGATTGAAGAAACCACTCAATTATATGTTAGTATGTTTGAGAGACTTACTGGAACTGATTTTTGATTTTAGATATGCCGTCTCATCAAGATGCCACATGATCTTCTCTCAGCAGTCAATAACAACATCATTAAATGCCTAATTATCTCTTGAACTCCGCCATCGAAAATCTCATCTGCAGATATTGCCCACTCTCCTTTTTTGATGGTTTTTATCAATTCAGTAACTTCTTTATGATTTATCCAACCCATTAGCTCCATGCCCCCTACTCCTTCTTGAAAGCCAGAATGTCCTAAGTTTTTTTCAGATAAACCATCCATCAATTTGAATAATAGTTCATGTAATCTGTTTATATCGTTATCAGAGGACGTATTTTGTATAAGGTATTTTATCGAATTACCATCTGAGGTTGGGAATCTACCAATCTTTTCTCTGATATTACTTTTACATAGTTGTTCGGGAATCCCTCTTCCTTCTTTCCAATCTAATGATGATATGAAAAGCATGGTTGCTTGATCAAATCTTGCATTCTCACCTTCTATTAAAGAAGGAAATGAATCTTCATTATTAATTAGTTGCAGTAATTCTTCATGTTCTCCGCCAATACTCTTGATGATGGGTTCTATCAATTCTTCAGCATCTATTCTCATTGGGTCAAATGTAAAGAAAGCACTGGTTGCCATATTAACTAAGACTAATTACCTATACCTAATCATTTCGGCGAATTCGTCTCAATCTACGTTCAAAATCATCCAATACTTCTTCATCTTTATTTTCCACTTCTGGTTCTATATCTTCATTTGGTAAATCATCTACATATGCATCATCTTTTTTATTATTTTCATTTATATTTTCAGTTATTTCATCATTTTTTATTTTAATACTCTTATCAGCATTTTTCTGTTCACTAACTCTACGTTGTATTGTTTGCTTAGTTATTTCTTCAAATTCTTTCATTTCCTTTCTGTTCTTATTAATCCATGCCAAAGATAATGAAATTAATATCACTGCAATAGCTGAAATAATACTTTCTAGTGTGTTAAATCCTTCTTCACTAACTTCTCCTCCTGTTAAGACTTTTCTTATTTCATTATCTGCTGGATTTGAATCAATATCCCAAGGAAAAAGACATTCAATTTTGATTCTTATTTCAGTTCCATCTTCTATTTCTAAGGGCCTATCAAATTTTGGTTTAGGTGTCAGAATAACTCTCGTGCTCATATCTATTTTTTGTACAGATTCGTAATCTCCTCCGCTCAAAGAAATTTTACATTCTGCATCAATAAGTTGCCCATGCCCAAATCTTTCTGCAGTAATCTCAATTATTTGATTATCTCCTGTTCCTGATAAATCTACTGAGGTCAGTCCAATATTCCAATTACTCTTCCTGATTTCAAAGTTTTTTTCAGCACTTGTCATTTCTCTCCCGTATTGATCAAATATTTTTATTGTTAATTTTCTCATTCCAGGCAGGGGGTCCCAATTATCTGAGCTGAGGTTGATGGTAATGGATTCGCTATTAACTCCAGACGTGCCAAAATACGAGTCTATTGCATTGCCCATATCGTCGATTAATAATACTGTGTAACCAAAAATTTCATTTCCAGATTCTATTGAACAGGAAGAATTAATTTCTTCAAAAAGTCCAGATATTTGGCATGAAACATTTCTTAGAATTGGCTGATATATTTCCATCAAGTACATGAGATTATTATTTTGATTAATTGTTATATTTCCAAATCCATTTTTCGCTGTAGGTAACAGCCAACCGTTTTCTGTCCAATCTAAATTATTTCCTTCTTCATCAATAACATTATCGCCATTAGAAGCTCCATGAATATTTATGAGTGCATAATCTTCAGCAATAGAAATTATTACGGGGGAGCTGGACCAAGAATATTGTACATACTTAGTTTCAATTAGTATTTCTCTCTGATTTCCTTCCGGGTCTTGTGCTAGTATCCTTATCGTCTTAATGTCTCCATTCCAATTTTCTGAAGGTACAATATCTATTGGAATGCCTGCTTTTTGACCAGCAGATAGTACCATCTTATCTTTCCCATTTATTACCCATCCATCAGGTAAACTCAACACCTGTAAAGTAATTGTGGTAGGGCTATTGCCTAAATTTTCTAGAGTGATTAGTGATTTTCCTCCATTTTTTGATATTTCCCAATTTCCATAATTTGACATCATAAAATCATTTATTTTTGCTACTCTAAGTGGAAGTGTCACTTCGGTTACGGCACTTGCATCTCCTTCTCTAATTCTGACGTGAAGCTCTACAGGGTTACCATATTGAGAGTTTTGAGATGGCGTTATATTGAGTGAAAGGGGAGCACTATTTCCTGGTTTAATCATTGGCATTTCTTCAGATAATTCGATGCTCCATCCATTTTCACCAACGATCCATACGGATACATATGGCTTAGTTTTCCAAATTACCGTTTTGAAAAACTGTCAATTCAATTTCTGATCCATTATTATCAATTTCTAAGTTGGCCTCTCCAGCAAATAATTTCCATCCAGGTTGATGAACTACTCCAACTTCATAAACAAATCTCATTACTTCCTCCTCTAGCGCAATTACAAATACTGTTACAACCATTTTAGATCCTACTAATGCTCCTTCGGGTACTGTAGAGTTAACATTCAATACAGCAGTTTCATTAATTTCAACATTATTTTACTGAATCTCCAATTGCTGACCATCCAGATGAAAGGTCGTCAGGGTGTAATTCTATTTCTATCGAGGTTTCTAGTGATAAATCATCAATCATATTTCCTATATTTGTCGCAAAAACATTAATTTCTAATATTTCACTTGTAGATATATTATACGTCTCTTGCTTTAAGTCGACTCCGTCGACAAATGCATTAATTTCCCACTCATGGTCTTGTTTTGCCTGAATTATTATATTTTTGGAATCTTTCACATCTGTATTTCCTATTGAACTCAATGGTCAATTCAATTTCTAAATCTACTCTTGCAGGCGTTGATTCAGGTATTATTATTGTAATCGGTATTGTTCTTAGGCTACCTGCCCCTAACGAGATAGGATTATTGGAGAATGTAATTAAAATACCAGGATCAGAAGTTATGTTATCATTCAACATTAATTTATGCGATAAATAGTAAGAATCAACTCCATTTCCTAAATTTTCAAGTCTCAATATAACTACTGATTCTTCATCAATTTCTACAGATATTGGTGTTTCCGTAGGCGATATTATTGCCAAACTAGCTCTATGAATTTGAAGAACTTCAAGGGAAAATTTCATATTATACTCATTAGAATCATCTTCATGTTCAAATTGATGAAATTTAGGCGGTGCATCGTCGGGTAATTGTAAATTAATAGTCCCAGAAACTCTTGATCCCGGACTTCCAAAAATACTTATGGTATTTCCGTCTATTGTAATTTGACCTGTGGCACTCCAATTCCAATCTTCTTTTTGCATTCCTGAATCGACAAGGGACCAATTCAAGTATTCTTTATCATTTGGTAAATCAGCAGTCAAAGTCCATTCTAATCCATCTGCAGGGGCCGATCTTTGATGGTTCGTTTCAACAATCACGCCAGAAGCAACAAATGTCAACTGAATTGTTTTGACATATCTCTTCAGATCCACTTCCGACGCACATTATTAGTGGAGTATTTACTGATTCACCATAATCTACATTATTTGGAACTGGGGTAAACGCACAGTCATATCCTTTGATTCTCCAGGTCCAAGTACTATCGCATTTTCTTCATTTCCTTGTGAATCATATATCTCTAGATTAGATCCCCAATCAGTACTATCCCAAGAAATTGCTATTTGATTTTCTGGAGCGTTTCCTACATTCTCTATAATTATCCAAGCAGAAGCCTTACTCCCTAATAATCCATAACCTTCACTAAAAGCAGTCCCATCAGGCCCTCTAAGTGATAACCCTCTAGTTCTATTTGCTTCTATTGGCAAGGTTGTTGTGACGCTAATATTCGTATCATCATCAAGAAATAGCTCTAAAATTAAAAATCGCTGAATCTGAACCCAACGCCGTGCTCGGTGCAATTATAGTTATTTCAGGATTCCAAGATTCGCCCACTGCAATTTCAACTCCTGTTATGCTATTGGAATCTACACTCCAACTCCATCCTTCAGGAAGATTAGTAGAATCTATCTCCAAACTCCATGTTCCTGCAAGTCTACCTGTCGATCTTACAGTTGGTTTGCTAACAGCACTTTCACCTGGGTCGACTCTAAGGGGATCTGTAGAAATCTCAAAAGTGGCATTATATGTAGGAACAATTGATAATATTTTTTTCTGCACGTCATTATCATATCGCGTTTGAGAAATATTTCGGTATGGATCTAGTTTTAGTTCAAATTCATGCTCTCCCAAATCACCAGTCCATTCTACATCAAAACTTTCAAATGTTCCTGAATTGGTAGGATTGATAGGTTGCATATTGTCTGACCGATATCTTCCGATTTCACTCCCATCGGCATATAGTACCGCATCTACTCCCTCTTCTGTTTCTGTTGTACCTGCATTTTCAAAGAAAGCCGTAACTGTAACAACTTCTCCTGGTTCAGGTGCACTGGGGTTAAATTCTATGCTTTCGACCATCTACTAGTGGTCTAATGTCAGATTTACTTGTTGAAATTACCATATTACCTATTACTAAATCTAGAGTTGCATCTCCATCTATATCTGCTAAAGAAGGAGATGACCATGTCCTGTAATCAAGATTGATTTCATTTGACCATTCCGTATTTATGGCTGATGAGGTGCCCTGTTCGCCATCAAAAGCCCATAAAGATCTCCCGAAAGCAACTAATATATCCTGTATGTCTTCTCCATCTAGGTCCATTCCGACTACTGAACTAACTGCTATTTCATCATTCGGAGTGCCGCTACTTTGTTCTAAGTCTCTATTCCAAATTTGGTTTGGAAAGGTCCCACTAACATCATGACATCCAACTTCACCATGCCTAGCTGTAGTGGTTTGCCACCATGTCACCCAACAAACTCTGTCAAATATGCCATCATCATCAGTATCTAAAGACGTCGGAGGCGCATCGGCATAACCATTTCCGAGCATTAAAACTCCAAATTTCATCTCCATCACTAATCTCTAAACCTCTATATTCCGCACCATCTGCACTTGCAGATCCGTCAGCATCAGTAGGTATTGTAATAATCATCTCCGGGACATCGTCGGAATCTAGATTAGTGATAATTGGACCTGGAAGTCTAATATGAGGTACATCATTGTCCCCATCAAGATTATTTAGATTCAATCCTCCATCCCAACTAGAATCTCCAGTATCCGATTCTATTTTCCAAACCCACATACTTCCACTGTTAGCCTCTATTGTAGTAAGTAATACATATCCTGTTGAATCATCGGTTTGAGCAAATGCAGGATCCGAGGGATGACTTCCCTTATCTAAACTAACTTGCCAAATAGGACTCGGGACATTAGTTGCTGGTAAGGGAAGCGCTAAAACTACGGGGTCTTCCGAAATCTTATCTATTAGTGAAAGAACCAATTCTGCATCGCCATCCAAATCCAAATCAGCAAGTAATAATTGAGTAGTAGGATTATGGGCCTCCAAATAAATTACTTGTGTAAGGCCCTTCATCACTAGTTATTCTAAGATTCTCATCATTCCATGTCCACAATAACTCTGATGAATGACCATTCACTGTCCATCCAGTAACTGAGCAAGTCAAACGAGGTGCATAAACCTCAACAAAAACTGAATTTCCTGCATCATAGGCCAGTATAATTTCTTGTTTGCCATCATCATCAATATCTACAATCACTGGTGATGTTTTTATCTTTTTAGTAGGGCCCAAATCAACTTGCCAAGCAACATCCGCATCTTCTCCTTCTATTATTTTTAGAATACTGTGATCTGTTCCTGAATTATCTTCAGTTTGTATCAGGATTGTAAATAGTGATGATTTTCCACATCTTTCTTCTGCTTCTACACTTTTTGTAATTGAATTTTCTAAATTCGCTATTGGAGTTCCTAATGAATCAGTGCCAATATCATATCCTTCGTATTGCCAATTTATTTCTGGACTAACTATTGACATTAATTCAGTGGCATTTGATGGCGAATCAAATCCTGCGCCTCCAGTTGGACTATGTAAGGGAGCATCGCTAATTCTATCACTAGTTCTCCCAAATTGAGGCCATGGTTGTTCTCCATCCGTCCATACTTCAGTAGCCCCATCTGAGGTGTCGGACTTAATTTTGATATTTGTCACTGAGTCTATATTACTGTGGATACTCACTAATGGAGTAATCACAAGCATGATTATTATGCCAATGGTAATTGATGCTTTCCGGTTGCCGCCGGATTGTTTGGACAAAAGACCCGCTACCATTAGAAAATAACATGTCTAGGGAATCTTCTTGAACATTCGCACTAAACGTACACTAATGCTTAGATCTGCACACACTATTCAAAATGCCAAGAAGTATTATTGGCCGTTGCGCTTATACGAGATGTGCCGGTCGCGGAGTCCAATTGACCTCTCCTCTAGAGGCGTAGCCGATGAGGGACGAGAGGATTTTCCTCTGTTCCTTTCTTACAAATCTGAGGATGGGGCTGATTTTGAGGTTGAAAAAAATGTATAGGATTGTTACTAGAGAAGATACTATACGTATACCGGCGGAATATATTCGCCGTGGTCGTAAATTAGAAGAACATATTGATGAACTGGCACATGAAGCCTTTGAGGGTAGATTTGACGAAAATGAGCATTACACTCTCGTTACTTTCAATCATGAAGCTGTTGGAAGAGGTAAAATAATACATGGCGATGGGGCAATATATCAAAGTGTTAAATTTACTGCGTTAGTCTTTACTATGGAAAATAATGAAGTAGTAGATGGTGCAGTTTCGGAAGTCTCAGAATATGGGGCGTTCGTTAGAATTGGCCCTATAGAGGCGCTATTACATAAATCTCAGATTCTTGATGAACCAATTCAGGTTAATCTTGGCATACGTAGAATAGAAGGTTCACAAACTGGTAAGGCACTGACTGAAGGTTCCTTTGTAAGGTCCAGAATAGTTTCTAAAGCAATAAATCAAAATGACCCTCGTTCTAGTAAGATTGGACTTAATTGTAAAATGGACGGATTGGGTTGTTTCGATTGGTTATCTGAGAGTGATTAAAAATGGTAAAAGTACCATTTGCATGTGGTGAATGTAATAGGATTTTGGATGATGGTATTTCTCAGTGTAATCATTGTCCAAATGCACCAGTTACCACAGATTGGCAAGGATTTGTCGTCATTCTTCACCCTTCTCGATCTGAAATAGCAAAAAGACTCAATGTTTCAGCACCAGGAAATTACGCATTAAAGGTTAATATTCGTTAGGAGATGATAATTTGGAAATAATTAAGAGAAAAGAAAATCATTTACTAAATAGAGTGGAAATAAACTTTACTTTGAATCATGCCGACGCTCCAACTCCATCTCTATCCGAAATGATAGATATGGTTATGAAACTAGAACCAGGTTCAAAAAGGGAATTAATTTTTATCAAGAATGTTAATACCCGATTTGGTATGCCTCGAACTACAGGTTTAGCTTTGATCTATGATTCTGAAAATGATGCTAGTTTAGAACCAGACTTTATCAAATCAAGACATAAAATAACTGAAGAATCTGATGGAGGAGATGAATAATGCCTGATGGAAGTCCAAATCCCCAAGCCAAGCACACAAAATATTCAGTAGAAGGAGATACTCTAGTCCGCAAGGGAATTTTTTGTCCTATATGTGGTCCAGGCGTTTTTTTGGGGATTCACAACGATCGAAAAGTTTGTGGAAAATGTGGCTATTCCGATCCTCCAAAGATTGAGAGAAGTATTTACGAGGAAGAATAATCTTCCCACTTGCCGTCATTATTTAGTACCTTAGAATTTGAAATATGCACTCCAATATTTTCCCTGCTTTTAAAGGAGAAAATATTATTTTCTATTTGTGATTTACCATCATGCCTCCAACCCGTCCATTTCCAGGAGTTTTCAGTAGAGTCAAAATAGGCATCTAAAACAGGCCCGGGAGTTTCGATGAACAAAGGTTTAGTATCTATATCGCGCATAATTCCAATTGTTTTACCATGCATCATTAGAAACCAACCACCCTCTTTAGAATATTTTACATTAGATATTTTATCTTTTAGTTTAATGATATTACTTCTTTTCATAGTTCTTTCATGGTCTAATTCCATTATTCCTCCTGCTGCAGACCATATCACCATTCCATTATCATTTTCGATTATGGAAACTATTGGATTCATTTCTGGCGCTATATCTAAACCTCTCCATGTTGGATAATAATCTCTCCATATCTCTTCTCCTTTTTGGTCTATCATGTAAATTCCTTTATTTATGGTCGTAAATACAATATTTTCTCCAATTTTCCCTAATCCCATTGGCTCAGAGTTTAGTATTTTTTGCCATATTGCATTTTTTGGAATTATATCTAAATCATTATTGGTTGAGGAAACTCTCAATGCGTCTCTTCCTATTCCATCTTCCCAATCTATTTTTAGAGGAATTCCGGCCATCCTCACATCTTGTAATTCCCTATCTATCCATATTCCTATCCATATTTCATCAAATAAAACTCCGGACATTATTGATGTAGGAAAAGGTTTTGTCTGTTGACCTATTTGTTTATAATCAGAATTCATTTTAACTAGTTCTCCTGAACTACCAATTATAATGATGCTTTCACCATTCATATTTACCATTGAAGGTGTGAAGTTTAGTGTCATCTTAACTTCAGGATTGAGTCTTTATGTTTGAATGTGTGTCCGTCAAGTTTGAATCCTATACGTATTTCGGATATCATGGTTACATTGTTACTGGCTTCTTCCGAAGACCCAGCATCCTTGAATCTATATCATGCAATTTTAGATAATTCTATTTGGCATAAAGGAACTGAAATGGCTCACGGCATTGTACACGAGCATTTTTCTAACAAAGCCCATCTTTTGATGATAAATGATATCCATCATATTTTTGCAGACGGGATAGATGTTATACATGAAGAAGTGAAAAATGTACAAGTGGATGAGGTTTTAGTTTTATCAAAGCATGCGTCAAAATCAAAAATACCTGCATTGGCAATTCATTTTATTGGTCTACCAGGTCAAAAACCTCTGGGTGAAATAGGACAATATGGAGGTCATAAGGGCCATGTAGTACCTCCATCTCCTCGTTTTGGGACACTTTTTAGAACATTATGTGATATTTCTTCAGAAAAAGGCTTAGATTCTGAGTTTGATATAACTATTGAATCAACTCATCATGGTCCTTCACTCACAAAACCAACCGCATACCTAGAAATCGGCTCGACTCATTCACAATGGATACGTAAAGATGTTGCTAATGTCTGGGCATTAACAATATCTCGTTGCCTAGGGCTAGAGGGGCAGGAACCATTGGGGGTATGGGAAGGAAATGGTAGTGTAATGCTGGGATTAGGAGGCGGACATTATGCACCTAGGCACCAATCAATAATATCACAGACTGAGATTTGGGTTGGTCATATTTTGGCTAACTATTCTATAATTTTTGATTTTAAAGAAAAAAAAGAGGAAATATCCGATCAATGGAAAGAAGCGATAGATGCGGCTTTAAATGCTACAAGAATTTCTTTTCCAGGAGGGGATATTTTTGCTCATTTAGATAGAAAATCATTCAAAGGTTGGCAAAGAAATATGATAATATCTTATTTGAATGATAGAAAAATTCCAGTATATAGAGGTAAAGAAATAATGTCTCTCCACAAGCATAAAAGTTCTAACGTCTCTGGCTAGTAGTAATGAGGTTTGTCGGGCGTAGTATTGTCTTATTCTTACCTTTGATGCCAAAGTTTTTTGTTAGGTGGATTTCAAAGCGATATGTAGCAGGGGAGAATCTTAGTGATGCAATTAAAGTTATGGAGTCTATGAAATCTGAGAATACTTGTTTTACAGTAGATGTACTAGGTGAAGAAATAAATAGTATTTCCGAAGCATCCTACTTTATCAATGAATATAACAATCTTTTGGACTTAATAATTGAGAATAATATAGATGCTAATATATCAATTAAACCAACGGCTTTAGGTTTGCTACTAGATGAACATAAAGCACAAGAAAATCTATCAAATCTTCTAAAAAAGGCCGAGTTAAGTAATATCTTCGTCCGATTAGATATGGAAGATACCCGTGTAACTCAGCCCACTATAGATTTAATCTATGAAATGCACAGTAGAGGGTACAAAAATGTAGGTACGGTTCTTCAAGCAAGATTATTTCGGACTCCTGAAGATATAAATAATATCTGTACAAAATTAGGGCCTAACGCTGACTTTAGGATTTGTAAGGGCATTTATTTGGAGTCCAACGACATAGCATTTACAGATTATCAAGATATAGTAGAAGCAACTAATTTGTCTATAGATTCTATGCTGAAAAAAGGTGCTTATGTTGCAATTGCATCTCATGATACTTCTGTGATAAATCATTCACTAGATTCTTTGGCAAGAATTCAAATGGGTGCAGGAAAAGACGATCCTAGAGAAAACTCTGGGAGTAATAGAAATGGTAAAGGAAACGGTTATGAATTTCAATTTCTCTTAGGAGTTAGAGGGGATGAGAGGCGAAAATTATCTTCTGATGGTCATCTGACTCGTATTTACTTGCCATATGGTTCACGTTGGTATGAATATAGTATGCGCCGATTAAGAGAAAACCCTGAAATTGCTATGCATGTAGCTAAAGCATTCTTTTTACCTTGGACTAACAGAAGATAATTATATAGAATGTAAATACATTCTTTTTATCTCTGATGCCTCTCTTTTTCCTCTAAGGGTACGCCCTTTACCAGTGTGGATGGCCCTAATTCTCCATTTTTGTCCATCAATTTCTATTATCGTACCACAAGAAAATATTCGATCAGGTGGGCTCTCTATGCTAGATGGGATACTGATATCTGCCTCAGTCATTGTAATTTTTATTATTTTTTTATCTACACGTACTGCCCACATTGCATATATTTTAGATGCCTCTAATTTTTTGAATGGTTTTGATATTTCATTATCTATTCTTGTTACTGTCCAATCTGAATTTTCATACTGAAAAATATCTCCTACTGATATCACTTCGTCATTATCGACTTCAACTAAACCTGCGAAACTCTTCTTACCTTCAGAAAATGTTGTATTAAGAAATACTGGATTAGGCGGTCTTAATTCGATTAAATGAACATAACCACATTCCGAACATTTTGCTAAAATATCCTCTCCATCACCTTTATTTGTCCTTTTTAAAATATCGTGTTCTGTAATATCTACGCATTGCGGACATTCCGAAACATCAAAAATTTCAGCATCATCATTTTTGTTATCTTCAAACACCATTCTCTTTTCGCAAGACCTACTTCTATTCAAACCATCCAATGAATTAATTGAATAGTTGAATTCCGAGCGGATAACATGAATGAGCCCGGAGAAGGTTTTGGTCTGCCACAGATGTCAGAACGTGAAATGTTCGAAATGCTACTTTCAGAAGACGAATATATGACTTCTGATGAACCTGAAATAGCTGCAAATATAGGCGAACAGATGATTCATATGGGACTCAGGCCTTTGTCAAGGACCATTCGTGCTAGGATAAGAGATATATGTTCTAGGATACCTGCTAAAAATGTTATATTAGTTGGAGGTGGTATTGGCCATCTTTCAGCATGGCTTTTCGATTTATGGTGTTCTAATGAAAAATCTAATGCTTCATCTCCAGAATCTTTTACAATAATTGAAGAAGGAGGGAAATTTGGGATTATATTAAATCGATTAATTACTCGTTATGAGGCAGATTCGTGGTCTAAAGTTATTGTTAAACCATGGAATGAAATATCTGCTGAAAGTACTTCTTGGTTTGCGTCCAATGCTGCAACTTCTGATATTACCCCTTTTTCTTTGATGCCTTTACCTGTCGACCTTATTATAATAGATTTACCTGAAAATGAACGCATCGATGCCTTAATTTCCTCTTTTGATTTACTATCACCAGGGGGAATAATAATTATCAAAGAACCAGAAGTTCCTACTGGAGATGTTGGAGAAATAAATGACGATATGGAAATCACAAAAGCTCAAGAAAAAGTATTATATTTTAATAAGTGGATTAAAGCAATTACTGGTTTTAGTAAAAAAAATTCACTGAGTTTTATAGAGCTAAATGGTGGTTCATTAGCTATCCTAAGGCGGTCTGATTAGTATTTTTTCAGAATATTATTTGAAATATTTTCCATTTAAACTAACTCTTGGCATCAATTAATACATCTATTCTAAATATTCCATATCCATAATAATCGTCATGCTCAGTTTGTCCTTCTTGCATTTCTGAATTAAACATTATAAGATCTTTAACTTCATTTATACTGTCTCTACCTTGGGAATTTTCATGTTGAAGTTCAGGATTATTTTCTAATAATAATGCCAAAGAACCTGAAATCCATGCTGTTGCTGCTGAAGTGCCACTAGACCATCCCCACCAGTTCTCATTACTTATTCCGCTAGCCATAAGTATTGGAACTTCTTGAGCCGGTCCTACTACTTCAGGTTTCATATCTGGATTATTTCTTGGTAAAATTGGATTAGGCCATAATCTACCATTATTGTCACCCACCGAACTACCCTTCCAAACTTGTCCATTTCTAGTTATTCCTCCAACACAAATTACATCTTCAACGGAACCGGGCGACTCCACATCTCCGTCATCATCTTCTCCATCATTTCCTGCTGCAGCAACAACATAGATGCCCTGATCTAGGGCTTGCTCTACTGACCGTTCCAATGAATCAGTAGTAAATATCCCTGAACCAAAACCTTGCGCCCCTCCTAAGCTCAACGAGATTATATCTGCATTATTAATTACACACCAGTCAACGGATTCTGATATCATCTGATCACTACCAGTGCCTTCACTACTAATCGCTTTGGCAACTAATAGTGATACTCCCGGAGCATTGCCCATTAGGCCGTTATTTGAAACTACTATTCCGGCCATCGCTGTTCCATGGCCTTCATCATCATAAGGCTCAGACTGTTGATTAACAAAATCTTTCCAACCATATATTTCCATTCCTTCAAATCCGGGGTGCTTCATATCTATCCCAGAATCTACAATACACAATATTACTCCTGTTCCATCGAGGCCCTGAATTTCATCTAACCCTGTAATTTCTCTATACTCATTTTCCCAGGTTATTAATGCCCCCGATGGTCCAGCAGACCCTATATTACCAACACCCGGCAATAGGTAAACAAGTGATATTGAAATTAGCAGTAATGCTACCAATATCGTAACAATTGCTGTAACCATTAGAAAAGCATCCCCATAATTAGCAGAGGCAAAGGTTTGTTCCTTTTCATCTACTATTTCTTCTTCCATTTCAATCCACTTACTTTTTACCATGTCTCTTCATCACTAAAATGACTTTCTACAGGTGTATTCGAATTGCAACTTCTACATTTCAATCTTGTTGGCAATATTTCTTCACAAATTTCGCACATGCTACCGATACTCCCTTTTCCTCCGCAATCGTTTGTTGTGCACATAATTTCAATTTTACCTGACGAGTATTTTTTTGCAGTTGTTTCTATATTGCAAATTGGACATCTACCTTGTTGAACAATTGGTTTTTTAATTACTGATTCTCCTGCTACTTCTCTAGCTCTTACTGATTGGATACGCTCTTCAGCGCTTCCTAACATGAAGTGTGGAAACCAAATTATTATTAGTAGTAAAAGTATTGTAACTATTCCTGAACCAATATATAATAGAATTAATAGATAATTTAAACTCTCAGATTCGATATTCATTCTAGTTGCTATGGCATGAGAACCAGACCATGACATAATATTAAGCATAATAATTAATCCTCCCATTTCTAAGTCCCAAGCCTTCAGACTATGATCTTCCCAGGCCTCTTGTACTACTCGGGGATCGGGGTGAGCATGTCTTTCTTGTACATGGACATCTCTAGTTTCTCTGACTGCCCTATGGACTACGATAATCGATAAGAAGAAAAGTACTAGATTACCCAAAATTATTGCCCCAAAATCAGCTATTTTGGAATCAAAAGGGAATGAAGGATTACTTGCGTGTGTTGACATATATCCATATTGAACGGCGAATGAACCAATTAATAGATAAGCTAAATTTTCTCTCATTATCGGATATTCTGACCAAAGAGAGAATATCATTCCTAGCCAACAGATAATAGAGAGTAATGATAACATAAGAGTCCAATCTGAAACTTGCAAAAAGCCACTATCATCTCCAAATATTCCATACCTGTTATAGTCTCCTCCACTAGATAATTCTCCAATGCCAAAATCCCATGTCCCAAGGATGAATGATAGAATGGCCAATGTGATAATTGTTAACTCTTTAATACCCCATTTATTCCTAATTAAAGTTTTTTGAAAGAGCATTTCTTTTCTTATTTCATCAAAATAATTTAATTTTTCATTAATTTCTGAAAACTTATAATCTAATTTTATTTGACTAAGTCTTAGGTTTTCATCATTTTTTAAATCATTGGAAATATGTGAATTTTCTTCCTCCATGTCTAGGCGAAGTAGTAACACTGAATAAATTCCGCGTATTGATGATTATTAAAATAATCAATTCTTTTGTCTCGTTATTATGGCGCCGAGAGAGAGATTTGAACTCCCGAGGGAAAATCCCACATGATTTCCAGTCATGCGCAATACCAGGCTATGCGATCTCGGCAGGCAGTTCTTCCTAACGAAGCATTAGTTTTGAGTTTGTTGTATTATTTTTATATCCGTAGTGATTAAATTGTAAATTGGTTTGGACTAAACAGCGCCACTGTGGCTTAGGGGTATAGCATCCCATTGGTAATGGGAAGGTCGGGAGTTCAATTCTCCCCAGTGGCTCCATACTTTCATGATATCTCTTTCTGATTTTTCTATAGAAACCAATTTTTTTTTTGTGTAGATTTTAAACCTGAAGTAATTAAGTTGATAATCTACCTAATATACAGGGAACTATGAATTACTCCAATAGAAGGCTTGCGATATCTTTGATATTACTCATGATTGGAGCACCTTTGGCGAATGCCGGAGTTGCAAGTTGGGATGCCTCTAATAATATCAATACTAATGGTACTTCAATCACTGTGAGAGGTTTTGAAGTTCCTGGCAATTCTACAATCATGGATGGTTGGATGCATGTAACTAATTCCGATATGGCAACCTCATTAAACAATGGTATAATTTGGGAAGGTTCAGACTTTGATACTGGTACAAAATTTGGAACATTTATAGATGAAAATGAACATATAACAATTAAAGATGATGGCTCTAGATCAAATCTAAGTACTTTTGATGTAGGAAATATCAATGTTATTATGAATTCAAAATACAAATATACTCCAGGTTGGAAACTTGTTTATAGTTTAAATTCTATGGCCAATATTTCGGATTGCGATGGACAAGATGGTAAATTACTTGAATACGGCTTTGATAATGATTTTAATTCGAATCTTGATGATATAGAAATTCTATCCACTTCATATTATTGTGATACCTTTTCAAAAGAAGATACAATTCAGCAATTAACTATTGATTCTTCAGGGGATGGTTATTCTAGTGGTAATCTTTCTGCTACCGGTGGTGACGGAGAAGACTTTTCTGGAACTTATATTATTAGTACAGGTATAGATTCAATATCTATAAATAATGGAGGTTCAGGATATGATTCTAGTGATTCTTTAACAATAATGTGTGCACAGTGCGTCGGTGAAAATGCAAATGCATCAATTTCTTCTGTCGACAGTAGTGGCTCAATTACTAGTATTACAGTTGACGATGCTGGTGCAGGATATACTGCCGATGATACAATTTTTGTTTCAATAAATAGTACAGGTGGCAGTGGAGTAAATCTAGATGTTAATTTGTTTAGTACTGGGATAATACACTCAACTGAAATAATTGATGAAGGCTCGAATTATTCCACTACGCCTACAATAGTCATTAGTGATTCTTCAGGAACAGGAGGAAGTATATCTGCCATTCTAGGTGCTTACTTTGAATATGAATTGGATATCAGTTCATTAAGTGCAGGAAATTCATATTGTCAATATGGAGGATATATCGTAGAAAGTGGCTTGGATTACAATGGTAATCGTAATTTAGGTAATGATGAAATTCAAAATGAAGAGTATATTTGTAATAATATTAAAACCTGGCAGGCAACAACTTTTACCGGTTTAAACGGAACCATATATGGAAATCAACAAAATATGAGTTATGGGGTAATACCTTCTGAAGCGCCCAGTGGAGTTGTTGCTATTGGAACCACTCCAGGAGTTCCACTTGCCGCGGGAACAAATAGCTCTTTCTTATTGCCTTCAGTTTCAGTCCCCCTACTTGTTGATCATAATAATTATTTCATGTCATTTGATCATTGGTATCATGTAGATAGTACTTCTTCTGGCGATGGCGATGGTGCATGGGTTGAATATCGCGTCCAAGATTCAGGAAATTGGAGTAGTTGGACATATGTTGCTCCAAATTCAGGTTACCCTAGTACCATGTCAACAGATTCACATAAGCCCAATGGAGCACCATCGGGAGCGGTCCCAGTATTTGCTTCGTCTACTCATAGTGGCTGGGTTACAAGTACTTTTGACCTAAACTCACTAGTTAATGCAAACTCTTCCGATATCCAGTTCAGATTCCATATTTGGACTCATCCAGACTCGGAAAATGAACGTCCGGGTTGGTTTATAGATAATATTCTCTTCAATAATGATGGAATTAGTTATGGCGCATGGCACCATGGTTGCTATACTCAAACTTCAAATTCTTGTTACTATTCTGCTAATGCCTATGCTTCTTTACAACGTATTATAGATTTATCCGGTACTAATTCTACTTCTAAAATAGAAATTGATTTAGAATGGGATTTAGAAGGCTCTACAGTTGATAACGCCTGTATCGAAGTTTCTCTGAATCAAAATACTTGGTATGATATTTCCTCAACTGGAACAACTTCTACATCTTCCGATTGTGCTGCAAGAAATGGTGCGATACCAAGTGGAGGTTATACTGCATCTAATGGTGAAACTTATGGTGACCAAAGTGGTAGAACGAGAACAATAGAACTCGTTATACCCAACTCGTTTCTAGATCAATCATCTGTTTATCTCAGAATTATTGTAGATACGGACTATTATAATAATTATGGAGGGTCTTTAGACCCAAGGGAAGGACTTACTGTAGATGAGATTAGAGTTGTAGATTCTAGTAACTCTATGCTATTTTTAGATGATTTGGAAACACCTTCTACAATGACGCACACTTCCATTGGCGCTACAGCAGACGATTGGCAGCATCTAGTGCTATTGAGGGGTGCACAATCTGTTAGGATGGGCTTTGAAGATTCTACTGCGAGCGCACCATCTGTTTCAGATGCACCAGGATGGTCAAGGACTAATTCTATGAGTTCTGGATCTTGTTCAGGAGACACATGTAAATGGACATTAAATAAAATAAATCCTAACTCTGGGCCGTCTGATGTAGCCTCATTTCCTTATGCTTACGGTGTGGCCTTCTCAGGAAGTTACTCATCATATATTCAAGAAGCAAGATTGTTCTCACCTTCTTATCAAATACCTGCTAATGGTAATGCATTTTTGACTTTTGATCACTGGGCTTACATGGAGCCAACTTGGGACGGGGGGGCAGTTTTCATTAAGGTGAATAACGGCTCATGGCAGCATTTTGATCCAGGTAATTGGTATGATAGTCAAGTCAGTTATAACTACCATAATTTGTATGGCTATGATACCTTTGCCTCTCAATCCTCAGCAAATGGAGGTATGAAAAACATGCAAGCAAGTTTATTAAATTATCAAGGAGATACAATTCAATTTAAGTTCTCTATGGGAACTGATGGATATGTAAATTATGGTGGTTGGTTTATAGATAATGTTGGCGTAAAGATAGCCAATTATGGTAACCCAGGAGACTGGGTCAGCCCCTCTTTTTCAATAGGTGATTATGATGATTTTAATCTTGGAATAGTGGATTTGGATGCTATAATACCAGAAAATACCTCAATTAAAGCTTCTTTGATAGATGCTTCTACTAATTTATTACTCCCGGGATATGCAAATGTATCTTTGCCTTTCTCTCTTGCAGGAATTGATTCGGCGAATCATCCTCAAATTAAATTAAGACTACATCTAACTACTACTGATTCTGAGGCGACTCCTTCTATTAGTAAAATTAGTATTGGAGGCAAGCGATTCTTGAATGCTGATTCTGGAGATAATGGGTGGACATATAGTTCAGGAGTAGAAGTGGTAAATGGATTACTAAATGCAACACTTATATCCGGAACATTAATTTCTGATTTTACTCATTCATCTAGGCCCATAAAATCTCTAAATATAGGGGGTAATATTTCTAATGGGATAACAGTAACCGCTTTGAATAAATATGGAGGATCATTAGGCTCTGCTTCAAAGGGTGGTGGAATAGTATTTTCTAATATCCAAGCAGGTTTTGGACTATCTGTTAATCTTCCCACAAATGGATGGATTGATAGGCTTATAGTTACAGCCGTGTTTGCAGAACCTGCAAGTAATCCCGTCGTTGATGTTCTAAATGATGGTACTTCGGACTGGTCTTTCCCTCGGGGTAATTATTACGGCCATTATGGCTGGCAATCTACTCTCTTTGACTCTGATTCTTCCGATGAACAGGTAATCAGTAAAACATTTGAATTAGATGGAATTAATCCTCAATATACTTCAATTCTTATTCCTGCAGATGCATCCGTAAGTTCAGGGGTAATTGCAATTTCTCCTGACTCAGATGGCTTTGAATCTCCCATCACACTTACCTTAGCTGGTTCATCTCAAATCGGCCCTTCTGGAAATAGTATTTTTTATAATACAATCAGTTCATCTCAGATTTCTGGAATTTCTCTTATTGCTGGGACGCATACTGATGTAGATACAGGAAGATTATGGCGAGATATACCTGTATCATTAGATTCAAATTCAGAACAAACTATTTCCATCTCTAGACTTGGCATAAATTATTTACTATTTGAGAATATTTCTAACTTAGATACAGATATTTCTGAGTATCATGAGTCAATTATGGATTTATACCCAGAATTTGAAGAAGTAGAGATTCCTGTGACATTTTCCGCAGACATAGGGTCTATTTCTGTAGATGGAGATATAATCTATGATTTCTTAATCCAAAACAGAGATTTTTCCGTACCTAATACCTTCTACCCGAACGGTGATTCAGTACAAATAACTACACAGCATCACCATCTTTATGATAATTCTGAACTATCCGAAATAACTCTCAAGGGAATTTCTTCAGATGGCAATATAATTCTCTTCAAAGTTGAAAATAGTATTGATGGGTTATGGGGTTCAGGGGCTAATTCAGTTGTCTTTTCTCAAGTTTCAGGTTCTGATAAATCCCCTTTGGATCTATCATCAAGTTATGTGGAATTAGTTGATAATAATGATGGGGGAGTGGACGTTGCCGTTAATTGGATTTTTGACATATCATGGTATTGGGATGATGTAGATGAAATACATTGGATTTCTCGAGCCAATGATGCCAATGGCGATACGATTTGGCCAGCAGAACAATTTAGTGGTAGGTCTGGCGCTCAGGCGGTAGAAAATGATTTACAGATTGATTATTTTGAAGTATATGATTCAAATGGTCGTCTAATATCAAATATTTATGATAATTTATTTTACCCATTCCCCATATTGGAAGGTAGTGAATTAAATATATCTGGAAAAATAAGATTCCAAGATTCATCCAATCATAGGCCCCTCAGTAGTGACTTTATTGTAGGATTAAATTTGTCCGGAGATGTATATCCTCTAAATTCTAATTCTGAAGGAGAATTTTCAGGAATAATAAATTCACCTATGGGAAAAAGTGATATTACTCTATCTCCAATAATTATTTCTATAGGACCATCCACTGGATCATTTGGTGCAAATGATGTAACCGGTCAGCCACCTATGATTGATATTATCATAGATAATAATCCTCCCTTAGCAGGACCTTTGCAAATTAATACTCCTATTGGGTTACAATTGGCAGATGGAATGGTCTCTGACCCTACAACACCTTTTAGGCCATATATCACAGTTAGTGAGAGTGAAGCTAGAGGAGATTTTGTGACTCTAAAATACTGGCGTACAGGAGTAGATGATATAAATGGCGATGGAATTGCATCCGAAAATGAATATAATTCTCAATCCCAATCACTGACTCCCGGATTGACCGGAGAACAACAGATTCAATTCTCTTCAATTGACGTTTCTAGTTTAGATAATGAACCAATATTACTCTATGTAGAAGGTAGCGATTGGGCGGGACTTACTTATTCCGATGGAGAGACAGGCGGTGGACCAGGTGTAAATAACTCCTGGGCTCGCGTAATAATTGCTGTAGATGAACCAACACAGTTTGCCGGAGATAGTATAGGCATTGGGCAAGGTCAAAATGCTGCTTTCAATTTAGATCGAAGGACCAATGACAATGTAGCATTCTATCTTTTACCAGATGTGTTGCATACATTTAGCATACAAATTGACGATCCTAATGGAGTTCATACCTTGGATAATATCACTGTAATGTTATGTGGATATGGGACTAATTTAGGTTTATTTACACTCGCCCCTTATTCTGGAGAGTTATGGGCCCCAGAAGATAGTATGGTCACTCCAATTAACTATCAAACGGAATTCATTACCAATTCTGTTACTAAACTTCACTTGAGCTTTAAACTATCTTGGGAATTTCCTTGGGATGATGATACTGTCGCATGCAAGCCCAGAGTAACTGTTGATGACAATCTCATTACCGTGGCCGAATCTGATGTTTTGAGCGCTTTATCTTGGGAATTAGATAATAAAATTTCTGCTATTCCAGAAGGAGTATATGATTTAACTCTTCCAATTATGGACTCTATGGATAATGCATTGTATCTAAAACAAGGTGATAAATTCTCAGTTTCCGGAACTTTATACTATGCAGGTTCAGGGGAAAGATTACTTTCTATAAATGATGATTTAGGGGCTAAAATAAAACTAATTTATGGTTCCGAAGAACTTACTTCAGAATCATCAGTAGAAGAGGATGGCTCATTTAATTTGTCTTTACAATTACCTTCTAGAACACCTTCTAATCCAATAATGCCAATTACTACTGAAGTCATAAATCTCCCAGGGTTATCTTCTTCTATGGATAACTCAGAAGCTTCCGTAACTGTAGATGGAGATTCTCCTACTGCACGTTTTAATCAAGATATTTATCCTGATTCTTCACTCGCCTCACTGGGATCAGATTCTCTTAACAATGTACTAATTACTATATCTATAGTTGATGAATTTGGTATGCAAGATGGTCCATTAATGATTTCTTGGGAATTTTTACGGGCAGGAGGGCCAATTGTCGGAACTCAGGATTCTGGCGAACTCCCTTTAATCTCATTTGCTGAAGGAATTAGTATTTATCAAGGTAGAATAGACTTCACTCCTATGCTAGAGTTAACTTTCATACCTACAGATCAAATAGCCGTTTGGATTGATTCAAAAGATAAGGCTGGAAACCCGCTTATAGGATTAGGTAGTGAAGAAACTCCAAGAATTCCAAATCTTAGAATAATTGAATTTTTAGGTCAATATACCAGAGAAATAACAACTCCAACAAAGTATCCTGCCATAGGAGATAGATTAACTATAGTTACATACTGGGAAAATCCTGGTACACTTGATGGTACTTTTTCATTAGGATTATGGGAGAAACTACCTGATGGAAGTTGGAAACCTTCTCTAACTACACAAAAATTCGGAGACCAAGAAGTTATTTTGGAATCTGGTAGTTCCAGTGTTCTAGCTTCATTTGAATACGATACATGGCAAGTAGGATCTCCCTATTTGGTTATAATTGTTGATGGGGACTTTGATAATGTCAACGGATTACAAGAAGAAATTATAGGAATAAATGTCGATGAACCTGTTGCAGTTGATTCTGGGGGCTCAACAATATGGCTCATTGGTTCAGGAATAATAATATTCTCAGCCATAGGAGTGTTAGTATTTGTAATGAGAGGAAGGGGAGAAGATTACTATGATGATGATGATTACTACGATGATGAAGATTAATTAGAATTCCGAATTTTATCTTAACCTCTATTATCTGCCTCTGGGACTACATTTAACCTTTATAATTTATAGACTAATAGATGTTGACATAATACAGAAAGAATTATCTTTCTAGATGGGATTTGGATGCAGATAAGAGAGAACGACGTTAAAGAAGTTGATGATTTAAGAAATGAATTAGAGGATTTAAAATCTCTTGTTAATACTCTTTTGACGATAATTATGGAAGAAGCAGATGGCGTTCAAAGTGGAGCTGCCCCTTCTCTTACTGATCATCCTAGGCGTGGATATTGCATGTAATTAATATTGAACTGGCTCAGGATCTATGCTTCTCCATAGGTACCAAGTAGCAATAGTCCTCCATGGTTTCCATGTTATGGCCACTTCTTCTATTTCTTTCTTAGTCATTCTTTCTCCTTTATTGTAAATTTTTTCTAACGCTCTTATTGCACCAATATCGCCCATTGGAAAAACATCTGGTCGCATCAATGTAAATATAAGAATCATTTCTGCTGTCCATATGCCGATTCCTCTAATTTCAATCAACTTATTAATGACCATTTCATTAGATAGATTATTCCAATCTATTTCATCGTAGCCATTAATCCATTTTTCTGAGGCAGATTTCATATATTCAACTTTCCTTTCTGATAAGCCACAATTACGCATTTCTATTTTATCCATTCCAAAGATAATTTCAGGCCTTATTTCTTGAGCCTTATTTACTAATTTTTCCCATACTGTGTCTGCAGCCTTTACAGATATTTGTTGGCCTACTATTGAACGAATTAGGGTGAAAAACATATCGTCCCTAGTTGTTAGGGATGGATATTCATATTTATCAATAATTTCTTTTATTTTAAAATCAACTTCCATTAGATTCTTCTTTCCTTCTTCCCAATATTCTGGAGCTAAATTTTTCATTTAATCACCCTTTAATTACTGCCAGAGGTCTCAAACGGGCCACGGGTCTTGCCAAACCCGCTTCTTGAGTTAGTTGAACAACTTCGTTTACATCTTTATAGGCATCCGGTGCTTCTTCCGAAAGTATATTAGGTGTCTTAGAATGTACGAATATACCTCTTTCTTCTAATTCACTCCTAAGTTTCATCGAGTCAATAGTATTTCTCGCTGCCGTTCTCGACATTCTTCTTCCTGCTCCATGACAAGACGATGAAAAAGCATCATTAGAACCTTTTTTCGGTCCTGCAAGAATCCAAGATGCTGTCCCCATATCTCCGGGAACGAGGACAGGTTGACCTATGCCTCTAAAACGTTCAGATAATTCCACATGGTCCCCTCCTAATGCCCTAGTTGCACCCTTTCTATGCACACAACATTTACAGTTTTTTTCATGAACTTTATGATCTTCAATTTTTGCAATATTATGACTAACGTCATATATGACATCTAAATTACTATCACGGCCTAAAATATCTCTAAGTACACTTCTCAATTTTTGTGTTAATGCAGATCTATTGGCAAAAGCATAATTTCCTGCTGCATTCATAGAATCTAAATATTCCTGCCCTTCTCTACTATGTATAGGCGCTGCAGCTAACTGTCTGTCGGTTACTTCTATGCCCCATTTAGGAGAATGCCATATACCATTATTTTTTTTATAATTAGATTCTATTGCGTTTACATGTTCAGAACATACCTGATGCCCTAAACCTCTAGATCCAGTATGTATCATTACTGTTATTTGCCCTTCACTCAATCCATATGACTGTGCTGCCTCTTTATCTACTATCTTATCAACAACTTGTAATTCTAGAAAATGATTACCAGATCCTAATGTTCCTAGTGCTTTTTCTCCCCTCTTCATTGCGCGGTCGCTCAAATTTCTTTCTTTACTCTCTAATATTCCATTAGATTCTATACTCATCAAATCTCTACTTTCGCCCCATCCTAGTTCAACAGCAGTTCTTGCGCCACCCGAAAGGATGGAATCAAGTTGCGTCCGATCTAAATTTAATCCGCCTTTTCTTGTTGCTCCTGCTGGAATTCTTAAGGCTAATTCCGAAGCAATTTGTTTGATATTTATGTCCGAGATAGTTATGTCTAGTGAACATAATCTAACACCACAATTAATGTCAAAACCCACTCCTCCTGGAGAAATTGAACCTCCCTGTTCTCCTGCTTCTGTATCTGTTGCTACTACTCCTCCAATTGGAAATCCATAGCCAAAATGCCAGTCTGCCATGGCCCATGCATTTCCGACTATTCCAAACATAGAAGCGGTATTGATAATTTGATTAGGAGATCGATCATCTTTATGCTCTTGTATATGTTTCTCATTTGCTACCATAAATGCATCAGTAAGCATTTTTCCATGCTTCTTAATGCGCATTCTTCCTGGGCCAAAAGGCTCTAGATATTCTCTCCACTCTGCTCCCATGGTAATACGCAATATCACTACCATTTCAAATGGCCGGGGCATTATTGGACATTGCCTTCAAGACCAATCATCTAATGGAAGACTCAATAGTGGTACGTGATACATTGGCCTTTGGAGATATTCATATCCCATTTTGGGATGATTCTAATCAATTTCGAAAAGAGTGTGTTGTAACTAAATTGAATTTCTGGACTAGGGACTCTGAAAGAATAACATGCGGAGACTCAACTTCTGATTCTTACACATTTATTGGTAATCCTCTGATCAAAGGATTTCCTATGAAAGGTAAGGAGTTGAAAGATAGAATGAGGCAAACATTTCTTGATTATTTTAAGAAACGTGGTCATGAGATTATATCTCCATATCCAGTTGTAGCCAGATGGCGTGACGATATACACCTCACTATAGCAAGTATTGCTGATTTTCAACCGCATGTTACCAGTGGAAAAGTACCTCCTCCTGCCAATCCATTAGCAATCAGTCAACCATGTATTAGATTAACAGATGTGGCAGCAGTTGGACGTTCAGGAAGACATCTTTCTACCTTTGAAATGATGGCCCATCATGCATTTAACAGACCAAATGAAGATGATGTAGTTTACTGGATAGATCAATGTGTTCGTTATTGTGATGAAATGTTAATTGAAACCTTCGGAATTTCACCTAAAGATATTACTTATGTAGAAAACCCTTGGTCTGGAGGAGGTAATGCCGGACCTGCTCTTGAGGTAATTGTTGGGGGTTTAGAATTAGCAACTTTAGTTTTTATGAATCTAGAAGAGCATGAAGATGGAGAAATTATTATCAAGGGATTAAAATACAAAGAAATGGATTTACAAATAATAGATACAGGATATGGACTTGAAAGATTTTGTTGGGCAGCCGCTGGTACTCCAAATATTTATGAGGCAATTTATCCAGAAATAGTTAATTGGTTAAAAAATCTTTCAGGTTATCACGATTTAATTAATTCTCTAGAAATAGATGTTGATTTAGATTTACTGTTATCAGAAATATCAAGATTATCTGGAATTTTAAATATTGATGTAGGAACCGATGTAGGCTCTTTATATGATATTCTAATATCCAAAATTAATGATTCTGGGTATGATATAACACTTGAACATCTAAAGAGAATTACTGAACCCCTTTCTTCAATTTATGCAATACCTGATCACATGCATGCTATATGTAATATGCTCGGAGATGGACTGGTACCAAGTAATTCCAAAGCTGGTTATTTGGTAAGAATGCTTTTAAGAAGGGTTTGTAGGATGAAAGATAGTCTAAATATTTCAGTTAGTTTATCCGATTTAGCTTACAAACATATTGAATATTACCTAGATACTAATTCCTTTATTCAGAATAAGAAGGGAATAATGAAAATTTTAAACTCTGAGGAAATGAAATATTATGAAATGATTAGAAAGGGAAATTCTGCTGTTAAAACTGCATTTAAAAATATTGATAAAAATTCTTTACAAGTTCCAGATGAGATATTATATCGACTTTCCGAAGAAAGAGGACTGACTCCAGAAATGGCTATATCAATATCTAATGAATTGGGTTGGGATAAATTATCAGTCCGAGTTGGTTTTGCAGCAGAGATGGCTGCTAGAAACGCTCAAATTACAAAGGAGGAATCTAAAGAAAAATATAAATCAAAAACTACAAAAAAGTATCCAGTAAAGCCTACTTTACTTGATTATTATGAAGATACTACTTTGACGGATTTTTCAGCAGAAGTATTATTTGTAAATAAATTATCAACATCTGATGCAGAATCATTTACATTTTCAAATGAAGTTAATGGTGTTCCCAAGTATATCATAATACTCAATCGTACTTTATTTTATCCAGAAGGAGGTGGACAACTTGGAGATCAAGGGGCGCTTAGGCAATTTAGTTCTGAGGCAAAAGTCCTTGATACAAAAATTTCGGAGGGAGTTGTACTTCACTTTACTGATGCCCCTTTAGAAATCGGTAATGTCCGAGGCCGTATTAATTGGAATAGACGTAAGCAGCTAATGGATCATCATACAGCAGTTCATGTAGTCGGTGGCGCCACTAGAGAATTACTAGGTCCTCATATTTGGCAAGCCGGTTCAAATAAAGGGGCAAATTATGCTAGAATAGATGTAACTCATCACTCCAGGATAGATAGTAAATTACTGAATACGATTGAAGACAAAGCAAATGAAATTATAAATAGTAACTTAAAAATAGAAAAATTAGTTTTATCTAGGGCTGATGCGGATAATAAATTTGGATTCGAGATTTATCAAGGAGGACCTCCGAAGCATGATGAAATCAGAATAATTAAAATTGGTGATTTTGATATTCAGGCATGTGGAGGCACGCACCATGACAGTTTATCTGAAATTGGTGAAATTAGGATAGTTAGGACCAGTCAAGTACAAGACGGGGTAGAGCGTCTCCAAATTGTGGCAGGAGAGACGGCACGTGAATATGCACGATTACAAGAACAAATTTTGAATGAAACATCTAAATTATTAGGTGTCAGCCATCAAGATTTGCCTAAAACAGTTTCACGTTTTTTCGAAGAATGGAAGATACAGCAAAAAATAATAGAAGAACTAGAAGGAGAAATAATACGCTTAAGAACAAGTGGCAATAGTAATGAAGCAATAGAAGTAAACGGAATTAGGTATGTGATAATGGAAGTTTCTGGTAATTCAAAACAAATGATGGCAATGATGTCTGAATTAACTAGGGACCCAGAAAAACCAACTCTTGCTGTATTGGGAAGCCGAGAAGAAGGAGGAAAACTAATAATCGCTTTGACCGAAAACTCTTTGGTATCTGAAAAATATAATGCTGTTGAAATATTAAATAATATTTCTAAATATATCAATGGAGGAGGAGGGGGAAAACCGTCATTTGCTCAAGGAGGAGGTTCAAATCCAGACGGAATAGAAAATGCCCTTATCGAGGCTCGAAAAATTATCGGTTTAGATAAGTAATAAATCAATATTTTATATCCTATCTGAGTTTATTTTTCCGTTGACTTCTTGTTATGATTGGTACCCGCAACATCATGGTGGACCAAGTTGATGTTGCTCCTAGGGCATCTAATATTGAATATGCAATTCGCGATGTAGTCGTACCAGCAGTTAAATTAGAGTCAGAAGGGCATGAAATAATTAGGTTAAATATTGGCGATCCTTTGGCATATGAAGGATTATCTACTCCTTCTCACATGATTGAAGAATTCAAAAAAGCTCTAGACAGGCAAGATAATGGATATGGTCCTTCATATGGTCTGCCTATTTTGAGATCTGCGATTGCATTATCTGAATCAAAGAAAGGCTGGAATTGTTCTTCTGATGATGTTTATGTTACTCACGGAGTTACGGAAGCATTACAAATAATATTCGCAGCATTCCTCCAAAAAGGAGACATAGTTTTAGCCCCAGGTCCTCATTATCCTCCATATGTTGCATATCCTCAAATGTATGGTGCTAAAACTGTGGAGTACAGACTAAATCCTAATGATAGTTGGAAAATTGATTTGGAAGACATAAAGTCTAAGATGAATAATAAAGTTAGATTACTAGTTCTAATAAATCCAAATAATCCAACGGGAAATGTGGCTACAAAAAAGGATATAGATTCATTATTGGAAATTGCTAATGAATGGCCTAAATGTACGATAATAGCCGATGAAATATATGACGCTCTTGATTTTACAGGAAAAATATGCTCTGTTGCATCTAGATCATTAAAAACTCCTGTAATAGTCCTTAACGGTGTTTCTAAAATATATTTTGCCCCAGGTTGGAGAGTTGGATATATGGCTCTACATGATCCATCTGGTAATCTTAACTTAGTAAGAGATGGCATGGAGAGGCTGCTTCGTAGCCGTCTATGTGCCTCGACTCCTGCTCAATATGGATTCTTAGCAGGTTTAAATGGTGATTCAAAATGGCTAGATGAACATAAATCTAAGATAAAAAAAAGATTAGACTATTGTCTAAAAAGAATTTCTGAAATCGAAGGATTAGAATGTGAACCTCCCGGTGCTGCTTTTTATTTATTTGTAAAAATTAAAGATCCAAATCTATCTGAAAACGACAAGAAGTTTGTCCTTGATTTACTTAATGAAAAACATGTTCTAGTCGTTCACGGTTCTGGATTTTCATCAGAATTCGGTAATGGTCATTTTAGGATGGTTTGTCTACCTTCAATAAATATTCTAAAGGAGGCTTTTGATAGAATATCTGAATTTCTTGCGTGATTACAATGTCTTGGTTTTCGAATATTATTAATAATAAACATAAAACCAAGGATTTCAACCCTTCAAAAAGATGGATTCATTTCTCTAATGGACTTATATTGGATGAGGCGGATAATCACCAATCAATTTGGATTACAGATTCTAATTGGTTTGAAAAGTGGTTTTTTGGCGTTGAAGAAAGGTTGGGATTAATATTGGGTAAAAGATTAATTCAAGCATCCTCAGATTCATTCGAATATTCACTAATTTTTAATAAAGCCCAGATACCAAAAAATAAAGATATAGGAAGTTGGAAAGAATTACATGAGGATTGGATGTATAGAAGTTTTGGAAAATTTTCATTATATTCCGTAGACTCTAAAACCACCAAATTTCTGATTACAAATTATGCTAATTTATACATTACTATAGGTTATCTTTCTTCAGCCTTTGAATACATTAATGGTGCAAGATATAAATTTCATTGGAATGATTCTGAGACATCAATATTATTAATTTTCGAACCAACAAATCAGTTTTTTCCTTATCCTTCTAAATCTAATAATTTTGATTATAATTTTTCTGATTTCAAAAAAACACATAATTCTGAATTATGGGATATGCTTTCCATAGAGGATGATGGAGCATGGTATGTTCAAAATTCACGTAAAATGATAGTCTCAAGAGATTTATTCTTTAGGTTTGAAGAACAATGTATGCCATCTTTAAAGAAAATAGACTTTGTCGGCTTAAGTAATTATGATTGGGGTATTAAAGATGAACTGAAGTCTCTATGGTGGTCCGCTTCAGCAGATTCAGCTAGAGAGTTATTTATTGCATCTTCTTATCATATTTTGATAAGGGAAGATTCTGACTGGAAAAAAGTAGGTCAGAAACATCTTAGTATGTACGGACTTGGTAATATAACTCATGCTGAATCAGTAGATAAATCAGGAGGAATAATTTTTCAACTAGAAACATCTTTCCATCTTTCACTTTCATGTGGAATCCTTTTGGCATGCTGGGAGCGAGCATATGGTATGAAAGGTAAACTAATTTTAAACTCGGATAAAAATTATTTTTTTGTAAAAATTTCTAACTCTCTTGATGACTTAAACCCTCAATATTAATCTTGTACTGTGAAACATTATATCCGAACTCAAATTCAATGGAGCGTTCTCAGGTAGGGGGCAGGTGTTTGGATGGCTCTAAATCATAACCAATATGCAGTTGCAGCAATTGCCGCTACACTATGTTTGGCGGGAATTTATACTGTTATTGGTGCCGCAATTTCTAGTACAGATACAGGTGGTTTTGATTCTGCCGTAGGAGATATTTTTATCACTGAAGATGAAAATCCTAAAGAATGCCCAGAAGATGTTGCGACAGTTGGTTGCGACTGGGATGGTGATGGAATACCAGATAGGATGGAACAAACTCTCTATGGAACTAATTGGCAGAAAGCTGATACGGATGGAGATGGCCTCGAAGATGGTTGGGAAATAGACAATGGCTTAGATCCCCTAGATACTGGGGAACCGTGCATATCTTTCGTAGATATTGATCAAGGTGATTGTAAAGATATACCCATCAATTCTGTAGATACTGAACAAGAAACTGGTGAGCAAAATGAAACATTCCCTAATCCTGACAATGGTCCTTTAGGAGATCCAGATAGGGATGGCCTCACCAATCTTGAAGAATCAGAACTTGGTACAAATCCCAACCTAAAAGATAGTGACGGAGACGGACTAAATGACCGATGGGAATCTCAATATACATATGAAATTGTAACATCTCAAGGGCCAATTACTCTCTTGGACCCTTTAGATGGAAATTGGAATTGCCCTCTTCTTTCCGCTACTGTTCGTGCTGAAATAGAGTTAGATATTGGTTCTACTGAATGGGAAGAAATGGGTAATCAATTTGGACATTCTTGTGATGCTGTACTTGATTTAGAACAACCTGAGCCAGATACCTTGAGGAATTTTGTCGAGGAAAGATATGATACAAACCCTCTCGCTGAGGATAGTGATAACGATCTCATAGATGATAGATATGAAATTGCGTTTGGTTCCATAGTTCTTGATGTTCATTGTGGTGTTCCAGTTTTTGGTACTTTATCTATTGATGCACCATATACAGATAAAATGACAGCACCAGGTGACTTAACTTGGTTTGAACAAGATATGGACTCAGATGGTAGACTTAACGGCCCAGGGGACTGGGATACTGATGGAGATGGTATGCCTGATGGCTTCGAATATTGTTACAATGAACTACTAAATCCTTCAAATTCTACAGATGCATATGGAGATAATGATGATGATGGTCTTAATAATGTGGAAGAATTTGAGGTTTCATATATATGGGGTGAATCAAATTTCACTAGCCCACTAGATGCAGATACGGATAACGACGGTATGCCAGATGGTTGGGAATACCTTAGCGGAATACACCCTGCTGATGGAAGTAATGCTGATGATGATCCTGATTATGATGGATATGATATTGATGGCGATGGAGGAGTGAGGTATTCAGAAATGCTTGGAGTTAGTACAGTCCAATCAATTTTGGTCGAAAAAGGTGATTACGTAGTTGAAAATCAAGCGATACTTTGGGTACAGACAGTACAGGATGGAAACTACGTCAATATACCTATAAAAACTCAGATAGCTGGATATGTATATCACATAAATATTGAAATCAATGAAGAAGTGACTAGTAGACTACAAGATTTAGTAGTAGTACTAGAAGAAAATGAGAGATTTACTAACTTTAATGAATATAACGCTAGAGACAGAGATCAAGATGGAATTGTAGATGGAAGATCTACAGATCCTTTGAATGAAGATACGGATAGTGATGGATTAATTGACGGAATAGAAGTTATGGGTTGGCTAATTAGAATTGTTGATGATGGAGTTAGGGACGTAATTGTCCGAAGTGATCCTGGTTCCTATGATAGTGATAGTGATGGCCTAAGTGATTCCGTAGAATATTATGATACATTTACAAATGCGACAGATAGAGATACGGACGGAGACGGTTTGGAAGATTACAGAGAATCAATAACCGGACATTATATTGAGATAAATGGTTCTACTGTACATTATTTCACTAACGCATCTGCTTTTGATACTGATAATGATGGTCTCGAAGATGGTGAAGAGGTCATAGGTGGAGTGGATACTTATGTTACTCATGCAAATAATGCCGATACCGATGATGATGGTCTCAATGACGGAGGCGAAGTTCTGTACATACCTCGGCCATGGCAAAGCCCTACTAGTCCATTGAATAATGATACTGATGGCGATGGACAGCCAGATGGTTGGGAAATGCAAATTTTTTCTGTACAACAGAATACTAATAGTCACAGTCTCTGGATTTCCACCACTCCTTGGCTCCCTCCAAATTGTGAATCACTCATAGAATGTGGATTGGGGCCAGGAGGTTGGGTATGGTCAAATTTCAACACTGGATTTTCAACTTCCGGAGATAGAAATGGAGATGGAGTAATGGATCCAAAATATTTCCTACACGAAATGAATCTGACTGATTTTACAATTCCTGAACAAGGCAGATGGGCACTCAACCCATCGAGTATTTTACAAGATTCCATTTACGATATTGATAATGACACTTTACAGAATTCATTAGAAGCCCCTGATAGGTGGAATACAAATCCAGTTGATCATGACAGTGATGGAGATTTATTACCAGATGGATGGGAAGTAACAAAAACAGAACAAGCACTAACATTAGGGCTAGTGGATGAAAATTCCCTAAGTGCATTGGGTTCTCGTGGGCCAATGGATCCTAGAATGCCTGATTCAGATCTAGATGGAATTGATGATGGACAAGAAGATTTTGATGGTGATGGATTAAATATCACATATCTCAAAAATCGATATTGTCCTGGTTGGGAAGATCCTCAGAATTCCGAGTGTCATATTGATCCGTATGGGGGTGGTGCAAGATTCTACAATGATCTTGCTAATTTCACTAATTATGAAGAATATCAGAATGGTACCAATCCAATATTAACTGATTCTGATTTGTGTGCCGATGGTTCTAACTGCCCAGACGGTTGGTCTGATGGTTCTGAGGTATATCACCAAGATCAAGATGGAGATGGCATGTGGTCAGGTTGGGAATACTTTTTCAATTTTGATCCATATGATGCTTCAGATGCTGCAATAGATTCCGATGGCGATGGTTATATCAACAAATGTGAAAATAAATGGAATACTAACCCTAAAGATCCTCTTAGTTTCCCCTCTCAAGGTGAACTTTGTGATAACTATGATTAATTATAATAAATTTCTCATTTAAGGTAGTTGAAAATATGTCGTGGTGGATACTCCCAACAACTGCAGATATAGGAATAAGGGCTTTTTCTAGTAACCCTTTAGATTTACTAAGAGAAGTTACTTTTGGTTTTCAAGAAATTCAATTATCGGATGAAGGGAATGATAAAATAACAACATTGAATCATCACACGGGCCAATGGTCTATACCACTTATTGATGAAGATTTAGAAAGAGGATTAGTTTTATGGCTTGAAGAAGTACTTTTTAGGGGTTCAATTGAAGATAAATGGTTAATAGACGTCTCATTTAAAATTTCTGATTTAACAATAGATGCATATGTGTCTTGGGTAGATTCAAAATTAGTATCAAGGGAGATTGAAATTAAAGCTGTTACTATGCATGAATTAATGTTCAAAGAAATGTATAAAAACGAGATATTGAATAGTACAGAAGTTTCAATTCCCGCGTTTGAAGGACCAGGGTGGGTCGCCCAGGTCGTTCTTGATGTTTGATTTATTAAGCCTCAATCCTTAGTATGCTATTACATTCTGAGCACGGTATTCTCAGTGGTCTCACATTAGATTGAACTTGATTGGACTTACCACAAGAAGGACATTTTACATGTGGTCCTCCTATTTTTTTACTAATTTTCTCGATTGTACCTGATGATGGTGAAACTAAAGATATTGGAAAGACTAGTAAAATACTTGTTGAAACAATTCCTAAAACAATTTGCATTGGCAAACCCATCCAATAAATAGAAAATGCTAGAGAACCGAGGACTAGAATTGTTACCATTGTAGGGACTCTGGCTCTTCTCTTAGTAAGCGCCATCCCAATCAAAAGAGAAATTGATAGTGCTAAAACTGACATCATCGCAGAAACTAGCGGACTAAACAAAAATGAGTTGGGGGGGACGAATTCAATTCTGAATTCAGTATCTGAATCAATATCGTTGTCTTCAACCGTAATTACTTCCATAATAATCCATCTTCTTAGATCATAATTCATTTCATCAGCATATATGTCACCTAATCCTGTTAACATATTTGTTTTCATCCCAATTACTAATGAAATTTCAGTCCAGTATTTCTCTGCCGACGGTCTAACAAAATTTTCTACCAACAGCTGTCTTTGTCCCTCTTCAATTCTATAAGATGATTCTATGGTAATTATTATTTCTTCAGAGCTAAAAGCTCTCGATCTACCCATATTGATATCTATTTTGGTTGGTCCTAGTTCAACTGGATCAACGCCAATTATTGATTCAATTTCTAAAAATAACCCATTTGCAAAGAATGACTTTAAGTCAGATTTAGAGCCTATCAAATGGTTCTGTAAGGCTAATATTTCTGAATCATCTACCTTACCATTATGTTTCTCAGAAGATTTTATTGAATTTGAATATTCATTAAGATTTTTCCACCAACTATTCGAATCTAAGGTATTATTTCCTATGTTATCTAGTCCCCATCTTATCCATTGGGACATTGAACCATCAAATTCTATTGAAATTTGCCGTTCTACTAAATTCCCTTTGAACGTTGCATCGATATTAATTTCTAATTCCGTCCCTCCACTCCTTAAAGGCTCATTTTCAGGATACCAATCGTTTTCCCCCGGTGCCTCCTCCTATTGTTATATCATGAGTTTTATTCAATTCTAATATTAAACCGGGTTGAGGTATCAATTCAAAATCAAATCTAATTTCACCATTTAGGTTATCTGGTATCTCCCAAACAAAAGTGACTTCTACTCCTTCTTCTCTGAGTATTGCAATGGGGCTATCACTTATTTCTAAATTTTGTACCTTAGCTTTACCATCTGATCCGGACCACATCCTGTCTTCAAATCCCGATTTAATCAAAACTGGAAAATATGCTAAATTTCCTAATACACTCGCATCTTTCATAATTATTTCTAATAAAGGGAGTTTAACACTTATGTGAGCATTATATTCTTCAGAACCCCAAAGAAATTTTACACCAGTATTTTCATCCCCTGGGTTAGAAAATATTAAATTCTGTACATTTAATGTTACCTCAATCAAATCTCCTTCTGATAATACTCCCTGACCAATATTGACGGGAATTTGGATTTCTCCCTGCCCTGTGAGCATTAATTCAGGCATACTCAAAGTCCCTTGGTAGGTATTTCCTCCAACTTTTACTTCTAGTGTGGCATTGATTGTAAAACCAGCAGCTTCTTGTAACTCATAAGGTATCACAAAGTTCCAAATCTCATCTGAATATTCTCCCTCACTTCTCCAAATAACTTCCCATGTTCCTATCTTCACCTCTCCTCCTATTGATGAGGTCACTATTTCTTCTATTGGGTCTTGTTCTAAATCGGAATAAAATGGAGACATAATTCCGTCGTCGGATTCTCCTAATAGAAATAAATTGAATTCTGTTTCTGAACAACACTGTTCTGATTCTTCCCCGTTTACACTCATCGGAGATAGTATAATCACGATTAGAAGTGCGCCCAAAAATAAAGCATTGCCTCTTTCACGAGTCATCATTTGTTCGCTGATTGTTATCATGTCCTTGAATGCGCCGCTTAGAAAACTAATTTAAAGCCCTTTTTCATATTTTATTTTCACCCATGTAGCCAAACCATCTCCACCGGCCCTATGTTCGGTATTTTCTCTATCTTAGCAAATCCTACTCTTTCTAATTGATATATTGTTCCTTCTGAAATATCATTCATTTCCAATAAACCTTCTTGGATCAATACATCTTTCTCAGTTGGAATATAGAGTATTGCATCCCTTGAATTATTTTTTGTTATCCAGTGTACTATTGGTCTTTTATCTATGATATCTGTGGATTCAATATCTCCCTCATTTTTATTTATTTTTATACTTGCAAAATCTTTTAATCTGATCTTGTGACTTTTTTCTACATCTTCTCTTTCAACATAAATTTTACTATTATTTTCATCTATTTTCCATTCTCTATGGCCTTCAACAAAATTTTCTGGATGATTTGGAATTTTCAATATTATAGGACCGAATTCCTCTATTTTTAAATTAATTTCGATTGGATTTCTGATAAATGACCGCCGTGCAGTAATGGAATCTATCTTTTTAACATTAAAAGACTCAATTGTTTGCATCGAAATTGATATATCCTTCTGTGAAAGTCCTAAATCTATCCAAAAATCATTTAATGAACTAGCATTAAATCCTCTCCTCCTCAATGATTTAATTGTTGGCAATCTTATGTCGTCCCATCCAGAATATTCATTTCTTAGTATTGAATTTTTCATCCCAGAAGTGGAAAAACCTCCGAATTCGAATACTTTAACACGCCCCCAGTACAAAGTTTCTGGATATTTCCATTGAAAGTGTTCATATAGTAATTTTTGTTTTCTCGTACTATCCATCAAATCCTTCCCTCTGATTATGTGGGAGACACCTTGTTCATGATCTTCGATAGCACTTTGAAAATCTAATAATGGCCAGACTTTATATTTTTCACCAACAATTGGGTGTTTTCCGTGTTGAATCCTTAAAGCAGGCCAATCTCTAAGTGCAGGATTTGGAATGTCCATGGACGTTTTAACACGTACAACTGCTTCTCCTTCTTCTAAATCACCATTAATCATCTTATCCCAGTCCGCTAGGTTGTCTTCGATACTTCTTTCACGATAAGGACTAATTTCTCTATTATCTCTTAATTTCTTAAAATCTTTCGAACTACATCTGCACACATATCCAAATCCTTTGGAAATCATTTCATGGGCATATCTCAAATAAATCGGCATTCTCTCACTTGCCTTAATTATTATATCTGGCTTTCTTCCGGTTAGCCATTCATAATCTTCTTCTATCCATTTGTAAGCTTCTAACAATGGAGGTTTGACTTTTGTATCTGTATCATCAAATCTTAGGATTAATTTTCCTTCATATTTTTCAGCAAATTTAGAATTTACTACGACTCCTCTTGAATGTCCTATTGTCAATGGGCCATTTGGATTAGGGGCAAATCTAAGTACAACCTTTCCATTTTCAACATTAATTAAATCAGGAAGGCCTACTCTACGCTTCTGTTTTTTTCTTATTAATGCGTCTGGATTTTCTTTAGCAAGTAACTCCTCTACATATTCAATACCATGTTCTTTTGCAAGATTGTTGGCACTATTCACTTCACTTTCAACATAGGTCTTCAGTAACTTAGCCTTACTTCGTAAGTCTTTCCTTTCAGACATTATCCTTCCTAATACACTCCCTGGGACTCCTTTGCCTTTGTATTCCAAGGAATTTTGAAGAGCATATTTTCTAACGATATTTTCAATTTCGACTCCCCATTCCTCTTCTTCTGCCATACTACATTACTCTCTCAGATATATCTTACATTTCACCATTCTCATTTCACCATTCATCTAGTGAAGTTTGTTTGATATTTGCGTCATATTCACTTCTTAGTGGAGCAGGCATTTTATGAACACTTACCCATTTATCTTTTACAGTTTTCCAACTCCATCTCAATTGTTCATGAGGAAAATTTCCTAAGATCATTTTTTCTACTGCAATTTTAGTTACTGGATCAGATGGATATCCTGAGCCAATGCTAAAACTCATATTTTTATCTATCTTTTCTATTTCAAAATCTCGAGTAACTTTTGCTATTATACTCGCTGCTCCCGTAACCAAATCCATATCATCCATCTTATGTTTTGAGATTATTTTTGTTTTTTTCCATTTTTCTCCCAAATTGCTTCTTACATTTGCGCCAAATCTTTCCTCATTAACATCACAAGCATCTAAATTAATTTGTTCAATTTTTAAAGAAAAACCAGTTTTTTTTATTACATCTGAAAATAGTTTAACTTCTAATTTATTTAGATTATTTCTTTCCACTTCCAAATCTATCTCACAAGGAGGACATATTATTGTTCTAATATTCCATTTTCTTTTATTACAATTTTCAATAATCGCTTCATACAAATAAATTCTTTTATTTTTACTGACCTTTTTAGATTCTTCAATACCCATCTCTTCGAGTAATTTAATATCTCTTTTTGGGATTCTTAATGCTGTTACTACTAAAGGCCCTATGACTGGCCCTCTTCCGGCTTCATCTACTCCAATTATGGTGTTAGCCATGCTCCTCTGCCGGGGTGATAATTATTCATTTATACTATTTTTCGACTCAAAAATACGAAGACTTAATGGTAACTGGTTAATATGAACCAACATGTCTCCTTTTTGGCCCTTCAAGAAAAAAAACCGCAAATCACGACTCAGAAAATATGATTATACAGAAAATATTGTTGAATATGAAAGAAATATCTCTACAAAAAAAGATTCTAAAAAAGATGACAATAGTCATTTAAAGAATAAAAATTTTTTAAATGCTCTTAAAATTTTAGATCAATCTAAAGAATGAGTTTCAAATCAATGGATCAGATGCTACTTTATTTATCTCGATAATGCTAAATTCTCCCGCATGTATCGGAGTTTTTAGGCCATATTTTTCGCTTACCCGAGGGTCTATTTCTCCAAATTGACCAATTTCAATATCTCGAACCATTATTTTAGCACCTCTTCCATAGAGCCAAGGAGATTTTTTTTCTTTAATTGGTTTATATTTTACATCCTCACTAAGTATCCCTAGGTCTCTGATGATCGATTGTACATACCCTTTGGCTGAAGTGAACCCTCCGCCTACTTCTGCACATGACCAAGAAAATGAATAACTATTCTTAGAATCATTAACTACATGCCCGAGTTCGTAGATACGCTGTGGTAACTCTTGATGTCTATTAGCGGCTAAAATTTGTAATAATGAAGGAAGTATATACTGCCTAAGTATTGTGTGTTCTGTACTAATTGGATTAGAAATACTCGTTACTAGTCCTTTTTTCTCCCACCTAGTTCTTTCAAATTGATCTCGTTCATTGGACAGTGTTAAACTTTGTACTTCTTGTAATCCTAGTGCACGTAAACTAGCTCTAATTCTCCTATTCATCTGGGCAGATTTTAGTGGCAATGAATCTAGATGTATTGAAGACATCTGTTCAGGTAAATTATTATATCCAAAACCTATTGCTATATCTTCAACAATGTCTATTGGATGCATTATGTCACTTCTCCATCTGGGCATTGAAATAATATGCTCAATCTCTCCAATTACACAGTCAGACCATCTTTCAGCTTTATTGGGGCCGTCAGTAACTGTCCTAGATTCCAACAATTCTCCGCCCATTTTAGCTATAGACTCTTTGATTTCTGAATTACTTAATCTCAAACCGAGTATTTTTTCAATTAACTTATCTGGTATTCTATGATTTATCGCGGTTCCATCGGGTGTAATTAATGATTTTTCATCAGAAAATTTTATTTCTAGATTTTCAATAATTCCGTTTCTTTCTCCAAGTGCCAAACAAATTAACAATAGACATGCTTCACATGATCTTCTATCCCATCCTGTTACATCAATAAAGAAATCCTTAGTTCTACTCGTAACTGTAGTTTTTTCCCCATTAATTATGGGGGGAAAAGAAACCACATCATTATTTGAATCTAATATCACTGGAAAAATATCATAGTCTTTCATAAGATGGGAATATTCAATTCCTTTTGGATGCCTTTCTAAGATTTCTGCAATACTCATATCCGTATTCTCCGATAAAGGAACAAACCTAAATGAAGAATTAACCGTCTTAACCTCAAATGGTGGTTTTATTTTTTCTAAATCATGAACTCCTATTGAGGATAATTTTCTTTTTCTCCCTAGAGTTAGATGTAATTTTTCCTGATGATCCATTAATGATTGAATAAATTTCTCTTTCTCTTGGATATTATTTCCAGTTTTTACGCCTCTGACAATAGCAGACATTATTATTGGACGTACATTTTCGAGACTCTTTTCCACATATACAACACAATTTCCTTTTTTCACATCCATTACTGTATTCTCTTTCCTTTCTCCCAAGAAAGCACGCGCAGTTTTTGCCAAAGTCTCATGACTTAACAGGTCAGGTCTATCAGGAAAAACCTCGATGTCTATTTGTTCTTCATTATTACTTTCTACAGGGCAACCAATTTCAGTTAACCAATTATCCCATATCTTCGATTTATGTTTAATGCCATTTATTCCTTGGATATAACTCAATAATTCATGTTCTAGAGTGATTGTTGGCATTTTGAAACCTCAACTCCCTAGCCACATAGGTAAAGATTTATTATATCCTATCAAACGAAGACCTGAGATTGCTGCTGTATCAAAATTAATAGCTCTTAAGTTCCTTCTACCTATTTTTTCTAATCCATCAATGCCAAGTTCATACATCCATTCTTTTAATTCTAATTCTTTAATTTGAATATTTTCATTAATCTTTGATTCTTCTATCGGTCCAATTATTCCTACACATCCTGATGCTACCGAAATAAGCATATCTTCTACTGTTGGCTGCTTATCGATCTTCATGAAAACTTTTAGATTATTTTCTACAAAACTCCAAGACTTAATTGCCAAACCAATTGTAGGTAAACAGGCAGCAACTCTACTTCCTCCAGGGGCTGATGCATCAACTATCGCACCATCTAATTTAAGTTCAATAACCAATCTAAACAATTCTTTAACTCTATTTACATGATTCTTTAGGAATACCATTGACGATTCTTTCATTCTGCTCACCAGTGATACTATTATTGCTTCTAATTCAGCATCGTTAAGATATGGCATTCGGGCTAAATCAATTATTATTCCTGCACACATGTCGATATGTTCCATAGAATTTATTAAATTTTCCTCATTGACTTCCAAAAAATCTATTTCTCTAGGATTTTCATAAACTAATGCAGGTTGATTCGATGCATGACTACCTTTCCATTTTTGAGCAGTCTCACATTCAATAAGCCATGGGACCTTAAATAAAATTCCTTCAGAATCTGGATTTTTTGGAAGAATTAATGTGTAATTATCTACTGTTTTATGGGCAGGTATTCTCTCATTATTATCTGGTACTAAAATTATATTTTCTAATCCTTCAGTTATATTTTTTATGGGCTTATTTACATCTTGTACTTTCTTACTGGTTGCGGATTCTAATACTAATGCATCCTCATTGATTGTTAAGCCAATAGGAGTTAAATATTCTTTACAATATTCTATTTCTTCTTCGTTTATAGAACGCATCAATACATCTTCGCCAGGAGGGGGGCAACTTCCTGCTATTATCAACTTCCCTCCAACCATGCCAAGGCCAGGTTCGGAGCCTGTAGATCCTAATATTATTGCAACTCCTCCGCTCATTTTAGAACCTAACTTATCTCCGGCATGACCTCTAACAATAATACTGCCTCCTCTCATTTTTCCTCCAGCCTCGTTTCCCACAGAACCTTGGACTATAATCACTCCACCTTCCATATGATAGCCAATTTTATCTCCTACATCTTTCTCAACTATTATTTTTCCAGACTTTTGAAAAGCACCTAACATTGATGTTGCTGAACCTTGTAAGGTAAATATTCCTCCTCTATTCATTGCACCAGCACATTCTCCTAAATCTCCTAATAGTAACACCTTAGATTTATCAGGGAGGTGAGTTATTGCTCCAATTTCACCATTTCTGGGTTTTTCATCTTGGTCTCTGCCCCACCCTATTTTAACAAGTAAATCTTTTTTCATAGATTCAATAAGTAATTTATCAAGTTGTCTATTAAGTTTAACACTTTTATCTGTGATTTCACGCATTTATCAATCCACCTCTCGTTTAAGCATCTACTTGCATGCTGTCCGAGAATAGACTTAGAAAAAAGGATATCCTATAATCATATTATTTTATTTGAGGTTATGTTGATAGAGTTCGTTCAATTCCAACTAATTGAGAAACCTACGGGGGCGTTGTGTAAAAATGATAAAAGTAGCAATAAATGGTTATGGGACTATTGGAAAAAGAGTTGCCGACGCAGTGGATGCCCAAGATGATATGGAAGTAATAGGAGTTACCAAAACAGGTCCTAATTTTGGCTGTCAACTTGCAGTGAAAAAACAATATCCCCTTTATTGTACATCTGACGAAGAAGAAAAAATAAATCTTTTTTCGGAACAAGGTTACGAGTGCCATGGCGGTATTTCAAAATTATTAGAATTAGCAGATATTGTTGTAGATTGTTCTCCAGGAAAAATGGGTAAAATGAATCTTGAGAAATACAGAAGTGCCGGAATTAAACATATTTTTCAAGGAGGGGAAAAACATGAGTTAACCGGGCTTTCATATACATCATGCGCAAACCATAAATCTGCCCTTAATGCTAATGGGGCGCGTGTAGTGTCATGTAACACAACAGGACTTTCTCGAACCTTAGTCCCACTACATGATTATTGTGGGGGCATAAGCGTAGAATGTACTATGATCAGAAGAGCCGCAGACCCTGGAGATTCACAAAGAGGACCAATTAATGCGATTAAACCAGTTTTGAAAGTACCTAGTCACCATGGAATTGATGTTATGACAGTTAAACCTGAAATTAAAATAAATAGTCTAGCTGTAGCCGTTCCGACGACTTTAATGCACGTTCATTCTTTAGTAGTGGAATTACCGTCTAATCATGGTCTAACTACTGAATCGGTGATTAAACTTTGGAAAGAACAACCTAGAGTTATTGTTATGAATGGTACTGAGAATCGCATCCCAACAACTGCAGAAGTAATGGAATTATCTAGGGATATTGGTAGAAAATGGGGAGATCTTCATGAAATATTTGTATGGGAAGAAGCTGTTTCTTTGAAGGGTAATAAATTATACTATTTTCAAGCTGTACACCAAGAAAGTGATGTTATACCAGAGAACATTGATTGTATTAGGGCTTTGATGGGGACAAATTCTGATTGGAAAAATTCTGTTTCAATTACTGATGAGGCCATTTCAAGATATAACGGTATTTAATGACTCATTTAAGGTACACAAGATGTTAATAGTCAAAAGGAGAACTATTCACGCTTACAAGGAATGTCGCCTCCTAAATCGGCAATGTTGATTGTCGCATTGATAATTTTTTCTCCATTTTCTGTATTCACAGAGGCATCTACTTCAGATTCGAATAATGTAGAAATTTCAGTATTAGGCAACTCAGATGGGGAATGGTTCGTAATCCAAAATGCTACATTGAATACATATACTTTGTCAGAATCTTCAGGATATATACATTCTCCATTAGGCTCTTTTGATCCTCTTGAGGGTTTAATTCCACTAGGTCCTGAAAATTTTATCGATTTCAACTCCTTCTCAAAAACAGGAATGGCAATTATTCAATCTAAGTCTTCTGATATGACTTCATTGACAGATGTCCTAAACAAAGAAAATAATATTTCTATACTTGATTCTATTCCTGATGATTCATTAATAATTAGGATTTCAGGTGAAGATAAATTTCAAAAATTTACAGAGATCAGTAAATTTTCTGAAGTAAGATGGATCGGAGAACTACCGATAGCATGGAAACTCTCTAAAGATTTAATCTACAACACGTTAGATAACAATAATCTTATTGATGTCATTATCTCGCCTACTAATGACCTTAATATTAATCAGTTAAATGAATTAAACAATGACTTGTCGAAGTTTTCTCCCACAAATTCTAAAAATATTTTATGCAGTCTTTCCTTATGTCAGATCAAAGATTTAAACCGGTTATTCCTGCCTATAATTGCAGCCGATGATAGGATAATTAAGATAGAATATGCTCCAAATTTAATTCCTCATAATAATAATGCACGCGAACTTTCTGGTATTGATAATGCTTTATTCTTATCGGATAATATACTCAACGGAACTGGTGAGGTTATTGCTATTTCAGATACTGGACTTGATTCTGACCATGGTGATTTCGAAGGAAGGTTAAGAAATCCAGTTTACAATGACTTCGGCCCTGATAATTCTGGTGCAGATGCAAATAGCGGTCATGGAACTCATGTTACGGCAACACTTTTGGGAGATGGTTCTGGAGATTCAAAAGCCACCGGAATGGTCCCAGAGTCAACATTTATTTTCTATCAATTAGAAGTTGACAGTTCTGGAATATTTGCACGTTGGGATTCTTTGTACTCTATGTTTTCTCATGCTTGGCAAAGAGATGCAAAAATACAAACTAATAGTTGGGGTTCATCAAACTTATTGGGCGAATATACTTCAGATTCTCACTCTGCAGATTCTTTCGTACAAGATCATCCGAAATTCTTAGTCTTATTTTCGGCTGGCGATTCAGGTTCTGGTGGAATTAGTTCTCCTGGGACGGCAAAAAATGTTTTGACTGTAGGAGCATCAACGACTGGTGCTTACTCTAGTCAAGAAATAGGCCAAGTTTACAACAGCTCTTCTTCTAGTTATACTCAAGATGGGCGTATAAAACCAGATTTAGTAGCACCAGGGGTAATGATTTGCTCTGCAAGGGCTCAAGAGGCACAATTTACATCTGGAGATTCTTGTTCTGAGGAGCTCCATGAAGATGGTGAAAATCCACTTTATATGACTTTGAGTGGTTCTTCTATGGCAACTTCTGTTGCTGCGGGTGCTTCAGCTATGACAAGACAATTTCTTCGTGAAGAAATGAATATCTCAGAACCTCGTTCTGATCTAATTAAAGCTATTTTAATCAATGGGGCCATGGATTTAGGAGATTCTAATATACCTAATCCAATGGAAGGATGGGGCCAAATAAATGTTAGTCAAAGCCTGTATCCTAAATATAATAATCAAAATTCAAATGTTCATATAGATTATTCACGTTCTCTACTTCCTGGTCACAGTTTTGTTTATACTTTTGATGTAACTGAAGATTCCATGTTGGATGCTACTTTAGTATGGAATGATAAAGAAGGATCAGCTACAGGTAATCAAACTCATGCCCGTCTTGTGAATGATTTAGACTTAAAAATCACATCTCCCTCAGGTTTAGTTTATAATGGTAATAACTTTATATCTGGTTTAAGTATATCTGGAGATTATACAGATACAATCAATAATGTTGAAAGGGTGAAAATAGACTCTCTAGAAATTGGTATTTGGATGGTTGAAGTTGGAAATGCTAGAGGAAATTCACAGGACTATTCTTTAGTAATATCCGCAATCGCTGAGGAAACTTCAGAATCAGATTTATCAGTTATTCCTGATTCTATATCTTCAATAAATACCTATCCTCTTCAAGGTGATTTGATTTCTATAAATGCCAAATGGTCTAATCGAGCATCTTTACCAACAGGGGATTATTCTATCTCTATAAAAGATTTATTTGATGATACAATTATCAAAACATCACAAAGAAATTCTTTAGAAGGAGGTCAGATTGATTCACTTTCTTTTACCCATTCTTTTGAAACTACAGGGTTACATATTTTACAACTTAAATTAGATTATCTCTTAGAAGTAGATGAATTAAATGATGAATCTTTTGGCATTAATAATAATATTTTTAATTTTTCATTCAATGTATCTCAAATAGGCGTTAGATTGACTCCTTTATTGCCAGATAGTTCTGTTCCAACTTCATATGAGGAATTACTATTGGCAAAAATACGTGATTTTGATCCACGAACTCAAACATCAATTTTATTTGAACTTGAATTAAAAAATGAGGGTACGTCTCAAATAACTGTTGATTTGACAGTTTCTCCAGTTCAAATTATTAGTCAAGACGGGATTTTGAATCAACCACAAGACGAATGGTCAAAAGTTCTCAGTGAAAGTGGTCCATGGACATTAAATCCTAGTGGAGATGATGGTGATAGAATAATTATATCTTTGAATTTATCAAATCTAGACGCAGACTTAACTAATAATGCACTAATTCGTTATTCTTTACCTGGGGATTATGTAACAGATCTAGTCTTATTTGATAAGAATTCACCTACTATCACTCATTCCGTACGACTCACTACAGCAGTCGATAGAGTGGAGGGATTGTTTACAGTAATTGCAGGAGAAAATGATTTAGGGGCCATTCCGGGTGACTACGCTACATTTTCCCTTTCAATAAGGAATGTGGGAAATGGGCCAACTCAATATACCATTAGTTGTGAATCTCCTAATCGTTGGGTCATCCATATAGGTAATTCTGAATCTTCAGAATTAACATTAGACCCCTTAAGCAGATTACAGTATTTGCCACTTTTCATAAATGTTAAAGTCCCTAAATCTTTAGATGAACAACCTGCAGCAGGGGTAATAGAACAAGTCACTTGTATCACAATGTCTGTATTCGATTCATCAATTTACACAATAGAATTAGCTACAGTTGAAGTCTTAGAAAGTAAATTATTTTCTACAGAACTAATTGATTCTGAAGAATCTTCTCTTGGGCCATTAGCAATATCTCCAGACCGTCCTGTAATTAATGGTAATACTATATCGACTAATCTAATTATAACAAATTTAGGAAACGTCATCATTAATTTTGATATTCAGGTTTATTCTTCTCTAAATACCTGGCCCATACAAATTTACGAAAGTGAAGATAGTATACCAATCAATGTTGTTGATACTATTTCCATTTCTATCTATCCAGGAGGTAGTTCTAATGTAGTAATCAATACTATTGTTCCACTTTCTTCTCAAAAAGGTGATATCAATACTATAACCATTAAAACTACCTCAGATGAAAATGTTTTGGTGAATAATGGGACAAGATTAATTGTAAAAGAAATTGCTACCTTGGCACTATCTGAAACAGTTAATATGAACGTCGCTCTTGGTAATTCAGGAGTTTCTGAGATAAATATAAAAAATACTGGTAATATACCTCTAATAATTAGTCTTAGTATAGGTAGTATTTCTCAAAATTGGGAAGTAGGATTCTTATCTGGTAATTTCTTTACTATGGATATGAACAGAGAAGCAATCATAATCGTTAGTGCATTTTTGCCAGAGAATATCAATCCTGGTATTTTAGAAGATAAGATACCTATTATAGTTCAAGCAAATACTCCCAATCAAGAATCAATTATATTCACGGTTGATGTTGTTGTAACAGTACTTCCATCAGTATGGCTAACACTAGATTCTGAGATAACTCAAGTAGAAGATATAGAATCTAATGGAAATTCAAACTTTGTTGTTATTTTATCAAACAAGGGTAATAGCCAAGCTAATGTTAATATCAGTCTGTCAAACTTAGAAAATTGGAAGATTACTTCAGATACAGATTCAATTGATAATTTGAAACCCGGTAGTGAAGTCTCAATATTGGTCAGCGCTTCTCCTAATTCAGGGTCTTCTAGTGGCTTAATGGAATTTACTATTGTAGCAGATTCACCCTCTTCTGAAGAATTATTTGTCACTACTAGTCCTTTGACTCTTAAAGTTAGTAAGGCCAGAGCAGACAATACTGGTGGGATTACCGAGATATTTCAAAATCTAGGCATTCCTTCATGGATTTTACCAATATTATTTCTATCGCTTCTGGGAAGTGTTACCTACATTGGATTAAATCTAAGACGTAATTCATTAATGTCCAGGCCCGATGAAGAGTTAATACCTAAAGGATCTGCATTATTATCTGGTTCTAATTCTGAACGGCGAATCGCCGCTCTTGATACATCATCTGCAGGAGAAGTACTTTCGGGAGGGGTGTCAGAAGATGAAATTAAAGCAGCCCTTGAATCTTCATTACCATCTCTAGCAAAAGCACCTGAAGGAGCTCCACCTTTGCCATTAAGTGGATTGCCAGAGGGATGGACTATGGATCAGTGGGTTGCATATGGACAAATGTGGTGGGACCAAAATAAACCATAATGAGCGATTTACTTATTTCTAAAGTCCCTTTGGAGTATATTGATGAACTCTTCAATAATATTATTTGGACCTCCGGGAGCAGGTAAAGGAACACAGGCAGTAAGAATATCAGAGATTACAGGAAAACCACAAATATCTACAGGAGATATGTTAAGAAGCGCCGTATCTAAAAAAACAGATTTGGGACTTAAAGCTCAGCATTACATGGAATCTGGCCTTCTGGTTCCTGATGATTTAATAATTCAATTGATTTCAGAGAGACTAAAGGAAAAAGATGCACTTAAAGGAGTATTATTTGATGGATTCCCACGTACTCTCAAGCAAGCAGAAGCACTATCTTCGATTGTCAATATTTCTTCTGTAATATCGATAGAAGTTTATGATGAAGAAATAATAGAGAGAATAGTTGGACGGAGGATGGATCCAGATTCAGGTGAAATATATCATATAAAATTTAAACCACCTCCAAAAGAAATAGAGAATAGACTTATACAACGTAAAGACGATAATGAAAAGACAGTAAGAAAAAGACTTTCTGCTTATCATCAAGAAACTTTTCCTTTATCTAGTTGGTATTCAGACAAAGGACTTTTGTTCAAAGTAGATGGTAACCGTACGATTGAAGAAGTTGGGGAAAATATTGAAAAATTTCTTTTACAAATGTGAGATGTAATTTATGTCTAACTCTAAAGCAAAAAATAAATATTCTAAAAATAAGAAAAAAAATGCTTCTAAAGCAATGCTTTTTCTATCTAATATTCTAAACGAAAGAAACTTCACACAAACTACTCTTGCTGATTCTGTTGCAAAATCCATTATACGCTTAGGAAAAAGACATGGAATAAGGGCAAAAAAGAACAAATACAATAAAATCTGTAGGACTTGTCAATCATCCATGATTCCGGGTAAATCTTCTAGAATAAGAATTTCTAATGGCTTTATTCTAAATACATGTATGACTTGCCAGAGAATATATAGGTTTAGACTAGATAATCAGGACAGTGAGAAATATAATGATAAAACCTCCACCATATGTAATTAAATATGCAAAAAATAGGGATTTACTAGTCTCTCTGCGTATAGGAAAAGATGGAGTAACCAATTCATTGATTAAAGAATTAGATGCTCAATTAAGAAGTAAAAATATTATAAAATTAAAAGCCAATAAACAAATATTAGGATCTTCTGAACAGAGAAATACTGTTTTCTTAGATTTAGCTAATTCCACAAATTCATCTCTAATATTTCAAAGAGGAAATGTGGCAGTATATTGGCGCTCTAAGTGAATATATTCGCGTTGACATGATATTGGTATGAGTGAGATACTTATGTTAAATGTGTCACGCGGCATCATGGGCGCCACACTTCGATACCTTCCTCAAAGTAAAAATTTTATTTTATTCATGAATTTAATTCTAATGTTGATGTATTTACCATTAAATGTTTCTGCAGCAAGTAGCTCTGGAGCAAATTGGGTAGCGCCTGATATGCCTAATTGGACGGTCCCTGTAGCGGTTGGCATCTTAGTAGTGGTATATGGATTGATAGTTTTTGAAGTCGTTCACAGGGCTCTTGCAGCATCTATTGGAGGTATCGCTGCAGTACTCTCTTTACATGTAGTAGGTAGCGGACCAGATTTAGCAGCAATAATGACCTGGATTGATTGGGAAACTATCGGGCTTCTTATTGGCATGATGGTCATGGTAGACATATTATCTAAAACAGGCTTATTTGAGTGGGCCGCAGTCCAAGCTTATGCACAAAGCGGGGGTTCAATTTGGCGCTTATCATTTATTCTATGCACAATTACCGCCATTTTTTCTGCATTATTGGATAATGTAACAACTATATTATTGATAGTACCTGTTACTATCCAAATTTCTAAGGTTTTAGAAATAGAGCCTGTACCTTTGATAATTGCTGAAGTAATGTTCTCAAATATTGGAGGGGCAGCTACACAAATCGGTGATCCTCCAAATATAATTATTGGAGCACAGCTTTCTTCGCAAAGTCTTAGTGGTACAGCACTTGAATCACAAAGTATCGGTTTTAGTGATTTTATCATTCATGTTGCGCCAGCAGTTGTGATTGCTATGATACCAGCATTTTGGTTATTAAAGAAATTAGAAGCCAAAGGACTTTCAGGTAGCAGGATTAGGAATATAGACTTATTGAGAATTAAATATGGAATAAAAGACTTTGAACTATTAAAAAAATCTGGGATTATTTTAATAATTGTTATATTAGGATTTTTTGCCCATTCTGCCTTTCCTCACCCCTTATTGTCAGTTGCCACTATAGCTATAGCAGGTGCAGTGATAATGCTCTTGGTAACCTCTCCTCACAGAGTAGAAGAACAGTTGGATTCCGTTGAATGGACTACCATAATATTCTTTGCAGGTTTATTTATTATGATTCATGGACTTGAATATATGGGATTAATTGATAAAATTGCTGATTTGATCTCCAGCACTATTGCCAAAGCATCCGAAGAAAATAGATTGATGGTCGCAATATTATTACTTTTGTGGGTTTCTGCCATAGCATCTGCATTTATTGATAATATACCTTACACAGCCACTATGGTGCCAGTAGTCATTGAACTTGCCATGGACCCAGAACTCCAATTGCCTTTAGGACCATTAGCATGGGCTTTAGCATTAGGGGCCTGCTTAGGTGGCAATGGAACAATAATAGGCGCATCAGCTAATGTAGTAGCCGCAGGGCTCGCTGAAGACTCTGGTAATGATATTTCCTTCAATAGATTTTTCATAACAGGATTCCCAATAATGCTTTTGACATTATTTATTTCTACAATATATTGCGTAATTCGATATGCAATGGATTGGCCTTCACAATATATTCCAGCAGCATTGATATTAATACTGGCAATTGCTAGTTTATCTTTTACTCCTATGGTATATAGAGATAGAGAGCCTATATCGAACAGTTCCTCGCCAAAAGAATTTGGTTTTGAATCTGAATAATAAATATTTATAATAGTACAGATGATTCTACAGACAGGTATAATAAAACATACAATGGTTTTCGGCATAACATGCAATCTTGTAATATATGTGGAATGGAATATGAAAATATTTCAATATGTACACTTTGCGGAGGTGTTGTAGATACAATATCTGAACAGAAAAAAAATCAACAAGAATTATCAGAAAAAGTGCTACTTTCCGGAGCCTCTGACTCATCGGTAAGTGATAATTATAATTTAATTCCATTCGACGTAAAATATGCTCCTCAATATCACATTTATACAATAATTCCATTTGGTATTGATTGTGCCCCAAATTAAGGTTTTCTGTTCAAAATTTAGTCAACATTATACTACTCTAATTTTTCATTTCTATCCTCTTAATTCATATACCAAAGGCAGGTCGGCGAATTGCTTTTAGTGCGCTTTGATACTTTCAGGTATCAGGGTAAGTGGTTGAGATTGCTCCGCCCTGCGGGGAGACGGAGCGATCTGAGACACCAGAATTGATATGCCTGGACACCAGAGGACTCACATAAGGTGGGATTGTAGAAATCTAAGATGCTACAACCCGACTGGGGGATGGCTCGGCTCGAGAGCCGAAGAAGGTCGTGACAAGCTGCGATAAGTCGCGGGGAGAGGCATGAATCTCTTGGATCCGCGAATAGCTGAATTGGACCTCCTGACATTAATGTCATTCCTCAATGAGGAAAGGGAACCCCCCGAACTGAAGCATCTCAGTAGGGGGAGGAAAAGAAATCAAATGAGATTCCGTTAGTAGTGGCGAATGAAAACGGAATAGGACAAACCGAATCTCCATAGGAAACTTTGGAGAGATGTGGGGTTTGGATCATCTGTAATCTAAGTTTAGGAAGTAGAAGTCGCCTGGAACGGCGCACCATAGAGGGTGAAAGTCCCGTATATGTACTGAATATGATCAAGTGATGAATCCAGAGTAGCGTGCGTTGGATATCGCGCGTGAATATGGGAGGCAGATACTTCCAATCCTGAATACTACTCGAGACCGATAGTTGACAAGTAGCGTGAGCGAAAGCTGAAAAGTATCCTTAGCGGGATGTGAAAAGACCCTGAAACCAGTCGGGAACAAGCTGAATAAGCGTTAAAGCGATGATATGAGCAGCGTTTATTCTTGCGTTTCGAATAATGCCCCTGGGAGTTCTGATTATTGGCGAGGTTAAGCAGTTAATCTGCGAAGCCGGAGGGAAACCGAAAGGTCCGCAGCCGCATTAGCGGTGAGGGACTGGGTGCGCTCGCCCGGAGTCAATAGTGGGAGACCTGAAGCCTGTCGATCTATGCCTGGCCAGATTGAAGCCCGATGAAAGTTGGGTGGAGGATCAAACCGTTGCTGATGTGCAAATCGCTCGGACGAGCTTGGTATAGGGGTGAAAGTCCAATCGAGATAGGCAATAGCAGGTTCCGCGCGAGACTACTCGTAGGTAGATCTCTGTAGAGGTAGTGTGCGATGTAGAGCACTGATTGGGTATTTAGGGGGAGCAATTCCTCGGTACGCTGTCAAACTCCGAAGTTGTGCACGCCGTAGAAGCAGGGAGTGAGCCACGGTGGGTAAGCTACCGTGACGAAAGGTGAAGAAACCAGCTCAGCGTTAAGGTCCCAAAATTTCAGTTAAGTGTTAATCACAAACGGCGTCCGTGGTCGAAGACAACCAGAAGGTGGGCTTAGAAGCAGCCATCCTTGAAAGAGTTCGTAACAGATCACTGGTCAAGCTTGCGGGCCCGAAAAATGGACGGGACTCAAACTGAATACCGATACGCTGATCCTTCGAAAGAAGATGAGGTAGCGCGGCGATGTGGTCGGGTAGAAGCTAGGTTTTGAGATCTAGTGGACCGTCTACATATGAGAATCTAGGGAAGAGTAGCAGCATAGTGCGGTGAGAATCCGCACCACCGAAGGGGTAAGGGTTCCTCGGCAATGTTTTTCAGCCGAGGGTTAGTCGATCCTAAGGGCATTCTTAATCGAAATGTCCGAATGGGAAATGCGTTAATATTCGTATACCCTTCTACAACAATGGTAACGGCTTGGGCTAGTTCGTACGTCTCTGTCATGGGACGTCGAAGCGTAATAATCAATTGGAGAACCGTCATGGTGAGAAGATTGAGAAGACGTGAGCAACGACGAATGAGGCCTAGGTCCCATGAAAAGCCGTAGAAGTGATCGTACCAAGAACTGACACAGGTACCCAAGGTGAGTAGCCTAAGGTGTGACGGGCAAAGTATCGTGAAGGAACTCGGCAAAATAGCTCTGTAACTTCGGGAGAAGGAGTGCCAGCTTAGAGATAAGCTGGTCGCAGTGACCAGGGGACTCCGACTGTTTAATAAAAACATAGGCGACTGCTAGATCGAAAGATTGTGTATAGTCGCTGAATCCTGCTCAGTGCCGGTATCTGAAATCGGGTTTCAACCTGACGAAGGACCGGTAAACAGCGGGGGTAACTATGACCCTCTTAAGGTAGCGTAATACCTTGTCGCTTAATTGGCGACTTGCATGAATGGCCCAACGAGAGTCCCACTGTCTCCACGATACGTCCGGCGAAATTGACTTTACTGGCGCACAGTCCAGTAACCTCAACCTGCAAGCGAAGACCCCATAGAGCTTTACTACAGCCTGGCGTTGTACATTCGCTCACTTTGTGCTGAGTAGACGGGAGATGTTTGATCCTTGGAACGCTAGTTTCGAGAGTAGTCGTCCATAGAGACACCGTCCTTAGTGTGTGACTGTACTAACTCTTAATGAGAACACCGTTTGGTGGGTAGTTTGGGTGGGGCGCCACGCGCTCGAAAACATAACAAGCGTGCCCAAAGGTCAGCTTAGGCGGTTCAGTCTCCGCCGTTAACTGTAAGGGGAAAAGCTGGCTTGACGTGGATCGGATCAATAACGATCAACGATGCGAAAGCAGGGCCTAACGAACCAATGTGCCTCATTTCTGGGGGCCATTGATAACAGAAAAGTTACCTTGGGGATAATTGAGTTGTCACCAGCAAGAGCACATATCGACCTGGTGGCTTGCTACTTCGATGTCGTCTCTTCCCAACCTCCTGGTGCAGAAGCTAGGAAGGGTGGGGTTGTTCGCCCATTAAAGGGGATCGTGAGATGGGTTTAGACCGTCGTGAGACAGGTTTGTTGCTTTGTGGTTGAGGCGTATAAGGTGTCTGATCGGAAGGGTCCTTTAGTACGAGAGGAACGAGGACTCGGAGCCACTAGTTTACCAGTTGTCCGGCAGGGCAATGCTGGGTAGCCACGCTCCAGTGGATAAGAGCTGAAAGCATCTAAGCTCGAAGTCATCCGAAAGACGAGACACCTCAGGGGGCTCGTAGAAGACGAGTTTGATAGACAGCGGGTGTAAGTACCGAGGTTTTCCGAGGTATTCAGCCCAGCTGCACTAATTCCCCGAGCATCCAATTTCTACACTAATCCAGGCCTATGTGGGCCTCTGTCCAACAGCGCATATCAATTCATAAATTCGAAAAAAGAGTTGAGCACGGCCATAGCGGAGGGGTAATACCCGGTCCCATATCGAACCCGGAAGTCAAGCCCTCCTGCGTCGTTTCCTGTACTGTGGTGCGAAAGCCCACGGAAAAGATCGTCGTTGTGCCTCTCTTTTTTCACCCCGCAAACATTAATCTATCTAAGCGATAGCCATAAACATAATTTGAGGAGTTGATACCATAACAATAACTACAGGCGATTTATTTGGACATTCTCAAATTGGAGTTCATCTTTCTGTAATTGGAGATGTTCTTTTCTATCCACGTTCTCTAGATAAGCAATCAATAGGACTTCTAGAAGCCTCTTTTCAGATGGAAATGCACCCTTTTTTAGTTGGTGGATCTGCATTACTAGGGAGCCTTCTAAGGGGAAATAAAAAAGGACTTGCTGTTGCAGATATAGCATTTGAATCAGAATTAGATGAATTAACTAGCTTTGGTGATGTAGTTGTTATGCAAAGCGGAGTTAATGCTGCAGGAAATTTAATCGAATGTAATGATGCTGGTGCAATCGTTAGTCCAATAGTTCCAGACTCCGGTTTAGAAATGATTGAAGATGTACTGGGAGTAAACTCAATTAGATCGACAGTTGCACACCAAGAATCAATTGGAAGCCTTCTTGTAGCAAATAACAAAGGTGTTTTAGCACATCCAGATATAACTCCACAAGAGGTTGAAATCATTGAATCTACACTTAAAGTTCCTTTGATGGTTGGTACTGTCACTTTTGGCTCCCCATTTGTTGGCGCCGGATGTACTTCTAGTGATGTCAATGCTTTAGTAGGGTCAGGTTCCACTGGTCCTGAGCTAAATAGAATAGAAGATGCTTTGGGGCTAATATAATTAAAATTCATTTTTTATCTTCTTTAACTGTAGCCATATTCCAAATTTGTTCCATTAATTTATCATGATGATCTTTACAATAATTAAATTTTTTATAGGCATCGCTGAATGAATATGTTTTTTTTCCACTAGGTATCAAAATACCATCCAAAGATAATCTACTGATTTCACTTCCCTCTCTTTGACAGTTAGGAAAATTACAATTTTTTTTATTTCTTTTCATTCTAAGTCTTATCCTCTACTATTATCAACGGCACATTTGCATCAATACTATCTCCAGTTTTACAATTTATATTTTTAACAATTCCTTTAATTGGCGAAACTATTTCATTCTGCATCTTCATTGCCTCTAGTATTACTAATACATCTCCTTCGTTAACTAAATCTCCAATATCAATATTAACCGATATTATCTTTCCAGGTATACTTGAAGATATTGTACCATTACCAATTTTTGTCTTTTTCCTTTTTTTATTCTCTTTTATGCTCTTATTTTTATCTCCTTCTAATTTTACGGTAAATTCTCTATTTCGTATTTTTACCTTCCAGGATGAACCCTTTTTTTCCAACTCTACGTTGTATTCTTCATCATCTACAATGACTTTTCTCTTTTCAGACATCTTTTTACCTCAATGTGCTTCTTTGATTTCTCTTATTTGATAAACTTGTCTTACCGATTGAAATTCTAGTATGATCTTGAGACCATGCGCTTCCTTTTTCTCTTCCTGGGGAAATTTTTATTACAGATTCATCAGAATCGATTAATAATATTGCAGCAATAGCAGCCACAATTATTTTATCAACCTCATCATCCATTATACTACCTCATAGTGGTATATTACCATGCTTTTTTGCTGGCCTAACCTCTTCTTTCTCTAATAGGGCACCTAATGCTTTTATTAACTTCAATCTTGTATCTCTTGGTTGAATCACATCATCCAAATATCCCAATGAGGCAGCCCGATAAGGATTAGCGAACGTATCGTTATAATCTTCAACCAACCTTTCTCTTTCTTGTTCTGGATTTCCTGATGACTTTATTCTTTTTCTATGAATTATCTGTACTGCACCACTTGCTCCCATGACTGCAAGTTGAGCGCTCGGCCACGCTACATTATAATCTCCACGAATATGTTTTGATGACATTACATCATATGCTCCTCCATATGCCTTTCTAGTTATTACTGTAAGTTTCGGCACAGTTGCTTCAGCATATGAGTAAAGTAATTTAGCCCCATGGCGTATTATTCCACCCCATTCCTGGCTGGCGCCTGGTAAAAATCCAGGTACATCAACAAATGTAATTAATGGAATATTGAATGAATCACAAAATCTAACAAATCGAGCAGCCTTTATTGAAGCATCAATATCTAAACAGCCGGCTAAATATTTCGGCTGATTTCCAATTATTCCCACTGTATTCCCTCCTAGTCTACCATATCCAATGACTATATTTGGTGCAAACTCTGCCTGGATTTCCAAAAAAGCTCCATCATCCAAAACTTCCTCAATTACTTCATTAATATCATATGGTAAACTTGGGTCATTAGGTATTATTGAGTCTAGAATATTGCACTCCCTATCAAGTGAATCCCGAGTATTCTTCGTTGGTGCTTTCTCTAAGTTGTTACTGGGTAAATAACCAATTAATTCTTGTACTAACTCTAATGCCTGTTGATCATTCTCTGCTGTAAAATGGGTAACTCCTGATCTTGTAGCATGGGTACTGGCTCCTCCTAAATCCTCAAAAGTTACTTCTTCATTCGTTACAGTTTTTATCACTTCTGGGCCAGTAATAAACATGTGGGCTGTCTTGTCAACCATTATTACAAAATCGGTTATTGCAGGTGAATAAACAGCACCACCGGCACAAGGTCCCATAATTACAGAAATCTGAGGTATCACTCCACTTGCACGAACATTCCTAAAAAAAATCTCCGCATATGAACCTAAACTAGCCACGCCTTCTTGTATTCTAGCACCTCCGCTATCATTCAAACCAATTACTGGAGCACCAGTTTTAATTGCCATATCTAAAATTTTACATATTTTTAAACCATGCATTTCGCCTAATGAACCACCATAAACCGTAAAATCTTGAGCAAAACAATATACCAGTTTTCCATCTATTGTTCCATGTCCACATATTACTCCGTCTCCTGGTATAATGTTTCTTTCCATATCAAAGTCTTGACATCTATGTTCTACCAATGAGTCCACTTCCATGAAACTTTCAGGATCCAATAATTGCAATATTCTCTCCCTTGCAGTCATCTTTCCTTTAGCATGCTGCGCCGCGACTTTTTGGTGACCTCCTCCTCCTTCTGATTGCGCTTTCCTCCGCCGAAGTTCTTCCGTCTGCTCATCTACTCTAGACATGTCTGAACGTTGATTGAGTAGGGACGCACATGAGCATTCCTACTAACTTTGTAAAAATTTATCATCCTGCGGTTGTTTGAAAATAGATAACGACTTCGCCGGAAAGGATAGAGATGCGTGTAGTCATAGCTAAACCCGGGCTAGATGGGCATGATAGAGGTGCGAAGGTAATAACTAGAGTTCTCAGAGATGGAGGCCATGAGGTAATTTATACAGGTATTCGTAAGACTCCAGAACAAATTATAAATATTCTAATTGATGAAGATGCATCTGCCTTGGGAATATCTTCCCTTTCTGGAGCACATGAAGTACTAATACCAAAAATTTGCGATAAAATGAGAACGGCAGGATTATCTGAGGTTGTGGTATTTGCAGGAGGTATTATTCCTGAAAAAGATCATGATTCTTTGCATGCTTCAGGAGTAAGAGCAATATTTGGCCCTGGAACTCATTCAGAATCTATTATAAATTTCTTAATCGAAATTTCTGAAAGACAAAAACGAGGAGAACCAACAGGAGTTGGAGAAGATAATGGGTGGCATTGGGATTGATTACAGATTCTAATCAATTAGATCTAGCACTAAGTGGAGATAGGAGAAGCTTAGCAAAAATACTTACAAGGATAGAATCTGGTTTTGTACCAATCATGGAAGCACAGAATCCTTGGACTTTAGGTGTTACGGGCCCTCCTGGAGCAGGCAAATCTACCTTAATTGGTAATCTAATATCTGAATGGATAAAAAGAGGCGAAAAAATCGCAGTTTTAGCGGTTGACCCTTCATCTCCAAAATCTGGTGGGGCACTTTTGGCAGATCGAATAAGAATGCAGGGTGACAAATCATCTAACTCAATATTCATAAGATCTATAGCCTCCCGTAATCATCCAGGAGGATTATCATTATTTATTGGTCATATGGTTAATGTTTTATGTGCTTCTGGATGGACAAGAATAATAATTGAAACTGTTGGTTCAGGCCAGTCACAAACAAGAATAGTCGCATTTGCAGATCGTATATTGTTAGTAGAAGGACCAGATAGAGGGGATATAATACAAGCTGAAAAAGCAGGTATTTTAGAACTAGCAGACATAGTTGTAGTTAACAAATCAGATATCAGCTCCTCAAAATCAGCCTTCAACTCCTTAAATTCTTCATTAACACTAAATCATGATTCCTCCATTAGTACACATCTTGTTTCTGCGTTAAACGGTGACGGTGTTGAAAATTTACTTTCCTCTATAGAAGAATGTCCAAAATCATCACAAAGAGAAATTATTAGACAAAGAGAAAGACTACTCTCTATGTGGGATTCTAGACTTCTGAATCATCCGGATCTAAATCATCTTCTTGAACAACTATCTGCCGGAAGTATCACACTTGATGAGGCTGCAGATGCGATTCAATGAGGGTAAAATGAGGTGTCTTAATGAATGACCAAATAGAAAATAACTTAACTATAGATCATGTATCTCATTCTGTAGGTGGTTTAAAAGGTCATGCTTTTCGAAGATTGACTCACATCTCAATGTTCGTGATTCCAATTTTATATTATAACAATGGTATTGAAATAGCATCTTATTTTAATCTCGTTCCACAACAATTTGTTAGTTTAGTTTGTGTTGTTATTTTATGTTTTGAGGCATTAAGATTAAATTTAGGTTTAGTAATAGTCGGTCAGAGAGAATATGAATCTACTCAAATATCTGCGTTGGCATGGGGGGCTTTTTCTGTTTCTTTAGTTTTTCTAGTATTACCAGAACAAGATTATAGTGGGATAAAATCAGGCTTATATGGAATTCCATTGATATTTGGCCTTACATTTGTCGATCCAATAATGGGGGAGATAAAAAGAAAGAAAAAAGATATTAAATTGGCAATAAATGTTGGATTAGTTTGTTCATATTTTATATGGATAGGGTGCACAATTTGGCTAGGAACTCCTTTCTTTGTATCCATTATTTTAGCTCCTTTGACTGTTCTTGGAGAAATTCCCCAAGTCAAATACATTGACGATAATGCCACAATGATATTATTCCCTCTATCTGCATTGATGATATTATTGCCCTTCGTGTAGGTAAATATCCGTCATCTTTACATTGCAATAAACGTTCGGCTAATTGTTTACTATGGCTCCAGAGAATGATGAACCTCAATTATCCCAAAATGTATATTTATTAATTTGGGGCTTAGCATCATTTATTTCTATAATCATATTTATTCGTTTTTTTTAGATGATAAATATAAAGTAATATTGAAATAAGCATATGTTTATTTATTACCAAATATTGTTAAATTTATGTGCGGCATTATAGGATTGTTTGGCAATGCAGAACCATCCGTTGCAAAATCAATGATATCTTCAATCTCTCATCGTGGCCCAGACGGTACCGAGATATTTTCTGAATCAATACGAAATGGTTCGATTTCATTAGGTCACGCGAGACTTTCTATAGTGGATTTAAAAAATTCTAAACAACCATTGGGTTCTGATCATGGCTCAATTTTGATTCAAAATGGCCAAATATATAATTATAAATCTATAAAATCAAACATAAATAATTACACATGGAGAACAAAAGGCGATGGAGAAGTAATATTAGCACTAAGTAAAAATTTCATGAAATCAAAAAATGAAATCTTACCTCCTCCAAATGGTAAATTTAAAAATTCTATCAAAGTTACATCCAATTTTAATGATACTATTAATCCAGCATCACTTCATGATTCATGGATAAACAAACTTGACGGAATGTGGGGATTCGCATTATGGGATTCTAGAAACCAGGAATTGATACTAAGTCGGGATTCAATGGGTATAAAACCCCTTTTTAGGACAGTATTAGATGATGGTACATTACTATTTGCATCCGAGATAAAGGCATTTTTCCAACATCCTAATTTTTTAAGGAGACCAGATATTAAGGCTATTTATGCTCGTTTAGCATATGAATATCCACTAGATAATACAACTTTATTCGAGGGAGTTACTCAAGTTGCCCCTGGGTCAATTGAAACTTGGTCCTTGGATTCAAATGGTCACGCAGTTTTAACCGGTGTCAGCAAATTCTCTTCAGAGAAAATAACTCCTAATGAGGATTGGAATCCTATTTCTGGCTCTAAAAATCTTTTAAAAACCCTGAGTAATGGAATTCAAGATCGTTTTATGTCAGATATGCCCATTGGAATCGTCCTCTCTGGAGGATTAGACTCCAGTCTGATAGCAGCTTTATCCTATGATGCTTCCATATCTACTAATAAACACACTCCTGAATGTTGGACAGTTGCTGATAGTGAAGATAATCCTGACTATCTATTCTCAGAATCAGTAACGAATCATTTAGACTTAAAATTTAATCCTAAAATCATTGAAGAAGATATTTTCTATAAAGGGATGCCAAATTTTTCATGGCATGGCGAGGATTTGGATATATCTGTATTATTTTGGCAACCATTATTCAAAGAGATGTCAAAAAAAGTTTCTGTTGGATTATGTGGACAAGGAGCCGATGAGTTACATGGTGGTTATCAGAGATATAAAGACTTAGAATCACATTATAATATAATTAAATCAAGGCTTGATACTAATAATATTGAACTTGATTTAGATATTGCAACTGGGGCTGGAAATCCTTGGCAAGATGATAAAATATTCTATGAAAATAATTTTTCAGACTTACTATCAACTCTTCAATTTGAAATAGATCGTGGCCAATTATCAAATTTCCAACTGAGATTAGCCGATAGGCATAGTATGGCGTTTGGATTAGAAGCAAGAGTACCATTTTTGAATAATCTTCATCGTCAAGAATCCTACAAAGTACCTTTGGATTGGAAAATTTCTGACAATGAAGAAAAATTGGCTTTACGGAAAGCAGCACAATTGACAAAATTACCTGAAAACGTAGTTAATAGGCCTAAATTGCCCGCAGGAACAGCCACTACACCTAGCCTATTATCCTCATTTATAGATGAAATAACGCCACATACCAAGGAATGGATTGATGATTATGGAATATTATCAAAACAACTCAGAATTCAGCCAAATATGGCAATAGGGTTACGATTATTTCATTCCGTGCATATGACAGAAAGAGATATAAATTTTAAAAATGCTGATTTAATGAGTTTATTAGAAGATGTTGGACCCTGGCCTTTATCAATTAATTCCTAATTAAAAACCTTAATACCCTCATGTTCTAAAAGTATTCTTTTTCCTTTTATCCCTCCAATTCCGCTATATTTTCCTATGGAATTATCTTTTTTTATTACTCTATGGCAAGGAATAATTATTGGCCATGGATTTTTTGCCATTGTGGTACCAATTGCTCTTACAGCAGATCTATTTTTTATCAAAATTGCCAATTCTGAATAACTAATTGTCTCTCCAAACTTTACATTTATCATTAATTGATCTAAAGTTTTTTTCTGAAATTCAGTCATATCAAGATAATCTAATTCAGGTCTTTTAATTTCCGAACCATTAAAATAAGAAATTAACCATCTTTCCGCTGAATCAAGATGTTGTTTTCCTATTGAGTTATTTTCTATATTTTCTCTAGATGTAACTTTAATTATACCGCTTTCGGTAGATATTATGTATAAATAACCAAGTGGTGTATCAATTTTTCTAACACCTTTTTTTTTTAATACAATATTTTTTTTATTCTTCATCATACTTTCTCCAAACCCATATTATCTACTTCCATCCCTTTAATTTCGTAGTTCGATGGGAACAATGCTATCACAACTCCTGCTACTAGAAATGTTAATCCAATCCCAAATGATTGTTGAACCACCATCAATTCTAATCCTATAGCAAATAGTATCAATCCGCCAACATTAGATACCCAGACTAAAGTTTTGAAGGTTGACAACGAAACTCCACTAGGATTTTCTACTCCCTTTGGGCCAAATTCTGCACCAAATCTTAGGGGATTTTTATCATTCATTTAATTCACCTGTCAATCATAACTATTGCATCGGTTGGACATGCTAATACGCATAATTTACAACCCGTGCAAGGGTCTCTTAAAACTCTCGCCTTTTTATTATTATCAACATCCATTATGGGACTTTTCATAGGTGTACTATAAACTTCAATAGCATCATCATCACAAACAATACTGCATTGATCACACCCTATGCATAAATCTTCTTTTACCCACGCGACCGTATCAAGGCCACCTTTTATTTTCGCCCTTTCTTCCGAACGCATTGCGTTTAACATCATTCTTATCCTTTTCTGTTCCATATTTCTTCTGGCAGCAAGGTCGCTTTTTTCAGTCATCAGGCGTCCCTCAATATCCCTTTGAGAAGACCATCTTTTATAATCGTCAGTTTCATTGCTTCTACAACAGTCGGATACATATGGAAGACACCGCCCCTTTATGGTGGAAAGATTCTCTTTCTTTACTTGGACTATTCCAAGGGATATTAATTTGGTTACTAATGGTATATTTCCTAAATTTAGAAGTTGCTTGGATTTCCTTTTCTTGTGGGGGGCTCATAGGTTTCTTTTTGTGGTTAACTGCATTAGGTTATCAAAAGCCATTAGTAGCTAAAATGACGTTATTAGGAATATTTTTAAATGCTATTCTTTCATTATTTTCCGCGTATTTAGCTTTCAATTAATTGTTTTTCTTAGCATTTACTTGCCTTGCCAAGAAACTTACGACATCTAATATTTCAAAGTCATGCCTAGGGTCTCCTTCAAATTTTAAGCATTCAAAATGACTGACACATTTAGGGCAGGTTGTTAGCATTACATCTGCACCAGTTGCTTTTACTTCATCGAAACGTTGCAATCTCAAACCTCTACTGTTCTCATTACACGACATCATACTAGATACGCCACAGCATAATCCATCTTCTTTATTATGCTCCATCTCGACAAGACTAACTCCGTCTATGGACTGTACTAGATTTCTAGGTTCATCATAAATATTCATTTGTCTGCCAATTCTACAAGGATCATGATAAGTTACTGTGATATCTTCTTCTGTTTGTAATTGCATATCAAATCCCTTTTCAGTCAGGAATTCTGTGGTATGCATAACTTTCATGTCTTCTAATTCATAATCTAATGCAAATGTTCTGAAGCACTCTGCGCAGGAAGTGACTAAAGTATCAATGCCACTTTCACCTATTTTCTTTTGATTGTACGTTTTCAATTTTTCAAAAACCTCTGTTAATCCTTGCCATTTTTGATCATGACCACAACATTTCAAGAAATCTCTACCTAAGTATGTCACTTCTTGGTCTAATTCTTCAAATAGGGTGAAAGCAGCAGTGGTAGTTTCTCCAAGATTCATTGTTCCTTCATTAACATGGCTAAAAATCATTTCTTGATCTATGTAGTCTACACAACCTGGATAATATCCAACATTAGAGTCGATTGGATAATCAATAGTTGGAATAAATGCTTCATCTTCATCGGCTTCAGCGGCCAATACTGCTTGTAAAACAGTATGAGGTATCTCGGCAGCTGGGGGGCCACCTACAATCAAATTTCTTCTAATATCTACATATGAGTCATAGTCTACTAATTGTGGGCAAGCATTTGTACATGCACTACACGTTAGACAAGAATACAGGGGAACTCCATCATCTTCATTATTCCATGTATTGTAAATAATATTTAATTTGTCGCCTGCATTAAATAATCTGACTGGACATGCATCATCACACAAATCACATCCATAGCATTTATTCATTTCCCATTCATAACCTCTTGCCATACTACGCATTAGCATGAAGACCATCGCACCTACTCCTAAACATGGAATGAAAAGTGAATATATCAATTTTGCATCTAAACTTTTGGGATTTTTGTGAAATGTAGGATTTTTAACCGCCATTTCTCCCATTTCTTCAATAGTCTTCGTATTTCCTTCTCTAATTAATGCAGTACCATCATCATTCAACAATAGCGGTTGATAAGACGTTGCAGAGAAATCCGTAATCATGGTAATAGATTCGTTAATCCCGCTTGATGTTGTGCTGTAATACAAAATATACGTTGCTCCAGAATCCAAATAAATAGTTTCAGTAGTACAAGTATTACCTTCCATACTCCATACATTTTCTCCCAATGAGTTTTGTAATGTCATAGTTTGACTATGAACTCCTAATCCATAAGTCGATGTTCTAAAATTACATCCTACGTCAGTTGCAATTCTATTTACACCTAAATTTTCCACAGTAAAAGTTCTTGATTCAGTAATAGTTTTTTCAATTCCATTTAGGTTACCTGGATATGTAAATTGAGATAATGCTGCGTTTCTACCCGTTTCAGGATCTGCATGACCATTAACCCCGGCAAAATCAATTATATTGTATTTTGTTGGTTGATAAATTCCCCAATTAATCCAATTTGATGCGGTAATGACACACCATTCATCATAGCCATCTCCCTCAATACTATTCCATACACTCAATCCACTAGTTTCTGAATACGGCAAACAATCTTCTTCCCATGCTTCCCATACATTTCCTTTACCATAGTGAACTAAAGTATCTTCAGGCTGCTCCCTCAACTCATCTAGTTGCGAAACACTGTCCATGGCGCCAAGGCCACCATAATTCCAAAATCCTCCTTCATAGATTGGCCACGTGGCTGTAGATATTAGAACTGTAATTATCAATGTACCAATTGTTATCTGTTTTCCTATTCTGGGCGTAACACGTGCTCCCATCGTACTTAGCAAGAATTTTCTTATAACAAAATAAAGGACTACGAATAAGAAAATTCCAGTAAGAACCCAAGGTATGGAATTGAATATTGTCGCTGTCCAAGGAGCCTGTCGGCCACAGAAGAAATTTTGATGCGAATCAATAAAACAATAATTTGTCAAATCTTTAGCATATAATTCTAAGAATATGTTAATTGAGAAAACTGAGATAAACCATACATGAGCTAAGTAGGCTGCACCAGCGCTTGCAAACCATGGGTCTTCTACACCTCTTTTCTCTCTTTTACCAATGATAAATGGAGGCAATGCAAGAATTCCGACAGGAATTCCAGTAATCGCTGCACCCCACCATGCTGCATTCCAATAAATGAATGGTTGACCAAAGAAATCTCCAATAGGGCCTGCAGGTATTGTATATTGGGGCAAATATTCGCCCCATCTCAAATATCCATATGAAAATAAAACATACCAATCAGGAAATACGAATCCAGCCTGAGCAAAAGGATCTGCAGCGCTGTGTAATGGTGGTGGTACTATCCAAGAATAAAAACATATTACCATAACCATACTTGCCAAAATTATTGTGTCTCTTAATACTTCAGTTGGCCAAAAAGAATGTCCGACAAAAACTCTTCTTCTTTCTTGCTCTGCCTCAATAAGAGTATCTCTTTCGCTAATATATGTATCAGCAATTCTACCAAATCTATCTATTAATCCCATATAATGACCTCCTTAATGCGGTTCAGCAATACCTTGTACCCAAACAATAAATAAATGAATAAGAATCAAAGTTGTAACCAATACAGGCAATATAAAAACATGTAAGAAATACATTCTTGTTACCGTTTGACCCGAAAGTGTAGTGCCAGCAAACAGTGCATTAGCCATCCAATCTCCTATCAAGGGTGTTGCTGTTGCCATATTTATTCCAATAGTTGCTGCTCCAAACGCTAGGCTATCCCAGGGCAGGAGGTATCCAGAATATCCGAAGAATATTACGAAAAACATCAATGCAACTCCAATTAGCCAATTTAATTCTCTTGGGTTTCGGTACGCACCGGTGAAGTACACTCTACACATATGTAAGAAAACTGCAGCAACCATGAAATGAGTAGTCCAATGGTGAATTGACCTAATAATATATCCAAAAGGCAAGGTAGTCATTATGAATTCCATGCTACTGTACGCGGGAGTAGGATCTCCTTCTCCGCCTGGGACATAATACAAGCCGAGAATACTTCCAGTAATTACCAATATTATGAATGCTAAGAAAGAAATCCCTCCTAAGCAATATAAAGGGTACCAATACCATATTATCCTTAGTTTATATTTTTCGGCATGGGTTAGAGGCATTTGCCTGTGTACACTATGAAATGCATCTCTACTCATGCCCCAGTAGTCTTGTATTCTAAATCTGGTATCTAACCAAGAGAAGGCCCACAAAAATATCTTTTCGGATAATCCCATTTCACTAGCATTGGACTCAACCGCTCTGAGAATATCTTTTCGAGGCATATCGTCTCTTTCTTTTCGTAACGTAAAAGCAACTATTACAACAACTAATGCAATAAATAACCATAAAAACCAGAATTGAATCATCTTATCACCTCATCCACAATACGCATACCAATCTTTGAAGTCAGGTAATGCCTCTATAGTATCGCCATTTACAGTAAATGGTATCAACGGCATTCCATTGGGGGCGGGGCCTCCAGTTTTTCTTACTCCTATGAATTCAAACGGTGCTCCTTTCCCCATACTATTTTTTTCGATAGCTGTAGGATCAAACCTGCTAGAATGACATATACAGAAGAGCTTATCTCCTCCTTCATCTGTTCCTCCTCCAGCCCAAGTATCTCCAGTGTAATTATTAGTTACTAATTGCCATCCAGGAATGCAGCATAGATGTGGACATCTTGAGAAAATTATAACCATATTGTCATGTATGGACAACGAACTATATGCCGCATCATCTTCAACTTCTCTTCCAGAGCCAACATATTTGCCTCCAAGATCATAACCATCTAGATATTGGAATCTAGGTTTATCAGATTGTAAAGGTAAATCTTTGTTCTCTTCATGAGGTACATAAACAACATTCACAGGCAGTCCCGACCATACTCCTTGAGCGCCTATCATGCCAGTTTTTGTATTAGCTGCAGCAATTTGGAATGAACTGTAACTCATCGGTTCAAGGTGTTTGTCTCCAAACCATGCGGTATCTTCAGCCCCCGAAGGAACCCAAAACCTTACTGCGCTATCTCCCCCATCTGCTTCAGGTTGGCCCATCAGTAAAGCTGCAAAACCTACACTCCCTAAACTAGCTACAGTTATTAGTCCCGCAGCAGTATTAAATGATAATCGCATGAACTCTCGTCGATCAATCATTTTGACGGATTCCACAGAATCATTAGATTCTGTTGGTATAGGTCGTAATTTAAATCTTCTAGCCATCTCTATGCCTCATATTTTTTCCATGCTTCAGTGTCATTCTTTGTTATATATTTGTTTCTTCTGTGCTTTACAACTACGACATCAGGCATTACATATTTTAGGTATATGATGCCCATTATTATTAATGTTAAAAGAGTCATCCCTAAGTTAAATGCTAATATTTGTTGATCCCAATGATTGTAAAGTCCATAGGATAAAGAACCAGACCAAAATAGAGTCCATAGAATCCCCCAAAGGCCTGCTAGAATTACTAACCATGAGTCTCCTGATGGTGAAATACTGGCTCTGACAATTGTACCTGGTTTTGGCATATTAAAAACACCATGATCAACGGCCTTTGTATAATTTTCTTCAGAGATTTCAACGCCTTCCAAAGCATCTCTCGCTTCTTCAACCGTAATTCTACCGTTACTTACGTCGCGCAACAGTTTCATTACCACGTCGTCTTTCATAATTGATCGCCCCTTCTTAGATGTTTAATTCTTAGTCTTAGTAAATTACTACGACCTTCATAATGCCTTGAAAAACCATATCTTAAAAATAATCCACAGAAAATTATTACTAAAATTACGGCACCAAAACCAAGTAAACCAAGCCAGTGTGCTCTTAATTTAGCCCCCATGTGATGTAAATCAACTTCCTCATCCAACGGTGCAGGAGGATCTATATCTCCATTCCCAGAAAAAATAGTTCTTGTGTCTCCATTATCTTCTCCTTCTTCTAGAGTTACACTTAGTCTATTCCACCTATCTAATGCCGATGGTATTTGATCGCCATTAACAGAGTTACCAACAAGCCATATAGTGACAATTTCATTACCTCCTTCTTGGGGAGAATTCCAGATAATATTCCAAGTTCTATCTGCGGTTTCTGATCCAGACGATGTATGTGTTAATGTTTCATCATCTCCTTCCCAATTTTGAACTAAACTTTCATATCCTTCTGCAGCGGATAACGTTCCACTACTTACCCTTATGGAAAAACCTCCTGTCTGACCTCCTGCAAGTATGTCAGGGCCACCAATTAATTGAATCTTCATCTCATATGCCGTGCTGCCTGAATAGTGATAAGGTACACCATCCAGTACTATGGTTACTGAATTATCTGGTTCAGATGCATGACAAGTACATCCTGCAATGGTAACATCTCCCTCATTATTTACATTCCCTCCAACGCCAGAATGAAGCGCTTGACTAGTACCGGCAATAAACATCAAAATTAGGCTTAAAACAATAAGTCTTTTAGGGAACAAATCTGACCTATTCATAATTTGACCTCTATGATTAATACCCCCACATTAATGGAGACTATTAAGGTTCCAGTACGGCGCTTTCCCACTCGCTAATATTTTATCAATTACACATTATTCAGAAACATAAAATGTTATGACATTAAGGAGACCATATGTCAGGACCTGCTTGGAGAAATGTTTATGATCTTGAGGATGAACAAATTAGAGATTTAGGAGTAGCTGAAGATTATATGGAATTGATGAAAATTTCGGAAGCAGAATCGATATTATTGACATTGATAGAAAATAGTCCAGATTGTGTACCTGTTCTGAACGTCATGGGACACATGCAAGGTCGTTATTTATCAGATTTTGAAAAAGCCATCCACTATTATGATAAAGTTTTAGAAATAGAACCTGATAATGTTTGGGCAAGAGATGAGAGACGCCGTTATCATAGATATTTGAATTATGACTAGTATAATATAAGTCTCTATCCTCTATCGGCATGTATGGACCGAAGCACCATACTGATAATCGGAGCTGGTGGATTAGGTTGTAAATGGGCAATGCAGGCCCATTCAAGATGCCCCGACAATTCCGCCGAACTTCTTTTAATTGATGTTGATAAAAATTCCTTTTTGAATGCTAATTCTGCTCATTGCCTCCAATTATCCTTAGGCGATGAAGATAAGGGAACTGCAACATTAAGAAGGATGGCAAAATATCGACTCAGGGATGGCATTGGAGGTTTTAAGAATCTTTTTTCTACTTCAGAATTAGTTATTATTTTATCTGGATTAGGAGGAGGAACAGGTTCGGGAATAACTGCAGAACTTGCAAATATTGCAAAGGAATATGATAACTTAATCATTAGTATTGTCGGTATACCATTCGCAGAACAACCTTTTCGTTCTACCATTGCCAAAGATTCTTTACCCGAAATAAATAAATCTTCAGATATGTGTATCAAATTAAGTATGGAAAGATTGGCATGGCAAGCAAAAGATAGAAATTCTGATTGGGAGTCAGGTTCTGAATGGATTGAAGAATTAGTTGAAGGTTTGGTTACAACATTAGCGAAAGTAGGAAAAATAAATCTCGATTTAATGGACTTAAAGTCAATAGTCGGTAAGCCGGGCGATTCAACTCTTGTTGTTGGTATTGGCAACACAAATGAGCCGGAAAAAGTTGTAAAAATTGCTCATAAATCACCTCTTTATGATATAAAAGTTGAACGTGCAAAAGGTTGTTTGATCCAAGTTGAAGGAGGTCCTGATATGACTTTGTCTCACTTAAATTTAGTATCTGACGGGTTCCTGTCTGTATTAGATCCAGACTGCCAAGTTATTCTAGGGGCACGTTCCAGTGAAGAAATGACAGGTAAACTTAGATTAGTTGCAGTCTTAAGTGGACTCTGATTATTCTTCTTCTTCGTTATGTTGAATCTTCATGATAGAAAAAGGTAAAATTGTCAATATAACTATTGCTGTAATCAAATGTCCGACAGCAGTAGTTTGTAGTAGGCTACTTTCGGTTAATTGTTCCGAAAGAACTGTTAGTGAACTAATGCTACCTGCATATAAATAACCAAACGAAATTCCCCAAAAAATTGCAGATTGCCCTCCAAATATATTAATTCCATCTTTACCTCCTCTTTTTATCATCGAAGTTACTGCAAGAAAAATTGTTAAGATCATCAAAAAACCTTCTTCAATAAACATTAATCCGTCAACAGAATCTACCAACCATGGATTTCTTCTCCATGCACTTAAGATATGCCAACTAGATGAAAAAACTAAAATCATCATTAATAAATCTCCTATTTTACCTCTATTTCCTAGTTCTTCTCTAATATTTGAAGTATATTTATCAACTAAATATCCAATTATGGATATTATTAAAAGAAAAAAAATCCATAACATATGAACTATAATAGTTGATTCTGATACATTTTCTGCCCCATATCCAAACCACCAAATTAATGGAGTAAAAATTCCTAATAAAATAATTAACCTAATTAAAATATCATACTTTGAATTCTTACTTCTCTTTCTTGTTTTACTTTTTTCTACAAATATTTTGCTACCAAATACTAATGAAAGGCCTTGTCCAATTGATAATATGATAAACAATGAACTCATGAAATAATTAATACTTTTTCTTTCAAATATCTCGGTAATAATTATGAACATTAGACTTGTTATAATTAGAATAGGAATTAAAGATATCAATGCCTGATTAAAGTATTTCCGAGTAAATACTCCATCGCCATTTTCATTAATTTTGAACAAAAAATCACTATATTTCCACGGTATAATAATCGCAGTAAATAAATATACAATAGCCAAAGATAGAAATAATGCACTTCCATTAATTCCAAAATAACTGATTTCATAACTCATTAATGTGTAAATTAACACAGTATTGCACAATAATAATATTAAATGTGATAGTGTAGAAGGGCTAATAATAATTGAATAGAAACTATCATCTGTACTGCCCAGATGCTCATTCATGATTTGGCGAAGAACCATCATTGGTTAAGTTAAGCCCCCTGTCGGAAGACATGGCCCGCCTTTCCAAAGCCGCAAGAGGTAAGTTTCGTTGGATTGGGGTCAAGGCAGATTTAAATTTTAATTCAAGAAATGAATTAAAAAATATTATTTTTGAAATTATGGGCCACAATGAATGGAAATTGTATGATATCAGGAACTTAAATGAGTTATACTATTTTATTTTAAGAGTTAAATTAGAAGATTACTACAACTCACTAGAATCTCTTGGATCATATGATAAATTCCAAACATTAACAAGTTCCGGAAAAATTAAACTAATCAGAGAGAGAATATTCTAATTTTACGTATATTCCCATCTTATATCTTCTAAACTATCTATGGTTGAAATGAAATTTTCCCCGACTACCTCCAACTCTCCATCATCTGATAATCCAACAACTCTACATTTTTCATCATCTTTGTTAATTATATTAATTCCTCTGGAAAGTGTCTTTGTTAATGACTTCCAAGATTCATCTATCATATAACTTAAATTATTAATCGGCAATAATTTATGTTCTTCAAAATTAGACGAAAGTGCAATATCTACCATATCAAAAATCTCAATATTTGTTAGATCTCCTAAGGTTTCATTCCAACCCGAAGCATTATATTTGCCATCAATAAATTTACTATTTTTATTTATTCCAACTCCAACTCTCAAATATTCTCCTTCACTATCTGATTCAATAACTATTCCACCCATTTTTCTGAAGTCGTTACTCATTAAATCATTAGGCCATTTAAGCCCGATTTTTAAAAAATCGGCTATCGAGGCACCAGCTGTAATCTGAAAAATACCAGGATTAATATTATTTAAAATTGATTTTGAAATATTCCATGTACCTATCATATCACCTTCTTCTGTTCGCCAATGACTGCCTTTTCTTCCTCTTCCATTCGTTTGCTTATTTGTAATTATTCTAGTCCAATGATTCTCATTATTTTCTTTTGCTTCATCCATCGTACTTTTGCATTCATCAATAAAAATTGGTTTATTATTACTGCCGGGTCTCCAAAATGCATGAACTTCTAATTTTTCATCGCCAATGATTTGTTCTTCAATTTTTCTTCCAGACCAACCTCTTTTCTTCCATGAATCAGGATTACTATTACTTTCCGGAAGGGTCCTAAATAATAGTATAACTGTACAATCATTAGAGATTTTATGTGTTTCTAAAACTTGTATTAATTTCTCACTCCATCCTCCATTTTCTATATCTAGATAGGCAGCATCTTCAATCTGTTCTAACATATTTTCATCTCCTTTAATGGGATTTAAATATGGTAAATTCCAAACAATCAAATCTAACTTATCTGAAATAATGACGCCTTCACCAATTCCACTTTCGTCTACTATTATCTTATCCTCTAAGTTATATTTCTTTATATTCCCTCTCGATGTCGCGACGGCGTAAGGATTTACATCACAGGATTTCACTTTCCAGCCTCTTTTAGCCAATAGCATGGACAAGGCCCCTGATCCACATCCAATTTCCAGTGCCAAACCATCATATTTATTTAATTTGAGAATTGCTTTAGCTAACAGATAAGTATCCTCTCTTGGCGGATAAACTGTTTTATGTATTTTTAATTTCCAATCGCAAATCCCTTGTATGTTAAATGATACATTATTAAATTCTGAATTCATTATTGATACCCCTATTTTCACAAAAACATTTATCCCTAAAATGCTACATCGTTTGATAATAACTGATTATCGTCCGGAGTTAAGATCCCCGCTCTAGCGATGCTTGTTTAGTTACTTTCTTAAACCCCTCTTAGGACGGGTGATAGCCCAGCATACGCTATGGGCCTGTAGCTTAGTCAGGTAGAGCGACGGGCTTTTAACCCGTCGGCCGCGGGTTCGAATCCCGTCAGGCCCGCCTGAATAAGCCTCAGGTCCACGTTTTTAATGGGTAAGGGGATTACGAAAATGGCAGTAAAAAGCTCAACAAAAAAGAGGTTAATAGAACTTGGAGTCCCTGAAGATAGGGCACACAAACTTGCAGATGATGCAAATATGGATGCCATTAAAAGAATGACTGTAGAACAAGTTGCAAAGAAAGTAGATCTTGAGATGGGTAGTGCAGATTTAGAACTCATAATGGGAGTCATAAGGGAACAGATGGCATCTAGGAAAAGAAGTAGAAGTGGCAGAATAACAATTTCTCGTAATGCATTGTTGGATGAAGATATTCCGCAGGGAGAAGATCGGTTTAATGTATTAAATCATATTCTTGTTCCACATCACGAATTAGTACCTGAAGAAGATGAAGAAAAAGTCTTATCTCCATGGAATCTAATGGAGAAAGATTTTGAAGGAAATGACAGGTTAGCCAAAGAGCTTTTGCCAAAAATACTGATTACTGATCCAGCTGTTCAGGCAATTAAAGAAACCACTGAGGCTGAAGATGATACCCTATTGGCTGGTTGGTTAACAAATAGGGTAATGAAAATAGAGAGATATAGTCGATCTGCAGGAACTAGTATAGCCTACAGACTAGTAGTTGAGAGGGCCTAAGGAGTTGGAATATAATGAAAGAAATTGTTGAAAGTTATTTTAGTAAAAGAAGTCTTGTTAATCACCAACTAGCATCATATAATGACTGTATTCCATTACTTGATAGTAGAGGAAGTAGGATGGAAAATATAGTTAGAAACATTAGAATTGGTAGTGATGACCATGAGGATGATAATGAAGGTGGTTTGATAAAACTCGATGTTCTAGAGAAAGAAATAATAGTCCGTGTTAAAAATATTCGACTTGGACAACCAACTATAAGGGAAGCAAATGGAGCAGAACATCCTGCAACTCCAATGGAATGTAGGTTGAGAAAACTAACCTACTTCGCACCCATTTATCTAGACTTTAGAATTTATCGTGATGATTTACCGCCTTCGCCAGGGTCTGAACTTGGTCACATGGATGAAAAAAATGTACATATAGGCAATCTACCAATTATGGTAAGGTCAGCAAGATGTAACTTACATGCAAATAATATAGATTCCAATAGAAAACTATCTCCTGATACATCTCCTGAAGATGCAGAGCAATATGTAAAATTACTGAGAAAGTTTGGGGAAGATCCAGTAGATCCAGGTGGATACTTTATAATTAACGGTACTGAAAGAGTTTTAATTTCAATGGAAGATTTAGCCCCAAACAGAGTTACAGTAGAAAGGAATAAAAAGTATGCTCATGATACCGAAGTAGCAAAGATATTTTCTCAGAAAGACGGAGTTAGAAAACCTCTCAATGTAGAAAAACGTAGAGATGGAATGTTAATGGTTAAGATCCCTAGTGCTGGAACTACTGCAATTCCTGTAGTTCTACTAATGAGGGCTTTGGGGATGTCAAATGATAGAGAAATATTCTCCTCAATAGCCGGCCCAGTTGAAGCAATGAAATATACTGTAGCAAATCTTAATGATGTCAAAGATAACGAAGAATACGGTGTAGAAAATGAAGAAGAAGCTCTAGCCTGGCTAGAAAAGAAATTCGCTGCTGGACAACAAAAAGAATACCGTGAATCAAGAGTTCAGAATCTACTTGATAAAGAACTACTGCCACATTTAGGCGCTTCTTACGAACATCGTCAGAAAAAATCAATCTTCCTTGGTAGAATTGTTAGACAAGTCCTCGAGATGGCAATTAACAATAAAGATCCAAATGACAAGGACCATTATGCAAATAAAAGAGTGCGTTTAGCTGGTGATCTTATTGAAGATTTATTCAGAGTTAGCCTTCAACAACTAGCTAGAGACTTAAAATATCAATTAGAAAGACATCACAATAGAAAGAGAGAATTAAAAATTAATTCTTGCCTGAGACCCGATGTTTTAACATCAAAAATAATGCATGCACTTGCAACCGGAAATTGGGTCGGAGGTAGATCTGGAGTAAGTCAGTTGCTCGATAGAACTACTTATCTTTCTGCCTTATCTCACATGAGGAGAGTTACAAGCCCATTAGTTAGAAGCCAACCACATTTCGAAGCGCGCGATTTACACCCTACTCAATGGGGAAGATTATGCCCTAATGAGACTCCTGAGGGTCAAAACTGTGGATTAGTCAAAAATGCAGCTCAGATGATAGATGTATCCGAAGAAGTATCTGAATCCGATGTTAAAGAATTACTTAAAGAAGCTGGAGTAGATGACTCTCCAGAGGGTTGGGCAGATGGCTCTAGAGTTCACGTCAATGGAGATATATTTGGATTGCACAAGAGGCCTCAAAAACTTGTTCAAAGAATTAAAAATAGTAGAAGATCCGGTAAAATAAGGTCCGAAGTAAGCATTAGACATGATACCGAAAATAAAGATGTTTTCATCAATACAGATAGAGGTAGAATTCTTCGCCCACTTCTAGTATTAGAAAATGGTAGTGTAACATTATCAAAATCTCATCTCGATGGTTTAAGAAATGGTAGTATGGATTTTAATGATTTATTGACGAGCGGAGTAGTTGAGTGGGTTGACGCAGAAGAAGAAGAAGATCTTCTAATAGCACCAAGGCCATACGATTTACCTGCACTATCTCCAAAGAACAAAAGGCCAATAAACCCAGCTAAAGTCGAATGGTTGAATTTAGGTGAACCCAATATCACCCATGCTAAACTAGCTGCAGAAATTCAAATGCCTAATGGATTAACTAAAACTGAGAAGTTCAAAGTTCCATTAAACTATTATCAAGAAGATGTCGACGCACTAAAAAGAAAAGAAAAGAAAGGCCATACAGTTCTTATTTTCACTCATGTTGAAATTGATCCTCAGTTAATACTGGGAGTTTGTGCTTCATTAGTCCCATACCCGGAACATAATTCCACTCCAAGAGTGACTGGGGGTACCGCAATGGTAAAACAAAGTTTGGGACTATCTAGTGCTAACTACAGGCTTCGTCCAGATACAAGAGCACACATAATGCATTATCCTCAACGTTCAATAGTTGGTACAAGGGCCATGGATTCTACAAAATTTAATCAAAGACCCGGTGGGCAAAATCTCGTAGTGGCAATAATGAGTCACCATGGATACAATATGCAAGATGCAATAGTGATGAATAGAGCGTCCGTAGAACGTTCTATGGGGCGATCTTCCTTCATGAGGACGTACAATGCTGAAAATAAGAGGTTCCCTGGAGGTCAAGAAGAAAGAATCGAAATTCCTGGCACAGGATTAGATGAAATAAAGGGATTAAAATCATGGGATTCATACGCCCATCTCGAAAGAGATGGTTTACCAGTTCCAGAAACATTCCTTACGAGTGCAAAGGGAGGAAATCCAGTTCTTGTTGGAAAAACTAGTCCTCCAAGGTTCCTAGAAGAGGCCCATGGGGCATTCTTACAAGCCCAAGAAAGACGCGAATCATCCATGAATGTAAGACATGGTGAAAATGGCTGGGTAGATAATGTATTCGTTACAGAGTCGCTAGACTCTGGAAGGCTCGTTAGAATCACTCTTAGGAGTAATAAGATACCAGAATTAGGTGATAAATTTGCAAGTAGACACGGTCAAAAAGGAATTATTGGTAGAATGGTCAATGAAGAAGATATGCCTTTTACTGAAGACGGTGTCATACCAGATATATTGATTAATCCTCATGCAATTCCATCTAGAATGACTGTGGCGCATGTACTTGAAATGGTTGGAGGAAAAGTTGGGTCGATGGAAACTAGGAGAATTGATGGAACTGCATTTACAGGAGAAAAAGAAGAATCTCTCAGATCTGGATTACTTAGAAATGGGTTTAATCACACAGGTCGCGAATCAATGATAAACGGAGAAACAGGTGAATCATATCCTGCTCAAGTTTTCGTTGGAGTAATTTATTACCAACGCCTACATCATTTAGTTAGTAGTAAATTGCATGCTAGAAGCCGTGGTCGGGTTCAGATTCTAACTAGGCAACCTACAGAAGGTCGCGCCAGACAAGGAGGTTTAAGATTTGGAGAAATGGAAAGAGATTGTCTAATTTCTCACGGTGCATCAATGGTAATTAAGGATAGGTTACTAGGTGAATCTGATGGAATTGACTTGTTCGTTTGTGCACAATCTGGCCATATCGCTTGGTATGATCCAAGAAAAAGAACTTATGTTTCGCCAATCCATGGTGATGGTGCTGAAGTTTATAAAATTCAAACCTCCTATGCCTTCAAACTTTTACTAGATGAAATGAAGAGTTTAGGTGTGGCCATGAGATTAGAACTGGAGGACCAAAGATGAAACGTAATAGTAATACATTAATCCCTAAAAGGATAGCTGGCATTAGATTTGCATTAATGGATCCTAACGAGATAAGAAAAATGTCTGCCGTTGAAGTTAAGACAGCTGATACTTACAAAGACGATGGTCATGCGTTTAAACAAGGTTTAATGGATCCAAAAATGGGAGTCATTGAACCCGGTTTGGTATGCCCTACTGATAACTGCAAATATGATGAAAGTCCTGGTCATTTTGGACATATACAATTAGAATTACCTGTAATGCATATTGGATTCACAGCATTAATCAAAATGGCGTTAAAAAACACCTGTAATAAATGTAGTAAAATATTGTTACACAGTGCTCCAGAGACGCACCCTCTAGATCCTGAAAAATCTGAACAGGATTATTACAGAGAAAGAGTGCATGATGTGATGATAAAACATGGCGTCGGTTCTCGTGAATTTAATAAAACTATAAAAGACATAGAAAAAGAGTGTTCTAGTGCCAAAAGGGCTATTTGTATGCATTGTGGTTCAGAACAAGGAAAAATAATTTTGGACAAACCATCAACATTTAAAGAAAAGAAAGCCGATAAAGGAGAGCACAAACTCAATGCACGCGATATTAGAGAATGGTTAGAAAGAATTCCTGATGATCATTTGATATTTATAGGTATGAACAAAGATGTTTGCAGGCCAGAATGGACTATTTTGAAAGTTCTTCCAGTGCCTCCTATTACAGTAAGGCCCTCGATAACACTGGATAGTGGTGACAGGTCAGAAGATGATTTAACTCACAAACTAGTGGATGTTCTAAGAATTAATCAGAGATTAAGGGAAAACAGAGATGCAGGAGCCCCCCAATTAATAGTTGAAGATTTATGGGAGTTATTACAATACCATTGTACAACTTATTTTGATAATCAAACTAGCGGAATACCTCCAGCGCGTCATCGTTCAGGGCGACCTCTCAAAACCTTGACACAACGTTTGAAAGGTAAAGAAGGACGTTTTAGAAGCAATTTATCCGGTAAAAGAGTTAATTTCTGCGCAAGGACAGTCATAAGTCCAGACCCAAACCTTGGTATTAATGAAGTCGGCATTCCAGTATCTACCGCTAAAGAATTGACTGTTCCTATCAGAGTAACAAGTAGAAATAGAGAACAATTAAGACAGATGATTCTAAGGGGGCCTGATAACCATCCTGGCGTGAATTATATCATCAGAGGAGATACATTAAGAGTTCGAATTACTGATAGAACGAAATTTATTTGGGCAGGTTTTAGATGTAAAAATCCAGAATGTCATAGTGGTAGTGAGGAAGAGCCATATTCAGGCTACAGGCCTGATTTGAATGAGGTTCTCCCGGCTCCTAACTTTTTGCCCGGTTTAGAACTAAAGAAAGAAATGAAAAGAAATGAAATAGGAGAATTAGAAGAGGTCAATGGAATTGATTTAGAGAAAACTATTGCAAATCTTCGCGGTGAGGATTTTAATGGAAATCATTTAGCATCTGATGATCCAAGTGCTTTAATTCATAACCGATGGAGATGGGAAGTTGAAAATCCGACTGAATATTTCCCAGATCATTTAGAAGTTCGATGCCCTCATTGTGGCAGTCCATCTCAAGAAGATGAATATGGAAACACATATCCTACAGAAAGCGAAGATAGATTGAGCACATGGGATCAGGATGGTAATCCGAGACCTGGTATTGTTGTTGAAAGGCATCTAATAGATGGAGACGTAACTATATTTAATCGACAACCGTCTTTACATAGAATGTCCATGATGGTTCATGAGATAAGAGTCATGGAAGGAAAGACATTTAGATTTAATCTTGCAGATTGTACTCCTTATAATGCAGACTTTGATGGCGATGAAATGAATTTACACGTAATTCAGAGCGAGGAAGCTAGGGCTGAAGCTAAAATTTTAATGCGAGTTCAAGAACATATCATAACCCCAAGATATGGAGGTAGTGTGATTGGCGGTATACATGACCATATCTCTGGTTCATATCTATTAACACATGACGAAATGATATTGCCTAAGAATATAGTTTTAGAAGTCTTGGGTTCTATCAACTTTCAGGGAGAGTTGCCTAAAGAAGTCGAAAAAGATGGAGTTATTGGATACAGAGGGGCCGAAGTGTTAAGCCTAATTGTTCCTGATGGTTTCAATTTAGAGTATCTTAACAGATCCGGCGATACAGTAAAAGTAACCAAGGGCAACATAGAGGGAGCTATAGATAAGAAAGGAATAGGTGCTGAAGATGGAAGATTATTAGATGCAGTTGTCCAAACACATGGGAATCAACGAGGTGCTAAATTTATCAATGAAATGACAAAAATGACTATAGCAGCGTGTACATCTCTAGGTTTTACGACCGGAATAGATGATGAAGATTTACCTCCAGAAGCTAAAAAAGAAATAGATGTTATTAATAAAAAAGCAAGCGATGATGTCGATTTAGAACTTGGAAAATATGGAAAAGATGGTAGAAAATATGAAGCAAGACCTGGTAGAACTCCTTTGGAAACACTTGAAGAAAATATTCTTCAAATACTTGATACTGGCAAATCTGATGCAGGAAATGTTGCGAAGAAATACCTTGGAGAAGATAACGCTGCTGTCTTAATGGCAACATCTGGAGCACGTGGCTCGATGGATAACTTAGCGATGATGGCCGGTTCAATAGGGCAACCTAAGGTACGTGGTAAAAGATTAGAAAGAGGCTATCAAGATAGAGTTCTGGCACATTTCCCAAGAGGAGTTAAAGGAGCTAGAGAGAAGGGCTTCGTATCTTCATCATTCAAGAGAGGATTGGAACCAACCGAATTCTTCATGCTATCAGTTTCTGGTAGAGAATCTTTAGTTGATACTGCTGTCAGAACTAGTAAATCTGGATATATGCAACGTAGATTAATTAATGCAATGGATGATCTTAAAGTATCTACTGATCAACAATCCTCCGTAAGAAATACAGGCAATAGGATAGTTCAATTCCAGTACGGCGAGGATAGGGTAGATCCTGCTCGTAGTAGAAAAGGAGAGCCATTTGATGTCAATCTAGTTCTAGATGATGCTCTTGGAGGTGCTAAATAATGGTAGTTAAGAGTGCAACAAAGAAGAAATTGATGGACTTGGGTATTGAAGAAGAATATGCTCATAAATTAGCGGACGATAGAAAATGGGATGATGTAAAAGTACTCACTCCTCTTCAAATAGGGCAAATTTGTGGTATTGATTCTGGAACATCTCAAAAAATTCATCACGTAATGGCAAGTTCTACTAAATCCGCCAGAGCAGCAGCCGCAAAAACAGAAAAAACAGTAGTAAGGAGGAGAACTTTATCGAGAAGAAGGAAAAAAACATTGCTCCCAATTCAAAATTATGACATCGAAAATAGTAAAAAGTTATTACTTAGAGATTTAGACAATGAAGATCCACTGTTTATACAACTTCAGGAGAAATCAAATAAATTAGGCTTATTTTTAACTCCTCAAATCATCAATACTTTGGTAGAAGGAATTAATTCAAGAGGAGATAAAAAATTATCTGATAAAAAATTAGAAAATATTGTTAAATCGGCACATTCACATCTATTGAAAGCCCGTGTTGATCCTCACGAAGCAGTAGGAATTACAACTGCACAATCACTAGGCGAACCAGGAACACAAATGACCATGAGAACATTTCACTATGCGGGTGTGGCCACTGTAAACGTTACCCAAGGACTCCCTAGGATAATTGAAATTGTTGATGCTAGAAAAGTCCCTAATACGCCTACCATGAATATCTATCTTGAGGAATTTAATGCAAAGAATAAGCCTTTGAGGACCAATGAAAAACTTGCTAGAGAATTAGCAGCAGGTATTGAAACAACAACTGCAATAGATATCGCGGCAATAGACGTAGAAGTTACTCAAAGATACATCAATCTTCAATTAATCCCTTCAAATCTTAAACTCAAAAATATGACTGGTGCTGAAGTGTTGGATAAATTATCCAGAGCACTTAGGTTATACATCCAATCAGATAACGAAGATAGGCCAAAAGTTCTTAAAATAATTCCAGGGATTTCAAAAGCCGAAGATTTAACAAATTTAGCAACAGATCCGCCAACATATACTGCTCTTCTACAATTGGAAGATAAAATTAAGAAATTAAGACTTAAAGGTTTACCAGGTATTTCTAGAGCAAATGTGCAAGGACCAAATAAAGATGGAGAATATTATATTTCTACAATTGGATCCAATTTAACTAAAGTAAGTGAATTTGCTGGCGTTGATAGGTCTAGAACTTATACAAATAATATAAGCGAAATATATGATTATTTAGGTATTGAAGCAGCAAGGCAAGCCATTATTAATGAAGCATATGATACTATGGCAGGTGCAGGCTTAGATGTCGATATCAGGCATTTAATAATGGTCGCTGATGTAATGTCTAGTGAAGGAGAAATAAGGGCCATAGGTAGGCATGGTGTAAGCGGAACTAAGCATTCAATATTAGCTAGGTCTGCTTTCGAAGTCACTGTAACACATTTACTTAAGGCAGGAATTATTGGAGAGCGTGATGACCTTAGTGGAGTAACTGAAAATATTATTGTTGGCCAACCTGTCGCTCTTGGTACAGGAAGCGTAGAATTATTCTATGTTCCAGAAAATTAAGGAGAAATAAATATGGATTTAGCACGTCAATTAAAACAAGGAATGAATACTGGAACTATACTATTTGGGCAAAGACAAACTATGGGCGCATGCTCTAAAGGAGATGCCCGAATGGTTTTAGTAGCGGCAAATTGTCCTAAGGAATATATTTCAAATCTACAATCAAAACATCCTGATGTTCCTATTCATCAAGTTATGATGGTTAATCGTCAACTAGGGGCTGCTTGCGCAAAGCCATTTCCTGTGAGTACTCTGTGTATAACAGATCCTGGGCAAAGTGAACTTTTAACTTTAAGTCAAAATTTATAATTTGTCATTAAAATATAATTATTTGGTCTTTTTTAGGGTTTTATTAAAATTACTATATTACTCCGGTTACTCATGGAAGAGGTAATCCGTAATCTAGTCCAAATCCGTGGATTAAATTTTACTATCAGTAATGATTCACTTCCTCCTTCAGAATTTACTCTTATCGGACAAGTAGATTCTTTACAAAATTTTGAAGTTTTCCACAATAATTCACTGTTTATATGGTATATTGGGGAAGGGATTACAGAATTAAATATTTTCGAAGTAGAGAGGTGGAGTGTTGATGCACCTCCTGGGAGCCATTTGATTATTTCACAAAGAGCTCTAAATTCTAAATTATGTAATTATACTGACGATAAGAATGAAATATTTTTTTGGGGGCCATATGAGTTATCATTATGGCTTGGCAGAGCAGTATTGGATGGAGAACTTGATATTTCTGTACCAACTAGTCAGATTAATGATGAAAATTTCAATTCTTTAATAATGGCTAATCAAAGCACATATAGTCCTATACTAACTTTAAAGCCAACTATGGATATTTCTACTATATTATCGAATAATTCATATTCTCAATCACATAATACTCCAGTTCTAATTCATTGTAAACTTTGGAAAATTGATGGAGAATTAGTAAGTCCTGAAGGTTTAGTTGAAAAACAATATTGGGAAATTATCGAGGATCCCTGGGAGTCGAGTTTTATTCTTTTATCGGAAAACGATTTGTTAAATAATACTCCTTCACTCCAAATAATAAGTCCAAGAGTTAACTCTTGGAAAGAAGAACCAGAAGTAATCAATTCAATTACTCCAATAATTAATGAAAAACGTCAAGGTAAACCCAAGACTTCTGGTCTATTAACTCAAAGCATGATTGTACAAAATTGGATTTTCAACCCAAAAAATTCTCACTTTTCTTCTACTAAAATTTTTATCCCAGGATGGTTAGTAAATAACAAAGATAGGCATCTAATTCATGGTATTACAGGTAATATGCACACTATGAATGATTAATTTCTCTGTAGCGACATCAATTCATCTGTAGATAAAGTATCTCCTGACATCAATCTACTCATAAGGTCAGAAATCCCTACCTTTTCATCTTCTACATCTTCGACTGACATCTCCTTAAGTAAATCTTGCATAGAGTGAATACATCTCAATGAAACAACATATCTACTATGCATTATATCTGCTTCTCTTTTAGAAATCGTTACCTCTTTTTGTGAGTTATTTGCAATTTCTCTTAGACGATCTACTTCTTCTGATAATTCCATCATTAAATCATGGGCTTCTTGAGCATCTTTTACCGCATTTTCAACATCATCATGAGCCTTCGCCTGAGAATATTTGGCCTCTCGCTCATTTTTTTTTATTGTGCCAATACTATCATTCTCTCCACTTTTTTTTGCTTCTTTGTAATCTCTACTTAACTTTTTCATTTTATTAATAAATTCCTTTTCTTTTTTTCCCGAAAAAGCACCTCTTTCATACATATTTTCTAACTTATCCATCTCAGCTCTAATCCTACGAGGATCGGGCCCTCCCTTTTTATCTGACTTGATATTTTCATCACCAAACCTTTCCCTCATTTCTCTTCTTATTGTTTTTAATTTTTCAGATTTATCAAATCTTATATCTTTCAATTCTTTAACTCTTATATTCGCTGCATCTCTTACTATTTTTTGTTTTTGTACTTCTGATATTAATTCCTTAACTTGAATGTTCACTTCGTTTCTATTATCTAGATGCCTACGAACTCTATTATTCCATTCATCTCTTTGTTCTTTATTGATATTTAATTCTAGACCAATCTTTTCAGTAAGTGGTTTAAAAATCTCACCAACTTCGTTGTAGTCCATTAATTTACCACCTATTATACGTTGCGACTTTGAATGTTAATATAAATTAATACTAATATAATGAATTTTTTTTTAATCATTCTCCCTTAATGCAGCACTATTTCCTTTTCGTGACTTTCTTTTAATATTACCAATACGACGCATTTTCTTTCTTTTATTTATCCTATTACTATTATCGATTTTCTTTTCTTTTTCTACACTTATGGTACTTAATCCTCCCTGGGATAATAATGCATCAAATTCAGAAGTATCTAACGACGATCCATCAATTAGTTTATCTTTGATTTTTGTTATACTTATTCTTTTTTCTGCTAAATTAGTTTTTTTAAGTTCTTTTTTTACTCTATTTAGAAATTTTTTCAATTCAGCTCTTTCCATTTTTAATGAATCTAATTTTTTATCAATCAAAGATATATTTTTACTCACTTTCCTTATTTCTTTTCTTGATACTGTGCTTCCATCCGATTCTTGATTATCATTAATTTCAGATATATTTTTTTCCTTTTCCTCCCTTTGTAAATCTAGTTTTTTTGCTACTTCTCTTAATTTTGTGATATTATTAACATATTCTATATGTGCCTTTTCAGATTCTCTTTTTTTATTAATACATACTTGTAATTCAAAAAATTTTTTGAATAAATCTCTTTCCCTTTCTAAAGTTGGAACTGTAGTTAAATCATTATTAATCATTGTTAAGTTTTCATAGGTATTCATTATCCATTTCTCTAATATTTCACTAGGGGGAGGAATTAATTCATTTACACTGTCTCTGATTTTTTTTGCGTTTTCTGCCGCTTTTCTATATTTATTGAATTCTGATAATAGATTTCTTCTATTACTGTCCATAGAATCAACTTCTTTCATAATTTCACGCAATGTTTTAACAATGTCTATTTGATTTCTCCTATCCTCTAAAACCTCCTTGAATATTTTTTCATTCAATACGATTTCGGATTTTATATCTTTATTTAATTCTAAAATATCATCAATCTCTACGTTTTCAAGATTAATTTTTAGTTGCTTTTCTAACATTTCATTCATTCTTCTTCCTCCCTTTTAATTTGTTTAGTGGGTTTTTTTCCTTTTCTATTTTTATTTGATATGAATGAAGATTTGCCACCTTCCTTGACTCTATTTGCTAATATCATTAATTTTTCAAATCCATCTAAAATAGTATTTTCCCAATATGATGTATCTCTATCTAAATTCTTCAATAATTGCTTCGCTCTGTCCCTTTGTTTATTTATATCATTTAATTCGTCTTTTATTGCGATATATTTGGCATGAATTGGCTCTCCAATCTTAACATTTTTTATCATATCTTTGTGCTCTTTATCTGCCGCTCTATATAGTGTATTCATTTTCTTTCTTTTTTCAATAAAATCTGCCATTTCAGGATTTGATGCTTTCCGTTCTTTTAACCATAATTCATTTTGCTTGATGATATTTTTTCTAGCATCTATCATTTTCTTTTCTGCTTTGTGATCGAGGGCAACCGTTTGAATATTGAATTCTATTTCTTCCAATTCTTCTATCATTCTTTCCTTTTTCCATTTTGGATCTAAATTAATCATATTCCCAGTTTCGCTGATCTTGTTTTGAGTCTCTTTTATCTCATTCCAAATCTCTCCAGCTTCTTTTTGGCATAAATCTCTTTTATTCTTAATTTCTGATATTTTAAAATTAATTTTATTGTTTTTCTCCAATATTTTAGCCATTTTTGGGGTTAAAGATTCGGATTCATTATCAAGATTTTTAATTATATTAGGAAGTTGATCTTTCAATACTGTTCTTCGAATTAATAATGATTCTGCAATTTCCTTTGGAGTAATCCTAAGCAAATCCTCTGTATCCATATGGTGTCCACTTAATTTCCTCATTAAAATGTCTCTATAATCTTTAAATGGGGTTTGATTCATACGGTAACACTCTAGGGGCTGTATGATGACTAAGAGTCTCAACGTCTCTACTTTGTTTTCTATTATTTTAATTACCCTATTTTGTACCTGTTCTTTTATTAATTTTTATCAAATTGATTCTCAATCTTTAAATCAGAATGTCACTCATAATGCTAACGATAGCAGATTTAACTTCACCGCAGCGGGAAGTGAAAAAATTTCTATTAATGGTGAACCTATTCACTTGGGGGACAATGCATATGCCTCATTATTAATAAATAACAAAGGCAATCACACTGATAGTGTTAGATTAGTAATAGAAGGAACCAATAATTCTATTTGGTACGGTAAATATGTTGAGATAGAATCTGGGTCTAGTAGGGAAATTAATACAATATTTCTGCCCTCAAAAATAGGAAATAATGAATTTAATTGGAGTGTTGAAAGTCCTAATGGAGGAATTGATGTTGAATTAAATGGTACTTTCTCGGTTGAAGTAAGAAGCATCCAATCTCTCCATATTGATTTTAATTCATATTCATGGACTCCTTCTGAAGGCCTAGAAGTAATTAGTAGCGTATATCTATCTGATGGGGTTTCAAGAGAAATAATAATTATTTTATCAGATCATAGTGACGGTAAAAAAGTATTCCTCCAATCATTAAAATTAACATTAGACCATGGAATGAGGACAATTATTTTCAATCTAGGACATCCAAATGTAGAATCTTTATTCATTGAAGCAATTCCTTTATCTTGGTTTTTGAATTCTTCTGATTCTAGAAATACAAGTACTTCAACTGTGACTCCTCCTCTTATCTTATTGGATGTAGAATTTGATAACATTTATCCCATGAGCCCAATTAAAAATGAAAATATAACTTTTGTTTATACAGTTACTAATAATGGCAATAGTAAGTCATCACCCGGACTAATACGTCTTATTATGCCCGATCAGACAATAATACAAGAGGGTAATCTTCCTTCATTATCTCCTGATGCAACTTATTCAGATACAATAATTATCTACGAATGGCCATATGCTCAGCCTACTAACGTATCTATTTACATTTTTTCAGATGATTACTATTCTAGTAATTGGATTTTAATAGATTCTTCAAATCCCACTGAATCTTCTCAATTACCGTTTGATATTTATGCAGTTTCATATGGATCAGTGGCTGGATTGACAATAGTTCTTTTATCAAAAGTAGTAATTAGTGCCATATCAAACAGAACTCCTTCCACAAAAAAACCTTCTAAATTAAGGAAACCAAGAGTATCGAGAGTAGATATTATTAATAAAGAAAAACAAGAAAAAAGGGAAGTCTCCTGCCCTTTATGCGAACAAAGATTGAATGTGCCTTCACTACACAAGGGATTGGTAAAATGCCCTTCATGCGAATCAAATTTTGAAGTATTACCAGAAATAGAAGTGGAAGATAAATCCATAAATATCAGTAAAGTTGATGTTAATTCTACTGATGATACAGATCAATCCAGTATCCTATCATCATCATCCAAAGGGGATATGCTAAATTGTCCATCCTGCGAACAGAAACTTAGAGTACTAGAGAGTAAAAGGCCTGTTAGGGCACGTTGCCCAGCATGCAGATGTGAATTTATGGCACTTTCCGAGGAGAAATAATATGATTGAGTTAAGTGAATTTGAGGAAATGTATCTCAAAAGGATTTTTGAATTACATTCAGACAAACCTGATCAGATTGTAAAAACTACTCAATTAGCTGAGTCAATGAAGGTTAGTGCTGCTTCAACAACTCAAATGTTAACTCGCCTTTCCAAGAAGGATTTACTTACTTATCTGCCATATCGTGGTTGCAGACTCACTCCTATTGGTTTTATCAGCGCTGCAAGAATAAAAAGGAGAGAAGCACTTGTTGAAATCCTTCTAGTCGATGTTATCGGATTTAAAGGAGATATAAATGCAATGGCTTGTAAAATCGAGCATGCCATAGATGACCAATTGGAACTTACGCTTGACAATATGCTCGGTTATCCTGAGGTCTCAATTACAGGTGAAAAAATACCATTAATTGAAAGGAAAATTGAAGATTACCAAAATAATCTACTGCCAATAAATTGTTTACCAGATAAAGTAGAGGCGACAATAGAATTAATTGCTATGAATAATAGCGAGAAAAAAACGCTAGAAAGTATTGGTATTAGGTTGGGCTCAGAAATCCTCATTATTAATAATGAATTTAATGTAGATGGTAAAAATATTCAAATATCTAATTCACTTTCTCAAAAGATTTTAGCAAGAATTTCTAAATATCCTAGATCCTGAGGTGAACTTGTGTCCGATAATCGAAATATTATTGATGATATTATAGAAACTGACAAACATGATTTAGAATCTATGATAGAAGATTTAAATAATGAAAAACTAACTAAATCATTATTACATTTTCCTGAAAGTAGTGAAACTATTAGGGAACTAGATTTTAAAGATAAAAAAGTAAAATATAAAAATCAAGAGATGATACTTACAGGAATTGATGACTTATTAATTAGCAGAGGAGCAAGATTAATTTTATTCCTTCCTTTAATTGTGGTAATCTTGTTTGGTCTTGCCCAATCTTTTAGTTCTTCAAATCCAGATTGGTGGGTAAATAGTGTTCAAGGTTTATTATTCAATCAAGATATCTCCACTTCTATCTACTTTATCTCTCTTCTAATAATGATTGCAGATTTATCTTTACTATTTATTTTACTTAGATTAATATATGTTACTAGGCAAATATTTATTATAGAAGCAAAGGAAATTACAAACTCAGGTATAACATTCAATAGTGCACATGGATATGCTCAAATGAAAGAAATTATAGATGGTTCATCCAGACAATTAAATGTAACTACCGGATTAATGTTTCTAGCTACACTACTTCTTTCCTTATCTCTATATTTTTCTACTCAGCAATCATCTGAATTGCCTGTTATGATTGCTCTGTCTACTGGTGCATTGCTTTCTGGACACGGTGTTTACATGATTTCTAGTCGCCCTCGTTTCAACACTGTAAATCCCTGGGGTTTACTGGAAGCATTTTCGACACCAATTCATCCCGCATTATTGAAGAGACCTTTTTCTGATATAATTAGATCACATGTTGATCCGCTTCTTTTAGTCAAGGTTTCTAGTTATGTTAATTCTCTCGCATCCAAACTTGATGAAGGAAAATCGATTACAGAACTTCAAGAAAATCTATTACACTTACTACATTTACGTAGGTCTGGACTTATCTCAGATGATACTTTTAGAACTGTTTTGGGAGAAATTATAGATGAGGATGTTATTGAGCAGATTTTCCAACATCCTGAACTAGGGGAGGAAACATGGAACCGCCTTCTTACCCATGCTAGTTTACGTTGTGCTCCATTTTTTAGACTTCATGATAGATTACGTATGCACCAAGAAAATGAAAACTATGATGGAGATATTTGGTTTGATGTAGACATGGAAAATTTAACTTTAGGTAATGCAAATTTATTCGCATATGTTTTGAATCAGAGTTCACAGACTCAACAATTAATACTTAGAGTTCAAACTCCAGATTTTAGGCCTAATGAATGTGTTTATGGATTAAAAGTACCTCCATATGAGAAAGAAATTTTAATGAATAATGATATATCTATTGCTAAATCTCTTCCGGCAACATTATTGTCGACAAAGATTGTATGGCAGAGCTTAATTCCTTCATCAACCGGCGAGGCAACTGTAACCGTGCGTCTCGAAGATACATCAGGTAATTTGGTATCAGGGAGAGTTCTAACCGTTCAGGTACGTTCTGATATCTTTACTAGACTTAGATTAACTACAGGGGCATTACTGATGATTGGTGCAATTATTGCTGTTGTTTCTCCCCTGATTCCATTTGCTCTTTCATTACTCGGTCTTTAGTGGCCTTGAATAAGGAAATACTACTCGCACCCGCATGGACGTTGGTAACGAGGACCAAGAAGAAGACCTTCGAAATCGTCTAAATGGCATGGAAACAAAATTAAAAAGGATGCGTAATCAACGAAATACTTTCACAGAAACAGCCCGTAGAGCAGCCGATTCCAGAAACTCTATACAAAATCAGGGTAAGGAACTAAGGGAAAAAATAACTGAGCATCTAGAAGAGCAGAAAGCCATTAGAATCAAAGCAAAGGAACATCAAGCGAGAAGAGATGCACTACAGAGTCAAATTAGAGAATTGATTAATCAGAAAAGAGGTAAGAGGGAAAGCAGCAATGATACTAAATCTTCCATAGTTGAATTATCTGAAACTGTGGGCGAAATAGAAAGAATTGAGAGGCAATTAATGACCGATGGAACTATATCGCTAAAAAAAGAAAACTCACTTTTGAAATTTCTAAAAAAACTAATTATAAAAAAGGATGAATTAATTCCTTTGGCTTCTGAATTTAATCTTCTGAATATAGATCTGGGCGATATGGAAGGATCTATTCAATTATTAAAAGCAGAGGCTGATAATGAACACAAAATCATGATAGATTTACATAGTAACGCCGATGAAATATGGGATTCTATAAAACCAATGTTTGAGGAGAGAGACTTTATCCAAGCAGAAGGAGACCGCTTACACCAATCATTCTTGGAAGGAAGGAAAAATGCCGATGAAGTCCATGCTTCTATTGTAGAATTGATGAAAGAAGTCAATGAGATTAGAGATAAAATGAAAGCTGAGATTGAAGAGGGTAGGTTGGTAATAGAAAATCATAACCGCTCAGTTAGAGAATCTCTTACTACTCCCGATCAGGATGAAAATTTGGCAAATACACTCTCAGAAAAATTAATGCAACAAGGATCTTTAACCTTTGGTGGAACATTAAGGGATGACTTTAAAATCCCCGTTAAATCAAAATCAAAAAAACATTCTCGTAAATTAAGGACCACAAGAGGACCTAAAAGAAATTAATGACCTCTATTTTGGTACTTTGTTTCTAAACTATCTATCTCTAATCCTGGCATGGCTTCTCCCATCATAGAACTGGCTTTCGAAACCATTCTCGCATCATCATAATGATGCGTTGCTAAAACTATTGCTTCGGCCATTATTTTTGGATTAGTACTTTTGAATATTCCCGAACCTACGAACACTCCGTCCATACCATGTTGCATTAATAGGGCAGCATCAGCAGGAGTAGCTATCCCTCCGGCAGAGAAAGTGACCACTGGCAGTCTATTTTTACTAATTACTTCTTCAAGTATGCTAGATACTTCATCATGTAAAAATTCTAAATTTCCAAATGGAGTATTTTCAGGATTAATATTAAATTCTGATTTTTCTTTTAATTTTTGATATCCCTTTAATATTTGATTTATTGCTGAATCTATCCCTTCATGATTTTCCAAACTTAATGATTCTATTTCATTCTGTACTATTCTAGAATGTTGAATTGCACTTATTACATTACCTGTTCCCGCTTCTCCTTTGGTACGTATCATTGCCGCACCTTCTAATACTCTTCTTATTGCTTCACCAAGATTTGTACAGCCACACACAAATGGAACATCAAAGTTATTTTTGTTAATATGAAAGAAAGGATCTGCAGGAGTAAGTACTTCTGATTCATCTATCATATCAACTCCTAATGATTGTAAAACTCTTGCCTCACTCTCATGGCCTATTCTTGCCTTGGCCATTACAGGAATTGTTGTAGTTTCAATTATTTCTTTTATCATATCCGGGTGGCTCATTCTAGCCACGCCACCATTTGCCCTGATATCTGCTGGAACTCTTTCTAATGCCATTACTGCTACTGCGCCTGATTCTTCTGCAATATGTGCTTGTTCTGCATTAACTACATCCATAATCACTCCACCTTCCTGCATTTTTGCAAATCCTCTTTTCAGAAGTTCTGTACCGTGACGAAATTGGGACATGTTAATTTTTTTCACCATATTAAGACCTCCAAAGATGGACTAGATGAACTTTTTTATATCGAGAACTCTATTTCAATCTGCTAAAACTGGAGAATCTCCTTCTGCAATCTCTAAGTTAGGTGCTTCATCTTCATTCTTTTGCAACCAACTTTCCTGATCATCAGGCAAATCTGTATCTGCGAATATTGCATCTACAGGACATTCAGGGATGCATGCTGCACAATCAATACATTCATCCGGATCTATTACTAAATACGTATCGGCTTCACGAAAAGCCTCTACCGGACAAACTGCTACACAATCTTGATATTTATGGCCTACACAGGCATCTGTTACTACATGAGTCATACTTTCCCTCAACCCTCCGAATCATTCAATCCATTTGAATACTTGTCTAGATATTACCTTCATCAATATTTTTCTTTATTAAATCTGATATTATATTTTCCGGAGTATTGCCAGGATAACATTCAATTTTAAATATACCTTTAGCGATTAAATCGCCTCTATTTTCATTGATGGATATTTCTTCAGAAACTAAACTTGAAATATCCAATCTTATATGGAAATTTTTATTTCCATCTATTCTTTTAGATATATTTTCTTTCATTATTTGAGATAGTGTATGTTTACCTAATCGGATAAATGACTCATATGCATTTTTTTTATTATTAACATTAGCAATAATCGTATTCTGGATTGCACCATGGATTGATTTACCTTTATCTATTTTTATTGATGCATTTTCTCCTGCAATCCATTCGATACTTTTCATAATCAATGTCATATCATCAATTTCACTTACGTGAACTCTCCACATCGCGCTATGCAAGCTCATACCTATTCCAAAAGGAGCAAGTCTTTCAAATAATTCATTATATTATTTCTTATTTATGTCACTCGTTCAAATACTCGACTGATTTCCCATGGCTTGCAATTGGGGCAGCCCCCAACATCAGAGGTCTTTATTATGGCAAAAGGAGCAGTATCAAGGGCAGCAGCAAGAAAACAGAAAGACAAGTGGAAAGCCAAACGCTGGTACTCAATCAGGGCCCCTAGAAATCCTTGGTCATTCAAGATGATAGGTGAGACTCTTGCAGAAGAAGATGACTTAGTAATTGGCCGTCACTATGAATTAATGCAAAACGAATTAGATGGTGATTTTTCAAAAATGCATGTCAAAATAAAATTTAATGTTACAGAAGTAGTCAATAAAGATGCGCTTACAGAATTTATAGGATACGATTTGATGAAAGATCATGTCCGAAGGTTAGTCCGTAGGGAAAGAGGAAAAATAGACGATACAGTAGATTTAGTTTCTAAAGATGGTTTTTACATCAGATTTAAACCATTAATTATTTCTCGTGGTAGGATTAAAGCCAGCCAAAAGCAACAAATGAGAACAATTGCGAGAAATGTAATATTAAGAGTTGGTGCCAGTTCAACGTGGCTAGATATCCAAAAATCATTATTCGATGGAACTTTGGAAAATTCTATCAAAGATGAAGTATCAAAAATTCAACCAGTAAAAAATCTTCTATTTAGGAGGGTACAATTGTTACAATCCGGTGTGTTAGTTGATGAAGGGCCAACATTAGGTGAAATTCATGAGTTAGAAAAATCAAAACACTCTGTAATAGAACAAGAAAATGATGTCTTGGTGGCAGCTGAAGCGGGTGCAGAAATATCAGAGTTAGCCGTTTCAACCTCTGAAATAGAAAATGTAACGGAGGAAAAAATAGAAGAACCCATCAATGATATTGATTATTCATCGATGACAGTTCCCCAATTGAAAGAATTATTAAAAGAATCAGGAAAAACAGTTTCAGGTAAAAAGGCAGATTTAATAGCCCGTTTAAATGAATGACCCTAATTACTTTTATCTATATCGCCTGCGTTAATTATAATGCTACGCGTATCAGTAATTTATGGAACTGGAATGTCTGATATATCAAATCTATTTTCTGTTTCATTAAATTCTCCTATAGTAAGTATTAGATGTGAATCCAATTGGGGAACAGTCCCTCTTTCCATTATCAAAAAAAATAATCTTCAAATATCCTTTTTGAATCGCCATCATTCAATAAATAATCATATCACTCCGCCTCATTCTATAAAACACAGGGGAAATATACATGCTGTTGCTAGTTTTTCTCCAGACATAATAATAAGTATAAATTCTGTTGGTTCTATTTCATCAGAATTAAAACCTGGTGAAATTGGTTTGGCATCCGATATTATCGATTTCACAGAATATGCTTGGTCTTTTCATGATATTATTGCACACCACTCTGATAGAACCTCAAATTTTGATACAAAAGCCATTGAAATAGTTTCAGAAGTATTGAAACAAATACAAGGTAGCGAAGCAACAAGGCTGATAGTCGCCCAATGTAATGGGCCACAATTCGAAAGTCCAGCAGAAATTAATGCCTTGGAAATATTGGGTGCAGAAGCTGTTAATATGACATTAGGTCCGGAATCAAGATTAATTTCAGAATTATCCATTCCTCATGTATCAATACTCTGCTCTTCTAATTGGGCATCTGGAAAAAATCCTAAAGGGTCTAAAATTGTAATAGATCACAAAGAAGTTGAAAATACTTCTGGTTCAATGAATAAAATTGTTCTGGAATGTATAAATTATTTAATTATGAATTATCAAGTCTGAGATAACTTTGTTGACTTGATTACAGTCTGGGATATATGGATAGGCCTTTGAGTGTTGAAGATTGGTTGCCGACTGAAGAATTAGATTTACCAGATGGACTTTGGACGTCTATGATGGGAAGAGTAGCAAATTTTCATAATAAACATGAATTTTCAAAATCTGAACATAAAGGTCATGACATGGGTTATAGAATTGCATTAACTGTTGAAGAGTTGGGGGAGTTCTCGGCAGCAATTACAAAGGGTAAACCAAAAAACGATATTTCTGAAGAATTAGCAGATCTTCTAATTTTAATAATGGGACATTCGTTAGCTCTTGAAATTGATTTAGAAATGGAATTTCACAATAAGATGAGTATATTATCTAAAAGAAAGTCAAAAATTACTAACTTAGGAATTCGAGTTACAGATTATGAAAATTAGATTAGTCTTTTTTCCAAATAGAATATCTAGTATCATAATCATTTTCCTCATTCTTAAGTATTTTTTCTATGATATCTTGCCTCCAACCTTCTCTTTGCCATTCGGGAAATTTAATTTCACCGCTATTGTAAGCGTTTACTTCAGTGATATGTATTTCATCTACTCTATCAATAAATAATTCATATATTTGTGAACCGCCAATAATCCAACATTCTTCACAACCTTCTGAATATGCAATTTCAATTGCCCTCCCCGGATAAAGTGCATTCCATGCACCTTCATCGGACCAATCGGAATCTCTCGACATCACGATATTAATTCTTCCAGATAAAGGCTTATACTTGCCAGGTAGGCTATCCCAAGTCTTCCTGCCCATTATAACTGCATTATTGCCATCACCTAGAGTAATTTTCTTAAATCTTTTAATATCACTTGATAATTTCCAAGGCAAACTTCCATCTTGTCCTATCGAACTATCATTATCCATTGCTACTATCATTGCAATAAGCATTTTTTAAACCTCATATAGAAATTGGCGCTGATATATGTGGGTGATGTTGATATTCTTGTATTGATATATCTTCATAACGAAAGTCATCGATAGATTTTATTTCACTATTCATGATTAAAACAGGAGATTTTAAAGGCTCTCTGTTGACTTGAATTTTTGCTTGTTCAATATGGTTTAGATATAAGTGGCAATCACCTCCAGTCCAAATGAATTCTCCTGGTTCCAGGTCACAGACTTGAGCAATCATACATGTAAGAAGGCTATATGATGAAATATTGAAAGGAACTCCCAGAAACGCATCGGCACTTCTTTGATATAACTGGCAAGATAATTTACCTTTATTAACATAAAATTGGAAAAACGCATGGCATGGCATTAATGCCATTTCATTTAATTCTCCTACGTTCCATGCTGAAATTATAATTCTTCTACTGTTAGGATCATGCTTAATCATTTCAATTGCTTGTTTTATCTGATCAATACTCTTTTTATCTTTAGTTCTCCATTTTCTCCACTGTTCGCCATATACGGGACCCAAGTTCCCATCGGAATCAGCCCATTCATTCCAAATCTTAACTCCATTTTTCTTAAGATAATCAATATTTGTATCTCCAGATAATATCCATAATAATTCATGAATCACACTAGGCCAATGAATTTTCTTTGTTGTAATGGCAGGAAAGCCGTTAGTCAAATCAAACCTCATCTGATGGCCAAATATGGATTTAGTACCTGTGCCAGTTCTGTCACTTTTTTCTTCCCCCTTCTCTAGAATCATTTTGAGGAACTCAAGATACTGGTCCATGTATTATCGTGTGACTAGACAGTCCTTCAACGCTACGGAGGTTATCACTCAAGGGGCACCTAATTGCTTTAAATTTTCCATGATTTGGTCTGTGAACTCTCTATAAATATTTTTCATAAATACTTCTCTTTCCTCATCACCTAATTTTGATATATTATCTATTTTATTTTTATCCATGTCACCACCCTTAGGGTCCATTAACCATTGATTGAAAGTTATAGGCTCATCTATATTAACATCAATTTTTTTCCATATTCTTATTAAATTGTCACCAGGTTTCATCATATCTCGTGTACCAATTAATGCCATTGGCAACACCGGAGTATTTGGAAAACTAGCAGATAATCTAGCAACTCCAGTTTTCCCTTTTTGCAGGAACGGAGGGCATGTATTTCTAGATCTTGTGCCTTCGGGAAATAGTCCTAGGCACAATCCTGATTCTAGCACATCAGACGCTCTTGCCAATGCATCTCTAGCTCCATTTTTTCTAAACGTTTCAATCTGACCGGTTAACTTCATAATTGTTCTATTTGGCTCCTTGGTAAAATGACCCTCTTTTGCTAAATAATGTACAGGTCTACCAATTCCCATTATTTTAACAATAGGATCAATGTTTGAAATATGGTTTCCTACAATTATCATAGGACCTTTTTTAGGAATTTTTTCTATACCAATATAATTTACTCTTGTCAGGCTACGTCCAATTATACGAATATATTTTACTAATATTTTATAAAAAAAGGGGGTTTTAAATTTCTCGCCAGTTCCTTGTATTTTTATTTGATTGGAGAATTTATTTAAATCGAAGCCTATCTTCTCCGTCATATTCTATGGTAATGACTTTACTGTTTAGCCTTTACTAAATTTGGCAAGTACTCATAATCCATTCTTATTTCGGACAGCTATGGAAAGGGGGGGGTTCGCAAGTTTTGTAATGATTATTATATTCTCTTTGCCCACATTCTCATCTTTAGTTGCCGCGGAGTGGGAATCTGATGGATGGATAAAAAATCTGATTGGCCCAGATAGATTAGCGATAGGTGATGAATTTGGATGTCACGGATTTGAAAATAAAGACTTAAATGAGGATTTATGGATTATCGAAGAATGCAAAGATTATCTTTTAGCAAATACCAATGCTTCTAGATGGGGAAAAGATCCTATTTCTTTCGGAACTCCTTCTGGATTTATCAATGACAAAACTTCATCAGAATTAATTAATAATGGATTTAAAATAATTGGAGACATGGTATCTAATAATCCTTCAGGATTGTTTATTGTAGAGAGAAATGGAGGGAGTATAGAAAAAAATATTGCTAACATATCTCTTATTGAGGAATCTCCAAAAGATTCACTTGTTAGTATTTATTGGATGGCAAGAATCCATGATTTAAGAGTTAGAGAAGATAAACAGTTCATGGAGAGCCTAGAAAGTAACTCATCTATCTGGTTTACTACATGGGGAGAGTGGTATAACCATAAATTATCTAGTAATAATATTGAAATAACTATTGATAAATCATCAATTTTTGTCACTCTTCCGATAGATTATAACAACTCTTGGAAAGTTCCAGGAAGTATTCATATTCATTCTAATGAATCGATAATGTCAATTAAAGATATTGAAGGTAATAATTATTCTGCACTATCAAAAAATGATCAAAATTTAAAAAATGGATGGCGTCAAGTTGAGGATGGCATAATTGCAACTATCAATCCGGGTGAAACTATAGTTTTAGAAATGGAAAATTTATCCAATTTTTCTCTAATTAGTGATCCTCTGTACACCTTTAATGATCTACATCATTCAGTAACTGTTGTAGGCCACCATGTTACCAACATGCGAGAATGGGCATCAGATTTTCTGGAATCTCCAATATTATTTACGTGGCTAATAGAGCGAGCATCAGAACCAAGCTTTAATTGGCCAATTATTATAATTGCTATTGGAACTTTAATCGCAACTCCGATTGCAATAAGGTGGTTAATAATAATGGATGCAAAACATATCATCGACTATACGGATTAATTTATTATTTCTTTAAAAATTGAAATATTTTCTGCCTTCATTCTCGAAACTATTGTATTAATTACAGCGGCATCCAAACCTCTGGAGGATGAATTCCAGTAGTTAACATTTCAGGATTTGATATCCATTCCTCTATACAAAATACAGTAACCAACCCAGTACATCTCGCCATTGAATGGCCGTCAGGTCCACCTTCATCTGAGACAATCCAACGTATTTTTTTTCCTTCGCAACCGCATGCTAAAACTTCTAACCATGTAAATTCCGATATGTCAGGGCTGTATTCCCATTCCTTCAACAATTGTTCATAGTATAAATTATTTTTATCTCTTTCATCGATAAATTTCTGGATATGTCCAGGCCATCTTACTGTATATTCTGATAAATTTGTGGATGGAATCGTGTAAAGTACACTTCGTAAACCATCGGTTAGAAATGCTTCCATTTCTCCTTTTTTATGAACATTTATGATATGTCTTTCCGATAACGCATCCAAGGTAATTATTTTTTTATCTCGAACTACTCTTGCAGGTCTTGTATATTCTGCAATCACATCCTTGGGCGAAAACGGAGCAAAATAGTTCCAACCTCCTTTTTTTTCTACAGGATTTCCGCCCACTCTAATTTCTCCTTTTTCCAGATGACCTAAATCTTCTACCGCAAGTGAAAGTAACATATTAGATAACCCTGGTGCTATTCCAACATCCCATAATATTGTTGAATTATTTTCTATTGTTTCTTCCATTAAAACTTCTGGTGAAATCTCACTAAAACTTAAATCTACTATTCGAAATCCATATTTACAAATATTTTTCATCACAGTATGCCCAATTTCGCCAGGAAGCATATTAACTATGATGTCCAAATCTCCGTAATTATTTTTATCTTTTGAGGTCTCCAAAACATCTCCTTCATGAATAATAATTCTTGGATAATCTGAGAATATGTCGCCAGGATTCAAATCATGAGCATGAACTTGATGTCCATTATCAGATAATCTCTTAGCCACATATGATCCTACAAGTCCAACTCCTAAACAATGGATGGTTGCCATATACGTAGACAAAATGGTTATGGTTATTGATTTAACTGTGTTTATCTGTTTTACTCATCGATGGTTTGATTGCATATATCGCACGCCCAACGCTATGGAAGATGTCCAGCGGATTGATCCTTGGTCGTCTGAACAGTCTACAGATTACCAAAGATTAACTCAAAAATTCGGCCTAGAATCTATTGATTTATCATTAATACCTAATCCAAGTATGCTTCATCGAAGGGGTATAATATTCGCACACAGAGAATTCGATCTAATATTAAATTCAATCCATAATAATGAAAATTTTGGTGTTTTAACTGGTTTAATGCCAAGTGGAAAAATGCATCTTGGCCATAGTATGGTAATCGAACAAGTAAAATGGTTTCAGCAACATGGGGGAGATATTAATGTAGCCGTAGCAGATTTAGAGGCCTTAGCCACACGCTCCAAATCTCTCAAAGAAGGTCGTAAATCTGCAATTGAAGATTACATAATTAACTATGCTGCCTTAGGTTTAAGACCAGAATCAACTAATGTATACTTTCAGAGTAAAAGAACAGAAGTACAAAGATTAGCATTTACTTTAGGCCGTAAAACAAATCTTTCAGAGTTAGAATCTATTTATGGTTTCCAAGGTGATACTAACCTTGCTCACGTCCAATCACCACTCATACAGGCCGGGGATATTACTCATCCACAGTTAGAAGAATTTGGTGGGTTACGTCCTGTAGTCGTACCTGTTGGGGTGGATCAAGATCCACATTTGAGATTAACTAGAGGTTTAGTAAGTAAAACAAATTGGTTCAATCTAAAAGATCGAAAAAATGGTGGACTAATTATTGCACTATCTATTCAACCAGAAAATGAAAAGATTTTCGGAATATCTAACAATGGTAAGTTAGTTCTTGAAGATAGAAAAATTATTTTTAATGAAATAAAAAATTGTATTTTAAAATTAGGTTATGCTGATATTTTATCAAACCTAAAACATGGTACAATAATAATTCCTGGGGCAACTTCGAGTGATAAAAATAAATTAAAAATTAAATTATTAAAATTGGAACGAAGTTTAGGTGGCTTGGGGTTGTTACCTCCCTGTTCTACATATCATCGATTTGTTGTTGGAATGACTGGCGATAAAATGTCATCCTCAAAACCCGAAACAACGATTTTCATGGATGATTCTATAGAAAATATGTCAAGAAAAGTAAAAAGAGCATATAGTGGGGGTCAATCTACGGTCGAAGAACATAGGCGTCTCGGCGGAGATTGCTCCAAAGATGTAGCATTTCAATATCTCCAATTTTTCTTTGAAAGTGATGATAATGAACTAGATAAAATACGAAAAAACTATGAAAGTGGTAGAATTTTAGCTGGTGAAATGAAACAAATTTGCATTGATAACGCATCTATTTGGCTAAACGATATTTCCGAGAAAAGAGATGAGTGGTCTGGTAGATTAGATGAATTTCTCGCACCTGATGGAATTTAGTGTTAAACTAAAGAATTTCTTCATTATTAATATTGAAAATCGGTATATTAATGCCAATTTCTAAATCTGAAATCTCGTCCTCTGATAATTCTCTTGATATAGCATCATCATGTAAAATTTGACTATGTCCCATTGGATCTAATAATATGATTTCAACTTCTCTATCTCCATTTTTAATTTCATAAATTTTTTCTAAACGCAACATACATTTTTCAACAGTTTCTTCTCCATCTCTTGTTGCTTGTCTTAGTATCATTTTAACAATATCACTAAATCTATTTAATACTCCTTCAATATTTGTGATATAACCACTTGAATTTCCCCCTGGTTCAACCTCTAATCCTATCTCCTCTATTCTAATTGTGCACGATGAAGATCTTACGACTCTCGCTGTCATGTGTTCGATACTATTAATTTTTAATGACCAACTACCTGGCTTTTTACCTTCTGCCGGTATAAAATCAGTATTTTTCCATCCACAGGAATCACACATCATTGTCATTTGTGTATGCTCACCAAAATACGGAATTTCTGAAATATGAACATATAATTTCAATCCTTTATCCGATGAACATATGGGACAAGATTGATCTATGATACTTTCCATATTCATCCCTTACATTATTTTTTTACATTTCATTGGTATCAAAATCTGGTGGTAATATTAGTAACCTAGTTTTCCCTAATTGCAACAAACTACCTCCTAAATCTAACTCTACAAAATCTTTAATTTTACTGACAGCCATGTGCAGTTCGGTCTCTCTTTTCATCAATGCAGACATTTCTATAATTACTAAGTCGCCGTCAGAAATCCAATTCATTATGGTTGAAACACCAGTTAAATCTTCAAGTACAGATCTTCTTATTATTACATCACCAAATTCTCTTGGTATTGGGGCATCGGGATATTTTGCACCTAAGTCATGATAATTTTCACCGGGAGTAATATCTGCTTCATTAGAATTGGATGTTTGGGACATTTCTATCCACCTGGGGCCTTCTTCTCTCCTAGCCATGAACCCTCGACTTATCTTACAGTATTGACACCTTCTGTATATTAAAACTTCAACTCTTGTTTTCCAACTCTTTTATATTTTAAGACTTATTTTCCCGTCGCATTCATAAGGGGTCGGATTTCAGTGGGGTTTGTTGGGAACTCTTACTCGACAGGTGATTTTTATGGATACCTCTTCTCAAGCGATAAAAACTGGAACTAGCACTATAGGGATTACATTTGACGGAGGCGTAGTAGTTGGTGCAGACCATAGGGCTACCATGGGCCATTTTATTGCAAACAAAAGTGTTCAAAAGGTCTTCAAGATATCTGAAAATATCGCCCTTACAACAGCAGGATTAGTTGGCCATGCCCAATCTCTTTCACGAACGTTAGCGTCTGAATTAAGGTTATATGAGTTGAAAAGAGATTCTCCAATGTCTGTGAAAGGAGCCGCTACTCTTACTGCCAATATTCTGGTAGGTAGGCCTCATCATGTTCAATTGCTTATTGTAGGGGTAGATGATAGTGGCCCCAGTGTCTACAGCATAGATTCAGCTGGAGGATCAATACCAGATGTTTATTGTGCTACAGGCTCTGGTAGTCCCTTCATGTATGGTGTTTTAGAAGATCAGTACAAAGATAATATGACAAAAGATGGAGCGCTTAAAGTAGCTGCTAAATCATTATTAGCCTCCGCACAAAGAGATGCGGCAAGTGGAAATGGTATGGACTTAGCCGTAATAACCATGGATGATGGCTTTCAATTATTATCTGAAAATGAATTATCAACCCTAGTTTCTTCGCTTTAATCACATTCCTTCCTTAGTGCAATTTGGATGCACATATAATTGTAGGATTTATCCAGAGGACTTTTTATGCGCTTGACATTAACTGAGATTAAAAAAAGAATAAGTAAATTAATACCCAATGATATTGATTATGAAGTAGATTTAGAAGCAGGTTCAATATCTATAATTACTAAACAACCCTCTTTATTTATTGGAAGTGGAGATAGTTTAACTGTCCAAATAGCAAAATCGATTAAACGGCGAGTTGTAATCAGACCGCACCCAAGTATCTTAGCCGATGAAGCTACAATTCATCAAGCAATAACAAAGTTCATACCACCAGAAGTTGGTATTGTTAATACTTGGTTGGATCCCGCTTTATCAGAAATTATCCTTGAATGCGATGATCCTTCTTCTGCAGTAGGTCCCAAAGGAATTAATATCCAATCCCTTAGAGATGAGATAGGTTGGTTAGTAAAAGTAGTTAGGGCACCTGCCATTGCAAGTAGGACTCAGCATGATATTCGCAGATATCGTAAAGAAATGTCTAACGATCGTAAATCTCTATTACGAAAATTTGGTACTAGAATCTATCGACCAAAACGAAATAGTGTCCCATGGGTAAGAGTAACCGCACTTGGGTCCTACAGGGAAGTTGGAAGGGCTATGCATCTAGTTACAACAAATGAATCAAAAATTCTTATAGATTGTGGCGCCAAACCAACAACTAATAGAAATGAAACACAACCATTTTTTTCAGCTCCAGAGTTATTGCCATTGGATAATTTAGATGCTATAGTGATTACCCATGCGCATGTTGATCACATAGGGATGTTACCTGTTCTATTCAAATACGGTTATAGAGGACCTGTATATTGTACTCCTCCAACTAGGGATTTAATGACTTTATTACAAATTGACTATATTAAAGTAGCACAGGCAGAGGGAAATGATCCTCCATATTCAAAGGCTGACATACAAGAATGCATAAAGCACACTGTTGATATTGAATGGGGGGATAAAACCGATATCGCCCCTGATGTTAAAATTACTCTTGAAAATGCAGGACATATTCTTGGTTCTTCAAGCGTTTATACTCAAATAGGCGAAGGAAATTCTGAGCATAAATTATTATTCTCTGGCGATATAAAGTATGAAAAATCTTGGTTATTTGACGCTGCTACTGTTCGTTTCCCTAAAGTTGATACATTAGTTATAGAATCCACATATGGTGGTCCACAAAATATTCAACCTACTAGGCAACAAGCAAGTCATGAACTCCAGGACTTAATTATAGATACATTAAATAGGGGAGGCAAGATATTCAGTCCGGTCTTTGCTGTTGGGAGATCTCAAGAAGTAATGATTGCTATTGATGAATTATTTAAGTCCGGTAAAGTAAAACCAGTAACAGTGTGGCTTGATGGAATGATATCAGAAGCGACTGCTATACATTCTAGTCATCCCAATTTCTTAAACAGAGAATTAAGAAAACAACTTCTGAAGGGAGGTGATCAAAACCCTTTCAATTCATCTTGGTTTAAACAGGTTGAATCCCATAAACAAAGAGAATCTATACTTTTGGATACTAACTCATGTATTGTTTTAGCAACCAGTGGCATGATGACCGGAGGCCCTATTGTGGAATACTTCAAACACTGGGCTCCTGAACCTGGAAATACTCTTTGTTTTGTAGGATATCAAGCATCAGGGACGTTGGGACGAAGATTACAAGATGGGCACGCACAGGTGCCTTTAATGGACAGAGGTCAAACACTAATGATAGAGGTAAATTGTAATATGGTCATTATAGATGGCTTCAGTGGCCATTCAGATCGAAACCAACTGATGGATTATGTCTCTGCCTTGCATCCTACGCCTAGGAAAATAATTTGTCATCATGGAGATCCTCAGACGTGTAATGCATTTAGGCAAGGATTAAGGGAGAAATTCAAAGTTCAAACTTATGCTCCAAATAATCTAGAAACACTTAGATTGTCATAATTATAATATTGGTACATCATATCCACACTCAATTGGATTAATATTTTTGTTTTCAATTTCTTCCGTTTCTTCTTCCCAATCGTAAACATCTTCTTTGAGGTAAGTTTTAGAAAATTTATAAGGCTTAAATGCAAATATAAGAGGTAATGGAGTTAATAAAAGATAACTCCATGCTTGAGTTGAGGACGCATTATCTACGGTAAAATTATAAATTGATAATAAAATCAAAATTATAGATATGATACCTCCAATGACCGCCCTACTAGGTATCATAACACTTCCCGGATGTACTTAGTTCAATAATACAACTCCTTTTTGGATTAAATATCAGACAAATTATTGAACTATGATATTTTCAGGCGCTTATGACACTAGAGTGGTTATTAATCAAATGTGATTGTGGTAATCACTACGGGATAAAGAAAAACTCTCGTACTTCTTGTTCTAGGTGTGGCGGAAAAAATGAATTTATTATTTCCCAAACTTTCTCATCATCAAAAGAACTACATTCTGCAGTTTCGGCCGCCAATGCGCCAGATGAAATTATCCAGATAATCAATTCTAAGTTAAAAAAAATAGAAAAAAGAAGAAAAAAGAATAATTTTGAGAATGGAAATATTACAAACTTACAAATCTTAATGAAAAATGCTACCAATAAGATTGGAGTTTTAACTCTAGATAATCTTAAATTAGTACTAAAAAATAATTCTGTTGAAAATATAGGTGCTGAGGAATTAATACAAATATCTGAATCTGAAGGTTATATTATACGTTCAGGTACCAATCAATGGACTTGGCTCTAGTAACCTTCATGAGATATCGGCCAGTGGACGATATACCACGGGCCTGTGGGTTAGTCTGGTCTATGCTTGTTCGTTTGGGACGAACAGACTCTGGTTCAAATCCAGGCAGGCCCACCACAATTTATGCATACCACCTTTGCATAGCCATAGATGCTATATCTGACACCCCTTACTGAAATTATGGGAAATACTAGTTCTGTGGTGTCATTTTTTATAGGCTTTGTCAAAAGTATCAAACCATTTTTATGGGTAATTCTTATTTTTACCTTTATAGTACTCTTTATTAGCATTTGAAAAAAACTTCTCTTGATAGAACTTAAGGATGATGTATCTTCACATAAGGTTGCCCGGACAAAAAACCGGGGGCCGGATATGTCCGGGTGGATTGTTTAGTTATGTTTTCGTCCGCTTGATATTCGGTTCCCACATTACTAATTTTTAATAATTAAAGATTTTATTGCATTAGTATCGAATACCGATACTGCATTCTTTATTGCAGTATTATATTCAAACCATATTACCTCTTCAATTTCATCTTCTTTCAGTTTAAAATCGATATCTTTCATATCAATTTTATACTTGTAAGTAAAAGAAACCCAACTAATTCCCTCTTCGTTAAAAATCTCATGTTGAATAAATGAACTATCATCTCCTTCTATAATATTTCCTGATTCGCCATTATTATCAGCAATTGTTATTTTTATTCCTAGCTCTTCCAAAACCTCCCTTTCAGCACCTTTTCGAGGATGTTCTCCATAATTCACAAATCCTCCTGGTAAAGTCCAAAAACCCTTGAAAAATCCCCTTGAAACCTTTGCCATTAGTATTTGTTTTTTTTCATTAATAATTATGACCTTGCTGACTATTCTATGAATCGTCCTGTAAACGCATTCCCTTACCAATGGATCTACATTATTGTCACTAATTACATCATCTTTCCATGCCCAATTTTCCGGCCAACTTATATTTGGTTCACCTATAGTAACATTATATTTTTTTTCTTCAAATATGAGATTATTGGTTCGCAAATATTTCCATTCAACTCCCATTTCTTGAACTTCTTCAATAGTTGGAAGTCTTAACAAACCATTATTGTTTTCATATTCTAATCTACCCATTTTAGGAATCATAGGCCCCTCACCATAGTTATCAACTAACAATATTTTACCATCATGTTCTAGATATAGATATTTTTTTATTTCCATATATCTCACTAAAATTAATAATCTAAAATATTCTTTAGTTGTTCTTTATAGAATGAACCAGATTGTCGTAATTTGTTTATTTCTATTTCCTCTAAATCTAATTGAATAATTTCCTCAACTCCATTTTTACCTAATATAATTGGTACGCCTATGTAAACATCTTCCATGCCATATTCTCCATTTAGATATGCACTGCAAGGCAGTAGTCTTCTTCTGTCATTGAGTACTGATTCAGCCATTATTGCAGCAGCACTTCCAGGGGCATAAAAAGCACTTCCTCTTTCTAATAATTTTACTATTTCTCCGCCGCCACTTGCCGTTCTAGAACTTATCGCTTCTATTTCTTCTGGTGTAAGTAATTGAGTTATAGGAATTCCTCCGACAGTAGTGTATCTAGGAAGTGGAACCATAGTATCTCCATGGCCTCCAAGTACCATTGCTTGTACATCTTCATTACTACAACCTATTGCATCTGCTACAAAATGCGTCATTCTTGCAGAATCTAATATCCCAGCTTGTCCGATTACTCTATTGTGTGAGAATCCAGTTACTTTTTGCATATGATATGTCATCAAATCAAGAGGATTGGTAACCATGATAATTATTGAATCGGGAGCATATTTTTTTATTCCCTCTCCGACTTGTGAGACAATTTGAGCATTTTTACCGATTAAATCTTCTCTACTCATACCAGGTTGTCTCGGAAAGCCAGATGTAACAATTACGACATCTGAACCTTCTATATCAGCATAATCTTTTGTTCCAGTAACCTTTCCATCGTAATTTAGAATTTTACCTCCTTGACTCATGTCGAGCGCTTTTCCTTTAGCAAATCCTTCAAATATATCTAAAAGTACTATTTTTCCAATTTTTCTTTCGGCTAGGACAAATGCGCAAGTTGCTCCAACATTCCCTGCTCCAATTATTGCTACTTTTCTCGATCCTCTCGCCATGGTAATTTCAAAGTCTACGATTGAGACATAGGACTTAGCCTTTGGTAATATAATATTAAAAATAGATGCAGTAGAAAAATTTTTTTACATAAAGCAATACGAACAAATATCCATACCCGTAATAATTCTTTAATTGCTATTCTTCTAGTAGCATTCGTGCCCTCAATTTCTGTTATTTTTGGAATTGAAATTTTAGATAACGAACTTCATTCTCAAATTTTTTTCATAATCTGTAAGTTTTGGATATTTATAGTTCCTACTATTTGGTATCTAAAAGTTGATAAAAATATTTTTTCAAGAGCATTACCAACTATTGAGGGATTAAAAGTAGGTAGTTTAACTGGTGTCGGTATGTCAATAATTATCATAATCACATGGTTAATTTTTGAAAAATCTATAAATTTGGAAGAAATGAAAGGTATTTTAGAATCTAAAGGTCTTTCTAACTTTTATTTATACATTTTTGGAATGTTATATTGGATTTTCATTAATAGTCTCTTAGAAGAATATGTTTTTCGATGGTTTATTACTACTAAGGCAAGTATTTTATTCGGAAATGATTACTACGCAATAATCTTCTCAGCATTTTTATTTACCCTTCATCATGCCTTAGCATTATATTTCTTTGGTTTCATATTTTGGCAAATATTTATCGCTTCTTTTGGCCTTTTATCTGCTGCTGCCATATGGTCATGGTTATACTTGAAATATCAATCGATATGGGTGTGTTGGCTATCTCATGCAATATGCGATGTAGTTGTTTTCTTAATTGGATATCGTATACTTTTCATGTAATCTTTAATTTGTTTGAAAACTGTTCGCCGACGGTTTCAATAAGTGTATTCTTTTCGATTAAGGCATACTAAGTCACCGTGAGTTGAATATACGAGGTTTTTGTAAATGCTACTAGGAATTTTGATAGAACCTGATGGAGAGAACAGAGTAGCAATTGTTCCAAATTCAGTTAAAAAACTTATAAAATTTGGTTTCAATGTTATTTTTGAAAAGGGCGCAGGAATAAATGCAAATTATTCCGATATAGAATATTCTAATGCAGGCGCTACATTAGGCTCAAGAACTGAAGTATTGGCTTCAGATATTTTAATCACAATTAATATGCTAGAAAAAGATGAGCTTAGATCTGGATTGATATTAGCATGCATTGCTGATCCGTTTAGACATCCTGAGAAAATAAATTCTTCATTAGATAATAAAATTACATTATTTTCCATGGACATGATCCCACGTAGACTTTCTCGTGCACAATCCATGGATGTCAATTCCAGTCAAGATAATTTATCAGGTTATAAAGCGGTATTACTAGGGGCTGCTCATGTTTCTAAAGGAATCCCTATGATGACTACATCTGCAGGAACTATTAGGCCTGCTAAGGTTGTAATAATGGGTAGTGGTGTAGCAGGTTTACAAGCTATTGCAACTGCAAAAAGACTGGGGGCAGTAGTTTATGCTTCTGATGTTCGTAAATCTGCAGCTGAGCAAATAGAGTCTGTTGGGGGGCGCTTCATAGAAGTAGAAGGGATGGATGATTTTGAAGATGAATCCGGATATGCAAAACCACTTACTCCAGAATTTATCCAGAAAGTAAATGATAAAGTATGCAACGTAGCTTCTGATGCTGATATAATAATTACCACGGCACGAATTTTTGGTCGACCTGCACCTATTACTATTCCCGAGAGTGCTGTATCTAAATTCAAATCTGGTGCAGTAATAGTTGATATGAATGCTGATGTGGGAGGTAACTGTGAAATAACTGAAGCAGGAAAAATTATCAAAACAGATAATGGTGTTTTGATAGTTGGTACTTCTAACTTACCGGGCACTCTTGCAAATTCAGCAAGTATGCTTTATTCCAATAATCTTACGAATTTCATAACTTCAATTTTCAAAGATGGAGAAATTATTATTTCAGAAGAAGATGATATATTAGTAGGTGCCCCAGAAGGATCTGATTTTCATATTCCTGGTATGGGAGGGGTTCTTATTTGTCAAAATGGTAATATTCATCCTAAACAATCTAGATTAGGTGGTATACTATGATTACTCCAGAATTATTAATTGGTTCGATTACATTGTTTGTTTTGGCAATATTCCTAGGTTTCGAATTAATCACTAAAGTCCCTGCAATGTTGCATACGCCTCTCATGAGCGGTGCAAATGCTATTTCTGGAATTAGTGTTGTAGGTGCTTTAATAGGTGCTAATGTAATATTTAATGGATTAGAAACAAATACGTCTGGAATTTTAGCCTTTATTGCTATTGTCCTAGCGATGATAAATGTCATTGGCGGATTTGCAGTTACTAATAGAATGTTAAATATGATTGCAGGTAAAAAGAAGAGGAACTAATATGTTCGAAAATTGGATTTCACTCGGCTACCTTTTATCTGCTTCTTTATTTATTTTCGGACTTAAAAATCTTGGTCATCCCAAAACTGCACCTCGTGGCAATCTACTAGGTGCTTCTGGTATGGCAGTTGCAATTATTACTACCATTTTAGAAATGAATCTTGTTGGTGAAGGAATAATTGGTTGGGAATTGATAATTTCTGGATTATTAATTGGTTCAATAATTGGCTATATAATGGCAATAAGAGTAGAAATGACAGGAATGCCTGAGCTAGTGGCATTATTCAATGGTTTTGGAGGTGCTGCCTCTGCTTTAGTTGCCTTATCTGAAAGTTGGAGATATATTTACGAATCCAATAATGTTCCTACGGGTTTGGATTTGACTGTCATATACATTGCAGCAGGACTTTCTGCACTTGTGGGTTGGATGACACTAACAGGTTCTATATTAGCAATGTACAAACTCAAAGGTGGAGTTACTGTATTTGGTAAATGGTTCAGAACTCCAACATGGGGTCCAAGTTGGCTCAATTCCATAAAAATTATTTTCTTTTTCAGTATCCTAGTCCTCATTTATCTTTCACTAAATGATCCTACTAATGCAACATTTCTCTGGGCAATTATCATAATATCGTGTATTTTGGGATTATTATTGGTACTCCCAATTGGAGGTGCAGACATGCCAGTTGTCGTTTCTCTCCTAAACTCTCTTTCGGGAATAGCCGCAGCATTCACTGGCTTCATTATATCAAATAGTGTATTGATAGTAGCTGGCTCACTTGTAGGGGCCTCAGGACTTATTCTTACTTTTATAATGTGTAAAGCTATGAATAGATCTTTAATAGATGTTCTATTCAAATCATTTGGTAGTTCAGAAAAGGAGGTACTAACTAGGACCAAAGTTGGTGCAGACTCTGAAGAAGTTGCTATGATGATAGATGGCGCACAAAAAGTCATTATAATCCCTGGTTATGGTATGGCAGTCAGTCAATGCCAACATCAGGTCAAAGAGTTTGCAGATTTACTTAAACAAAAATTTGATACTGAAGTTAAATTTGCTATACACCCTGTGGCCGGAAGGATGCCAGGTCACATGAATGTATTACTTGCAGAGGCTAATGTTCCATATGAACAACTTATTGAAATGGAAGAAATAAATCAAGAATTTTCAGAATGCGATATGGCAGTAATTATTGGTGCTAATGATACATGTAATCCAGCAGCTAGAAGTGGAGAAGGTCCATTGGCGGGTATGCCTATAATAGATGCAGATAAAGCAAGATCAGTTGTAATAATAAAAAGAAGTTTATCAGTAGGATATGCTGGAGTAGATAATGATTTATTTTATGAAGATAAAACAATGATGTTATTTGGAGATGGAAAGGTTATGATGAATAGTTTAAATTCCGCAATTAAGGAAATATAAATTTTAAGGGTTTAGGAGGAGACTTACGGGCAATGGTTATGAGACTTACACCCCCGATAATGAACAAGGTGATGCCCATGAATAAGACAATTCCTCGTTTTGGTATTATTTTAATCGTAATGGGATTGCTCATTATACCGGTATATGGTTTAAGCGGAGGTCCTTCTGCATTAAATTCAGATGAAGAATTAACAGTCAAATATGGTTGTAACTGTCATAATAACGGTGCATCATCTCCAAGAGTAGTGGTAATGATAACTGGAGTTCCAATAATGTATGACTTATCAGAAACATATAATTTGACCATCAGAGTTGCAGATTCTCTAACGTTATCTGGTGGGGACGGCAATGTGAAAGCAGGATTTTTATTATCTTCAGACGCAGTTGGTGAATTTTCATGGGGCGACGAACAAGATATTAGACAGGCCGAAGATAGGCCAGATGATATATCTCATTCAGAAACCGATTCAGATGGAGTTTGGGATTTCAAATGGACTGCACCATCAGAAAATGTTGGTCAGGTTAATTTTTGGTTAGCGGGTAATTCTGTTGATGGAGGTGGTATACCTGACGAAAATGACTATTGGAATCTGGTCTCTTTTTCTATAAACGAACCAGGAACAATTACTACTACCGAATCAGACTCAACATTACAAACCAGAACAATATCAGTAGGTGATTACGACTCACTATTTGTTCTAGAAATAACAGAAGAACAATTAGAACAAGAACGCCAAAACAAACTTTCCCTTGAAATATTTAAACAAGGTAACTTATTTTTCTGGACCAGTCTTGTAGCATTAATAATAGGAGGTGCATTTCAGAGGGAAATCTTAGAAAGACGATACGATGAAGGCCCTGAATACTTGGCCAGAGAATTAGCCGTTCCTCAAGCAATCCGTAGATCTCTTGGTTCAATAATTACGTTTATCATGGCCTATAGGTGGACAATAAATGATGCAGTAATACAGTTCCCTCCTCCTTCTATTGTTGGTCCCGATGCTGAAGTAACAGATCTTACGGTATTTATTATTGGATGCTTCTATTTTATTAGTGCATGGTTTGCATATGGAGTCTATAGAACTATATTAGCCGCTCGCAGAGAACCTAAAGTTAAGGATATTTTGTGATATGGTCATTTCTGTTTCCAATGATATATCTGCACCTTTCACATCACACATGAATGATTTGATTAAAATAATCAGAAGTAAGATACTATTATTCCTATTTTTTTCTTTTATATGGTCATTTTTCATAGAAGACTTAATTTCAAAATGGTTGCATAATATTCCATTAGGAGATTCGCCTCTCAATCTCTCTATTTATGGTCCATATGATTGGATAGAAATACAATGGTCTATGACATTTTTATTGGGAATTATATCTACAATGCCCTTTATTTCTTATTCACTTCTTAAATTTACTAGCATTGGATTATTGCCTAAGGAAAAGATGTGGTTTTCGGTTTTATTATTATTTACTTTATTTGTAATTCCATTAATGCTAATAATTATGTGGATATTTATTTTACCTAATTTTCTATCATCTTTTGATAGTTTTAACTCTGTTGAAGGAGTTGGTAAAAATTATGATGCATCAGCCATTTTCAAACTTACTTTGGGATTATCATGGATTATTATACTCTTTTCTTTAAATACTATTTCTCTGGGATTAGCTAGATTAATTGGAATATTTGATAGTAAAAATTCAACAATGAAATTAAAAATAGTTACTGTTTCTAGTAGTCTAGTTATCCTTTCTCTGCCAAACGAATTCGAAGGTCTCCGTATAGTCGTTGCATTATTTATCATTTATCTTTCTGATATAGTTTCCAGAACATTGCCTAAGTCGCCATTGGGCCTACGTTCTTTCAATGTAGATAATATTATTTCCAGTAGTGGTGAATCAAATCGTATAGCAATAGTTGATTGCAGTTGCGAAGGTGTCTGTCCAAAAATACCCAAAAGTTTTGTACAGAATGGAATTGCTATTCCAAAATGTAATGCCTTGTGCCTATATCATCAAGAACAAAATTCTTTATTAGATTTAGTAGTTAATTACGATATCTCATCACTTATTATTACAGGATGTGATGGAAAGCCAATACCAAGTTTTTTTCAAGATTCTCTAAATAATTATAATTGTGACTTAAAAGGGTTAGAATGGCTTGATTCAGAATTCTCCGGTGATATTTCTTGGAAACTCAATTCATTAGAAGATTCTTATTCTTAGGATGCATCTTTACATCTAATTAAAATCCTAATAATGTCTCGATGACATATGAACAAGTTTAGAGTAGTATTGGCTCTTTTATTCTTATTCGTTGGGCTAATGTCTTTTAGTAACCCTAATTATGTTGATGAAGCGTTAGAAAGAAATCATACACACAATTCTAATTATGAATTATTAAACTTACAAGATAATGAAGAATGGCTAATTTTAAAGATATCATTTCCAAACAAACCATTCGACTCCAATGAATTAGAAAAATTATTTGAAGGCCCTTATTCTGCTGAAAACTATATCAAATCTTTAAATAAAAACTCTTCATTAAATGTTACAATAATAGAAGAATCATGGGACTCTCCACAATCGGATTCATTTTGGGGAAAAGATTCCGAAGATGGACGAGATGCAGGTGTTGAAAATGGAATACAAGATCTAATTCATAGCTCTGTTCCATATCTATTAGAGGACATCGATTTATCTAAATGGGATTTAAACAATGATGGTAATTTAGATAGGTTACTAATTATACATTCTGGTGCTGCACAAGAATCTAATGGTCAATCATCATCTATTTGGAGTCATTTTTCTGGACTTGATGAACCTATAGAAATTTCTAAGTGGTCAGTTGAGCATTATACTTTAGTTTCATTATCTTCAGGTTTAGGAACTTTAATGCATGAAATGCTACATCAAATGGGAGCGGTCGATTTATATGACGTTCACAGTGATACTCCTACTTCTAATTGGAACGGACTTGGTGATTGGGATATTATGGCAAGTGGTAACTGGAATGGTGATGGAATGGTACCATCATTACCTAGTGCATCTACTCTAGAATTAATTGGTTCTCAAAGATCTTTAACAATTACTCCTGATAATAATTCGTATTTAATTCATCCATTATCTTCAGGAGGAGATTCAATTACAATTGATATTGCACCAAATGAGAAAATACATATCTCCTTACGTTCAGGTGGATTTGATTCTGAACTTCCAGGTTCAGGTATTTTAGTAGAGCACCAAGATAAGAATAATGGTAATTTAGATAACAACCTTGTGAATATTGATCCAGAGGTGGCTTGGGTAAAAATCATTGAAGCTGATGGTAATGATGCATTAATTAGAGGTAGAAATTCTGGAGAGGTTGGAGATTTATATGATATCGGCGATTCTTTTGGAAATGAAGGCATCCAAATTAGAGATAATAGGGGTCGATTAGTAACATGGACTGCATCTATTACAAATGCAAATATTTCCGAGGATGGTTTTTGGAGTGATGCTACTATTTCATTTGAAAACCAACTCATTGAAAATTTAGAAATACTTACTCCGAGAACGCCAATTCTATTGTTACCAGATGATAAATCCTACGCAATAGTAGATGCAGAAGAAGAATGCGAGTTGTATGTAAATTTAAATTCACAAGGAAATTCTATCATTAAATATATTGATATTATTCCAGGTGAAAATATTATTGAAATTATGAATTCTTCCATATTTACAAACTCTCAGGGCCATTTAAGGGCACTAATGGGATGTAAAAAATTCTAACCTAATAGATATTGACCTAGATTGGATTAAGGTCGGCCATAAGATAAGTAATGATACAATAGAAAAAATTATTCCATGGGATGAAAATTCAGAAATAATTCTTAATCCTGTATTTATTGGTAATGGTTCAAGAATATATGCAATTTCATTCTCTGGTGCTATAAGTAGGATATGTACGCCCATAACTCAAGGAAGCATTAGCCCCGGGGATCCGATAGTTATTGCCGTATCTCCAAATGGATTATTGAAACAAGGTATGATTGCAAAAGGAGAATTAATTCTTACAGACTCTAATTCAATGGAAGAAAGAATTCCCATTGTATTACAGAGTGAATCCCCGTTTATAGGAGACGGTATTCTTCCTTGGATTTCACAGCCTTCTAATGGAATATTTTTAATTTGTTTTTTAGCGGGCTTTATCGCTATTAGGAAATAATTCCACAAAAAGTAAATCACCGTCTGATGGGATTATTCCACCTTGAATCTGCTGGCGGCCTGGTTATTGACAAATAATGCCACTTTTCTTTCATTATCGGAAATAACCATTTTTTATTCACTCCTGCCGATAATCTGGATATTAAACATGCCTCCTCCCAGTCTTTTGGGCCATCATCAGGATGAACAACTAACCATGGTGCGTGATCTTCTTCAATACCCTTTTCATAACATCTCCATTTAGATCCATACTTGAAACCCGGCCTTGGATGAAGGCCTTTTTCTAATAAATCAAATATGATTCTCTCTGAAATATCCATTTCATCTTCTTTTTGATAAGTAATATTATTAATCATTCTTTTAGTATCGCCATCTAAAATTCTTCCATTTGAGTATGGAATTCCAATATTTTCATGTTTCCAATCGATATTATTTGGAATAAATATATTATCATTATTAAGACTAATTTTTTCTTCAATTGCTTCTATTTCATTGTAGTCTTTCAAAGTTGGAATAATCAAATTACCTTTAGGATTAATTATTTCTATCCTGTAAGTAACAACGGATAATTCATTATCAATTATTAATATTTCAGCAATTCTATTCTTATCTCTTATGTTAGATGCCCAAGAGAATATTTCTTCTATATCAATTTTCTCTGACGAATGAAACCATCTAATTTCAGCAATTGGTTCTCCATCTCTCGGATGAATATCAGAAGGCCATCTGAGTCCCCAAGTATTGTATTCTTCTTTAAAATTAAATATATCAGCATTTTCGGTAATCATTATTTTGTTACCGGGTTTTCTTAAAGACTCTAGAATTGTGTATTCATTTAGAATCGAAGGATTTCTACTTATACATTCTATTATCCAATCTTCATTAGGTAATTGGATATTTC
>CALSZZ010000004.1 GCA_943841885.1 Candidatus Thalassarchaeaceae archaeon | reverse complement strand
CCATCCGGTATGTTAAGAATTAGGAGTGAATGTTCACTACCAATCCAATGTTTTGATTGGGGTAAAAATGAGGAAAATACTAATCGACTATTAGTTGCTATTAATTCAATGAAATAACTTGACTCCTTTCAAAGAGGTTATCCGAAATCCCCTTGCATACTATTTTCTGGTATAAAGGGAGTTCAGTGGGCCGATGCAGACGCTAGCGAATGATTCGGCCCACTGAAATCACATTCATTCACATCTTATGAATCGATGGAGGGACTTACGATTATAACAAGGCTATGCAAAATAAAATAAGTAGCTCAGCACCAAAAGTTGGAAATTAAACGGGTAGTCCACACTTACTGCACTTGTATCCGCCGACTTTTCCAAGAGCAATCAAAACCCACACAATACTCCAGACACCGAGGCTAATTATTGTTAAAGCCAAGTGTAAGAGGTGGTTTGGCGTGGTACCAACTGCAAGTGTGTTCGACTGACAGCCAGGACAATATCTAGATGCTTGCTTAATTCCCATAAGTATTTCACAAGATACTCGGTATATATTTGTTATGTAATATTCATTTTTGCTTCTAAAAAGATGTTGTTTGTGCTAAATGTAACAGAATTGGCCATGATTCGAAGATTGCTATGCCAAGACTAAGATACAAGAATCTGTTGAATAGAATCGTCACTAACGTCTGAGAACCTCTGAGTCGTATACTTGTCAGCGGGTAGGGAATACCAAAACTATAGCGCCCCCCTTTGCTTATTTGGAATAACTAATGGGTTACAGTGATAATCCCAATGGTTCAGATTTTACCATAGTAACCGTTGTACTGCAATACAGCGTATTCGCTACCCTTTGATTCGCTTTTTCTCAGTGTGTACTCAGAGTACTCTATTGCACTATACCGACGCGATAGGTGTGTATCAAAGGGTATACAGAGGGTTTCAAGAATATTCAAACTATCTTTACAACGCATTTACCTTTTGCACGACCAGAGAATGATTGATTGAATGCTCCTTGCCAACCGTCTTTGGCGTCTTCAGAATGGAAATCCCAAACACCATCGAGAACTGGTTTGATTGCACCACTTTCAAGATGTTTTGCTAGCGTTGAGAGGTCCTCCTGGCTTGGTGAAAGGAAAAGGTAATTCCAGTCCGCATTATTGGATTTAGCAGCTTTGTACTCCTTCCGCTTCACTCTCCGCTTGACGAACAGTTTGAGGATCCAAGCTGTGCCGCCTATGCGGCGTAGTTCCTCTAGAGTCGCCATGCCTGCAATGGTTACTATGCTCCCGCCATCTTTGACAACTTCCGACATCTGAAGACTCTCCCCAGTCGTATCAAAACAAACATCAAACTTTGATTCGTCAGATTCACCAAAAACCTCCTCGAATTTCGCAGTCTTGTAATCAATGACCTCATCTGCTCCGAGAGTCATACACAAATTCTCTTTATCACCTTTAGAGGCTGTAGTGACAACTCGTCCGGCCTTGAACACATGCTTTGCCAATTGAATAGCCATTGTACCAACGCCACCGGCTCCCCCTGTAATGAGGATTGAATCTCCTTCTTTGAGACCAGATGCTTTGAGTACCTGAAGAGCAGTCATACCAACGAGTGGTATCGAGGCCGCTTCCTCAAAAGAGAGGTTTTCTGGTTTTGGTACAACATTGGATGTATCAGCAACACAGTACTCCGCCATAGCACCCCTGTACCACGGGGTTTTCTTTCCATCCTTTTCGTTTCCAAACAGGCGAGCAAAAACTTCCTGCCCCACTGAGAATTTACCTTCACTGTCTGCTTCTTCAACAACTCCAGCCACATCGTAACAGATTACGTGAGGAAAGGCTGCAACTGGAATAACCATCTTCAGATCACCCGACAGCAGGGCTTTGTCGACTGGATTTATTGCAGATGCGTGGACTTTGATTACGATGTTATTTGAAGCATCAAAGCCATGGGGATAGGCGGCCGTTATTTTCTTCAATTCAGAAGGTTTGCCATATTTTGAAAAGCCGATGATATTCATTGTCTTGCCGTTCGGGTGTGTCGTCATAGTCGGGGCATTGTGCATCCCATAATAAGTAGAAAAGTGGCAATAGTGTTCTTTTGTAACAATGTTGTAACCTGTTACCTAATAACAAAATGCTACTTAGCCACTTTATGTCTCAAGTACAATCCCAGCGTATGCAGTCAATGTGTGAATCTGCTAAAGCTCATGTTGATGATTTACTTGTATTGCTTTCAAAATCAAAGATGCTAAGCATCCTCTACATCATGAACTGCGATAAAGAACCTATGCGTTTCTCTGAAATCAAAAAGAGAGTAAACTCCTCCTCAACAACTGTTGCAAGAAGATTGGCGGAACTTGAAGATCATGGTTTGGTCACTCGTACGGCATTTGCGACCGTACCTGCTACTGTAATGTACGAACTAACAGACGATGCGATTACACTTCAACCCAGTCTCGAATCTATGTTTGAATGGGTGCTCAATCGAGCTGATAGTTCAGTATGAATTTCAACAAAATACAATCAATCGATATATCATTTCCATGAAATCACAAGGGGCTATCCGAAACCCCTTTGCATTTTATTTCCCGATACAAAGGGGATTCAGTCGGTCGATACAGACGCTAGCGAGTGTACTGGGGGACTGAACACCCATTGTACTCTTACATAATGTCTTAAGGGAGTTCCAAGAACCCTTGCGATTTCATGGAAATGATATGTCGGAACTGGTGAGTGCACTAACATTCCTGAAACCCCTTACTTGATAATCAGAAGCGTAATCAAAGAGATCATGGACGATGCTGAAAGCGCTGAATTAGACGCTCTTCGAACAAATCTACGCGACGATGTAGATCATCTGCTTCGTTTGCTTTCAAAATCAACGATGCTCCATACCTTGGTTGTACTCAAATCAGATAAGGAGCCGATGAGATTTTCAGAAATTGAAAGGAGAGTAGAAAGTTCTGCTACGACGCTCTCTCGACGGCTGAATGAACTTGAAGAGAATGGACTTGTTACTCGAAAAGAGATCACAGATTCCCAAGGAACACGTGTTGAATACGCTCTAACAAATGACGGTATGGCGCTTCGCCCAAGTTTAGAATCCATGTTTGAGTGGGTTGTTCATAGGTCTTCCAATCCATCGATTCAGTCTCTCGAAACTCCATGCTCTACCCAAGTCACAGCAGAAGATGGAGGTGATATCTGATGAAAAAATCAACCAAACCAAACGCTTTACTCATGGTACTTTTTTTCATCTCAATTTCTCTAGCGGGATGTTTTGGTGAGTCTGAAGGTTCGTCTGACGGTGAAGTACTTGAAAATTCAAATGATGAAATCGAAATTCCACTGGTCGAACGAACGACTGAACATATCAAACTAGTCGAATCAAGGATACTCGAGTTGGACACCAACACAAGTGCTGAAATTAGCTTTTATCGGAATGAAGCATACACATGTGGACTGTCTGGACATTACACCTTTTTCGTCATGGAGCCAATCAATAATCCCGGTATTGAGGCTCCTCTCTGGACCTATCTTCACGGAGGTGGCTATGGGTGGTTTGATGAAAACCAGACATACCAAACCGTCAAGACCATCACTCAGAATACTTGGAACCATGAGGAATCCTTTGACAAACTGATCGACCTTCATTTGATTGGAAACACACACAACAATAACGACGAACTGATGAGTTCAACTCTTACACGGCGAATTATCGATGGATATCGAGTTTTATTGGTATCACTCTGCGACCATGACAATTATGCCGGTCGTGGCGACCCATATCCGAACAACCCGAATTCATCCTATGATGGTGTTCTTCGAGAAGTAAATGGTTTGCAGGCTACGATGGCCGCAATGGATTACACCGTAGCCAACTACCCAACCAGTCAGGTTTTCGCTCATGGAACAAGTGCTGGCTCAATTGGCGTATGGAATGTAGCCGTTGCATATTCGCAGGAAGACATCTACCTTACTGCAGTCGTGGCTGATTCATGGACATTTGATCCACCCCGGATCTTTGAAATGTTTGACATCTATGTCGGTGTTGACCCCTATCCTTTCAACGGAGGCGATCTACGTAACGATGGTATGGAGAAAGTCGGGTTTGATTACTGGGGCTATGGTCTCTATCCTGAAGCGATGATTCGAAATGGATTTACTGAGGTGCCAATTATGTTCATTATCGGTGAACTCGATCCTGCCTGTGGAGGGAAATTGCCAACAATCCCTACAGCTGAAGAAGCTAACTTGAGTAATTGCCGTTGGATGTATGACAATTTACGCCAGACGATTGATGCGCAACCGAATTCACCTCATCTCTTGGATTTTGATCCCGAAGGAGACCATGTTGAAACAAACTTTGCTAGAACTCCAATCAACGATAGAGTTGATGCTTTCCTTGAAGCGATATGGGCAAATAATCCCTCACAAGTATTTGCGTCAAACAGTACGGCTTGAGATTCTACTGAAAAATGGTGAAACTTGTATGCCGAAATTGATGTCAGAAAAAACAGTTGTAATCACTGGAGCAACCTCTGGAATTGGATATTACACTGCTCTTGAAATTGCGAAACTCGGAGCGCATGTGATTCTCGTTGGAAGAAATACTGAGCGTGGAGAAAATGCTACTGAAACCATCATCAAAGAATCAGGAAATTCTGAAATTGAGTTTATTGTTGGGGATGTTTCAACAAAGAATGGAGTTGAGCAATTAGCAAATGCAATCAATCAAAGCGTTTCCAAAATTGATGTCCTCATCAACAATGCAGGCTATCTTGGAAACACACTCAAACACAACGAAGATGGATTAGAGATGCATTTTGCAGTGAATGTGGTTGCACCTTGGAACCTAACCCATGCCCTCTTGCCGAAGTTAAAATCCTCGCCATCACCTCGAGTATTGAACACCAGTGGTGGAGATAAACCCGCCGCCATTGATCCAACAAATCTGCAGGCTGAAAAACAATTCAGAGGTTTGATGACATACACTCACTCAAAAAGCATCTTGGAAGCCATGTCGATTACCCTCTCCAAAAGATTGGAGCCAGAGAACGTGAGTGTCAATATCGTTTTTCCGGGAAGAGCATCAACTTCAATGACACAATCATTGACAACGAAGGGGCTTCCTGGTCCAATGAAAATTATGATGCCATTTTTCAAATTATTTTTCCGAAGTGATGGTGGCAAGAGCGCTCACAAAGCTTCACAATCAACGGTATTTGCTGCAACCGATCCATCACTGGAAGGCGTAACAGGGCGTTACTTTGACACCAAATCGAAAGAAAAAGAACTCCATCCATCGGCTTATGACGAACACATACAGAAGCAAATCATTGATGCAATTGAATGTTCTTGATACCTCTGTATACCCATGCAACACCCTCTCTACACCCACTGTATAGGCGTATTATGAGAGGGTACGGACGCGTGAGATGACTGTACAGAGGGTATCGGAAGGGTTACACCACTGTTACAAATTCACACTACTGTCACAGAAGTTCCATATACGAACGGTTAGTAGAAGATTCATGAACAAGAATACCGTGTTTATGACCGTTTTTTTGATTTTAATGGTGTCATTGTCGGGTTGTTTAGGCTCGGGCCGAGGTAATGGTGAGAATGACCAGAATGACGAGAATAATGATGGTGATAAAGGGGACATGGGGCCGCCAGAAGAAGTTAACGCTGAAGACTACAATGTCCTTTACATCGGCCATAGTTTTGGACGTATTTTTGCACAAACACTGCAGGATTATGCACACACTGCTGGATTTACGAACCACTCGCAATTCATTGAAATGAGTGGAGGTGTTTCTGGAGCTCCTGATGCATTGTGGGCGGATGATGGTCACCGTGAGAACATCAAGGATTACCTGGATACAGGAGAGATTGATGTGTTGATTATGATCTGTTGCAGTCTCGAATTCATAGGACAGGAACCGGGAATCAGTAACTTCACCGACGAAGCCATCCACAATTTCACCTCCTACGCGGTGGAGCAGAACCCCGATATCCGAATTGGGCTGTCTATGCCGTGGAAGGATTTCCCTGGAGACTACGAGAATGCAAGCGAGTACGCAACGAACTCAACACTCGACATCTTGCCGTATTGGGTAAACCTCTCACAGGACCTCAGTGTAGACTTCCCAAACAACGAGATATTTACCTTCCATCACGGAGCAGTGGCTTACGAGTTGCGTGAGATGTTTGAAGCAGGAGAACTTGAAGGCGACATAGAGCAGTTGCAAGGGCCTAAGCAGACTTCTGTGTTTACCGATGCAAAGGGGCACGCTGGCCAAATCATGATCGATACTGGCACACTCATATGGCTTCATGCAGTTCATGGTGTCGAACCGTTGGATATGCCGGAATTTACTCAATGGAACACAGACATTCGAGTCATCGCAGACTCTGTTCTCAATGATCAAAATCAAGAGTAGCGACATATCATTTCCAAGAAATCGCAAGGGTTCTGTCAAACCCCTCTAGACATTATGGAGGAGTACAATGGGTGTTCAGTCCCCCAGTACACTGCCTACCCATGCGATTGTCCTTGAATCATAGGCTTATCAAAGGGGTCAACTAATCTCTATTCTCCCATCACTCTTCAGAGAGCAGGCGTTCCGAGCTTAGGACGGTGCAAAACTCCTCGTGAAGGCTCGCCAACGCCGTCCGGTGCACCAGATCCGCGTCGAAGGTTTCACCATCCGCAGCGGTGCGTGGGAAGGTGGCGCAGGCGTCACCGACCAGACATACGTCGAAACCGAGGTTACCGGCCATCCGTGCCGTCGTGGAAACACAGTGGTTAGTGGTCAGTCCGAGTAGGACCAGCCCATGATGGCCTTCGGCCTGTAACAGATCTTCGAGACCAGTACCGATGAAGCAGCTGTTAACGTGCTTGATGATCTCAACCTCGTTCTCTCGCGGTTCGGCCCATTCGAAGAAGGCGAAGCCGGGCTCTTCATCTCGGAGCGGGCTATTCGGTTCCAACGAGGCATGTCGGACGTGGATGATTCTCCTACCCCGTGCCCGCCAGTGGGCGAGTACGGCCTGTGCATTGGCCTCAAAATCCGGATTATTCCGCCGCCCCCAGAAGGGATTATTGAAACCTACCTGGCAGTCGATTAGAATAAGGGCCCTATCATCGCTCATGTACTTGGCAGAGAGTATCTCTCTATGACATATTTGATTCACATACGGGTGGATGGGTAGGGAACTTTACGATTACTGAAGCGGCGTTGGATCCGAATCTGGATTATATTTTCTGAAATTATTACCTACTGCAAATAATAAATCATAATTATTCCCAGAAACCATGTTGTAACTCAATCTACTCTTTAGGTTAGTTGCCATTATCATGGCATATTTGTAGATTGATGACTCAGAATAAGCAGGATAATTATTTTTAAACCACTTTTTAATATCTTCATGATTGATAATATCGTCTGAACTTAATTTCATATCATCAACCATTTGATGAAAGCATTCATTTATTGAGGTTGAATATTGTTTCTGAATACTTCTTCTATAAGCAGAATAAGCACGTTTCCTTATTGTATGTTCACAATTTTTTGCTACTTCTTCACCACTATTCTTTTTACACATTACTCCGATAGGAGATTCACATAGATTACAAGATACTGCCATGTGAATTTCATTGATGAAATTAATTTTTTTGGGATCTCTATTTTCTGGAAATAACCATTGATAGATTTCCTTTGCAGCGTATATACAATAAGAGATATCTTGTTCAGAAGGATCTACTCCATCTTCCTGAAAATGTGATCCATAATTTCCCATATTTTTGATATGTGATATGTAATAATATTCTCTAGAAGGTACGTATTTAGTCACTTTTTCAAATCGATAATTATTTTCAAGGGCTTTGGAAATGTTTGGATTTCCTTTGATTCCATTTCTATCAGAAATTTCTAGAATTACAGCTTCAAAAAATTTCCTTAGAGTATTGAGTGTTACTTCAGGAAATTCATCTTTTACTTTCTCTGCAGTATCGATATAGTGACTGATTTTTTCCTTCCGAGAAGTAGCCATTAATTCCCCGATAAAGTCATATTGAATAGATTTATCCCTAGTTTATTAGATATTTACAAGTGCATAAACTAGCACTATTAGTAGAAACCCATTATTATAAAGATGGGTTATAGTAAGAACTCCAAGTTTATAGATATGTAATATAGAACCGTTGTAGTGCTCAGTATCAAGTTCCCTAGGTATTATGACCGCTTTATTCGGTACTTGGACCACTACAACATCACTAATGGAACAACTCCTCATGTCCTCAATCTCCTGGACTCATCTGTGCGCTTATGTGACATCTTACTTTTACGGCAATGCCAAATTCCCGGGAGATATCCAAGCCTGCGGAATTAATGAGCAAGTTACCACTGAGAGAATCAGAAAACCAGGTCCTGTGTCTGTAGTGGCTATCTCATTAGAAACCTAATTGTAGGTTTTTGATAATTCCCTTTACGTAATAGTAGAATCTCTAAGGTAATTTACATATACACCGATTAACAACAACGGGAATAGAGAGCAGACGAAACAGGGGATGTTGAGAAGTCCCGTCGGTGCAATTGACCCTCCTGGCTCTTCATGTGTTATTACATTCAAGAAAAGAATTATTGGGACTGCAATGTAGGCAAAACTAGCCATTAACCCCCAAGGAACTGGAGGAGTATCCGTAATTGGACTAGTTTTGTTAATTGTCTTACTAAATGTATTTTCTGATGGAGTATCATTCTTGTGACGCAGGCAATAGCCAGATGTTCTGAATTCCAGGGCGTTACAACCATCGAAAGCACATTTCTTTTCGCCCATATCACACACTCTCCACTCTCAAACATAGGCTTTACTACGTCGCCATCATACTACAGAATGAAAACTAAGGTAACCTCGCCAAACTATGAGCCGACGTGTGTGGTTGTATTTCCTAACCATTTCCATAGGACTTTGGATTGCTGCCACAGGTGCTGGAGGAATCCTTTCAGATAACACAGCCGAATGGCCTGTTAATGTGTGGTGCTGGGGATTTTTCATAGCCATTTTCGTGAAGACAGAAAGAAAAGAGCGGATAGAGATGATTACAGTTGTAGCTTTAGCAACACCAATGGAGTTATTTTTCTCCGAAGTCTGGTTGATTTACGAATATCAGCGAGATTTCATGCCTCTCTTCGTACCAGCAGGGCACTATTTCCTCTTTGACTTGGGGCGGCGGATGGCTGGTAAAATTAGTGATACTATAGCCAAAAACTCTCTTCTCCCTTTTGTCCCTTTGGTCACCTACGGTGTATACTCAGGGAGTGATACATCCGGCCTGGTGCTGCTAATTCTTGTTGTTGGTTTTACTCAATGGGGGCCTCAACCTCGACTTTACGTCATTATGACTTGGGCGGCCTTGGTCATGGAACTCTGGGGAACTCATCTTGGAAATTGGACATGGGCTTCAGAAGTTCCGTGGACAGGTCTTACTGCATGGAACCCCCCACTTCTTGTCGGGGCCTTCTATTGCTTTGGTGACCTTTTGGTTAACTTGGTTGTTGCTAAATTTGATACACAATCGATTGATTTACATGCCACTGGAGAAATTGATGAATAGTACTATGGCATTCTATTCTAAGTATTCAAATATTATTTGTTATTATTTCGTTAGTTTACGGTTTGTAATATTAGGTCAAACGTTGATATGTGATCATCTAAAGAAAAGTCATCTTATGAACTGGTATGAGCACGCATCGACATGGAATACTCTAACGACCTATTTAGGGGGTTTGTTGTGGTGGCTAGTGTCCTCGCCATTATGTCCCTAGTTGCAAGCGCCATTGGAATCAATTCAGTTGATATCGAAGGAGTCTCAGCGGTAATACTCTGTGCGGTGATTGCTCTAGGTGTTCAGTGGTTATCATGGGTACCTGCATCAATAAGACAAACCGAACGATTCTTCGATATCACCGGGGGAGTTACTTATCTGGTAATAATAATATTCAGCCTATGGGCAGGTTCTAACTCAGATCCTCCAAGCTCAAGAGAGTGGATAGTCAGTATCCTGGTTATCATCTGGTCTTTACGACTCTCAAGTTTCTTATTCTTGCGAATCCATCGCACTGGTAAAGATGGGCGTTTTGATGATTTGAAAACTTCCCCTATACGGTTCATAATTCCATGGACCTTACAAGGACTTTGGGTCTTCCTCACGATGAGTGTAGTTATAGTAATCAACAGTCAATCCGGGCCGGCACCAGACCTTTCGATATGGGATGGAATTGGACTCTCTATGTGGCTGATTGGATTCGGAATCGAAGTAGTAGCTGACAAACAGAAAACTATGTTTAATTCCAAGCCAGAAAATAAAGATAGGTGGATTGATGAGGGGCTTTGGGCGCGCTCTCGTCACCCTAATTATCTAGGAGAAATTTTACTCTGGAGTGGAATCGGATTCTTTGGAGTATCGAGTTTTGAGGGACTGGAGATGTTGGCTTGGATCTCTCCTGTTTTCATCTACATACTCCTAACTCGAATCAGTGGAATTCCAATTCTCGATGAACGTGCAAAAGCCAAGTGGGGAGATAATCCAGACTATCAACAATATAGGGCAAATACTCCTGCACTTATACCTATGATGAGAGAACCCAGATCATAAGAGCTGTAGATGACATTCTATGAATAATATCAAGTCTAATGATTATTAATTGATGGTTTTTAACAATATTATGACTGGAGTGTCTCTACTCAAGTATGTCCACGACCGATATATGTGATAATGGCGAGAGTCGCTAGTGCACCAACAAAACCTATGATCAGATAATTTGGCCCCTTCTTCCACTTTGATGAATCGAGAGGGTAGGCGTCAGCATTATTTCCGATTCCATCACCATCGGCATCTATCCATTCATCGATATCCATAGGGAAAGCATCCAGATTATCTCCTATTCCGTCTCCATCAGTATCTATCCATTCCGATGGATTTACTGGAAATAAGTCAGCATTGTCGCCTACACCGTCACCATCTAGGTCGCTCCATTCATTCGGATTTTCAATGAATTCATCGGTATTATCGCCAACACCGTCACCATCCGTATCGTTCCATTCATGAGGATCGGTGGGAAAGGTATCTAGATTGTCTCCAATCAAGTCTCCGTCCGTATCGTTCCACTCTGTGGCGTTTTCCGGGAAAGCATCCCCTTCATCACCAAACCCATCTCCATCCGTATCGTTCCACTCATGAGGATCTTCTGGGAAAACATCCCCTTCATCACCAAACCCATCTCCATCCGTATCGTTCCACTCTGTTGAATCCAAAGGATATTGATCTGATTCATTTGGATACTCGTCTCCATCGATATCTGTATCGATTGAGTTACAAATTCCATCACCATCCAAATCATCTGGAAAACTTTCTATTGACCATTGGTCAGTACCACATGACTGTTCGTCTGCATCTGACCATCCATCATTATCGTCATCCATGTCTGAGTTGTCACCAATACCGTCCTGATCATTATCAGACCATTCAGAAGAGTTCTCTGGGAATATATCCTGATAGTCCAAGTATCCATCATTATCGTCATCAGTATCAACCAAGTCGCATATCCCATCCCCCTCAAGGTCAGAAGGTATAGAGAGATTATCTAGCCAATTAGTAACGCAATCGAACTCATCCAAGTTGATCCATCCATCATCATCTGCATCTGGGTCTGATTCATCACACAATCCATCAGAGTCAGTATCAGTGAACAAGGTTGCATTCAATGGATTACAGTCGTCCATATCGGAGATATCGTCATTATCAGTATCCCATCTGAGGGAGTCTGTTCCGATGCTTACCTCTTGTGAGTCTGTCAAACCGTCATTATCATCATCCATGTCTGAGTTGTCACCAATACCGTCCTGATCATTATCAGACCACTCATCAGAATTATAGATGAAGGCATCAATATCGTCTCGATAGTCATCGCCATCCGAGTCCCTTACGAAACCTGAAAGAGCCCAGGATAAGGTCATCTCTGCCCACTCAGGGTCATTCAAAGATGGTACGTGAGAACCATTGTTAATCTTCCAATGTGCAACCCTATTCCCATCAGAACAATTGAGATTTTCAAATGAGTCTGTTTCGTTTATGCCATCTGAGTTGATGACATCTATATTACCTAGGAAAGTCATGTAGGAATCGCATCCAGAGCGATTAGCCCAATGGTCAACTGTTTCCATTGCCGAGGGATAAGTGCTGCCGCCAATTGAACCTCCCTCATACTGTATCACTCCATCTGCCGTAGAGTGCACATGTAGAATATTAGGACGACCAATGTCTGGGCATTCATACTCGAAGTCATCCCAGGTTGCCCCATTCAGAGATACTATCGAACGGATCGAATTACCTGAATCACATGCCATCCGATGAGACATGAAGCCCCCGTTAGACAGACCCATAATTACCACTCCTTCAGGATCAGCACCATAGTTCTGGACAGCTTCCTCGATGAGATCATCCAAGTAACCCACATCATCCACATTAGAATTGAAGTTATTGCAACAAGCATCGGTGGCGTTCCACCACCTTTGTAGGAACCAATCTACCGTACCATCAGGAGATAATAGTAGGTGTTCATTCTGATGCACACTATCGTATAGGCCCATATAATTAGAATTCTCTGAGCCCCATCCACTATAACCATGCAAAGATACAACGAGTGGCAGAGGGCGAGCGTAGTCGTGTCCTCCCGGCATCACAAGGGTCGTACTTCTGTCTATGGAACCAATAGTAGCATAGGTATGATTATCAGTATACGTTATTGAACCCCCATAGTCAGTTTCACGACGATCAGGAACTTCTTCCAAATCCAATTGCCCGTTATCTAGAAACGACTGATTTAACATCAGCAAGGCAACAAGAATCACTGATGCAGCGCGCCTTCGCATGTCTCTAGAAGCATGGCACGCTCTTTCAAACTGCCTCATACATGTAACATATGTACATTAAGAATGGAATAATCATAATTCCAATAATTTAACTCGAGCAGGAAAGCATTGAACAGCCAACCCTATGCCGAGCCCATTCTGGACGTTTCTTGAACCATTTATCTTCAGAATCAGATTGTTCTTCGTAAGGTTTTTTTAATAATTCATGGATTTCCATTGCAACTGAATAATCTTCTTTTTCTGCTGCATCGATAGCTAATTGGGCCATCCAATTTCTCAGAACATACTTTGGATTAGCCTGTCTCATTTTTTCTTGATTAGGCTTTCCATTTACTCTTTTCCACCACTTATTAAGCCAGTCATTCCATTCATGTTCTGGGATTGTGGCTTCGTCATAGAATGCGTATCTAAGGGAATTGATATCGGGGCTCTTAATTGAAGATAATATTCTGAAAAATATCGTCATATCTGTCTCAACACATTGTAGAATTGATGTTAGTTCTGTAATTAGTTCTTCATCTCCATCACTGAATTTTTCCAAACCAAGTTTTTCTGACCACATTTTATTATTATATTTTTGGAAGATTTCATAGTAAAATTCTAGAGCTTCATACAACTTTTTTGGTTCTTCCATTAAGGGTGCTATAGATTCTAGCAAGCGTGCAAAATTCCAAGCACCGACTTGTGCTTGATGGCCGAACCTATATCTTTTACTTCCGGCATCGGTAGTATTTGGCGTCCAATCAGGATTGAAGTCTTCTACCCATCCATATGGCCCATAATCAATAGTTAATCCATGAATGGACATATTATCAGTGTTCATAACACCATGAACAAAGCCTATTCGCATCCAATTAGCAATCATTAATGCAGTTCCATCTGCTACTATCTTTAGCCATTCAATTAAACCTTCATCAGTATCAGATAAATTATCTGGAAAATGATTGGACACTGTGTGATCTACAAGACTTCTGAGAGTCTCATAGTCTTCTGATATTGTATGAATCTGAAAACTTCCAAACCGAATAAAACTTTGAGATATTCTACAAACTACCGCTCCAGGCTCAGGTGCAGGCCTTCCATCGTACAACATATCACGCACAACATCTTCTCCTGTTGTTACCAATGATAATGCGCGTGTTGTTGGAACACCAAGATGATGCATGGCCTCACTACATAGAAACTCGCGTATAGAGGAGCGGAGTACTGCTTTTCCATCTGAAAAACGTGAATAAGGAGTAGATCCTGAGCCTTTGAGTTGCAATTCTAATATCTTTCCACCAGTATCTACTTCACCCAAAGTAATAGCTCTACCATCACCAAGTTGACCAGCCCAATTTCCAAATTGATGGCCTCCATAACGTTGTGCATAAGGATCCATTCCCTTGGTTATTTCTTTACCACCGAGTATTCTATCTTCTCCAGCTTCTATTCCTAATTCATCAGCCATCTCATTTGACCACAGTCTAAGAACGGGATTCGATGTAGGTGTTGGATTTACTCTTGACCAGCATGCCCCAGGGACTTGCCTAGATGTGCCACCAATCACTTCATCACCGGGAGTTTCATCAAGAAATCGACTAACCCAATCTAATGATCTCAGCGACTTCTTTTCCATGTACTCCTGTAATAGACTATCCAAATGAAGTTGTGCTTATTTGAATTAATTAATATACCACATTAAGAGTAAATTAATCTCCCTTCCATTCCACCTGCTACCTCAATAACTTGGCCTGTAATATGGCCTGAAATAATATCTGAAGAAAGAGTCAGACAAACTCTTGCTACATCTTCTGGCGTTGCTAATTTCTTGAGAGCCATTGTTGCAGTAGCAAGATTTACTGTATTATCATCAATTCCTTGTTCTACTTTTTTAGGAGTTATTGTCCATCCCGGTGCAACAGCATTCACTCTAATATTACCAATTGTGGCTACTTCATTCTTTAAACTCATTAGAAGTCCAGAAGTTATTGCTCCTTTTGCAGCAGCATAATCAGAATGTCCCGCTTCTCCATATATTCCTGCGGTAGATCCGATAAGTACCAGAGATCCTGTGCCACTCTTTTTAGCATTCAATAAAAATTCTCTGGCTGTATTTACTGTAACGTTCAAATTATTTTGTACAGTAGATTTCCACCTATCAATATCCATTTCCCAAAGAGGAGTTGGTTCTGGAGGATAATACCCTGCATTTGCAATACAAATATCTATTTTACCATATTTTGAAGTTATTAATTCAAACATATTAGCAGCTTCACTTTCAATGCATAAATTTGCCCTTACCGCAATTCCACCAATCTCATCTGCTAGTAGATTAGCATCTTCTTCTGAATTATTATAATGAATTACTACATTAGCTCCTTCAGCTGCAAATCCTTTACAAATTGCCTGACCGATGCCTCCAGCTCCACCAGTAACTAAAACAACAGAATCTTTAACCCCTATATCCATCAATTAATCGACTGAGTATTTCTACTTAGTATGCTCGGAATCACAAAGTTGGAGTAACTAATTCTCATATACCCAAAAATGAGTATTCATAAGTATGCATGATGTCTTAGTAATATGAGAGCGATACCTACTGATTTAGGAGTAGCTGCATGCGTTGTAAAAGATAGTAAGATATTACTCGTAAAAGAATCTAGAGGTTCAAAGGCCGGTTTCTGGGGTATGCCCAAAGGTGCTGTTGATCAAGGAGAGTCTCCAGCTAAAGCCGTACTTCGTGAATTGAGAGAAGAGTGTGGTATTGGCGGGAAAGTGATAGGACTAATCGCCATTAGAGAAAGGGTCAATAATGGCATACCAGGTATTTTTATCGCTTATTCTGTAACAATTGATGAATATGAAATTAAGATTGATCCTAATGAGATTTCCGAATATGGATGGTTTAGTATGTCTGAATTTGATAACATTAAATGGATAAGTCAAGCAATGAGAGATATTGCTAGCAGTTCATTAGATGGTAAGATTTTAAATTTGACAGACTATTCAAGTGAGAGAAAGGAACATTATTTTGTTTTTTCTTAACTACATTTATTCAAAATGTGATTCCCATTTTTTCCGCCATTGGAGGCATTTCCCCCGTTTTAGCATAATAAAATAATGAGGCACGATTCACAGAATCTACAGTTGTGAAAAATAGTGTTACAAAGCCAAATATAAAAATAAATAATATTACTCCGGTAATAATTCCATAATCTCCTAAGAAAAATAATGGTGAACACATAAGTATAACCAACATACTAACAAAGAATTGTATTATTCCGATGCCCCCTGTTGCTCCTGCGTTTTCTCCCCAAGTTGATTTGAACAAATGAGGACTCTTCTTCATACTGTCAAAAACACCATTTTTATCTAAAACCATACTAGGTACTACAAAGAATGTTAGCATCCACCATGCTGTTCCTAGAATGAAGCTGGCTATCATAGCAACTACAGCCAAGGGAGATTTTTGATTTTGGGCTGTTGACTCCAATATTTTTAGAATTACTCCTACTGTGCCAGAAATTAGTCCCCAAGCAATTATACTTGGTAGACATTTCATGGCTTGATTTATTCCATATGAAAAACTAGGATTAGAGCCACTTGATAATCTTTCATGAGCACTAGCTATTATTGCTGAATTCCAAAATACCGTGATAATAGAAACGAGCATGTAGCCTAAGAAAACAAGAGCCAAGGTTGCAATAGCGACTGCATCTTCTTCGGCCCCAGGGTTGTCTGAGGAGTCGAATAGTACATCGATACCAAAAGTTCCCGATATAATAGCTATAGAAACTCCTAATGACAAAATCATAGAAAAAAATGTGTAAATAATTAATTCGGGATCTGCACGTACAACAGACATCCCTAATTTAGTCATCTTCCAGCCTCTTCCCAATCTATTCCAAAAACTCAAGTTTTGGGTTGTATCCATACCCTGCATAATTATTTGGAAATCGTTTTTAATGTTAATTATTCCTACGTTAATAGAAATTGAATGATGTTATTGCTGGTTATTCTTCTTCTTGAAGAGAGATTGAAATATTCTTTTTGCTATCATTTTGAAAGTTTGTTAACATTAAGAATATCATTAAAATTGGCATTAAAACAATGATTACACCAATAAGATCAGAGTTAGTAAAAATACTTGGTAATGTTAGTGATGGTCCTATTATCAAGCCAATAATAAACATAGCAATTAGTAATAATACTATGTTAAAATCATTACGTGTCAATTTTATTTTTCCATCATTAAATGGCCCTCTTTGATATATTATACTAAGAATTAAGATTAAGGAGATAATTAAAATAAGTAATGGAATTGTAAAAATTCCTTCTTCGGCAAGTGATTCAGAATTAGTCTCCAAATTCAAAATAATTTGAGTACATAATGCAATTATTACAATAGTTAAAAGTCCAACTATTGCAAATATTTTTTGATTTTGACTATTATTCATAAATATCCATCCATTTTAACTAATTCAACCCTTTTTCCCATTCCATCACGTACACGCCTAACTAATCCATCTCGTTCCATACTAGATAGTAATCTACTAGCTTTGGAGTTTGTAAATCCTCCCTGGCGCACTAATTCTGCTTGCCACATTCTATTATCATTCGACTGAAGTATTGTGACTACAGTTCTTTCTGCTGAAGATAATAAAGGTAATTTTTTTGCTTCATTAGGGATATTCGATTCTTGACTTTTAGGTCCCGATTCAGTTGGGTTGTTATTTAGTAACCAAGTCATAGAAATTCCAATAAGTACGCCTATACTTGTAAGAAATAATGAATAAATAAGGTATGGAACTATATTATCAAAAGATGTTGAAGATATTGTAAAGGGTACTAAAATTAAAAGAATAAACATAAATAATGCCATTCCCAAAGTTAACTTAGCAATTTGCTCCATAGAATTTGATGAATTGTATTTTTCATCATCAACCATGACTACACGAAACCTAATTATAATTCAAATGTTGGGTGACTATGTGTAATAATCACCCAACATTTTCCTATGAGATTTATTTTTAATAACATACTTGACGATCGTCGGACCATGTTCCGCCGCTCGCTTCACAACTTTCTTGTGATGAATTGTCGTCATCAGAATCATCTTGTTCTGATTCTTCTCTATCTGCTTCGGAGTTTTCACAAACTTTTTCTGTGCAGGACCAATTTCCACTATCGCATATACATTCATTACAACCATCTGAACTTATTCTCTGCTCTCCATCGAGACAATCTTTATCAGAACAATCTTCTTTTGAAGACCAATCACAATATGACTTATCATCTTCAATAATCCAAGATCCTTCACGTGATTCACAGATTTCTTGTGTTACATCGAATTTTCTAAAATTGGAACGCTCTAACTCTTCACGGTCTACTGGTTCTGTGATTTCCATATCATCAAATCTTAAGTTATCACTAATTCTTGATATCAAGCCTCTTGGGGATTTAATATCTGCTTCTTTACCGTCTCGAGAACAATCCTCGCCTTCATAGCATTCTTGATAGTCAGCATGGCGATTAGCCATCTCTTCTCCTATTTTATTTAGAATCGAGTTAAATGTATGGCGCTCATCATTAGTGACTGCTAATCCGGCACAATCACTGTTGGAAATACAATATGAAATTGCGATTGCTCCATTTTCAACCATGCTCATTTTATCTGTAAGTTCTTTTTCACCGAAATCTTTCCATTCATGGTTTTTATGGGTGTCTTTCATTTCCTTTTCTCTTGATTCCGGATTTAAAGGCGTTTCACCTTCTCTAACCATTAAATCCCAATCTGGCTTTTCAGCTTCCCAATCAGCCTTCTTTTCTTCCCAGTCTTCCATATCTAAATTTACTTCCTTCATCATAGGTTTTGCTCGAGAATCCATTGAAAATAACATTTCAGTAAGTACTTCAGAGTCAGCATCGCAATCTACATTATCAATACAAAATTGATATGCTGTTGATAATACTTTATTCGCTTCTACTCTTTTCTCCAGATGTATTTCTCTATCTTCATCTGAAATATCTAATCTATCAGAAAGAAAAGCCTGAAGTTTTCCTTTTAGCCCTTTGTCATTCTTCTCTATTTTATCCCAAGTAGCATCACCAACTGCATCATCAACTACTCCTGCATATGGGCTATCTTCAGCATATCTTGGCTCAACAAGCTCGTCTACACTTGTGCTTACTGACGCGCCTGCCAAAAGTGAAATAACGGCTAATGCCAATATTATACTTAGTGATCTTTTTTGTCGATTAATATTATTTATCTCTGGTTTCATTTTTGGACACCTTAGTTACTTCTTAGTTGCAAAACCATATCAAAATGTTCAATAAATGCTTAAAAATCGATGAAAAAACATGCAAAACAATCACTTCTACACATGTCATGTATGGCGGACCCACCGCGATTTGAACACGGGTTAAAGGCTCCGCAAGCCCCTGTGATATCCAGGCTACACTATGGGTCCAATAAAGCGACCGAAGGCCAACTTCTGTTTAATCTCAACGGTTTCAATAGATATATATTAATTTAAATTCTAAATAAAATAATCTTATGACATTATTCATTAATATATCAAAATCTAAATTAACATTACATACTGCTTAGGATATATGGGAGCAATTGGTGATCTTGTTGGTTTAGTTTTATTCGGAGCAGATATTCGCCCCAACCAGAAATCTAAGAGTTCAATTTGGAAGATTTTTATGAGGATTGCCTATTATTCAGTTTTATTATTGGCCATAATTTTCTTGTTTGCACCCACGATACTTGATACTTTATAATCTTAAATATTTTAAGTATTTTTAATTATTGTTAGAAATCAAGGGTCAGTATGATATATTACTCCTTACTCCAATTTCTATGACTATGGAGAATCAGTTCGCAGTAGGCGTTATTGGAGTTGGTAATATGGGCTCTGCATTGGTGCGAGGGATAGTAAATAATAGCAGCATCGAAGCTAAATCAATTATCATTTGTGACGTGGATAAAGTACAAGTCGAAACTTTATGTAGAGATTTAGGTGTAGTAGATGGTATTGATGCAAATAATACCTCAAAATTAGCTGATTTAGTAATTTTAGCATCGAAGCCACAGAATATGTCGACTTTGCTTAAGCAAATTTCAAAATCAATAAAGTCTAATCAAACTGTAATGAGTATTGCAGCTGGTATAACTACCAATTCTATCGAAAGTGTACTTTTTGGAGATATACCTATTGTCCGTGTAATGCCCAATCTTCCTGCTGTAGTTGGAGAAGGTATGAGCATATATTGTGGAGGCACTCATGTAGGTGATACTGACTTCGAAAGGGTAAGAAATGTATTAGATGCGGTTGGTATTTGTTTACACGCTCCTGAAGACTTAATGGATGCAGTTACTGCACTAAGTGGAACTGGTCCTGCATATGTTTTTCATACAATAGAAGTAATGATAGAAAGTGGAATTGAAATGGGTATGTCTAGAGAAGTGGCAGAAAAACTGGTTTTACAGACAGTATTTGGTTCTGCTTTACTTGCTATGAAATCCGAACTGAATCCAACGGATCTTCGAAAAGAGGTTACATCCAAAGGAGGGACTACAGATGCTGCAATAAGCCATCTTAAAGAGAATAATTATAAAAAAATTGTAATCGAAGCTATTCTCAAAGCTAAGAATAGGTCAAGAGAACTTGGATATCAAAATTGATCTAGTAAATAAAATTAGAAACCAATAAACCACAAAAAACTGAATACTAAGAGAGCAATTAGAGCTACTATCCCCGAGGAAAGAAGTCCATATGCTAGTGGTTTTCTATCTGTTCTAATGCTCCATATTGTTCCTCCTATAATTGTTACAGGCCATATTAAACAAACTGAAAATATAGTACTATCCATCTCAGGGTCATTACTATCCCAATAATATACACAAAAAGTTGGCGGAGGAAGATTATCTCCAACAGCAACTAGTACTTTATTTTCAATTGCTCTGATATATACGCTTGGATCATCGTAAACATCTTGCATGTCGGAATGGGAGTTTGATTCGTACCATATAATGCCTGAATCATCTTGAGTTTCTCTTTGATCTATATTTTCATAATATCCTGAGATATAAGCCATCCAATCTAATGAGCCGGAATTAGAAGACTCAATATTCAAATCCCAAAAATAAGTTGTTCCATAATTATTATCAAAATTCGAAGACATGGTGAAAATATAAACTTCAAACGTCTGATCACTAATAGTAACGTTATCTCCATTAGCTATATTTGAGGAGTTTATTTCTCTAAATAAACCAGAATCTGCAATTGTTAATATTAGTGTACTGATTATACTGAGAACTATAGGAATTAGGATCAGGCCTATCAAAAACCAAGCCCAAGAAGGTGTTTGTGATGTTTCTTCAATGTTGTTATTTCCCCAAAATTTTATATTTTTATTTTCATTATTTTTATTAATGCTCCCTGAAAGAATATTTTCTGCTTTTGCAGGTCCACCGATAAATATTGAAGAAGGTCGATCAGATGGAAGATCTTTCGCTTGTTTATCTTCTTCCATATAGTATGTCGCAAATATGATTAGACATGAGTGTTTTCATTTATATGTTATGAAAAAAACTATTTAATTTTAAAAACGAATAAAATACTATCATATATAAAAAGATATATAAACGAATTTATTTAATAAAATTTTAAGTACTCATAATAAACCCTAATCTCATGTCTAATGAAAGTGACACAAGCCTAACGCCGTACATGTTGATAGCAGGACCGATACTCCTAATGGGAGCATTTATTCTCTGGCCAGCAGCAGATTATGTAGGTACACGAGGTACCGATTCTCTGGCACAAGAAGCAGATACACTGATGCCTTTACTGATTGCTGCATCATTAGGAACAATGGTAATGTTTGGAGGATTATATTTATTAAATTCAGAAATGATGGCAAATGCAGATGGTATGAACAAACAATTACTTACAGTAGGTAGTATACTAATTATTGCCTCATTAGTAGCTTTTATCATGGGCATGGGTAGTAATGTCAGTGTAATCAATGCAGAAAATACGGACATTGATGCTGTTGATCCAGTAGGTACATATGAAACTGAGGCGGATCAAAAAGACTCACAACAAAATTACTTTGATGCCGGCTCTACTGCTTGGCAAATGTCTCCAGTAACATGGGGCCTAGCTATGATTATAATTGGCTTTGTGGCTTTCTCTTCTCAGCGACCTGAGGGTGCCATGGGATTCGTACTTCCGAGTCTGATGGCTGTAGGTACAGCCTTCCTTGCGGCTCCAATACTCAATGAACCAAGTTTCTTCAATATAATATTCCCAGTTGTAATGATTTTCCACATAATCATTGGTGGACTATTGTTGTCAGGAAATCTAGCAGTTCCAGGGTCTGAATAATTAATTCATAAATTTATTCAGGCATAAGATAATTTGTTACCTTGTTGTACAATTTTCTTCTTGGAATTAGAGATTAGCCATTTTGGAAATCCTCCAGTTTTGGAGTATCCTAAGATTTCTCGTAAGTCTTCAGACCAACCTGCTTTCCATTCATGTATATTCTCATCTAAGCCCAATATTGGTCGAGCTAGTTCTGATTGGATATGTGATGCAACTACTGCATTACCTGAAGATAAGAGGCTATTAACCACAGTATTAACTATTTCAAGATTTGATTTTATTTGTTGTTGTTTAGTTTTTGGTTTATTTTGTGATTTTTTAAGATTGGTGAATTCCCTTTTCCTTACATATCTTTCTAGTTCTGCAACATTAGTGTTTAATTTCTGAATAGCGGTGAATATTTGATCAAGAGTAATTTGTTCTTTATTTTGTTTTTTTGTTACTTGTTTCTTTTTCAAACTTGGAAGAATGAATTTATTGTTAACAAATTTGAAACCTCTTAATGTACGTTTATTAATGTCTTTCCAATCTCTATCTTGATATTCCTTCATCTCGTTTCTAAATTTGTCATGTGTAACTATCAGAGCATTTTCAGCAACTGCATAATCGATCCAATAAATGTCTTCCTTTTCTGCAGCAATCAAATGTAATTTATCTTGTTCTATTAAATTGTCTAGAATATTGACATCCCCGACTGTTGTATTAGATTTGCTTTTGGCGACTGATACAGCATATTCATAGGTTGATTGTTTTAAGAAAGCGGTTACTTTCCATCCTTTTTTTTCACAGAACGACATACAATCCTTGAGTCTTTCTGGCCTAGATTGGACTCTTCGTTGACCATCTTCATCTATCATTTCAATTCCAGTGTCATTGTGGAGAATATTTGCTGCATCGATGACGATTTTTCCATATTTATCTTTCATATTTTCACTTACCTTTTTTTAATTCCTGAATAAGAATTGCTAATGCTAAACCACCTGCTGCACCAATTGTACCTGCTAAAATTGCAGAGGAAAATACTTCCGACGAATTAGACTTGGATGATTTTTTCTTTAGTAATTTAAGTTGATAAGCTACCGAAGATTTGGATAATCCAACAATTTTTGCAATCTCTTCCAAAGAGTGGCCTGTACCTCTAAGTTGAACAATCTGTGCAATTTGTTCTTTGGTAGCCATAATATTCCTAGGAACATTTCCTAATTAAATGTTTATATTAAGACTATTTCCTAAAAAGAGTTATTATTTAGGAAATAAACTTAATGATAAGTTTAATTCTAAATGCTAATATGACTAACTATGAGAGTAGTTGCAATCTCGTTGGCCATTGTGATGATAACGGTTTCATTAGGGGGTTGTACTCAATCAACAGCAGGAAAAATAGATGCTAGTTATTGTGTTAATGAATACAATAATGTTGATACTGCTGAGTTATCAAATAACTCTTTTTTTGAAAAATGTGCAAAAATAGATCTGGTATTAATCTTAAATGATGAGGAAGTTATTAATGGGTCTTCTTTTGTTGGATTAGATGCCTCTAAAACTGATATAATCATAATTCAGATAAATGAAACTGCATTAATTGTGATGGATTTCGATATTCAAACTAATTCTAATTTCAATATCATTTCATTAAATCAATCTGAATATGTAAAATATATTGCAGAACAAGAATATAATGATATTGAAAATCTCAGTGGTACATGTTTGAATAATTGTTCATACGAAACAGAACTATCTGCAGATTATTATTATCTAATATTAAACTTGGATGAATAGTTGATACAGAATACTGATTAATCAAAAATAGAAGTGCAGGGAAAAGAAACATATATGATGTAAATTTAATTTAGGCTATGAACAAGAAGCTTACACTTTTGATAACAATATGCTTATTTCTGTTCCTTTGACTGGATGTACTGGAGAAGATGAGGATAAAATAGATCAGCTTGAGATAAATATTCAAAATAATCAATCTATGATGAATGAATTGAATTCAACTGTAGAAGGATTACAAGGGAATATTGGTCAATTAAATTTAACAATAGTTGGACTTGAGACTGAAATTATAACTCTTCTTCTGCAAATTTCCGAATATGAATCATCTATAACTTCACTAAACAATCAGAACGAAACTAATGTAGATTTGATTAATCAATTATCTCTAAATATCTCAAATCTAGAATTAATAATAACTGAATTGGGGGTACAGATAATTTCTCTTCAAGATGCTAAGACTGTTTTAGAAGTTCAAATTGGAATTTTAGAAAACGCCAAGTCAGAACTAGAGAATCAAGTATCTTCACTTTCTTTAATCAATCAGGACTTGAATACAGAGAACCAGGATTTGAATGAAGAGAACCAAGATTTGAATACAGAGAACCAGGATTTGACCATAGATATTTCAGAATTACAATATTTTGCTTCGATCTTGAATGCTACAATTTCAGAACTTCTTGATACCATATCTATGATGGATAATAGCACATTGGATACAATAATTGATCGGGGGTATATGAAATGTGGAGTCAAACAAGGTCAATATGGGATGGCTGATATTGATCCAGATACTGGTGAACGTTCTGGGCTTGATATTTCTTATTGTAGAGCAATAGCAGTAGCAATTGGACTAAATCCTGAAAATGATATTGAATATATCAATTCTGGAGGTTCGAATAGATTTGAATTATTAGCCAATGGTAGTGTTGATGTTCTGATTCGTACTACTACCTGGACAACTAGTAGAGATGCAGTTCTTAATGCTGACTTTGGTGCTATTAATTTCTATGATGGTCAAGGCATTCTTGTAAATACCGATGAATTTCCTGATGCAACTTCTGCATTAGACTTAGATGGAGCAAGTATTTGTGTTGCAATAGGAAGTACTTCGGCAGGAAATATTGCAGATTACTTTGAAGAAAATAATATGAGTTATCAGGCTGTCAATACATGGCAGGAGACTCAAGATTTTGTTAATGAAAATTGTGATGCTGTTACAGGAGATATGTCAGCATTAGTTGCAGCAAAATGGGATATTGAACAAAATGGAGCAGCAGATTTCGAAATGACAATAATACCTGAATTGTTATCAAAAGAACCTTTGGCATCCGTTACTAGAGACTATGATACTGAATGGAATGAGATTGTTGCATGGGTTTGGTATGGGATGATAACTGCAGAAGAATTAGGAATTACCTCAAATAATTATCAGAATGCAGATACCAGTAAACCTTCAATAGATAGGCTGTTGAACGAAAACCTTGGACTTGGTACTGAGAGTAATCCACTCTCAAATACCTGGATGCAATCAGTACTAGAAGAAGTTGGAAATTATGGAGAGGCTTATGATGATGCTTTTTGTGATGGAAGTTACGATGGATATAGTGGTTCAGATTCAATGACCGGGTGTTTGATTTCAAGATCTGGAACACTGAACGCATTAGTATCTGAAGGTGGCGTACAATATTCCCCACCTATGCGTTAGTTGAGCTAAATTACAATACTATAGGAAGTACAGTTTTCCATCTTGGCTCAGCTAATTTCTTCGAATTTGGACCATCTCTAGAGATCTTTGTCTTATGAGTCAAAACACCATGCATACCATGGACAGAGAATTTTACTCTTAATTCTACAAGTCTGTCTCTCTCTACAGTATTCATTTGTTCATTATCTAATTCTATTGTAGAAATTGATTCTGAATCATCTTCATTTTGTATTTGTAACACGTTACCATCCATATTAGCTCTTGGAGAAAAATCATAATCATGCGGATCATTCATTTTTACTTCTGCATCTATTATTAGGCGATCACGGATAGAAGCCTTGGTTATCTGAATGGACTTAACCATGTAGATGGCATTAGCCATCAGTTCAAAGCACTTCGCACTCTGAATACAGTATTATTATATTCCTATTTCACTTATTCTAGGCACTAATAGCAGAAAATCAACAATTAATTGCCAATCATTACCTTGATCTGGATCGATATCATCTATTGGTATATCTGGATGGCAGTCATCAGCTGTTATTGTCCAAATCCATTCACCTTGACCAAATCTTTGCCCTGGTTCATTCAATAAGGAATATAGAAGATCGTCTGCAGAATCTGCAGTTATTGTATATCCAGATTCTGGATAAGAATTCATATTATCTCTAACTATTGACGCAGATGAATTCTGTGTAATATTATCTTGAGCAGTAGCAGAAAAGATATTCCAACCTGATGAGGGAACGCTAATTGCCATTGTAAAATTATCTTCTGGCCACATTATTGGAAGTATATCTCTTGCAAGTACCAATGTTGAATTTACACTTATCATTCTAGATGAGGGGTGAGGGATGTCAGTTATCTGATACGACTGTCCCTGTTCTAGATATCCTGACCATTCAAGCTCTACGTGTTGCTGCTCCCAAACGATTCTAAAAGTACGAGAAATAACCATCACAGACCATGAAGAAGTATTCGAAGCTCCTTTGTCATCTGTTACAGTAATACTACCTGTTCGGTTACCAGATTGAGATAAAATTAATTCAGTTGTCATACTATCTATAGAGTCAGCATCATTAGAAGGATCGCCATCATTATTCGTATCTACAGTTACATCAAAATCCCATCTAAAACTAACAACGCCTCCTTCTGGGTCCATAGAATCACTAGCATCCATCATCACTGAATCTCCGGTTCTAATTACTGTAGAGACATCAAAGGTTAGTATTGGAGGTGAATTGACAAATAATGAAACATAAGCAATATCAGTTCCTCCTTGATCATTAACAACTGTAACTTCTACTGAATAATAACCTGGTATTGAAAATTGATGGCTGGAAACGCCTTGTTTGGAAGTTTTTGTTGAGCCATCATCAAAATTCCATCTATATTCTTCAATTATAGTAGGATCGGGAGTAGAAGATTCACGAGCATCGAAGTTTACAGTTTCTCCAGCATTTATTTCATCTCTATCTGCAACCAACTTAGCGTTTGGATTTACATTAGACAATCCACTACATCCTGCAAATGAAGTTACTAACAACATTAAGGCGATTAGCAGCGTTAAAGATGTCGCAGTGACTTTCATCAATACTCGAGGTCAACTCTATACTCATATGGCTGTTGGATAAAAATTTGATTTGCATCCTATTAAGAGACTTCATTTGTGACGTCGTTTTCGCGAGAATTGGATATAGTATGCTTGGTAATTTTCAAGTTCTTGGGTTTGATCTTGAAACAACAGGTTTTGCCGCAAATAAGCATAAAATAGTACAATATGCCTTTGTTGGAAGTGACAAGGGGGGCAATCACATTAACGTTGAATCGTTAGTCAATCCGAATATGAAAATTCCTTCAGAGACTACTGATATACATGGTATTTCAGATATAGATGTTAAAAATATTCCATACTTTTCTGAGCATATTGAAAAAATTACAAATCTTGTAGAAGGATCAATAATTGTTGGTCATAATATAATCAATTTTGATTGGCCATTTCTTGAAATGGAATATCTAAGGTGTGGCATTGAAATGCCAAAACCTTATGCTATTATTGACACGTTAGTACTTGCTAGAAAATTTAAAATTAATCATTATGGAAGCAAGAAGCTAGGTTCTTTATGCGAAAAGTTTGGAATTACGTTGGAAAGGGCTCACTCAGCTGATGCTGATGCTGGTGCTACATTGCTTCTATTGTGGAGAATAATGAAAACTTATCCTGAAAAATTTCAGACATGGTGGGATAGATTGGACAAATCAATCTCTAATTGATTTTAACAATGGCTTCCATGGTAATATTTCTGACCAGTCCCCAAGATGTCTAATTTCTCCATCTAATCTTGTACTACCGAGAAATAATGGACCATCATATCCTAAAGTTTGTAGCTCTCTTAATTGATTTAAAGGTTGATTTGCCAAAAAAGGCCCCAAAGCTTTTTTCTGAATCTATTAGCTCTCCATCGATTCCATCTGGAATCATGATTTTGAAAGACGCTAGGCCTTCTTCTGCATCAAAATTTATCAAAGTAACAACTTCATCGTTGAATCTTTTATGCTTTTTTAATGTATCATCATGGATAGCTACAAGCCATTTTGGACACCATGCTTTCCATTCACAAAAGCCACAAATAAATTCATGAGGTGTTGCTTGAAACGGATTATCAGTTAATTCAATTGATTGCCACGCGTTCATGGCATCTTCAGTAACTGACGAACCTGTGGCTTCATACATTTTTTTATTTGATGTATACCATCCTTCAGTCCTTATTGATGGATGGTTAGGATTGTTTAAAATTAGTAAATCTCGATAAAATAATAGTTGACGATTGACTGTTTCACTCAAATTACCTTTTGGAGGTCTTCCAGTTTTCAAATCTACAACTATCCAACCTTTCTCGTTTCCAGATTCATCAAGATCCTTCAACAAAAGATCTAATCTTCCCATTAATTTTCCACATTCAGAATTCATAGTTCCTTCATTGGCTAAAATAATATCTTTTACTACTTTCCACATATCTATTGTAACTTTGGAAAGTTCCACATCGATTATTTTTACTTGATTAAGTAGCATAAATAAGGCTTTATCTAGACCTTCTCGTGCTTTATTATAGGAATTTTTTTTCCATCCTGAATGTCGTTTAGTTTCAAAAAAAATATCTTTTTGTAATTGCCAATGTTTGCTTAATATATCCTTAGCTAATTTTGGAAGCCATCCTATTTCTGTACTTTCCCTATCCGATACATCGACGTTGCAGATATCCTCTACGGAATTGTGAATAGCATTACCTATTACGATAGGCATACTTATTTTCCTCGGTAAGCCCTGTCTGGATAGCCAATATTTACGAGGACATTCTTCATATCTATTCCATGATGAAGGAGATAGTTGATATTCTTTGATATCGTATCCTTCGGGTGGCCCCCAGTATACACCTCCATCCTGCATGATACTCCGGGGGCGGTAACGGTTAACAGTGATTTAGTTTCACTGGGCTTCATGACAGAGAGGCCGGTAGTCGAAGTTGATGAAGGAATTGCACCCACAGGAGCATTAGTTGTGAATTGTTTTCCTTCCATCGGGTTTGTAAGCAGTATTGTAGCACACTACTTGATTGAGAAGTTGGAATTGAAATTAGTTGGAGGAGTTAGTCATCCCAAATTACCTGCAATGTGCTTAGTACAAGATGGAAAGCCATTGCCTCCCTTGAGATTTTATTCCGGAGAACCTATTTGTAACTTGGAAAGATGTGATAAAGTAATCCTAATTGTATCAGAAGTGCAAATTGATAATCAAATTAAGATGGGGCTTGCTAGGAGTCTGATGGATTGGAATAAAGAATCTGGTTCTGGAATTTCAATAATGATTGATTCATTTGCAAAAAATAATAAAGAAAGCCATACAATATTAGATGATGATAATAAGGATACAACAATGCTAGGAATAGGTTCCACGGATATGGCAATAAAGACTCTGGAAGAAATTGGTTTACCTTTGTTAAAACATGGCATAGTAGGAGGTATGACGGGCGTTATGATGGGTGAAAGTAGGAGAAGAGGTTTGGATTCTTTAGCAATCCTTGCTGAATCGAGTGGTGGTCCAATTGAAGGTCAACCGTTTCCAGATGCTAGGGCTGCTGCAAGAATAATTGAGTGTTTAGATGGTTTATTACCTGCTATTCATCTAGATCCTGAGCCTCTTCTTGAAGAAGCACAAAAAATTGAAAATCAAATAAGAGATATGATGGCTGTAAATCTAAATCAAAGTAATGAAGATAACGGCCCTGAATCGATGTATGGTTGATTAAAAATCTCCAAGAGTAGTTTGATGCTCTTCTGGTAAATTTTTCAATATTTCAACTCCAATGAGAGAGGATAGTTCTTTTTCAGAAATTATTTTTACACCTAAACGGTTAGCTTTGTCTAATTTTGATCCTGCAGATTCTCCTGCCAATAAATAATCTAAATTCCCAGAGATGGAAGATAGTACTTTTCCTCCTTCAGATTTTATTGAAAGTGCTATTTCTTTTCTTGGGCGGCTTAGTGTTCCAGTTATACAGAATGTTTTTCCTAGTAATTTTCCAGAATTTAAAGTCTGTTTTTCCTCTGATATTTCCAAATAATTCTTTAATTCATTAATTGTAGATAATCTATTAGCCAACCCATCTAATACTAATCTTGCTACTGTTTCGCCTATTCCATCTATGCTAACAAGTCTATTTATGGCTGGATTAAATTTCATTATATTTCCATTTTCATCGCTCTCGATGACTGCATTGCGATTATCTACTAAGTCCATTAATATCTCAAATGTTTTAACTTCTGAAGAAATCAATGATGCTATTTCTGGCCCTACACGAGGCAATCCAAATGCTGAAATGAATTGTGTTAAAGTTAAATTTCGAGTATTACTTATTTCTTTAATTACATTACTTGCCGATTTAGTGGCCATACGTTCTAGTCCCATTACCTGTAAAAGTTCTAGTTTATACAAATCGGCTATATTTGCCACTAAACCGGAAGCGCATAATTGTTCCACCAGTTTCTCTCCAATTCCATCCATCTCTAAATAGCGACACCAGTATAGTATAGAGCGCTCTAATCTGGAAGGGCAACTCATATTCATACAACGAATAAAAGCCCCATCTTCAACTAATTCACTAGAACATCTAGGACAAGTAATTGGAATATTGATATTTTTTATTTTTGGCAAAGAATCCGTATATGACGATCCATCAGCATGTTTTCTACCTAACAAATCAGTTGTTTTGGCAGGACCCAATGTTTCGATGATCTTTGGAATAACATCGCCTCTACGGACGATACGAACTTTGTCTCCAATTTTTATTCCTAATCTAATTACTTCTCCTCGATTATGTAATGTAGTATTCTCAACCGTAACTCCGGATACGACTACTGGTGCGACTCTGGAAACTGGAGTTATGTTACCGGTCCTTCCTACTTGCCATTCAACATCCATCAAAACTGTAGTTGCTTCTTCAGGAGGAAATTTCCATGCTAAGGCCCATCTCGGATGATGCGCAGTCATGCCCAAAAGTTCTCTTTTATCCAATCTATCTAATTTTATTACGATGCCATCTATTTCCCAATCTGCATCTGCTCTTTTTTGTGTCCAGTATTCTATAGCAGAAGTCACTTCGTCAATTGTCGATTCATTATCAGAACCAGATGCAATATGATTACCTGCAACCTCAATCCCTACACTTTCTAACCAAGAAATAATTTCTGAATCATAAGTAAAATTAGGGTGATTTAGGCTATCAGGGTGTCTATCTTCACCTTCTGGAAATTTAGCACCATATGCTAGAAATATTAGATCCTCTGCTTTTCCAGTTCCTGATTTTAATGTCTTTTGACGTAAAGAACCTGCAGCTAAATTTCTAGGGTTAGGAGCTATATCAGAATATTTTTCTCTAAATGTTGCTAAAGGCATAACAACCTCTCCACGTATATGGCAATCTCCTTTCCAATCAATAGATTCTGGAACATTAGATATTCTACGTGCATTTGCAGTTATATCCTCACCACGAGTACCACTACCGCGTGTCGCTGCACGAACTAGTCGGCCTCTACGATATTCTAATGAAAGGGCAGAACCGTCTAATTTGGGTTGACATACAAATCTACGGCCCTGTGCAGTAGTTTGAGTAATATAATGGATGACTTGGTCGTCTTTATTTGCCTTGTCAAGGCTTAACATCGGAAATAAATGATTTACTTTTACAGAACCAGGAGGAGGATCAGATCCTACTCTCTGTAATTGGGGATGCTCGGGAGAAAGAGTTTGCAATTCATTCCATAACTTATCAAATTCTCCGTCAGATAATTCAGGATTTCCTTTATTATAATAAAGGTCAGAATGGTATGATATAAGTTCTGCTAGTTGATCAATTCGGGCCGATGAGAGCTTCTTTGATGTGCCCTGTTCAACCATGTTTAATGAAGTGAGGTAGCACGCTTCAATCCTCTCTTTCTATGCTAAAATAAAGTATGGTGGGCCTGCCAGGATTTGAACCTGGGTCTCGCGACCCCCAGCCGCGAAGTATAGGCCAAGCTAACCTACAAGCCCTTTGGAATTATTAAGACGAAAATGTTCGTAGTCAAAATATTGCCGGAAAATTACATATCTTCACGTGCAACACTGAACGGAGCTACTTCATCAAGTAGATCGATATGTCCAACAAACATTCTTCTGCAACAATATCTTGTAATTCCTGCATCATCTAATACTTTATTCGTATCTCCATCATTATCTAAAGCTTCTTTGTATTGAGCATATTTGTGGGCTACTACTTTGCCACAACTCCAACATCTTACTGGTATCAACATACTTCTTCACCTCACCTATATGACTTCTGCCACTTCTTACGAGCCCCACGTCCCATTTGATGCTTGGGTTCTTTCCTACGTGGATCGTTAACCAAAAGAGACCTATCAAATCTGATAAATTCATCTCTTAATTCTTCATCATCTCCTTCAGCACCATCGTTCCATTTAACTAAACCACGAGCGATAGCGGTTCTAATTGCATCCACTTGGCCCATTTGACCTCCTCCATGAACATCTACTTTGATATCAACACCTGATAATCTATTCATTGCATCTGCAATTTGGACTGGCTCTAATGCTTTTCTTCTAGCTAAAGTTGGTTCCATGATATGAATTGGTTGGCCATTTACTCTTACACGGCCTTTACCTTTGCTTACTACTGCTCTAGCAATTGAGGTTTTTCTTTTTCCACTGGTAGTAACGTTGGTAATCTTACGTGATTTTCTTGCAGCCATTAATTGTCACCTCCGTTCCATCTTGTAGCATCTACTCCTAGAGACTTGCTTATTTCACCTAATCGGATGTATTTCAAAGGCAGAGGTCTTTCTAATTGTGAAGTGTCGCCCCATTCGTGGCCTTCTGGTAATTCTTCGCCGGAAAGATTAGAAGGTCGGCCTATCATTACTCTTAAGTCACGTAATGCATTTCTTCCACTACTATTCTTCTGGTAAGGTAACATTCCACGAACTGTTCTCTTCAGAATTTGATCTGGCATTCTTGGAAAGAAAGGCCCCTTTCTTGGATGATTCAAATTATATCTAAAATGATAATCTGCTAATACTGCTTTCTTAGGACCAGATACTATGGCTTCTTCTGCATTAAGTATAATCACTTTATTTGGATTTCCTGACTTTCTTGCAGAAAGTAATTGCTTTGCAACCTTACTCGCTAGGCGTCCAAGGATTTTATCTTTGGCATCATAAACAAAAGTAGTAGTTTCACCCAAGTATTCTCACCCCTTTTCCTTTTGGGTTTTCATTCATCAATTCGCGGATTGTTATTACACGACCGCCTGCGGCTTCTATTTTAGAGCGGGCACTGGAACTTACACTGAATGCTGCGACGTTTGCCTTTCCAAATATATCTCCGCTACCTAGCAATTTACCAGGTACGAGGATCATTTCCTCTTCCTTAGCATATCGCGATAGGCGACTTAGGTTTGGTTGGGACCAATTGCTTCTGCTTGCTTCAAGCCTCAAAGCAACGTCTCGCCACAGTGCAGAGCCAGATGACCTGCTCTGGTCCTTTAAATCACCAATTAAGGCAATCAAGGACTGATTGGTCTTTCTGTTATTTTTACTCATATGACTCCCTCGACGTTTGTTAGGTATCGCGGCCACTTTCGGTTATGTTATCAATGCTACGGGACTACTTGGGGCCAAATAAACCAAAAAGTAATCAAAAAAGTGAAAAAATGATATTTCATATTCTGAAATCATCGTTCGCCATTTCACTTTCTTCACCGGCAATTCTAAGGTTTCCATCAGAATCGATAAACTCTCCTGCTTTGGTAGCTGTACCATAAAGTCCTGATTCATTTACAGAAGTTCTGTTTAGCATACTTTCTCCTAGAGCGCTAGTAATACGAGTAATCATTTGTTGGAATACTTGTATTGCACGATCTCTCTGATCAGCACCTATTTCATGGTCGGAATATCTTGCTTCTTCAAATATAGAAAAGAAGACATTCATTTCTTCTGGTGGAATAACTCCAGAGAGCATATTACTGATTACATCCTCAAATTCACGAGTAGTTTCGAAAACTTTCTTCATTGCTCCTCTTGAACGGAAGAATTTTATTAAATTCTTATAACAGTCGAAAATTGCTTCTATGTAGTTATTAGATGCTTTTAGAGCCATTAAAGAATCTGTCAATATACCTCTAATAATTTCAATTTTGCGTCTTTCGCGATAGTTTTGATACATCACTGCCCCAACAAGTACTGCAACTGCTAATGCTATAGCTACCACTAATAGTGCTTGAGTGGTAAAGAAGCTTTGTTGTCCAACTTCTAAATCCCCTCCTAATGCAATAACAGGCGTATTGTTTAGATATTCACCTTCGAACAATGCCGACTCTTGGAATTGAACTAATACTCTCCACATTCCATCCTCGGCAATCTTTTCTAATTCTCCTGGTATCTCTTCACCAGTGTATATGAAGCTGAAATTAGCGACACCTTGCTCATTTGTAATCAAATATTCTACATCATGTGTTTCCCAACCTGTTCCATTCCAATACTGAATAGTGAATATTACTTGTTCACCTTCGACGGTTATTGCTAGTCTATCCCTCAATATTGCAACTGCTCCTGAAATCATATCTCCTTCTTGATATCCTTGTGGATTTGACCAATGATCTTTCAGTAGTATATCTACTCTACTTCTAACTAATACTTCCACATCAATGTAAGAACTATTTACAACTGGATTTGACTCAGCCCTACATCCACCAGGTATTTCCTTATCTGGCTCATAGGCAACTCGGACTGTACGGAATCCCTCTAATTCGTTACCGTTAGGTTCTACGCCACGTCGACTCGGATTATCTTCAGGATCGCCAGAATACCATGACATACGTCCAGTCCCATCTTCAGTAATTGCTGTAGCCATTGGTCGAGTATTGGTTTCAGGATCCATATAGATGTTCAAACATTTACCACCTATTGGTTTTCCATTTGTCTGAATCAATCTAGCATCAAGGTGAAATGCTTCCTTGAGATATAGTACATCAAATATAGAGCCATTTGAAAATTCAAACTGAGTGAAATCAGACCTAAATGGACCAATCTCAGAGATACTCAAAGAAGAATTTGAGAAAACAGGGAATAATTTAACCTTGGTGGCATTCTTATATCGATATCGATCGTTATTTTCATATGAATTAAATTCAATGTTTACTCTTGCTTGACCTGCTTGTACACCAGAAATTGGACATATGATAGAGAAATTTCCAGTAGAGTCCGTAACTCCTGGAATGCATGAGACAATTCCTTTGTCTGAATTATCCATTTCATAAGTAACTCTTATTGCTCTGTTTTCTAGTAGTCCACCTAATTCATCAGTTAATTGACCTGTGACGATCATTGGTTTTTCTATTGCCAGGCCGGTGTTAGGATCTATTTCAGAAGTATAAACAATCTGATCATCCACTTGTAGAGATGTGCCTCCAATTAGGCTAAAGCCATCTACTTGGAATTGCATAACTTTTCTGAAATGATCGTTATTAGCCAGTAATACACATGAATCCCAAGCTCCAGAAATAGCTAGCATTTCTTCTGCCAATGGTTCACAACCCTCATGAGGTAAATTTTCTTCAAATCTAAGAATAACATTTACTGGCCCAAATCCGTCAGGTAAGAAAGAAAATGGATCATCTCGTAATAATTGTGGATTCAAGACTATTTCATGATATATTGTTCCTGCATTAGGACATAATTTATTTACGATTTGGCGATGTATTCTATCCTCGAAATCTATTCCTTCAAGAATTACCGATACTTCTCCTCCTAGTGAATCACAGCCGGATAGAGCTTCTCCTCTATCTTTTACAAATGCTGTTCTGTTATCGTCTGTAACTTGGGCTGTGAAGTACCAGATATCTCCTGTTCCTAATTTATTCGGCGAAGTACTCTGAAGATTGATATAAGTTCTAGATACAACCCATAATGATGCTTCAGTATGTGTTCCTTCATGTAAAGCGTCCCCTAGGTAAGTATAACCAAGTGTGAAATTACCTAACTCATGTGCTTCATCTATTGAAAGATTAACTTGGAAAATTCCATTCCTATCTGTAATCACTACACCATTTGAGCTGTCAGCCGACCATGTATAATTGACAGGTACTTCTCGTAGAGGTATTCCTGAATTATCTGTTAGTCTTGCCTCAATGGAAGCGTTCTGTCCTCGATAAAGACGTGGTTCAGTAGTTATTTTAATGAGAGTAGTACCTATCATTGAGACATTACCAAAGCTACCGACGGGTGCTAACACTTGTTCTTGATTTCCAGTGAAGTAGTAGTTTGAATTAACAAAACCTGATTTAATTCCAAATGTTCCTGCAGCCCATGTAGAATCAAATGTATGATTGAATTCAAATCTTGCTTCTCCTTCAATTAAACTGGGTGGCCCTGCCCTTCTTACTTCTCCCACTCCTTGGAAGACTAAATTACGATCTTTATCAACAGCAAGTTGCATTTTATCATTAGCATAAGGGGCCATGGTTCTATTCCAAACCTTTCCTTCAACATACAATGTTTCACCAGTAAACATTTCTGGTATAATTTCACATCTAATTGGACTTTCTGGGTCTGTTGGATCTGCAGCCCCACATGGTGGAACATCAAATGCAGCTCCATTTTGTAATTTTGTAGACCAGTAATTACCATCATCAACATGTATATTGGATTCTAAATATTGTACTGTCACAAAAGGCTGGTTGCTATTATCTAGTAAAACACCACCTGCTATTTCGGCAAATGATGATTCTTGACCATCCCATAATATTGGATACGCTTTACCTAAACTTACCTCTGAATAATCTAGTCCTGCAGAAACCAAAGAAGGTTGATGGAATAATGCTCTCCAAGCACCAAATGAAGATCCTGTAAATTGTGTAGCATCGTAAAAGTAAACCGGTCTTGTGGCAGAAGTAATCAATTGAGTTTCAACAAACATTCTCTTCATGGACCTAATAGAGAAACTATCAGTTTCGGATGGCTCCAAATATGGCCAAGGCCAATCATATCCCAAAGAAGGGTCTACTGAACCCATAAATGAATAATCGCCAACATCCAAACTAGTTGGAACTTCAAGATAAGGAGAACGTATCACATCATGTTGTTTTGAAAAATTATTCCATAAAATTTCTTCCCAACCTCCAGCAATTGTACCTTCTCCATTATCTAGACTGCTATCATATCTGACCTGTTCCCATGCGCCTACAATTCCATTGGATTGGTTAAATCTTAGGTTCGCCCAGCCGTCATTTCCTGCTCTATATCCAAATCCATAACCATCGAATTCAGTTGGATGTGTTACATTCCCAAAAATACCTCCATTTACTACGAACGAAAATGGTGCATTAGATATTCTATTATCAAAAATACCTCGATCATAATCTGCTGAATAATGTGTTTTAAGACTAATTTTCAATGGCATCTCTTCGGATCTAAATTGAGTACCGGCACTGTATCCAGTTGTCGTATTTGCCCTAACTTCAACAGGTATATTTTCGGATACTGCACTATCATGGATAAACATCTCTGTAACTTCAGCATAAACATAGTATGTAGAATTGGGACCAACTGAAATATCTTCAGGGAATAAGAATTGGCCAACTGTATATCGGCCATTAGAATCTGTCAAAACATCGACTGTTTCCAAAGCAACCGTTCCGTTTCTAGTCCAGATTATTTGAATCTGGACTGGTATGTTTGCAGTTGGCATGAATGTGCCATTATCTGCTAATAAATTGACTTCTCCAGAAAAGATTGCGGGAGTTATGGCATCAAGCCATAATACTGAAGGTGAATAAAGTGTAATTCTAGTTGGTGTTTTATCATCTTCATCGAGAATACCATTATTGTTAGAGTCCCAATCAGATGTTTCTGGGTCAAAATTTTCTTCCATATGATCAAAATCTGAATCAGTTCTATTATCTGCATCATCATCAATATCATATGAATCAGGGCCTGTGAATGGATCGGAAGGATTTGCTATTGCAGATCCATTTCCAAAATCATCATGATCCCACGGGTTAGTAGATTCTGAATTAAATCTGGTTGGCCATAATAGTACCTCATCAATATCCTTCATACCATCTTGATCATCGTCTTCATCAACATCATCTCTTAATCCATCATTATCATGATCCCATGCAGATACAAATGGAGTGATACTTGATAATTCTTGAGAATTATTGATACCATCTGCGTCCCAATCATCATCTTTCCAATCTGGTATTCCATCATTATCATGATCCCAAACAGATTGTTCTTCTCCAGTAAAGCATAATTCTATAGTTTCTTGGAATTCATCTGTTAATCCATTATTATCATCATCTGGATCTTCTCCGTCAGGGACTCCATCGTTATCATTATCAACATCATAATATTGTGGGAATAGTAGACCTTGGCCCATTACTCCTTGATCCCAAACTGCTTGGTACCATCCATCATCATCCGGGTCGGTATCTAAACCATCATCGTCAGCATCTACACAGTTACTTCCAGTGAAATAATATGCATCATCATCAGTTGTTCCATCATCATCCCAATCATCATTTGGATCTACTTCTAGATAATCCCAGAGTCCATCATTATCATCATCAACATCCCAATGATCATACACTCCATCAAAATCATCATCCAAATCTGCAGTATCATTGGCCATACATTGGGGCTCTAAATTTCCAATAATTGGTGCGCCACAATCATCATCTGGATCTTCGTTATCATTTATCATATCTGCTACTTCATCTGGGAAAAGATTGGCATTCCCATCTGAAGTCCATTGAAATAGTGGAGCATTTTGGAAATTATTTAGACCGATATAAGCAATGTAAAGATCTCTATTATTCTTAATATCGTTGTATGTTACAGCTGCAGTAGGTACTGGATTACTACCTGGATCAAATGTGAACCACCAGCAGTTACTAATACATTGGTTATTTCCTTGGGAGTTAGCACCATCATATGCACCGTCATCCCGTGCTGGATCTGGTCTACTACTGTATGGAACAGTGTAGAAGTTACCACCAGTTTGTGATCCCTGTAACAGAGGGAACCCAAATAGCCATGCCAGAGAAAGCCCACATGCAAATGGTCCATCTGCTCCTGCTACTCCTGCAAGGAATGCTATAGATATATCACATTCACTATCATCAAAAGAGCCTCCAAATTGAGGATTATTAATGTCTAAACGCCCATCAGAACCCTCATCTTGATCCCACCAGTTTGGAAGTCCATCTGAATCCATATCAACATCAATACCATTGATTAACGAATCTCCATCCATATCAATATCAAAGAAATTATTACCATTAAATGGACTCCATTGTGTTACTACTGCCCAATACATTTCTGGAATTATTCCATTGGAGGTGATTGTTGTTGCTCCATCTGTAGAGTATCCGTTGTATGGTAAAACGAAGTCTTGTACGAACATAAATGGACTAAAATGCCAATACATATCAAAGAGTAAAGTAAAGGTTCCCGTGTATAGTCCACTATCAGTACTTCCATCAATTATATCTCCATCTGAATGAGGATAAGTATTCGTAAAAATATCTGTACTATCAGTATCTAGTATCCCACAGTTTCCATCATCAGGATCATAAAGATCTGGAATACCATCGTTATCATCGTCCCAGTCTTCGTCATTGGCAAGTCCATCTCCATCAATATCTGTATCTATTGAATTTAATCCATCATCCCTATATTTTGAACCATTCAACAAATGCAAATCATTGTCATCATCTAGGTCACAGTTTTCATCAATATCTAACCAGTCAATTACTCCATCATTATCATCGTCCATATCCACCCAATTATTCAGGCCATCGCCATCCCAATCGTTGTTCCCGGTGTATGATTTACGCATTAAAATACAATTGTCATCAGGATTTTGTGGATTAGGATTCTCTAGAGAAGGGCAATTCCATCCATCTATTTCTGAATCTGTAGAGTTCATATATGGGTCTAATTCATTCACTAAACCATCATTATCCAAATCATAAGGAAGGTCTGTGATATCTACCCCAGGGTTTCCAATAAGACTGTCTGGTGATAGTGGTGCCCCCATATCTGTATCTTTCCAATCCCAAACTAAGTCATAATCTGCGTCAATGGCTCTGTAAATATCATCATCTGCATCTCTATCATAATCAAGTTCACAATCTATACCAGGAATCCCAATTAAGTGTGAATTTGGAAGATCTCCTGCACCGTCTCCATTAGTATCTACTTGCATACAGCTATCTGGTATTCCATCGTTATCATCATCAACATCCCACATATCTAGAAGCCCGTCGTTATCATCATCAGTATCTGAAGAATCTGGTGAGCCATCGTTATCATTGTCTGGGTCGATGAAATTAGGAATGCCATCATCATCTAAATCACCATCAATAATTTGTGTAAATGTCTGTTCAAGAGGATGCCAGATTGTTCTTTCTTTCGTTACGAAATCAAATGTATCTGTCCCATAAGCAGCAGGATCCATTGTAAATGCTTCTGGAAATGGTTTCCCGGATTCGTCTCTTATTATAACATCACCATCATAAAATGATGAGTCAGGGTCTGCATAAAGCACAGTACCGATATCATTAAACTTGTGACTGAATGTACTTCCAGGCGAAATTGGCCCACTATCAAAAGAACTATCTGCGGCTCTTACTGTTCTATCAGATACAGCGTTATTTGTCCATATTACTGTATCACCGACTTCAATAGTAATTGATTGAATTGAAAGACCTGCATTTGTCATGGAGATATCATATTCTTCAGTACTTGCCCATACTTCGGCAGCTGCCCAAGGAGCTGATAGCGTGATATTAGATGTGAGTTGGTCATCCCAAGGATGGACGTCCCATATATCTTCAACGCCATCATTATCGTCATCTATGTCAAAGTAGTCTTGTTCACCATCTCCATCAAAATCACATGGCCATGTGAACTGGTCTAGACGGGCATCATTATCATCATCCTCATCATATGTACCTTTACCACTACCATCTATGTCTTCATCTGGTACTCCATCATTATCATGGTCAAAGGGATTTTGATCAATCAAATAACCAGTACCAACTTCAGTAAAAGTCCAAGGATGAATTGTAGAAGGTACCACATACCTATCTGAAGTTACGTTACTTGGATCTAATCCTTGTGTAGGATCGAGTGGCCCTTCTAAAATTCCATCATTATCGTCATCCCAATCAAACTCATCACTTATGCCATCGTTATCATGGTCAAATGGATCTGTTCCATAGCAACCGTCAAATCTCTCAATAAGATCGCTGATTCCATCATTATCATCGTCTAAATCGTTAAGATCGCTGATTCCATCATTATCATGATCATCCGTATTTGTCTCTTCTAAATAAAATTCATAATTAGGATTTAATGCAAGTGCGGAAGGATCTGAGATTTTGCCATAATATGATGCAGGGTCATTATAAAAAATATCTGAATACATTGGGTGATCAAAGAAATTCATATTTTGTTGTTGTTGAAATTCTTGGCCATTTGGTTCTTCAGAAGGTAATGATGATTGTTGAAAAAATGTGTTATTAGGATTTTCATATTCATCATCTAAATTTGATTTACTATCAAAATCTTGGAAAGAATACATCTGGGTACTAAATATCATTATAGAAACTAAAAATATTGCTGAAAGAGTTTTCTTTTTGTCTTTGATGTTTACTTTATTTGTTAATCTTGCTCTCACTATAATCACCTAAGTACCCCTTTACGACTTATTATCATTTATCAATAAATTGTTTGATTTTGTTCTATTGTATCATCTGGATGTTTTTGTATCATCTTAGATTTAAATTTGTGATTATGAAATGATTAAAATTAAATTACAAAGTAACTGGGCAATATCATGAGTTCTGGAAGGCAGTTACTTAATTCAAAAATACATAGAGCAAAAGTAACTGAAGCAGATTTAAATTACATAGGATCTATTTCAATAGATGAAGATCTTATGGACGCTGCGGGCATAATAGAATGGGAAAAGATACAGGTATTAGATATAACAAATGGATCCAGATTAGAAACTTATGTAATTAAAGCGCCTAGAAAATCAGGAAAAATTTGTATCAATGGTGCTGCAGCACATTTGATAAATACTGGAGATCTGGTAATATTATGTACTTACATTACTTTAGATGATGATAGTATAAATAGCCACAAACCTATAATTATTCATGTTGATCATAACAATAAGATAATATAATTTTAATAATCATAATTATGATTGTGTATTTTCTTCACGTACTGTTTGATAATTATCACATATTGTATCATAAACATTTTTTCCTTTACATTGTATTAATACATCAATTCCCTCTGGAGTTTCTTTTCTGTTTATTATTTCATGGTTAGTGTATTCTAAACATGCTGGACAATTAATCTTAATAATAGTTGAAATTTTAGAAATAGGTTCTTCATTGATAATTTCTGCAGTCTTGCGTTGTTTTCTGTTAAAATAAATTTGATATGTGATACTGATAATTGTAAGTATTGCAGAAGCCTGTAATTCTAATTCTTGCCGAGAAGAAGGTAAAGTACCTTTGATAAGAATATTAGATCCGTTTGCTATTAACAAACCTGAAAAAATCCCAGCAAGTATGATTGGCATTGATCTACGTAAAATTCTTCTAAATATATATGATATTATGATAATTATTAAGAGCATGATAAATTCTAATGTATCATTTGTAATATTAGGAATCGCAGGTAGTTTTGCAATATAGTCAAGTAAGTCGATGTTTCTTTCGAACTTAAGATAATCATAACTAAAAATAAATAAAAATGTAGGTCCACTAACTGAGATAATATCTTCAGTTACCTGCATCCAAGAACGAACCATGAATGCTCCAATTATTGCCATTATGACTCCTAAAAAGTTCTTTGGGATAGGAAAATCAGATGGGATAAATGATTCAATGTATGCTTCATAAATGAAATATGCTACTATTGCTCCAATTAGTCCAAAAATTTTGTAAAGACGGGTTTTATTAATTGATATTCCTAATGCATAATGGCCGACAGTTTTTCTTTTCTGTTTTGCAGGATCCCTAAAAAGATATATTCCTATTGATAAGCAAATAAAGCCTATCACATATTGTTGCATAGTTAATACTGGTTAATTGATATTTTATAGTTTTATAATAATTTTTTTTAGAATAGTGATTTTACTAGATATTATTCTAAACTCGAATTGTACAAATAACTGAATACGTATGGCCAATCATAGGATATTATGAGTTTCATCAGGAGGCTTAAATTAATGACTTATGGGAAAAAGGATATGCATGTAGAAACTGCATTCATAACATCTTTTGTATTTTTAATTATGTTATTTTTTATTTTTAACAGTAATTTATTACAAGATGTGCCAACATTAGATTCTGTTGTATCTTCGAATTATTTATCTGACGAATTACTTGCATTATTTCGAACTTTATGTGCAATACTAAGTCTAGTGACTCTGGCATGGGTAGCATTAGATCCTAAGGGATCTCCAGATTATCCTTTATACTTTGAAGAAAGAATTAATCGTAAACGTCATTCATCTGGAATAACACGACTAGCAGCATTTACAATGTGGCATTTTGGTCTTTTTGGTTTGAGTTTTGTAATTTCTGCTGCGGCTTCATGGATTCATTTATCTGGTAATGAAGTACCTAATTGGATACTTATTTCGAGTCCAGCACTTTTCGCTACAACATATAGTTGTGCAATATTAGTGACTTGTGTTGTTTCGTTTCATATCATAGATAACGAGATTTCAAAAGGTAATAATATTGATCACTTATTTTATTGGTATGAAATAGTAATGCACAATCTGAATGTCGTAATATTAGGAACGGCATTGATAATCAATAATATGGAAGTGGATTGGAGATATTTTTCTTTACCGATAATTTTTGGCATAATCTATGTTTTTTGGGCAAGAATATATGCTAATTTAGCAGGTGTTTATATCTATAATTTCTTAGATCCTAGATTAAAGGGAGCCCCGTTTATTCATTTTCTTCTACTAAGTTTTTTGATGTTTACATTTGTTATTGTAATATTTTTTGAAAGATTAGTTGATTGGAATTTATTTATTGGTGTTTTATTGATTATTCTATTCACTGGGGCTATTGTAAGAATTAAACAACCAGAATATATTGATTAGGTCTTATTCAAATTCTTTACTCTTGATTCCTCGCGTATTGGAATATGAATTAGTGCAGAGAGAATTCCTGCAGCTATCCCGACCCACCATACTAGATTGTACGAGGCCGTAACTATCATAGAGTATTCCTCCGAGATATACTCCAGTAAAACTACCCAATTGATGTGAAAAAAATACTATTCCATAAAGAGTAGCCATATACTTTAACCCATAAATATGAGCAATTAAACCACTGGTTAAAGGAACCGTAGCTAACCAAAGAAACCCCATAGTAAAAGAAAATATCAAAACTGAATTGGGCGTAATAGGCGTTAAAATAAACCAAATTGCTGATATTGATCTACCTGCATAAATTCCAGATAGTATCCATTTACGAGGAAATCTTTTACCTGCCCATCCAGCTAGTAAAGTACCTAATATATTGGCAAAGCCAATTACAGAGATGGAAAAACCTCCAAGAGCTGCGGTAGTTTCTATCCCCAAGTCTCCACACCATCCACTAGGATCTATTGGTGCGCTCATTTCAGTGACAAGAGCCGGGAAATGTGCTGTAATAAATGCCAACTGATAACCGCAAGAAAAAAATCCAATGAAAATCATAGAAAAAGAAGGATCTTTGGAAGCTAATTTTAGAATATCCCTCATACTCTCATTTAATTGCTCTTTACTTGCAGCTGCAGGTGCTTTCATCAATGGTAATAAAAGTAAGGTTGCAAGAATTGTTATTGCAAATATAAGAAAGACTGTTTGTACGGTTACATGAACTAAAAGTGCAACGGCTGCGATTGGCCCAATCACTTGACCTAGCGAACCAGCAGCAGTGGTTATTGCTAGACTCATAGATCTATTTTCAGGCGCGCTTGCACGTCCGACTACTGCAAGTACAACTCCAAAACCCGTTCCTGCAATTCCAAAACCAACTAATATTTCGTATAATTGATATTCAATGGGCGTAGTTGCACCGGCTGTTAAAACTAAACCAAGAGAATAAAATATAGCACCGATTATAATTGATTTACGATCGCCCAACTTCTCGGCAATTGCTCCAAATATTGGTGCACCGAATCCCCATGCTAAATTTTGAATCGCTATTGCCAGACTGAATTCTACACGTGGCCAGCCAAATTCTTCCTCTATTGGAATTTGAAATACTCCAAAAGATGCTCTAATTGAAAATCCAGTAAGAATTATCAAACAACCACCAATCAAAACTGGATTTATCAAGGAGGATTGTTTTTCCATATTATTTGGAGATGAGTGAGTCAAATAACTTTATCTTCTAAATATATTTTAGATTTTCAAATAAACAAGATTTAATTTGTTTACTGTAGCGGATAACCTTGACTAACTGATAGATTGGGGTTTGAATTTATGAAATGGAAAGTTGAAATGATGAATAATCAGACTGATAAGGTGATAATTATCACCGGATCGAATACTGGTATTGGATACCATATGGCTCATAGTTTAGCAGCTAAAGGGGCATGTGTGATTATGGCATGTAGAAATTTAGAAAAAGCAGCCTTGGCTCGAAATAAAATCCTTGAAGATTTTCCAGAAGCAGATATCAAATTATACCAATTAGATCTTGCTGACTTAGAAAATATTAGTAACTTTGCAAAGAAATTTATTGATGAAAATGAACGACTTGATGTACTAATAAACAATGCTGGCGTGATGATACCTCCTTATTCAAAAACAAAAAATAATTTTGAATTACAATTTGGTACCAACCATCTTGGGCATTTTTCACTTACTGGTCTACTACTTCCTCTTATGGAGAAAAATAAAGGAGGTCGCATAATCACTGTTTCAAGTATAGCACATAATCCAGGAGTAGTAGATTTTGAGGATTTAAATAGTGAACGTAAAAGATACAATAAATGGGGTTCCTATTCACAAAGCAAAATTTCTAATTTGTACTTTGCAATAGAGTTAGACAGGCGTTTAAGGGCTAAAGGTTACTCTACAATCTCACTAGGTAGTCATCCAGGATATTCAAATACAGAATTACAAAGATATTCTATTTTGTGGCGAATATTAAACATATTTTTTGCCATGTCTGCAAAGAAAGGTGCGGAGGCTACACTTTTTGCAGCTACTGAACCAAAGGCTACTGAATACATTTATTGGGGTCCAACTGGGATAATAGAAATGAGAGGTTCTACAGGAAAAGCAAAAGTGAACAAAAAGGCAAGAGATGAAAATATAGCAAAACGTCTGTGGAAGATAAGTGAAGAAATGACAGGGACTAAGTATCTGAGTTGACTTTTAAAATGATAAAATGAGTTATATTAATTATTAAAAGTCTCTTTTAATATTACAGCGCATCTATCTGCAATTGCAGTACCGACTTCTGAGGTTGAAGCATTTCCGCCTAAATCATAAGTAATTATCTCACCTTCTGCCAAATGCTCTGATATAGCTCTATCAAGTAATTCAGCACACAATGTTGCGTCTGCATCGTTATGTCTAGATCCTAAATTATCAAACATAAGTTGAACTGAAGAGATTGTTGCTATTGGATTAACGATATTCTTTCCAGCATGTTGAGGAGCGGAGCCATGTACTGGCTCGAATAGCATGTGATTATCGCCGATATTAGCGCTAGCAGCCATACCCAACCCTCCTTGTAATACTGATGCTAAATCTGTGGCAATATCTCCAAACATATTTGGTAGAACTACGACATCTAAGTCTTCTGGACTTCGGATAAGCCACATAGTAAAAGCATCAATATATGCTTCGTGTGTTTTTAATTGAGGATATTCAGATGCAATATCTTGGAAAACTTTTCTAAAAAGTCTACATCCTTCAGTAACATTACTTTTGTCTACACATGTAACTTTCTGTTGCTTTCCTGTTTTTTCCATTCTTCGGTTGGCTAATTTAAATCCAAAGTCTATCACTCTATGACTACCATTTCTTGATATTGGCCTTGGATCCCATGCAACTTCACCTTCTAATCCAGAGAATTTCTCAATAGTTATTGGCTCATCGGGACTTTGGCCGGCTACAGCTAATGCTGAACGTCGTAATAATGAATGATATAATCCCTCGGTATTTTCTCTAATCAAAACCATATCAACCAATTTAGAATCCCATACTTGCATATATTTTCCATGTATCTTGTGATCTACTCCTGGATATAGTTTGACTGGGCGAACATTTGCATACAAATCTAAGCCAGATCGTAACCCGAGTATTACTGAACCTCCAGCATTGTCACCGTTAGGTAATTTTGCATCTGGCCAACCTATTGCACCTAATAGAATTGCATCAGAGTTGTCTCTACAATGCTCAAATGATCCTTCTGGCCATTCCATTCCGGTTTCTAGATAGTATTCTCCTCCACATGGAATTTCGGTTACATCAAAATTAAGTGGGCTATAGTCTTGAAAAACTTGTAAAATCTTCTGCCCCTCTTTAGCCACTTCTTTCCCCGTACCGTCTCCAGGCAAAATGGTTAGACGGTAGGCAGTCATGACTCTTGGCAGAACGACTTCATTTATCACTTCAACTCCTTTATCGAACCTAATGAGGGATGGGATAATTGATAGACGGCCGAGTGTGATGAGTAGTTATGGAGAGTGGGCCAAGAGATGGAAAAGAAACTCCCCGAATCGATATTAAGGCACTTCCTGACTCTGTGGCAAGATTATGGGAAACAATGTTGCGAATAGAACCAAACTGGGATTTATCAAAATGGTTAGATGGAAGAGCTCAAGATGAGTTAGAACTAGTTGAAGGTCATCTTGGAAGGGAAAGATTACGATTAGAGCAAAGATTACATCGAATCGAAACTCTAGTAAAGAGATTAAAAAGACAAAGGGAAGTGACTGATGGGGTAGGAATAACCGATCCAAACCAAAAGAACCTGTTTGATGTCTACGAAAATAATCAAGAAAGTTCATACAAAGGTAAAAAAGGAAAAAATGAAGATGTTGATGTAGGCGAAGCAATAGTAGATTTTGGAGCTCTTGGGTTCGATGATGATCCATTATTAGCCATAGTTTCAGAACATATACTGAGTATGATGGAAAGGGAAAGAATATCTGGAAATAATGTAGTACACTATTCTGATTTGGTAAAGAAGTTCAAAACTCTAGCAATAGATGAAAAAGAAATTGATGAAGCAATATCAATATTATTACAAAAAAGAATGATTGTTGAATTAGATCAAGATATTTTTGGTCTCGAAAATTGATTGAAAAATATATACAATCTTTCAAAAAGAAAATGCTTCTAGTAATTTCGATTTAGATGGTTAGTGAAGCAGCTGGATGGTATGCTAGGGTTGACCATGAATGTTATGACAGAGTCAAACAAATTGAGATATGGCTCGATTCTTGGGAAAAAGCAGTAGTAAAGAATATTCCTGTCGCAGCAACACTTCCCAAAAATTGGCCAACTTTACCTGCTGGTTTGTTATCGGAGCCTGGAACAGTCCTTGATACACTACTTTCTAGACACGAAGCAGAACAGGATGGTAGGTCTGTTAGAGGAATAGGATCTATACAGGTAAAATTAGCAGATTTGATATTGGCTGATGAATTTAAGAATACTAATACCATAAAAAAGAAAGAGCCGTTAGCTACAATTTCCATATCTGCATTACCTCCCGGCTTTAGGGCATATGCTGAACAGATAAATAATGAAGTACAAACTAAATCTGAAATAAATAAGTATGATTTTAAATTAGAACATCAAACTATGACTGGTATACCTATTCCATTTGCAGATATTGCAGTTGGCGCAGGAATATTCCCTGATAGAATGCTAAAAATTCATGCAGAAAGATGTGAAAGTTTGGAAGGATCATTAAAAAAAGAAGATACAACCAGACTTTTAGAAGGTTTGCAACTTCTTGATTATTCAGAAGTAGGAGTTTATGCTACAAGAAGAAGAATTATAATAATTTTAATGAAATTAGGTCTAGCAAGTTCAAAAAAAGAAAGTGGAAAAATAAGTAGATTAGACGCTGAACTGATTTTAAAGAATAATGTTCTTTGTAGAGATATTCTCGTTGATGATTGGCCATGGAATGAAAAACCAAAGTTCATTGTTTCTAAACCTCCTTGGTTAAGAATTAAAGATAAGTTTAGAAATCAACAAAATGGTAGTGAATTAAGGAAATTAATGTCTGAAAAACTTAGAAATAAGTGTGACTTAAATGGTAAATTAAGATATTCTGCTCTCAAAGGTAATGTTAATTTATATCGTTTATACGTCGAAAGATCATTACAAATTGTTCAAAAAGATGGTAAAATTAGAATGATAGTCCCAGATTCATTGCTTCGTGAGAAAAGTAGCTCTCCATTAAGAAAAATATTGGTATCTAAGAATAGATGGGAAACATGCTGGTCTTTTTCAGAAAGTAATAAACTCTTTCCAGGACATTCTCAAGGTATCTTAGTAATAGAGGTGATAGTAGGAGGTAAAACTGAAGTATTAACCAGTTTCGGACCACTAGAAAGTGGTGATTTTTCAAATAAAGAAGGATTAAATTCCAAGGCTCCATTCCTAGAATTAGAAAGAGGTCCATGGTCAACTTGGACGGATACTTCGTGGGCAGTTCCAAGAATGCCTAGAGATTCTTTAATGAGGAGAAAGACCTTAAATGCAATAAATAATCTTGCAGATGAGCCTCGATTGGGCGAAGAAGACAATTGGTTGAATAGAGGAGATAAAACAATACGTATCAAAGTAGGAGAAGTAGAGCAGAGTAATAACATAGGAATTTATAATTGGAATGAAGATTCAAAAGGAGTTCCTCTAATCAGATCTGGTCATTTGAAATTAGATGGAAAAAATATAATAATTAATCATCCATCATTTGTCAAAAATATGCACAAAGATAGTCATGAAATATTACAAGCGATGTGGAAAGGAGACACGAAAATAAAAGATAAACCAAGAATAGTCTGTCAAACAGTAATTAATTCTAGTTTTGGAAGAAGATTATTATGGTCTGTTATACCTAAAAATTGTGCTTTAGGTAATTCAATGAACTATTTACAAATACCAGAACAGACCTGTGAAATGTTGAGGGGAGAGTTTGGAAATTTAGAAAATGCTCTTAACGTAATAGTTAATCATTTAAATTCAGACGATCTTAATATTTGGTCAAATGTATGGGCTGCAAATAGTAATGTTAACAATTATGAAATTGTTGATTTACCTTTTCCAAAACTTGCTAGTACATCTTCATTACCATTTAGTGGTAATAAAAACTAAATCTAGTTACAAATGTCTTAATTTAAATTCCGGTCTCAGTACCTTTTTTAGACGAAATTGATGAAACTAGTTATACCTTTGCAGGATGTGCGTTAAGCGTTAGCGCTCTGGCATAGCAAAGGATAGTTGAGATAATATGGGAATAAATCCAAAAATAGGGATTACTGGATTACCCAGATCCGGTAAATCTGCTGTTCTCAAAAAAGTAATTGATATGCTTGTTGAGGAGAGAAAAAATGGAGTGACGAGAGGGCCGTTTTCCGCTGAAAATTTAATTGGAGGGATGACTACTGAATCCATCATAGAAAATGGTGAAAGAGTAGGTTACGCATGTGTAAATATAAAAACAGGCGAAAAAGGGGTAATGGCTCATAGAAATATAGATTCAAGGTTAAGAATACTGGGGTTTGGAATTGATCCTACTGAACTGGATAGAGTAGCAGTGCCTGCGATAATGGATAGTATAGGAAATTGTGAAATTTTAGTAATTGATGAGGTAGGTAAATTCTCTGTTGAAAGTGAGATGTTTGTTTCAGCAGTAAGAACTGCTCTAAATAATGACATGCCTACATTATTAACTTTACATAAAAAAAGTAGACATCCACTTCTTCAAGATATTAGAAGAAGGGATGATGGGCGTATTTTGGAAGTTACACCTGTTAATAGAGCACTCCTTCCTTACAAAATACATAAGCTAGTTAAAGAAATGTATTGATTAAATAGTTCCCCTACAGGAATAACATGGATTCGCCAGCGGGGAGGCTTGAAAGAGTTCTGATTGGTGTTATTTTACCTTTAATATTTTTAATTTCTATAGTTTATGTTGATAATGAATTAACCATAAAAGAATGTTCATATGGGACGTGTAATAATTATCTAATATTATTATTACTTATTTTTATGGTGATTATATTTATTATTATTTTAATAATTAACAAGTTTACAACTATTTTAGATGCTTGGTTTAGTAAAGAAATCGATGAAGAAATGCGTGCTCGTTTAGAAGAAGAAATGCTAGAAGCAGATGTATCAAATTTAAGTTCTGAATGGGCGAAAATGGAAATGGAACATCTTGAGAACAAACATGAAGAAGAATAGTAAAGGGAAAAGTTGACCCTCTGTATACCTACCGCATAATAAAAAGGTGGATGCGATGAGTGACGTACCGAGTGAATTAAAATATACAGCTGAACATGAATGGATAAGAATTGATGGAGATGAAATAGTAGTTGGGATAACCGACTTTGCACAAAACGCATTAACAGATGTGGTTTGGGTTGAATTACCTGAAGTAGGAGCTAAGGTTTCTATTATGGAGTCCTATGCAAGTGTAGAATCTGTAAAATCTGTCAGTGAAATATATGCCCCCATTGCTGGCACAGTGATTGAGGTAAATGAATTATTAGAAGATGCTCCAGAAACAATAAATATAGATCCTTATGGAGATGGTTGGATCTGTAAAATGACTGTAGAAGATGCGAATCAAATAGAAGGGCTCCTGAATTCTGATGCATATCAAGAATTATTGGAAGAATAAATATGGTTTTAGATGCCATATATATCTATGTGGATGGTTCTTGTGAAGAAAATAGAAATGTGACATCTGAAACTCCTGCAGGCTGGGGTTTTTGTGTTATAGAAGGAGATAATGGACTAGGCAAAGGTCATGGAAATTTAATTTATGAAGAAAGTGGTAAAGTAATTACCAATAGAGATTCTAAGCTGTTTCTAGGTGCCGAAGTAGGATCCAATAACACTGCAGAATTGAGTGCGATAGCACATGCTCTTCGATGGATATTAATAGGAAATAGGGATAAAAATGTAATGATTAAAGGAGATTCGCAATATGCAATGAATATTACTATGGGGAAGTGGAAAGCTAAAGCCAATCGCCAAATCGCACAGCGCGTTCAACAGATATGGAAAGAAGTTATATCGATTAAAACGATAGGATTTGAGCATGTCAAAGCACATAGAGGGCATAGATGGAATGAGCGTGCTGATCATTTAGCATTTAGAGCAATGAAAGGCGACAATGCATTACCACTACAATTTTGGAAACCAGGTAAAAGATAATGTTAATCGTCTTTTAGTGGACCAATACTTAGTAAAACATAAGTTGAATGAAGAATTAATAAAACACCAATTAAAGCTAAAATTAATCCCGTTGGATCCGGAAGATTATTTTGTAAAATATTTCCTGCAAACCATGCTCCGAAAATAAAGAAAAAACCTATCGACAATTCAATTTTTGAAGATCTTGAAGGATTTTTTAAAATATCCATCCAGGGTATTAGTCCATTTCTGTTAAATGTAAAACGATACCATGAGACATACAAAAAGGATATTCCCATTAATCCCACTATACCCAAAGAAAAAGAATTGGAATTCCAAGGACCGGAAAAAGAAAATTTTGGATAAATAGTGTTGATTACTAAAATAAATCCAATTATGCCAAAAATTTTCCAATTTGTGTTTTTTGGTTCATTCATGTCTATACCAACATCAACGTCCATTTTAAAGCGCCGATAGAAGATGTATTAATTGTGTAGTTATCTTTCGACAATACATGAAACATGTATTGAGGTGGTCAGATAAAGTAGATTTGGATCATCTAGAATTGAGATTCAAAGTTCTTAGAATTGGAATGCCCAGAGGAACTGAACATTATCCTGGTATCGATGATGATGAAAATACTAGGTTTTTGTGTGCATATATAGGAAAAAAAATTATTGGTTGTGCGACATTACAATTGGATCCTAGAGAGGGTTGTGAGTACAGAATAAGAGGTATGGCAGTTGATTCTGAATTTCGTAATCGAGGCATTGGTTCAGATATTGTAAATAAATTACAAGATGAGGTTAAGAAAGAAAATACAGGTATTTGGTGTAATGCTAGAATAAAAGCGGTTCCGATGTATGCCAGATGTGGTTTTAAGATTGTATCTGAAATTTTTGAAATAGAAGGAATTGGTCCACATCATGATATGGAATGGAAACCAAAATGATGGAGCACGGACCGGGATTTGCACCCGGGTCCAGGGATCTGCAATCCCTTGCATAGCTGCTCTGCCATCCGTGCGATATGTAGTCCAAGAACTAGTTCTCTTTGAATATTGTTCGTAGAACACTGAGTAAAAAAAATAATTTTTATTGCATACTATCATGAACGTTCAACACTCGGGACGGGATATGCCACAAGTATCGGGACGATATGAGGGCCTGGGAGTTGGCTTCGCTTCTTATCTACAGCCGCCTGCCGAGGGAGTAGTAAGATGGACTGTCGGAGAACCGGGTTTTAGTACTCCAGAAAAAATAATTAAGTTGGCTATCAAAGGTTTAAATGATGGTAAGACAAAATATACTCGTGGCGCTGGTTCTTTAGAATTGTGCAGTGCTGTTTCAGATTATATTAAACAAAAACATAACATAAATTGTCCTGCTGAAGATATAGTAATCACGCCTGGGGCTAAACAAGGATTACTTTATTCGTTTTTAATTACAACAATGCCAGGTGATGAAGTAATTTTACTTGCCCCTTCATGGGCATCATATGAACCGATGTTAAAGTTTATTGGTGCCATACCGGTTCATGTTCCCGTCGATAGAGATACTTTTCATCCTGATATTGATGCTATAAGAAATTCAATAAATAATAAAACAAAAATGATTTTAATAAATTCACCATGTAATCCTACTGGTGCTGTATTTACTCCTTCAGAAATAGAAGAAATTGTGAATATTGCAAAGGAACATGACTTGTGGATTGTTTCTGATGAAATATATGCACGCCTTGTATGGGTCGACTATCCTCATGTTTCTCCGGCCAGTATTCCTGGAGGGTTTGAAAGAACCATTGTTGTAAATGGTTGGTCAAAATCTTGGGCAATGACTGGGATGCGATTAGGTTTCTTGGCTGGACCAAAAAATGCAATGAAAGCAGCGGCAAAGAGTCAAGCTAATTCAGCATCTCATGTTCCTACTTTTCTAATGGATGCCGCAAAAATAGCACTTAAGTGCGATGATGAAGTTGAGAATTTTAATAATGAATACATAAAAAGAAAAGAAATCATGGTTGAAGGTCTTTCTAAAATTCCTGGTCTAAGAATTGTAGATCCAGAAGGCGCGTTCTACCTATTCGTAGATGTGACCGGAACAGGGATGACAGATTTAGAATTTGCAGATGGAGCACTTGAGGCGGGCGTTCAATTAATTCCTGCATCACTTATAACAGGCGGGGCCGGCTTTATTAGAATCTCATATGCATGTAGTGAAGAGACAATAATAGAAGGATTGGAAAGATTGAAGAAGTGGCTTATTGATTAATTCAACATAGAACTAATATTAATAAAAAATCTAAAATTATATTTATGATTAAATATTGCATTGAAAAAAATGAGCGGCGAAGATGGCAGAGGTATGCATATTTTTTTAGACTATGTAAATTATACTGCTCCTGGAAAAAATGATGGAAGTTGGATATTAGAGAAACTAAGAGAAATTGTAAGAAATGCTGGAATTAGAGAAGTTCATTCACATGTAGAGGAATTTGATGGAACACAAAGTCCACCAGGATATGCTGCTGTTGTTTTGATAGATGAGAGTCATGTAACTGCACATTGTTATTCAGACATTGGTTTATTGGCAATTGATGTATTTACCTGTGGAAATAATGACCCTCAATTGATTGTTGATGGAATAAAAAATCTTTTTTCAAAATCAATTAAAGGGATTAGACTAGTTAGAGAACAGCAAATTAATAGATTTATTCAGTAGGTGATTATATGTCTATAAAAAAATTTATTAAAGAAAATTATAAGCATTTTAATGCAGGAATATTGGCAGAGTGTTCAGAATCTCTTAGAGATTTCTTAGATCATAAAGGTAGACTTATCATTACGTTGGCTGGTGCTATGTCAACAGCTGAGATAGGTAGGACGTTAGCGCCGGCAATAAGATCTCAAAAAATACATGCCATTTGTTGTACGGGTGCCAACCTTGAAGAAGATTTATTCAAGTTGGTTGCCTATTCAAGTTATGAGAAGATATTAAATTGGAGAGAAATGACTGCGGAAGATGATGAAAAACTCAGAGATAGGGGAATGAACCGAGTTACAGATGTTGCTATTCCTGAAGAAGAAGCAATAAGAAAGATTGAGAAATTACTTATGCCGTTATGGAAAAATGCAGAGGCTGCAGGAGATAAGAGATTTCCTCATGAATATTTATATGATATTTTACTCCATAGTGAGTTAGAATTTGAAGGAAATCCAAAAAATTCATGGCTAATGGCTGCAGCTGATGCCAATATACCAATATTTGTACCAGGTTGGGAAGATTCTACTCTTGGAAATATTCTTACTGCTAGAGTAATTGATTGTACTTTCAAGAATCCAGATATAATAAAAGGAGGTTTGTATGCTATGCAATCACTGGCAGATTGGTATAGAGAAGATGATTCTCCAACAGGAATTCTACAGGTTGGAGGGGGAATAGCTGGTGATTTTGCTATATGTGTAGTTCCAATGTTGGAACAGGATGTAGGAATGAAAATCAATCGATGGAAATGGTTTGCACAAATTAGTGAGTCAAGACCATCATATGGAGGATATTCCGGTGCTCCTCCAAATGAAAAAATAAGTTGGGGAAAACTAGATGTTGATACTCCACGGTTTGTAATAGAATCAGATGCAACGATTGTATTGCCTCTAATCCTTAATTCCTTAGAATAGTTGAGTGAAATTATTACATGTTTCTGAAATTCTCAATAATTGATTATATTTCGAAGTCCTATCACTTCTTGCGGGGGCCCCAGTTTTTATTTGGCCAGCGTTAGTACCTACGGCTATATCAGAAATTATTTCATCACTTGTTTCTCCTGAACGATGGCTTATTATGGTAGCAAAACCGGCATCTTTAGCCATTTTTATCACGTTCATGGTTTCCGTGAAGGTTCCTATTTGGTTCAATTTTATTAAAATCGCATTTGATGCGTGTTCTTCAATACCTCTAATTAGACGATTTGGGTTAGTGACATACAAATCGTCTCCTACGATTTGGATATTATTTCCTTCTTTTTTTGTGAATTCAATCCATGAGCCCCAGTCATCTTCTCCAAATGGATCTTCTATAGACACTATTGGATATTTTCTAATCCATTCAGAATAAATTTCTGCTAATTCCGTACCTGATAATCGTTGTCCATCAAAATGATATTTATTATCCTTAAGAAATTCTTGTGCTGCAACATCTAATGCAATTGAAACCTCTTCTCCTGGTTTATATCCAGCTTTTTGTATAGCTTTTACGACATAAATAAGACCATCTTCATTACATGGTAAATTTGGAGCAAATCCTCCTTCATCTCCTACGCCGCTAAGCAGTCCATTCTTTTTTAGAACTGTTTTCAAAGTATGATATATTTCAACACCTGCGCGTAATGAATCTTCAAAGTTTGTAAAACCGTGGGGAACAATCATAAATTCTTGTATATCAACATTAGAATTAGCATGTGCACCTCCATTGAGTATATTCATTAATGGAACAGGTAAAGCACATTTATCTTCTTCAGATGCGATATATGACCATAATGGATAACCGATTCCTGCAGCTGCCCTTAAGCAAGCTAATGAAACTCCAAGAATTGCATTGGCTCCAAGATTTGATTTGTTAGATGTATTGTCTAAATCTAGCATAATCTGGTCAATATTACTTTGTTCAGAAATATCTTCTCCGATTAAAGCATTTTTAATTTTTCCATTAATATTATCAATCGCGGAATGAACTCCTTTACCGGCCCACTTTTCTCCTCCATCTCTTAATTCTACAGCCTCATAACTACCTGTTGAGGCTCCTGATGGAACTGCGGCGCGAGAGGAAATATCTATACTAGCATAACATTCAACTTCTACAGTAGGATTGCCTCTAGAATCTAAAATCATTCGAGCATGTAAATCACTTATCGGTAACCCCATATTTGATGGGAGATGTGTTACTCTTGTCAAGATAACGGAATATAATCAAAATTATCTGTTTAACCAACCTATCCAATTAGACACTTTGGACTGAAGATTTGGTATATCGACTTCTGAATTACAACATTTTTCCCAACATAATTGCTCATCTTTAGGAGATATAGAAAATAGTTCTGCTCTAAACAAAGTATCATTTATTTCTGATTGACCTCTTTTATCATCTACAAAACAATGTAGCAAATGTTTAGGATAATGATGTATTTTACCTGAATTTGGGCAACAAAACATAACACTACGATCTAAAAAAATTAATGAAGCCCCAGTAGATTCATCTATTTCATGACCAAGAATATTAGTATTCGAAATAAGTGATGCAACATCAACATTATACCACTGAGAATAAGCATATGATAAATTCAGTTTTGAGATATCATCAAGAAACTCTTGGATATGAAGATTTGTCGTCGCCTCATCTGTTTGCACGTCAGTCTGTCAATGTCATCACATTTTAACCAAACTTTTAAAAAAAAATTATTATGAATTTACATAATACGGAAATAAAGTTATAAATAATAAGAATTTATGTTGTCAAAGTAGAAATAAGATACGGTTTTCGGAATAAAATATGTCAAATGTTGATTCTTTAGATAGAAGTATTTTAGGAGTGCTTAGAGACAATGGAAGAGCAGCGTACGTGGAAATAGCAAAAAGTGTTGGAGTCACTGAAAGAACTGTTAGGACTAGAATGAAAAAGTTAGAAGAGGAGGGTGTCATAAGAGGATATACTGTAAGAGAAAGTGGAATAGGTTTGTCGGCTTTAATACGTATGAAGGTAGGCCCGGGAACCGAGATTGGAACTCTGGCAGGGGAGTTTGCCGGTTGGGTTGGAGTAGAATCTGTTTACGAAATAAGTGGTGAGGCTGACTTAATTGCTATTGTGCATGTGGATGACACTGCAGGATTGAGAAATATGTTGGATAAAATGTGGTTAGCAGCCCCTGGTGATATTAGTTCTACTCAAACTGAACTTGTATTGGAACAGTACTAATTTTTCTTAATTTAACAATTAATTTTTCCACTTTACTGAGCAGCCGATACTTTCATTCCTACTTTGAGACATTGGTTGTCCTGCAATTAGCTCATCTATTGCATCGGATAAATCAGAAGTCTTAGCATGAGAAGGGTCACGAGGAGAGTCGTCTAGACGACCTCGATAAACAACTATTCCAGATGAATTTATTAAATAAAATTCAGGTGTTCTTTCTGCACCATAATTTTGTGCTATTTCTTGGCTTTCATCTACTAAATAAGCATATGACATCCCAGATTTTGCTCTTTTAACCATATTTTCCCAAGAATCAGTATTATAATTTACTGGATCATTAGAATTAATTCCAATGAATCCAATATTATTACTTTGAGCTTTTAGTGACATCGCCTCTATTCTTGATTCGGACCCCACTACGTAAGGGCAATGGTTGCAAGTAAACATAACTATCAATCCATTTTCCATCATTGATTCGGAGAAAGAAACAATATCTCCAGAAACTGATGGGTTGGCATTTTTTAGCATAAAATTTGGTGCTTTATTTCCGGGTTCTACTCCAGTGACCTCTGTCATATTTCAACCGAAGTACAGTTTGGAATTAATGCTTTGTAAAAATGTTATATTTTTTGTATGGTAGTTTTCCCTCTACTTTCTTCTAACCGCCTTCTGGCTAAACGATTTTCTGGATCTATATTCAATACTTCTCTCCATGCAGATACCGCGGCTTCTGAACTATCTCCATCGTGTAAAATTGCAGCAATTCTAAGCTTTGCATCGAGATGTCTTGGGTTGCATTTGGCAGCACTTTCAAAATCTGAAAATGCTTCATCTAATCTGCCAAAATCCAGATATAGAAGACCTCTTTGATACCATGCATCTGATAGTGTCGGATCGATTTGTATTGCTTTATTAAGTGGTTTTTCTGCCTGTTCAGCCCTTCCCATTGCATTCATACAAGTCCCTAAATGAACTAAAGCCATCGTATATTCAGGAGATTTTATCAATAAACGTCTTAGTTCGCTATCGGCTTCTATCCAATCTCCTAAATTCATTAAAATTTCTGATCTTCTTAATCTAGCCAAATTCAGATCTGGTCTATTTTCAACTAAGTAATTTGCATCATCTAGGGCTAAACCTAATTCTTCTCTTAAAAGAGCAGCAGAGCATCTATTCAAGCGAGCTCTTACATGATTTTTATCCATTTCAAGGGTACGGGTGAATAGATCTTGTGCTTCAGATAAGTTTCCTTTTTTAGCAGCGATTAATCCTTTGAGGAATGGTATTGTAATATTATTTTGTAACTGAGTAGACGCCTCTGAAATCATAACATTGGCCTGATCTAATTTTCCTAAATCCATAGAAAGTTGTGCTTCTTCTAGAGGAATGGAGGGATGTTCAGGAATTAGTCTTCTTGCTCTTACCAATGCTATTTCAGCCTCATTCAGTGAGCCTTGGTATCTTAATGTTCGAGACCTACCTAACCATGCTAATCCAGATTCCCGATCATATTCAATCGCTGAGTCAAAAGACGAAAGAGCATCCAAAAGAATCATTTGATTATGATTCCCCGTATTATCTCTGTATTCATCAACATCTGAAAGATATAGGCGGCCCCGCATAACATGTAAAGCAGAATGTTTCCAAGATTCTTCTGGTGCTTCTTCTAGCACCTTTTTTGACCATTCTAAAGAATTATTTCTAAGAAGTAATAAACTCAAACGGCCTCTTACTTCAGGGTTCTCGATTTCATTTGATAAATACTCTTCAAGTGCTGAAATTGCAGCATCAAACTTACCATTATTTTCTAGTATCTCAGATTCTATTATTATACCAAACTGACCTAAAGCCTTTGCTTTCTTGATACTGGCTAATGCTTCCTTTATTTTATATGGGTTTGTAGATAATATTTTAGAATGTAAAAGCCATGCTCCTCCATTATTTGGATCAAGTTTTAATGCCATTTCAACACATTCTAAAGCAGTATTAATTTCAGACAACCGTAATAATTTACTAGCCTTATTAACTAATTCTTCTGCATTTTTAGACTTTCCAAAAGTAGGATTTATTTGGCGTCCAATCTTATTTGCTCTTTCAACTATATCAGAAAGTTCTGACACATTATGTCCTATATTTTTTGTATCTACACCCAATCCTTCTAATCTTTTCTTATTTCTAGAAACACGGTCAGAATCTGAATCCATAACTAGTAGTATCTGCTCTTGAAGAACCTGCATATTATCTGGATTAATTGCCAATAACCTCTCCAAAGTGATATCAAGGGATTCTAAATCGCCTTTATGTCTCTGAATATCTGCTAATGACAAGAGTGATTTGGGGTCCTCAGGTTCTAACTCATGTGCCATTTTGTAACAATCTGCAGCTCTATCTATTTTTCCAATTGCATGAAACAATTCGCCTATTCTTCGATATTCATTCCCATTCAATTCAATATCTTCTGCTTTCATTTCTGATTGAGTCAGTATTACATCTAATCTTTTCGTTAATGGTAAGAGTCCTGGTGTAATTTCATCATATTCATCATAAGTAAGTCCAGAGTAGTGAACCAATATGGATCGTGTAGCATGAGTAGCTATAGCACATGATTCGCTAGAGCTTATTGCGAATCCTTGATTTAATAATAAATTTTCAGCATTTTCTAATGAATGATGTACATTTAACAAATCATGTACTTTTGGAGAGTCAGAAAGGATGGTACTAACTCCTCTAGACAATAAATCCAGAGAAGTTGCTTTATCATTCAGACTTCCTTGTAAAGATCCAAGTCTCGTATGAAATTTTTTACTCTTTCTCAACATACTATTATGTTTTAGCCAAAGAGTAGTAAATGCGATGATAAGTATTCCATAGACTGTTCCCAAAGTCATTGTAGAAGATTCCATCAGCCCTAGCGGACATACAAGACTTTTGATGGCTTCTACTAATTACAAGCAGTGGATAGCAATTATAATAGTAATTAAAAATAATCAGGATATTATTATTCATGGGTAAGATACTAAAATAAAATCAAAAATCTTTTGGTGAAAAGGCTTGAACATCCTGCTTGCGAGAAGTGTTTCCCCTAGAATTGCCAAGTACATTTTCTATACCTGCACCAGAAGCATAATCAAATATTTTATCATTAATTTTTCCAGCAAAAACAAGTCCTTGAGCCCCCTGTGTTTCTTCTAATGATTCTTTCAAATTACTAGCACCAATTGGTTCTGAAGCCGTACCATCTTCATGAATAATAATTGCTTTATTTCGTGGTAAACCTTCAAGATGTGTGGCCCATTCTTTTACATGTTCTGGTACTTCCAATAATTCTGTGCCGGTACCCACCGTTTCATCATCATCTTTTTGTATTTCAACCTGAATTCTAGCAACTGCTTTTGAGGATACTTCTTTTTGATTGAGGCATTTTGTAATTACTTTACCTTCTAGATGTTCTACTTCTCTACTTTGAGGGGCTATAGATACATGAGTAAGTGTTTTGCCTAACTTACCACTTAATTCTAACAGTAATAGTTTACCGCCTCTATCTCCATCTAAGAACGCTGTAACTACTTTCTTTGTTTTGGCCAATGCTACAAGTTCGGAATCAATACCAGAACCCATGGTTGCAATAGCGTTCTTTATTCCATATTTCAATAAATTTCTAACATCGTTTCTTCCTTCAACAATAATTATCGCTTCACTATTTTTGACATTTGGTCCTGCGGTCATACCAGAAAGTTCTATCTCAGTATTTAATGTTAAAACAGATCTTACTTCATCAAGAATATTCTTTGATTCATCTGTGCCAGAATTTACTAAATTAACGAGTAACTGTTTGGCTCTATCGATTACATGTTCTCTCTTTGCCGTACGTATATTTTCTATTTGTTTTACTTTTATTGAAGATTTACAAGGACCAATTCGTTCTATTGTTTCCAATGCAGCTCCAATTACTGCAGTACTAACTTGATCTAAAGATGATGTTACTAGAATCTCTCCTTGTACTTGTCCTTTATTTTGATGTAGTACCACATCAACGTGTCCTATTCTTCCAGTTCTTTGTAATTTTCTCAATTGTAATTGATCCCCTAGGAGGCCTTCTGTTTGGCCAAAAATAGCCCCTATGACGTCTTTTCTTGCTACTGTTCCGTCTGTACGAATTGATGCGTGTATGATATATTTTCCTTCTTTTGACATATTATTTTCTCTCCATTTTTTAAATCCACACACCAGAAACTCTTTCCGGATTTGCCTAAATGGCAGTTGGTTGAATAGACGCAGAGCATCCTCGAGTGTGACTTGTCAGCATATTATCCCAGCAGTTACTAGTTGATGAATCCTCCTATTAAAAATAATTTTTAGACAATCAAGAAAAATTATTTTTAGCGAGGAATTATATTCACTTGCTTACATCGAAAGGCATGGAGGAAATTGGTTTTGATAGACGAAGTGTATTTCGTGGAGCCACTTCTCTAGCATTAAAAGATGGTCAAATGAGTAATGGAGAAAAACGTTTATTGATAAAATTAGCTCATTCGTTAAAATTAGATGATAATGAGCCAAAAATGATTTATGACTCGATTATTCAAAATAGCAGCCTAGAGCCTGGAAAAATAATTACTGAAGAAGAACAGCGGCGGATTTATGGGCAAGTGTTAGAGGCAATGTTAATTCATACCGATCGATCAGATGATGAACTCTTACAAATTGCATATCTTAGAAAAATATTTCAAATAGATGATTCGGAACACAGAGCGATTGCTCGAAGTATGGATAGACAATTAGAGGAAGTCATTCACAGAACCCTAAAAGATGAAGTTAGAATTAGATTATATGACTCCATTGATCGTATGAGAGATATTTTTGATAATATTCTTGTTAAAAATGAGGATCGTAAATGAAAGAATATGTGGTATTAGATGAATTTTTAGCAGAATGCGAAGATTCAGTACATACTTCTGAAAAAAAATTATTAAAAATTACAAGGGAGGCATATCCAATAGGAATTCCGGCCCTCATAATGAAATCAAGTACCGATAGGTTAGGTTCTTCGGCTGGTTATTCGTTTCATCTGGGTACTCCTGATGGTTTACTTAGAAGATTGGCATCTTGGTTAATAACAAAAAACAATGGTAATCATAAATTCTTATTGAAATTTAATGAAAAATTATGGAAAAGACATGGCCGAGAAGATGTAGCACTTTCAGCTATACTAATTGCTAATTTAGATCATGTAAGTATGAGAACCAATCCTTGGAAAATATTTAGATCATGCCTTAGAAAAAAGGAGCCTATAGATGGGTTATTACTAACAATTGAAGAATTGTTACGCTCTGGACGAGAGATGCCTACTGAAAATCTTAGAAAAATATGGAGTAAAAAAAGATTAGTTGATGGTCATTTGGCAATATTAGTTACATATAATGGAATGATTAGAGGTATTGATCCAAGTTTAGATATGGTTTTGTGTCTTGAAAATATAAATATTCCATCTAGTGATTCAGTTATTACAAGAATAATGAGTAAAATAAGCGATATTAAACCGTAGAACTGATGGGTGCACCACACTTCGGGTAGTTATGGGCGTACGACTTTTGCCATCGGATGATCCTATTTCTGAACAAGTACTTACATGGACAATACAAAAAAATTCGGATGATATATCACAATTGATGCGTTGGTTAGGTGAATCTAATGGAAGGAAGGAACGTCAAATTTTATTAAAAAGAGCATTAGATCTTATGGATGAAATCCAATATGCTTTAAATCGTCTGGATGAACTGAGGTGATTAAATGCGGTCTTTACTCTTGGCAGGAGGTAAATCATCAAGAATGGGTGAAGATAAGGCTATGATTAAAATTGAAGGAGAATACTGTATTTCTCGTATAGTAAACGCCTTAAATTCATCAGATAAAGAACCTATAAGAATAGTGGTTTCAGATATTAAATATATTGAAATATATGGTGAAATATTAAATTCAGATATAAATCTGGAATGGTTTGTAGATAGTAATCAGTATGCCGGCCCTATAGAAGCAATTATTGAAAATTTTGAAGATAATAATATTCTAAAAGAAGATTTGATACAATTAGCTACTGTTGATGTTCCCTGGGTTACGAATGATTTTTTTAATTGTTTAAGAAATTACATTAGTGATAATGATGATTTATTAATGCCGACTGATGGTGTTAAAAAACATCCATTACTGTCTTTAGTTAGGCCCAAAGCGATACTAAATAAATTAAAGAAAGGGAGTAAAAAGCCATTATTTATTCAATTTTCTGAACTAGAATGTTCATCTTATTTGGAGGATTTTAAAATCCTAAATAATATTAATTATCCTCATGATATAGGATGATATTGCCCTTCACATAACAAATCCAGAACTTTTGGATAGATTTCATGTTCTATTTTTTTTATTTTATCTTGTAATGTTTGAATCGTTTCTCCTGAAATAATTTCTACTTCTTTTTGTGCTAATATCATTCCAGTATCTACTCCGAAATCAACCAAATGTACAGTACATCCACTTATCTTAACACCTGATCTAATTACATCTCTGTGTGCATGTGCACCTGGAAAATCAGGAAGTAATGATGGGTGGATATTGATTATACGACCTTTCCATTTTGCAACAAAAGATGGTGTAAAAATCCTCATATAACCGCTTAAAACAATAAGTTCAATCTCCGAATTAATTAATTCAATATTAATTAATCCTTCATGCAAAATTCTCTGTCTATTTTTATCAGAAATATCTGGCAGTGGTATACTCTTTGTAGCGATATTATTGTCATAGCCATATTTTAGACCCTTAGCGTTAATGTTATCAGATATAATTAATTTAGTAATATGCGCTCTAGGATCTTGTTGATAATTTAATAGAGCATTCAGGCCTGAACCACTTCCAGAAATTAAGACTGCTATCCTTAGAGGTTTGTCTATGGATGCTCGTCTAGGAAATACGTATGGCTTCTCCATGAACCCGTCAGGAGTTAGTAGGATTTTAGGTTTCGTTATAAATTAATAAAAAGTATGTTATAGATAACTGAACTTAAAGATGGAACAGTGTTAGGATTAATTGAGAATGCAATGCAAAGATTGGATAATGTAGAACAAATTATCGAAAGATATTCTGTTACTAGCAATCCTGTTAAAAGTAAAATTTATGTTTCTCTAGGTTGTTTATTTGTTTTTTTTGCCATAATAGGAGTTTTTATCCCCGGATGGCCTACTGTATCTTGGGCAGTTCCTGCTGCATTTTTATTTTCAATTTCTAATAAAAAATTATTTCATTGGACTTTGACAAATCCATACTTTGGTTCTGCTATTTTTGAATATTATGCCACCGGTAAAACAATACCTAGACATGCTAAATATGGACTCGTTGGATTAATTACAATCATGACTTCTTTGTCTACCTATTTTGTATGGCATGTTTCCACAAAAGGCAATGGGGAACTATCAAGTCCGTCCTCATGGGATGGAGCTGACCCCGGATACGGTTCAGCAACAATTATTCTCGTAGGAATTATAGGGATTGTCTATGTTATTCTAAAAATAAAAACTCGTGAATAAGATTTAATGCAAAAATAATCTCTTATTCGTGAATAACATGGACATTTGATGCTCGTTTGCGGCATCAATCACCTCTTGATCTCGAATAGAGCCACCTGGCTGAATTACTGTTTTTACTCCAATTTCGTTTGCAGCATCAATACCATCTCTAAATGGAAAAAAAGCATCTGAAATCATCATTGATGACTGGGCTCTTAAGCCAGCTCTTCTAGCGGCAATATGTACTGCTTCGACTCTGCTTGTTTGGCCTGGGCCAATACCTACTGTAGCAAATCCAGTATCGGTTTCGGAAACAAGCGCAACGGAGTTTGACTTTACTTCTGAAAGAACTTTACAGCCAAATCTAGCAAGCGCATACTCTTTTTCATTCGCAATTCTTTTTGTAACACATTTTACATTTTCCCAGTCGATATTCGGAGCTCCTTGTATTTGCGCCACCCAACCTCCATTAATCTGACGTAGTCTTAACTCATCATTTCTTGAAGGAAAGTCTTCCAAAGTTAACATTCTTCTATTCTTCTTTAACGATAATATTTCTAATGCACCGGGGGCATATCCCGGTGAAATAATACATTCAAAAAAATGATTTCCAATTAATTCTGCGGTTTCTTTTTCAACAATTGAGGTAAATGCGATGACACACCCAAACGCACTCTCTGGATCACTAGCCAGTGCATTCTCCCAGGCAATATGTTGGTATTTATCCAAAGCGGCACCACATGGATTGGTATGTTTTATTATCACACAACCGTGATTATATGGATTTGTAATATCCAATAAAAGATTGCGTGCAATGCGTAATGCACCATCTAGATCAAGATAATTATTGAACGAAAGTTCTTTTCCTCCATGTTGAATTGCTTTGGCAAGTCCATTCTTTTTCTGTGTCATAGAATCTGAATAGAAGGCTGCTGGTTGATGTGGATTTTCACCATATCTAAGATTTGTTCCTATATCTGTGCTTATGTGTAACTTACTAGGTATTTCTAAATCTGAAAAACGTTCTTCCAATTCATTACTCACTATTATATCATAAGAAGCAGTGGATTGAAATGCTGAAATTGCTAAATTTTTCCTCATTTCAATATCTACACCTGATGGTTCTCCTGATGATTTAGAAAGTTTTTTTATAATATCATCATATTGATTTTTATTGGTGACTACAATCACGTCGGAATGATTCTTAGCAGCAGATCTAATCATTGTTGGGCCTCCAATATCTATCATTTCTATTAATTCTTCATCAGAAACTTTCGGTTCTTGGGCTGCAACATTCTGAAATGGATAGAGATTGACACAAACTAAATCGATGGTTCCGTAGCCTAATTTATCTAGTGTTTCTAAATCATTATCAATTTTTCTACGAGCAAGTATCCCTCCATGAACCGCAGGATGAAGGGTCTTTACCCTACCATGCAAAATTTCAGGATGGTTGGTTACTTCTGAGACATCTATTACATCTATATTTGATTTCCTCAGTTTTCTTGAAGTTCCACCAGTTGAAAGAATAGTCCAACCCAATTCTGAAAGTGAATTAGCAAACTCTACTATTCCTTCTTTTTCCCATACACTTAGCAGTGCTCGTGGACTGACCATGTTGTGCGATTAATCACAAGTTCTTCAACAGTTCGATAATTTATAATTAATCGCCACGAGAAGATATCACTTGATCTATCCTTAGCATACTCATCGCTGTTTCAGTTGCTGATTCTAATGATGCTTCAATTACTAAACGAGGGTGCCAAACATCTTCGGTTGGAGCTACAAAACCATCAATGTTGATACCCATTGAGGTCTTATTTTCTCTAGAAGATGTGCGTAATTCCAAAATACGGTCTAATGATTCTCCTCCTGAATTCTCGACCAATGTTGCAGGAATAGTTTCCAATGCTCTCGCAAATGCCTCCATCGCTAATCTTGCTCTTCCCGGTTCTGATTCGGATGCTTCTCTAACTGAGTTGGCCATTTGTGAATGTATTGTACCTGCTCCTAAAAGTATTTCATTTTCCATTAAGGCAATAGATGATGCACGTAGAGAATCGTGTAGACCTCTAATTATTTCTTCGGTGACAATATCTCCTGAGCCTCCAACTTCGATGGTTACAATTTTTGGATTATTACATTCATCAATTGTAATAATATCTTCAATTTGTTCTGTATTTTCTCTTCTTTCCCATTTTATTGAACCACAAGTACCAATATCTGAAGATTCTATATCTAGTATTGATTCTACAATATTTGCTCCCGTAGCCTCTGCAATATTTTCTATTTCAGAAGAATCTAATTCTCCGACTGTTAATATAGAATTATCAGATAATAAGTATAATATTTCTCTATCTACTTCTCCTGTACAAAATACAGTATTCGCGCCGCTATTAATTATTGCATTTGCTATCGATTCTTTGCGTTCTTGTTCAGCATCCACAAATGAATCTAGTTGATTGGCATTATTAATTTTGATTTCGACGTTTCTAGTAAAAGAACGGATTTTTAAGTCTGAGTTAAGTACTGCTATATTTGGAGTTATCAAATTATTCGGTAGATTGTCCATTAATACTCTACGATTTATTACTACTCCTTTTCGAAGACGTGAATTATGAATTACGCCGAGGTTAGTTTTGAACATTACAACATGTTCTGCACCTATATTTTTTCTATTTTCCGAAAGTATTGATAATGCTTCAACAATTATATTAGAAAATAAGTCAATTGCATTTTCAGCTCCTTTACCTCTTAATGCTGTCTTGGCGACGCCTAGAAGACGTTCTTTATTGACGGGTGTAGATTCTTGCTCTATTTTCTCTTTTGCAACTTCTAATGCAAGTCTGTATCCATCTACGAGTGTTAATGGGTGTAATCCTTTTCTAAGTAGTATGTTTGCTTCTATTAGTAAGGAGCCACATAATAACATAGTTGTAGTAACTCCATCTCCACATGTTTCTTCTTGGACATTACCCATTGAAACCATCATCTTAGCAGCTGGATGTTTTACCATCAATTCTGCAACTATTTTTGCTCCATCATTTGTAACAGCAGTGGTTCCATCGGTTTTATACAACATTTTATCTAAGCCACGTGGTCCAAATGTTGGCTTGAGTAAATCAGAGAATACTCTTGCTGCCAAAATAAGTTTTTCTTGAACTTCTGTTCCACTAGTGATATTGGTTTGTTCCGGAACAATTGCAACCTGAGGTTTGCCCGCACCGTCACTCATTATTGGTGTCCAAAAGCAAAGCCGTCATGAATGCTTTGAGATAGAAATTGATACTAAAGGAATTTAAAAATAGATAAATCTATTTCCTAATGGGAAATTCAGATGATATGAAATGGAGAGTGGGTGTGGTTATTCTTGTTCTACTGAACATTCAGATAGCCCTATTTATTCCCTCGGCGACAGCTCAACAAATATTACCTGGTATTGAGTTAGAATGCTCAACAAGTTCAATTGTGATTCATTTTGATGAAGTTGATTCCAGTAATCAAATAATAGAATGTATACTTACTAATGATCGTCCTTATGTTGAAGAAGTTTCTTTAGAATATATTTCAGAATATATTGATACTGCTGGACCGGGGAATGTTATGGTAGAAGGGAATAGCGATGCTTCATTTCAAGTAATCATTGATGTAGATAATTCACTAATTCCACAAATATATGAATTAAATATAACTGCAGAAGTAATCTCTGCAATAGGAATCCCGTTGGGATTCCTAACCGAAGTTGAAGAATGGGCTATTGAAATCGAAATAATGGAATATACTATTTGTAATGTTAATTATGGCATCAATTCATTAAATGTAGAAGGAGGAGAAAATGCTTTATTTACAGCAGCTTATAATTGTGAAAGTAATTTAGATAGAGAATTAGATGTAGAGTTACATCTTGTAGACAAAAATGCAAACTCGGAGAGCACATGGGCATCTGGATTTAATCTAGTTAGTGAAAAATGTACTATTTTGATTTCTGAAGGTAGTGGTTTTGAAAATTGTGAGTTTGAATTGACTACTCCTTCAAATATAGATGAAAAATATGAAGGTTGTCTGATAGTTCTGGATGAAAGAACAACGATTACTGGCTCATGTCAGAGTGAAGATTCATTGGAATTTATTGTTAATCCTAAGGAAAATGGAATTATCAATGGAGTCGGTGGAAACATTAGCGTCCTCGATGATTATGATATTTCTGAAAATCAAATAATGTATTTCAGTGGTGCTTTTTTTTATACTAATAGTGCTATTTATTGCATTTTTTAGATACCGAAGATAGGGGTTTTATTTTTTCCTATTTTTCCTTACTTTTCTCCTACCTTTCTTTGTTTTCCCACCATTATGTTCCCATTGTCTACCAGATTGGCTTCGCCATTGATCTATGTCTTCATTAAAAGATGAAGTTCGTTCAATTCTTTTCCTAAGAGCCCGGGGGATATCTTGTATGGAATTGACTTTTAATTTTAAATTTAAATCCTGTTCTAATTGTCGAATGTTTTCTCCTCTGGTTCCAACCATTGATCCTATTGCTGATTCGTTGATGAAAATTTCCGCAGATGCATCAGTTACAAACTTTGCATGAGGAATTGGAATGCCCGTTAATCTTGTAATCTCACGTTTTAATTGTTCAGATGCAAATTTCATTGCTGGACTTCCTCCTTCACCATCGTCAATATTTACTGGTACAACGGCTATTTCTGATCCAAAGGCAAACATCTCATGCGTTATTTTTCCAGATGGAAATTCCTTGATTTCAATTACAGGTCTACTTAAATCTGATTCCATACCTGTTGGTGCTCTAACTACCATTTTTAATTCAAGAACTTGATGTACTTTTCCTTTTTCTATATGTATTACTGTATCAAGGACTTGTGATATCAAACCTAATTCAACTTTTCCGACTAAACGTTGTATTGCTTCTAATGCACTGTTGGCGTGGGTTACACCTAATAATCCAACTCCGGCTAGTCTAACATCTCCAAATATTTCGAAATCTCTTGCTCTACGAACCTCATCAAATATAACAAAATCAGGTCTTACCAAAAATATTACTTCTGCGGTCTTTTCTAAATCTCCTTCTAAAGGTGCATATTGAGTAACCCTTTGAGGAACTTGAAGATCTCTTGGAGCTTCCATCGTTTTTACCATTGCACCTACTTCTGAATCTAAATATGAGGCTATGGCCTGTGCAAAAGTAGTCTTTCCAGACCCAGGACGTCCTACAACGAAGACCCCTCGGTGATGATCTTTCAGTCTCCCCATTAATTCTTCATTAAGATTATAATCTGATATCATTAGATGTGCAACTGGTCTAACTATTGTAATTTCCCATGCATCGGAAAATGGCGGCCAAGCACAAGTTATTCTTAAATCGCCTATTTGCATAATTTTACAGCCTGTACGCTCTATTTCAATAAAACAATCCGATCGATCTTCATTTTGATCTATAACCAAAGATAGTTCTTCTGCAAGAGTTTCCAATTTAGGTTTAGTCCATATTTCATCTTCTAATTGTTTTAGTAATAATGAAGAGATATGCCCACACTTTACCCTTGTAGAACACTCTGCTTTAAGGAATGCAGTAGAAACGGTTTCATCGGTTAATAAATTTTCAATACTGATTGGTATAGATGGGTGATCGCCGAATGCTGCCATGTACTATCCAAGAAGTCAAAGGATATGATGATTCAGCCGCAAATGACCAAAAGTTATCAAAACTATAGAAAATATTACTAAATAGGGATATTGTTATGTCTGTGTGCTCATTCAACATTTTATGGGGTATGTGCACTCTTTGAATGTTAATCCTTCAGGAGGAGTCCCTAAATATCCTGTTGATAAAATAAAAATTGAATATACTGGAGTAGATGGTGATAAGCAAAATGACTTGAAATATCATGGCGGTCCTATGAGAGCTGTTTGCTTATTTTCACTAGAAAGAATTGAACAATTACAATCCGAAGGACATCCGATTGATATCGGCAGTACAGGAGAAAATATTACCATTAAGGGAATTGATTGGGATATACTTAACTCGGGAACAAGGATTTCTATTGGTGAGGTTTTAATTCAACTAACAGATACTGCTCCCCCATGTAAAACAATTATTAAATCCTTCAATGAAGGAAATTATACTCGTATTCTTGAGAAAAATAATCCAGGCTGGTCAAGATGGTATGCTTCTGTTATTATAGAAGGTGTAATTAATACAAATGATACGGTATGTTTAGAATAATAAAAATACTCATCATTCTTGAAATACATTAGAGTTCCCGGTTGATGATAGGCAGAGGTACCCGAGCGGTCAAAGGGGCTGGGATGAGGTCCCAGTGCGTAGTGCTTCGCAGGTTCAAATCCTGTCCTCTGCACCATACAAGATCAAAGGAGTAATTCGTAACAATCAGTTTTGATTGACAGGGGGGATGAGTGGCCAAAAAATGGCCAACTCATTCCTTACGTCGTCCTGTTAATATTATAGCAGCACCCAACATAGAAATAATACCCATGATTGAAGAAAAGCCAGGTAAGAATCCGCCATCTGCTTCTGCTTCTGTTCTATATGGATCATCAGGATGGTGTGGCCAACATCAAAAAAACTAATAAAATAGCAGTTTTCATATTTGAACTGTTGTTTCGCATAGGGCGCGGTGACATATTTAGGATATTAATATTAGGCCGTCTAAAAATACTTGAGTTGAAAATCTAATCACTCTGCTTTTAGAGTCTTATGTTGGCCTGGTTTTCTAGGTTTAACAAAGATACGATAACCACATTTATGACAAGATTTACCGGTAGAACCTGCTTCTACCCATGCTAGATTTCCACATTTTAAGCATTTGTATCTCATTTCCATAGGATCCATTGGAGAAACCCCATCGAATGGTGAAATAACATCCCCTGTCGGGTTGTAAGGCATTCTCTGAGTGCGTAAAGTTCTTCTGCACTTGTATAGAATCATGTGTTCAGTGTCTTTAGCCATGGTTTGGGCGACTTGCCTACCCTTCTTCAATCTGTCCGTTGGCTCTAGAGTTATTTTTTGCTAAAGAACAGACTTTAACAAAATTTGAAAATATTTGCTGACCATATTCTGAATGATCGACTTCTGGATGGAATTGTAGGCCAAATCTAGTTCTATTTTCATTTTCCATGGCTTGAATTTGACAAGACTCACTGAAAGCTGTAATTTTAAAGCCTGGAGGAATCATAATGACTTCGTCATTATGACTTTCCCAAACCATCTGATTAGGTGAAGTATCCTGAAATAACTCTCCACCATCTTCTACTAAAGTTATTTTTGCTTCTCCAAATTCTGGCTTTGAAGCTTCTGCAGAATTGCCTCCATAAAACTCTGCCATAAATTGATGTCCTGCACAAATTCCAAGAATTGGTACATTTAGATTTAGATATTCTGCACAGTTTCCCAATCTCCCCGTAAGGCCGACTCTTGCCGCCCCTCCTGAAAGTATTAATCCATCAACTTCTCTAAATTCAGAAATAGGGGTTTTATTTGACAAAATTTTTGTATCTACGCCTAAATATCGTAACATTCTCCATTCTCTGTGAGTCCATTGCCCTCCGTTATCGATGACGTCAATAACAAGATGCGCATCAGCCATAATTCAACCGAAAAGTCGACAGGTCATGAATGATGCCCTTGTTAAAGGTTGAAAAAGAGAATCACAGTCGGAGTACTCCAAGCCCTGATGGTGTAGTGGCCTATCATGCAGCCCTGTCGAGGCTGCGACCCGGGTTCAAATCCCGGTCGGGGCGCCAATAAAGTCATTTTATTCCAGCCATGCTTCGAAAGAACAAAGGCGAAGTTTTGAACTATAATCACGTTTGATTGTTAATTTTGGTTTTGGTTTATTATGAATGCATTTAGGCAATATTTCTTGGATAATTTTGTTTGTTGTATCAATGTCTTTTTCTTCTACAACTATCCTTCCTCTGATTAGTGAAGCAGAAGAAGTATCCAAAAGTGGAATAATGAGAGGTAATAATTCTAATGTTCGATGAGGCAAATTGATTAATATCATATCCCATCTTCCTAAATATTCTGTATTGGTAACCAACTTTACAACATCCCCTGTTCCTACCAAACGATTTGGATATACCCATTCAACATCTACTGCTTCTGATGGATATGGCTTTTTATCCCACTTAGTAAGATTTTCAAACAGAAGTTGGACTGCTTCCGGATTTAAGTCGGAAGAAAGTAAATTATTTACTAAATCTTGTTGATTTAATAATGAAGAAATTGCTGGCCCTACTCCACAAAATGGATCGCAAACATTTATTTTTCGACCAAGCATATCTCTTAATTCTTTGGCAAAGGAAAGTGTTTCTTGTCTTTCAGTTTGTAATTTTGTAGAAAAATAAGCTTTTTTTGGGTCGCATATGATTTCCAAACCAGACTCTTTCACTGTAACCTTTGTATTGCAGAGCTCATTAGGTATATTTTCTGTTATTATGGTATTCTTATGTCTAACAGCTATCGGCATCAGTTCCCTTATACGTAGTTCTCCCATAACTCCTTGATCAGATAATATTAATCTTAAATTTTGATGTGCCATCAACTTTGCTTTTGCAATTTGTGAAGAGAATTGTAATATTGTTTTATCTAATTTTATTATCATCATATCTCCAACAAATTCATGAGATGAGGGCCATAATTGTTGAAATTTTTCAAAATCATCGATATTAATTAAAAGTGATAAGTGTGTTAACCAATTCGTATCTATTCTGTTATCAACTTTGTATTTGGCATAAATTACTTCATATTTAGATAATTCTTTTGGTATATTTGGTATATTTTCACTCAAAGGTATTAATCTGAATTTTCTATCAATACTTGGATAAATTAATTTACCCTCTGCAAGTAAATTATTTTTTTTTAAAATGCTGAATACATACTCAACATCGCGATTGGGTACTTGGAGATGTTGCATCATATTCATCACGGGGGAGGACGTAGCGCGCTTCAGAATGACGGTTGCCGAAGTGTCCTCTGGATTGTGGCTGATAGGACTTGGCCCAGGAAACTTGCAACAAATGACACTTGAAGCTAGAGATATTGCAAAACTGTGTTCTAAGAGGTATTTAGAAGGATATACTTCTAAATTACCTAAAGAGGAAGAAGAAAAATTAGAAGAAATTATTGGCCCATGGGAGAGAGTCATGAGAAATGATATAGAAAATCCTCAAAAAATACTTGAGGAGGCCAAAGATAATTCAATATGTATTCTTGTTGTTGGAGATCCAATGCAGGCAACAACTCATATTGATTTAGAATTACATTGCTATGATGAAGAAATAAATTTCAATGTAATCCCTGGTTTATCTGCCACTTCTTTAGCGGTTTCAATGTCTGGATTACAGTCTTATAAATTTGGCAGACAAGTCACAATTCCTTTTAGATATGGAAATTATTTACCTACTTCGCCTCTTGAAATGATTTATAAAAATCAAATCAGTGATTTACATACGCTTGTATTGTTTGATTTAGACCCTACTGGAATGGGTATCGAAACTCCTCAGCCAATGAAACCAAAAGATGCAATAGATATTTTACAAAGGATGTATGATAAACTAATCTTTGAAGAGGTCATTCCGAAAACGTCAATTGAACCAATAAATTGGAGAGGAATATTGCTAAGTGATATCGGAACAAAAGATCAAAGAGTTAGTTCAGGAGAGTTGTCTAAATTATCTTCTCTAAATAAAGGCAACATACATTGTATGATTATACCAGCTAAATTTTCAGAAATGGAAAAGGAAGCATTCAATCGTAGACGTGTGGTGGGTTGAGGTAGGTTTAGTATGGCAAAGCCACCCGCTCAAGTTAGTTTTCCTGGCGATAAAAATCGTAGGAAGAAGGTTAGAGTTAGGGGAATAAAAAAGGCATCAAAAGACATTCAAAAAAGATTAGAAAAGAATTTGTCCGAATTATTAGAAGACCCCGAAATTTTCTTACCAGATATAAACGGTGCTGTAACAAAAAAAACATTTTTTGGTAGAAATAAAGATCTAATGGCACTTACATTAGAAGATATTGATATGGTATCAAAAAAAAGACATGATAAAAAATGGTTAACAAAAAGAATGTCAAAAAAAAGTGGAGATGTAGTTTCAAGAGCTTTGGCAGGTAGTTTATTGGCGGCTTCTGGTGATGATTTTTCTACTGTATCGGTTTTCAAAAATCCTTTATTTGGTTCTGCAAGTTATATTCGAAGAGGTGGAGGTAAACAAAGTCATCTGGCTGGAATTCAAAATTTTAATCATTCTAAATTAAGAATGCTAGTTTGGGATGACCATGCAAAGGCAGGACAATGGTTTTTTTCATGGGACAAAGGTTTTGTTTTTACAGGTAAAGAACCAAATCCTCCCGACGATTGGATAGAATATGTTTTGGATAATTCATCTATAGAATTAGTAGGTCAGAAAACTAAGTGGTCAAAAGGTTTGAGCGAATCAATAATTGATGATAAATTATTTACAAATAGTGGGTGGCTAAGATTAGAATTTGGAAATGGTGTGATCATTGGAATATCAAAAGAATCCCTAATATCAACTAAGGAGTCCTTTGTCCAAAGTGTCGCTATGTCAATGATGCCACCAAAAATAAGTTCTATTGTAGAATCAGAGTGGGTGTGGAAACCAGAAGGATGGCCGAATGATAAAGAATTACCTGCTGAAGGCCTGGAAAAAGTGGAGGAAGTAATACAACAATGGTTATTGATGATTTATGATGATAAAAAATTAGCAAATGCATGTAGAATTAGTATATTAAATTCAATAACAGATGGTTTTGTGGTTGGTAGTTCCTGGTATGATTCAGAAAATTTAATAAAAATGTTGGAGTACATGAATGGAACTGAAGATGAGAAAGAAGCTATTTCTTGTGTCATTGATTCTCTTGAATGTGGCATTCATGTGAGATCTGATGGTGTAGTAATAGATCTGGAAGAAGAAGTTGTACGTTTTGAAGACTCTGCATGTCATCCTGTTTTAGTTGCTCTTTGGCCCAAGTATGGTCATATTATTTTGGAAAGGCTATATCAAATAAGCGACGATGAGGCTCAAAATATAATAGATTCGCAAACGCAAAGAAAACAAGGCTTTGGTGCTTTTTTGAGAGAATTAAAACAATCTATATCTATCTCACAGCAATTAAATCGTTTACCTTGGAAAGAAGGCTCGCTTGTGTCTCCTTTGAGTTTTGCAGATTTCTTAATAAGAAAGGCAATAGAAAATGGTGTTGCCTCTACTGTTTCAAAGGCTCGAAAGGGAAAGGGGCTTGAGATGGCGATGGGTTGGGCCTGGTTAAATGTACATGAGAGAACTGAATCAGATGCTTGGAGATTTGATGAATCTAGCAGAGACAAGGGGGGCGATTGGGTGCCAGCATTGCAAGCGCTGTGGGATGCAGCAGAGGATTTGTTAATTAATGATAATTTAGAAGCGGTTATTGACTATAAATCGGCTATGAAATGGCTTGCAGAAGTTTCTGGATCTAGTTTTGAATATTAATGAGGTAAAGCAATCCATAGTGCTACCCCAAAAAGAGAAATTCCTAGTGAATAATTGAGCCACTTTACTTTGGAAGGTGAATTGAAAAACTTTCTTAATATGGTTCCAAAATAAGACCAGCTTAAAACCGCTGGAAGCCCAAAAAATAAATTTAAAAAAACTAATGCTATTTTACCACTTAAACCCGTACCAAAAAGAGTAAATGGGATAGCCATCAGTACCAAAAAATGTATCCAAGCTTTCCCATTTACTACCTGTAATAATATTCCAGTTTTTATCCCCAAAAGTTCTGTACTGTATTCATCTTTAACCGTAGAAGATGTAGCTATATTATATGCTAAGTAAGATATGTATACGGCTCCAAAATAAGTTAGTATACGAAATATCTCTTGTTCTTCTTCAATATAATCAGCGGCTATAGCAACAAATATTCCCAACGTACTCCAGCCAATTGCCATTCCTATTGTAAGAGGAATTGTACGACGAAATCCATGTTGAGAACCATGTGCAGCACATAATAAATTATTAGGTCCGGGTGTGAAACACATTGGTATAATGAAAATTAAAATTGCAAGCAAACCGGTTGAAGTCATAACAAACCTCAAGCAATACTCGTAACAAAGTTTTCAGTGGTTAATAGGGCCTGATTTACATCCGCCCAAATATCTTCAATATCTTCTATTCCCACGCTCATACGTACAAATCCTGAGACAATCCCTGCTTCATTTCTTACATCTTCAGGGATAAACATATGACTAGAGTTGAACGGGCACTCGACTAAACTTTCTACTCCTCCAAGGCTTGTTGCTTCCAGTATCATTCCTAGTGATTTCATGAATTTCAAAGCTGCTGCATCACCCCCTTTGATTACAAAAGATATCATGCCACTTCCTCTAGGCATTATCTCTTTTGCTAATTTATAATCTGAAAAATTTGGTAAAGAAACATGGTTCACATTTTCAATCATAGTATGATCCGATAATCTACTAGCTAACTCTTTAGCATTTGATGTATGGATTGGCATTCTTACATGTAATGTTCTCATACCTCTTTCCAATAAATAGCACATATGAGGATCTGCTGCTCCTCCAAAATGAACTTTTTTAGGAAATATACTTGCAATTAGTTCTTTTTTACCAACTACAAGTCCTGCAATTAAATCTGAATGACCTCCTAAATATTTTGTACCTGAATGAATAACTAAATCAAAACCATGCTTAATGGGGTTACACCCCCAAGGTGATGCGAACGTATTGTCTACGACAGAAATTAGATTGTGTCGTTTCGCTATATCGGCCATTGCATCTAGATCGCATACTTTCAAAACTGGATTTGTTAGTGTTTCTACATAAATCATTTTTGTATTATCTTTAATAGCGGCCTCATATGAAGAAGGATCTCTGATATCGGCCATTGTTACTTCAATTCCAAAACGTGGTAAATCCTCTGTCAATAAACCATATGTCCCTCCATATACATCAGGGCTCGCGATAATATGATCTCCACTACTTAGAAGACCTAGTAGAGTTGTAGAAATTGCAGCCATTCCACTTGCGAATACTTCTCCATCTTCAGCTCCTTCTAGGGCAACCAATTTAGAAGCCACAGCTTCTGAATTTACACTTGATAATCTAGAATATAACATTGTATGTTGTGCCCCTGCTGCCCAACCAGCATATCTTTCATCAGAAAGATGATATGTTGAAGATAAGAAAACAGGAGTGTTTACTCCTCCACCGATAGGGTTTGTACCCGAATGAATCGCATTGGTTCCAAATTTCTTGTTGTTGTCTGTGTTGGCCATACTTGACCGAAGAGGTCTTCACGAATCAAATAAACGGATAGGAAAAAATTTAATTTCCACCAAAACGGCCTGTTAATTGTAGAGAAATAGCGACTATATGCCCGATTAATAATGCAAAAATTATAGTTCCAATACCCAATGTTCCCCCAAGATAATAACCTAAAAATAATACTATTATCTCGATACTTGCTCTTACTCTAGCAATAGGGATATTTGTTATTCTCTGAATACCCGTCATCCATCCATCCCGAGGTCCTGGTCCTAGATTAGCAGTTAGATATAGTCCACTTCCAATACCAACAAATATGGTACCAATCAAAACTTGTATCATTTGAAAGATATACGAATCTGGATTAGGTAGATATGGCATCATCACATCTATTGCTAGTGCAATTAAGACAGCATTCAAAATTGTACCTAGTCCAGGCCTCTCTTTTATTGGAATCCATAAAAAAAGAACTATTACGCTCACTAGGAATGTTGTTTGTCCTAATGTCCAATTGATTTGTTCTGCTATACCTTGTGCAAGAACGGTCCAAGGAGCTACACCTAATCCTGCAGCAACGATAATCGCATCTCCGGTTCCAAAAATCCATAACCCAATAATCAAGATGGTAAGTGTACTAATTTTAGGTTTCAATGACATTGGATCTGGAGAGCTCCAACTTGTGTCTGGAACTTTTTTTGCTGGTTTGAGGAGATTGTTCCAATCCATTGTATGTGCGTGAAGGTATTATTCTTCAACCCATCTTGCATAATCAGATGTAGCTTCTACTTTCCAATATATTATTTGAGGTAAATCATATGGATGTTTTTCCTTGATAAGTTTGATTAAAATATCTTTATTATTATTTGTTACCTTCATTTGTAATCGCCACTCTTCAGAATTTTGAATATTTTTCCCCCATTCATAAATAGAATTTATCCTACTCCTTTGAACACATTTAGTTAAGCCATCTCTAACGAAATCTGTAGACCAATCACCAATCATTGGTTCGATCATATTTCCTGGGAGGGTTGTTTGCACTAGCCACATTGTTTTATCCATACCACTCTGAAGGGGGGTTAACGAATCAAGTCAATGGTAGACTTTGAATGGATGTGCCTTCTCCGGTGACATGGTGAGAAGGCATGGAAGACTGGACTGAACCAATAAATGTTGGATTGTGCCCAAATACTAATACTCGTTTTGATGTTATAGTTGTTGGAGGGGGCCCTGGAGGATCTGCTGCTGCTTCATATAATGCAATGAAGGGCAGAAAAGTGCTACTTTTAGAAAAAGAATTTTGGCCAAGAGATAAAATCTGTGGAGACGCAGTAGGAGGGAAATCGCTGCGTCATGTAAAAGAGTTAGGAGTTAAGGTTATGATAGAAAAAACACCTCATTTTCGAGTTGATTCTATAGTTATGAGTTCTTCTAATGGGACGAATGTAAAAATTGATTTACCAAAAGAAGCTTTTGAAAAGTTAGAAGCTGGCTATTCTCTACCTAGAATACAATTTGATTACATGATGTTCAAAAGAGCTACAGAAATAGTTCTAGAAAATGGAGGGAGTGTCATACAAGGATTCTCAGTTAAGGATATCAAAGTAACCGATGAAGGTGGTGTCAAAAGAATAACCGGGGTGACAGGCAAAAATAGTGAGGGAGAGGAATTCAGTTTTAATTCACCTGTGACGATTGGTGCAGGAGGTTATAATTGCCCTGTAGCTAAAACAATTACCGAAGAAATTCATCAGGAGCCAATGAGAGATATCGAACATTATTGTGGAGCATACCGAGAATATTGGACAAATGTAAAGGGTTGTGAAGGAGATTCTGGTTCTATAGAGATTCACTTTATCGATGAAGTTAATCCAGGATATTTTTGGATATTTCCTGTAAATGATGGTACTGTAAATGTTGGCATAGGGATGGTAATATCTGAACAAAGAAAGCAGCATGGAATAAAAAAGTCTTTGAAAAAAATGCAAAAAAATGTTATAGAAAATCATCCTATTTTCAAAGAGCGTTTTGAAGGTGCCAGATTAGTTGAAGGAACAGAAAAGGGATGGCAAATACCTTTTGGTTCTCCAAGAAAATCTGCTCCTTCATATCAGCCAAGAAGAAGTGCGATGGCTGGAGCGATGTGTGTTGGAGATGCCGCTAGTTTAGTAGATCCATTTAGTGGAGAAGGTATCGGAAACGCATTAGTTTCTGCTAAAATGACATCGGAAATTTTCGATGATTCTTTACATAGTTCTGGCTTTAGTGAAGAGTCTGCCGAAATATACATGAAGGAACTATGGGATAAGTTGGGGCCTGAATTAACTAATTCTTATTCACTTCAAAAGGTGGTCAAAAAGAAATGGTTAATGAATTGGTTCATGAAAAAGGCATCAAAAAAAGAAGCCATTAGAGAAATGATGACTGAAATGATTGCCGGTAAAGAAGCGTCTGGTGGAGTATATAGTAAATGGTTTGTAGTAAAAGCTCTACTATTACCTTGAGGTGTCTTTTTGAAATATAAATTAAATGCTTCTTTAGATGATATAGATTGTGTTTTTTTAGATTTAGATGGTACAATTTACTTGGGAGGAGAATTGATTTCGGGTGCTATAGATTTCTTAAAGAGATTAAAGAATAAAAATATAAAATATTTTTTCTTATCAAATAATTCTAGCAAATCTGTAGATCAATATTTAGAAAAATTAAACAATATGGAAATTCCTGCTATAAAAGAAGATATTATATTATCTACACATGATTTAATATCTTGGTTAAAAATTAATAATGTTTCTCAAACATTCCTTGTTGGTACTGTTGGTATGCAAGAAATGTTAGAGAAAGAAAATATCGATACAAGGTCTGAAGATCCAGAATATGTGGTACTTGGATATGATACAGAGATAAATTATGATAAGTTATCTAAGGCGTCCTATCATCTCCATAATGGTGTTAAATTAGTCGCTAGTCATCCAGATATGGTTTGTCCATCTCCTTTGGGTGGTTTACCAGATAATGGTGCCTTTATGGCTTTATTCGAGGCAACAACTGGAGTTAAGCCAACCCATATTTGTGGTAAGCCAAACCCTCAAATGATTCTTCATAAAATAAATGATTTGGGGTTACTTACCGAAAAATGTGCGATGGTAGGTGATCGTCTTTACACAGATATGGAAATGGCTAAAAAAGCAAATGTTAAATCAATATTAGTTCTTTCAGGAGAAGCAACTAAAAAAGACTTAGAATTATATTCACACGAACCAGATTTAGTTGTAAATTCGATAGATGAGTTAGTTAGATAGTAATAAAATTAGTATCTGTAGAGAAGAATTGTGGGTTGCATTCAATAGCATCGAATGCTACTGAATGTCATGGAAAGGGATTGGCGAGTTCGGGACATTTCGAATTGCGATTTGGAGTTATTGCCTGAAGTTTTTTCTTGGCCAAAATTATGTTCTCAATCAGAAGCAATAGAAAGATTGGCATTTATGGGGACTCTAGAAGATTCTGTAGTTAAAGATGCCTTATCCAAGACTCCTAGGGAAATACATTCACTTCCACTCTCAATAAGAATAGAGAATATTGAGAGCAGTGCGTTAAAATTGCCTTGGTGGATTGATTTGGAAAAACCCAACTCTCTCTTACCTGGCTTATTTGAAACTGGTCATATCTTTCAAATGATTGGAATTGAAACTAATGATAGTATATTATTAGTAGGTCCAAGAGGTAATTGGTGGACAGAAATTATACTACATATGGGTGTCAAAAAGATAACTATATTAGAAATTGATGATGTAAGAAGAGAGGTTTTGCAAAATAGATGGGAAAGTTTGCGCTTAGATATTGTAGCGAAAGCATTGAATTGTGATATAGAATGGTGTGGTTTAGAATATATAGATAATAAAAATGATATTTTATTGGATAAGGTAATAATTACTGGGGGTTTGACTACAATACCTACAAATTTGTTAAGTAAAATAGACATGAATGGTCAAATATGGGCTCCAATTGGAAGTAATAATTCTACAGTACTTCAAAAAATAACTAAAGAAGAATTTGGAGAGATTAGATGTCAACACATAACTTTGTGGAATGTTGATATGCTAGATCGTTATTCTGAAAATATACTTTGTGGGAGTTCTGTGTTTGAAAGAAATATCATTAAAAATAGTATTGAAGAAAGTCCAGAAGCTACTAGAGAAGCTTGGTTACATGCCAATGATAATCCAATTAGAGATAGGCTTGGGCCAGAATCATTGCTCGAAATTATTAAAGAAGTGTGGAATACTTCAGACATATTATTAGAAACAGATAATATTTCTTTAAAAGATTCAATAGCTAAAGACTTATTTAAAATGGGTCATGTTCTTCAAAAAATTGGAGTATTTAGGATTGCAGCTGAGCATCATGGAATGTCTTACTTACTATCGCCTTCTGCTGAAGCGGCTTGCTATCTAGGTATGACTTATTCAATAGATAATCAAGATTCTCTGGCTTGGCAAAGAAAAGCTATCGAAACCGATCCTAATTTTGGAGAAGCATGGAATGAAATTGGAGAAATACTAATGAAAAAAGATGATGTCAAGAATGCAGTTAATTGGTTTAGAGAGGCTATAGCATCGAAAAATTACTCTAAGAGATGGGTCGCATATACTAATTTGACAAGATCACAAATTGAGTTGGAACAGGATATTTCTGCCTTCTTCACGGCTCAAAAAGCAGTAGAGTTGTTTCCTGAAAACAAAGAGTTGACAGAATTATTATTCTATTTAGGTGAAGACCTAGTTTAGGGCAAGACTCAATCATTAGATATACTTCGGCAAGACATGGTAAAGGACCTCGTAGTTGTTACCGGAGCAAGTGGTTATATTGGTAGTCATATCGTGGCAAATCTCTTGTTAAAAGGTAGAAATGTAAGGGCCACCGTTAGAGACATTACAGATCCTCAAAGAACACAGCATTTGTATGATTTACCCATAAAAAATAATGGTTCACTAGAGATTATTGAGATGGATTTACTAAAGACTGATAGTGTAAATGATGCAATTTCAAATTGTACTGATATAATACATACAGCAGCAGCGGTACTAGTTAAGTCAAAAAATCCTCAAAAAGATATTGTGGATCCTAGTGTAATAGGAACAAAAAATATACTTAATGCAATAGATAATAATATTTCAGTAAAAAATTTCATTCATACCTCCTCTACTGCAGCTATAAGACCTGCTTCTTGGAAGAATGGAATGACATTAACAACTGATACATTTGCAGAGGATGCTACATTAGAAAAAAACCCATATGGACTGGCGAAATATAGTGCAGAAATGCTAGTAAGAAATTGGCATAGAAGTAAAAATATAGAGTTTCGGCCAAGGATGGTAACTATTCATCCGTGCATGGTATTCGGTCCACCGATGTCTCAAAGACATTTATATGGGTCTCTTTCAATGATAATGCTATTAGTTAAAAGAAAACTACCATTTGTTCTACCATTGCAAATAAGTATTGTTGATGTTAGGGATGTTGCTGAAGCACATGTCAGTGCATTAACAAATGGAGAAGATGGAGGCCGATACTTGACGGTTGCAGGAGAAATGATGTGGAAGGATATAGCAAACTTACTGAAAAAAAACTATCCTAAAAGAAAATGGCCGGTTAGGGTGATACCTTACAGTCTAGCACTTATTGTTGCCGCTTTCCACCCCAAAATAACTATATCCTGGGCAAGAACACATCTTAAGAATAAATTATTCTGGGATGCATCTCCCGCGAAAAAAGATTTGGGACTATCATGGAAAGATCCTGAAATAACAATATTGGAAACAATACCGGATATACTTGAAAATAGATGGGATTAATACTTCAATAAAAACATTATTTTTTCAATGGGTAGGTGGTGTGACAGCCATGCGCAATGTCGCCATACTAATTACGAGTATAGTTTTGTGTTCAACTTTAACTGGATGTTTTGGGTCTAAATCGGATATGGAGATATTGGAAGATAGTGTTTTTATCTTTCCTGAAGGTGAAATACCAATAACAACATGGTATCATTATGCTGGGAGTACTATTAATCCAAGAGCGATAGATGCAACTAATCCTATTGAAGTTGCAAACGCTAACTTAACTGTTAATTTAACTGGTATGAATATTCCTTACTTCACAAGTGGTACTTACTACGGTACTGGTTGGGATACCTTTGAGCCGACTCTTGGTATTACTTCTTCTGGAGCGATTTTCTTTACTAACTATAACGGCCTTGGAGATGGTACCCATATAATCAGGTCAAGGGATCAGGGTCAAACTTGGGAAGATGTAGGGCCTTTCAATCAGGTTGATGATGATTCTGGTCAAACTCCAAATTCAAATGATCCATATCTCTACGTTGATAAATTTAATGATAAGTTGGTTAAATTCGATATGCATGCCTTGGCTGCAATGTTTGTAGAATATTCTGATGATGATGGTGAGTCTTGGAGTGTTCCGTTTCCTGTTGAAGGTTATTATGCACCACAGGATCATCAAAGTATAGCATCAGTTCCTCATGAGAATGCAATCATTGGAGAAGTAGTTTATGTATATTGTATAAATACTGGTTCTCCTGCTTTAGGTGCTCAATGTTCTAGGTCGCTAGATGGTGGGCACACTTGGGATGCTCAACAAATAGGTTATCCTACTGAAAGTTTTGGAAATCAATGTTCAGGACTACATGGTCATGTGGCCGGAGGTTCTGATGGTTCAATATATCGAGGTAATCCCTCTTGTGAAGGGCCTGCAGTGTATGCATCCCATGATGGTGGCTACACATGGAGTGAAAATACAATTACTACTGAAGTAGGTATGCAACAGGGTTGGCATTCTCATGAAGTTGCGGTTGCTGTCGATGAATCTGGAAATGTACATGCAACTTGGATTTCTACAGATATGATGCCATGGTATTCTTACTCAAGGGATAAAGGTGAAACTTGGAGTGCTCCAATGATGGTGGCAGCCCCTGGAGTTAATGAAACTGGTTTTCCAACTATATTTGCAGGAGATTCAGGAAAGGTAGTAATAGGATATATTGGTGAATCTTTTGATTGGAATGAATCAGTAGGAGGAGGTTGGTCTGGATATATGGCAATTATGACTGATGCTTTTGGGGAAGTCCCATTAATTACAAGTGTAGCAGTAAATTTACCAACAGATCCTTTAGATATTTTACCAGACTGTGGTAATATTAGATGTGGAGGATTTGGAGATTTCATAGATGTTGAAATTGACGATGCGGGTCGACCTTGGATTGCACTAGCACATAATGCTGCAGGAAATGAAGAGGCTATAATTGGTACTATAATCACTGGTCCTTCCCTATACGGAGATATTCTTCAATTACCGTTTCTTCCAGAAGGTGGTAACTCAACTCTAAAAATGTAACAGAACAGTTGTCCGTTCATATGATGTACAATTAGCGTTGCGGGTTATTTATGAGGGCGTTAGCAGCATTGATTGTATTCTTGTTTATATCTTCAACAGTATCGGGTTGTCTGAGTAATGAATCATCTGAAGAGTTATCGTCATCTTCTATTTTAGATGAAATATGTCCGGATGGTTTTGCAAATAATACATGGTATCATTTTCCAAATTCTACCAATATCCTTTCAATAGATAATGATGTTCTTAATTCTATTTTAATCGGAGAAAATGTTCCTGTGTGTGCAAAAGGGACATATTATGGGATTGGAGTTTCTACTTTTGAGCCAACAATTGGGATTACTTCTGCTGATAACCTTTTTATGACTAGTTGGGGGAATGGACCTGGAGGTTCTACCGCAATAATAAGGTGTTCAAATATGATTGAAATGGTTACATTGGACTATACATGTGAAAATACATATCAAGGTTCTGTAATTAATAGTAATGATCCCTATGTATATGTTGATCCTTGGACGGATAGAGTAATGAAATTTGATATGCATGCCCTTGCAGGTATGACAGTTGAATGGTCAGATGATGAAGGTGAGACTTGGGGGCCTTTTGGTTTAGCATCATTTGCCACAGGGTATTCCGTACAAGATCATCAGACTATCGCTTCATCTCCTTATAATGCCCTATTACATGAAACTACCTGGGTATTTTGTGTTAATGGGAATTGGGCATCTCCTCTTTGCTCGACGAGTAATGATGGAGGTTTAACATGGGGGCCAGAAGTTCCTGGTTCCCCTCTTAATTGTAATAGTGGAGGTTTGACTGGACATATGGTAGGATCTAATAATGGTAATTTCTACAGAGGAAATCCTAGTTGTGATGGAGAAGGATATTCGATATATCGTAGTACTGATGGTGGTTTAACATGGACGGAACATGTCCTTCCAACAGAAGACACAGGTACGGCAGCAACTTGGAATGCTGAAGAAGCACAAGTATATCCAGATGAAAGTGACAATCTTCATGCGATGTGGATGGGTGTAGATGATATGCCCTATTATTCATATTCGTTTGATACCGGAGATACTTGGAGTGCCCCAATGATGATAGCTCCGCCAATTGGCCTAAATGGAACTGGTTTTCCTGCTGTAGCTGCAGGAGATTCTGGAAGAGTTGCTTTTGCATACTTAGGTGATTCTGGAGGAGACACATGGAATGGATATATTTCGGTGATGACTGATGCTTTTTCCCAAACGCCTCTTATCACTACAGTTCAGGTAAACGATTTTGGTGACCCTCTCGATACTGAAGTTGATTGTGGGTACAATAGATGTGGAGGTTTTGGGGATTTTATAGATATTCTTGTTGATAAACATGGAAGGCCTTGGTTTGGTCTTTCACATAATATTGTAGATCAAGGAATATATGGTACGATGATGATCGGCCCGAGTCTGAGGGAATCTACAATTCCACTTAATCCTCTTCCTGAAGGTGGTTTTTCTACATTATAAGATAATATTCTAAAAGAATAATTGTCGAAGAATCTGATAAGCTTGGTATAGATAACCAAATGCAAATATGATCATTGCAATTCCGCATATTAAAAGGCTTCTTTTATAGAAAGAAACTGATAATTTACCTCTAGTTTTATCAAATATATATGCTATTATTATCTTAACAATTATTATTGAAAGTAAAAAAGAAATCGCGTAACCAATTGGTGCTAGTGGTTCTTTGACTGCTGTCGAAGCCATTATTGGACCACCAATTAAGAACCAAAACATGTATACATTAGGATTTAATAAATTAGTTAAAATACCTTTTTTGAATGATGATTTATAGTCATAATTCTGAATATCTACTGTTGGAGGTTCAATTATAAAACATTCAAACCCCATTTTTACTAAGAATATAGCACCAAGAATAGAAATTATTCCGAGAAAAGCTTGGTTAGATGCAAGCCAATTTGCAGTAATTAGACTAATTATTATCAATGGACCATCAGTAAATATGGGGGCAGAAGCTGTTCTAATACCCGCTTTTAACCCTCCAGAGAGTGTTTCACGTATTACCATGGTCAGTAATGGTCCAGGCTTTATTCCTTCTATTATTCCAAGAGTACTGCCAAAAAATATTACTCCTAAAATTAAATTGAAATCCAATTTAATCCCTTAAAAATACTTTTCCTAATAACCTAACTATTTCAAAATAAAGCCACGCTAGTGATACAAGAAGGCCGAAGGCTGCCCTCCATTCAAGTTGCTTCGGAGCACCACGTAATACTCCTCTCTCAATAAAATCAAAATCTGCAACTAAAGTTAATGTTGCTATCCCCACGACAAAAACTGAAAATAGTATACCAATAGGTGTTGAATCATGAATAATGGGGACTTCAAAACCAATAAATACTCCTAAAAATGAAATAATATACAGTAACATTATCGCAAATACAGCAGAACTGACTGCTATTTGCATATTTTTATCCCAATGAATTAGCCCGAGTCTGTATATTGTAATCATAACTCCAAGGATTAAAAATGTCAAAAGGGCGGCCAATAAACCCAAACCAGTAATTCCAGTTTGGTTTTCTATTATCCAAGTAAATCCTCCCAACAAAAAACCTTCAAAAATCGCATAAGTAAAGATTAATATTGGATTGACTGATTTTTGAAATACAACTATAATACTACAAATGATAGAGCCAATGAATCCAATTATCATTAGTAAAGTAGCTTCTGGCATCATCATAGCAGTTGCTATTGCAGAGGTTGCTGTGACTATCAAAAGAATTGCAGTCTTCTCTGAAACTCCTTCTATTGTCATTTGATTTGAAGACTCGGTTTCCCACCAATTAGTATCTTTATATGCATTTTTATCAAAAGTTGAGTCAGAAAGAGCAGGGTTACCAGCACGGTACATTATGATACCTCACTAGGTGTTAATACTCAAGACTTAGGGTAATATAGTTAGCCAAACGCAAGTCCATGTTGTTTTGCTGACTTAGCAACTTTATGAAGAAAGTTTTCAAAATGAATCCTTGCGTAAGTTGATCTACGTATCGATGTATCACATATTGCAAGTGCTTCCAATATTTCCGATCTAAGAATATGAGGTAGGGAAAGTCTCCGACCTACTATTACTTCGTGTAGTTGGTTGACAATATCATCTGAATCAAGTCCATGTTTATTCATCAAATTATCAATTTCAGATATGGCACCAGATAGTAGTTTTTTCTTCTTCCCGCCCTTATTTTCCCAACGCCATTCTACAACAACTCCTCTAAGGGCCATTTCTAATAAGTGTCTACTCGATTGTAGGGTCGATGCTTGTATCAAATTATGTACTGCGGCACGGTCACTAGTTAATTTTCTGATATCTAACAATTCTAGTGTAAAAATTGCTTTTCTAAGATTTCCTTCAGATATATATGTAATATCTTCCAAAACTCCATCTTCAGGATTGCAAAAATTATTTGCTGAAATTACTCTTAATGTTTCTAAAATAGTATCTTTTTCTGTGGAAGGTATCCTGATCATTTGAGCTCTGGATCTCAGAGCATCAATTATCCTTGAAGGTGCCCGAGTGACTAATATAAATCTCGAAGCATTGCCTACAGTTTCCATCATTCTACGTAAATATGATTGTCTTATATGGCCTAAGTAATCGGCATCTTCTAAAATAATGAGTCTACTGATTGGTGTTTTATTATCTTCTATTTCTATTTCTTTTCCTGCTGGGGGAATATCTCCTTCTTGCATTGTGATTATTCCTCTGTCAAAGGAGTCAAGACTTAGCATACCTGCTAGTGTATCTGAAGAGTTCCCGCCCGGTCTTAAAAATTCTTCAAATTTAGCCATTGCACCTTTTTGTCTAAGTAAATCCCTACATTGTAGAATGTGTGTAGTTGACTTCCAACCGGGGCCAAGAATTTGTCTTGCATATAATTTCCATGAGGTTGTTTTTCCTACTCCTGGAGGCCCAGTAATTAGCAAATGGGGTGGATCCGAAGAAAGGCTAGCCGCTTTCAAAGTCTTTCGTATATTCTTTGGTATGGCTATTTCATCAAATGTTCGGGGTGCATTTGATATTAACCAACTAGGCATAGTCGAATCGAAGAAGACAGATGGTTTGAACTCCTCGCTTATGGTTGATAAATGATTAATAATATCAGAGAATAATTCAAGAAATGAATCCTAATACCGAATGATAGATTAATGACTCTTTAGAGTCATTGGATATGGTTGAGCGGCTAGCATCAAAATCTACTCGTTCTAATCACGAAAAATTAAAGTATAATTTGGCTACAATTTTGACAATTATTTTTTTGATGCAGTTGTTTTTTCCTGCAGTAAATGGAGAAGTAGAAAATAGTACAGATGATTTAGATATCTGTTCAGAATTAAATAGTGGATTTTGTGATGCTGTAAGTGATGCTGATGATGAATCATCTCAGGAGTCGTGGATAGAAGGCATTTATTCCATAACAATGGTAGATACTGGTATGATGCAATTAAGTGCTACTTGGGCAATTTATGAATATGACAGGACGCCTTTGGGTTTCTCTGGTGCTATCGCCAATCAAGCACTACAGAATGATAATATATTTGCCGGAGATGGTATTCCTGCAGATGTAATTCGAAATTCTTGGGATGAGCCTTGGGACGGCGAAATAGGTTCAGAGCCAGTAAAGGATAAATTAATGGGAGAAATCAATAATAGTATTGGAGATCTTCTCAATTCCTTAGGTAGTGCTTCTACACCGACGACATCCTGGGCGAGTCAAATAGAAAATGAGGAAGAGACTGTTAGTTGTGGTACAGATAGAGAATCTGATGATGATGGTAATGCATACTCGCCCCCTATATGTATTCAAACCAATGTAGATATTAGTATATCACCGAGTAAATTTAATCTCAATTCTAATCCTAATTTGAATCTTGAGAGTGCATATAAATCATTATTGATAATGGGGGGATTGGTTACTACAGAGTTTCCTATATCTGTAGATTCTGGTCATAAGAGTACTTACTACATAGAGCCGCCGCCATATGCAACAGTAGTTTCAACGGGTGGAATAGTCAGTGAAAAAATAATTAATAGTGGGTCATTTCCATATAACTCAGCAAAATGGGAATCTAATAATTTGAATCTCGGCTCTAGTTATTCAGGAGATTTAGAATTTACTCTAGGTTTTAGAAATAATGTATCTACGAGTGCGTTCACTCTAAATCAAGAAGATAAAGCACTAGATTTCAACGTTATTTTAGATTTATCAAATGAAAATGCTGCAACTATTGACTTAGTTGCACAAATAAATCATATAGAAACATCTTCAGTAGATGGTCTAAATTTAATACCTAATGGAAAAGGTTCTATTCCTGTAGTAACATCTGATGGGATAAGGATGGCACACCACAATGGTCTAATTAATTTAGATACGATATCTAGTAATTTCCCTGTAAGTAGTGTTGGCGATGCATTGTCTGAAACAATACCTGGTTTAGAAGTACAAATGGGTAATTTTGAATGGATTTTGGATGGAAGTGGTAATCCGAATCTAGGGCAAGGAGGATTAAATTATATTCATACATTGGTAGATTGTGGAGAGTCGGGGTCATTTTATTGCATGGAGGGAGATGCTGCGATGGGGAATGCTCATCCAGTTTTTTTGCAGAGTACAAGTCAGCCCTTCCAATTAAGCTTAAGTGATTTGATTGGTGATAAACTAGGTGATTTGTCTTTTCTTAGTGGTATTAATCAAGATGATTTGGAAAAGATAGTTAACAGTGGGATGTCTTTTGAGACTATTCTGGATCCAGATTTTCTTGGGGCTATGAAGCCTTCTGGCATAGAGAAAAGTGAAATCAATTTAGAATTGATATTACCAACGTGGGCTCAGAATGTAAATGGTGAGTCTTCGGTAACTCTATCCCATAAATTAAATGGACAACATGTAGGTGATTTTGGTCTTACTGGGTCAAGTTCATTTGACTGGAACCATGCACTATGTTCTTCCAATACTGTACCCTGTAATGATGAAAGTCCAGATGTGTTTTGTAAGTCGACAGAAAAATCATGTCAAAGATCGGTTGTAAACCTAGATGTTTCAGAATATTCATTCTCTGAATTACAGAAAGGTATTACTATTGAATTTAGTTTGAATATTGATTTAGCAATTCATAGAATAGCCGTGCCGGGTTCTTTATTGGAATCAATGAATAGTGAAGATACTGAAATTTCTTTACCAGTACTTCCTGCTGATCTTCTGAAATTAATTTTAGATATTGCAGATAGGGGCGAGGAGCCTTATTCAACTTCCTTTTCTTTATGTGATGACAATTCAATAGATATATGCAAGCAAGATCAGGAAATTGAATTTACAACAGATGGTTTGACAGTATTCACAAATAAATTTGGTGAAAGCATAACTAGTCTAATCAAGTCAGAATTAAGTACAAATTCTGTAATAGGTAACATCAATCTTGAAGGTTTCCAAATAAATACGACATTAGGAGGATTAGTGGATAATGATAATATTATTGGAGATTCAGATGGTATAAGTTTGGCAATTAATATACCTAAGGTGAGAACTACAATTGGAGTCGGTAACAGTTGGGGAGAAATTTTTGGAATGATTAATGGCGGAGGTACTGATGAATTACAAATAGATATTGACGCGCCAAAGCTAATTAATAATTTAGTAAATCCTATTATGAATTCAATGATGAGCGCAATGGATAGTTTAACTGGAACCATTGCAGTAATGGCAATTTCTGCGTCAAGTGACGGTTTCACATTAAAAGATATGTCAACAACTGTACCAAGTAGTAATTCTATTGGAATACCGATGGATTTATCCTTAAAATTACCTTTAGGAATTTATTTGGAAGATGTATTTTCTGCTAGGAGTGAAGTTTCTGTAGATATAGGGGACGATGGTAGACAGATGATTAATTATAGGGCCTCTTCAGATATTGATGATAGTTTAAGTTTTAATTTAGTAATTGGATGGCAATGGATTTTAATACAACTTTTACCGTATATTTTAATCCAGTTTTTGTTTATTGCCTGGAGAATAAGAGTAAGAATGAAGAAAAAGAAGAAAAAGCGAAGAGCAGCGGAAATTAAATTAATTGAAGCTGAAGCAACCGAAAATAAATACATACCAATCAATACCGATCCGAGTATTGAAGTGATTAAAGTTTCAGATAGTAATATTACTGTTAAAAAAAGAGTTAGTGTTTGAATGTTTTCAAAAATGAATAATTCTAAACCCATAATTGCTTTATTACTTGTGACAACTATCTTGGGTGCGCCCTTGAGCGGATGTCTAGAACCTAATGATGAAAATCTCAATGCAGATAGTCTTCTTATTGAAATTATAGGCAATGAAATTGCTCAAGGAGGATTTTTTCAAGATTTTGAATTTCGCTCTACCTCAGATATGTCCATTTTTATTCCTTATTTGATAAAAGATGAAGTCACAGGTTATGTGCAAAATTCAACTATTTTTGACTTATCCAGTGGAGAAACTAAAGAATTGTCAATTCTAGTTCCTCCGCGAATAGAATCAATGATATTTATGATTGGTGAAGAAGGTAGAAAATATTGGCCAATAAGAGGTGATGATGAATCTTGGAATTCGTGGAAAGATAGAGGCGGTAATACCGGAAATTCATATAACGGCATTGAAAGAGTGGCTGCGGATGGAAATAATTCATATGATTATGTGAATAATAGTATCAATACCGGAGGTCCCGTCATTTTCAAATCAATACTTATAGAGAGAACCATGAGTGTTGGTGTTCCCGAAGGCGGTGTTTATTCTAGTGGTCTTGTTGATGGTAGAACTGTTTATGATAGGTTATTTGAAATAACAGATCCAACAGATTCATTTGATGTCATTGATGGTAAAAATGGATATTATGATAGATGGGCAGGGCAAGGTAATCCAGCATATGAAGATGCGGCTTTGTATTTAATAGATGAATTAACTGATTTTGGTCTTGATGTAAAATCTCATAGGTTTGAGTTTACTGATATATTTGGTAATCAAAATCCAGAATCCTACAATGTCTGTGCGTATAAATGGGGTTCAGAAGTAACCAATGAATGGTTAGTTTTTGGAGCACATTTTGATGTTGCTCCGCCAGCAAATGCAGTTCTTTTGGATCCTCATATAACGGGACAGCGTACTTATGGGACTAGGGTTGGTGCTTATGATAATTCGGCAGGTACGTCAATGGTTTTAGAGACGGCGAGAGCACTATCTGAATTTGAAAGTAGGAGAACCATGGTTTTCTGCCTTTGGTCTGGTGAAGAAGGTGGTAAAAGAGGATCTGATTACTGGACAGATTATTATGTTAAAGAAGACAATCCCGATGTAGTAGTTACGAATTATATTAACTTAGATATGGCAGGAGTAAATTGGCCGGGAGGAGGTGGAGCACCCCACGGCGATCCTGATCCTGCTATTGATGAAGATGGATATCCAAAGGATGATGAGGTTTGGCCAATGAGAGTTTACATTGGTCCTGGCCCTAATCATGACAAATTAGACCAACCAGAGATGGTCGGTCTATCCAATTGGATTGGTTCTGATGCTCTCGGCCTAGAAGAACAAATGGGGACATTGGTTGGATTAAATTATACAGCAGAAACATGGAAAACAAACGTTTGGTTAGATATGGATAGACCTGAAATTATAGTATATGAAGATACAACTGCAAGAAGTGATCATGCTAGCTTCCAAGATAATTTAGGTACTGTAACTGTTGGCTATGGTGGTTTAGTGGATGGATATTGGTGTTATCATCAGACTTGTGATACATTAGAAGAAATGGAAGAATGGATGGATACAATGGGAAAGGGGTATGGAGATGAAAATACTGGTGTTGCAAATTTAGTAAATAGTTTGGATATGATAACATGGTGGGCTCTTCTGACGTTTTTCCATTGTGATGAGAGTCCTGTTTTGAATAATATTTAATTAATTCATAAAATGTCTGAAGTATAATTCAAAGTTATCCACACAGTAGCTAGAGTTATTGACAACCAAACATAAAATACAGTCTCTGACCAAGTCTTTATTTTTTTACCATCAAGAGGACCAAATGGTAACATATTAAATGCTGCTAGAATAGAGTTCCCCCAGAGCCATGTTCTTAGCATCTGATCCAGATGATCATTCAACCCCCCAAGTAAAAAAGCACCTATTATACCAACTGACCAAAGAAATACGTTTGTTACTGGTCCTGCTAAAGCGATACGTCCAAACTGCGTTCTAGTAGTTCTTCCTGAAACCATTACTGCCCCGGGTGCCATAAAGACAATCCCTAGAACTGCGGCTAATATTACTCCAAACCTTAGTCCTGCAGGGTTGGCACGAAATTCGGCCCAGCACCCATATCTTCTGGCGACAATTTTGTGTGCAATTTCATGTAACAAAAAAGCAGGTGTTAGTGAAATAAAGTAGAGTATTCCCCAATAAATGAAAACAGTTGGGGAATTTAACGCCCCAAATATACCCCTTCCCATAAATCCTAAGGCGAGTGTGAAAGCCATTGTTGCTTGAGTCAAATGTTTTATTTCAATTCTAGAAAAGTGCCATATTGAGCCTCTGTGGATTGGGATATTATACCTCTGTCTACCACCAAAATAATCATTTAAGATATCTTGAAATGGATTTTGCTCAAAACTGTTACTTGAAGATTGGGTAGTTTTATTGTTTCGGCGTTCTGTATAATCTTTTTTATCAAATGGGTCGTCATCTAACCACCAGGCACGAGGATCTCGGTCTGCTGGCATATATTCTTCACCACTGCGTCTCGTATCAACCCGTCGCTAAGTATCGTCATCTTCCAATAGTTCACCAACCTCGGAGAGAAGTTTGTCCCAATTTAAATTATTTATTGAATTACCGTCTGTAATAAGTTGTAATAATTCTTCTCTTTCAAAGAAATCAGGAGGTTTTTCTGACCATTTGTTTTGGTTTGCTACATCCCTAATTATTGATTTGTCTTTTTTCTTTCTTAGTTCTTCAAATCTTTTCCCTATCTCTTTGGCCGTTTTAGCGGGAGAAATACCATTATGTTTATCAATTAAAGAAGAATAATATATCATAGAATTACCATGATTAGAATCGTCGATATGTTTGGAAGGATTGGCTAGCATTGTTATGAATTCTCTAGCGAGTCTGTCAGCTTTAGACTTTGGAGGGCCTTGGTTTAATTTTTCTCTACTTTTAGCATGATCATTGATACAATCTCTGCATCTGAGGGTTCCTGCAATATCTTTGGCATCACACATCAAACAACAAATTGCGAAACCCATCTGTTCCATTGCTCGACGGGGGAGGGCCATGCTGTATCCTAGGAGTACCAAGACATCAATCCTACTAATAGTTGGGTTTCAATTAATTGTTCGCGGCATCTAAATTTTGATATGTTTGAAAAATATTACTACCATTACGAATAATTTCAGGGATATACATTGAAGATGAGGAGGGAAGGATATGAACAACACAGGCTGCACCGCAAGCTGGTGCCAAATAATCTTCACCTGTATCTGTTAATATTATTTTCAAACCGTGCCCGAGTGGTAATATCGAATCAATTGCTTGAAATTCCATCATCATTGTAACTTGTTGGTTAGGAGTAACTGTCTGTGGATTATTTCCTCCTGCATGATATCTAATATCCATTGTGGCATGACCTATTCTCAAACCGGTTTCAGAATCCTGAAGTTCAGCAAATACTTGTCCACCATCGAATGTGGCAATTGCTTCTAGGTGTAATCTTATTAGGCCAGAAATTAAGATATTTCTTGTTTCAGATATCGCTGGACATATGATCTCAGTAGACTGGCCGCCTCCAATAGCAGGTGCCCCTCCTCCAATGAATACACCAGAACTGCTACATTCTGCTAAAGGTAGTGTTGTCCAGTCAATATCTTTTGGGGGCCATGTTTCTTCAGTTCTCCATTGACCATCGTTCCGTTGTATCTGGACAGAAAGGTCTGGTTTAGGGCCTTTCTCTTTTAGATAATATTCATACCATTCAAATAAATCTTGGGCCCAGTCCCACCTCGTCATATTCTGAATTGCTTCTCCGCCATATCCGCCTTCTTGTGCGTTATGTTTAGACCACTGATCTGGATAATTATGTTCCCATTGTCCAAACATCCCTCTAATTTCATAACCAGCATCAATATAATCTTGGTACCAATTAATGCCTATTGGACCACCGAAAACTTGGTGAGGGTCTACGTTCCAATCTTGTAGTCCCTGTATCCAATATACACTTCCATTCCAATTTTTAAATGCTTTATCGATATGGCTTCTTTCATCATAATAATTAGACATGTATGGATCTAATTCTCCTGCACCATATGTAATTGGTCCAGCGAAAAGTCCTTCAATAATATCAGGACAAACGTTATCCAAATCATCTTCATCATAGTCTACTGTACTTGAAAAGTAGTTCATATGCATTACTTGACTTCTGGCTTCTGCGCTTCCATTTTTATAGAGCAAAGGATGTAATGCTGTAGTACCTGAAATAGGAACTATGGTTTTCAGATATGGGCTTGCTAAAGCTGCAGCTTCCCATTGAGTGGCTCCTTCATATGATTTGCCATACAGGCCGACGTTTCCATTAGACCAGTTTTGCATCCCAAGCCATTCAACAGCATGATGTATGCCCAGTCCCTCTCCCGCTCCACGATAGTCAAAACATCCACTTGAAAGTTCAGTTCCGAAAACTGATACTTGTGCAAAAGCATAACCATGTGGTACAAAATTTTCAAAAATAAATTCTCCTCTTCCTGCGCTTACAATATTTGTTGGTGTAGATTCGTCTCCTTGTAGTCCATATGAGAAATATGGACTTATTATTGCAATAACAGGGACTTTTTCTCCATCTAAAGTATTATTAGGTAACCAATAAGATAGGTGTACAATAGAGTTATCAGGACCTGTTTCCCATATATCTGAAGTATCTACTTCAATAAATACTTCCTGAACTTCTAGTGGAAAATGTCCGCCTCTTTGTAAAACATAAGAGAAGGTATGATTATCTTGAAAATCTAAATTATATCTTTCATTCAAAGAAGGATACTGCAGGTCTATATTATGAGTTTCTATTTCTTTTGTAGATGAAAATATACAACCGGAAAAAATAACGCATACGAACATTAGGGAAATAATTACTGCAAATGTATGTTTACCCATATATGCCCGAGGGGGTATTCTTATTGTAGGTGATGTATTTAATAATCTCAAGTTAAAGGATGTTATATGATTAATAATACCACATATGAAAAAAGGTGGTTAATACTAGGAATTATGAGTTTATCACTCGTAATTGTTATGTTAAATAATGTGACACTTAATGTCGCTTTACCGGATTTATCAAAAGATTTGAAAGCAAATAATACAGAATTACAATGGATTTTAGATGCATATGCGTTAATCTTTGGAGGGACTCTTCTGGTCATGGGTGCACTAGGTGACCGTTATGGGCGTAAAATAGTATTACAAGTAGGATTACTGTTAGTGGGGTTGGCTTCAACTGCTGCGGCTTTTTTTGCAAATTCTGCTAATGATCTTATAATTGCTAGAGGTTTGATGGGTTTTGGGGCGGCTTTAGTTATGCCTGCAACTCTTTCGATTGTTATTGTTGTATTTCCAATTGAAGAAAGAGGGAAAGCAATAGGTATCTGGACAATGATGGCTGGAATTGGCGCACCTGTTGGATTATTAGTTGGAGGTTGGGCAGTTGAGAATTATGATTGGCAAATGGTTTTTTTAGTTAATGTACCAATAATAATTTTCGCTTTGATGCTGGGTTTGTTCTTTGTTCCAGAGTCTAAAGAATCTGAAGAAAGGTCTCTTGATCCTGTTGGTGCATTACTATCAATAGGAGCATTAGGGTCTATTTTATTCGCCATCATTGAAGGTCCGACATTAGGTTGGACAAGTGAAGAGGTAATATTCATAGGAGTGTTTGGCGTAATTCTAACTTATCTATTTGTAAAATGGGAACAAAAAATCGATTACCCAATGTTACCAATTAATTTTTTTGAATCAAAAGGATTTGTATTGGGCTTAATTGCAATATCATTAGCATCATTCGTGATGTTTTCATTTATGTTTACCCAGATGCTGCATTTTCAATTAATCAGAGGTCTTTCTCCTTTAGAGGCTGCAATAAGATTCTTACCGCTGCCCATAGGACTTATGCCTGCTGCAGCAAATAGTGACAAATTATCAGCTAGGTTTGGTAATAATAATATTGTTTCTATAGGCCTTCTCTTGATTACTTTTGCAATGATTATTTTCACGACTGTGGAAAATAACACTGAATACCTACGTCTTGCCTGTATGTTCTTTTTACTTGGTTTTGGAATGGGATTGACAATGGCGCCATCTACAACGATCGTAATGGACTCGATACCAAAAGATAAGGCTGGAGTAGGGAGTGCAACAAATGATGCTAGTCGAGAAATTGGAGGTGCAATGGGTATTGCTATAGGCGGAAGTGTACTAAATGAGGTCTATCAAAGAAATATGATAATTCCTACTGAATTAGTGGAATCATTAGGTGCGGTCCCTCTTGAGTCATTTCCTGCTGCTATGGAAATAGGGGCTGAATTATTTCAGAACGGGGATTTAGTTGGATTAGAATTAATTGAGAATGCTAAGTTTGCATTTATGGAAGGAATGTTAGCAACAGCAACTGTAATGGCAATAATTGCGTTAATTAATGCTATATTAGTTAAATTATATATGCCTAGTCGGATAATTAATGAAAAATAGATTATATCCCTATCATATCTTCATGACCGCATTCAGGGTATGAACATATCACTTTGTATCTTTCTCTTTTTGGCCTGGGAATAGTCATTCTAGAACCACACATAGAACATTGATGGAGCATAGTTTCTGGTTCTTTCTTTTCTTCTTCCATTGGAATTAAATCAGAAGATGCTGTAACCCATCCTAACCTGTCTTGATACTCATCTACTTCAGTATCGATTTTAGCAGATCGTATCCTTAATCTCAATCTAGGGCCACGAGATTTTTTCTTCTTTGGTTTTCTTTCCGCGGCCTTCTTTCTCGGTAATGGTTTTCTTTCCGCAGCCTTCTTTCTCGGTAATGGTTTTCTCAGACTTTTGGGTACTTTGTTTGGATTTCTCTGAGGTGATTTCTTTGGAGGTGGAGTTCCCTTTGGGGGTGGTGGTGGAGGTGCCTTTGGGGGTGGAGGCGGAGGTGCCTTTGGGGGTGGTGGTGGTGAAGTTGCCTTTGGGGGTGGTGGTGGAGGTGCCTTTGGAGGTGGAGGCGGAGGAGGAGGTGGATTGCCAGTCATCTTAACATCCGCGGGAAGTAGATGCTGCCTTTGAATAAATCGGGTCTTCTTTAATAAATTCATGCAGGAAATTTCAAAAGAGAATATATTGGTGTATTCCTTAGAAGATCTCTAGCACCTAAACCTTCTAATTCTATTATGAAAACAGTACCTATGACTTCTCCTCCTAATTTTTTACAGAGATCGATACAAGCAGATACAGTGCCTCCCGTAGCAAGAAGGTCATCAATAATCAAAACTTTTTGACCTGGTAATATTGCGTCTTCGTGTATTTCTAAACTACCTGAGCCATATTCAAGGGTATAATCTATTTTTACTGTTTTTGAAGGAAGTTTTCCAGGTTTTCTTATAGGTACGAAGCTATTGTTTAATCTTGTTGATAATAGTGGCCCAAAGATAAACCCTCTAGCCTCTGGGCCAACTATAATATCCGGATACCATCCTAAGTGCTCTAAGTCTTTCACGATTTTATCCATCAGACCAGAAAGAAGTTTATGATTAGAAAGTATAGGGGTGATGTCTCTAAACATTATTCCTTCAATAGGAAAATTGGGTACAGTCCTTACTGAATTGGCAAGTTCCCCTAATATCCCATTTTTCAAAAAATATCACCATTAAGTTATGAAGTACTACAGCTTCAAATAATCAAAACTGTAGTACTTTATTGACTGTAATATCTAAATCATAGGTTACTAAATAGATACTCAAATGTAGTTTCATCTCCAGGGCCTAAGTAAAACATACACATCAAGACGAACAGTGTTGCCATTACTCCGTTGATCTCTTGATACTTTCCTGCAACTAACTTAACCAATACATATGCTATTATTCCCCATGCGATACCTGCGGCAATAGAATATGCAAAAGGCATCAAAATCATTGTTATGAAGGCCGGGATAGCAACTTCAAGGTCTGACCAATCAATATCTGCAGCCTGACGCATCATTAGTGACCCTACAATTACTAATGCACATGCAGCCGCATATGTTGGTATTGCTTGGAATAAACCTGATAGGAAAAGCCCAGAAAGGAATAAAACACCACATGTTAATGCAACTAATCCTGTTTTTCCACCTTCTTCAACTCCTGCTGCCGATTCGATGTATGTTGTTGTTGTACTTGTTCCAGTCATCGCACCAACTAGAGTTGCTGCAGCATCTGAAATGAATGCTTCATCAGAATTTTGTAATTCATCATTATCATCAACATATCCAGCAGCTCTTCCTACTGAGTAAAGAGTACCTGCTGTATCGAATATATCTACGAACAAGAATGTTATCATGACCAGGAGGAAATCTCCTAACGCCCATTCATAGGCTGCTCTTGTTTCATTTCCATCTGCATCTACTATAGCATCTAAGTCACCAAAACCATCTATAAATCCGAATAATGTTTCTTCAGGCAGTCCAGTAAAACCGATTATGTCACCAAGTTTTGGTGCTGTAGCTTCCGGTGAACCCCATCCTGCAGGAGCATGGAAAACGGTGAAATCTACTCCAGTATATGTAGCAAATCCAATTGTTTCCATCGGAGTTGTGTCGACGTTTGATGCAAACAAAGCACCTTCGTAGAAAGTATATGTTGGATCTGCATTACCTAGCATATTATATGGATCTGAGACACCTAGAGCCCAACCTATTACAGACATGCCTAAAATACCCCAAACAATAGAGCCTGGTATTTTCCTTGCCATCATTGCTGCAATGGCCACTATTCCAATAATAGCCCATAATTCACCTGATGTGTGTGTCCAAGAAGCTGTATCGTCTAAGCCGACTAGAGTTACCCCGTTGTTGACTATTATACCTGTTTCCTCTAGACCGATAATTGCCAAGAACATTCCAATTCCAGCGCCTGTTGCTATCTTCAAATCTTGAGGTATAGAATTAATCATCTTCGTTCTCCATCCTACTTGAGGGAGAGATATGACCAAGAATAGCAATCCTTCAACGAATACAGCTGCCAAGGCTACTTCCCAAGGAATGCCCATCTCCATTACAACTGTAAAGGCGAAGTATGCATTAAGGCCCATACCTGGAGCCAAAGCAAAAGGTAAATTAGCCCAAAGACCCATTACAGTGCAACCAATGAATGCTGCAATTGCGGTTGCAAATAGTACATCATCAAAAGGCATTCCTGTTCCACTTAACATGGCAGGGTTTACCAATAAAATATATGCCATAGTCATGAAAGTAGTCAATCCTGCTCTCATTTCACTCTGCCAAGATACGCCTGCATCAGTTAATCCAAATCTTTCATCCATTATTCTTTCTAATTCACTCATTATTCCACCTAATTCCAAATATACTGGTGAGTCTAGACTCACCTAGTGTAACTGCTATGACAGACGGCTAATGAACTTCCCTACTAAATCGTGAATTTTGGGGTTAACGATTCAAAAATAGTTGTTTATTATTTTCTGGTAAATATACTTTAAATTCTTCTTTTAACTCCTTATTTAAGCTTAAAATTCCCTCTGCAGGCGCATGGAATATTACGATTTCTTTAGGCGAGCATTCTTTGGCAAATTTAACAAGAGAGGGGCCATCTGCATGATTAGAAAGTGCGTATTGATTAATTTCTAAGTTTATTTCAGTCATTTTCCCATAAATCGATAGTTTGCCTTCATCTAATAGTTTTCGACCACCAGAACCTTCGGCCTGATAACCTGTTAGTAAAATTGCATTAGATCTATTAGAATTCAGACGATTAAGATACCAAAGGGCCGGACCGCCATCTAGCATTCCACTTGTAGTTACAATAACATCGGCCTCTAGAGCTTTTTTTCTATCACTTTTACCATATACTCTTCTTGTCCACTTCCATGTTTTCAATAAATCTTTGAAATTATTATTAAATTCAGGAAATTGTAGCCAATCCTTAGTCAGTCTTGTTCCCATGCCGTCAAAATGGACATTTAGATGTGGAACATCTCGATTTAATATGCGAAGAATATCTTGGCCCCGTCCAGAAGCAAAGGCTGGTACTAATGCAACCCCGCCTCGATTAACAACTTCTTTTACTCTATCAACAAACCTTTTTTCTTCTTCGGACCTAGGCGGGTGTTTACGGTCCCCATATGTGCCTTCCAAACAAAGAATATCGCATTTGACTGGGCTTGCTCCCTTTACATTTGGGCTATCTCTTGTATCTATATCTCCCGTCCAGAGAATTGTTGCAGTGGGAGTAGCGATTTCTATCATTATTGCACCTGGCATATGTCCAGCCAAGTGGAATTTACATTTCCATTCTCCGATTTCAAACCATTCTCCGATTTTATGAGTCTTCCATGAATCTAACGCCAAATCTAGATCTCTTTTGTCCCATGAAAGCGGATAGTTTTCTATTGAAGATACTTTATAGGTATCTCTCCACATTATTTCTGAAACCTTTGCCGTTAATGAAGAGCCATGTAATGTAGTTCCATAGGCCCCCGCCAGCCATGGGACCATTCCAATATGATCAATATGGCTATGTGTAATTATAGCATCTAATACCTTAGGACTTTCAGATGGATATTTGGGTGGTCTAGTTGGTGCCATGCCGTAATCTATTAGCAACCTTGTACCAGTATTATCTTCTATGATACAGCCTACATTCCCTACTTCTTCAGCACCGCCTAAAAAATAAAATCGGATTCCTGAATCTATTTTTTCACTTGGATAGCCAGATGTTTTCCCTGGAGTATAGAGGACCATTAATATAGCGAAAATACATCTTCTTAATCAATAGATTGCTTGTAATGTTCATTATTTAAGAGAAGAATGATGAAAGGTTGATGTATAATCATGGATTAGTCAATACAATGGAGGCCGGAGATATTTGGGGACTGAGGTGGAAGAATTGCGCAAATCCTTTGTCGCATCGATTTATGGAGGTATCAACAAAAAAACAAACATTAGTTATATTGGCTGCTGACCTAAATACAGTTGATTCACTAATCAACCTGATTGAGTCTGTTGGCCCATATATATCAGCACTAAAGACTCATGTGGATATAGTTGATGAATTCGAACGAAAAGAGTGGGAGAGAGTGGTTGAAACTGCAAAAAAACATGATTTATTACTTTTTGAGGATAGGAAATTCGCGGATATAGGAAAAATTTCACAAAAACAGATGGGTGGTATTTACGATATTAGATCATGGGCAGATTTAGTAACTGCACACAGAATTTCAGGAAAGGATATTGTAGATGGGATAGCTGCAGGATGGGGAGATGTGCAACGAATAGGAGGTATATTTTTACTTGCTCAAATGTCGAGTAGAGGAAATTTACTTACAGAACAATATACTCTTGAGACTATCAAGACAGGTATAGGTTCCCCCCATGTTGTTGGATATATTGGTAATGGAAGTTCTCCAGAAGAGATATCACTCCTTAGGCAAAATGTCGGAGAAAGTCAGTTAATATGGACACCAGGAGTCAATCTAGAAACATCAGAAGGCCTTTTGGGACAAAGATATGGTCACCCATATGATGCTATCAAGTCTGGATCTGATGGAATTATTGTTGGTTCAGGAATACACGGTTCAAATGACCCTGTGTCCTCCGCAAAAATGTATGCAAAAGAAAGTTGGAGAGCGCTAGTTGAGAGGGAGGACAATGGTTGAACAAGATACTGTTGGTTGGATTTGTTCTTTTTTTGTGATTGCATTTTTGGTTGTTATTATTATCAATGAAATTATAAAAAGATGGAGATTGTCTCTAAGATTGGTTGCTTTAGATGAAAGTCTTTTACAGGATAGGTCAATAATTATAGAAGATTTGATAGATGCGCCTGAAGGAAGTAAAATAGTGCAAAAAATACCTGCATTTCTAATTTCAGACGATGATTCATAAGGATTTTCGTTTTAATTCAGAAATCATTTTTTTAGGTATCTGACTCTTTACATGTATTTTTCTCCCATTAGGGTGGTTGAATGTTAATTCTGTAGCATGTAGACAAAGGCGATTGACGCTTGTTTTACCTCTTCCATATCGTGTATCTCCTAACACTGGACAGTTAATTTTTGCCATATGTAATCTAATTTGAGCTCGTCGTCCGGTATCTATTTTAATTCTAAGTAAACTATTGATCGGGCCTATTTCTTCTGTATGCCAATTTGTTATTGCCTCTTTCCCTGCTCTTTTGTCACCAATCACTAATCGCACACGCTTATCTTTCGTTTCTTGTATTCTTGATTTTTCTACACCTTCTTCTGTTGGTGGTTTTCCATGTACTACAGCGTAATATATTCTTTCAATAGAACGATTTTTAAACTGATTTTGTAATATATCTCGGTATTCAGGAGACGTTGCAAATAACATGCAACCGGAGGTTTCTCTATCTAAACGATGTACAAGATATATACGTATTTTCTTATTTTTCGAAGCCCAGTATGATACTCTATCATACATAGTATCTAACTCGCCCCTGTCGGTTGCTACAGAGAGAAGGTTTTCTGGTTTGTCAGCTACGATTAAAGAGTTATCAGAATAAAGTATTACAGGTTCTGGTAATGAACTACTTTTCGAGCCAGGCTTTTGGTTACCATCTGTTCTAGAAAGTACTGTCAGAACGGCCCCTTTACTAATTTTCATATTTGATTTTGTAACTTTTTCTCCATCCACTATTACTCGACCATAATCAACCATTCTTCTAAGGGAATTCTTTTTTGCATTCGGATGTAATAAGGATAGGGTCTCTATCACTGTTGCCTCTTCAGTAACCATGATGTTTGGGTCAGACATACCCTTGGGAAATCGTTCAAACCATTCAAGTTTCTTGAATAGATGGAATTATGTAGAAAATTCTATATGCTTATTGTGTAAATATGATGTTAAGAGTTTAACAATGCTTGGATATGGAGATGAGAAATATGGAAATAAAAGAAATACTAGACCCTAAAAATTTGATGATTGCTACTGGTGTGATGGTAATAATCATGTCAATTTTAGGAATGACAAATGGAGATGAATGGGCGGCAGTAGGTTGGGGTGGAGAAGAAAATGTTCTAGCTCATGATGCATCTTATGAAGAAATGTGGGCACTTCATCTAATGCCTTTGGGAGTAATGGCAATAGGTACTGGAATATTTGTCTCGGGAAAAGAATTAGCAAAAATGTCGATGTTATCTCCTCTGGTAATTGTAATCATTTTCGCAGGAATGGGGGCTATAACCGGCGATTCAGGCTATGGAGGAGATGCTCCGCCTATTGATATGTTAGCACCTGCTTTGATTACATTTCTTCTAACATTAACACTAGGAGTAGCGGGATATATGCATAAGGATGGTGAGTGATATGGAGTTTAAAGAGGAAATTCTAAATCCAAAATGGTGGCTACTAATTACTGCATTTGTTCATACATTTATTGGAGTATTAGGGCCACTAGATGCGGATAATGATAATGAGATGATGGTAACTGGAATAATGTTAATTATTTCTGTCTACATGCTTTATGCTGCATTTATGACCGAAGGTCAGGCTCAAGCTAGATTAGCAGCTGTAATTGCTGGACCAATCGTTGTTTGGTTTCTCATATGTGCTGGATTGGAGTTAGATGTTACATATGCAACCGATCCTGTTCCATGGGAGTTGTCTGCTGCATTAGTTCCACCACTATTTTTCTGGGGTATGACTGCCCTAACTGGCATGCTGGCTTGGAATTCAGAAGAATAGGAAAGCAATTTCAAGGCTTCCGGCCGAAGATTGCTAATGTACCCACAAATCCTGACTTGATACCCACTCGTTGTGTTTCAACGTCAATGAATCCAGCATCAATCATACCTTTCTTCCATTGTTCTTCACTGAGCGTCGTCATGTGTACATTGAGAGATTCTGGCCAGTCATGGCTCGCAGTATTTTCTAAATAATGATCTACTCCTGCAACTAGAATTCCTTTGTTGTTTAGCCATTCGTTGAAGAACTCTTGTAACATTTCTATTGGATCATTCAAATAATAAAGAAATTCCATTGAATGAATTAAATCAAACCTTTGTGAAGGTGCCCATCCGGGAAGTTTTGCTAGATAGAATTCCCCTCTACCCTTATCTTTAGCCTTAACAATCATTTCAATAGACCCGTCAATACCAACTACTTTACTACAATTATCGTTTGATTGTAACTTACGACATACCCAACCATTACCGCAACCTACATCTATCGCTGAAAATGGAGTTGGAAGCATTGAAATTACTATGTTTAACATTTCATTGACTGAATTTGCATGGCCACTTTCCATCCCCTCATCCCTATTTCTTAAAGCCCATTCTGAAAATACATCTGTAGCATCACGGGTTGTCATTACCATGCCGAAAGATATCTATTGCAAGAAGATTTTCATTTTAATTGTCGAGGTTTTTTACATAATTTACAGCATTTCTAAAAATCTTCATACCCTCTCCTTCACCGTGCTCTATATCTTCTCTAGTCCAAGTTGCTCCCAACCATGTTGAATGATTTGCTTCGGGATGAGGCATTAAACCGAATACTAATCCAGATGGATCACAAACTCCAGCAATATTTCTCCAACTTTGATTTGGAGAAACTGGATATGGCAATACTTCATCTCTCGCACTTGGATACTCGGTTTTAGGATCTACATACTTTACAACTAATTGTCCTAATTTACTCCAATCATCGAGGAGTTGTTTATCAGCAGTAACAAACTTACCTTCTCCATGACGTACGGGTACTCTGATTCTTGTCATTCCTCTAGTCCAAATGCAATTACTTTGAGAGTCAAACTCTAGTGTTACCCAACGATTTTCATAATGGCCTGAGTCATTCAATGCCAGAGATGCTGTTTGAGTTAAACTAACATCTTCATCACCCGGCAATAGCCCCATCTTCACTAGTACTTGGAAACCATTACATATCCCAATTACTGGTTTACCTGACTTCACAAAATTTCTCACTTGTTCACGTAATCCAAATCTCAACCTATTACCCATTAATCTACCACTTCCTAAATGGTCGCCAAATGAGAAGCCTCCTGGTATCGCCATGATGTGATAATCGTCCAAGTTTAATTCTCCGTTAACTAGTCTATTTACGTGAATTTTACTGGCTTCGGCCCCAGCCATTTCAAAAACAGCCATTGTTTCAGATTCACAATTTATACCAAAACCTGAAAGAACTGCTACTTTGGGTATCATCAATTTCTGCCCCCATTCAAAGTACTTTTCCAAGAATTTTTCAATTCGGACATTGAAGCCGTCAATATCTGAACGTTTGAGTTTGTAATTGATATCTTATCACCAGCTATCACTTTTCCTAAGTAATTGCATTCATTGCCTTGCATGGATTTTTCAAAAGTTTCAGAACTATCGGGCTTTACACTAACTAAAATCCTACCAAGGCTTTCACCAAATAGAGCGCCCCAATTATCTAAATTAATATCGGCATTAAACATATCTGAAATATCTAAATCAACTCCTGAATCGCAACCAAAACAACATTCTGCTACTGCGGCTGCAAGTCCTGCATCACTACAATCGTGGGCGCTTGAAACTAATTCTTTTGACATGGCATCAGTTAAACTACGGTAAAGAGACAAATTTCTTGTGGTATTAATTTTCGGAACTTGTCCTCCAATTCCACTTTTTCCATTGGTTTCGTCACGAAACATGAAAGCTAATTCACTAGCGCCTAATTCTTGATATGTTTCGCCAACGAGATATATCAAGTCACCAGCATCTTTGAAGTCACTAGATACCGCTTTTCTGACATCTGAATGATTGCCTATTAAACTGAATAAAAGTGTCGGAGGGACGCTGATTTTCTCCCCCCCTAATGTAGCATCGTTTTTCATAGAATCTTTGCCACTTATACAAGGCAAATTATATGCTCTACATACTTCATCTAATGCCCTATTGGCTCTTACTAATTGTGCTAATTTATAACGACCGTCTGGTGTTTTTGAAGATTCTACAGGATCTGGCCAACAAAAGTTATCAAGCCCAGCAATTAAATCTAAATCTACACCAACGCATACTGCATTTCGTAGTGCTTCGTCTATACTTGCTGCAGCCATAGCATAAGCATCTATATCAGAATACCTTGGAACTATTCCATTAGAAATTACGGTTCCTTGTGTTTTTCCTTGTATTGGAGCGATTACTGCTGCATCACTTGGGGCATCCTGATTTGTTCCGCAAAATGGCTTAATTACAGTTTGTGCTATGACTTCGTGATCATAAGAACGGACCCACCATTCTTTACTTGCTACATTTGGTCTGGCCATGAGACGCAGAAGGATTTCTCCCATCAGTTTATGATTGGGTGGAGGGAATATGATAGGGTTGTGCTCAGGTGGCTTCCACTCTGACTCCAGTTGTAATTGCGGGCAGCCATCATGAAGGAACGAAATAGGCAGATGGGCCACGATTTCATCACCATACCGGACTACAAAAGCACCTGAATCAGTAAAGGTCCCGACTGCTGTTGCTTCCACCTCGTGTAAGTTTGCTAGTTTCTCAAAATCCTGACAATCTTCGGGATTAACGCCTACAGTCATTCTTTCCTGAGATTCTGAGACTAGAATTTCCCACTTACTTAATCCTGGTTGCTTCAAAGGTACTGCGGCAAGATCTAGTTCTGCTCCACCTGTTAACTCGGCCAGTTCCCCTACACTGCTGGATAGTCCTCCTGCACCATTATCGGTAATGACCTGGATTAGTCCTAAATCTCTGGCTTCAAGTACCATATCGATCATTTTCTTTTGTGTGATTGGGTCTCCTATTTGTACCGCTGAAGATGGGCTTGCTTCTGTTAGTTCAAGACTGGAAAAGGTCGCACCGTGTATTCCATCACTACCAACTTTTCCACCAACCATGTAAATGATATTACCAGGTTTTGGTGTTTTAACATGGCTTTCTCTACCATCTTTTAATACTCTTGGCATTATACCTACCGTGCCACAATAGACTAGGGGTTTCCCGAGATATCTGTCGTCAAAAACTATTGCGCCATTTACTGTAGGAATACCTGATTCATTACCTCCTGCTCTGACTCCTGCATGAACTCCTCTAAACACTCTAGAGGGGTGAAATAATCCTTCAGGGATATTTCCTGAATAATCAGGTGGACCGAAACAAAATACATCTGTGTTTGCTATTGGTCTTGCACCCAATCCGGTTCCCAAGATATCCCGGTTAACTCCTACTATACCTGTCATGGCGCCACCAAAAGGATCTAGTGCACTAGGAGAATTATGCGTCTCTGCTTTAATGCAAAGGCTCCAATCATCATTCCAAGCAATAACTCCGGAGTTATCATGAAATATACTCAATAGCCAATCTACATTAGATTGAATATCCAATGTCGGTTTCATTATATGTGTCTTAAACAAAGAATCGATGTAGGTATCTTCTCCTGTTTCTGTATCCACATGATGGATTCTGGATGCAAATATTTTATGACAGCAATGTTCGGACCATGTTTGAGCTAAACATTCTAATTCAGCATCAGTTGGAGCTTTGTCTGGTAGTCCTAGTTTCTTTCTTTCTAAACGAATGTTTGGGTCCCTATAATTTGCTTGAATAGCCTTCATTTCATCTAAATTTAATGCCAAAAGTCCTTTTTCACTAATTTTTATCAAATCATTATCACTTACTTCAAGATCTATGGTCTGTAAAGGTTGTTCTGTTAATGTTGTTAACTCAGGATAATCTAATTTAGGCCAATCAGAATTAAGACATGCTTTTTTGTCAGATATATCAACCCTCTCAATCATAGGATTGTAAATTTTTTTGACTATATCATTTTCATTAATATCTGATGGAATGCCCCAAAACATATATATTTTTGAGCATGAAATCTTCACATCTTTAATTGAAGGAAACAAAGTAATTAACCCATCTGATGCTGCCTGGCCAGAATTATCCGTAACACCAGGCTTAAAACCTACTTGAACTACTAATTGGGGCTTTACAGGAAAAATTTTATCTGAGTTTAGTAATAAGTCATTTGCTAATCCATATTCAATTATAGGATCTGCAAATAAATCATACACTGACCTCTGAACATCAGATTTATTGAAATCGCCTTTGATATCATATTTTATAGATACTCTTACTTTATCTACTTTAATTTGATGATCCATGAATAACATACTCTTTATTGAATTCCCTCTAGAATCGGGAAGTTGTGAAGATTCTTTTGTAGTTATTTCAATAAAATTTTCAGAACTACGACTTCCGTCTCCCTCTCCCATACTACGGATGACGAAGCAGACCGTCCTTGAATAAAGCGGCTAGAGGGACCCGTTTATTTCCAATGGAATGAAAATAGTTTTTGATTTATTCAAAACGTTACTATATTTTCTTGAGAATATCTATAAGTCACCTGTGACATAGAACAAATGAATATTAGCATTAATCAATTTTATTTGTTATATTTACATTATTACATCGCCATACATCATTTCTAGTGGAAATCAAGGGGATGGGGAAGTTTGAGAGACAAGACCTTCTCGGAGGAACGTGCCTAGACTCGCCGCGCATTCCTTTGTGGTAGATGAAGACCGCTGTTTTGGCTGCGCAGCTTGCGTCGCACTTTGTCCTGTTAGTGCTTTAACTCTAGTTGATATTTTAGTATTTGTAGAAGAACCAGTCTGTACGCACTGCAATCTATGTATACCTGCCTGCCCAGTACATGCTCTATCAATCGAACCAACTGAGGATAATTAATATGAGAATTGCATTTTTGAATACAGATCTAGTCTCTTTGTGTATGGCGCACAGAATTTTAGACGATTTAGAATGTGAAATTCATTTTTTTACAGAATCTGCCGAATCAGGAATGTACGGTGAAGAACCAGGTTTGATAGATAGTTGGCCTCTTCTCAAGTCAAATTGGATATCTTCTATTTTTTCTCAGGAACCAAATACAGAATCAACGGCGGTACGAAAATCTTGGTTAAAAAAGGCAGTATCAATTTCTTTAGCAGATAGGAATTGCTTTTTCCATTTAAGGACTAGAATTACAAAAATTAATTCTAGAACAATTGAATATGTTGGAGCAGGATTTAAGGGTTCAGGACATCTGCTTTTTGATCATATTTTAAAGCAGGAAGCAACAAAAACTGGAAAAATATGGTATGGCGGAACAACATTAGGAATCCCAAAAATTGATAATATAATAGTTGGAAAGCGCTCAGATTCAATAATAGAAATTTGGTCGGAAAATAAATTACCAACAAACATCAATTGGATACAACAAATGCAGTGGCAAGGAACAAATCCTAAAAATTCGATAGATTCTGAGATAAACATGGGTGTGTTGAGAGGAGACGAATTTCTCAATTCCTATGCAATTTGAAAGTGGGGAAGGAAATTAATTATGTCTGAAAAGCTGAAAATATTATCTCAGATAATTAAAAAAGAAGAGCAAACAAAGCATGCAATACTTATTGACCCAGCAGATCAAACCCCAGATGTTGCTGCAAAACGGTGTCTTGCTGCGGTTAATGCAGGAAGTAGCATGATATTGATAGGGGGATCTTCTAACACAGATACTAAAAATGTTGATGATACTGTAATTGCCATTAAAGAAATGTTGGAATTAGTTACTTGGGCAAAATCACAAGACTCTATGAGAATAAATAATAACCCCATTCCTATTATATTATTTCCACAAGGCGCAACGGCACTATCTTCTACTGCCGATGCAGTTACTTTTATGATGCTCATGAATAGCACTAGTCCTAGATACTTAATAGAAGAACAAGTTATTGGAGCTCCTCTAATTAAAAAAAGTAATATTGAACCATTACCCATGGGTTATTTGGTCTGCGCTCCAGGCGGTAAAGTTGGAGAAGTAGGTAAGGCTGACCTTATATTAAAAGGGGATAAAAAAAGAGTTGAAGCGTATGCACTAACTGCAGAATATTATGGTTTTAAACTATTATATCTTGAAGCTGGAAGTGGAGCAAAAGAACCTGTTGATTCAGAATTAATTAAAGCCGCAAGGGATGCATGCGACTTAACAATTATTGTAGGGGGCGGAATAATAGATGGTCAAGCAGCTAAAAAAGCTGCAGACGCTGGAGCTGATTGGATTATAACCGGCAATCTTACTGAAGAATATAATGATGCAGATGAGTTACAAAGAGTTTTGACGGAATTTATCATTGAAATGAATTCATAAACATTGGATAGATTAAATTTTTACAGCAGAGTTCAAGGCCAACATACCACTCTGAATACGTGGCGCCTCCCTCATGCCCCTGTTGCAACACAGACATGAATGAAGATAATAATAATGAAATATTATTTTTATGTAGCTCATGTCATGGAACTATGGCAAGTAATACTTGGATAGAAAAAAACCTAAAACCTGGGATAATTAAACGATTACAATTACCTGTAGAAGAACCAACAGATGCCAAATTTTCATGTCCTGTTTGCCCAGGTAAGATGAAAACATATTTTGTATCTATTCCATTAAATTCATATTCTGAGGACAAGATCCAAATCGACAGGTGTGAACGTTGTAAATCTATATGGTTTGATAATAAAGAATTAAATCAAGTTCTTCCGGATGGTATTAATTCTTTCGACGTCCCCTTTTCTAATGAAGAGCGAATATTTACTAAAATTTTTACAAGTAAATTTTGGTTAGAAATGTTAAGATAAATTATTTGACGAAAACAGATAGGCATGTAAGCGAACCATCCGCTTCCATAATTGGCGCCATATCTACTGAAGTAATTGAAAAATTATTGTCTAATAATATTTGTCGAGTTAGTGGAAAGTCACTAGGAATCACTACTCTATCATTTGAATAACCTAATACATTTGAAGCATAACTTTCTGAATTGGGTATTTTTATTATCTCATCAACAAACCCAAATTCTTTCGGGTTAAGATGTCCTTCGGCCATGATTATTGTCCCGGGACGAGGAGTGGAACACACTGTCGTCAAGTGTAGAGTACTCTGAGGGATGTTAATATATCTCACATCATAACCATTTTCTGTAATTTCTTTCCCTAGAAATTCAGCACCTTGTTTATTTGTCCGAGACGAAATCCCAATTAAGAAACAATCATCAAAAAAAACAACATCTCCACCATCTAATCTGCATTTTTTAGGCATTTTAATTATATCATAATCTTTTGATAAGTAATCTTTCACTGCAAGCTCTTCCCCTTCTCGAGATGGATGACCCATATTAGAAATAACAGCTTTCTCATCTATCATTATCGCAGTATCTTCTACAAAACAACAATCAGGATGATCAGGCAATTCGGGCAGTACAACGACATCTGTTCCATGGGCTTCTAATGCAGTAACATACGCTTTATGCGACCCTTGGGCCAAATTCATACTGGGAGTATTTTTACCAAAAAACGTTGATATAGCCTTTGAATAACTAGATGAAATAGACCTTGTTAATGCGCTTTTTTTTTCGCGGTCATATACGCCCGGCACAACATTCCGGATACACCCGGTTTGATAACACTTCGGAAAACGAATGGATATTACCTTAAAACGTAAATAATTTAATTATAAATTCTCAATCTAATTAGTATGTAGTATTGGTGCTATCACTCTACTTATTTTAGAGACTCTACTAATTTTTCAATATGCCTTTCCATATCTATTATCAAAACCATTAATTCTTCTTCATTTTTTAATAGATTTGAATTTTCTAACTCTAATTTTTTTATCTTTTCCAAATTTAAATTCAGAGACTCTCTACGAATTTTCTCATTCTGAAGTTGCTTCTCAAGTCTTGTTATTCTTATATTAGCAACTCTCAACTTTTCTTCATAGCTAGCCACAACTGATCTATCTTCACCGCTAGAATAATTTTTTAATCCTTCATTATTTTGTTTTCTAATTTTTATTAATTCCAATTCTAAATTGTTTACTTCATCCCACAGAGTTATAATTTCTTCAACTAAACGGTCTTGTGAAATATCCTTCAATCGTTCAGCCAAATCAGCGTTTTCGGAAGGAGAAATTTTTTCTCCTTCCTGGTCTTCATTGTATGATTCCATCTACTTTCATTAACTAAACTTGATAATACACATTTGAACCTTGAGTATATCTTCCTACCAAAACATCATTATTACATCTTAATTTATTTTTCCAAACTAATATAACACGGCGCTTTTATATCAAAACCTTTCTTCGCTCAAGATATGAAAGCGTATAGGGCTAAAGGAACATTTCGCAATGGCAAACACGACCAGGCGTACACATTGGATATTATAGCCAGTGATGATGAAGATGCAAAACATCGTATATATTCTAATTTTGGAAGTAGACACAATGTACCGCGTAGATTCATTCAAATAGACTCACTAGAAACAATAAACCCTGCTGACTCAATAGCGCCCGCGGTCATAGCTCATTTTAGGGAATAATAGTCATTTTTCCGTTAGATAATAAAAATTGTGAAAGCATAGATAGGGCTAGGGGTCGTATGAAAAAAGCTTTCATGCGCCAATATTGGCGTATCCAACAGAGCCAAACCCTTATTTCAATGGTTTTTTGGATTACCACTTTGACACTTTTAATGTGGCCTTATGTCAGCTGGCGCTTCACAAATAAGAATGATATTATAGGGGTATCAACAACATATTGGGGTCTTCTTTCTATTGCTCTTGCAGTATTAATAGGGGTATTATTGTTAGGTTGGACTTATGATGTAGTTCTCGGGTTGTGGCGTGAACATCTCACAGTTGTACAAGAAAGAAATCCTTTCACAACATACAAAATAAATGCTCCGGTAGGACTGATTTTATCCCAAACCAACACCATATTACGAAAAACCTCAGATGATAATCCCGAAATTCTAAGACATTGTGATTTTATAGATAGATGGCTTGAATGGAATGCAAGCCAAGAAATATGGGCGAGAACAATGTCATCATGGAAGGAAATAATAGGAGAAGAAGACCCGTACCTCTTTCATCTATCAGAAAAGGGTCGTGAACAACTGGAAGAAGCGGCAAAAGAAATACAAGATTTCTAATTTTAAGGAGTTTTAATTTTTGAATCCAGAAAAAATTATTCATATAGCCGAGTTAGCAGGAAAGGCAATATTAGAGATTTATAATCGAAGTGAAGAATTAAAAGTTGAGAAAAAAGATGACAACTCTCCTTTAACTGAGGCGGATATAGCTGCTCATAATATAATTGTCAACAATCTCCTAGGTATTGATTCAACACCAATAGTTTCTGAAGAGGGAATAGAAGGTAATCCCCAAACAAGTAAATTGTGTTGGTTGGTAGATCCATTAGATGGAACAAAGGAATTCATAAAGAGAAATGGAATGTTTACTGTGAACATAGCTCTTATGCAGAAAGAAAATGATTTCTGGAAACCAATTTTTGGAGTAGTCCACGCTCCTGTGACAAAAACAACGTGGTTTGGAGGAGTCATGATTCCTGCGGAACGAAGAGGCCCATCAGGCTCAGGATTAATGATGGTCAAACCCTCTATTTCACCATCACCTGTACGACTAGTAGCTAGTGGCTCTCATCGAGGACCACTCGACGAAAATTTTGCGAAAACTTTAGGTGATTATGATCTAGTAAGAATGGGCTCTTCTCTTAAGGCATGTATTGTAGCAGAAGGAAACGCTGACCTATATCCAAGATTTGGCCCTACATCGTGCTGGGATATAGCTGCTGCACATGCTATTGTATTAAGTGCAGGGGGGCTCGTCTTAGATCCCGAAGGAAACACATTGAATTATGATATTATTAAAAATATCTTAAATCCATACTTTTTAGTGGCTGCAGATGATAGATGGACAAAGAATTGGATTAAGCAAAATAATAATATAAATTGAACATATTCCCCGCTGATGTGAAATACGCATCAATATTCCGAGTATCAATGACGCACCTCGAGTCCCTTGAAGCTGAAGCGATTCACATCATGCGAGAAGTTGTAGCCGAGGCAGAAAATCCAGTTATGCTCTATTCAATTGGAAAAGACTCTTCAGTGATGCTGCATCTTGCAAAGAAAGCTTTCCATCCCTCTAAACTCCCTTTCCCAATAATGCATATAGATACAACCTGGAAATTTTCAGAAATGATAGAATTCAGAGATAAAACTGCAAATGAACAAGGATTAGACTTGATTGTGCATATCAATCCAGAAGGTCAAAAAATGAACATAAGTCCATTCACTCATGGATCTGCTAAACATACAGAAATTATGAAAACAGAAGGATTGAAACAAGCAATCGACAAATATCAATTTGATGTTGCATTTGGCGGTGCCAGGCGTGATGAGGAAAAATCAAGGGCAAAAGAAAGAATTTTTTCATTTAGATCTAAAGAACATCGCTGGGATCCTAAAAAACAAAGACCTGAATTATGGAATATCTACAATTCTTATAAGAACAAAGGAGAAACAATCCGAGTATTCCCACTATCCAATTGGACTGAATTAGATATTTGGCAATACATACACCTTGAAAAAATACCTATAGTACCTCTTTATTTTTCTAAAAAAAGACCAGTAGTTGAAAGAGATGGAACTCTGATACTCGTAGATGATGATAGAATACCTCTAGAAGAAGGAGAAGAACCAATTATGAAGAGTGTCAGATTTCGTACCCTTGGCTGCTATCCACTTTCTGGTGCTGTAGAGTCAGAAGCAGACACACTGCCTGATATAATTCAGGAAATGCTACTAACTACTACTTCAGAACGTCAGGGGCGAACTATTGATTTTGATACCAAATCTTCAATGGAAAAGAAAAAACAGGAAGGTTATTTCTAATGGTGCATGTGGACGATTTAATAGCGCAAGATATCGATCTATACCTGAAAAAACATCAAGAGAAAGAAATACTCAGATTCATTACTTGTGGTTCTGTAGATGATGGCAAATCAACACTAATAGGTCGGATGCTATATGAGTCTCATATGCTATTTGATGACCAATTATCTGCATTAAAAAAGGACTCAAAGAGTATGGGAACACAAGGTCAGGACATAGATTTCGCCTTATTGGTTGATGGATTATCAGCAGAAAGAGAACAAGGCATAACCATAGACGTCGCCTATCGGTTTTTCTCTACAGAAAATAGGAAGTATATTGTTGCAGATACACCAGGGCATGAAGAATATACACGTAACATGGCCACAGGATCATCGACAGCGGATGCTGCCATAATATTAGTTGATGCTAGAAATGGAATAATGACCCAAACAAAAAGACATTCTTTCATCGTTTCAATGGTGGGAGTTAAAAAAATAATATTGGCAATAAATAAACTGGATTTAGTAGATTACTCCAAAGAAATATATGAAAATATAGTAAAAGAATATTCTAAATTTGCTAAAGAAGCATTAGAAATTGAAGAAATAACAACCATACCGATTTCTGCTCTATTAGGAGATAATATTACTTCTAGGAGTGAAAATACGCCATGGTATACAGGACCAACTATCATGAAATATTTAGAAACTGTTGAGGTCGAAGAAGCAAATTCCTCAGAACCATTCAGAATGCCAGTCCAATGGGTCAATAGGCCAAATTTGGATTTTCGAGGATATTGCGGCTTAGTTGCAAGTGGAAAAATTAAAATTGGAGATAAAATAAGAGTCTTACCTGGTGGAAAAAACTCGTCAATTAAATCAATTTTTTCATATGATCAAGAATTAAGTGAGGCTAAGACTGGTAATTCAGTAACTATAACATTGAGTGATGAAATAGATGTTTCAAGAGGTAATGTAATTGTTTCTGCTCATGAACCATGTGGTGAAGCAGATCAATTTCAGTCTCGAATTCTGTGGATGAGTGACGAAACAATGAAGCCAGGGAGACAGTATATATTCAAATCTAATACACAAACTGCAATGTTAAATTTAGGGAAGTTAAAATATCAAATAGATGTAAATACATTAAATGAAATACCAGCAAATAATCTAGAATTAAATCAAATCGCTGTATGTAACATCTCTCTAAATAAAAGAATTGCTTTTGACCCTTACAGACAAAATAAAACTACTGGTGGATTTATAATTATTGATAAACTATCAAACCATACTGTTGGGATGGGTCTTATTGATTTCGCACTAAGACGTTCAGATAATATTCATTGGCAAAATATGGACATCACAAAGGAGCAACGCGCTCAACAAAAAAATCAATTACCAAAAATAATTTGGTTCACTGGACTTTCCGGATCTGGAAAATCTTCTATAGCAAATATTTTAGAAAAGAAATTACACACAATGGGCAAACATACCATTGTACTGGATGGTGATAATATTAGACACGGATTGAACAAAGATCTTGGATTTACTGAAGCCGATAGAGTAGAAAATATCCGAAGAGTGGGTGAAGTTACAAAATTAATGGTAGATAGTGGCTTAATTTGCATAACTGCATTTATTTCTCCATTTGAATCTGAAAGAAGAATGATACGTTCCCTAGTCCAAGAAGGTGAATTTATAGAAATATTTGTTGATACTCCCTTGTCAATATGTGAAGAAAGAGATGTAAAAGGTCTTTATGCCAAAGCGAGATCAGGTCAGTTACCAAATTTCACTGGTATTTCTAGTCCATTTGAAAATCCTCAAAATCCGGAGATTAGAATAGATACCACAATAAGCTCTCCCGAATCTGCCGCTGATATTATTATTGATTTTCTGGAAAAAGATTTTTTAAGGTAGTTTTAATTGATATTATTTCCGACGGATTCATGACAGTGGATAAGTTCGCTTATCCCGATGACTACTACAGACAAGACTGAATTGCAAAAAATTGCACAACAAGTCGAAATAAGTAGAGAGCGCTTACAGGCAATGGAACAGCAGATAAAAAGATTAGAAGAAGTAAAATTAGAACAAAATTTAGCCTTACAAACATTAAATACAATTCCTAAAGAAGGTGCTGAGGGAGTTATGATACCATTGGGTTCCGGAGTTCAAATATTAGCGAATATCCCAAAAGATGCTGGTGCAGTTATTGATATAGGTAGCAGAGTTCAGGCAGAAAAAACTAGAGAGGAGGCTATTTTGGTCTTGGATAAGAGAAATGAAGAATTAAGCAGTATCATAGAAAAATTAAAATCTGAGTTTGGCGTTTTAGAACAGTATATCGTTTCATTAGCTCATCAATTTACTACAGGAGTAGAACAAATTCAAGAAGGAAAAACTGAAATAATTGATGAAGAAAATAGTAAGACAGGCTCGCCAGCAACCATAAATCCAAGAAAAAGAAGGAAAAGAGGGACAGAATTAACACTTGATGATTGAGGTATTTTCAATGGGCTTATTTGACAGATTTAAAAAAAGAGTTAATGAACCCCGAATTAAAAATGAAATTACAGCAGATGAGGATTCTAAAGAGGCTATGTTAGCAATCGCTCAAAGAGAGAAAAACCTTGCCAAAATTAAAAATAATAAATATAAAAATCTAGAAAATGAAATAGAAACGAACACTACAGCTGAAGAAGAGTGGGATGATCCTGAGAATAATATAATTACGAATCCTTTTTCCAATAAGACATCAAAAGAAAGAAAAAAACGTTTAAGAGAGGAGAAAATAAAAAAGAATATCAAAACTAAACATAAAAGAAAAACAAATAACGTTATGCATTCTACTACTGGGAGAGAGTTAGTGAAAACAAATACATCTAAATTTAACATAGATTTTTCTCAAGATGAAGTACAAAGAGGAGGTCGAATAATTAAAGGAGGTCCTGTTTTAGAACAGATTTTAGAGGAATTAGAAGAAGATCTCCTTTCCTCAGACATAGGGCATTCATCAGTATCAGAATTAATAAGTCTCTTACGAATTCAACTGATTGGGGCTCGTGTAAATAAAAAAATAAATTTAGAAGAATTAATAGAAAGGGTTGTAAAAAATGCACTTATTTCATTATTAGAAGCAGGATACTGGGATTTTGATAAAACAATACAAAACTTCGTATCTGAAGAAACACCTGTTACTATAATGATAGTTGGAGTGAATGGAACTGGAAAAACAACTACTACAGCTAAAATAACACACCGTTTAACAAATATTGGCTACTCAGTTGTTTTGGCTGCGGCTGATACATTTAGGGCTGGTGCAATAGATCAATTATCATTACACGCTCAAAAATTAAATGTTAGGTGTATCCAAAGTCAAAGAGGAGGAGATGCAGCAGCAGTTTCTAGAGATGCTATAGAGAGTGCTAAGGCGAAAGGGGAAGATATAGTGATAATCGATACCGCTGGAAGAATGCAAAACAAGACAAATCTAATGAATGAATTACAGAAAATACATAGAGTCACTAAACCGCATCTGGTTCTATTCGTCGCCGATGCCTTAGCGGGAAATGATGCTGTATTGCAAGCAAAAGAATTTCAAAAAGTATTATCATTTGATGGAGCAATATTATCGAAATTAGATACTGATGCCCGAGGTGGAGCAGCACTTTCTATTGCTCACGCAACCGGCCGACCAATAATATTGGCTGGTGTAGGACAAGAATACGAAGATTTAGAATTATTCAATCCTAAATGGTTATTAAATTCTATTTTAAACTAAATTTGATAGCGTACTATTGTAAATAAAGCCCTCTCTGAATCTATTAGAATGACTGCCCAGAAACAGAAGATTGCGTTGATTGCAATTAATAATTCAATAACTGCAGGGAGAATAAATACCATAATGAAAGAAAAAGGCTGGACATGTAATAAAACATCAGATGGTGATAAAACTGTAGATAAATATGTCGAATATAATCCAGAAATTATTTTTATAAGCTTAGATTTAACATCAATGGATGGTCATATTACAGCTTTGGAAATTAGAGAAATAGATCCAAATGCTAGAATTGTTTTTGTTTCAAGCAAAACAAGACTATCCAAGGCACAGGATGCCGCATATTCTGCAGGTGCAGTAGGAGTTTTGATTACACCACTTACTAAATCTAAGATTAATGAAAAATGGAAAGATTTCTTTTCAAAAATTCCCGACGCTCCAGGATTAGACGATTTAGACGAGTTATATCCAGAACTTATTCATAATGAAGATAATACATTACCCCCTCTCCCACTTCCTGAATTAATCTTACCCCCAGCAAATACTAATTTTTCTGACGTTCCTAAAGAGAAGAAAGAAAAGAGAAAAACCAAAAAAATAATCTTTACGTTACTTATATTATCTTCCTTAATAGGGGTTATTTTTTACAGTGGCTTGATAGATATAACTAGTATTTCTATCTAGATAAAAAAAGATTTAGAATATTTCAAAAATTCTTTTTGAAGCGGCAATGAGCAAAACTGCGGTTAAAATATATCTTACAGATTTTTGTTGTGCACTTTCTGAACCATATTTTGAGCCAATATATGCTCCTAATAATACCGCTATGGCAAATGGGACAATGTTATCAAGACTAACAAGATGATTAGAAACACTAGATCCCAAAATTCCTGCTGCAGAATTAAACCAAATAAAAACTGCAGAAGTAGCAGCGGCTGTCTTTGGATTCGCCCATCCTTTAATTACCAATATTGGAGATAACAAAACTCCACCCCCAATTCCCACCAAACCACAAACTAAACCTATCAATCCACCTATAATTAATGAATGAGAAATTTTAGGAATAGTTACTTCTGATTCTTTTTCTGAATTTTTATTGTTTATTAGTTTCCAGGCTGCAAAAATTAGAAATAAAGAAAGAAGTAAATCATAACTATTCCCCTCTATTTTTAATGAACTAGCATAAAGAGTAAAAGGAATACTAGTTATTAAGAAAGGCCAACTCAGATTAAAATCGTGAAATCCTTCCTTTCTATAATTAAAAAATGCAACCCCTGCTACTATAATGTTTAATATCCAAGCGTGTTGTTTTAGCCATAAATCACCTTCATTGGCATAAATACTTAAAGATAAAATAGCCAAATAGCCAGAAGCACCCCCGTGTCCGACAGAAGAGTACAATACGGCCATTAAAAATAACCATAATACAATTATCTCAAAACCCAACTCCATATCAATTGCTAAAGCAAGAGAACTTTAACAACTTCCTCCTCATATCAACATCATGGAAGGGGTAACAATAGAGGATGCTATTAGTATATCTTGCGAAACACCTCTAACTAGGAAATCAGAAATAGTTTCATTGGATGATGCAATAGATAGGATATTAGCTATTGATATACATTCAAAAGTTAATGATCCACGTTTTGATAATTCTTCTATGGACGGCTGGGCTGTAAGATCAGAAGATTGTCAAAATTTGGGTAATAAATTAATAATAATTGGGACTAATCAAACTGGTAATTATAAATCTAATTCAGTGAAATCTGGAGAAGCTTGTAGAATAATGACAGGTGCACCAATGCCCGAGGGCGCAGATGCTATTGTAATAATAGAGGATACAGTAATAGATGGAAATCTTGTAACAATCAATGGCCCTGCAAGAAGAGAATATGTCCGTAAGTGTGGAGAGAATATTTCTAAAGGTCAAAAAACATTACTTGCAGGTACTTTACTGTCTTCTTCCAGAATTTCTCTTTCTGCAACAATTGGTTACAATGAATTAGAAGTAATATGTAAACCTAAGATTGCAATAATAAGTAATGGAGATGAATTAATAGAGCCGGGACAGAAACTTCTTGATGGACAAATATACGAATCAAACTCTTTTGGCCTAGCAGCATTAGTTAAGAAAATTGGTTGTGAACCTGTTAGATTAGGAATAGTACATGATACCATGGAGGGATTAAGAAACTCATTGAATTTCGCTTCTAAAAACTGTGATGCTATATTGACTAGTGGCGGAGTAAGCATGGGTGAATGGGATCTTGTACGTAAAATAATGCAAGAAGAAGGAGATATTAAATTTTGGAAAATAAAAATGAGACCTGGAGGACCTCCATTATTTGGTAAATGGGGAAATATACCCCTATTTGGCTTACCTGGAAACCCTGTAAGCAGCCATGTAGTTTTTACAATGGTAGTTTTTCCTTGGATATCTAGTTCACTGGGTTATCATGAAGATCAAGGACCACGTTTAGCAGACAAAGTCAGCGTAATTTCAGAATCACATATTAAAGGCGCACCAGGAAAAGTATGTTTAAGAAGAATACAAATAAATAATAAAAATGGGGTTTTGTATGCAAATACAAAAACGCATCAAGGTAGCGGAAATATCAATAGCATGGTTGTTCATAACGGATTATCCTTATTGCCCCCGGATAAAGATGCTAAACCAGGTGAAAAAATTGAAGCATTATGGATAAGATGATTACATTCTTGTTTTAATTTTATAACCATGAATTCAAGGGCTATCGTTGTCCCCCCTGTTTATATTAGGGGAGCATAATATGTCACCAAACAGAAATCATTCCAATCCAGATGGATGGATAGAAGTACGTGGTGCAAGGACACATAATCTCAAAGACATCGATGTAAATATACCTAGAGGAAAGTTTGTTGTCTTAACAGGAGTTTCTGGTTCTGGAAAATCATCCCTAGCATTTGATACATTATATGCAGAAGGACAAAGAAGATATGTCGAAAGCTTAAGCTCTTACGCTCGCCAATTTTTAGGACAAATGAAAAAGCCGGATTGTGATTCGATCGAAGGCTTATCTCCTGCAATAAGTATAGATCAAAAACAAGGTAGTCACAACCCCCGTTCTACAGTAGCAACCGTTACAGAAATGATGGATTACATGCGTCTGTTATGGGCTAGAGTAGGAATCCCTCATTGTCCAGAATGTGGAAATGAAGTTACAAGACGAACAATTCAGGAAATTGTAGATGATGTAATGTGGCGTTTTGAAAATCATGCATTGGCAGTATGGAGCCCAACAATTCGTAACCGAAAAGGAACTCATAATGATTTATTTAAAGCACTTGTAGAACAGGGGTATCTAGAAGGTAAAGTAAATGGTAGAGAAGTTAGTTTTGAAGATCCCCCATCTCTAGAAAAGAATTTAAGGCATGATATAGATATTAGAATTGATAGATTAAAACTGTCTAGGGAAAATAGACAACGTTTGACCGAAGCAATTGATGCTGGGTTACGTTTAGGTGGAGGTACAGTAGCAGTAGAAAGTATAAAGTTTAATACTCCTAAATCTAATAATAAAAAAGTATCCAAATCGCATGCTCAGGAGGGAGATATCATAGCTTATTCGGAGGAATTTGCGTGTCCCGAACATGGAGCCTTCCTTCCAGAAATGTCTCCAAGAGTATTTTCATTCAATAATCCATTAGGTGCATGTCCTGCATGTCAAGGACTGGGCGTTCAGAGAACTTTTTCAGCAGATTTAATAATCGATAAAATTTCAACAGTACGAGATGGTTGTATTATTCCTTTTCGTCGTTCAATGATGTCAGGTTGGTATAGAAAGCAAATGATTCAAACATGTAATCACTATCAAATTCCAATTGATGTACCATTTAGAGATTTAAATGAGGACTTCCAGGATATTCTGATGAATGGTTCAGGTAGTACATCAATAAAATTTGAATTTACTTCTGATGGCGGTTCTTTTTACAAAATGTCTAAACCCTGGGAAGGAGTTTATTCTAGACTAAACAGAACATATACAGACACAAGCTCGGATCGTACTAGGTCACGACTTACCTCTTACATGACTGATGAACCCTGTTTAGATTGTAATGGACAGAAATTGAATTCAGCCGTAAGTGGAGTTATTGTAGGAGGCATTTCTTTGCCAGAAATATCTGCTTGTAGCGTTCTTGAAGCTCTAGCAGTAGTGCAAAAATGGCGTTCAGAAAATAAGGAAGACACATGGGTAAAATTAGGAAGGGAAAAACCGAATTCAAATACAGTTCAAAAATCAAATAATTTAGACGAAAAATCAATTTATATTGGTAACGATATTATCAAAGAGATAGAATCAAGATTAAGATTTTTGGCATTAGTCGGTCTAGATTATCTGACATTGGATCGTCGTGCTAACACACTTTCAGGAGGAGAATCCCAAAGAATTAGGTTAGCTACTCAGATTGGTACAAGACTAACCGGTGTAATGTATGTATTGGATGAGCCCAGTATAGGGCTGCACCCAAGAGACAATGGTCGATTATTAGAAACATTACGAGAATTAACAGATTTAGGTAATACTCTACTTGTAGTTGAGCATGATGAAGCCACAATGAGGCAGGCAGATTGGGTAGTTGATATTGGCCCTGGAGCAGGTAAAGAAGGAGGACAAATATTAGTCAGTGGCACCATTAATGAATTATTAAAAAATAAAGAAAGTATTACCAGTGCTTACTTGTCAGGTAGATCAATCATTCCATTACCGAACGATAGACACAAACCTAAAAAAAACTACTGGATTCATATCAAAGGTGCAAAACAAAATAATTTACAGAATATCGATGTCGATATTCCATTAGGATGCTTGGTTGTATTTACTGGCGTCTCAGGCTCTGGAAAATCATCTTTAGTTACATCTACTTTAGCACCAGCACTCCTCAGACAATTGCACGGTTCAGACAATACTCCAGGGACTCACGATAGTATCGAAGGTCTAGAAAATGTAGATAAAGCAATTGTAATCAATCAATCTCCTATCGGCCGGACGCCTAGATCAAATCCTGCAACATACACAGGACTATTTACTCCAATTAGAGAATTATTTTCAAAAACCAATATCTCAAAGGAAAGAGGCTACGGCCCAGGTCAATTTTCTTTCAATGTCAAAGGAGGGAGATGCGAATCATGCAAGGGCGCAGGCTCATCTAAGTTGGAAATGAACTTCCTACCAGATGTCTGGGTTACATGTGATATTTGTAAGGGTAAAAGATACACACGAGAAACTTTGGAGGCTTTATGGAAAGGAAAAACAATACATGATGTTTTAGAAATGAATGTTGAAGAAGCATGTAATTTCTTTAAAAATCAAAAATCTATATACAGAATTTTATCTACTTTACAAGATGTAGGCTTGGGATATATACGACTTGGCCAACCTGCTACTACATTATCTGGTGGTGAAGCACAAAGAGTAAAATTAGCAACAGAATTACATAAAGTTCCTAGGAAGCATACATTATACATACTGGACGAACCAACAACAGGATTATCATTATCTGATGTACATCAATTGACTGATGTATTACTAAGATTACGAAGAAACGGACACACCGTTATCGTGATAGAACACCACTTAGATGTCGTAAAATGTGCAGATTGGGTAATAGATTTAGGGCCGGAAGGAGGTGAAAGAGGAGGTTGTATTGTAGCAGAAGGAACTCCTCAAGATATCTCCAAAAATAGTGATAGTTTTACTGGCAAGCATCTAAAAAATTTAGTTTAAAAATGGCGGGCGCGGCAGGATTCGAACCCGCGGTCCCTGGCTTAGGAGGCCAGTGCATTATCCAAGCTATGCTACACGCCCATTCTTCCCAAGCCCCCCTTCTCAAGAAATGTATCGTTAAATATATCCTTTTTTAAATAAATAAGCCGATAGCATAAACTTTGTAATACTCTTCGAACAGATGTGAGTAAAGAGTCCGAACTACCGACTCCCTATGGTGATGGTAGTATTTATGGTGCAGGTAATCAAAACTCATTATACCGAAGAGTCAAGGCAAGAGATACTGGAAGAAAATTATGGACGAGAATTGCATCTTATCGAATTTTGCAACAAATACGAGTTTCTCTAACATTCATAGCTCCTATTTATGCAACTTTAAATTATTTTGACGTTTCAGGGACAAATGTTAATATTAGTATATTTCTTTTTATCTTAATTTTTATATTATTTATTCCTAGCTTTTTAGCAATAATATTTGCACAAATGTCTGCTAGAGATAGACTACAATTAAAGACCGCAGATGGGAAAAAATCAATGAATTCCATACCAGGAACAGAACGTATATTGAATACTTTGCGGGAAAGAAGAGTTTTAGAAACAACTAGGATATTAACTCCCTTATTCAGTGCCATTTTACTTTATTTCATTTCTGAATTCCAAACAGATATAATCTTAGGCTCAATACTAAATACTTCTGCAATCGTTTTGGGTTTATTTTGTTTTTTATTATCCATTTCTCTCGACTCGACACAAGTTCCTATGAGGGATAACCAGTTCCCATTATTATCCTTACATGCGCCTACATTACATCATAGCGCACTTGAAAAAGTTATTACTGAAATATTGATAGCACATTTAGATCCTGAAACCGCATCTTATTTCGAAGAGTGGGTTGCCTCTTTAAAAAATAAAGTCAGAAGGCACATAAATTCGGAAGAAGCAGTTGAATATTTACTTAGAACATTACATCTAAACTCACTAAATTTACTAGATGAAAACAGAATGTTTTCTGAAATAAAAAGAGTATTCAAAGTTTCAGCAGTAGATGATTTGAAATCAGATTCAAAATTTAATTTAAAATCTTTAAAAATTCTTCTTCAACACACAAAAAGTTGGCAACCTTCTTTTTTCAGAGTAATAGATAGATTGGTAGGTGATGTGCAGAGAGGACACTCTTCTATAATAGAAGATGAATGGAGGATGGATTTAGAAATACCTCCATTAGCCTCAGAAGGACAGACCGATTTAATAGCTATGGTACATAATTTTTCAGGAGAAGAGAGAATAATAGAAATTGAAATTATATCTGCAGAGGGCGCACCAACATCACAAGTAATAAGATTACAATCACCTACTTCCAAGAGATTAAAGTCTTCTATAGATCTAAATAAGGATGACGAAGATCTTGTTAATGCACTTACTGAAAAATTAGATAATTGTGTTACACTTTGGGTTGGTTTAGCATGGCCAAATACAGTATCAGGAAGTCGACCCGTTCAAATAAATTTAAATTTAGAAAACGGTGAAACTTTGATCAGCACAGTAGTAAATACTGCGATTTCTGCAGGAGCTCATGCTGAAAGTGCTGGAAATAAAATGATTGATGCAGCATCTTCGGTCAGAGAATTAGCACTTAGTTTTGCTGAATAGTCACCCTCAATTAAGATACTTCATGCGTCATGTTCATGACATTATTGTTACTGCGAGACCATATGGAGTCCTGGGATGTGGTAGTTATCGGCGGTAATCCAGCCGCACTTCGTGCAGCCATAGCATCTGCAGATGGAGGCTCAAACACACTCCTGATTGACAGTGGTGGAATAGGATCAAAACAAGGAAAACCATCAATTTCAGGTATTGCTGCAAGTGTGGGCGAAATTGATTCTTCAGCACATCGAGATGATACTATATTGAGTGGTGGTGAAAATACAGATAATATTTCTGCTGCAAGAGCTTGTGGTGAAGCGGTTTCAATAGTTTCTGAATTAGAAAGATGGGGCTTAGTTTTTAGAAGAGATGAGGAAGGATTACCCCACCGTTCGAATTCTCCTGGCCATAGTAAAGCAAGATTAACAGGATGTGGAGATGCGTCCGTCAGAGAAATTACTAGAGTTTTAGAAGAACAGATAATAAAGAGAAAAGTAACTAGAAGATATGATTGCCAAGTCACATCTCTTATTTCAGATAATAAGCAGATAAGAGGACTTATTTATTTAGATATTATTTCAGGAGAAATTAAATCAATACAGGCTAAATCAATAATACTTGCAACAGAAGGATACGAGGGACTATGGAAATCTCCCATGGAAGGATCTGGGACAGGTTTGGCCTTAGCAATAAAATCTGATATTAAACTCAAAGGTATGAATAATTTCCCGATACATCCCTTAATGGTCAAGGATACTAATTTACATATTCCAATAGAAATTTTAGATGCCGGCGGCCAACTTAGAAAACCAAATGGAGATGATGCACAGCCAAATGATGTTTTAGAAGAAAATTGTGTATTAGATTTAAGAAAAATGAATCAAAATAACAAAATATGGTTTGATAATATAATTTCAAATATAAAAAATAGAACAAATCTAGATATAAATATTGATGTTATACCTGTTTCTTTTAGTGTAGTAACAACAGGCGGAATTCCTATTGATACCGAAGGACGCGTCACATTAGATAAAGGAAAAATGTGGTTTACAGGATTATTCGCCGCTGGTCAATCTTCGAATAATGGAATGCATGGTGATGGACTATTACCTGGTAATATGCTATTGTACGACCTCTTTTCTGGTCAAATAGCAGGTTCAAATGCTGCTTCATGGGCAATAAAAGAAAAATTCTCTAATTCTTCTTTGATAAATTCTGAAGAAATAAAATATTTAGATGAAGTAAACAATATTCATAACTCTGATGGAAAATCAGTGGGTCAAATCTCAACAATCTTAACATCTTTAGCAAATGATTTATTGATAGACTCCAGTCAGTACTCTGCCATTAATAAATCATTAAGCCAATTACAGAAACAGGGAATTAGATTGACAGACAAATCAAAAGTTATGAACACAGAATTATTGACTGCGATTCAATTAAGCCATTTAATGATGATATTAGAAGAAATACTCTTAGAAAACTAGAAAGGATTGGGTAAATTGTCTGATGAAGAGACTATATTTTCCATGATAATAGATGGTAAAATTCCCTCATATAAATTATATGAAGATGAATTAATAATTGCAATATTGGACATTAATCCATTTAGCCCAGGACATACATTATTAATTCCGAAAGAAAAAGTTACAACATTGGATAAATTATCTAGTGAATCATCAGCTGCCGTTGGTAGAATATTGCCAAAACTGTCTAAAGCAATATTGGAAATTACGGGGGCAAAGGAATTTAATGTATTACAAAATAATGGAATAAATGCTTTTCAATCTATTTTCCATGTTCATTTTCATATAATCCCAAAATTTCCTGATGGCCGCGGTTTACAATTTCCATTCAAATCTACGCCGATAGACCATGAAGATGCTATATTAATGACTGAAAAAATTAATCAAATCATTCTAAAAGGGATATAGTCTAAAATCAAGAACCTGCTCAGATGTCCATGGAACATGATCCTATACTATCAAAAGATATTGCTCCTGAACTTTCGAAGAGAGCCAAAAAAATTAACATGCGCAAATTAGAATCTGTTCCTTGGGCACATGACGGTTCACATCCCGGGTCCGCTTGGTTTTGGAAATTCATAACAACTATTCTCTTAGTTCCATGGTCATATTTATTTCGAAGAAAAGAAGTCGAAGAACCCCACCAAACAGATGGAGGAAGACTATGTGTTGCTACCCATGTAAATGGTTTGGTCGATCCAATTTGCATCACAATGAGTAACCCAAAACAAAGAATGGTAACATTAGGTAGGCATGATTTGACTACATCTGTTCCCGTAATTAGTTGGATAGCAAGACGTGTTGGTTCACAACCAGTAATTAGAAAGGCAGAACAAATAGAAGGAATTGCAGAAGCAGAATTTGCTCATCACCTTAATCAAAGAAGTATGCTTACAGTTGCTCATTCTCTATCAGGGGGATATTGTGCAATAATTATGCCAGAAGGAGTAGGACATCAAGATTCTCAATTACGCCATCTAAGAACAGGCTCAATGAGGTCTGCAATAAATGCTGCTTCTATTGCAAAAGAACGTAATATCCCTCCTCCAGTTTTTCAACCTATAGGATTACACTTTAGAGTTCATCATTGGTTTAGAACAGACTTATATCTTGAGCAGATAGAACCAGTATTAGTCCCACATAACCCAATTAAAGAAGATAGACAGAAATTGATGGAAGGCATATGGGTCGAACCTCCTGAAGATTTAGTAATAGAACTAAGAAATGAGTTAACAAGAAAATTGGCACCAATATCAAGAGATGCTCCTGATTGGGAAACTTACAGATCATGGCAATTACTTGCCCATCTTGTTGCAATAAATAATGGTAAGGAATTGTCAACATACAAAAAAGAAGTTCTTGCAACAAGGGAAGTGAGAGAAAAAATTAAACAAAATGCTTCTCCTATTTTACAAAAAAATGCTATAAAAGCATCTAAAATTTTACATTCCCGCAACTTAGATGGACGTATTATAAATAATGATTTGACAATAAATACCAAACCAAACATCCTTAAAGGCATATTTGGATTATTTATTATGATTCTATGTTCTCCAATAACACTATCTTCAACAGGAATTCAAGCTCTACTCGCTTGGTACTTGGGTAATAAAACAGATGAAGGAATAGATGCTAGAACTACATATCATATGATAGCAGCTATGATTTCTCCAATATCGATATGGCCCATGGTTTCTCTAATTTATTTTATTATAATAGATAATACATTCTTTAATCTACCACTTTTTTCTTTTCCATTTTTCTTAATATTTTCGATTTTTATTTATCATTCTTCTAATCTTTTATTTTTACTAGGTTATGATATGTGGATTGATTTTAAATTCAGATTGAATGGGAAAATTCTAAATCAATCAAAAGATGGTTCAAAATTAATCAAATTAATTGAAGAAATCAATACAAATTTAGACGTACTAAAATAGGATGCCCTGCCCATGTCTTGTTGTGAACGCTCAAGATGCAATCAGTGCTGTCAAAAATTGGCTCAAAAGTGAGAGCCTCGAATATAAAGAAATTAAAGACCATCAGGCTCTAATTCATTTACATTGCAAATACCCTCCAACACGTCAAGGACATGTTTTCAATATAGTAATCCCAAAAAAAAGAAATTTGATTTTAATATATACAGTTACCAGGGTAGATGAAGGACAACAAAAAATAATGATTGAACAATCAAAAAATGAATCAGAAGAATGGGAGCACTGGCTTCATAATACACGTTTAGAACTAACAACTAGTGATTTAGATTGGGTTTTACACATAGGACATAAAGGTGATAAATCTGGTCCATTACAAGCATTTAATTTATCTCGACCAGTATGGTTTGATGGTCTTACTCAAAATGAATTTATGCATTCAATGCGTAAACTTTGGTTAACAAAACTATCATTAATACATCAAATAAAATTTAACTTTGGTAAAGGTATTGGTAAACCAGGTCCAGTAGATGATTGGACCTCTAAAGCGGCAAAGAAAGCAGCAGTAACAGAATCGAAAAAAACTCAGATAGATACTGATGAATCGGGCGGATTTGGTAAAGAATTTGACCCTTCTAAGTGGATTTAACTTTTATAAAAACATAATATTTAGAATTCTTAAATTGTGACCGCAAAGCGGTTGAGTTAAGTATCTGAAAAACCTCACAAAACTGATGAAAGGTAATTATGGAATTCGAAAATCAGATTCTTTCAAGAAAAGAAATAGTTTTACTTTAGTTTCTATAATGCTTTTGAGTTTGTTTGCAGCAATTGAGATACCTCCAGCTGAAGCAAGCGATGTCGTTCTAACGGATCCAATTCAAATTGTGAATAGCGGAACTCAATATAGTGATAGAATGATAGCAATATCTGGAGATTCTAATGGTAACATCCACTTAGTATTCAGTCGAAATACTCAACATCTGTATTATCAAATGCAAGACCCAAGGGGTGAAACAGTAATTTCAGCTACTCAGATATCTAACCCAGGAAGTCATAGGGCTTGGCACCCAGATCTGACAGTTGATGATGATGATAAAGTACATGTTGTTTGGACAGATAAGGCGGGCCAATATTCAATAATGTACACATTATTGGATCCGTATTTAGATGATAGAGATGGAGGTTCAGCCTTAGATTCAGTAATTTCTGTAGTAAATGATTATGAGGTTGCTAATAATCCTCAAAATAGGGACTATCCTGCAATAGATGTAGATTCAAATAATAATCCTCATATTGTCTGGGAAGACGCGTTTGAACCTTTGGAAAAATTCTATCAACAACCACAAATATATTACAAAATGCTTGAAATAGATTACGTTACTAGGGAGGCAATCATAGCAATTGATAGTACATTATTAACGCCTATTTTAGGGCATAAAGGACACCCAGATATAGCTATAGATGTAGATGACTTTGTTCAAATCGTATGGGATGATACTAGAGGGGGTAAAGTAGAGATGGTTGTTCCAATTGACACATCAGGTTCTATGAATACAGAATGGGCTGATATGTGTGTTGTTTTCTACGGAGGAAATTTTGCAAGTGGAGGCTCTTTCCCAGGGTTGAAGCCATTATTGGAAAGTGCCAATATGAGTGTGTATGAAACACTTTATGCATTGAGTGGTAATTGGCCGGCAGCATCACAAAGTGGTGCATGTGCAACTGCATATCAAACTGGAGGATCTGGTAGTCAAGGACCTAGAAGCACACCTCTAGGGGATAGTGAAACATCAGGAGGAATTCGATATTTAGATGAAGTTGTATACAACAATGCCGCAGTAGATCTTCCTACGGATGGAGGATATTTTAGTGAATTTTGGGGTCCAGCAGCCACATGGGCCTGCCTTTCTTGGCATGATGCCAATGGAAATGTCCCTGGTAATCCTCCTACTCAGTCAGATCATAAGTGGAATCCTAACGCTACTAAAATAGTAATACCTATTTCCGATGAAGGGCCTTATGGAGGCACTCCTATGGATAATGATGATACTGTGAGTATTTCCGAATCTCACGATGCCTGTGTTACTGCTGATATTGTACCGACTCCCTTGTGGGCAGGTTCAGATACAGATGTAGCATCATATATGATGGATTTAGCACAATGTCCAAACGGCTCCGGTCTTAACTCTAGAACATGTAATGGTAACAACCTTAGGTTGACAAATGCAGGTGGTCAGATGTATGGTTTTCCTACTTCTTCATCAAGTTCAGCAGAGCTAGAAATAATGGTTGAAGCAATGGTTTATCTTTCAACAAATAACTCTAGAGAAATATACATGACAGTTTTAGATCCATTATCTTTGTTAGATAGGCCCTGGCCAGGATGGGTCAAGGGAGATTCAGGAACAGAAGTTAACTCTAATACTAATTCATATACTGAAGACCTAGGACCTTCAGAAGATATTTCTGGGTATGGTCATTTAGTTGTCGTAAATGATACTCGAATTACACTTAATGATGCATATAGCCTACATCCATCAATAGCATTAGATTCTACCGGCCTCACACATCTAGCATGGCAAGATGGACGAGCTTATGGCTTCGATATAGATGTAAATTATGAAATATATTATACGAGATTGAAATTAAGAGGTGCCGCTGAATGGGATGGAGCATCTGAAGGACTACCTACATTTGGAATAAAACAAATAGCAGATGCAGCAATATCTGAAGTTGAAGGATTGCAAGGCATTGATCCAAATCGCCCATTTGGTGCGAATTCTCATTTACCTTCAATAATCACGGATTCGTTCGATAATGTCCATCTCGCATGGTTGGATAATTATAATGATACACAAGGTGAGACAGTAGTTTATACACGTCTAAACCATACAAACGATGACTACCCAGATGGTTTTCCTTTAAATTCAATTGCGTCTGCAATATTTGACCCATGGACAATTATACCTGTAACTTCTTGGCAATCAGATAAATTAGGTCCAAATTCTCCTGCTACACCAGACCTAGGACAGACGCCAGCATTTGCAAATGACTTAGGCAGTGGGGCTCATCTAGGGTGGTCCGATACAAACAAATGTAATGAAGAAAATAATGCTGGAAAATATACGTTATGCTATGTACATGTTCTGACAGGACTAGTTGATATCTCTCTGGCATGCGATGAAAAGTTAATTGCAAATCCTAATTTAGAAGGGCATTATTATGATTGTCCAGAAGAAACAGAAACATTCTATCATACAATATTTCCAGGTGAATTGACCACTTACAACATGACAATTGCTAATCCTACTCCGGGTCCAGCCGAACTTGTAAAAGATACATTTACAGTAACTATGTCAGGTATCCCTCAAAATTGGAGTGCAACTCTATTCTATACAACAAACAATACGCCAATATTCGAATCTACTCCAGTACATTTGGAAGGTGGTGAAGTAGTTCCTATTTACATGAAGCTACGCGCCCCAACAATATATCAAGCAAAGCAAGATGAATTAGCTCAAGTGAAAATAACTGCAGTTTCTTTTAAAGATGTAGCAATATTTAATGAAAAATTAACTTTAACATTAATGGATGTAGTACATGGTATTGAATTAGATACTAGCCACTATCAAGTAGATATAGAACAAGGTAGATCAGCCGTCTTCTCCGTTTCTGTAAAGAATACGGGCAATGTTTTTGATACGTTTGCATTCTATGACCCTTCTACATTAGAAGGACAAAATGAATGGGCATTACCATTCGGATGGGGTATTGATTTCCCTACATCTTTATCTTTAGATCCTTTACAATCTGTGACTAAGAATTTACAAGTAAGTGTCCCAACCTCTCAAGAGCCAGGAACATTTGTAATTTATCTAAAGGGATGGTCAACAGGCGAACCAGTCTTATCAATAGATAGGGGAACATTTGATGTTCTGGAATTATGGATAAATGTATCAACAAGGACTACTGGAAACATTGTATTTTCTGGAGATTTCAATTCACAATATGTTCTTCCAGGTGAATGTAGTGAGTTTGATATTGATGTTACTAAGCATTTTACTCCTGGGCACTTGGTATTCAATATTCCTGGGGCGCCTCCGGAAAAACCATCTAATTGGACAGAAGAAACTTGGAGATTTGATCACTGGACTGTCGATTTAGACTTTTCAAATGCACCGGGTGGCAACGGTCCAGCCGATGACGCCCCAAGGTATTGGTCTCAGATCAATACTCCATACACAGTTACTGCAGTAATGTGTGCCCCATACAATGCAACTGCTGGTCTGGGAGATTCCGTAGCAGTCAGGGCCCATTTAGATGGCCAACCAAAAATCAGAGATTCCGTTGTAATTTTGACTAATGTAATCCAAAGATATGACCTAGAAGCAACAGTTCCAGAATCTATCTTAGATCTTTATCCTGGCCAACCTTATCAAATGAATACTACTATTGAAAATCTTGGAAATGGTCCAGATAGGTTTGATGTGACAATAGAGTCTATCACAGATTCTGATGGTAATTCTCATGTATGGGATATTGAAATACCACGAATATTATTTGGAGAATTAGATAGAGATGAAATTGGAGAATATCCAATAATTATTAATGTTCCAGAAAAAACATTGGCAGGCCAATATACTGTTAATTTTAATATATACAGTGAGGAGGAGTACGAAGGCAGTAAACTTAGAGATGTTATTTCATTAAAAATTAATATCATTGAATTCCATGATGTAAGAATCACTCTAGATCCAAGTGTAGAAAGTAAAATCAAGACTACTGCCCCAAGTAGAATAGTTAGATTTACTTTGAATGTAACTAATTTTGGTAATGTTCCAGATCAGCCTACTATACACAATCATACAATTGATGCAGCCGGAGGCTGGGGTGTTGTACCAGGGATGAATACACTTTCAAATTGGGATATTAAATTTGCTCTTCTAGAAGGTTTTGATACAGAGTATCCAGTAGAGATCTTATGTTTGGGTCAAGCACCAGATTTCCTTACATTATCAGAACCAATACCATCTGAAGGATGCTACCTTTCTGCTCAAACAGGGGCGCTTACTTTACCTATGATGGAAGCTTACACAACACTCCAAATTGTTGTTATTGTTTCTATAGCTCCAGATGCTGCGTTACAGAATAGGGAAATAGGAATTAAGGCAGTTTCAATGTTTGGATCATCTCAAAATAATGGAGATTATGATGAAACACCAGGATGGGAAGACTCTTGTACATTGGATACAAATAAAGACGGTATACCAGACAATTATCGTCCAAATTGTGATACTAATGAACAAATACTAGAACTACGTTTAAGAGCACCGGACTTAGAAATTCTAGAAGTTACTACAGGGGCTAAAAAAGGATCAATAGGTGAAATGCTTTCTGTTAGCGTAAAGATTGTCAACAGAGGGAATGCACACGCTACAGATGTTAATGTAATACTTTGTAAAGATCAATCTCCAAACAATATAAAGAAAAATGGCTGTGATGAGAATAACATAGTGTACAGACAAATTATCAAAGCAATAATGCCCATAGGTGATGGAGGATTAGAAAATCCTGATCCTATAACTCTACTATATATGGTTGAGGCTGGGAATCATGATGTTGTAGTTGTAGTGGATTCGGACAATGACATCGTCGAGACCGATGAAACAAATAATATCATGAGAATACCAGGTGGAGAATTAAGCTCAACCTTCGGAACAGGGGATGTAATAATTGATGTGATAGCACGGTATTCTGTTCCAACCATCATATTAGGTGCAACATTTTCACTGATTGGTGTGGCTGGATATGTGATGTATGGTAGAAGATTAGATGCATTACAAGCATTTGCTGAGAAGACAAGTCTGATGTCAAAGAATGATGACGATGAAATAGTCTTCTAACTATTTTGCCAACCACCATGGTAATGGAGTGCCTTTTTTGGCAGCTACAAAGCTTCCTTTGCTTGCTGCAAAATCTCTCAGTAAACGGTCACGTAGATTGTCCATCATTTCTTCAGCATCAATTGATTGTATTCTAAGGCCATGAGAAAATAAATCCAAATCTAATGGCCTTCTTGGCTGGTTCATTATCGCATGAGCCAATCTTCTTTCCTCATAAGAATCAGAATGTTCAGAAACACTAGAGGATACTTTTTTCTTAACTTGTTGATGCATTGCAATAACTGCATCACGTTGAGCATCAATTTTTTCTAATGCTAAATCTAATTCACCTAAAACATCAATTGCTTCTGCCAGATCTAATTTTCTTCTAGTACCTAATGTCTTAACTACACCTTCTAATTCCATTGGAAGTTTATTTGAAAGTTTCATTGCACCTCCTCTTGGTATTTTTCTATGCTCAGTGCGAAATAGATCGGGGCCCAAATCTAATCTTAAAGAAAATGACTGTTCTACTTTGTACATTTTTTTCGGAGGCCCTCCTTTTTCTGAGGCAACCATTTCTGAATTCACAAAATCCGCCTTTTCTAAGATTTTTAGATGTTTTACTACGGCCTGCTGACTAACATCGATTAATTCAGAAATCTGTAAAGGATAGTGAGGCTCTTTAACAAGAAGCATCAATATTTGTCTTCTCGTAGAATTTTCTAACACAGATAAAACCTCATCGAATCCTCCCATCTACTTGCCAACCCAAGGTTGGGTAGTGGACGGTATTCTAAAAACCCAATCATTATTATTGATTATCCCAATCTTCCCAAAAATTATCTTTATTGTCACTGCTTTTTACATTATTAGATATTTCCAAACCACTTTTTATAAAAGGATCTGGTACTTTTTCTGTATCCATTATAATTTTTATATTTTCATTTTTCTGATCGAGGTAAAACTCATTAGATACTGATTTCTTTCGAGCATTCTTCTTTCGTCTCCAGCCAATAATTAATATAAAAAGCCCTATAATGGCCAATGGTATACCAAAACAAAAGCCACAAGTCAACGCTATGAAACTAGGATTACTAAACATCTCTATTTGATTTGATGTTTCATCAATCAACCAAAGTGTAGTATTTCCTTCATTATACAAAATATACTGTTCATTTTCAGGATTTTCATATACTTTAACAGTTTCATAAATAGTACCATCTACGCCAGTTCTAGGGAAATCATACCACGCAGCATCTCTACCTTCAATTTCTTTTCCAGAGCTATTAATCAATTTTAATTCTGCTAAACCATTATTTTTATCCATCCGAAGAGCAACATACATTCCCATTTTTTCTAGTTCTACTGACTGACTTGAGTTAGGGGCCAACTCGACTAAGTTATTATTTTCCGGGTCCAATATCTCTATCATCTCATTTTCTGCATAAAAATATGCCAATGTACCCATCAACAAGAAAATTATCGATATTGCCGTTAACCATTTACCCAATTTCAGCAAATTCTCACCTACGCCTATCCCAAGGGTTACTTCTGTATCAACCTTTTAATCAATAATTTAGCCCTAGGGCTCCTAATTTTTCTGGTAAATAAGTATCTGTGACGAAATCTAGTCCATACTTTGCCAGAGATTGTTGTTCAGCTTTTTTACCTATTTCTTGCATTAGATTAATCTGTTCTTTCCACCACCCTGTAGCAAATCTAGGATCAGATAGTTCAGACTCAAGTGCTCCTAAATCGGATTTCGTTAAGTCATCACTTGGTAAATCATATGCTAAAATGTCATCCGCTGTTATCCCTAAATATATAGCTTCATTAGTAGCTAAATATTCAGATATATGTGCTGTTTTTATTGCACCATAGGCTATACTAGCGAAGATTCTAAATGACCAAGGATCACAGTCTGCAAATACAATTATGGGCTTCTTCCATTCATCACTCATTCTCTTCATAATTCGTCTAGTTGATCTTGCTGGTTGGCCTTTGAGGTGTATTATTGCACATCTAGCTTCTTCATCAAATCCATTTTCTACTAGCCTATCAAACATCCCTCCTGTTTCAACCGCCATTACAAAATCAATATCTTGTTCTACTAATCTTAATTTTTCAGATTCCACGTTGTATGGTACTCCATAGCCCGAGTCCCCAACATCATCTCTACAATTTATTCTCATCCATTCACCTTTCCGATTTTTTTCTTCAAAGGTAACGTTTCCAATTATCCTAGCACCATCTTCCTCAGGTCGCAATTTAAAATCCTCTCTTATACATTTAGTAACTATTTCTAGGTCCTCAGCAAGGTTATTACTCTCATTTTGATTTCCAAATTTACCATTACCCCATCCTTCTGAAATATAATACATCTCTCTTAATGTAGATGATTTTCCAGAATTAATCATCTCCTCTATAAACTCTGTAATATGCAAGGAGCGCAGTAAAACTCTTGCGGAGCTTAATGCTGTAGCATCCCTAGTACTCTTATTTTTGCCATATTTGTAAACCTGTAGTTTTTTATCAAATTGTATATTCTTTTTGGTTCTAACTGGTAACGTCATTGCAGGTGGTTTACCTTTCAACATTTTATCATGCATTTCAGCAGCTACACCATGTAAGGCTTCTATTACCTCTTGTTTACTTTTTGTTTTTCCTAATGTCATTATTCTACCTCCCAATCAGATAATGAAAGTTGCCCTTCTTTAGATTCTAAAACGGTCGATGTTATCTGGTGATGTACGATTTCTTCTGCTCTCTCTATCAGAGGTTCTAAATTTTCAGATTCTTTTAGGATTTCTTCTTCTGCTAATACAAGTGCTTCAGATTTACGTATTTCATCAAGTAAGGTCTCATCTATTCTCGTCGCACCTATTATTTCTCCATTTCCTCTAAAGAATATATCTGTATCAACCCAATCTCCTTTTGCCAATCCAGAAACTCCGAAATCTACTGTTGTGCATGTACCAGGATTCAGAGTATCTAATCTCCACGCCCAAATTCCTTTTGCCTCTTTTCTTCCACCTCGGTCATTATCAACCAATGCGGTATTTTCATTTTCAGGCCATTTAGCCAAAATAGTATATGCTCTGGCTCGAGCAGTATAATTGTATATTTTTATAGAACATGTCGCAACTTTACGCTCCTTCTCCCATCCTAAAATTTCTTCACAAAATACAGCATTCATTATTTGAGTTATTACTGGCGCAAGATTCGGCTCTGGCCTGGAGAGGATTTCTGAACTTTTTTTGGCTATCTCAGGTAAAATTATGTTTACTAACTCAAATTTTTCCTTTGCTTTCTTACGTTGCGAACTCTTCTTTAAATGATTCTTTAATCCTCTTCCAACTTCTAATAATGCTTTTCTTATTTCTTCATGTACTTCTTCATTATCAGCCACTGCTTCTTTAGCTTCACTGGTAAATTGTACATTCGTTGAAGCAAGGTGTATCAGTAAGGCTGCTGGACCTTTAGGCACGCCTCGTCCACCCGGATGATCAAGTCCATATCTTTTCCAGTCAACCGATTCGAGAGCCTTCGTTAATAAACAACCTCCTTGTTGATACATTAGTGGAACTCTATTTGCAAATCTTAGTACTTCGATTGGACCATCAGCACTAAGGTCGCCTCCAAAAACTAGTCCTACTTCTATTTGGAAAGGATTACCTTGACTGACGCTAGGATTCCTAGTGACTGTAGACGCAAATCTGGAATCGATCGCTTTTGAAAGGCCTTTTTTAATTAATAAATCATCTATCGGGGAAAGACAGTCCATAGGCGGAGAAAGAAGTTTAACCTTTTGAAATGCATTTAGCATTTCTTGAGCATCCTCAGCCTTGATTCTTCGCGGCTCCCTCCCTTCATCTAATTTTGCATTTACAAGGATTTCTCTTGCCGCTCTCATACTTACACCAGAAAAATTATGTCTTAAAAAAGAAGTCAATCTTCTTTCATTAGACTCACGTAACATTCGTTGAAGAGTCCCTAGATGTATTCCATGAGGGTGTGGCTTAATCTCAGAAACCACTCTTGGCAAACGTTCTGTTGTTCGGGGCCAATTTCCCTGATCTATTATATTGCCTTCTCCGTCACGTACTATTAATGATATACTTGCATGCGGATTTACTATGGATGTCATTCTAAGATACTGATGAACAGATTGTTTTCCTTTCTGATATTTTCCCTTCATTATTGTTCTTATTCTTAACCCTTGATTTATTTCTTCACCTGTCCGTTCATCAACCCATAATTCTCTTTTTTCACCAGTCTTTATTGCTTTATTTTTCCTTGTGTCAAGCCCTAATTCTACAAATACAGCCGAAGACTCACTCTTTATTTTAGATATTACATGTGTTTTAGATCCAGTAGTTAATTGACTATACATAACCACACCCGTTATGCCAATTCCTTGCTGGCCACGAGTTTGCCTAATCGCATGAAATCTTGAACCTAATAAAAACTTTCCAAAAACATCTTCTATTGCATTCCTTGGAATGCCAGGACCATTATCTTGAGTTATGAATTCTATCTTATCACTTTTTTGTTTATTTAATTCAACATGAATATTTGGTAATATTCGTGCCTCTTCACAAGCATCTAATGAATTATCTACAGATTCTTTAACGGCAGTGATTATTGATCTTTGTAATGAATCAAACCCAAGGAAATGTTTATTTTTTTCAAAAAATTCACTTACAGCTATCTGTTTTTGTTTACTAGAAATTTCTTCTGCTTTATTCACGTTCATTCCTCCATCAGGTCCTCCCAATACCCTGTTGGCACGGGGCCTGCTTATGGTTACAGGAGCCAGAATGCAGGCCCCCCTTAACTTTGCATGAAAATTATTTCAATATATGTTGAATATAGCACATTTCCAAAATTTTCAAATTTTACTAATTGAAAATTCCAGGCTTCCATGACGATATTTTACCTATAAAAGCACTAGTCATTACAGTAAGTGGGCTCGCTAAATATAATTTTCCAGGACCAGATCTTCCTTGAAAATTACGATTAATTGCGGAAACCGTAACTTGTTTTGAATCATTACTTATTCCTGGCCCAGCCCCTATGCAGGCACCACATCCCGGGTCAATAATTTTTATTCCAGCTTTCTCAAATAATTCTGTCCATCCATTTTTAATGGATAACTCCTTTACTGATTTTGAGCCAAATTGAATATAGCACTCAACTCCATCAGCAACTTTTAGTCCAGCAGACAGAGCTGCCTTAGTGACCATTGCATAATATGCAAAATCATCATCTTTACCAGCCGTACAAGATCCTGCATAAGCAATATCTATTTTTATATCTCCTAAACTATGTATAAAGGCACCATTTGTAGGGTCAGATGGTATCCCTTCATCCGGATTTCCAGGATGGGCAACCATAGGTAATATCTCTGAAAGATTAATTATATGTATTCCTCCATCATAAAAAGCATCTTCATCAGGTAAAACAAAACTCTCTTTTATTTTATCAGCAGTTAAATTACTTCTTTTTTCTAACAGCCATTCGATTGTCAGTGAATCAGGTTCACAAATTCCAGTTTTAGCACTACACTCCGTAGCCATGTTACAAAGTGTTGCTCTTTCATCCATCGAAAGACTTGCAAGCCCGGAGCCACCAAATTCCATACTTCTATCTAGGGTTTCAGATTTCGATGCGTATTTCCATAATATGTGTAAAATAACATCCTTTGCTGTACAACCAGGATGTAAACTTCCTTCGAGCTCAAATCGGATACTTTCTGGAACTTTAACAAATGCGAACTGATTATGTATTAGATTTGCATATTCGGTAGATCCTACTCCATATGTCAAAGCATTCGATGCACCTCCCATACAGGTGTGTGAATCTGTTGCTTGAATAAAATCTCCAACATCAATAAACTCTTCTCGAGCAACTTGATGACAAATACCAGGGCTAACGCCGCCTACTGCCGAATAATCTCTAACTCCAGTATGCCTCTGAAATATTTTTTGCATATCCCTCAAAGTCTCAATTTTAGCAATATGAGGACTAAATTTTGGTACGTTTGTTGCATAAAGTAAATGATCTTCAAAAACTGCAAATTTTATAGGGTTTGGAATTGAATAATCGTCTCCATATTCATTTTTCAAAAAGGTATGAACTTGCGCGGTTGTGAATTCATGTGAATAACCTCCATCTACAGCTGCTAGTATGGCATCTCCAGGTTTTACAAATGTACCATCTCTATTTTTTCCTATCATTTTTTGTGCGATTATTTTTTCTACCATTGTCATTGGTCTTTCTAGGGTCGTTGACTCTGGTAGTATAATTTCACCATTATTCAATTTTTTTGCAAAAGGTAAAATCCCTCCATTTTCTAAAATTAGACGGGTTATTGGATCATATTTTGACGTAAATTCTGATAAATCTATTGAATCTCCATTTTGTAATCTTTCTAAAATTGAATGGTCTCCCATTAATTGCCCCAAGTTTATATTATTTCTTTCATGAATAGGTGCAAAAGATGCAGCAATCACTAATCTAATTCCCGACCATCTTTCACATTGAGGGGCAGTTTCTCTGCTCGAACCAGTGCCCTTCCTGTGTCCAGATACTATTGCTTCAAAACCTCCATCTATCAACGCACGTTCTTCAAATACTCTTCTACCAGAGTGCATTAAACCAGCATATGCATTTTCAGCAATTTTTGCAGGATCATGATCAAAACATACCCATGCAGGAGTCATAACATCGGTGTTAATATCATCAAGTAAATCGTCTACGGTTAAATCTTCCATTTTAAGATTAAGACCGTTATACAGCTGTTTCGATATTAAATCTAAATCTTTAGTCAAAAATAGAATTCTTTTCCCCTTATTAAGCGATATTTTTGTAGGAGGCCAATGTTCCAATTCTATTGTACTCTCCTCCATGTTCTTTGGCATGGTCCCGGCCTATATCATAATTCTTGATAATTTAGTTATTTTTTAATTATAAATAAAAAAAAATAATGATATATTTACTGTCAGACTTAAATATAATGCGCTTTCGGAGTATTTTATCTTTCCTAGGAAAGATGGATGTGATAACATGGCAAATGACCTAATTGAAGACACCGTAAAATGTACAGAATGCGCAAGCCGAAATTTAGTTAAAGATGAAAATAGAGGAGAACTTATATGTCAAGACTGTGGACTTGTTTTAGAAGATAATGTAATAGATCAAGGAGCAGAGTGGAGAGTTTTCAGCCCAGAACAAGGTGACCAAAGAGCTCGTACTGGAGCACCAATGACAGTTATGTTGCATGACAAGGGTCTTTCTACAGATATCGATTGGCAGAATAAAGACTATTCTGGAAAATCTATCTCAAGCCGATATAGAAGCCAATTTTATCGTATGAGAAAATGGCAAAAGAGATCGCGAGTAAGTAATGCAACCGAGAGAAATCTAGCTATGGCACTTGCCGAATTGGATAGAATGGCAAGCCGTCTGGACTTACCAAAATCTATTCGAGAAGCAGCTGCTGTTAATTATAAGAAGGCAGTTGAAGCCAGATTAATTAGAGGCAGATCGATAGAAGGAGTAGCAGCTGCTAGCCTTTATGCAGCCTGTCGTCAATGCTCTAATCCGCGTACACTAGATGAGATCGGTGAAGCCAGTAGAACAGGAAGAAAAGAAATAGGTCGTACATACAGATTTATGGTTAGAGAATTAAAAATGAAAATTCCTCCTACTAAACCGGAAGACTATATCCCTCGTTTTTGTTCTGGTTTAGACTTAGACGCCGAAGTACAAGCCAAAGCGTATGAACTAATTGCTGCTGCCCAAGAAAGAGAACTAACTAGTGGCCGAGGTCCTACAGGTATAGCTGCATCAATAATATATATTGCAAGCGTTTTGTGTGGAAAAAGAAGAACTCAAAGAGAAGTTGCAGAGGTGGCCGGAGTTACTGAAGTAACAATACGAAACCGTTACAAAGAATTAATTCAAAACTTGAATATTGAATTAGAGATTTAATTTTGGTGTGATTCATGGTTCGCCGTGAATCTAATGCTTTGGTTTGGGAATATTGTACAGAACTGCTCGCAAAATATGTGAAAAAATCTTTTAAAAATGGTTTTTTACCAAACCCTCCTCTTGAATTACCTGATTTTCCTGCTCAATACCCTAAATCTGTATCAATATTATCTTCTCAGGTGTTGGGATTATTTTCTGCTGATAAAGCAGGCTTTAATTATAAATTATCTGAAATAATAGAAATTTTAGAACCTAGTTATGTAAAGCGACACATCGACCCTCCTACCGAAAGAGAAAAATGGGCATTAAATAACATTGATGAGATATCAAGAAGAATAATAATTCTACAAATTAATGATTGGTTTAATTCTGCACTTGATGAATATTCACCAGATACAGATAGGTGGTATTTTGGTATTTCTATTTTAATTGGAATGTGCTATGAAAGTTCTAAAATATGTAGGGATTATTGTTTTAACTTTATCATTTCAATATCTATGGCCAGGCCTCCAAATTTTAAACCTAAATCAAATCCAGATGGACCTCATCATATTGCTTGGGACTCATCAAAAGAATATGTTGATTCTGAGGATTATATCCCTCATCCTTCTGGTGTTTTGGCCGTGAATATTATTTTAGATTATATCTCACTATCTAATTCTGCATCAAAAAATATTCTCCCTTATTGGATTCACAGTCTAAGTACATTCCCTTCTTTAACGGAACATTTGGATTTATTTTCAAGGATACAATCAATTTTAGAGAATGTTACAGGAGATCACGCAGAATCATTAATACAAGCCACAGTACAATTAATGCCAGATTATCCTATCCAATCAAAAAATATACTAAGTTCTATAGATTCAAATTCAAATCTCTCAATAAGGAGGAGCGTGGCTTCAGTTATACCAAAAATATATTCTCACGACTCTCAGTTCACTCTTTCTGTATTGGATTTACTTTTGACTGACCTAGACCAAGAAACATGTGTGATTGCCACCTCTGCTCTCGGTTTTATAATTAGATTCAATCCAGAAGAATATTATTTAAGAGCACCAATTGTAATTCAACATGGTAACCAAAAAGCATTACAAATGTTGGTAAATAATAGTATAATGGAATATCTTAACCAAGATATTACAGATAAAATTAATATTTTACCAGATTTATGGATTAATTCTAATGAATCGACGCGTTCAAAACTAGTTGGCTATATAGTAGAACAAGGGAAATTAAATTTACCTTCATACATTAATACAGCAACAGAAATATTCAATAAAGATCAAAACTCTTTTTTAGAACTTTATAGATGGGTTGGAATGCGAGATAATATTTTACAAACGAAACTATCTGGAATAAACTCAAAAATATAATATTTTTAATTATTAAATATTTGCCTCATAAGTCTGTAATCTAATTTATATTTATTTTCTAAACTTGATATATCTGTATCAGCAGACTCTTTTCTGATATATTTTATCAACTTACGAATTTGAAATTTCTTAAACATATTGATTATTTTCCATTTATCACCAAACGTCCCATGCTGGTCAACCTTAACTCTCTTCCAACCTAGACTATTTTCTAATTTTTCTTCTATGTTGTCGGATTCTGTATTAATTAGTATGTCAAATTTAGAAATATTATTAATTGCAAGATTATAATTTTCTTCATTTAAATCTATGCTAGGATATTCATCCATTCTAGAAAAAATTCTAACATAATAATTATCAGAAGTGAAAATATTTGGTTTTTTTATAAATTCAGAGACTTTTTTACTTTCAGTATAACCAGAATAATAATCATAGTTGTGATTTGAAATAAGTCTTTTTTCCGGGTCCCTAAAACAAGTCATTAACCTTATTCTAGAATCATCTGCAAGTATTTTGAAATCTGGAGCACCAAATTCTGATGCAACAAATGTTACACCTTCTTTTTCACACTTATCTATGAAATTTTTTAGCTCAATCTCATCATATTGCCATAATGGCAACGTATTTCCACTATTATTTACTGGATTAGCATTATTATTAGGATTATACAATATTTCTTGATTGGCTTTGGCCATGTTAATAATTACTGTTCCAGCAGCTTTGTGTAGATGTTGAAACCAAACTAAACGATACCCCCCAACATCTTGCATGATTACTTCACATCATAGCATACTTTTGATACAGACGGTCCTAGTCGCTTATGATATATGTGCTCCTTGGCACTCCTTTGAGGAATATTGTATGAATTTAATAGATGCATTTATTGTAGGAGTACCTAAATCAGGAACTACGTGGTTAGCAAATACATTAAATCAAAATCCTGTTTTAGAATTGTCTGATCCAAAAGAGCCAAATCTTATAGCATCCCATAAAGGAACATTTGATAGAATAAATGATTTGCCTAACTGGGATGATTATGACAAACATTTCAAAAATAATTTATTTCGTATAGATGCGTCAGTCCATACATTTGCATGTCCATTATCACCAAAAAGAATTGTAGATAAAATGCCTAATTTGAAATTTATACTTTGTATTAGAGAACCAGTTTCTCGTACATTCAGTCATTGGAATATGGTTATTGATACAAGAGCAGATATACGTAATAATACAGATTGGGCAGATTTTTCTATTGCATGGGAAGATGATAGACTTAGAGATGATACATTATATGGTAAATCTATGAAAAGATGGCTAGAACATTTTCCATTAGAAAATTTTCTTATCGTGGACGCCGCAAGAATGAAAATAGAACCTGTATTAGTTTTAGATGAAATCGAACATTTCCTAAACTTAGAATCATATAATTATAATATTGACTTATCTAAACATGCCAATACTGCTAATAATCGAAAAAAACTTTCTACTATTGGTAAAATACTTCAAAAGTCATTTTCTCTAGTTCCAATGTTCTTGAAAGGACCTTTAGTTAGAAGGTTACAAGCTAATGATATCAATATTTATACAAATTCTATGATAAGCAAAGAAATAAAAACTAATAAAATAACTAATATTAATTATAAAATATGCTCTGATATTATTATTAAAGATCTAATACTATTTGAAAAAATAACTAACTTTTCTACCAAACATTGGATTGAGGAAATAGAATATCAAATAAGTCAATAACGGCATATCCTCTTATTATCCATATGTTGTGAGGCGTCATAGGTAGTATGCAAGCAATCACTGATATTCCAAATTTGTTATTGATTGGTGCACCCAAATCTGGGACTACATCTCTACTATCTTGGATTAGAAAGCATCCAGAAGTATATCATCCATGGGGGAATATACCAATTCCTAATTCTGAGAGTGGTTTTTTATTAGGTGGTTTTGCAGAATCTCCTTTTAGTCCATCGATACCAGTAGGAACGTTACTGTTACCCAATAATATAGATATGGATAATTATAAAAATCAAAAATGGATAATAGATAAATCTCCTCAGCATCTTTATTCTGATAATGCTCTAAATTATGTATCCAACTATCTTCCAAATAGTAAAATAATAATAACTCTGAGAAATCCATATGATTTATTTATTTCATGGTATGGACAAATGAATAAAGGAATCAACTATAATACATCTTTTGAGGAATTAATAGACATGTTAGATAATTCGGATTGGAAGGCAAATATTCATAATCAAGAAACATGGTCTTTTCTAACATATCCTAAATATTCCGAATTTGTGATGAAATGGATTGAAAAACTAGGAGAGGATAGAGTCAAGGTCATAAAACTCACTTCTATTGCAAGTAATTCCAGAGGGGTGTTAAATTCTATATGTGAATGGTTGGACATAGATTCACTAAAATTACCACAAAAATTAGTTATAACTAACCAAGGAGGAAAATTGTCCAACACCCCTTTAAGAAAATTTTTACGACATCCACCTAATTTTGTATTCAAACTGGTTAGATTATTTTTACCAAGTAGAAATTTTCGTAGAATAATTTTCGATCCTATCAGAAGAATGGGTTGGAAATATGTGCGCACTGAAAAGAAAAATATATCCCCAGAAGTCGAAGAAAGAATAAGAACTATTTTTATAAAAGATATAGAATTCTTTGATAATATTGAAGAATATATTCCTTCTACTGTATTAATAAATTAATTATAATCTCAATTCTTTTGCAACATTATTAGGCTCACCAAAAGAATTTTTCCTCACTAACCAAAATATGGCTAAAAGCCATGCTCTAGTCCATAATGTCCATGACTCAAACCTAGTAAGCGGTTTAACATTATTAGGAGATTGATTTTTCTTTAAATTTCTTTGAAGCTGCCACAAATCCCCACTCATTATGCTCCCTCTAGAAATCATTCCAGCCGCACTTTCTACATATTTTTTTGGATTGCACCTGTAAAGTAACTGCTCCGATCTGGGATATGGTGCATAACTACCCATTGAACCTAATGGTTCAGGATGGTGCATCAGACATTCAGAAGACCATTTTATGGGGTATCCTGCATCTATAACTTTCCATGCCAAATTTGTATCTTCTCTGTGTAAATGGTATCTCTCATCAAAACCATCTACCTTTTCTAAGGCCTCTCTTTTTATTATTAGATTAGCAGTTTTATAACGATCCCACTTGAATCGATTAGGTGGATTAAATGGAATTATATTCCCAATCTCATCTTCTGTAGTAATCGCCCCCTCTATTCCTCCAATATCATTATTTTCAAATATTTTTAATATTGTTTCAATCCAATTAGGGGATGCAACACAGTCATCATCCATGAATGCTACAATATCTGCACTACCTTTTTTCCATCCTTTATTTCTAGTTATTGAAGGTCCCAAATCAGTATCAGAATCATCAATAACTTCAATCGATTGCGGGGCAACAGTTTGTTTTTTCAATGATTCTAAACATCTTTCCAAAGCCTCTGGTCTACGAAATGTAGGGATTACTACATCCACACCTTTAGCCATATATGTCTGTAGATATCCTATCTTATTTAGATATGTACAGGTATATTGTTGATTTTAAGAGCAGCCAGTAGTTTCACCACAAGCATCACACTTGAGACAGGTTCCATTACGACGCATTTGACTACTACCACAAGAGGCACATATATCTCCGGTATACCCTCTTTCTCTTGCTATTCTTCGTTCTCTCATGTCAATATCTTCTAGATTTGATACTGAATCTAAAGTATACTGAACCTCTCTCTTTTCACCTTGATTTCTTACTAATCCAACATCACTCATTTCGGGTTTACTAATTGAGTAAGGATCAAAATCCGACTCTTCTACAGCAACATGAGCTAAATCATCTCTACCGGCATACTCAATTGCTAATTCTCTAAATATCCAATCTACTAAACTAGAAGTCATTTTGACTCGACCACTGCCACCTTCAACCATTCCACTTGGTTCGAATTTTTGAAAAGTAAATACTTTCACAAAGGCTTCAAGTGGCACTCCATGCTGCAATCCAATAGAAACTGCTATTGCAAATTGATTCAACATAGCTCTCCATGCAGCACCTTCTTTGGAGGTTACTAGTATGATTTCTCCAAGTGCACCGTCGGGATATTCTCCTGTAATTAAACGAACACTATGTCCTCCGATACGGGCTTTTATATTATCTCCCTTCTTTTTGTTGGGAAGTTGTCTTCTTGTAGCAATATAATTAACTATTGATTGTGCTACAGGTTTTGCTTCAGTTTCTGGTAAAGGCAGCACATTGACTACCTCTTCAACCATCTTTGTAACTAGTAATTCTTCAACTTCTTCATCTTCATCCATCGCATTGGAGTCAACCAATTGATTCATTAGGGGCTGAGACAGTTTAGAACAATCTCTGTAAACCGCACAAGCTTTATTCATTGTAGAATGACTTAAGTCATACGCATCTCTTATTTCGCTTACTGTTGAATTAGAAGGCATATTAATTGTTTTAGATATTGCTCCAGAGATAAATGGCTGTGCAGCGGCCATCATCATCACATGAGCTTTCCAATCAATAGATCTTTTACCGTATTTACCACAAGGAGTTGCACAATCAAAGACTGCCAAATGTTCTTGTTTTAGACCTGGAGCACCCTCTATCATATTATAACCAAATACATAATCGTTAGCTGTATCAATTTCATCGGATGATAAGCCTATATGAGATAATACATCAAAGAATGGGTCATCATAATTTTCTTGACTCATCCCTAGGACTTTCTTACAAGCATTTTCGCCCAATATCGTTGGAGAGAAAGCAGAACGGATATCGAATACATCACTAAAACTATCCTCCAATCTTTTTATTGTGACCGAATCCAATCCTATTTTAGTCAATTTTTGCGCAGAAAGATGAGGGCAATTGCTCAAGGTTTTAGTACCCGTAATATACTCTTCAATTTCCTTCGTTTCTTTATCATTATAACCAAGCCTTTTCAATGCATTTGGCACTCCACTATTTACAATTCTGAGCGAACCTCCTCCAGCTAAAGTTTTATACTGAACTAAAGAAAATTGTGGTTCTACGCCAGTTGTATCTGCACCCATCACTAGTCCTATTGTCCCTGTAGGAGCAATTACAGTCGTTTGTGCATTTCTGTATCCATGCTCTTCACCTTCTCTCAACGCAATGTCCCATGCATTACGCGCAGCCTCTAATAGATCTTTAGGGCATTTTTTGGCATCTATACTCATTGGCCTAACAGATAATCCTTCATATTCTCCATCATCTGTACCATAAGCAGCTCTTCGATGATTACGCATAACTCTGAGCATGTGTTCTCTATTTCTGTCATAATCTGGATAAGGGCCTAGTATAGATGCCATCTCTGCACTAGTAGCATATGATTCTCCACACATGATTGCAGTCATTGCTCCACAAATAGCATAACCTCTTTCATCATCATATGGTATTCCCATGTGCATCAGTAACGATCCAATATTGCAATATCCTAAGCCCAGTGTTCGATAATCATAAGATCTTTGAGCAATTTCAGCAGAAGGGAATTGTGCCATCAAGACACTAACTTCTAATGTTGCAGTCCAAAGACGAACACTATGACGAAAATCTTCAATATTGAAAGATTGAGTTCCCATATTATAGTATTTTAAGAGATTTATACTTGCTAAATTACAGGCTGTATCATCAAGGAACATATATTCAGAACAAGGATTGGAACCATTTATTTTACCTCCTTCTGGACACGTGTGCCATTCGTTAATTGTTGTATCAAATTGTACGCCAGGGTCTGCACATGCCCATGCAGTATATGCTACTTTATCCCATAATTCTCCTGCATCTAATATTTTACAAGGCTCTGGTTTACGTCCTTCTTCACTGGCTTTATCCAATTCAGTTCTGTAATAAAGGTTCCAAGGTCCTTTATTTTCTACCGCTTCCATAAACTCATTAGGAACTCTAACAGAATTATTACTATTTTGGCCTGACACAGTCATATATGCTTCACCTTGCCAATCAGTATCTAGAACATCAAAATCAACACCCCTCCATCCTTGCTTAGCTAAATCAATAATTCTTTGAATATGTGGTTGAGGAACACTATCCTTTATTGCTTGGACCATAGCTTTTCTTAGAGATAAATTTGTATTTTGATTAAATCTTGTGGAATCATCATCATGTTCCCAAATCTTTCCCATAATAGTATTGGCATGCTTTTGTAATATGTTACTACCAATTACAAGAGCAGATACCTTTTCTTCTTCACTAGCTTTCCAATCAATATATTCTTCAATATCGGGATGGTCGAGGTCAAGAGTCACCATTTTTGCTGCTCTACGCGTTGTCCCTCCAGATTTTATAGCACCAGCCGCCCTATCTCCTATTTTTAGGAAAGATAGTAATCCAGAAGACTTACCTCCCCCAGAAAGAGGCTCATCCCTTCCCCTTATGCTAGAAAAGTTAGAACCAGTTCCCGAACCATATTTGAAAAGTAAAGCCTCTCTATTCCATAATCCCATAATCGAACCCGTACCTCCTACTAATTCATCGGACACAGATTGAATAAAACAAGCATGAGGTTGAGGATGTTCATAAGCATTGGAAGATAAACACAACTCTCCTGTTGTAGGATCAATGTAGTGATGCCCTTGGGCCGGACCTTCTATTCCGTATGCCCAATGTAGTCCAGTATTGAACCATTGAGGGCTATTTGGTGCCGATCTTTGACTTGCTATTAGATAACACATTTCATCAAAGTATGCTAGAGCATCTGCTTCACTTGCAAAATATCCATATTTCCATCCCCAGTAAGTCCATGTCCCTGCAAGTCTCCTAAACAAATCTCTTCCATCAGTTTCTCCGCCCATTCTTTTTTCTTTATCTACAGTTTGCAGTTTTTCATAATCTGGTTCACTTCTTTGAAGCCATACCGGCACATCATCCTCAGACACTTTTCGTAAATATAGAGGGACACCAGCCTTACGCAAATACTTCTGTGCTAGAACTTTTCCAGGTACTCCCGAAAAACCTGAAGGAAGTTTGACTCCTTGAATAGATTCAGCCATAGAACCATCAGGATTTCTAATTTCTACATCCATCTCAATCCAATTAAATGAGCCAAAAGGATCTTCTCCTGCTGCAGTAAATCTTCTTTCAATTATCATTCCACTTTCTTCTTTTGAGTTTGAATTGACCTTTTTTATTTTTGACTGCATTATGTACTCCTCCTAATATCCGAATGTGTGATTTCTACATTGCCCCACGTGCGGGGTTTTGTCTTCCTGATAGAGGGTGTTTAATGATTGAGGAAGAACATAGTCTAAATTGTGCCATTATTGATATTTTTCTTACTTTTCCAAGTGCGCCGAATTAAATTTTGTCAATTTTTAAATCCCAGGTCAACTTTACCCCATAACCTGTCATCATTATGCCAACAGAACAGAGCTTTTCATGGCTATATTCTATTATTCTCCTAACTAGTTCTTCTGCAACATTCCCTTTAATTACATATTTCATATGAATATTAGTAAAGACCCTAGGGGACTCAACTCTCCTTTCACCTTCTATTTCTATCCATGCAGCGTTCACATTTTTCATACGTTCCTTTAGTCCACCTATGACATCAACGAATGAACAAGCAGCATGAGCGTGTAATAGCATTTCCATGGGACTTGGATATTCTTCTCCATATATTCCAAATTTCTTGCCTCCTTCGGTAATACCTTCCATTGTTTGACCTTCTACCCACCGGACCATTCCTCTCATAATTATAGCCAGTATAAACTAGGCCATGAGGGTTGGCTTCTTCAATGACCGGCTTGTGGGCTATATGAGATATATGACAGAGGGACTTAAAGTTACTATGCAAGATGGAAAACTATCAATTCCCGATACTCCGATTATTCATTATATCGAAGGCGACGGAATAGGTATAGACATTACTCCTGTAATGATTAATGTGGTTAATGCAGCAGTAGAAAAGGCATATTTAACTTCAAAAAAGATATATTGGCATGAAGTTTTAGCAGGACAAAAGGCATTTGATAAGACTGGAGAATGGCTTCCAGAAGAAACATTAGAAGCAATGAGATCAGGGTTAGTTTCAATAAAAGGGCCACTCACAACACCTGTCGGGGGAGGAATTAGAAGTCTAAACGTTGCACTACGACAAAAATTAGATCTTTTTGCGTGTATTAGGCCAGTTAGATGGTATGCAGGTACACCAAGCCCCGTGAAGGCTCCTGAAGATGTTGATATGATTATTTTTCGTGAAAATAGTGAAGACGTATATGCCGGAATAGAATGGGAAGCTGGAAGTTCAGAAGTTAGAAAGGTAATACATTTCTTACAAGAAAAAATGGGCGTAGATAAAATAAGATTTCCAGAAACTAGTGGAATAGGAATAAAACCGATTAGTAAAGAAGGAACCTCTAGGATAGTTAGAGCAGCAATTAACTATGCAATCAATCAAGATAAAGATACTGTTACTATAGTTCACAAAGGTAATATAATGAAATTTACAGAAGGCGGGTTTAGAGATTGGGGATATGGTTTAGCCAAAGAAGAGTATGGGGCCATAGAAATAGACGGGGGCCCATGGTGTAGCTTAAAGAACCCAAAAACAGGTAATCAAATTATTATCAAAGACGTAATTGCAGACGCGATGCTTCAGCAAATTTTAACACGCCCGAGAGAATATGGTGTTTTGACCACTATGAATCTTAATGGTGACTATATTTCCGATGCTTTAGCAGCACAAGTAGGCGGGATAGGAATTGCCCCAGGTGCAAACATTAACTATGACACTGGGATTTCAATTTTTGAGGCAACTCATGGTACAGCCCCGAAATATACTGGTCAGGATAAGGTTAATCCAGGATCATTAATTTTATCTGCCGAAATGATGCTTCGCCATATGGGTTGGAATGAAGCCGCAGATTTGATAGTCAAAGGTATGGAAGGCGCAATTTCTGCTAAAACTGTGACATATGATTTTGAAAGATTGATGGACGATGCTACATTACTCTCATGCTCCTCTTTCGGGCGTGCGATAATAACACACATGTAATATAAAAATAATTATTGAAACTTTAAGGTTTTTTTGAATCATTTTGTAACCATGAAGGTGCCCACCAATTTAGATTTCCCATTAACCGCATCGTTGAAGGAACTACCAATGCACGAACGATGGTAGCATCTACTGCAACTCCTAAGGCTAACATGAAACCGAATTGTTTCATTAATGCGACAGAAGAAAGTCCAAAGGCCGAAAATACTGTTATCATTACTAAGGCTGCAGATGTAATAATTCTGCCACTCTTTTGCAGCCCAACAGCAACTGCTTGAGTATTATCTTCTGTTCTTTCCCATTCTTCATGAATTCTAGATAGCATTAAGACTTCATAATCCATACTTAAGCCAAAAAGAATCGCAAAAATCATCACCGGTGTAGTTGGATCTATAGGTTGTGGTGTGAAATTTAATAATTCAGATCCATTACCTTCTTGAAAAATCCAAACCAAAACACCAAAAGATGCTGTAACTGATAAAATATTCATTATAAGCGCCTTAAATGGTAGAATTATTGATCTAACCTGTAAGAATATTAGAATATAACTAGATATCAAAATAAATCCTATTGCTATTGGCATATTTTCAACTACAGCATCCAAAACATCTTGATTATATGCGGCTAAACCTGCTACATTTACAACAGCAGTACCTCCAAATTGAGATGATTTAGAATCCAGATTTCTTATCTCTTTTACTACATTTCTTGAACTTTCACTAGCTTGATCTCCGTCTATTCCGACATGGACCACAATAACTCCATTGTTACCTATCGAACTGGTTCTATGAAATTCTCTTTGTAAGTCCAACATTATCTTTTCATCTTCGCTAAGGAGATTATCATTTGTCTCATCCCAAAAACTTATTACATCCTCTAAAGAAAAATTTGTATCAAAATATGCATAATTATAAACATAGTTAGTTTTTTCAATTTGGTTTATTTCGTTAGAAAAAGCATGCAAATTTCTTATGTTTTCCTCAGAAAACGGATCGGTATTATCTACTGTTTCAAATACTATTTGAACAGTATTTGCAATATCTTCTGGCCATCTTTCGTCTGTTATTTCCATACCATTTCTTGCTTCGTCATCAGGACTAAGTGCTTTCCATGTTGTAATTCCCCACTCTGCACCTAAAAATGGTGAACCTGCAAGCATTAATACGATCACTGATGGTATTAGAACCGCAAAAGGGCGTTTCATTACATTATTTGCTACCCAAGTCCAAAAACCACTTTCAGAAACAGAATTTGTATTCGAAAATGGCACCTTCAATGCATTGACTTTATTTCCGAGTAGAGATAATATAGCAGGTAGAAGTACTATAGAAGAGGTAAGTGCTACAAATGTCGCACAAATACCTCCCCAACCTAGGGATGGCAAACCTGTATTATCAAAAAATAACATCCCCATCAATCCAGATATTACAGTCATACCTGAGAAAAATATTGCTCTTCCCGCAGTCGCACTCGTCATTGCGATAGCAGTTTTCCTATCGCGACCTCTTTCCAACTCTTCTCTAAATCTATTAACAATAAATAGCGAATAGTCAACACTAAGTCCAATTCCAAGAAGAGAAACAATATTATTTGCATATATCGTAATATCATCAAAAATATAAGTTAAACCGGTGACTATTCCTATAGCAGCAATCACAGTATATATTCCAGTCAATACTGGTAATCCAGCGGCTACTAAACTACCAAATACAAATAGTAAAATGATTAACGTTAAAGGTGCAGATATCATTTCTGCCTCAATTAATTCTTTCTCTAAAGTAAGATCAAATGTGACGTCGATGGCTAGATTACCTGTAACCCATTTTTCCATTCCAAATGGTGCCGATTCTGGCAAGATAATTTCATCTATCGTATCTTTCAAGAGAATTTTAGCATTTTCTCTATCTAAATTTATTTGAACTTTAATTCTAGACCAGGAACTATCTACGGTACTAATTAGTTCAGACTGATTAGCATCATTTGTTAACCATGGATAATGAAGAACAACTGTATTTATGCCTGTAAAAACATCTATAGTTTCTTTCATTGCATCTTTAACGTCTTGGTTACTTGAATTTACACCGGGGTGATGAAATAAAACATAGAATGTTTCCTGAACGCCATCCTCTTCTGAACTAAAGCCCAAAGTTATTGCATTCCATCCATGTACTGATTCTAAATCACCTTCTCCATAACCTTCGACATATTTAGGTTCTAAGTTTATTGCCAAACTAGCAAGACTAGCACACAAGAGAATAGTCAGTACCAAAACTACTTTTGCATTATCATATACAAATATTCCAATCTTAAAATATAGACGATCTTTTAAGATATCTGGGTCAGTACTTCCTTCCATGCCTTTGCCCCGCAAGAGGGAGGTATTTCAAATATCTATTAGATAGTTTAATCTTAATGTAAATAATACACTTAGTGTAATTATTATAACATGTTGTAATCAAGTTCACTATTTTATTTATGTATTAAAAATGATACGGTGCTGTACGGAGAGGAGAACTATGAATAAGAATAATTTTCAACCGACCAAATCAAAGGCTGTTATAGCTGGATATGTACGCTCACCTTTCACTCCAGCAAAAAAAGGCTCTCTAGCCAAAACAAGACCTGATGATATAGCCACTTCAGTAGTTAATGGATTGTTAGAAAATACAGGAATTGACCCGTCATTAATTGAAGATTTGATAGTAGGTACAGCATTTCCTGAAGCAGAGCAGGGGTTTAATGTGGCAAGAATGATTACATTTCTAAGCGACTTACCAGAAAGTGTACCTGGCGTAACAATAAATAGATTTTGTGGCTCTTCGATGCAGGCAATACATGATGCAGCTGGACGAATATCTATGGGCGCAGGACAGGCTTTTATTGCTGGTGGCGTAGAATCCATGACTAGAATACCGATGACCGGCTTCAATCCTATGCCTAATCCTAAACTTAGCATAGAATTCCCAGAAGCATTTACCTCAATGGGCATCACAGCAGAAAACTTAGCAAAGAAGTATTCAATCCATCGGACTACTCAGGAAGAATTTGCTATAGAAAGCCAAAAAAGAGCATCCAATTCAAGAGATAAAGGTGCATTTACTGATGAAATAATACCAATAAATACAGAATCAGGGATTATAGAAGTAGATGGTTGCATTAGATCTGATACAGATTCTATGACTCTCTCTAAATTGAAACCTGCATTTGACTCGAATGGTTCTGTTACTGCTGGAACATCATCACCTCTTACCGATGGTGCTGCTTTTGTTTTAATTTGCTCAGAAGAATTTGCAATAAATAATGATTTAAAACCGCTTGCTAGAATATTAAGTACAGCGGTGTCTGGATGCTCACCAGAAATAATGGGTATGGGACCAGTAGAAGCAACACGTAAATCCTTAGAAAGAGCGGGCTTATCTTTAGGTGAAATAGGTATTATTGAACTTAATGAAGCGTTTGCTGCCCAGTCACTTGCAGTAATGGATGAATTAGGATTAGACAAATCAAAAGTTAATATTGAAGGAGGTGCAATAGCCTTAGGACATCCTCTTGGAGCAAGTGGAGCAAGAATTACAGGCAAGGCTGCTCAATTAATGAACAAGAATAACGAGAAATATGCACTTGCTACGATGTGCATAGGCGGTGGTCAAGGTATCGCCACTATTTTAGAGAAAATGTAAGGAAGTGTGACTATGCCTAAACCAATAAAAAAGGTAGCCGTTATTGGCAGTGGAGTGATGGGCTCAGGAATAGCCGCCCATTGTGCAAATGCCGGATGTGAAGTTCTTCTTCTTGATATAATTCCGAATAATTCTTATGATAGAAATATTATTGCAAAAGATGCAATAAAGAAAATGCATAAATCTAATCCAGAAATGTTGATGGAAAAGAAAAATGCTAACTTAATAACTCCAGGTAATGTAGAGGATGATTTATGTAAATTGAAAGATTTTGATTGGGTAATTGAGGTAATAGTAGAAAATATAGAAGTAAAAAAGAATTTATACAAAAATCTTGCTAATAATATAGGTCCTGAAACAATACTATCATCAAACACTTCTACAATACCACGCTCAGAACTTGTTTCAGGTATGACAAATGACCTATCATCAAGATTTTTAATTACACACTTTTTTAATCCACCAAGGTATTTACCACTACTCGAAATAGTCAGTTCACAAAATGTAAAAAAAGAGGCATTAGATAAATTTTGTACTTTTGCACATCTTGATTTAGGTAAAAGAGTCATTATGTGTAACGATAGCCCTGGATTTATTGGTAATAGGCTAGGAATTTATTTTATTCAACGTGCATACAAAGCAACTATTGACCATGGCTTCTCAATTGAACAAGCAGATGCAATGTTAGGAAGGCCAATAGGCTTACCAAAAACCGCTGTATTTGCATTAATGGACCTAGTAGGCATAGATTTAATTCCTCATGTAACAGGAAGTTTAGTTTCACATCTACCTCAAAATGATCCATTCCATCAAATCGCTGGAACTGGAAAAGATGCTATAATTTCTATGATCGAAGAAGGATATACCGGTCGGAAAGGTAAGGGTGGCTTTTATCGTCTTAGCATAAAAAACGGAAAGAAAATAAAAGAAGCAAGAAATTTAATCTCAGGTGAATACAATACAGCAAAACGTAAAGCAGGATTTCCATCTGCTAAAATGGGAAAATTTGGATTGAATGCAATAATGGATTGTGACGACAAAGGTGCCAAGTTTGTAAAAGAAATTCTACTTGATTTCCTGTCGTATGCAGCATATATTGTTCCTGAAGTAAGTGATGATATTTATGCAATCGATGGTGCTATGAAGGTTGGATATAGTTGGAAAAAAGGACCTTTTGAAATGATGGATGCCATAGGACTAAAATATATCGTTAAAAGACTGGAAGAATCTCATAAATCAATCCCACCTTTTCTTTCTTTAGCAGCAGAAAAAGGTACTTTCTATGGCATCGAATCTGGAGAAATTACTAGATTATCTCCTGAAGGAGAAATGATTACGGTTGAAAGAACAGAAGATTGCATAACAGTAGCTGATCTCAAACGCCGTGGAAAGCCATTGAAGAAAAATAGTTCTGCCAGTATATGGGATATGGGAGATGAAGTTTTACTAGTGGAATATCATACCAAAATGAATGCTATGGATCCTATGAATATGGAAATGCTTCTTGATGCAGTAGATATGGCAGAAAGTGAGGATTGGAAAGGAGTTGTTATAGGAAACGATGGAATAAACTTTTGTGCAGGTGCTAATTTAGGATTAGCATTATTTGCAGCTAATTTAGCTGCCTGGAAAGATTTGGACGACTTTATCGCCTTAGGTCAAGATACTTATCAGACATTAAAATATTCTGAAGTGCCTATTGTGGCCGCTTCTACAGGTCTATGTTTGGGCGGAGGGGCAGAAGTATTGATGCATTGTGATGCGGTTCAGGCACATTCAGAGTCTTATGTGGGACTTGTAGAAGTAGGTGTAGGGATAATACCAGCATGGGGAGGGTGTAAGGAATATTTAGGGCGCGTAAAAGAATTTGGTTTAGTTTCAAACGGCCCAATGGGTGCTGTTATGAAAGCATTCGAAGTAATAGGTACAGCTCAGGTAGCTAAATCTGCGTATCAAGCACGTTCTATGGGTTTCTTAGGTCCCAATGATCGCATAACAATGAATAGAGATAGGTTACTTTATGATGCTAAGAAAACACTTATTCAATTGTCAGTAAAATATTCTCCTCCAGAACCAAGAACATACTCATTACCAGGGCCAACAGGAAAAGCAGCATTAGAATTAGCTGTCAATGATCTCAAATTATCTGGTAAGGCCACTCCTCATGATGTTGTTGTAACAAATGCACTTGCAGGAATTTTGACTGGTGGAAATACCGATATTACAGAGTCACTAGATGAAGATGACATTCTGTTAATGGAGAAGAATGCAATAACAGCATTAGCAAAAAATACTGACACTTTAGATAGAATGCAGCATATGCTTGAGACGGGCAAACCCCTAAGAAATTGAGGTGAGAAAGATGGTAGAATATAATGCTCCAAAAAGAGATTACGAATTCCTAATAAATGAAGTATTAGATGCAATACCCATAGTCCAAAATTTAGGCTATTCTGAATTTGATAGAGAATTTTTGTCTATGCTTACTGAGGGCTGGGCTGAACATGCAAAAGAAGTCTGGCTACCTGTTAATCAATTAGGTGATAGAGATGGTTTAGAATTTAATGATGGTAAAATAATAATGCCTCAAGAATTCAAAAATGCATACAGAGATAGTGTAGAGGCAGGATGGTTATCAACTTCATGTAAACCTGAGCATGGCGGAATGGGTGTTCCAATTTTCTTTCAAACTGTTATTTGGGCTGAATTTGGGACTTCTACTAATATGGCATTAAGTGTATTGCCGGCACTTTCATTAGGAGTTTACGATGTATTGGCTGAACATGGAGCAAAGGAACTTATTGATTATTTTGCTACAAATTTAGCCACAGGCAAATGGTCAGGTACAATGTGTCTCACCGAACCGCATGCAGGCACCGATCTAGGAATGATATCAACAAAAGCAGTCCCTCAAAAAGACGGTACTTATTTAATCTCAGGAACTAAGATTTTTATTACATATGGAGAACATGATATGACTGAAAATATCGTACATCTAGTTTTAGCTAAAACTCCAGATGCACCAGAAGGAACGAAAGGTATCTCTTTATTCTTAGTTCCAAAATATATGCCCTCTGAATGGAAATCGGAAGGCCTTTCTCAACTATCTCATCAACTTAAATCACATCATAATGGTGTAACCTGTTCTGGTAGTGAAGAAAAGATGGGAGTTCATGCTTCGCCCACTTGCGTCATGAACTTCAATCAAAGTTGTGGATGGAGAGTTGGCGACCTTTACAATGGAATGCCTTTGATGTTTGAGATGATGAATAGAGAACGATTAGCTACTGGGATGATGGGTATAGGATTAGCAGAAATTGCTTATCAAAATGCATTATCATGGTCAAAAGAAAGACGTCAGGGAAGAGATATTAAAGGCATGCAAGAACCAAATAAAGTAGCAGATAACATTCTCGTACATCCAGATGTCCGTAGGATGCTTTTGGAAGCCAAGGTCAATAATGAAGGATGCCGAGCCCTTGCGGCATGGACAGGAGTGCTTCTTGACCAATCTAAAAGTGAAGATAAGAAGGAAGCAGAAATGGCAACAGCATTAGTTGCTTTATTTACGCCAATTGTCAAAGCTCATTTTACTGATCTTGGTTGTGAAACCGTAAGTACCTGTATGCAAGTAATGGGAGGTGCAGGTTATTGTACGGAATATGGCGTGGAGCAATTCTATCGTGACGTAAGAATATCAAAAATTTGGGAAGGCACCAATGGAATCCAAGCATTAGATCTAGCAGGAAGAAAGGTTACAGAAAATTTAGGCAAGAATCTAAGGCATCTCTTATGGCCAATGACGGATTTTATCAATGAAAACAAGCACATTAAAGAATTAACTGAGTTCAATAAACCTCTTCACCAAGGCGTAAAAGGGTTACAACAATTGACATTACTCATGATCGCCGAAGGACAGGTAAACCCGCATTTCCTTGCAGCAGGTGCTACGGATTATTGTAGATATTTTGGGAATGTATTACTTGCTTATATGTGGGCCAAAATAGCCAAGATTTCGATAACAAAAAAAGGAGAACCGTATTATGATGCTAAAATTGCGAGTGCACGTTTCTTTTTCAAAAAAATATTTCCTGAGACAATAGGTCTTGCAGCAAAAATACAGGCAGGTCACAAGACACTGATGGACTATCCTGTGGAGATGATGTGATGCTTCAGAAAGTTAACCAATCACTCAGAATTAAGTTTCAACGTGCAAGTAAAAAAGTACAAAAACTTTCTTCTAAACCTTCAAATGAATTTCTTCTGAAATTATATGCTTTATACAAGCAGGCAAACGAGGGAGATTGTGTTGATAAGGCAAGTGGTGGTATAAGAGATAGAGCAAAATGGAAAGCTTGGAATTCTATACTTGGAACATCAGAATTTGATGCAATGACTAAGTATTGTGAAGTAGTAGATCAATTAGTTAGTATGGATTAGTGATTATGGTGTTATTTGATCAAAAAAAATTACTTTCTGAATATAAAAATTTATTAAAAGGGCCAAGATTTAGGCTTTTTACCGCCCTTTCAATGCCAACGGCTTGGCTGGCGGGCTTAAAAATCATACAATTAGATGACAATCTTTGTGTGACCTCTTTACCTGGGGGATGGAGATCTCAAAATCCATTTAAGACAATGTATTGGGCAGTACAAGGAATGGGCGCGGAATTAAGTACTGGGGCTGCTTCATTTGCATTATCAAAATCGATGTCTAATAAACTCAGAATGTTTGTTATTGGTACTGAAGCAACTTTCACCAAAAGAGCGAAAGGTAAAATTATCTTCACATGTAAAGATAATTCTAAAACTAGAGATGCGATTAAAGAAAGTATACTTACAGGAAAATCAGTCGAATGTGACTTGGTTTCAGTTGCAACAGACAAGTCTGGGGATGTAGTTTCCGAATGGGTATTCAAGTGGAATTTTTTAGTAATTGAAGGAGAGTGATACATTGGTAACTACAAGACTGACGAAAGATATTGGCGTAAAGTATCCAATAATATGTGGTGCAATGTACCCTTGCTCCAATCCAGAATTAGTTGCTGCTGCTTCGGAAGGAGGAGGTATTGGCATTATACAACCTGTTTCATTGACAATGGTACATGGATTTGATAAGCCAAATCGTAAAGAAGGCCTTAGAGCAGGAATTAGATATATCCGAACGCTTACGAATAAACCCCTAGGATTTAACGCTCTTATAGAAAAAGGTAGCGAGAAATATTTCAAACAAATGTCAGAATGGATTGATGTTGCACTTGAGGAGGGGGTTAGATTTTTTGTTACTTCTTTAGGTAAACCTGACTGGGTCTGTGAAAAAGTTCATGCCAAAGGTGGTGTAGTTTACCATGATGTCACCAATAGAAAATGGGCAGAAAAAGGCAAGATGTGCGGTGTAGATGGATTAATATGTGTTAATGACAGGGCAGGAGGTCATTTAGGCGAATTAACTATGGAAGAAATTTATGAGCAACTTTCAGATATGCAGCTTCCATTAATTTGTGCAGGAGGAATAGGCAGTGAAATTGAATTAAGAAAAGCATTACAAGTAGGATATGATGGAGTACAAATGGGTACCAGATTCATTGCCACATACGAATGTAATACACCAGATGACTACAAGGATGCTATTGTCAAAGCGAAAGAAGATGATATTACTTGGACAACTAAATTAACCGGGGTACCAATCTCAGTAATCAATAATAGTAAGTTTAAACAACAAAACTCATGGTTAGTGCGTACTCTTCTAAAAAGTAGATTAAAACATAAAGTTAGAGTTATTATAACTGGACTCTCTTTCTGGCGAATGAGGGCATTTTCCAAAGGAAAAAGCAAATCATCTAAGGATTTGTGGTCTGCAGGAAAGAGTGTTGAAACAGTAAATAGTATTGAATCAGCCAGAATTATTATGGAAAGATTGGGCCAATCTATTTGAAAGGAGATATTATAGATGAATAATTTGAAACATAGTCGTACAGCAAGACTCAAAGCAGCAGTGTATCAAAAAACTCCAAAACCTCTTTTACCAAGCAAACCGAAAGTTCTAACTGCATTGATATTAATTCAGTTGATGATGCTTAGTATTTTTCCAATAATGCGCACATATCGTATTTCTTGGGTTCTTTTTGGAGCCTCAATACCAATTGCAGGTTGGTTATTTATGAGATGGAGAATATATTCTTCAGTTTTTATTACCCCTTCAAGGGAATTAACTAATATTACTGATATCCGTTGGAAACCATTTACATTTTTAGGTTGGGGGGAAGAAAAACTAAATGCACATTTTTTAGCATCAGAAAATAATAGTAAAGACGTGATATTGTATTTACACGGATATAATTCAAGTTTAGGTAGAGGAGAATCAAGATGTCAACACATGAATACATTGGGGCCAAATATTTTCAGTTTAGATCAGCGGGGTTTTGGTGAACAAAAGGGAAAGTATGAGTGGACAATTCTAAAGGTAATAGCTGATATTGAATTGTTATTAGAGAAAATTCCATCTATTTTGGGATATATTCCAGAAAATTTATGGATTTATGGCCATTCTATGGGGGGATTTCTTACAATTAGACTTTCATCACATTCTTCTGGTTGGTGGGACAAAGTCCTCAGAGGAATAATATTAGAATCTCCTGCAACATCTTTTCCATTAGTTATAGAAAAAAAATTACCAGGAAGAGCAGTGATAGCTAATTCTTGGGTCAGGCATATTCTGAGAAGAGAGTATCAACGTATACATCCTGATTTGAATGTAGGGTATGCCAACGCCCAAATTCCTTTTTGGGGTATTCCTAAAGTACCAATATTAGTTATCCAAGCAGGTAATGATGAAACTCTTGGTAATGATCATTTCGAATTACTAAAAAAACACTATGAAGATATTTCTGAAATATTTGTTCTGGATTCCATGCCACACACATCATCCATAGACACAATTGAGAGAAGAAAAATATTAGAAAAATGGTTTTTAAAGCAGATAAATTAAAATTTTTTCTGTAAAACTCTTCTATTTAATTCCTGTGCGTCTCCGACTACTCCAAAACCATATTCTTCTTCTAAAGATCTCGAAATTAGTTTAAAATCACTGTCTCTTGTTGCAATGATGACTTTACCAATCTCTGGATTTATATTATTACATAATTCAGCAGCATAACGAATTATTTGCATATCTCCTCCTTCAGGATATATTTCTAAGCCTTTAATTATACTTCTCCCCGAATTATCACCTCTAGACATTTTTTGTTTAGTAATTTCATCAAATATATTTCTATGTTGTATCAAGAAATCTTCTAGTTTAATATCTTTCATTTTATCTTTATCTACTTTACATTTCCAATTTCCAAATTCTTGACATATTTTTTTAACTCTACTATCCAGTAATTCTTTAGTTATTTTTTCATTCCATTTACTCGAATCAATATATACTTTTCTAGAAAATAACTTTAATACACTTTCTGGAGTTTTAACCCTATTTAGAAATTCTGATTTTATCATTGGAGGAATATTCATAAGCACTAAATTTTCATTACTTCTCCTTCTCAACATCCAGTGAAAAGAACGTTCTACAGTCCAATTAAGGCTACCAAAACTATCTCCAGTCAGCTCTCTCAACAAATCGTCTTTCAATGCATCAATTAAGATATTTGTATCGACAATTATTACAGGTTTAAGTGAAAGATTACGTAAAGAATTCCTTTCTTTTATTGGAATAGATGCGCTATGTTGAACAAACATTGCACCTGCAACCCTTTCCAATATTGTTTTTTCTCTTTCTGATAAATCTTCAGACGACATGGCTCTTTCAAGTTTACGTAATCCCCTGATGGGGGTATAATCTGCTATTTGATTTGCTATTGATTGAATTTCATAAATATCCTTCTTATCTCTGGCCATCTCTTGTTCAAACTTTAAATCTAATTCAGATCTATGTGTATTATCTATTCTTTGTAATCCTCTTATCGCCGCCATTACTCGGCCCTGAAATGGAGATTTTGGTAGTGGAGGATCTAAGTCTTCTGGATATCTCATTAATAACTCTAAAACCTCTATCTGTGCTCCTCTATTTTCTTTAATATCTGATACTTCTCTGCCTACTTCTTTTATGGCATATTCATGTAATCTATTTCTTGCTTTATCTTTTTTATTTCCTAATTCATCGTTACAAACATTTAGATATAGTTGAAATCTCTCTGTAACTGAGGCTGATAGTGCAGGTTTTGAGTTAATTAGATTTACCGAGTCACTCCATCCTCCTCCATGTGCATAGGAAATCAACGCTTTTCTCATTATTAATGCATATCTTTCAAAATCATGCTGAACTTTTCTTGCTGCTTCTTGGTATTCTCTTGCCGATTCTAAATAGTTACCCTGTGAACTTTGAATCGTAGCCTTCACAAGTTTAGATTCTAAACTATTATTGTTATGTTTCCTATACCATTTTTCCAAAGGATTAATTCCTTCCGCAATTATTTTTCCATGCTCAACAATCATCTCAATAATAAATTTTATACTTTGCATCGATATATTATCATTATCTGCAATCAAAGTTAGTATTCGATTCGCTTCAAATATCCTATCGGACATTCCACTTTCTACATCCATCGCTACTCTATTTAACAATAATGAATTAGTTAGAGATTTGAATAATTCTCTCTCTAAGTAAGTAAGTTCTGCTATTTCTATGGACTCCTCAAGACGCTGTATTGTTTTTGTTCTAACCATATTATCACCTTCAGGAGATAATGCCCTGCGTACTTCATTTAGTGCCAATAAACCCTCTGAATCCAACTTTTCATGTATGACACTAATATCATCTGGAATTCCATCAAGAAGAGATATCAGCGCTTTAGACGTATCGGAAAGAATCAACTCTTCGGGTGATTCTGAAATAGAAACTAAAGCATCTTCTCTTAAATCAGATAATTCAGAAATAATATTCTTTGTGTTTTTTGCAGTAATCATATGCCAAACCAATAATACACGCTGCGGATATACTTTGGCCAGTGATTTATTTTCTATCAAGATTTTCGATAAATTGTCTATATCGGCTAGTTCAGTAAAAATATCCAAACTATCACTCATATATCTTATTGTATCTAGTTGCAAAACCTTTTTTGCTGCTTCAACCCTTGTTTCACTTCTACAAGATAAATTTTTTGCAACCATTAACAGGCCATCGCCATCTAAATTATTCAAAGAAAAATTTATTATATCATCCATATTTTCTTCAGAATTTAATCTTAATGCGGTTTTAAGTTGTTCATTATTCATTATTTCTAATCCTTTTATAGCATTATGAGACTGTTTAATCTCTCCTGATTCATATAATTCATATGCCAATTTCCAGGCAATAGAATCAGGTACAGCATTTTCCGATTCAGATAAAACCATTATTCCAAAACGTAAATCATCAATTGATAAATTTCTATCAATGCTACCAATTTGTTTCCATGCAGTTGTTCTGATGGCGTCTGATAACAAATCTTTCCCTTTTATCCTTGCATCTTCTTCCCAATTATTCAAATTACCATCACGTAATTTTAATAGTCTAACTTGCTTTTTTGCTACATCCATTGTTGATTTATCAGATATATTTTCTAAAACACTAACGGCATCTTTGTGTTTAGAGCATGCAAGCAGCATCCCTTCAATTAGTGCTATTTCTTTATCTTGATTTCTTAGAACTGGATCCATCCATTTACTCCATTCTGAGAAACGAGGTTTATTTGCCATATCTTTTTTTATCTTCTGAATAACCTTTAATTGTTCAGTTTTTGCATTAAAAGGTAAATTGATATCTAACCATGCTTTCATTTGCAAAGTATTTTCTGGATCAAAGTACGAACTTTCAATCCATATTGAAGAATCTTTCTTTATTATATTTTCTTGAGTAATTTTAAATCTACTAAGTTCTGCAAAAAGATTTGCCTCTTGCGCTAATTTACTCCAGACTGGATGTATCCCTTTTTCACATATTTTCCTAAGTTTATCTAACTCATCATTCCATTTTAAATTCCATGATTTATCCATTTTTGTTTTCTGTGCAATTAAAACAGCCAATTTATAACCGTCGGATTCATTAGATGCAATTATTTCTAGTGGATGTGCTAAATTATCTTCAAAACTCCTCCTGAGGCCTTTCCCTCCTCGTCTGCCTATTTTTTTATTACGATTTGTACTGATATTTGCCATTTTATCATTTGTATTTTCATTAATCTCTGGTAAACTTTCTTTTTTAGCTGCTAATGCTACTAAAGCCCGCCATTCTTTGCTTAAAAGATCCCATGCAGAGATCCTTTGGACCCTTTTCAATCTCCTTGTTTTATCATCTCCTGACTGAGATAATGAATCTAGACATTCAAGTAGATACTGTTCCATATGATGCCAACTAACTATCGCCCTCTATCAATCGTACATCAATACATCGCACATACACACAATTTATTTCAACAGAGACCTCAAGTCATATGTCCCTCATCGAGTAACATGAACTTCATGTTGGGTGTTATTATTCTTCTTCATCCGATAGCTGCTTTAATATTGATTTGGACATTCATGAAACAACGAAAATGGAGACAAGATAAAAATTTTTTAAAAGATCAAAAGTACCAATCTTCCTTTGAAAAACATAGATTAAATGGAGATAGACTGATGCTTGGAACAATTTTTATCATTCTATTAGCAGTTATTGCAGAAATTACTCGAGCGTGGTTCGACAAGGTTGAAATTTTTACATATGTAATACCAAATAACTTTCATGCTTCAGGAGGATTATTAGGTTTATTATTAATGATAATTCTTTGGAAATTAGGACATTCTTCAAACAATAAAAGAAAACTTGATTCTTTTTCAAAGACTAGAGATTTACATGGAAGACTAAGTGATGTAATGTCCATACTAATAATTATTCATGCATTTTTAGGGTTTCTATACCTTCTTCAAATCATTTAAATTGACTCACTCCACATACGTATCCATTCTTCTATATTCTTTTCAATATCATCTAATTGTACATTACTATCATTTGCTTTACCGTTCTTAATTGCCTTTATTCTACACCCACAAGCATTAGCATGACCTCCTCCTTCCAAATCAAATCTTGTTGCCAACTTTGTTAAATCATAGATGCCTCCTTGTTTATGTAAAAATGAATTGGTGTAGAAGGAAGCTGAAACTGGGTACTTTGGATGGTCTTCAAACGATACTCCCACGTCTCCATGAATAATTATACATGCATCGCATGCGTTACCAGCCATTGCTGTGACGCTATATCCATTCGACCGTATCCCAGACCCTTCAAAATTTACAATTGCTAATCTATTAATTATTCTCATTTTTTCTATGATTATTTTTTTAATTTTTACTTGCTCTTCCCTTTTTTTATACAAGTGATTTATAATATCATAATCCTCAATAATAGTACTTATTGATTTCTTTTGTTTTAATGATTCTAACACATGGGCTGCAATTTTTGGGTCATCACCAATTATTCTCCCTAACCACAATACATTATTTTCTGATAGATATTCTTCTTTACTTATATTACCGCTATCAAGTTTATCAACCCATGTTAGTAAATCATCTAAATCGCTAAGATCTATTTTATTTGAGAAAATATTGTATGCTATTCTAGCTGCTGATAAAGAATCTTCCCACATGATCATTCCTCCAACATCTAAATTATTTTTTGGTTTATTAGACAGATGATGATCAATATTCAGTCCACATTTAGGACGATACGGTAAATCACATATTGCAGTAAACCCATCTATTATGTTATCCAACATCCCAGAACGTAACTGACCAGGCTGTGTAAAAATTACATCTGCATCTTTCCAGTATCTCTTCAGTATAGCTCCAGTAACCACTCCATCAAGGTCTGTATCGGTAACTATACGCCTTATATTTAATGAAAATATTTTATCATACAATTAATTCACCATTACCCACATAATTTGTAATATCTTTTTATGACGAATAACAAATAATATTTATATTTTTTAGCATTAAGAGGAAATTACGATAGGCAAACACCACTACGCATCAATATGGAAACATCTTGTGGCTTTATTTTGGTTAATTACGACAGTATCCTTCTCCTTCAATATCCACAAGGTCATTGGAGTTTTCCAAAAGGTCATATTGAAGAACAAGATAAAAACCACCATGAAACTGCTATGAGAGAATTATCTGAAGAAACTGGTATAGAACAAGTATTCATTCACGATGATTGGAATGCGCATACAGAATATACTTTTACCCGTAAAGGAAAAGAAATATCTAAGCAGGTATTCTGGTATTTGGCTGAAACAGAAGAATTGGATGTTAAACTATCTAATGAACATGTCAACTATTTGTGGTTAAGCTTCGATGATACAGAAAAACAATTGACCTTTAGCCAAGAAAAAGAAATAATCATTTCTTTACGTGAATACAGAACAAAACATGGACTTAAGATTTAGTCACTTTTTGCTCTTAAACCAAGAGGAGTCCATAAAACCTCTTCTTGCTCACTTTTTGCACTTATCCATCGTCCCATCACAAACATCCAATCAGATAGGCGATTTAAATAAGAAATTATTTCAATTCTAACCGAGCCTTCTCCTTCATTTTCTAACATTAAACATGCAATTCTTTCAGCTCGCCTAGTAACCGTTCTTGAAACGTGTAAACTTGCTACCGGCGCAGAGCCGGTTGGCATGATAAATGATTCAAGTGGTTCTACATCTTCTAACCATGAATCCATCTCTTCAACTAATCTATCTCCTTCCTTTTCTCCTATGAGTACCATCATCGAAGGAAGTTTTCCAGGAGTACATGCACATTCTCCTCCTATATCAAACAATTCTTGTTGAACCCGCCCCAAAACAACATCAATAGAAATTTTATTTTCATTAGGTAAGTCATCAAATCTTTTAAGCTCCATTCTAACCATTCCTAGTTGGGAGTTTAATTCATCAATCGTACCATACATCTCCACTCTTGGGTTCCCTTTACCTACTCTAGATCCATCTAAAAGTGAAGTTTCTCCTTTATCGCCACCGCCAGTATGAACTTTTGTAATACGAACCATAGACCACCGGGAGGGCTACTAATATTTTGAATAGTTGGTATTAAAATCACACAGAAATTTCTTTTAATGAATTTTTTATTACCTCTGTCCAAGATTCGTCTAATGCCTCCCAACCTCCTTCTTTTTCTAATCCTAATAGGTGTTCTTCAGTCTTTTTTTCATTTCCAATTTTTTCATATATCAATAATAGAGCAGCATGACTCATTGTATTGAGCCATGGATCATTCATGTCCCAAGATTTGTTGAAGTGTTCTATTGCACCATTTTTCCCATAAATTAAACCTCTTTTAATTTGCCTCAGGCCAGATTTAGACCATGATATTCCGGGAACACCCACTACTAAACCCCTAAATGCCAGATAGATCTCTAACATTACAATAATAGAAGCAATTATGAAAGACATTATTTGTTCATTCATTGTTGAATTGACCCAATCAACAGTAAATAGATCAATTGTACCTATGCACAATAAAATACCTGCAAAAGGAGCCAAAATAACATCTTGTTTGGTGACCACCATATGCCTAACTCCGAAAATAACTCCAAAAGAGCCAACAAACACAGATACCAAAGCAGGGAATTCTTCTATTGTGTCTCTAGGCGCCGTACTTGCAATAGCATAGATAATTCCCAAAAATAAAATCAAAAAACTGTACCTTCCACCAATTTCAGGAAATGGCTGAAATTTACTGTAATAAAGAATTACCCCTCCAATTAAAAAATAAAAAATTATCCAAAAGCTGAGGGAAATCATTCTTCAATCACATCTCCCTTCCAACCTGGACTCCAAAACTTATCATTATCTAACCATTCTAACCATTCTTCTGAATTAGCCTGTAAGAGTCTAAAAGCCCTCCTATCCAAACCTTCTAGTAAAGAGTCTGAAACTTCACCTTCTTTGTGAGCAACAATCCATTCTACTTGCATTTCTCGAACTTTAATTTGACCTTCTGTATAGTTATTGAATGATTTTTCACAAATCTCTCTTAAATCCTGTATCCACATTCTAGCTCCCCGTAGATGAGGTTCTTCTACGTGAGGTTTTGGCTTGCGCCGACGGCGCCATCGACTCATAATGAACTATCGTAACAGCGCACGGTCTTGATGCTTTGCAAAATCCTAATACATACTTGCTTTTGGATTTATTTATGGGAAGGATGATTGTTCATATTTATGGTAAGCCTAAGGATAATAATTTAGCATCAATGATTTCTGAATACTCTAATCGATTAGTTTCTCGAGGCATAACAATAAAAATTCATTCTGATAAAAAAAATAATCATTATTATGAAAAAAATCTTATTAGTCTCAAAGGAAATTTAATTATTTTAGATGAAAATGGAATTCAAAAAACAAGTAAGCAATTTTCTGATTTTATTTCAAAAATATCTCTAAGCAATGAAATGGTAAATTTTGCCATAGGGCCTGCCGACGGTTTCAGTGATTTATTAAAAAATAAAGCGGTTAAAGTAATATCACTTTCAAGAATGACATTTATTCATGAAATGGCATCATGTATATTATTGGAACAATTATATAGAGCCACTGAGATAATTAGAGGTAGTTCATATCATAGAGAATGATGTTCAAATCTGACTAGCAGAGTCCGATATTATGTTCAAAGCATCGATTAAAACGATATCATTATCCCAAACAACTTCATTGTTTTCATTAGATAATACCTCTCTTAATAATAATTTTGAAGCTCTTGAAACCTCATCTACAACAGTTACTGTAGCATTCCTTGCGCTTCTCGAAAGAGGATTCAAATCAATAACTAAAACTTCTTTTCCAAGTGCAATAAGGGCTTCACATCTATCTCCATCTTCCAGAGGAACTAATACTGCGTCTGCCTTCTCAATTCCTTCCACAGAACACATTGATCTAGGGCCATCTAGTCCAATAATTTTACCCTGACATTCATCGCCTAATATCTTCACATTTTCAATATTTTTTGACCAGTCGCCTTCCCAATTTTCTGGCCCCTCTTCTCTAGAAATATCATATTTATACCTCCTCATTAACTGTAATAACTTTGAAATCCTTATTTCAGTTCTATAGTATATGTTAATTTCAATAGGGCATGATAGTACTCCTGCAATCCTTATCAAATCCTTTCCTGCTAAAATAGCTGTATTACCATTCACGGATATAACAGGTCTTTTTGCCTTTTTTAACCTATTAGATACTTCCTTTATTGCCTTTACAGCAGATAAAGAGGTTTTTTCACCAAGAAGGTAATCGAAAGCCTCACCTCTTCCATGCGCAATCATTGCAGATTTTGCCAGCAAACCTTCTTCTGCAGCCTCGACTAATTTATTTCGTGAAATTAATGAATTATATCTAGGATGACTTTTTGGTATATCTGACATTACGCCAACTCCATATCTAACAACATCGATAAATCAAGAGGAGGAACTCCTCGGTTTAATTTACTTGATGAAATAACTTCAATATCAGTTTCAGCCCAATTATCTAAAGAATCAATATCAATGCCTCCCGAGGCTTCCAAAATACAATATTTACGAAGATTTTCTTTCATTAATGCTTTTGATATTTGTTTAACTATATCTATACTAATATTATCTAGTAATAATACAATTTTACTTATTTTTTTACTAATATTTATTTTCTTAATCCAAGATTTAGCAACAATCATGGCCTCGTTTAGATTTTGTACCTCAACTATGATAAAACTCCCCATTTTCAAATCATCTATTTCACTAATAATTCTACTAATTGTATCTAAATAAACCTCTCCCTTTTTTTCCGAAGCAGCAAAGTCATTCTCTTTTATCATTAGAGCATCACCCCTGTTCAGTCTATGAGTACATCCTCCTCCTACATTGACCGCCCATTTATCCATTAATCCCCAGTCTGTTTTACGTGTCGCTGCGATTTTTATATTGGGTAACTTTTCAACCCATTTCCTAGTATTAGTTGCAATTCCCGACATATTTCCTAAAATATTCAATAGTATCCTTTCAATTTTTAAAATTTCTTTTGATATTCCAATTATTTCTAAGATTACTTGACCATCTTTAATTTCACTACCCTCAGTCACATTCCAAGTAACTTTACATTTAGAAAAATATAATTTTATTAATCTATTTACTATTGGTTTCCCACAAAAAATACCCTTTTCTTTAGATATTACTTTCCCTTTAGATATAGTATCAGGGCCTCCTCCTCCTCCTTGTTCATCAAATACCATCGCATTTATCCATCCATCCATTGATTTTTCGAATAATAATGTCGCCAATCCACTTTCAATATCTCCTTTCCAAAGAAGATGTGAACGATCGTGTGGTATGTCCTCCATGTTATACCGTATCAAGCATCTATCTTGAATAATACGATAATTAATCAATATAATGTATTATTTCTTTTCAATCACATCTAGGCTTGTGCTGGCAGCCGACAAGCAAACTAGAATATCATCAATTGTTGACCTAATAGATTTTAAATTTTTAGAAATAACTTTTATTTTTAATTCTGAAGAACCATCTGAATCTATTATTTTAGAAGAAAAAGACTCTGGATCATCAGGAGAAATCGCTGAAAGTAATAGTTCAGCGCGCCACTTCGGCCCATTCCAGACTATTTCGACCTCTGTACTTTCCATGAACTCCGTACGTGGTACCTCTTTTGATTTGTACTGGTATTATATCAAACATGTGCGCGGAAGCGAATCATGGTAAGGGAACTGATTAGACTTGAAGAAGTACATCGTGCATTTGGCCCTCTAACAGTTTTAGAAGCCGTTAACCTCCGTATAGATGAAGGTGATAGAATCGGGGTTGTTGGACATAATGGTGCAGGCAAAACTACATTATTACGTACCATAAGTAATCAGGATCAAGATCTAGGTGATATTTCATTTGCAGCAGGTCTCCGTTTGGCATTTCTAACACAGATTAGAGATTTAGATGAAAATGCTACTTTAGGCGAAGAACTCAATAGACGTGGTCGTCAATTCCAAGAGATTGAAGATGAAATTTCTCAATTAGAAGAAAAAATGACAAATCCTTCTTTCTATGATGGAAATTGGCAACCTGATATGGACAGATACCAAGAATTACAAAGCCTCATGGCGCGTTCAGGCGGAGGGGACGTTGCGGGACATGCACAAGAGATTTTGAAAGCCTTAGATTTAGCACACCATCCTCTAGATATACAACTTTCTTTATTATCAGGCGGAGAACGAGCCAAAGTCGCGCTTGCAAGACAACTTGTGGGTTTAAGTGAAATCGATGTTTTTTTCTTAGACGAACCTACTAATCATTTAGATCTACAGACTTTAAACTGGTTAGAGAATTTTCTAATCAACTTCAAAGGGGCCCTCTTAATCGTAAGTCACGATAGATACTTTTTAGATAGGGTTTGTAATAACATCATAGAGGTACAAGACGCCCATACAAGAGGGTATAATGGTAACTATTCTTCTTTTCTTAAACAAAAAGAACTTTTTTTACAAACCTTAAATGATCGAATTGAAAAGACTCAGAAGGAATTGAAAAGATTGAAAGGAGCCATGCAGTCTATGAAAAGCTCAAATAAATATGATAAATCAGTATCTCAAAAACATGTAATGATATTGCGAACACAACGTGAATTGAAGTGGTTAAAATCTATTAAACCAAACTTAAGAAAACCATTGAGATTTAATATGAAAGCAACAGAGAAAAGTAGTTTAGAGGTATTAGATTTTAAAAAGGCACACCTTTCATTCGAAAGCTTATCACGCCCAATAATTAGAGGCTTAGATATTGGCGTTAGGAGAGGCCAGAAAATAGGAATAATTGGTCCAAATGGTGCAGGAAAAACTACATTGTTACGAATAATAAATGGAGAATTAAATCTAGATTCAGGAGAAATCGATATTCGCCCCGGAGTTCAAATTGGGTACTTTCATCAAGATCATAGGCTATTGGATTTCAATTTAACACCAATAGAACAAATTCAATTTTTAAAACCAAAGATGGAATACGCTTCTCTCAGGTCAATGCTAGGCCAGTTTCAATTTACTTCAGATATGGCGAAAACAAAACTTTCAAAATTAAGTGGTGGCGAAAGAGCCAGAGTCGCATTACTTTGCCTTCTTTTAGAGGAAAATAATATGCTTTTACTTGACGAACCAACTAACCATTTAGATACAGATGCAAAAGAAGCACTAGAGGAAGCACTCATCGGGTATGATGGGGGGATAATAACTGTTAGTCATGATCGATATTTTCTAGATCAAGTATGTGACACAATTTGGGAATTAAAAGGAGATGGGAGCTTATTTGTTTGGCCTGGGAATTATTCTGACTATATTAGAAGAAAGGAAAAACAAAGTTAATTTAATAATTATTAATAAATAAATAATCATTAATTATTTATACACCCCAAAATCTATTTCCAACTATATTTTCGTCATTTTCTTCAAAAGATTGGACTACCGTTCTTAGAAGATAATAAAGAACAGTAGCCATTATTGGAAGAAACCATGTATCTGAAATTTCACCAAAAGCTAGGCTATAATCATCACCTGATAATTCAGTTAATAGTACTTCTATTATGGCCCTCGAGACAGTATAAATAACTCCTCCAAGGCCAAATAATAGTAAACTTCTTCCTGTAAAAGTACCTTCTTTCCATCTTAGTACACCCAAAGATAATGCAAAGGAAAAAGTAGATACAACTATCCAGGTTAGTGCTTGATCAAGAGCAATAACCCATACCGCAACATCTCTATTTACTGCATCCAGATCAAATACATTAATGGTAACATAACTTTCAGTAACATACTCATTTAATTCTGATGTAGATCCAGTAAGGACTTGCCAAACGGTAAGAACCGATAAAAGCACAGAAACAATTGCTAGGCCCCACAGTAAAGAAGACCATATACCACCTGTAGCGCTTTCCCTCATATCATTCAGTAAACGATCTAATTGTTGTTCCCAGCCAAGTCCTTTTGCTAGTACCCATATGCCGATTATAAGAGGCATCGCACCAATTAAAACACCTCCATTTGGAAGCATTAATCCAAGGCCTAGAAGCATCAAAAATATAGCAACTGGTACAAGTAATCTAGCTCTCCATCTCGGATCTTCAACCGCTTTTATTATGTAGTAATAAGTGCTTTCAATACCTCTATTCTGTCTTACAATTATTTTTTCGATATGGTCCACTCTTATTCTGGAGGTTATAATCGGGAGTGATGCTTCATCATCAGCACCATCGGTTACAAGTACTGCTGAATCTGGTTGAAACTCTTTAATGACCTCTTCAAGTTGACTTGCTATAGCTCTATCACTTCTAGGGCCAACCCTAACATCTCCTGTTAATATTGCAATTTCTAATTCATCATTTCCTTTTGCATTCTCTACCATTTTATCATGATGATGTAATGCACCCAAGATTGCGTTTGTATCCGACTCTTCTGGATCTGCAATACCTAATCTTAATACAGCATTTAAAGCACTTTTTCTGCCTATCACAGGCCCTCTAATCCCTGCTTTTACACCTAAATCATTATCCCTATCGACAGTCATAACTAAAGTTCTAACCATTTACTCTCTCCTTTATTTATATTCTTTCATTTCTAGATATTAGCAATGAGGAATTGGACACTTCAGCATCATCCTCTGCTCCCATATCTTTATTTTGATTCAGACCTTCATTATATCTTCTTCTCTGTTTTGCTCTTAGATATTTTAGGGGGTGAGTCATCCATTCTTGATCACAAAGTGTATCATCGCCTCTTTGTACTGGACATCTGGCTCCTGTTTTCAATGCGGAACAACCATGAGGAGTATATTCTCTTTCATATATTTGATTTATCTGATATCCGCTTGTTTCTGCACTAAAGTCTGGTGCATTTGAGAAAAATGCCAAAACCTCTTCTTGAGAAAAGCCCATTGATCTAGACATGGCTGCTAAGAAAACACGACCTGTATGATTTACATTTACTCCTTGATTCAATTCTGAAACTGCCAACTCAAAACAAGGCGGCCACTCATCTCTTTTTGCTGCACTTATTGGCATTTCTGCCTGAACTCTTTCTGAAAATAATCCAATTATTCTTTCTACAGAAGAGGAAAATTGAGCGGCAAACTCATCATCCATTTTCTCCATTCTTTCTGAACACGTTTCTTTTAGATTTTCACGTATTCTTTCCTTTAAAATCCTAGAAGTCCGCTGTCTGCTAGTTTCTCCTGCTCCTGAATCCATACAAACCCATCCATCTTTTACAGATCGATTAATTAATCTCCAATAATTCCCAGATATTCTTGGACATAGTTCGATAAAATCACTTAATGGAATCCAATAAATGGAATTACCAGTTTCATTTTTTTCTTCCCTTATCCCTGAAAAATAGGTTTTAGCTATTAACATAAAATTTTTATCATCCATTCCTAATAAATAATCTGCTCTACTAGATTCACCTTCAATCCATCTCCCCAGTAATCTTTCATCAAATGAAGAACAAATAACTAACATTGCATGTAAGAATGATAAACTTTCTGTCATTCTTCCTATTTCAGTAGATAAATCGACAGTTTCTACTGACTTGAGACCGCCTTTATGGGTTATACTTTCTACTAATCTAATACGACCCCTCGCTCGAATATCCTCAAGCCACGGTGCTTCTATCAGTTGTTCTATAGTTATATCATTATCTTTTAATAATTTTTTAACATAATTTTTACTCTGTGGTAGGAATGAATATCTTGCCAATAAACCTTCATCACCAATCTCAGGTAACTCAAGCGGCATAGGTGGCATGAAGGCTCTATGTACCCCTAGGGTTCTTCAATGCTCACTATGTCCACTCAAATGGGAAAGGTCAATATGTCTCCACTCAAAGAAAGGCCTGAACAGAATAATTATGAATTAATTAAAATTCAAGATGATATAAGAAAATATTTCGAATGGAGTTTGAGCGCTGATATAAAAAGTGCAAGAAAATTACTAGATAAAATAGATGCATCAAATGTCAATAACTGGTCACCTATCAACAGAGAAAATCATCTACAGAATATCATTGAAAAATTATATTCAAATAAAGATAAAATAGTAATTATTGGCGCAGCTGTTACCTCGTTAGAAATTATTGAACTTTTAAAAAGTAATAATTTTTTCATACTAGCCGATGGTTCAGGTGCAGTATTTTCTACTTTGTCTGACTCATTAGCAGAAGTTGCATGGGCTCGTTCTGTTTGTGTCGTAAGTGATGGCGATGGAGGATTAGGATTGACTCTTGCAATTCAAAATGAAGTACCTGTAATACTTCATGCACACGGAGATAACATTTCTTCATGGAGTAAAGTTATTGATGACTCTATTTCATATAATACCAAACTCAAATTAATATTAACCCACCAATTACCTGATAAAATTGAAGGTATGTATAACTTTGGAGGTTTCACAGATGGTGATAGAGCAGTGTGCTTCATCCGTTCGATTGGAGTTCCGAAGGAAAGAATATTAATTATAGGGACAAGAACAGATATTGTAGGACAATGGTCTGGAGTTACTAATAATAAACTGAAAATGTCAAAATTAAAATGGATGGAAAAGATATTAAAAATAATAAATATAGATTATTAAAGACTAAATCACAAATTATTTTATTTCGAAATTTCCGATTTCTATCTTGCCTTCTTCATGGCTAATTTCACCTTCAAAATTTTCTTTTGTGCCATCTTTTTGATTTATAATTACATTATAATTTGTAGGCCCATTATCATTAACTGTTTCATATTCTTCAACGAATACAGAATATGAGCCTTTGATTGGTTTATTTAATTCTATAGATTGTTTTCTACCAGCTTCATCTAATTTAAAAGTTATATCTTCATTTTTTCCAATATCCAAGAAAGAAATCATTTGACCATCAGGTTTTTGCAGACTCAATCCAAGATCACTAGAAGTATCCCAAGTCATTTCCACAGTTGATTCTGCTAACTTTATACTTTCGGACTCGTCCTTTAAATCTTGTTTATTTTCATTTTCTAAAACTAATTCTTTGGGTTTTGATTCTCCAACAGCCATTTCTGCAATGGCAAATTTCGCTATAAATAGTAACTCGTTATTTATTTTATTATGATTAATCTTTCCTTCATAAACTCTTTGAGTCTTCCCTATAGTTACTCTGACTTTGAAATCTGTCTCATTTTTTAATACAAGTCTTGAGATTATGGGTATTTTTGATAATAGTCTATTTTTATGTTGTATTCTATAGTGTCTTACTCCAACCCTGTATGTTCCTGATGGAGGCGTTTTTGTCCAAACTATATTTTCCACTGGAGTCTTAGAAGTTGGTTTAAAATTCATGTCTAAATCTAGTTCTCCTCCGCATGCAGATTTCCTATTATCATGGAAAATATGTTCTCCTGATGGCGTTATTACATGCAAATCCAAATCATTCCAATTATTCCATAACAGACTAATTTGTACTGATCCTCTCTTTGCTCCTTCTCTCTCAAGTCTTTCACTAAAGGCGGAGACACCTTCTTCATTAATGACGGCTTCTTGTATTCCTTCCCCTAATATTCCACCACCTTCTCCTAACCCTTCTGAAGGTAAAGAAACATCAGATCTATCTGACCTTCGACCACTTCGTCTTTGATTACGTAGTTGTACAGATTCTGATTCATATCCGGGTACGTTAATTTCTGTTGGGGGTAGAATAGCCCTCCTTTTCCCACCTAAGAGTATCCTATACATACCCTGTAAAAATAAACCAATAATCGTCACAACGACGACAAGCGAAACTAGGTCCACACTTCCGAACCCGTGCTCCGTCTTTTCATAACATCGGTTAAATTAACTACTTTAGACATGTCAAATCAATTTTATAACCGTGTATTTCATATCCGAGTCAACTCTCCTCTACATACGGGCGTATTGCCATTAGGCTACACTAGATTTGTAGAAGTATATTTTTTGGATTGGATATTATGAAAGTTAAAGCGATTTTAATAGTTACCATAATGGTACTTTCAATATTGCCATATACTAATGAAGGAACGTTAAAATCTGAAACCATATCTTCAACGGATTCTTCAAGTGCTGATGTTGCAGTTACTCAATTGGACGTGACTACGCCTTCCGTTTACGTTGGGGCTGTCCCAACAGTATCTCCAATGAACCACATTATTCGAGTAACTATTGTAAATTTCGGAGGAACTGATGCAAATGGAACACTTACATTATCAGTAAATGATGGATCAGTTTTATCTGAAGTCGATAGCCGAGATATTTCAATTTCTTCTGGGTGGACTTCTAATCATCTTATGTATTGGGATGCAACCACGTCTTCTTCAGGTATTTCATTAATAGCGACCTGGGCTATTGATACTACAGAATCAGACTCAAATTCTAATAATGATCAATTGGTCCTATCTAATGTAGAAGTAGCTGACATAGAAGATGCTAGTCATGTTGCAGATACTTTACCCAATAATGATGATGTTTTAGCAAAAGGATTGTGGTCAGGAACAATCTCAATGGTAAATTCGGGTACATTACCTGTTAATGTAACAGCTCAATTATTACTTAATCCAACACTCGGAGGCGACTCAACCTCTATTTCGTCATCAACAATACAACTACCGGTCGGTAGTCTTTCCAGTCCTGCTACGTTGACAAACATAGATATTTCATTTGATGGAACTCCATTAGAAGGTGAATATACTATATCTGGCTTCATTGCAGTATCTGGTGCAGATAGTACTACAACTATTCCTATATCTTCAATCTCAGTATCTTTTGATTTTTCAAATGCAGTATTATCTACTCCAATCGATAGGAATATAGATCCTGGAGAATGGACAAATCTTTCATTCCTATTACAAAATGCTGGTAGTCTACCGGAAACATTTGAGGTTTCACAAACAAATATTAGTGGCTGGGTCAAACAAGCAGAAATCATTTATTCCAATTCTCAACCCTTAAGTCTCGCCTCTGGAGATTCTACAGTCATCAGAATTCCAGTACAAGTTCCACTTGATGCAGACATAAGTGACTCAGAGATGGTTACCTTATCAGTACTATCTCAAAGTAATAATTTACTTTTGGAAAGTACTGTAATAATAATGGCTGGTGAATTATTCCAGGGAACCATTACCCAGAATAGTTCTCACCCAGAAGGAATAGATCATTTTAATGTTGAACCAGGTGGCGAAGATTTCACTCATGACTACATATTGAATAACACAGGTACGGCCCCCGCTCAATATGAAATAAACGCCGCAATGCTAGAATCTGTTCCTTATTGGTCAATTAATTCCCCTGTTACGTTAACAAATATTTTATTACCGGGTGAAAATATAACAATACCAGTAACATTTACTCTTCCTGATATGGAAATACCACTTCAATCAATATGGAAAATAAACGCCGATCTAATGTTGACCTTTCGAATTCAGGCAATACCTCTTTCTGGTGGCTTAGATGTTATTGCCACTACATCCATACATGTTCTACCAAAAGTAGAAGTCGATTTTGAAATATTAGATGAAAATGATCAACCCTTGATCGATACATGCCCCCAGAATAAAAATTATTCAGTTTGTTTAGAAGAAGTTACATCTGAAGAAATAACAGCCTTATCAGTTAATAGAGCTCTTAAGTTTAGAGTACAGACAAAAAATAATCTTGCCTCGGAAACTGATGGGACTGCCCAAATTAATTTAGTTCAAAAAGATTTGATACACAATGCATCAGTTAAGGGAGCAGCACAATATGAAGAACTTAGATGGACAATTGGAATCAGCCCATCTACTATGAGTTTAGGTGTTGGAGCTACTGGGTACGGAGTAATAACTATGCGTCATGTATCGAATGTAAACTTCCCCTATCCTGCAGCTGGAGAATTAACTTTTAGCGTAGCGGCTGAAACTACCTTTGTTCTTGAAGAATACAATGGAAATACTATTCAAACTTCAAATAATTCAACTTCAGTAGCATTTGATATACCAAAAATAAACGAAGCAGGTTTAATTTCAAAAACCATAGGAACCGGTGCACCTGATACCTCTATAGTTGCAGAAATGACACTAAAGAATATGGGTAATGCACCTGATATATTCGATTTAAATTATGTTGCAGAACCCGGCTGGACTGTGTCAATAAGTACCACAACAACAATAAAATCTCGAATAGAGGGATTTTGTGGTATTGGTAGTTCTTGTACTGTTCCATATGAAACAGTTTTTACCGTATCAGCAACACCACCTCCAACAGCGAGTGCTGAGAAAATACATGAAATAATGATTTATGCTTGTACTAAAAGAGACCTAGGTGTTTGTGATTATGAGCACGAACCAGAAGATGAGAATGATCCAACAGATCAACCAGCAGAAATACTCGCATATGCAACCGCTAAATTCCAATTAGATGAATTGATTAATGCCAATTTGAATACAGGATCAGAAATAGCAATTTTAGATCGATTAGGTACCTCTACAATAATGTTTGAATTAAATAATACCGGTAATTCTAATCAAACATTTCTCTTGAATTTACAAAATACAGATACAAACTATTTACAAATAACATTCAATGAAGATGATACTATAATAGATTTAATGAAAACCGTAATAGTTGCACCTGGAGCAACTTCAATCATTAGAGTTTATGCTAAAGCATCAAATGATGCACGAGCAGATCAGTCAACTACCTTTGATTTAGAATTAATAAATAATAATTCTTTACTGGACAGTGTAACCATGTTAGTAACCGTCAATCCTGATCATGCATTAAATCTTATAGGTAGTACGACTTATTTTGTCCAACCAGGAAAGACAATCAATGCAGATTTTAATCTAATTAATCTCGGTAACTTACTTGAGAACAATGTTTCCTTTATCCCTCTTTTACCCTCTAATCCTGAATCAGGAGTATGGACATATGAGGGCGATGAGAATATTTCAATAGAACCTGGAAATGATAATAGTGTACCAGTTCAATTAAATTTCACATCTCCTCAACTAGGTCCGAATGTAATGCTTGAGGCAGGAACTATAATTAATATTCCAGTACAAATATTTTCCTACGACTTTACAGAGGTGAATGGCGATTATATGTTATTAGGAATAACCAATCTTGTGATTACAATCGAACCATATTTCGAATTAATTATAGATGCTTCTTCAGATTATATGAATATGGTTCCTGGACAAACTAGGATTTTTGATTATACTATAAAGAACGCCGGAAATGCACCTGCAAGAATTTCTATGAGCTCTCAGTTAAGCGTTACAGAAGAATCTAGGTGGCAGGTTTCATATCCAAACCTCCCCTCTACTCAATTTATTATTCAAATAGAAGAGAGTTATTCAATTTCATTAGAAATAACCCCTGTAGCCTCTGATCACTATGTAGGAGAAAGTGGAACATTTGACATTATATTTACTTCGGATGATGACTCAGAACAAACAACATCTTTCAGTACCCCTATAGAAATCGTTAGAATACAATCTGATGATGATATTATAATTGATACGGGAGCTATTAGCACTTGGGATGACGGACTCTTATCCTGTCCTGAGGATGAAGGAGAAAGATGCAGAATACTGAGGATTCCTTGGATGCACGTCCCTCATCTTGGCCAAACAGATGAATCCTCTGTAGTATACAATATTACTCTATTGTCCTCTTCTAGGCATATAGAAACAAGTGATAATCCTCAAGCAATTTGGGTTTTCTTTATTGATGATGATATATTATCTCAGGATTTTGAAGGAAAAAATTTCCCTCCAGTTCAGCCTTATGATTCAAGCACTACATTTGATCTAAAATTCATAATGCCTGAGACAGATGAATTAGCTGCCGATGATGGTTATAAAATGACATTTAGACTAAAAAATCTAGGTGATCCATTTGATACTGCGCAATATTGGACAGATTTCACAATAAATTTGACTACTACAGATACTTCAGACCCCATGATTCTAGAGATGAGATTTTTAGAGGCTCCATTGATAGAAGGAAAGACTGGAACACTGATTGTTGAAGTCAAGAATGCTGGAGACGCAATTTTACCGTTGGGTTCTGAGATATCAGTTTATTGTAATGGAGAATATCTAAATTCGTTTTCCTCTGGTTCACAGGTCATACCTCAGTTAACTTCTCAAGCAACATTTAATTCATCATGGCAAATAAGCTCTAAGTCTATACCTTGGTGGTCAACAAAAGAACCAATTACATGTAATGCACAATTAACAGGTAGTGGAGTAGAACTCCAAGGTAACGATGTAAGCAATGATATCCGCTCTCAAAAATTAAATATCCAATCATGGGAACCGCCAAGTTATACAGTAAAAGTTGGAGATGAAACTCTAAAGGTACCTATCATTGCATTTATTTCAATACTATTACTACTAGCTTCTATTTACCTCTACAGAAATGGATTAAAAGACTTTACGCCTTCTTATGTTTTACTCTCATCATATTTTGCTACTGCTAGTTTAGGTGCACTTACTTTGACCAATTGGTTCACTTGGTTACCTATTGTTTGTGCATTCTTAGCAATAATGATATCTATAAGAATCGCTTGGACAAGTTCTTCTGAAATGCAGGCAATTTATAATGATAAAAGAAAATCATTAACAGGTGCCCGTGCTACAATTTCTAATCATGATGCTGAATCCAAAAAAACATTTAGAGAATTAAGAGCGATAATATCATGTGCTCCAATGACCTTTTTATTGTTTACAATCATAGAGCCAAACATGACCATTGACACTACTTCATCAGGTTTATCTGGATTATTATTTTACATACTAGTTTCACCTGCTATTATACATCTTGTTTTGAGATATCTGGATAGATCATATGAGAAGATCTATGGTGACTTAGGACAATTAGAATTGAAGGCGATGAAAATAAAGAAAATATTAGCGTCTCAAACCTCAACAAAACGCTTCCAACCAAAAAACCGCTTAGGGGGTATTGAATGAGTAAGAAAGTAGAATTGAGTAATTCTGGTGGCGCTGAAGCAACTTTGAAGATTCTGGATCATATTGATGAACAATCTCTACAAATTCAGCATACTATATGGAAAAATAGACCATTAAAGGCGTCAAGAATGCTCAAAAAACTAAGTAATGAAACAGATTTTTTGGAAGAGCAAGTTTTGGGATTATCAAGATCATTAAATTCATTAGCTAAGCAATTAGACGAATTAGATGAATTAAATGAAAACGATTTAAATTCATCCGAATTTGTTACAGTCGGTTTACAATTTTTAAGAGAAGGCAATTGGGGTGCCGCGGCTGATTCTGTCGAAAAAGCAATTGCAGCTTTAGGCCCTCATGGACTAAAACGTTCATTGTCAATAATAAATAGACACTTGAATGAACTTGGCGACCTCAGCGACTCCGAGGAAGTAACATTAAATCTGATAAGAGAAGCAAGAAAAAAATTAGCTCAAGATGATTTTAAAGCAGCTACAGATGCCTTTGAAAGGGCCATAAGCGTTTTAGGTTCAGTTCCAACAGGAGAAGCATTAAGTCCATTCTTAGTTAATCACTTTTTCCTATCAATAGATTCCAAATGGCCAGAAAGTACAAATAATGGGCTGATGGTAATTACAGTAGAAAATTTAGGTGATAATAATATGTCGCCAATGAGGATGTCAATCCCCACTCCTCTTGGATGGGTCACAAGTCCAAAGATGACAGAAATACCTGAAATTCCACCAGAAGGATATATTGAGATAGGAGTAGAAATGCGACCATCTGGATCTATTACATCAGAAAAAATGCTTGGAAGAAAATTATCAATTACCACAGGATATCTTGCTAATTATGGACACTTAAAAGTCCAAATAAGAGTGGAAAATAGAACTCTTAAAAGTATGGAAGGGATTATACTAGATCCTTGGCTTCCTGAAGGCTTTGAAGCAATGAGACTACCATTTGTACAGAATTTAGGACCTGGGCAAAAAGTACATTTAGAAGTTGATGTTTTAAATGTAGGTAAAAATTAATTTTTATTTGTATAGATATTATTTCTTTATATTAAATTGAATAATGTGTTTAGTAGATAAATAAGTCTATTTTATACATTAACATCATAAATGATAACTCATCACAAAGATACAATGTTGCCTAGTAAGAACGATGGAAACCCGAGGGTATATAGTAGGAATGACGAACGTGGCTCTATTGGTATTGGAGCAATGATTGTATTTATTGCATTAATTTTAGTTGCTGCTGTTGCATCAACTGTTATTATCAAAACTGCTGAAGAATTACAAGACAGAGCTGAAAAAACTGGTGACGATACTAGAGATCAAATATCTGGTAAATTAATTGTTACTGATGTCTATGTGGCTACTAACGCTGATGCTGATACCGACATAGATACACTCGAAGTTATCGCTAAATTAGCATCCGGTTCAGATGCAACTTTACCTACGGCCATGAGTTACATGGTTGTTTGTGACAATGGAGCATTCGCTACTGATGTGGAGGATTTAGCAGACGATAATGGAGATGCAAGAAATCCAGACGGAACTGCTATAGCTGATACTGCTACAATCGCATCTGGTGAAATGTTCAGATTTACGGTTACATTAACTAATTGTGATCCTGCGGCTGTTGTCGGAGCTTCCTTGCCTCTGACACTTAATGTAGAAGGTGGTGGAGACACTCGCCTAGATTTAGAAATTGAGTCTATTGAAATCGGAGAGAAACTAATCTGATTAGAATCAAATAAAAATAAAAGTAAATTGGTGAGAAAATGTATGAAGAAACTTTAATAAAAAGAAAAAATAATGAAAGCGGCTCTATTGGTATTGGAGCAATGATTGTATTTATTGCATTAATTTTAGTTGCTGCTGTTGCATCAACTGTTATTATCAAAACTGCTGAAGAATTACAAGACAGAGCTGAAAAAACTGGTGACGATACTAGAGATCAAATATCTGGTAAATTAATCGTTACTGATGTCTATGTTACAACAGCAGCAGCGGGAGACATAGATTCTTTGACTGTTATAGCCAAATTAGCATCCGGTTCAGATGCAACTTTGCCAACAGCCATGACTTACATGATTGTTTGCGATAACGGAGGTTTCCAAACCGATGTAGCAGATTTAGCAGATGCTAATGGTAATGCAGTTACTCCCGGAAATGCCGTGATAGCTGATACTACTACAATCGCATCTGGCGAAATGTTCAGATTTACGGTTACATTAACTAATTGTGATGAAGCCGCAATAGTTGGAGCTTCCTTGCCTTTGACACTTAATGTAGAGGGCGGTGGAGACACTCGCGTTGATTTAGAAATTGAGTCTATTGCTGTTGGAGCAAAATTAATTTAAGCCCTTTCTAAAATGTTATTTTTCTAAGGAGAACTAACAATGGAGGAAAAAATATGGGTATTTTTGATAACCTACCGTTTGGCGGTCTAGGTTCTGATGGAGATATGAGCAAACGTCTAGATAGGGTTGCTAAATTATCGATTGAAAATGTAGATATTCCTTCAGAGTTTCGTCCAACAGATTTAGAGGCATGGCTTTTTGCACCAGCTGGAACAAGGGTGGGAATTTTAGGAGAGCCCCAAGGAAATCCTCAATCAGAATTGACTCCAGAGTTAGTAGAACTAATCAAAGATCGATTTGAAAGATTAGAAACTGCTCTAGATTTGATGGAAGCTAATATCAAATTGACTCAACAACAGACAGCAGAAATTGTAGGCTCAAGAGTATTAAGTGGAGGACAAACTCCTTCTGAAAGCGTTGGAACAGATATGATTCATACGATCGGTGACGATGGTGAAGTTTCAAGTAAACCGCTTGACTCAGATGTTGTTCACTCAGTAACTCAAATAGAAAATACTGCAGGACCTAATTTATTAGATTTATATGAAGCTCAATCTTTAGCTGTCAATCCTTTCTTAAAATCTACAGATACTGGAGAATTATTGACAGGACCGCATATTGATGCATCAAAAATAACCGCCCTACTCCTTGACAATATGGGGGGATTAGATACTCTGAAATTTATAAAAAATGCCGAATCATCAGGATTATTAACTTCAGACGAATCAAAATCTCTTACAGCAATTGCAACTCTGGCAGAAAAAGGGGAATCTTCTGAAGAACAACCTACATTATCAAATAGAAATCTTTTGATTTTTACTGCAATGGTAGATGCGTGGAGGTCCGAATTATCCCAAAAGGAGGGATAAAATGGCAGGTTCAAGCGTTGCAGGAATGGTTGTTGGTACTGTTTTTATAATTATTTTTGCTTCAGCAACAGTAACATTAGTTGAAAATGTCAATAAAGCCCAACAAGCAGCTGAAGTTGAGTTACCAAGTCCGGAATTAACACTATTATCTGCTGATTGGACATGGTCAGGGACTGAAGGAAATATCGTTTATACAATTACCAATACTGGTACAGAAACTGTTAACATTGATCATATTTTCTTATCAAAAGATGGTGGTGAACCTTTTTCTTGCTCCACTCTTACATGGGACTCTAGTCCGGCAATTTATATATTTCCTGGGGAAACAATCATTGCTACGGAAAGTGGATTAGACGACTTAAATGATGATATTGATGACAATCCACAAACGGTTTGGTTAGCAGTGTTTGAATACTCGCTAGGCGTTTCAGTGACATAAGGGAGTGCGAGTATGGGAGATGGACCATCCGAGATGATCATGTTAATGACCGGTTTAATAGTTGCAGGACTTGTTTCTGCAGTCCTACTTTCAACATGGGATACAATATCACAAGGATTGGAAAATCAAGGTGAATTAGAAATTAAAGATGCTAAAACAAGAGCATCACTCATCAGTGACCCTTCCTCAATATCATGGGATAATGCCCAAGATAAGGCCACTATTTTTATTCAAAATTCTGGTACAATATCGTTAAGTATTGACGATACATATGTGTTTCTTGATGGTAATACTATGTCTGTGAGCGCTATTGATGCAGCAGGAGTTACTTGGTCAAAGGGAGTGGCAATTAAATTTGAAATAGAGTCCTCTACAGATTTGACATTTGCAAATGGAGAAGAGGTATTTTTGACTGTAGGGGTCTCATCCCTATCTACATCTCCTACCGGAACCTATAGTTTAACAGAGGTGGTTAGACTTGTCTTCTGATAACGATGATGGTTACCAATTTGGAATAATCCAAGATAGCCTTGCCAATAGCATGGGTGCTGCAGTCCCTAATCGTTCCCTTGGTATAATCAGTGGAGAAATAGGAGCGGGTAAAAGTTTAATTTGTCAAAGATTAGCTTTCGGATTTGTAAAGAACGATATAAAAGTAGCATACATAACTACGGAGCTGACTACTAGAGGGTGGCTTGAACAAGTTGGTAGTATAGGATATAATATGGATAATAATATTGATGAAGGAAAATTCCTTCTAATTTCTAGCTTCGGAGTACTTGCAGAAGAAATTGAAGAAAATATAGATTTATTGAAAATATTAGATTCACCAGGAGTAAAAGAAGCACAGGTTATAATTATTGACAGAGCTTCACAATTAATTCCTCCTGATTCTAATGCGAAACAACTACTTTCAAGATTAAGAAAATTTAATTCACAAGGGAGAACGGTCCTTTTGACTGTAGATAACCATGAAGTAGAACCAAGACTTATTAGAGAAATGAAGAACTCAGCAGAATTGGTTCTGGACTTAGAAACTGCTACTGTAGGAGGAGATACAGTTAGGACTATAGCAGTTACTAGATTTTTAAGAGCGGCTGGACCGACCCAAGGAAGAATAGGTTGGAAAGTAATGCCCCAGATGGGCTTTATTGTAGATATTACAGCAGTAAGTTAGGGAGGTATTTTTTGGTAACTGAAAATGAAATTGAGGATGATGAACCCGAATTTGATATCCAACCTGGAGATTTAGGGGGATTGATGGCTAGATATCCACACATACGTGTCTGGGTTGAAGCATTCGAGAAGAAGCACGGAACTAGACCCATTTATTATGGGTGGCTAGATAGTGGTGCTAGAAAATTAGAACCTTGTAATTTAATTTATGCAACAAGACCACCATGCTTCGCCCATGTATACAAACCAGTTGCTGGAGAAGACGAAGTAGGCTCTACTTTGTGGTTTGGACTAGAACCAACGCTCAATGGTCCAGAAGAAGAGGAAATAAAAGATCAAATCATTGAGAGATTACTGAGAGATGCGCCCAATGCAGAGAGATTTGAAGATGATAAACAATTCATTAATATGTTAGAAAAAATGATTGATAAATTATGTAAGGTAGGTACTAATCCTCTGTTGAATAACCCATTGGTATCACAAGCTAGAGAATTAATTGGCCTTGGAGAGGCGCCGATATATGTTAATCCAGACCTACTTGAACGATTAAAATATGTTATAGCCAGAGATTTGGTAAAGAACGGCCCTCTTGAAACGTTACTTTCAGACGAACAACTGGAAGATATTCATTCAGTGGGATTAAAAAGAGTAATTATGGACCATAAAGTCTTCAAGTCAGTAATCTCAAATATTAGATTTAAAGACAGTGCGGTATTAAATCAATATCTTCGATCAATGTCGGAGCGTATTGGTAGACCAGTATCAGATTCAAAGCCAATCATCGACGGCTCATTACTTGACGGCTCAAGAATAAACATTATTTACAGTGATGACGTTTCTATTTCAGGACCTTCATTTACCATAAGAAAATTCGCTGAAGAGACAATATCAATTATTCAATTGATTAAATGGGGAACACTCTCGGCTCAACAGGCAGCATATATATGGCTAGGATTACAGTTTGGCCAGTCTATGTTAGTTTCTGGAGAAACAGCATCAGGGAAAACTACAACATTAAATGCTATACTCCCATTTGTTGACCATCAGGTTAAGATATATTCTGCAGAAGATACTCCAGAGGTGAAAGTTTCACATAAATTATGGCAAAGACTAGTTACTCGTGATTCTAAAAATGAAGATTCACGTGTAGAAATGTTCGATTTACTTAAGGCTGCATTACGTTCAAGACCAAGATACATTATTATTGGTGAAATTAGAGGAGTAGAAGGAGCTACTGCTTTCCAAGCAATGCAAACTGGGCACCCAGTAATAGGAACATTCCACGCCTCATCAATTGTAAAAATGATTCAAAGGTTTACTGGAGACCCAATCAATGTCCCTACTAGATTCTTTGATAACCTCAATTTTGCTATTTTCCAAGAAGTAGTGGAATCAGAAGGAAAAGGAATTGTTAGAAGAATTACTGGTGTTGATGAGATAATAGGATATAATAAAATAGCCGATGGTGTGTTAACAAGAGGAATGTTTGAGTGGGATCCTGTACAAGATGTTCATTATTTTAGGGGTATGTTCCAATCATATATTTTAGAAAATCGTATAGCGCCTTTTATGGGATTTCAAAATAAAAGACTAATTTATGATGAATTACAAAGACGAACAGAAATTATTGAAAGAATGGTAGAAAGAGATCTAACGCATTTTGATGATGTGTTCGATTTACTCGATATTTTTTATATCCAAGGTTGGGATGAATTTGTGGCAAATGTTGAAACTTGGGTGGGGAAAAATCATGAGAATTGAGTGATATCCATGGAAACAAAACTATCAACATGGCAAATAACACTTCTTCGTTTAGGCATGCCATTTCCTGAATATCTACTGAAGTTTTCTGTTCCAGCTGTTGTCATAGCGTTCATAGTAGGAGTTTTCGTAGCGTTTTCAACTGGAGCTGGTTTATCCTTCACTGCTAAATTAATTTTAGCTCTTTTTTTCCCTATTCTTACTTTTTTTGGAACTCTACTATATCCACTTGCAAATACTTCAAAACTTGCTACTGAGATTGAACAAGATATGCATATGTTCATCACAAGGATGGGCATATTATCACTCGGCGAGTCTGCAGAAAGAGGCATGTTTGATATTCTAAAAGATATGGGTGATTACGGCGCATTAGCAAAGGAAGTCCAAGCTATAGAGACATTAGTTACAAAATGGCATACAAATTTACCAGAAGCAGCTAGAATAGTAGGCAGACAAAGCCCATCTCCAATATGGAGTGATTTCTTAGATCGTATGTCATTCTCTGTTGAAGTTGGTCAACCAATTGGTGAATTTATGAAGAGTGAGCAAGAGACATTCGAATCACAGTATCAGACACTGTACGATGCAAGATTGGAACAGCTAGATACTCTCCGAGAGACTTTCGTATCTCTTACCACTACAGGTATGTTATTGTTAGTAGTTTCAGGCTTGCACCTTGTTTTATTCCAAGTTGGCGATGGAACAAATGATTTGATTGCTATAGTCATAAGGTCTAGATATGTATTACTTGCAGCAGGATTTTTTACAGTTTTGCAATTAGGTGCATGGTTTTTATTTACACTAGTTATCCCCGATGAGCCACTTTTTGCTAGACATGATTTCAATACAAAAATAAAAATCAATCTACGTAGAGCATGGATTGTAGCAATATTTTTGGTAACTTTCGAGAGTATAGGATTCATTTATGTATTAGTATTTCTTGATTTTGGCTCGACATTACTATCTAATTGGAAATATTATGGACTTTTTATGGTAGCTTTAACCATGACTCCATTTATGTTACCCTCTACTCTAGTTCAGAGAGAAGAAGTTAGAGTCAGGAGAAGAGATGATGCGTTTCCTGAATTTATTCGAGCTTTCGGAGGAACCGCTCAAGCACGTTCAGCAGAACCAAGTGCAATGATAAAGGCATTAAATAGTATTGATTTTGGAGCATTGAGTTCTTCTATCAATCAATTAGAGAAACGTTTAGCAATGAGGATAGATAGCGACTACTCTTGGAATTGGTTCGCTGCAGATAATAATTCTATGATGGTATCTAGATTCACCAGAGTTTTCCTTGAAGGTTCACAGGCAAGTGGAGAAGCTGGAACTGTAGGAGATTTGGTTTCTCAAAGTACTGCGACATTACTTGCTTTACGTAACAGAAGAGAAATTTCAGCAGGAACTATGCGTGGAGTTTCGTATGGTATTCTGATTGCGATGATTATTGCTCTAAATATTACTATAGAAATTGTAGCAGGTCTTGGTGAGCAAATTGCTGAAGTTGCTGCAGGACTAGTCACTGCTGGAGGTTCAGGAGAAATAGGAGGAGGAGATTTAGCAGTAGGATTACCAGTTCTTACGGATACCGCAGGTGTAGATCAAAATATCCAAGTTTTTAATATTCTAAGCTCATTATTAATTATTGTTGTTATTGTTGTTTTAGGTTTGATTACTTCAAGAATTAAAGGAGGAGGATTTACTCTTTCACTTGGTCAAATGATACAAATGATGTGGATCGCTGCAATTGCAAGTGGCATTAGTGCCTTTGTATTATCTAATTCAGTTGGTGTCTTTACGGGATAAAGTAATTTTATCTAATCATGGAAGTCTTGATGTCCAAGGTACACTCCCTAAAGCCGTGGATACTCACTTAGCTATCGAATATCTTAGAGTTTTATGCTTACTTTCTTGCTTTACCATTGCTGGCTATTCAGATTATTCAAGATTAATAGTCCGAGATAAAATTTGGATATTGTGGTCATTACCAGCAATATTTTTGTTAATTTTAGATTTTTTAATTATTCAACTATCCATTTGGAATATTTTAATGGTTTTCTCTCTCATTTCTCTAGCGTTACCAACCGTATTTCAGACTCCCACTTTCGATAAATCAAACTTAATTAATTTCCAAAATTTACCATTTTTATTTATTTATATATTAGGTACATTAGGTTTCATTGGAGGTTTATTTAATTACGTAGGAGTTGACTATTATTCATTAGTATTCGGCGATGAAAATCTTAACGCTACCATCTGGTGGACATTGCTTTTCGCATCATTAACCATAATAATTTTTATTTACGCGTATAAAATTGGACTAATTCAAGGCGGAGCAGACATCAAAGCGTTGATTTGGGTCACAATATTGACTCCTAGCTGGTATTTTATCCCAAAACCATATATTTATTACAATTCTTCTATAATAGATTATGAAGATATAATTTTTCAATTACCTCCTTCATTTGTTTTATTTCTTTGGGCAGGAGGAATATTTATTTTTACTCCTCCAATATTCTTGACTAAAAATATTATAAAAGGAAATATTAAAAAAATCTCCGATCTAAAAATAGCCTGGCATGCTATTAAAATACCTTTATCTGAAATCGAAGGAAATAAGTTATGGATACTATCTGATGTAATTATAGATAAATCAGGGGATGTTTTGCATACTACTAATTTATTTGCATCACAGAAAATAACTCATAATGACGATATAAGTAAGCAAATAGAATATTTACAAGAAAAAGGGTTAAAATCAGCATGGGTGACTCGAAAACATCCATTTGTTACGTATCTCTTCATTGCTATAATCCCAATGTTTATTTTTGGGGACCCGGTTGTATTTATGATTAATTTATTATAATCATAAGAAATCTTCCAAAGTCATTACAGTTACTGAGTCATTATTAAATAAGGAATCAACACTTTCTGCAGTCCAATCTACTCTTTGTTTGGTATACATATCAACTCCAAATTCCTCAATGACATTTTTAGTTATTTGAATATATTTTTCAACATTTCCTTTAGAAACAGTCAGAATAACATTTCCATTACACAAAGAACCATCATTATCTCTTGAAATATTTTCCATAGCGCTGTTAGATGCTTTATTTTTAGCGATACATTTGCCCTTTAGAGGCATTCTTCGATATTTTTCTCCACATTTCACACATCTTACTTTTTGCCTAGTAAAGGCCATCATATTTCCTCTCATGTCAGGTAGAAAATGCGATTGTATAACTTTTGATGCTACTTTTGTTGCATTTACTGATCTCAATCGTCTCCCGAGTGCTAATTGACCATCCATTTTATCTTTCATTGTCTTAAGCGTCTTGTAGGACGAATTTTTTGGGCCCGCATCTAACAAACCAGAGTCATGAGTCCACCCATAGCCTCTCATATCGCCTATACTTCCTTCTCTATTTGATACTAAATCAACTAATTTTATCACCTCATTTGGATGTGGCTGTTCAAGTGTACACTCATAGAAATCTTTTGAATAATTCCATGAACAATCAACATTCAATGCCTCTTTATCAATTTCACTTGGATTTATTCTTGTTGAAAGAACTAACGGGGCATCCATTTGTCCCCCTCTTCCTGAGGGAAGAATAGATCTTGAAAAATTTAGTAAACCATCTAAAAGTAACATTATACTATCTTCATCTCCATCACAATTTCTTCTTTTTGCTGCATGAAATAATGGATGAGCATAGCCAGCCGATGCAGATGTCCATCCAATTATTCTACATAGAACTCCCCCAGAAGTATGAGGTGCGAGGCCAATCCCAAGTTGTCCAACTAAATCTAATTCATTTTTAACATTGTAAAAGGATTTCATTCCATAAAATTTTATCAATAAATCATCTATAAAATTACAAATCGAAATTAAATGTTCTTTTCCATTAATCGATGGTATAAAATCTTGAGGAAAAAGCTCTAATATTTGATCATCAGACTTCAATTTTTGCCCATACATGTCAAATTCATATCCTAATTGATATAATTTTTTCCAAGGAGTTCCGATTTCAGATGGTTTAAAATGAGTTACTGGAACATCTATCATATCATATCTTGCCGTCCCATCTCTAAAGACAGATAGGTTATGCTTTGCTCTAAGTATACCCTTTTCAATAGGCTCAGGTGTTTGCATTTTAGACATCAATTCATTCATGGCCTTAATTCTTTCAGGTAATCTATCTAACCCCAAAGATCTTCTTTTTACTTCTAATATAGATTCTATAGGCAATCTTGTCCTTTCACCCAAACGTCTTCTTTGAGAATCTTTACTCTTTTTTCTAGGGGTTGTGTTGCCTCCACATTCAATCGGAATTGAGGGGTCAGTTCTGTGATGACATAATATATGACCACTTTCTTTACCACATTTTTGACATATTCTTGATAACATGTTTACTGTTATTGAAACTTTATTCGAAGCCAAACCCATAAGTCTCTGAGGTCCACCATAAGATCCAATTGGGTATAGTGAGTGAACCATAGGCTTCATTTCTCTGATTCCAGATTTTTCTGGCCTACCCATTCTAGCACCAATCCTACAGGGTACAGAATCCTCCCATCGTTTTGTTGACAATTTTCTTATTATCCATAGTGATTTTTCCACTTCATCATCATCAACAATTTTTTTTGCTTTATTATATGCTTCTAGATTTTTTGGCCCACGATCGATTATTTTATTGGCAGCCTCCTCTCCAGCCCTCTCTGTTTCACTTCCTTCTAGGCCAGATTGCATTGCTTTGGTAGTAGCACCTCTTCTCGCCTCTTCTTTCAATCCTTGTAAAATATTATTTCTATATTCTTCTTCTTGAATGATAATCTTAGAGGTATCGATGTCAATCATTCGTTCTTTGAGGATTTTTTCAAAATTTATTTTTTTTGTTATTATACCATCAATTACTTCTAATCCCAATCCATCTACCAGCCCTTCCCAATTTTTTGATATAATAATATCATTATTTTTATGTCTATGATTCAATCCTAAAATCATTAATGAGCACTTTATAATTCCATGATTTTTAATCTCTGAAGTAGCAGAAAATTTCTCAATCACTTCATCAGGTAAATCATACTCTAATTCTTTTCCTATTTCCCAATTCTTGACAACTCCTTTAATCTCTAATTCACCATTATTTATTTTAGATTTTAACAATTCATCTACTAACAGGGGAATACATATGAGAGGTAAATCTGACCACCAAAGATTCCATGGTGGAGGTACTGCAAGTTCAAATTTTTCAATCAATATACATACCTGTTGCCAACTCATATCATAGTCTTTCAGAAAATTAAACCACACAACCTTTCTCCAATTTCTTTCTATAAGATTCTCTCCTCCTCGATTTATCGCACCATTAAATGGAATTCCAGGAGGTAATTTCTCTCTTTTAATTGATAATATTTCGGAGAAAAACTCTACTTTTTTAGGACTATCTAAAGCATCTAAAAGATCTGCAGCCCACCAATCTTTATTATATGATGAGGGAACTAAATTTTTATTATTTTCAAGAAATTCTCCAAATCCAAGCAGGATCTCTCCTGAATCCCAAATTGAATAAATATTATCTTTTCTTTTTTCCCACTGGCTTAAGCTATTGATAGTTTGAAAGTTACCGTCATTCTCTAATATGGTTGGTCCATCAATATCAATACAAGGTGTTACTGCACATGCTTTTCCTGGCCTTTCCATTTTCATCTGTGTTCCAACTGATAGAAAACTACCCATTGCTTTCATTGTAACAGGATTTACTCCCGCCGCAGCCAGTCCAGTAGCTCTACTTCTTCCATATCTTAGTCTAAAACCACCCGGCTCACCCGGCTCACCAAAAATTGGTCTACCAGCGATAACATCGTCCATGTATCTAGTAATTCTTGGAATAGCCCTTGATTTAAATGAACTATTTATTTTCTCTTCCTTGCCCTTATCGGCAAATTTTGAGATGAATTCCCACCCAGCTATATTCATTCTTTCAACATGTTTTTTTATTTTTGGAGCCTTTAAGCATAAACCTTCACCAATAACTAGCATCACTCCTCCTCTAATCCTAGTTCTAGAAGTTCCGTTTGAATTTACTACATTGCGAACTTCCTTGAATCCGGCACATTCGTTCCGTTCTGTTTCTTCTCCATTTATCATAACTGGACAAGCCCGTACAATGGTCTCTATTTCATCAGGTGGTGGCTTATATTGTAGTCCTACTCTATAAAGACCAAATTCTTCTTTTACTCTTTCCACTTCTCTTGTAGAAGGTATGTATCTTCCTACTCCTAATTCTCTTCTTATCATGTCACCGATTAAAACACCTAAAGCTTGAGCAGTTCCTCCTGCAGCACGAATCGGTCCACAAAAATCAATAGATAAAAACTCCGAACCATCCTCATTATTCAATATTCTTACTTCGCCTATGCCTTCTAAAGGAGCAACTAAAACCGCTTCTGTGAGAATAGCTAAACCAACTCTAAGTCCACAATCAATTGATATTTGTAAATCTCTAGTTTCTGTATATTTTCTTTTTGCAACCTCAACCCCCATTTTAATTGAAGCAGTCTCTCTATCATATTCTTTGAGTAATTCACGTAAATCTTCTTCTATGGTTAATTCTTTAAGATAATCTTTCTGAAGTAACTTTTCAGTTCTACTTGCTAAATCCTTGGCCCTTGGAATTTCAATATAATTTTCGAAATCTAAATTTTTTTGTTTTGCTAATAATGCTAATTGGTAAATTTCTTCTGTTTTTTCATCTAACCAACTTTGATACTTTTTACATTCTTCTTCTAAAAGTAAAGAATCATATGTTATAGTTTTAGGAATATCTTCTATCATCACGTCACCCCTAGTCTTGTATATTGCTTGACTGGAGTAGGCCGCACAAGAACATTGACCGTCTTTTCCTATTTTTTAGTAATTATTTGGCAAAATGTTCATTCGACTTCACCCTCAGCGATGTTAAGGACATACACATGATATCAATGCAAGAAGCCAAAATAAAACTAATCATTAAAGTTAAACAACTTGCTTATCTTCATTCTCCTGATGAATATTTTACTTTAGCAAGTGGAAAAAAGAGCCCTCATTTTTTTGATATGAAGCCTGTTATGATGAATCCAGAAAGTGCTCATTTACTGGGTATTTTAATTCATAATGAAATTAAAAAACTTAGTGAAATCAATGCAATAGGGGGATTAGAATTAGGAGCAGTTCCATTAACTGGTATTACAATAGCAAAAACCCCAAAAGGGTCCAATTTGAAGGGTTTTATAGTTCGTAAAGAACCAAAGGGAAGAGGAGGTAGAAAAACTGGCAATCCTCCTGGTATCGAAGGATCAAGTTTAAACAAAGGCGACAGAGTATTGCTGTTAGAAGATGTAACTACCACCGGCGGTTCTGCATTAATGGCTACAAAAAGATTACAGCAAATGGGATGTACAGTCGTTGCCTGTCTCACAATTCTAGATAGGGAAGAAGGAGGGAAAGAAGCATTTCAAAATGCTAAAATCCCTTTAATTCCATTACTTCTAAGATCAGATATCACTGGTGAATAACTCATGAAGCAGCATATCATAGATAAAGACAAAGACCCATACCACCCCAATAAATTAGAAAAAAAAGAATACTTAGGTGTTGAAGGTTTTTTTTCAGTTGATATGAGGGTTGGTATAATAATTGAGGTGGAAGAATTCCCTGAGATGAGAAAGCCTTCTTACAAAATAAAAGTAAATTTTGGCCCAGTAATAGGCAAACTCTGGACATCCGCTCAGGTTACTAATTATCCTAGGGGCGAACTAATTGGAACAAAAATAGTAGGAGTGATTAATCTTGGAGAAAAAACATTACCTAAAGGCTTTATTTCTCAATTTTTATTATTAGGATCACTAGATCCTGATGGCACTGTAAAACTTTTAAACGTCCACTCTGATGCATTAATTGGCTCTATAATTTCTTAATTTGAAGTATCAATTTTTGTTATTCTACCACTAAACTCATGAATTAATGGTACCTCCCACTTACTATGACATATGTTATGATGGAGACATCCCAAGGATTAATTACAATCGAACTTTATACAAAGGACTGCCCTGAAACAACTGGTAACTTTCTTAAATTAGTTGATGAAGGATTTTATGATGGATTACATTTTCATCGAGTTATCAAAGATTTTATGATACAAGGTGGATGTCCTAAATCTAAAGATCCAGAAAGTAGAGCAGCAGGAACAGGAGGCCCGGGGTGGCAGATTCCATGCGAAACGTCTGCACTTGCTAAAGCCCACGACAAACCAGGACTTTTTTCAATGGCAAATGCAGGACCAAATACTGGAGGTTCTCAATTCTTTCTGACAACTGTCGCTACTCCTTGGCTCAATGGAAATCACGCCGTTTTCGGAGAGGTTGTTAAAGGCATGGACGTTGTAAAAGCAATTGAAAGCCAGCCAACTAATTTTAGAGACAAACCAGATATTCCACAAAAAATTATATCTGTCTACAGATCAGAATAGAGATAAAACACATTTTAATTAATAATTATTAAATAACTTTATTAATAATTATTAATTAGTATCTTTATGGCAAAACACCGTGCTGGAAATCGTAGAATTATAACAATCAGTTTACCTGAAGAAATTGCATTAAAATTAGATTTGAATGTGGGAAAAGGAAAGAATATTGGACGATCAGCAACCATTTCGAAAATGATTTCTGAGTCCTTAGATTCAAAAACAACATCTGTTAAATCAATAAAAAAACTTCCTAAGAAAATAAATATCGAATCAAAGAAAATAAGACAAGAAAAAGATACTATTGGGTTCGTGGATGTCCCTCAAGATGTATATTATGGCGCCCAAACAGCTAGATCTTTGGTAAATTTCAATATAGGTAATGACTTAATGCCCCGCTCTATAATAAGGGCATTTGGGATATTAAAACAATCAGCCGCTGAGACAAATATTAGTCTGGGAGAATTAGATAAAAAAGTAGGAAAATTAATAATTAAAGCATGTGACGAAGTAATTTCTGGAGAATTAGATAATCATTTCCCATTAAAGATATGGCAAACAGGTTCAGGAACACAGACAAATATGAATGCAAATGAGGTTATTGCGAATAGAGCCATAGAATTATCTGGAGGTATTTTGGGAAGTAAATCTCCCGTACATCCAAACGACCATGTAAACAGAGCCCAGTCGAGTAATGATACATTCCCAACAGCAATGCACTTGGCAGCAGTAGAGGAAATTTATCATAAATTATTACCATCTGTAAGAAATCTTAAATTGTCTCTTGAAAAGAAAACAAAAGAATTTGAAGGAATAGTTAAAATTGGGCGTACCCATCTTATGGACGCAGTACCTATAACTCTTAGTCAAGAGTTTAGTGGATATGTAGCAATGCTAGATTCAGATATTAGTAGGATTGAATTTTCACTTACAGACCTATTCGAACTTGCTTTAGGAGGAACAGCAGTGGGGACTGGATTAAATTCACATCGAGATTTTGCAACTTTAGTTGCCAAATCAATGGCCAAAAAAACTGGATTACCATTTGAAACATCACAAAATAAATTTTCTCAATTAGCCGCACATGATGCCTTAGTAGCAACTTCTGGCTCTCTCAATACCTTGGCAGTATCTTTGATGAAAATTGCTAATGATATACGATGGCTAAGCTCTGGTCCTAGGTGTGGTATTGGAGAAATCTCTCTGCCAGAAAACGAACCAGGATCTAGTATAATGCCTGGTAAAGTAAATCCTACACAGGCAGAAGCACTTACTATGGTTTGCTGTCAGGTAATGGGCAATAATACTGCAATAACGATAGGAGGTAGTCAAGGTAATTTTGAATTAAACGTTTTTAAGCCAATGATTATTCACAACATTCTTCAAAGTATCACATTATTATCTGACTCTTGTGATTCATTTACTAAAAATTGCATAGTCGGCATCACTGCCAATAAAGATCGAATTAATGACCATCTAGAAAATTCACTCATGTTAGTCACTGCCCTAAATTCTCACATCGGTTATGATAATGCTGCTAAAATAGCAAAACACGCACATAAAAATAATATGACCTTAAGACAGAGTTCTATAGAACTTAAATTGTTATCAAATGATCAATTTAACTCGTTAGTAGTGGCGAAAGAAATGACTGGTCCTAACTAGATATTAAAGAAAAATGGGCCGAATAAAAAAGGTGGGAGCAACAGAGGGTTCTGCCTATGGGGGGGCATTTCCCTCTGTTTACTCCGCAGGGTCCGGTTCAATTCAATCCGAAGATTTTACTTTACCGGGTAGCAACTGATAAACCATTAAGGCTTATTTTGTTTGATGTTTCCATCTTATCCGATGTTCAAAAAATTACTTTTTTGATCACCGTTTTCGTTTCTATTATTAACTCTCATTAATTCTTTTCACGAAATTAGTACCATTACACTCCACGACTCTCATCGCGCTCGTTTTTGCGTGTTTCTCTTCTATTTTTACATAGTTGTTCCCCACGACGTAACTCAAGATTGTTTCCTCCCTCTTCTTACGTGTACTTCTACGATATAGTTTTTGATTCGGTTTATGTTTTCCTCAACCTCTATTGTTTATTTCTCCATTCTTTCGTTTGGTTATTTCCGCAACAGTTCTATCGCCGTCTCAATTGCCCACAGACAATATTGACTTTTACCTCGTTTTCTTTTCAGATTACGATTTTACTGCCCCAAAATTGGGGGTCGGTTTTTGTGGCCCGCGGTTTTGCCTAAGCATCTCCACACCACTCCTTCGGAGCAGCAAAGCACATAGGGCGATGCTCGACATTTAAACCTTTCCTAAACAATGGCGCAGTACAGCGGAAATGCACCAATAGAAGGGTAAATTTCCACTGAAAATTTTCACTCTCGTAGCGCGCTAAGACGTTCTCTTAGCAGTGTCCTCTTTTCATCAATTCTTATATCCTCAGGTTTTGATTTTAATCGTCTTTGTAATACATCATTCTCAATTAAAAATATTTTTCCATTAGAATCGCCGAGAGCTATAAATTGATCGAAACAAATTATTTTTCTTACTCTTGACGGGTGTTCAATTTTAAATTCAATATTTCCTGAGTTATTATCTATCGAAAAAATATTTGTTTTACCATTCCAAGTAGAGGCCCATAAGTAATCAATATTATTATTAGATGGCGCAGAAGATATTATGTCTAACTCTATTTTTAGATCTATTTCCCAATCATTCTCCGAATATATCTTTCCTGTTTCTGATCCCATTGATATCCCTTTATTATATTGTAAATCTTTGATCGGGGAGGCTCCTTTATTTTTCCATTCTTTAATGCCATTGCCTATGATGCTGACATTACCATCACTATGTCCCAGAAAAAACAGTATTTTCATCTGAAATACCTGTTGTTATTGGGTTCTTATTATCTAATTTATAATATTCAATTTCCTCACCTTCAATTAATCTGGCATAACCACATAATGGTCTACTGAGTCCCAAGTACAAACCATTATCTAGTACATCAAAAGACCATGGCTTACTTTCTAACTCATATTTTTTAATACAGACTCCATTTTTGTTAAACATCCAAATTCCCGACTCAGAATAATTTGATATATGCAAATCATAAACAGAAGCCCCAACCCAGATATGTCCATTGTATATTTTAACAAATTCACTCAAACCTTCAACTTCATTACTCCATTTAGATTCACCACTCTGTAAATCAATACAATGAATTTTTCCTTCTTCCACGAGATAAATTTCTCCATCTTCAATTATCGCTCCTGAGCATGGACCATCGTATTTACTACTCCATTTTTCTATTCCCGTGTGAATATCCCAACAGATAAGTAAACCATTATGCGAATCCAGCGATAAGTAAATTTTTATGAAATTTCACTAAAGTACATTCAGATTTTATATTCCTTGTGAATGATGACATCTCTAACAATCTATAATTATTCATAATGACACATCTTTATTTAATATCAATTTTAATCTGATACAATTCATTAATTTTATTTTTCAGATATTGGACAAAATCATCGGACGAGGGCATACGTCCAGTAGCCTCTTTTATCAATTCTGAAGGTTCAATTATACTTCCTCTGGAATGAACTTTATTTCTCATCCATTCTAATAATGGAGAAAAATTCCCATCTCGTATCTGTTTATTTATATCTCCTAGGTCTTTTTTTGCCGCTGAAAGAAGTTGAGCAGAGTATAAATTACCAAGAGTATATGTTGGGAAATATCCAAACGCTCCCATTGACCAATGTACATCTTGTAATACTCCAAGGGAATCATTGGGTACTTTAATTCCTAAAAATTTATCATACATCTCATTCCATACATTTGGTAAATCATCAACTTCAATTTCACCACTAATTAATTGCTTTTCTATCTCATACCTTATCATTATGTGAAGATTATATGTGGCTTCATCTGATTCTGTTCTTATTAAACTAGGTTGCACCATGTTTACCGATCTCCATAAATCTTCAGCTTTAACTTCATTCATATTCTCTGAAAAATTTTCTTTCCAAAGAGGTAATGACCATTCACAAAACGCCAATGATCTGCCTATCTGATTTTCCCATAGGCGACTTTGGCTTTCATGAATTCCTAAACCATTGGCCTTTCCAGCGGGTTGAAAATCTAAGTTTCTAGGCCTCCCCTGTTCATACATCCCATGACCGGTCTCATGCATTGATCCGTACAAAGAACCAAATGGTTCAGTTTCTGAATATCTGGTAGTCCATCTTACATCATCTGGATTTGGTCCTCCACAAAAAGGGTGGGTTGAGGAATCTCGTCTGCCCGCACTAAAATCAAATCCTATCGCTTCTGAAACTTTATGACTTAAATTTTCTTGTCCTGCTTTACTCCATTTATTCTCTTTTACCCAGTCCATATTGGGCTCCTCTCCTTCTTCAACTACTAATTTAACAAGTGGTGAAACATTATTTCTAAGACTTCTGAATAAAGGGTCTAGTTTAGAAACAGTCAGTCCTGATTCATAATTATCAAGCAAAGCATCATATCGAACCTCGTCATAACCCAGATAATCTGCTTCTCTTCTAACTAGACTAATCATTTTCTTTAAGTCATCTCTAAATATAGAAAAATCATCTTTTTCACGTGCTTCTGTCCATGTTATCATTGACATAGAACGATGTTTCGCCAATTCAATTACAAAGTCATTGGGTAGTTTAGTAGCTTTATCATACGAATTTCTAATTAATCTAATGTTTCCTATCTGAATCTCATCAAGATTATTATCTTTCTCTAATCTTTCTAGTAATGTTCCAATTTTCTCATCTGTCATCTTCTCATGTCGAATCGAAGAAAGATATGCTAATTGTTCTGCTCTTAGTAAAGCAGCTTTAGGAGGCATCATAACTTCTTGATCCCAACTTAGAAGGCTACCAATTTGACTAATAATATCAACATCTTTTATTTTTTTCATCAGCTCGTCGTATGCTGTCATATTTACCGCCACAAGTCATTAGTCACATAAGTTGTGGCTATTTGAGAAATAGAATCAAATAAAACTATGAAAATATTCTTCATAGTCATAATTTTAATTATTATTATTGAATCAAACCCCCGAATCTTTGATGTTTACTAATGACTCGGATTGTACAATGGCAAGCGGGAATGTCCGAGTTAGCATTTCTGTAATCGATCGTATAATACTTCATTTATGGGAACAAGATCATCAAGCAGATCATTATTTAGTTTCATATGAACTAACTCGTCCAGGTATTGCAGAAGTGTGTGCTTTACACCCTCCGAATGTTTCTAGAACAATGAGGGAAATAATGAATAATGGATGGGTTACCGAGCATACACGGGCTATTATAGATGAAGAAAGAAGACAGAAAACTTGGCAGTTAACTGAGTATGGTAGAAAAGAAGCAATAGCCAGAGTGTCTATATTACGTTCCATAAAAGTAATTCTCAGAGATCGAAATAATGACCTTCTTGAGGTTAAAGCCGATGAAGCCGCATCTCATTTACAAGCAGATTTAACACTTTTACAAATTTTAATGCATGCACAACATGAAGGAGTATTAAATTTTGGAGACATAAGATTTGGTAATATTGTCAAATCAAGGCAAACTAAGAAGCCAGGATCTATTGCCATGCTCACAGGCGCCCATTCCACATATCATACAAAAACTCCTGATATTAGGACAGTACATGGTCGTAAATTAGAAAAATTAAATCTAGACAAATGGTATAACTCTAATGCTTCGCTATTAGTTTTATCAGGTATTGCAGGCTGTGGTAAAACTACTCTTGTTTCTTCTTGGGTTAATGATTTAATTAACTCAAACTCAAATTCTGAATTAATGTATTACCCATGTCAACCATGGGATACTACTATTGGTATTGCCGCTAGTTTACTACATCGACTAGGAATTCATTCCCATCAAGAGTCTGAAGACCCATATAATGTATTAGACGCAATACCATTTAAACCCGGAGGAATACTAAACATCGATTTATACAGGCGTAGGCTGGTGGCATATCTATCCAACAAAGAGAAACTCAGAAAAATAAATCTTAATGATATTATTATAATACTTGATGACGTTCATAATATCGACTCTTCAAATCATAATTTTTTTGGTATGCTTCTACAAGTAGCGGAAGAAACACAAATTAGATTAATTATGATATCAAGAACTAATTTGACTTTTTACGATCGCAGGGATGTCCATACTCGAAATAGAGTAAAAGAATTAGCTTTGTCAGGACTTTCATTCGAAGAAATTTCTGATTGGTTAAAATCATTCACTACATCCAATAAAGCACCCTTAGAGGAAATATATCAAGCAACAGGAGGGCATCCTTTAGCAGTTGAACTACTCGAACTTTATGGGAAAACTCTACATGAAGATTGGTTAAGATTCTTAGATGAAGAAATACTTAATGTAATGCCCGAAGACCATCGTGAATTATTAGCAATTCTAGCTGTTTCCAGCCGCCCAGTACCATGGCCAATATTAGCAGCTGCGGCTAATATTGATGGTAAACCACCTAAAGAAATTCTAGAACGCGGCCTGATGTTAGAACTCAGTGATGGTATGTGGATTCATGAAGCATTAAGGGCACGACTTCTTAGAGAAACAGGGACTCCTAACCATTTACGAGAGAAGAAATTGCGCGATGCTAGAAATTCAAATCATATGCCTATCTAACCAATTATCCATTCCTGGTTTCGGCATCGCACCAGTTATCTGCTCTACCGGTTCACCGTTATGAAATAGAATTAAGTTGGGTATTCCTCTGACATTATATTTTCCAGGTGCTATTGAATTAACATCAGTATTTACTTTAGCAATAGTAATATCTCTTTCTCCAGCAATCTGATTTAATACAGGACCAATCATTTTACACGGTCCACACCACGGTGCCCAAAAGTCCACTAAGACCCATTCATTACCTTTTGTTACCATATCAAAATCGGCATCATTCACTTCAACAACTTGTCCCATTACCACACCTACGGAGCCCTCGAGTAACTCGTATACTATCAACATGTGTCTAAACATTAAGTATTTTATATTAATTTCATATACTATCTACCTTTCACTTCACTTCAACAGGAGTCAATATTATGCAGATAACACCCAGTATTTTAACTGCAGATTTCTGCCATCTTGGAAAAATTCTTGATGAGGCAATAGATGCAGGAATAGATTGGATTCATATGGATGTTATGGACGGTAATTGGGTAATAAATCGAACTATTACTTTTGGTCCAGCAATCATCCGCTCTGTCAGAGAAAAGTTAGGTCCGGATGTTTTTATTGATTGTCATTTGATGATTAAAAATGCCGAAGAAACGTGGAATCAGTATGTTGATGCTGGTGTCAATATGATAATTGCTCATATTGAAGCGGTCGATGATTTTCCTAAATTTATAAAAACAGTAAAAAAAGCAGGTGTTCAAGTTGGTTGTGTTCTTAATCCTGATACTTCAACATCAGAAGTTTTACCCCTTATTCCTGACTTAGACCTTGTTCTTGTCATGTCAGTCGTACCCGGGTAAAGGAGGGCAATCATTTATGTTTGAAATGGAAGATAAAGTACGTATTTTTAGGAAATGTATAGATGAACAAATTAATACCGGGGGGCATCATACAAAATTGATGATTGATGGGGGGATAAAAGAGCATAATGCTGCTTTAGTTTCAGAATGGGGTATTGATATAGCCGTAGTAGGTTCTGGATTGATAAACAACAAAAATTCATTTAAGTATAATTTGAATTCTATATATGATGCATTGAATAAATAATTCTAGACCCCAAGTATTCAATAATGACGACCTATTCTTACGTATCATGGTTACAGAAGAGTGGATGATGGCAGAAAGTCCTTAAAGTTGTACCAAATGCGAATGTATCGGTCACAGACCTTCACAAAAGCGGCGATTCATTTTCACGTAAGAGTTGTCTCTTCAGATTACGAGGGAATTAGACCATTACAGAGACAAAGACCTCTTCTTAGCCATTTCAAATCTTTTATTGAACAAAATATAGTACATGCTCTAGATTTGAAATGCATGACTCCTGAACAAGCCTCCAAAAGTGGAGAAACCGCCTTTGACCCCCATGGGGGCAATGTGGAATTCTTTGGAGTTCATATCAGAAGGGAGAAAAAGGAGTGAGAAGAATGAGTTTTAATTGGACGCCAGATGAATTGCAAGAAATAGTTGATAATAATAAGATAGTACTCTTTATGAAAGGTACACCTGAAGAGCCAAGGTGTGGGTTTAGCAATCGGGCTGCTTCAGTTCTAAAAGAGTTAGAACAGCCTTTTGCCAGTGTAAATATTCTTGCAGATTCAAGAGCTATACCGTCAGTATGTGCGTGGTCCGATTTTCCAACAATGCCTCAAATTTTTATCAATGGGGAATTAATAGGCGGATCAGATATAGCTTTAGAAATGTATGAAAGTGGAGAACTACACAAAATGATTTCAGAAATAAAATCAGAGTGAGCTGCATTTTATGTTGGTCGATAAAGGCCGTAAAAACATGGTTGTTGCTTTATTCGGGTCTGCTGTTTTATCATTTGCACCTTTGATATACAAATTAACAGAAACAAATCCTGTTACAGGAGCATTTTTTAGAATGATTTATGCTCTTCCAATTTTGATTTTATTAGTTTATTTTTCCAAATCATTAGATATAAGAAGTTCTAAATCTCGCCAATTAACATTTCTTGCTGGGTTATTTCTTGCACTAGATTTTCTTGCATATCATACTGCTATAGATTATATCGGTACTGGTATTGCTACAATGATTGGGAACTCACAAGTAATCATAGTTACACTAATAAGTTGGAAATTTCTTGGTGAAAAACCAAATAAATCAATTTTGATTGTTTTACCTATTGTCATCCTTGGTTTAGTGTTAATATCAGGTATATGGGATAATGAAGCATATGGGGAAAACCCTTCTTATGGAGTAATAGGAGGAGTATTTGCAGCAATTTTCTATTCCACTTTTTTAATAATATATCGATATTCAAATAAAGAAAAATCCCCAGCGCAAAATCTTCAATTGGATACTACAGCAGGTGCTGCTCTAGGACTTTTTATACTGGGTATTTTACCTTTACAATCTCTTAATATTGAGCCCATAGATTTTCAACTATCATACCCAAGTCATGCATGGCTAATAATTCTAGCAATCTCATGTCAAGTAGTTGGTTGGATAGCCATTACATATGCACTTCCTCGTTTACCTGCAGCTCATACTTCGTTCGCACTTCTTTTACAACCTGTTTTGACAATAGCATGGGGGATTTTATTTCTTCGAGAAAATCCTTCTTTACAACAATCTTCTGGGATGATTTTAATATTAGGCTCAATAATTACTGTAACTTTATTCGGCAATACAGAAGTTAACAGACAGAAAGAATAAGTGTACAGGGCGAGAGATAAAAGCGAGGGGATGGGATGCACTCAGCGAGAACCTTGCGGCCCCGTACGGTAAATGATAATAGAAGGTATTAATTAATCATTTTGTGAAAATACTTGTGATTTAATAATATTAAGAAACTTTCGAATCTTTTTTTATTCTATTGTTAGTATTTCTGGACCGCCCCCAGTCACCATAACTGTATGTTCATACTGCCCAACGTTTCCTCGATCTACATCCCTTAAAGCAGGATAAACTTCTAAGAATCTTATTGCAGTTAATTTTTTTATCAATGCATTCCACTTCCTAACTAAAGCCTCTTCACTTTCCTCAGGAAATGGCTTCTCTAGTAGGGGATAAGCCCATCTTTCAGCAAATGGTAATGTATGATACCTCTCTTCTATATATCTAGCCATAGTAGCCCCGAGAGGTTTTAGTTTACCTTTACTAAGTGCTTTACGAATCGTCACGTCTCCCGTAACCCTTAGGATATTGGACGATCCTTTAGGGGAAACATTCTCTATTTTTCCTGTCTTACCAGTAGTATTGAACGGCTCTATTGCATATACTCCTCCTTCTTCAACAACTCCTTTAAAACCAGGATTATTAGGTCCACATGCGTACATGGGTATAGATAAGCCGGCATGTAAATTCCATCTTTCCATTTGATGGCCACAAAGATTTCTTATTGGTATAAAACCTGCATCTTTTGTAACCTGTTCGGCTATAGCTCCAATTTCATGCCACGGGGTGCCTGGATGCATTTTCTCAATGGCTGCATCTCTTGCCTCAATTGAAGCTTTAATTTGTTCAGTATGTTCACCATTGTTGCCGACTTCTAAAGTCATGGCATTATCTGCTAAAGCTCCTTTGATATGGACTCCAACATCCAATTTAACAAGATCGCCATTTTGGAAAACCATCTCTCTATCTAATTCGTCCAAGGGATCTTCAGAGTGATTAGTTGTATAGTGTGCAGCAATATCATTTACAGAAATAGTAACTGGAAATGCAGCCTGCCCTCCATGCCTCCGAATGAATCTTTCAGCAGAATCTATTACTTCATTCCAAGTCTTACCAGCAACAATCTCTCCCTTAATTCCTTCTAAGGTTCTACGCGCTACGTGTCCGGCATCTCTCCATTGCTTGAAATCTTCTTCTTCCACCATTCTTGAACCTCTTTTGAACTAACTATTCCCTCTCTCAATACTTCGATGCTTGGCGACTTAAGTGATTCACACACAGTCCACCAAGATATCAAAGTACTGGGAGTTTCTTGTAGACTGTAACTATTATGGCCGATAACTTTATACTTTTCAGTAGATAAATTATCTGCAGCTTTTTTACAATTTAATACAGGTTTCATGCCACTAATATTTGCACTTGTTGCAGTCAATGGTCCAGTTTGATTTAATATTTTTTTAGCATCTTTGTGACCAACAACTCTTATGGCCACCGAATCTCCTCCTAAACGTAAATCAAGTGTCTCCTTTGCCTTCAAAATTATAGTCAAGGAACCTTCAGGAAAATATTTCAATATTTCAATCACGTCATCAGGAACTTCGACAATTTCTTTTGCCTGTTGTATGTCAAAAACCCCTATACTAAGGGGTAAATCTTTTTTCCTATTTTTTATTTTATAGAGAATATCAAGTGCCGCAGAGTCCAATATACAACCCAATGCCGGTTGGGTTGTTGTTGGATAAATTATACAATTTCCTGACAAAGCATGGTTTACTAGGGCTTTCAACTAATTCACCTATTTGATATGTTTACGAAATGAAGGAGGCAATGAGTAAGCCTTTACCACAATCGAATTAACTTTTACATCTATGTCTGATTGATGTGTATGTCTTTGAGAAATCCTTGCTAAATCATAAATTCCATTATACCATCCAATTATTGGAATGAGGTATATTAATTTACGCAATACTCTCCTATCCCACATCTTACTAGTCATTTCTGAACCATCATCAGATACTACAGCTATTCCAAAAATTTTTTGTCCAAAAGATCTAGAAAGATAAATACCACTCAACCTCCAATAGAGCCAATGTGCTGTAAAAAATACGAATGTCATACCAAGAGAATAATGAAAATCATAAGATGACCACATACTAAGATACCAAACATAAAAAACACTTCCACGTGTAATAAAAACAAGTATAGTAGTCGTTACAATTACATCTAAAATAAATGCAGCCAATCTATCTATTCTAGATGCCAATATTGTTCCTTCGGGTATGTTCTTTTCTCCATTTTTATTGGACACTATTGCTTTAGCTAAAGTTCCGCTACCTGAATTGATTGTAATTGGCGATTCGTGGTCGTTCATCATGTCACTTCCATTAACTCCCAGCACATTGATTACCTCAATGTTATGCTTGTGATATTTCAAAAATTTATAGATAAAGATATATCATGACCCAGTGATGATTATACGCAGAGTTTGTTCGAGGTGACATTGTCAGGGGTGGGCGATAGGTGTGGAATCGGTTTAAAAAGTGGAAAAAAAGACTCTTCTGAAAAAAATATTTGCCCATTATGCCAGTATAACAATAATCCAAAGTCAGAAACCTGCGTATCTTGCTCTTATCAGTTAAATAAGCCAAATTTTCAACAAACCTCCAATTTAGAAGAATCTCATACAAATAATTTATTTAATGAATTAATGAATGAATTTGATGAAGAAAAAGAAACCGAGGTTATAGATTGGTCAAAAGCGACATTTAAGATGGATGATGTCACGGTAAATGTCAATCAATATACTGAAGAAGAATCTGTCGTTTTGGGTAGTAAACCCAATTTCGCAATGGCCAGTAATACTATTCAACTACCATCAGAAGAGGAAGAAATAGAAGATTACCAACTCAAACCTGAAGATGCTCCTGCCTTTTCAACTAAATTTGAGATACCTGAAGAAGAAATTGAGGAATTAGAAGAACCTAATAATGATAAAATCGAACTTATACAACCCACTTCAGGAACACCGGATAATGTACAGATTACGGATGCCCAAAATATTTCTGAGGAGATTGATGAAATTGAGATACTACAGCCTGCAGATTTTGATGGCGATGGGGTTGTCGATATTTATGAAAAATCATTTTTTAAAGAAGAGGAAAGCCCGATTACTGAACTAAAGGAACCAAAAATAAAAGCAGAAGCAATAGATTCTCAAATTATTAAAAATTCTGAAAATGAAACTTTACTACCTTCGGCACCTTCACATATCCCTCCACTACTTCCGTCAAAAGAATATAAAATAGATACAATTTCAAATGAAAAGTCATTAGAACAAGAAAAAATAGTAACACTACCTTCGGCACCGGTTATGCCTTTATCTCATGCAAATAATACTCTTTCAGTTCCAAATGAAGTAATTACTTTTTGGCCATGGACTCAGCAAGAAGAATGGCAGTTTTCTGAACTCAAAGAACAGGTGCTTGCAGCAATGAGGGCAGCAATTGATAAAAATATAGCACAGGCAACTGTATTAATTGATGAAGTGGGACCTCATTTAGGCGAACAAACTAATTTATTATATCCAATCGGTAAATTATTAGATACAATAGGTAGACCTAATGCAGTTGATAAGATGATTAATTCTGCTGTAAATTCATTACCAGGCGACCCCAATGTTATACAAGCCAAACAAAAACTTCGTCCTTAAATAACTTCATTTTTACATAGGTATGATGAACAATAACACTTGCGTTATGCTAAGATGCGCAGGACAACTTCATCAATTAGAGTAAATGATAATCTCGTATTAAGGCCTGCATCTACTAAATATATTTCAGGATTAATAGAAGCATTTGAAGAAACATGGCCAGAAGTTAGTTGGGCCATGCCTTGGATAGTCACAGAAAAATCATTTGACGCCCAAATTTATAATTTCATCAATGATACAGAAAGTAAAGGAAGAAAGGGGCTGCTCCATCACTGGATTATTATTCGTCCTTGGGATAATTTTGTTATTGGGTTGATCGGATTTGATAGAATAACAAGGTCAGGTAAAGCACTCTGGAATCTTGGTTATTGGGTACGTAGTTCAGAACAACAACATGGCTTTGCACGTCTTTCAGTAGAAGCAGTGTTAAAGTGGATAGCCGAAGGTGGGCCTGTATGTATAGAATTGAAAGTAGATCCAAATAATATACCCGGGCATAGAACTGTTCTTAGAGTAGTCAAAGAGTGGAATGGCGAGAGATATATAGCAGGAGATTCAGCGATTACAATTTCAGGATTAAGAACTCTACATCACTGTTATTTAGTAAATATAATTTGATATTTGTTTTGTGGTTTGATATAACATTTGAAATCTAAGAGACAATCCCATGTGTTGAAGATAACACCGAGGTGAACCTATGGCAAATTTTAATTTTCATCAAAACCTTCCAGATGATGATAAGGAAGAGACTGATGAATGGCTAGAATCACTCCGTTCAGTTTTTCAAGAACATGGGCCCGAAAGAGCAAGAATGATTTTACATGAGTTAATGATTGAAGCAAACCTTCTTTCAATACCAATACATAAAACTTCTAGAACGCCATATCTAAATTCTATACCTCTTAATCAACAAATATCCTATCCAGGAGATTTAGTATTAGAGAAAAAGATTCAGAACTCAATATTATGGAATGCAGCGTTAATTGTTTCTGATGCAAATAGAAGAATTGACGGATTAGGAGGTCATATATCCTCATATTCATCTAGCTCAACTCTTTATGAGGTTGGTTTTAATCATATATTCAGAGGTAAAGAATTCAATGGAATTGGTGATGCATTATATATTCAGGGCCACTCAAGTCCAGGAATTTATGCAAGAGCATACTTGGAGGGGCGAATATCCCGTGAGCAATTAATAAATTTCAGACAAGAATCATTTAATGATGGCTTATCTTCATATCCGCATCCACGATTAATGAAAGATTTTTGGGAATATCCAACAGTATCTATGGGGCTAGGGCCGTTGGGTGCTGTAATGCAGGCAAGATTCTGGAAATATCTTCATATGAGAGATTTAGTAGACACATCAAAAAGTAGAGTTTTCGCATTTTTAGGTGATGGAGAGATGGATGAACCTGAGTCCATAGCATCTATCGCAGTTGCAGGACGAGAAAAACTAGATAATTTAATAGTAATTGTTAACTGTAATTTACAGAGATTAGATGGGCCAGTAAGAGGAAATTCAAGCATCATTCAAGAATTAGAAGGCCTATATCGAGGAGCAGGTTGGACAGTAATTAAAGTATTATGGAATTCAGGTTGGGACAAATTACTCGAATCCCCAAATAAGGGGATAATTTTACAAAGGATGGAAAAAATTAATGACGGTGATTGGCAAAGAATGAGTACATTAGAGGTTTCATCATTCCGTACAGAATTTTTTTCTGGTAATGAAGAAATAATAAAATTAGGTAATTCATTGACCGATTCTGAAATTTTAAAATTAAAAAGAGGAGGGCATGATCCTCTGAAAGTATATTCTGCATACAAAGCAGCAGAGGCAGCAGATGGACCAGCAGTAATACTGGCACACACTGTTAAGGGGTGGGGAATAGATTCGTTTGAAGGTAGAAATTCTACTCATCAGAAAAAGAAGATGAATTTTGAAGACCTATCAGCATATAAGGAAAGGCTGGGTATTGAAATAGAAAATAGTGAATTAGAAAATAGTCCATTTTATTCTCTAGATAAAGATTCAGAGGAATATAGTTATTTAATCAATCGTAGAAATGAGTTAGGCGGATTTCTACCTTCAAGAAAATCTCCGAAAATAAATTTAGATTTACCAGATGATGATGTTTACTCTGATTTTGACAAAGGCACTCCTTTAGGACAACGTGTGTCAACAACTATGGCATTTGTTAGATTATTGAGAAAAATAATGAAATCAAACATAGGAAACAAAGTAGTTCCAATAATTCCTGATGAAGGTAGAACATTTGGCATGGATCCTTTATTCAGTGAATTTGGAATTTTTTCATCTCAGGGACAGAAATATACTCCAGTTGATCATAAAATGCTTTTAAATTATAAAGAATCTGATGCAGGGCAAATTCTTGAAGAGGGAATATCTGAAGCGAATGCTATTGCATCATGGATTGCAAGTGCGACTTCATATTCTCATGCCAATACTCCTACTATGCCATTTTATACATTTTATTCCATGTTCGGATTCCAGAGAGTTGCAGACCAAATTTGGAGCGCTGCTGACGCTCGTGCTAGAGGATTTTTAATGGGCGCTACAGCAGGAAGAACAACTCTGAATGGAGAAGGATTACAACATCAAGATGGACACAGCCTTCTTATTGCTTCAACTGTACCTTCTTGTAAAGCATGGGATCCTGCATATGCATATGAATTATCTACGATTATCAAACATGGAATCGATGAAATGTGGGGTCAAGAATTAGACGTTTTTAATTATATCATGCTATATAATGAAAATCAACAACAACCTCCTAAACCGGAAGGAGTAGATGAAGGGATAATCAAAGGAGCGTACAAATTAATTGAAAGTAAAGGAGATAATATCAAAGTTCGATTACTTGGCTCTGGGCCAATTTTAGACTATGTTAAGGAAGCCCATGATTTGTTAAAATCAAAGTTTGATATAGATTCAGAAGTTTGGTCTGTCACATCATATGGAGAATTAAGGCGCGAAGGACTCAATATCCAAAGAAATAATGTATTATATCCCCAAAATATTAAAAAATCATATGTTGAATACTGTTTTGGAGATAATATTCCAACCATTGCGGTTTCAGATCATATTTCAGCAATACCTGAAATGATACAAAGATGGGTGGGCGGACAATTCATTGTTTTAGGAACTGATGGATATGGTCGTTCAGATACCAGAGAAGCATTACGAAAATTCTTTGAGATAGATACGAATAATATAATTTTAGGTGCACTTTCTGCATTGGAAAAAGAAGAAAAAATATCTGTTGGAAGTGTTGAAAAAGCAGTAACCATCTTAGACATTAATAGGGAAAAGAAAGACAAAACCGTGTGATATAATATGAAGAAATTATTCATTTGGATAAAAAACTCTCTTAGATTAATCCCTTGGGTATTTTCTGCGTCTTATTTTACATACAGGAGACTCCCTGAAAAATCACAAAATGAACTTTATGATATTGCAAAAAATCCTAATAAATGGAAAAAATCTATAGAAACAGCATGGGATATATCTAAAATCACTGCAGAACATTTCAAAGATACATCAGAAACTCTTGCAAATATTGCAATAGGAAGAAAAATTTCAATAGTTCGTAGAAAAGAAGCTCAAAATGATTTGGCAGCATTAAGCACCCTTATCCCTCCTTTACGTGTATTTATGATACCTGGAAGTCATATTTTATTGGGTATTTTGGCAAGAGTTACTCCATGGCGTTTAATACCAGATGATTGGATTCCAATCAATGCACTGAAGAAAATAAGAGAGGATGAAGTAGATATTGAATTAGAGAAAGAAAGTAAAATGATTACAAAATTACTTAGACGAAAGAGGAAGTAACGCTAGTATCATTTAATGAAAAATTACTATCAAGAACTTCTTCGATTGTGACCCAATCTGGAGTTGTTCCATCAATCCAATCATACCTATGTCCCGGTATTAATCGCCATTTTTGAGGTAATGAAGATAGTAATTTACGTGCATGTTTCAAACTATCTAATTGAGCCATAGGATCACTTCCAGGTAAATCCACTCTTCCAGAGTGTGCAGTAAATAGTAAATCTCCAGCATGATATATCCCATGGCCATGGAATGTTACATGTCCTGGGGCATGTCCTGGTGAGTGAGTTACATTTAGGGTTATTTTTCCTCCAGTCCACTCCACAGAACTATCTGGGGCATTTTTCCAAGTATATGTAAAATCAACCTTTCCAAATAAGCCTTCTCTTCCACTGCCTTCGAAGTTAGCATCATCATGTCCCCAAACTTCAATATCCGGCACCAATTCTATCATCTTCGAATAACCCCATGTATGATCACGATGAGTATGTGTGTAGAGTAAATGGGTGGGCCGTAAATCTTCTTTTTTTAATTCATTAAACCATATTTCTGAATCAAATGGATCAATTATGACAACTATTTTGTTTACTCGATCGATAATAGCAGTATTCATATTCATAAAATCTCCCATCTGAGTAATCCATATTTCTATACCATCTTCTCTAACGTCAATATCAAACTCGCCTCGTTTAAGCATTAAACATGCGGAAACGTCTTTTGGAGATAGGTGTGATGGTATATTCAAAGGGGATAGTTCAAATCAGAGATAATATGCCGTCAGGTTCGATAAGAATGATTATGGACACTAACTCATCCTAACTCATTCTATGCGCTTTAGAAATTAGTGGATATTATGGCCTCTAGATAAGAAAATAATTGAGGATGATTTAATGATATATGATGTCCAAAATTCTGAATTATTTTGGCAAAAAGAATGGTCAAAAAATAAGATTTTTGAGTCTAAATTAGATAATTCTAAACCTAAGTTTTATTGTTTAGAAATGTTCCCATATCCTTCTGGAAATATGCACATGGGGCATGTTCGTAACTACTCAATCGGAGACTCAATGGCCAGGTTTCAACGTCTAATGGGTAAAAATGTTCTATATCCGATGGGATACGACTCATTTGGTATGCCGGCAGAAAATGCTGCAAAAAAAGAGAATGATCATCCTCATAATGTTACTCATAGAAATATTGCTAGTATTCGTAAAGACCAAGAAAGAATGGGATATTCTTATGATTGGAATAGATTATTAGCAACTTCTGATGTAAATTATTATCGCTGGAACCAAGAAATTTTTTTGATGCTTAATGAACGAGGATTGGTAGAAAGAAGGTCCGCTCCCGTCAATTGGTGTAATGATTGCGACACTGTCTTGGCAAACGAACAAGTAAAGAATAATCGTTGCTGGAGATGTGGATTAGAAGTAATACAGAAAGATATGTCACAATGGTTTCTAAAAATGTCAGATTATTCCGATGAGTTACTAGACGAACTTGAAAATATAAAATTTCCAGAGAATGTAAAAATAATGCAAAGAAATTGGATTGGGCGGTCACATGGTGCGAACATAGATTTTAAGATTAATGACAGTGACTTAAAAATTAGAGTTTTTACAACTAGGCCCGATACTATATTTGGGGTCACATTTGTCACCCTTTCACCAGAACATGACTTATGTGAGGAACTATGTAAAGATACAGAATGGGAACTAAAATGGAGGGAACTAAAAGATGAATGTATCAGGATGTCTGAATTTGAACGTATCAATATGCTCAAAGAAAAAAAAGGAGTATTTCTTGGAAAATATGCAATTAATCCGTTAAATAATGAACAAATTCCGATATATGCTGGGAATTTTGTAGTATCATCATATGGTACTGGAGCAGTTATGGCTGTCCCTGGACACGATCAACGAGATTATGATTTTGCTAAGAAATACAATCTACCGATTAAAAGAGTTTTAATTGCAAAAGAAAATGCCGATCCAGGTGAGATATTAAAGTCGGCATTTGAAGGAAATGGCTTTATGGTAAATTCATCAATTAATGGATTTGACGGATTATCAGGCGAAGAAGCTAAGAATGCAGTAATAAATTCACTAATAGAAAAAAACTCTGGAGAAGATTCCATACAATACAGGCTTAAAGATTGGCTTTTATCAAGACAAAGATTTTGGGGCACACCAATTCCTATGATACATTGTAATTCATGTGGTGTTATACCAGTACCAAAAGACTCCTTGCCAATTGAATTGCCCTTAGACATTGTATTCAGTGAAGATCAAAGTGGCAATCCCCTAGATCAACATCCTGATTTTGTAAATGTTTCTTGTCCGTCATGTGGGGAAGATGCAAAAAGAGAAACAGATACAATGGATACTTTTTATGACTCTTCCTGGTATTTTATGAGGTATTGTGATTCTAATAATGAAAAGTCTCCTTTTGATAAAGAAATTGTTGATTATTGGATGAATGGAGGTATTGATTTGTACATTGGAGGAATTGAACATGCTGTCATGCATCTTCTATATGCACGCTTTTTCACAAAAATTCTTCGTGATTCAGATATGATATCAATTGGAGAACCATTTGGTAAATTAGTTTGTCAAGGTATGTTAAATTCACCAACTCCATTTTGTCCTAAGTGTAATATTGATTATCATATTGATTATTTTGATAAGTCATGCCCCACATGTAGTGGTAAATTAAATTCACGTTCATCAAAAATGAGTAAATCATTAGGAAATACAGTTAGCCCGGGTGATATGATAGATATATATGGTGCAGATACTGTAAGACTCTTCATATTATTCGGAGCAAATCCAGAGGCAGGAATGGATTGGTCTGATACCGTTTTAGAGGCCAACAGTAAACAAATGAATTCAATAATTGAAGCAATTAATTCTGGTTTAAATATGCCAAATTTACCAAGCAAAATGGATGATTGGCTATTAGCTAAATTACGTAAAAATACAATTTCATGGATAAAATCAATGTCTGACGTACGCATTCGGGAGGGAGTTATGTTAAGCCATTTTTCAATGCTTTCAGATTGGTCATGGTATTGTCGAAGAGGAGGAAACAATTATCAAGTTGCTAAATTATTTATTAAAGGATGGTTACCTATGTTAGCGCCAGTTACTCCACATGTAGCTGAAGAGTTTTGGCACAGATTGAAGCAAGAAGGATTTTTATCATCATACATAATGCCTGAAATATTCTTAAATGATGACGATGCTAATATTTTATCATATGAAGACTACTTGAGGAGTGTAATAGATTCTGCTAGAAATGTTAAAGTTTTAGCTCAAAGACATACTAAATCTGAAATCACCACATTGACTATTCAAACTTCTCCTGAATGGAAAAAAATCTTAGCCAAAGAAGCGTTAGTGTTAGAAAGAGAAGGTTTTAATTTCAAACAACAAGGAATAAATTATTTGAAATCATCATCAATTTTTTCAAAAGAAGAACTCAGAGGAGATATTTTTCAAACCTGGAATAACTTAACCATAGGTAACAAGAAGAAAAGAGGTAAAGTATTTACGTGGTCAGTTGATGATAAAGAATTAATAAATTCAATGTTTGATGAATCACTTTTTTTAATATCTAATAGAGAATTCTTATTGACAGAATTAGGTCTAGAAAATATTTTCATATATCCTGTTGGTAAGGGTGAAGATGTCGCAGGAAAAGCCAAAGTAGCATTTCCATTAGATCCTGGTATTTCATTTACTTAGTTAAATTTGATTTTTATTCTCACTCGGTGGGTTCATGGACTTATCCGCTATCCCACATGTGTTGAATGACCGTAATGAGCCTAAAAAAAATCGCGAAAAAAAACGTATCCGGGCACGTCATGAGCAACTACAAAATTCTTCTAAAATGACATATTCCAAAGATAAAGAATCAATTCAAAGAGCATTATCTAGGTTTGATGTCAATCCTCTCCCTAAAGGAATACCCAGTTTGATAGATCCTCCTCCTCAAATAATCGAATTAGATTGGATAACTAATGGTATTCCAAAATCAATGCAAAAATCAGTTAGTGAATTAGTTTGTTCGCCTGGTGAATTTGGGTGGTTACCTGAAAAGCGTGTATCAGAAATAGCGAAAAATATATCTCATCTTTCCATCTCTCTTGAACAGGCACTTTCTTTACGCTCGGCTTTGAATCAAGAAAAAAGTGTTTATTCTCATGGAAGATTAATGGGCCGTTCTAATGAATTAAAACGTAGATATGAATCGGGTCAGGGAGTCCTCTCTCTTTCAAAAAAGTTTGATGCTCCTCCTGTTAATACCTTTCGAGCCATTCTGACCGGACGGGGTTGGTCAAAAAATAAAATAAAAGAAACTCTTAAAAATCCTGAAAAACTAAATAAAAGAGATGGAGAAGAATTCAAATTGGCTGAAGAAAATGATAAAGTTAGCTCTGTAAACCAATCTGAAACACAATCTGCGGCAGAAATCTTTGAAAACGTATTGTGTGATTATTTTTCATCTATAGGTATTAGATTTAAGCGCCAAGATGAACTTCTTAAGGAACAAAAAAAATCTGAAGGAAGGGCTGTAATAACTCCGGATTTACTACTTTTAGATGATGTTCGAATAAATGGAATCCCTTGTGCTTGGATAGATGCAAAGCATTTTTTCGGTGCCGATTTAAAATTTCCTAAAAAGAAAACTCAAAAGCAAGTTGATAGATATGTGAATGAATATGGTCATGGGGCTATAGTATATCGTCATGGCTTTTGTCAAAGTTTACATTTGAATGGTGCAATACAACTCGATGCTAGTCCTTTGGATTTGAAACCATTAGCTGATTTTCATGAAAAAAATTATAATAATAATAATTCATGAATTTGGAGACAGACTCGTTATAATCGTTTGAAATCCTTTTTTACGTAACCCATCACTTATTTTATGTTCATTATTTTTTATCAAGTGTATATTTTTTGGTACTATTGCTATACTTTGACCCAGCATACAAAGTAATGGAATGCTATTTTCTTCTAGTCCACATTCTTCTATTATCTGGTTACACTCAGAAAGTAAATCATCTCTTTTGGAATCCATTATCAATTTACTATTCATAACAAATTTTTCTGCAGAATTTATTAAATCAGGCCAACGTGTATTATCCCATTCTCCATTTCCAATAACATGCATTTCCTCTTTACCAGAAAAAATTTATCATTCTTTTCCATTCCAGATTATCTATGTAATTTGAGGTATGTCTTCCTGTATCTGATTTCCAGGCTAAGATAATTGGGATTTCTTGAAACCATCCCTCGGCTTTTCCAGGTCCTGATTCTAGTGCAATTCCATTATATGGTGATCCTGCAATAATCCTCCTTTCTACTCCTCCTGCTGATAGTGCGGTTATATCTCCTAATCCTGTTGATCTAATGCGTTCTACTCTATGTGCAATAAGATATGATCGTCTACGACTTTCTTCATGAGAAATGCCCAGTGCTCTTTGAATTGAACTTGCTGCAGCTAATGCTCCAGCCCCCGACATACCAAATCCTTGGGAAAGAGGTAGTGAAAATTTAATATTTAATTCCCATCTATAATTTTTAATTTCTGGTATATCAATCATTAATAAGTTAATTACTTCTATGTAAAGTTCATCATCACCGTTACCATTTAAGTAATTTATTTTTAGATTATAGGCACCCTCTTCTCCTCTAGCAATAACTTCAACACCATCTTTTAGACAAAGACCCGCTCCAAGACTTCCCTGTTCTTCTATTTTTTTAGCCTCATCTGAGATCGTAAAAAATAATGTGATATGGCCACCAGATTGACCTCTTCCGAGTTTTACAGTCATACTTCCGCTACAACCTTTCACAGAAAATTTTTTCCTAAAGAGATGCCACAATATCTTGAGAAATTACTTCAAAACGCGATGCGAGCTCTTGTGTAGCCTTAGAAAAAGCCACTCTAGGAGTCATAGAACCATCAGTCTCAAATGATAATATAAATTCTTCAGGAACCTCTTCTATGACAATTGCATCCTTGAATTCTCTCATCTCTTCTGTCCCTTCTCCAACATGATGTAATTCTCTTTCAAGAGTTGCAACTTTGTCATAATCTTCTAATTTACCATCTTTGAAATCTTTTGCTGTAATCTCTAAATCTAAATCCCACAAAATTTTTGATTTTGATTTATTTTTTATAACCCCTATTTTTCTTGAAGTAAATGCAACTCCACATACTGGTGACCACTTTGCATGGTCTCTTCCTCTACCCATTATTGCAGTAGCAAAGAACTCAAGCATCTGTCCTTTGAATAATTTTGTAATTGGAATTTCTTTAAATTCATCGATAATACTTAATGAATCGTCTCCCATTGGTTTCATATCTCCAGCAAATATCATTTTCCCTTCTTTTGTTCCAAATACTTTACATGCATATATTACAGAACATTGCGGACATCCCCTCTGATCTTCTACTAGGTCTTTACATGTAGGGCATTCATTTTGAAAATAAAAATCATCATGTCTAGTAACGATTGGTATCATAGCCAATCTTTGTGCTATTGTTTCATCGGGGAGTGGTCCAGTACTTTCCCAAATTTCACCGTCTTGTTCTACCAATCCTAATTCAAATCTGACTGTATCTATAGCCATTTTTGGAGTATCAACCATCAATGTTCTTCTGATTGCACTCAATAAGGATCTATCCGCTCCTGTAAATAAAATTTTTATATTATTGCCAACTTCACTGATAACTTTCACTTTAACCATATTATCGCCTCATACTCTCCTTCCGCGTCTTCCGCCTTTACTTTTGGTGCCATCCGTTGGAATTGGCGTAACATCTTCAATACGTGTGATTTGAACTCCTGCTCTTGTAAGGGCTCTTATCGCCGCTGTAGCACCAGGAGCATTTGTAGATCTATTTCCTCCAGCACCTCTATACTTCACAATTACTTGACTAAAATCTTTCTCAGCTAACATCTCTGCAATCCTTTCTGCCGCTCTTGTTGCTGCAAATTGTCCTCCAGAATCGCTGCCTCCTTTCGTTACCATTCCTCCAGAAACTTTGCATATGGTTTCACATCCTGTAAGATCTGTAGCCGTGATTAATACATTATTGAATGTACTATATATGTGTAGGATGGCTTTGTGACTCATTCTTTAGCCTCCTTTGGTATTGTATCTTCAATTGTTGGAGCATTTTCCGAATCAACTTTAATCTTCTCAACAAACTCTTCAGTAGCTTCTCTTACCTCTACTACCTCATTATCTTCTCTATCATCTGTCTCTACAATTCTAAATCTTTCTAATTCTTGACGAAATGTTGAATTTTCATCCATAAATGGAGAATTTGAATTATATTGTAATAATTCTTCTTCTTCTTTTAGTATGTGGTACCCAGGAACAGTCATTTTTTGTTCTCCAATAGAAATGTGACCATGCATTATTAACTGTCTAGAAGATCTCATTGTTGGTGCCAAACCTCTTCTGTAGACAACGGATTGTAATCTTCTAGATAGCATTTGATCAATATCAATTTGTAAAACATCACCAACAGTAGCACCCTCAGGAAGAAGGCCTTTTCGTGTCAGAGATGCTATTAATTGATTTTTCTCCTTCGCAAAATGACCCTCGGAAGTATCCACTCTACCAATCAGTTTCATTGCTTGATTCCTATATCTCCTCAAACTTGTTCTCTCTTTCCAAATCTCTTTCATCCCACCAGTTTTCTTTAGCCCATATTTTTCCTTAAGAGCATGTTCTTCGTCAATCCTTGCTTGTCTCCAAGGATGAGTTGGTGTTTGTGTTTTAGACCTAGAAAATTTCGGATCACCCATATATCATCACCCACCTAGTTTTTCTTTTGAACTCCGAGAGTAGCGCCAGATCTACCATTGGCTCTAAGTCTTTGACCGCGAACTTTGTGACCGCTTCTGTGACGCATACCTCTGTAGGTTTTCATTCCAGCTAGCCTAGCAATGTCATCATCACGAGTCAACTTTACTTCAAGTGAAACTAAATGAGCATCTTCATTACTTTCTAAATCTCTTTGTCTATTCATTAACCACCATGGAGAAATAGTTGCATAATCATCAATGGTTGATCTTAACGAGTCTTTTTCTTCAGTTGATAACAAACCACCAAGTTTTTTACTATCTATTCCAGATAATCTACATATTTGCTGTGAAGTTCTGAGTCCAATACCTTTGATTGAAGTCAATCCAATAGATATAGGACTGAGGCCATCTATGTCACTTTCTGCTATTCTAAATATGTAAGAGAAATCTTCTCCTAATTTGGATTCATCAATTTTAGCCATTCCGGTTCCCCCGTGTTCACTGTTTCCAGTGGCCCTATGGGCATCTTCGCGACTTACCGTTCTTATTTGAAAGGCACGGGTGATTAACCGTAGTCATTTTAGCCCATCATTCTTCTTTACAAACAATGTAAAGAGAATGACTACCAGCCCCTCTATCTAATTCTAAATCAATCATAAAACCTTTTTTCCCCTCATTTCCTTTTAGTTCCGAATCCAACTTTCGTTGAATTTTTGGATGAATTTCTGGATTAATATTACATCTTAATGTAATCTTATTTATTCCATGCCTAAGTGCAGCAGTTGATACTTGTTGTGCTGTTCTCAATTCTGGTGCGGTTAGTCTATGTTGCACTACTTTACCGCTACAAACTACGAATTCTGAAACTTCTTCATTATCTATTAGAGGTTCTGTATGTATCATAATGGGCCGTCTACCCTCAATCCTCAACCAAGAATGACCACAGCCAGGGGGAATCACTTTTTCTAGCCAAGATTCTTGTAGTCCACTTTGAATTAAAGATGCATCTATCACACTAATCCATGAGTTAAAAGGAGGTGGAGAGTTCAACCTAACAATTTTAGACACTTCAGGAAAACCTTCAATCTTAGCCATAATATTTTTTCTTCCTACTCTAATACATCTATGGCTGTGTTTAGAAGAAATAGATCCAACCCATACCGATAATCTATCTACTCTCCCGCCTCCTTGACTCAACCATTCCCAGGTTTTAGGAACTCCTGGGAATGTAGTTTCTAAAAGAGAATTAACCATATTTCTTTGTTGTCCATCAAGTCTAGGGGATAAGTCAAGTAAAACTGCAGGCCCCCTTGGACCGATTTGTAAATATTCATTCCATGAATTTAATAATTCCTTAAGAGGGGGTTTCATTTCATCTATATGATGATTCTGAGCATCTCTGGGTCTTGCAGGATCTAAATGCAACATCGCAATTGGAGGATGAGCTCGTGTACCAGCATCGCGCAAACTTTTCCAAAAAGCATTCATGGCTTCTTCTGCTTTTGTCCCATCACCTATCAATACCCTATCCATTGTTCTCTGTAGATCATTTTTATCTGAAGCCACATGCATATTCGCAGCGCATAATGTAGCCACATCTTTATCAATTTCAATACCTAATGCAGGTCTTCTTAGTCCCTTAGTTAGTGCTATTAGTTGCATGCCAGAACCTGCTGCAGCATCTAATATTACTCCTGCTGGTAAATCATTAGGGTTAATTTGACTTGATCTGATGTTAGAAATATTCCAAGGAGTAGATAATTTTTGCATATCTTCATTCATAAAAAAACTCGGCTCACCTTTTTTATTTGATTTTGATTTTATTATATTTCCTGCCTCTTTAACGATTTTTTCAGAAGGCACCAAATCTACATGTGTAAGGTCAGACACAACCTTCCGTACATGCACTTAGTCAAGTTACTTTCGTGATTATATCTAAGAAACAGGCGCCCTATCTAATTTTAACTCAAAGCGAAGCCATACATTTTCTAATTCATGACCTTCATTATTTCCATATGCGATAGGAGGAGGAAGTAATGTGGTATGAGTAGTTCCAGTATCTAAACCTGGCATCAAAGCGCCTCGATCATTATCAATATCTAAACCAATTAAAGACCATCCAAAGCCATAAATCGACCCAAAAGGATCACCTGAATTTTCTGCCCATGTCCCTGAATCTAATTCTTCTCCAGTATCTGCATCCCAAACAGTATATTGTACTTCTACAGTATCTCCATCGCTTATGTGAACATCTCTTTGTTCCGTCCCTGCAAATATTTGTATATCTAATCTTACTTCCGAATTAGGTACAGCAACATGTTTTACATCTATGCTAATGTCTTGTTCAACGACACTTTCTAGTAATTCAATTTCAAGAATCAAATTCTCTTTACCTTCTAAACTATTTACAATTACACTATTTTCTCCTGTAGCTGTAAATATAACATTATTAACATTAATTGTAAGTAGGAGATCTAAGGTTTCATTTCCTCTATTGTATATCACAATACTTGCGCGACTCATCTTCTCCTTGATGTTCCCAATCACATCTTAATTCTCCAGGATATAGAAATAAATCATCTTGCTCTGCTAGACTTTCAGGCCATTCCCAATTATCTTCTCTAGGTGAACATGTTTCAAATAACAAATCAATTTCCCATAACCATCTCCCATCTGATTCCAAAACTTCTGAGTTTGTAGATTCAAATGGATCTAAATCATCTAAGAAATTTTTTGCAGATAAACCTAGCCATAGAGAACACAAAATAATCATCATGAGAGTTATGCTGGATAGTACCAAAGTTACCCTAGGGATTGCCATTCTATTCAGCCCAAGAGGCACGGGAGGATGTTCAATTTCATCAGGGGTATCTGATATCCACGACCTTGTCACATTACGTTGTAAGAGCCATCTAACATCAAGGTTAGCATTTTAAGTGTTAAAAAAATATATTTTATTAATCTTTTAACAATTCTTTTTTCATTTGAAATTCCTAACCAACCAATGACTCCTAACTCTATTGCAACCATAGTCAAGCAAATAAGAATATTAATTTGATCAAGTATTTCAGTTACAAGTATTAAACTAAATAAAATCACTAAAATAAGATCTATTAAACCCCATATTCTCAAAATTTTTCTTACTTGAATTATTCCGACTATCCATATTGTCGTTGAAACTAAAATCATTATTATAGTAAAATATATTTCATTAAAAAGTCCAGTTGTCATTAAACCAATTATTATTAAAATATGAGAATCAATGGCTAATACCATACTCCATCTTTCTTTTCTAAACTTACTAGTCATAGATAATGCAGCAAGTAATATGAGGCCCAGTATTAATGTAAGATTAGGGGCAATTTTCAGAATATCATCAGACCATGCCCCAAATGCATATATCGCTAATATGATACTCAGGAAACCAATTCCAGTAGTAGTGGTCTGTTTAGAAAATAATCCTTGTCTTATCGTACTGATTGCAGCTAGTATCCCGGCAGGGCCAAAAGAAAGTATCACAATACCTAAATTTCTGACGCCTCTATTACTTCTAGAACTAATTATCTCCCTATCTCTTCTCTTGTTAACTATCCAAAAATCACAAATTATTGTCATAATTAGTAAAAACTCTATTAAAATCCATGGAAATCCCCATTGTAAAAAAGCATCTTTATCATCAATTTCACTGAAAGGATTTACTGTAAATGGAAATGGTAATGATTCGTTCATAAGAGCCCCAATAATCCTGTTCATAACTAGAGGAATTATAAACCAATCAATTGCTACGGGTATCCTGTCAATTAAATTATCTTGATATGATATTGAAATAGTTACTAGTAACATTATTATGACTGCTAAAATAGATATATCAAACATCTCGGTGTTACTGCTTAGGGGTCCAATATGGGATATATTATGTACTATCACTAATCCAAAAATAGCCATTGCTATTGGTATTTCAATACCCAAAATATGCAGCAGACTAATTTCTTGTGATTTAGCCCTATATCTTGCTATACCAACAAGTATACTTGCAAACAATCCAACCATAAGAAGAATCAATGCACTAGGGCCTAAAATTAACCCATTAATACTTGCAAAGATAAATACGATTCCTAACATTATTAGGATAATTACTGGTCTATGATTTATATCCGAAATATACAATTGTTCCAAATTTTTAGCTTCACCCATTTCTATATTTTTTATTCTTTTTTCTTTTAATGATGCAATAAGAGGATCATATTTTCCGATTGAATTTTCATTTTTAATGATAATATTTTCCATACTTTTGGATGTTTGGATATTTGCTAATTCTATTCTTTGTTTTTTTAGGGTAATGGTCTTCAATTCAGATCTTAATTCCCCTCTGGCAACCAACCATATTGATACTAAAATAAAGAGCATTATTGAAAGATATTTTGGAATAATTGGAATAGCCTGCCAGGCCAATCCAATCAAACTCATAATTAATAAAAGAGATGCCAAAGTTGATTTAAGAATTTTTTCTATTGTCTCTACTTTCTTTAGATATATTCCTATTAATATAAAAACACAAATTATTGCCACCCATGAAATCTCTAAATTTGGCAATATTTCGCCACCATGTAATGTATTACCAACGTCACCCCTGCCTATGAATATTAACAGAGGAATGCTCATTACGCCTATTTCAGTGTGAATTTGTTCATGAACATCTTTGTATATGATTGGTAAAATCGAAATAAGCATTATAATAATGAAAAACTCATCCAATCCATGTTCCCATTGTAATATTCCTATTGAAACTGTAATAATCATTAATAAATTATTTATTTTTCCAATCCTATGATTTGTTATTTCTGAAATGATATGTATCATAATTAGTAATGTTATTATAAATAATAATGTCAATGAATTAAAACCGCCGAGTTGACAAAGAATTATTATTGAAATCATTGGTAACCAAAGACCAATACTCCATAATTGAAGTATTTCCGAATCTCTGATAGTGGCTGAAATTTCTGTTAAACCTAGAAATTTAGATGCCAAATTAACATTATTTTTTCCCAGTTTAATATTTACAACTGCCATAAGTAATAGAGATACCGTTAAGTAAAATCCCAAGGGATAAATCCCTATTTCCAAAGAGTTATTCCAACTTGATGAATTCTTTACTATGAACAATGTATTAATCATCTCTTCAGTTATTTTTTCTATTATTATCCACAACCAAGGCGAAAGAACGGTTACCCCTGCTAATGCAGGAGATTCTCTTTTTAGTGCTAGAATAGCAGTCCCGATATGTAATAAAGAAAGTAAAATGAGTAATAAAATTCCTCCATCTCCTCCAGTGTCTGAAGAATCAGTAGGTACTAATGAGATTAGAATAATCAAAATCAATATTGATCCAATCCACAAAACTCTATCACTCACACTATTTTGATCTCTAAGTAAAATAAAGCCAGTTAAAATAGACCCAAGTATAGTAAAAAATATCATATTCATCAAAAAATAATTTATTTGGTATTGCAGATCCAAATATTAATAAAATTATCAGAAATGGTAAAAAAATAATAATTGGTTTTATAATTCTTATAGTTTCTACTCCTCTAACTTTAAGATAAGATCCTCCGAAAGCCGCACAAAGGAAAGTCACCATTCCAAGTGCATATCCTAAGTCTTCTTTATTCGCTGCTATTGAAAGAAATGCTCCTATCATTCCTAGTGAAATAGAAACCCCCCCATAGTCCTGGCTTCCCCAATCCACTAATCTTGAAAGCATTAGAAAACCAATTTTCTTCTTTTGCAAACTTAGCAGCCATCGAAGCATTAAGGCCAGTTATTGACATTAAAAGTAAAAACAATAGAAGTGGAGAATTAAGTTGAAGAATAACTAATTCACCAATTTTAAAACCATCTGTAATGGCATGCATCCCTATCCATAAATTAGATGCAGCTATGCCAAGAGAGGCTAAATTACCAGATTTCCTATGTATGGCCAAGCTATGTATCATAATAGTAGAGATAAAAATCATACCAGCTACTCCTTCTTCTCCAAGTATAGATCCAGTTGTAGAACCAATGGCCAGTAGAACCAATGTAGATTGAGCAGCTATAGCATCATGATTATGTCTGTATGATAGATATAAAATTTACAAAGACTAAAAGAATTAATAATATCCCTAAACCTTCTACACTAATCATATTCCAATTTCTGAACTCAATAGCAAGTCCATACAAGACTTTCATTGATATGATAACCCAAGTAACTCCTAGCATTTTCATTTTTTTTCTTGGAATCCATATTTCACCAAGAGTAAAACCAAAACCTGCTAAAATAATTAATAATATAATAGCAATAATTGGTTCAAATGTATTTCCTACTTGGATGCTAATAACACTGTAGATGAAAATCATTGACGCCATTATTGACCAATTTACACCCCTTTCGCCTTCAATTGAAATCTCGGTTATAATATCTCTTTCAGGAGGATTGATTACGTTACCATCACTTTGAATTATTCCTAAGTTATTTTCATCAATTTGTTTAAAAGGATCAAATAAATCTCCCAAAACTTCATCATTTTCTTGTTTTTTATTTTTACCATCTTTTTTCAATTCTTGTTCAACATCTATGCCTTTAAATTGAACATCAAAATCAATTTTAAATTTTCGTTCTCGGATGATTTGGTCTTCCCGGTCCGGTTCATCCATTATTTATTCTGAGTGGTATGGTCGGCATAAATAAAACCCTTATATATTACAAAACCTTATTCTTTTTTAATCTAAAACAATATCACTTCCGTAACACTTGAAACTGAAGAACTATCCCTGGGGGCCGTAGAGGTTCAAAAATGTCAGGGACCTCTGATGAATTATTCACTCCAATTTCTACTCATGGATTGAACCCGAAAGGAAAATTACATTTTAATAATGGATGGGAATATTTACATAAAAAATCTATTGATTTAGAAGAAGCAACTCTTACCTCTAATGGAGTATTATTAGCAACAACAGGAAACAGAACAGGTAGATCCCCCAATGATCGTTTTATTGTCAAAGAACCAGGGTTAGCTGATGATGTTTGGTGGGGCGATGTCAATCGATCAACAACTGTAGATACATTTGATATTCTTTTAGACAAAATACAAGAACATCTCAATAATGTTGAAAATTTGTTTGTTAAAGATGCATTTTGCGGTGCCGATTTAAATTATAGAATGCCAGTTAGATTAGTTACTGAAAAAGCATGGCATGCCTCTTTTATGCATAATATGTTTATTCGTCCAACCGATGAAGAAATATCTTGTCATGTTCCAAAATATACTATACTTCATGCACCTGAACTTAAGGCAATCCCCAAAAATGATGGTACTAATTCCGAAGTCTTTGTGATACTCGCATTAGATAGGGGACTAGTAATAATTGGAGGCACTCATTATGCAGGTGAAATCAAAAAAGCAATATTTACAATTATGAATCATTTATTGCCGATAAATGGGCTTCTTCCAATGCATTGTTCTGCAAATACAGCGGAAGAAGCAGCTCTTTTCTTTGGCCTATCTGGAACAGGAAAAACTACACTCTCTGCAGATCCTAATAGAGCATTGGTTGGAGACGATGAACATGGATGGTCAGATGACGGTGTATTCAATTTTGAAGGAGGTTGTTATGCAAAATTAATCGACTTAAATAAAGAAGATGAGCCTGCAATATATGCAACTACGAAGATGCCAGGATCAATATTAGAAAACGTTGTTTTAAACGCTGATAAAACTCCTGATTTTAAGAACAAAACATTAACTCAAAATACAAGAGGCTCTTATCCTATCGAATATATCAAAAATCGAACATCTAATTCAATGGCAGGCCATCCAAAAAATGTTGTCTTTTTGACGTGTGATGCATTTGGAATTCTTCCTCCTTTATCTAAGTTAACTCCTGAACAAGCAGCTTACCATTTTATATCAGGATATACCGCTAAAGTAGCTGGAACTGAGATGGGTATTAAAGAACCTCAAGCAACATTCTCTACCTGTTTTGGAGAACCTTTTATGCCAAGACACCCCAGTGTATATGCTGACTTACTTTCACAGAAAATTAAAACACATGATGCTAAATGTTGGCTAATTAATACTGGTTGGGTTGCTGGAGGGTACGGTGAAAGTAGTCGAATAAAAATAAAATGGACTAGGACTTTATTGAATGCAGCATTAAATAATCAAATAGATGAAAAAGATTTCATAATCGATGAAAGGTTTGGATTCTCAGTCCCTACACACTGTCCAGATGTTCCGAAATCAATCTTACAACCCAGAGAAACATGGAATGATAAGAAAAAGTTCGATAATGTTGCAAATCTACTTTCTAAGATGTTTATAGAGAATTTTGAAAAATATTCTGATAAATGTAATGAAGATGTTATCAACGCTTCTCCAATAGTATTGAATTAAATTTTTAATTTTTCTATTTTATGGTAAAATAATCCTATGATCGCAGGTGTGATTATCATACTAGCAATAAGTGATAGCCCTATCATTATTGAGCAAAAGAGGCCAAATGTAGAGAAAAATCCCATATCAGATTGATTAATGACTGCAAATCCTGCTATATCCGAGGCTGCAGATCCAAACAATGCTAGCCCAGATGCTCCTCCTACTATCTTTAATGCAGGCTCTACATCCATTCCTTTCTCTCTTTCTTCTTTATATCTTTCAATTATGTGGATTACGTAATCTATACCAACACCTAGTGATATGGCGGCAATAGATACTGTAACCATATTAAGGCCATAGCCAGCGATTTCAATCATTGCATAAAGCCATATTATTACCAAAAATATTGGTGCAGTTGTCATTATTGCAATACCAAATGCGGCAAGCCCCCAAAAAACTGATAATATCAAAGTCAAAATTATCATAAATAACGCTTCTTCTAAACCTACTAGGATATAGATTATGGAACCTACCATTAATGCAGAAGAGCAAGATTTTATCACAAAATCAAATAAATCATTTATTATAATATCAAGACTATCTTTCAATGAAAGATTATTTCTAAATCCCCACCATAAGGTGAACATACAAAAGACAAGGCCAAGTAACAAAGTTTCCTGCATTTCATCTTGCATAGAATCGGCTGCCACAAATCTAATCACAGGGTCACCAGTCTGTATAGCCCACGTTACAGGATATTGTTCATTATTAAATCCAGTTTCAATGGATGATCTATAATTAATTGAATTAACAGATAAATTTTGGAAAGGAAGCATATCATTTTGTAATTGTATTAGAGCTGGTTCTATTAATGCAAATTGCTCCGGATTTGATAAACCAAATCGCATGCTCATTTTAGTATATTTTGGCATTTCTCCAGAAGTAGTTAGCCAAGGTTTTTCAAAATCTAATTGACTATCTGTATGGATATATTCAGAAATTATTGTTACTGGTAAAGCAGGATATCCACCAGCTGCCGGAACTCCTTTTGTTAACACAAATCCATAGATGAAATTCAAACAACCACGATCTTCAACTATTGGTATATTAATCGAACCTCTTGTTGGATGTGGGACACTTGTAGTCTGACAACCTACTCCTCCATCTTCCAGACTTCTATCCCATCCAGATTCTTCAAAGGGTAATAAATTAGCAAACATAGCTGCTTGGATGAAAGTGACAATTTGGTCTAATGCAATCAACTCTACTTCTCCTGTTGGAGTTCTTGAAATCTGATTTGGTTTATCTTCACCATGGCTGTTCATATTTTCTCGCATTTCTCCTACAGCTGACAATACCAAAGGATTAGCAATATCTCCTTCAACAAGAATATATCCAGGTTCACCATCTCTAAATCTTTCATTAACTAAATTTACGCCAACTGCAAAATCAGATTCGTCATCGAGAAAATCATCAATTTGAAAATCTCCTTCTAAATTCAAAGCCAATGGTGCAGCCATAACCGAAATTATAATTATTATTATAGCAACAAAAGGGGCATATTCTGATGATTTTACTGTCGTGTTACTCAACCATTCTTTAGGTATCATGTGCAATGTATCGGATTTCTCTTCTTTCAATCTGTTTCTTTTCTGAAGCCATAAATCAACATCAAGCCTAACCAATGGAACCCATAGTCCAGTTAAAATAAATGCAGCACCGACTCCAAATCCTGCTTCAATTCCAAAAGACCGCAATGCGGCTATTCCAGACGTTAAATTAGCCAGAAATGCAACTATTGTAGTCATTGAGGTCAACAAGATTGCCTTTCCTACTTTTTTTACAGATATCTCAGCAGATTTTTCAGGATTTTTTCCATTTCTTCTTTCTTCTTTGTATCTATGGAGGGCATGCAAACTGTCATCTATTCCTAAGGCTAGAATTAATATGGGAAGAAGATTAGAAAATTGAGATCTGAATATGATCTCAAATCCTATTTTTTTACCCAATATCATACTCCATCCGATTAAACCTTGCATCCACAAAAGAGCAAGAGTGAGGCCAACCCCAACTATCATTACATCGCTTACTCTTCTAAGATTGAACCATAGCAAAAAAACTACTATTATTATCATCATGATAATCAAATAAGCACTAGATAGTAACTCTCTATTTACTTCAACATTTGGTCCTTCACCGAGTAAAATACTAACCACCATTTTATCTGTTTCACGTAAATCTTCTTCTAATGAAAGATATAACCATTCTACAGAACATAAATCAGATCCATTTTCAGAACGACTCTTACATTCAGAATTCGTATATTCAATTGGATCTGTCACCAACGACACACCATCTATTTTGTAACCAAATTCTGAACTAGCATTTAGCCAAGAAAATGTCCAACCTTCCTGTTGCATACGGTCTCTATCCATGTTTAATATCATCCAAGCCGATGAAGCACTCCATCTTCCATTACTCCATGAAGTAGCAATTATTGTACCGTCTTCTTGTAATTCTCCATTTATCGGGCCTATTACATTACTACTATTATCCGGTAAAAAAGCACGGTCGATAGATAAGAATCTAAGAAAAGCCCCTCTGCTATTGTTAGCCATTCTATGGGCAGCCAAATCTATATGTTCTTGAGTAACATTTTCATCATCAAAAGATAAACACTCTAACTCTCCACAGTCATTCCAATTAGTAGGAGCAGGAAGAAGTATAAATTCGTCTGGAGAAAATCTTGGTTTTGTAAGAAGCGATTCATCTGCCATAAAAACCCTAAATTCACTCGCTAAATCAAAAACACCTTCGATCGGTTTACCAGATATTTCTGAAGCCAAAGGAAGATAGAATTTTGATATTTCATGCTGCATCAATAAATTTCTTTTTTGATCTATTTCTCTCAATACCGTTAAATTCAAAATTCCTCCTAAAGGAGAACTTAAACCCTTATTTTCTCCATTAAAAGATGAAACTTGAGTAACTTCACTTTCATCATTATTCCAATATTCAGAATCTCTGACAAATATTCCAAATCCCCAGATATTTCCGGCTCCTGCAAATTCCTCTCTCATAACTTCTGAAGCTTCTAATTCAGGTGAATCTAAATTATATGATTCAATATCAATTGGAGTGAGTGTAGCCATAAATCCGGGTAACATGAAACCAGAGGCTAATATTATGAAAATATGTATAGCCTTTCTCTTGGGAAAAATAAAATCAATAACTCTTACGAAATTTCCCATATCATAACCACAGATTTTCTATTTATTAGTAGTTGTTTTTAAGAGATTAAAGGCCAACCTTTCTCAAGTCTTCTAATGCTTTTCGTTGTTCAGGTGTTATATTATCAATTTCAGATAAAACAAACTCAATATCTAACAATCCCCCAGCATGTCCATGCCCTTTTAATCTGCGCCTATCTCCTATTTTTGTACCTGCAGGAATTTCTATCTGAACTCTTTTTCCTAAGGGAGTATGAATTTTCACTTGACCTCCTAGTAAAAGTGTAGTAATTGTGACTGCAACCTCTTGAATTAGCCTATCTCCTTCCCACCTTCGCCCCTCATCTGCATCTAGTCTTAGAGAAATTATCAAGTCACCAGGTGTACCTTGAGGATGTTCATGACCCATTTTTTTAAGTCTCAATAGTTGACCATGTTTTGCATTAGGTGGAACTTTTATTGTAATTGTACTCTTTTTTGTTATTACTCCCTTTCCTACACATGTTGAGCAACTTTTTGAAGTTCCAAAACTACTTCCATTACATTTTTCACATATCCTAAATCTGCGATGAGTAAATTTAATTTCAGCACCCTCAATAGCTTCTTCTAAGGTAATATCCAATCCAGATTCTATATCAGATCCCTTGATATTTTCCGATTTGCTATTTGCCTCTTGAGCTTGTTTTGACCTATTATTTTGTCCATGACCTCTAAATTGAGAAAATATATCTCCTATATCAAATCCTCCAAAACCTCCAGAGAATGAATTACCCCTTCCTCCTTGAAACATTTCTTGCATTCTTATTCTCTGATCATATTCAGCTCTCGCCTCCGTAGATCCTATTTGTTCATATGCAGTTTGAATTGATTTAAAACGCTCTTCTGCCGCTTCATCATTAGGATTTCTATCTGGATGGTACTGTCGTGCTAAACGCCTGTAATTTCTTTTTATTTGAGCATCTGAAGCATCCGATGAGACTCCTAAAACGCTGTACGCCCCATCGCTCATAGTATAGTTCAGGTATTGGTGATTCTTCAATCCCTCGTATTATACATCCATCGATGGTATAATGATGCAATGTTTGTTGGCGAGGTCATGAGAGTAGGTTGGGCGGTTTTTAGAAACTATTCCGAACATGCTAAAGAAATCAAAGGTGATGTAACAGATTATCCTCGTTTTTTCTTAATGCCAGACTCATCACATTCAGAATCTGATAATGAAGGTAATAATATAATTTATTTGCCCCACCAAGATGAACATGTTGATCATGAGGTCGAATTAGTAATAAAATTAGGGGATGATTTAGAACCTACACAAATGTGTATAGGAAATGACTTAACTAATAGAACTAGACAATCCTTAGCAAAAGAAAAAGGATGGCCATGGCTTGAAGGTAAAGCTTTCCGTAATTCTGCAATATTGGGGACATGGACTCCATGGGACGATAGACCAGTTGAAATAAATTTGAGTGTAAACGGCGAATTAAAACAGTCAGCATCAACAGAGTTAATGATTCATTCAATTAATGATATCCTAATTGTTCTCAAGGAATGGTACGGTCTTTCTCCAGGTGACTTGATATGGACGGGTACTCCTAAAGGAGTTAGTCCATTAAAAAAAGGAGATATAGTTAAAGCATGGATGAACAATTTCGAAGGCGAAATAATTAGTAAATTTCATGCATTATGTAAATGAAAATAAATAAAATAATGGTGATAACTGTGGATGTAGGTTTAAGACGTATAACTAATACATCACTTTTGGATCATGACGGAGTAATGAAAAGAGGCAGTTTCTTAATTGATAAAAAAGGTAATTATAGTATCAGTAATGGAGATGAAGATGTTATAGAAACAATAGATGGTTCTAATAGATTAGTCACTAGAAGTTTACAAAATTGGCACACGCACATGGCAATGATACTGAACAGATCTATGGGTGAAGGATTACCACTCAAGGAATGGCTACAGGAATCTATTTGGCCAGTAGAAAAAAAACTCACAAAAGAATTTGTAGAAATAGGTTCAAAGGCCGCTGCAGCCGAATTAATAAGTACAGGAACTACCTTTGCTTGTGATATGTACTTTCATCCTGAAGTAGTTGGAAAGGTAATTTCAGATACAGGACTCAGGGCTATTATTTGTGGCCCTATAACAGACTTTCCTTTTACTTCACCCGAAGAGCCTGGAAGTGCATTAAATAAAGTTAAAAATCTAATTTCAGAGGGATCCCCGACTCCAGAAAGGGTAGAGTATGGTATTGGTAATCATTCAGTATATGCCTGTTCAGAAGAAATACTTCAAAAATCCTCTGAAATTTCAAAAGAAACGGGTTGTAAACTTAGTATTCATACCTCAGAAACACGTCAAGAAGTGGCAGATTGTCATGCTGCAACTGGGATGTACCCAATAGAGTACCTCGACTCCATCGATTACTTCACAGAAGGTACCGTTTGCGCTCATTGTGGTTGGGTAACAAAGAAAGAAATGAGAATATTAGCAAGCCATGGTGCACATGCTGTACACTGCCCAACAAGTAATCAAAAATTAGCCTGTGGAGGAACAATGTCTTATCCTGCAATGAAAGAGGCAGGAGTAGATATTCGATTAGGTACAGACGGTGCTGCCAGTAACAATAGTCTAGATTTACGTACTGAAGCAAAGATAGCTAGTTTACTTCAAAGACATGATCACTGGGATGCTAGGATCTTAAATCCAAACGAAACATGGAATCTCGCCACCAGAGACTCAATTGATTGGGTTACATGGGATTTAGATGATATTAGAATGCGCCCATATGGAAAAAATGGTAGACGTTTACTTTCAAATTTAATTTATTCGGGCGCAAAATGTCTTGATGTATTCGTCGAAGGTAAAGTTTTACGTCGCAATGGAGTTACTAAGTCATTAAATGAAAACAAAGTAGCTAAAGAATTAGAAAACGCAGTTAGAGAATATTATTCAGATATATGATATTCATAACTTTTCTTGTTCATATCTAATAGCATCAACTGCACATATTGCAGCCATATGCACCACATCACGTACGCTATCTCCCCTTTGTAAAACATGAGCAGGCTTTGCCAAACCTTCTAGAATCGGGCCAGTCATTTCAGCACCTGCAATTCTCTGTAATAATTTATACGCAATATTTGCAGAGGTTAAATTGGGACAGATTAATATGTTTGCTGGGCCACTAAATGCCATAAAAGGATAATCTTCTTGGATTGAATTAACCAATGCAGTGTCTGCTTGCATAGGGCCATCAATTACAAGATCTGGATCCTTATCTCTTACAATCTCGATAGCCTCTTCTATTCTATCAGTTCTCAATTCTTCAGATGTTCCAAAATTCGAAAATGATAGCATAGCAACCTTTGGTTTAACTCCAAATCTACGTGCAACCTTCGCTGTCTGTATTGCTATCTCTGCTAAGGTTCTAGCATCTGGATAAATGTTTATAGTTGCATCTCCAATAAACATTAACTCACCGTTTACAATCATCATATACATTCCAACAATTCTATGTACACTAGGATTCGATCCAATAATGTGTAGACATGGTTTTACAATATCTGGATAATTATGAGAAACTCCGCCTAAGTAACCATCAGCATCTCCATTATGAACCATCATTGGTGCAAAATGAGTTGGCATTTTCAGAAGCCTAACAGCATCTTCTCTTGTCATTCCTTTACGACCTCGCAATCTATGGTATTCATCTGCATATACACTTCTTCTACGTTCATCGTATCTTACATCTATACATTCACACTCAAAATTTAAGCCCATTTCTTCTTTCACTGCTTCTATTCTTTTGATATTTCCTAATAGTATAGGTTGACATATTTTCTCATTGATACATTGGGATGCAGCTTTTATTATTGTGGGATCTTCACCTTCAGAAAATACAATTTTTTTATTGGTATTTTTTGCTTTATTGATTACTCTCCTCATGATAGATCTAGTTAATCCTAATCTTGCCTCCAACTCTTCTCTATATTTATCGACGTCAAACTCTTCTTTCGAGACTCTTGCTACGCCCTCCATAACAGCGGCTTCTGCAACAGCACTTGCTTCCCAAATCAAGACTCTTGCATCGAATGGTTTTGGTATTATATATTCCGGGCCAAATTGAATATTCTCGTCACTGTATGCAGATAATACATCATCAGGAACTGGCTCCTTGGCTAATTTTGCAATAGCCTTAGTTGCAGCCATTTTCATTCCTTCAGTAATTTCTTTGGTCCGAACATCCAATGCTCCTCTGAAGATGTATGGGAATCCTAGTACATTATTTATTTGATTAGGAAAATCAGATCTACCAGTTGCTATTATAGCATCACTACGAACTTCATTAATTTCAGTAGGAAGTATTTCAGGATCAGGATTAGCAAGAGCAAATATCAAAGGCTTATCTGCCATTGTAGATATCATTTCTTTACTAACCAAACCTCCTTTAGACAAGCCCAAAAATACATCTGAACCAATCATGGCTTTTGCTAAATCTCCTTCGGGAATATCTCTTATAAATTCCTCTTTATATTGATTTAATTCTCCTTTTTCCATTCTCTTTTTTGTTAGAATTCCTTTAGAATCAATAAGTATTATATTTTCTTTAGCAACACCCAATTTTACATAATGTTTGGCGCATGAAATTGCGGATGCTCCAGCTCCAGAAACTACTACATTTACATTTTGAATATTCTTACCTACTATTTCCAAACCATTCAACAATGCAGCCCCTGAAATTATTGCTGTGCCATGTTGATCATCATGCATTACAGGAATATCTAACTCTTCTTTTAATCTACGTTCTATCTCAAAACATTCTGGAGCTTTAATATCTTCAAGATTTATTCCTCCAAAGGTTGGTGAAATGGCTTTGACAGTTTCAACAAACTCATCTACATTTGTTTTATCCACCTCAATATCAAAAACATCTATATCTGCAAACGCCTTAAACAACAATCCTTTACCTTCCATTACAGGTTTACTGGCTAGACTACCAATATTTCCTAAGCCTAAAACTGCTGTACCGTTACTAATTACAGCGACTAAATTTCCCTTAGCGGTATATTTGTATGCATTTTCAGGTTTTTTTTCTATTTCATTACAAGGATAGGCTACGCCCGGTGAATATGCCAGTGATAATTCTCTTTGTGTCCCATGGGGTTTTGTAGGTACTACTGTAATCTTTCCTGGAGGATTTGATGCATGATATTCTAGTGCATCTTTTTCGAGCCTCTTATCATCCATCACTGATTCCTCGGACAATACCTGATAAACAATCTGATATCAGCCTATCCTGAAAAAATAAGTCTTTTGAAGTACTTTGTATAACTTATAAATCATATCAAGTTACAAATTAATTATATTATATTCTTGAGCAATGTATAAACTTCCTACCAATTCATTGATAAGTTGTACAACGAGGAGATTGATTCATGTTCTTACTTAGTAGGGCTAGAATCTTTTTTCTGGATTTGCTATTATTTGTTAACATTTCAAATGATATTTTTTCAAGTTTTTGCATTAAACATGAGCATCATATGGTCGTGTTGATATGGTTTTGCAACAAATCAACAAAGGGAGTGAGAGTATGAGTTCTAAATTTATTACAATCAGTGTAACTTTATTGATGCTATTAATTCCTTGGTCTTCATTAGTATCAGAAGAATTTGGGGGTTCAGTTCAGAAAAGTAATTTTGTTGTAGAAAAATCTTGGAGTGAAGGGGGAAGTAATGATACTGGTTGGTTGGATTTGATTGCTGAAGGATCAGATCCATTGAACAATACGTTGGCATATGGAGATTTATTTTTAGATTTTGCACCCGGCGCAATTATTGATAACCTCTCATTTGAGGTATCGGTTAATGGAAGTGATGGATATTGGGTCAATCAACCTCAAATAACTCTTGTAAATACACAGTCCGAAATACTTGACTGGTCCGGTAATGGAGATTTGGGGCGGCAAAATAGTTTTTCTAATAACCCTCCAAGTGTAAGCCAAGGCGTTCTTGATGCACCATTAGATCCATATTCCTTAACAGATGCATATTGGGATTTACCTACGGGAATAACTATTGAAGACCTTGTTATAGAAGCACTCAGACCGGTTGATCCAAAGGTTTCCTTTTCACCCATTGAAATTACAATCCATGATGCTGCAGTTAATCCATTGGATGGTAGTCTTTTCGTATTAGTCAATGAAGATTTAATCAGACTTGATAATAACTCTATGAAGACCATAATAGATATCGAATCTGAAATTTCAGGACGTTCTTTACTAGTCGATAGTAGAAACAATCAATTAATAATCGGGACATTGAATGGTAATACCTATGCAAGGGATTTACTAACATATTCTCCAATTATATCTTTTCCAGAAGATACAAATGTTTCAAATTCAAATTCTATTGTCACATCTCTTATTGATGTTTATGATATTATTTGGACTAGCTCCGAATGTAACATCAATTTTCTCGAACCAGGTAAAGGGTCATTCTGGATTTCTCAAACTCTATGTAAGGATAACGATACTTCAATAATGCCTACTGATATGATAATTAATAATAATACAATTCTTCTTAGTACTGTCAACAACGGAATACTTGTAATTAATTATACATTTGGAAGTGCAGGATTAATATTTACTGAACTAGAACAATTTCCTTCCATAAATTCGAATAATTTTCTTTCTAGTAATTCAATTACTGATATGGAATTAATTAATGATATATTATATATCGCTCATAGTAATGCAGGAATAGATAGGTATAACATTGCATCTTCTACTTGGATACCAACTTGGACCTCTAACAACTGGCTTTCTTCTAATCAAATACATGGTATGTCCTCTACGCCGGGGTGGTTACATATATTTTCAGGATCCGAAATACAAGTATATGATACCAATTCTATGTTGTATCGTTCCTCAATTTCTGTTTCCGATATCGGCCTAGAAGACTCCGGACATTCAATTAATACGTGGACTAGTGATAATTTACAACGGGGACCTACCTCAAATACTGTTCTAGTGGGCGATTCATCAGGTAAATTAATTACAATTATCGGTGAAGATATTGGCGAGGAAATAATTATCGCTACTAGCCCAGAATCAGTAGAAGATGCTACAGTTACAGTGTTTATTGATGATGATGACCAGGGTGAAATTTGGATAGCAGGAATTAATTTAATAGATCGTTTTGATAAGAAAGATAAACTTTGGAAAGAAACAATAGATGTTCAAGAACTTTTTGATAATAATGGAGGTACTGAACCTTCAATCAATATCAATGAAATAACAACAATATTACAAGATTCAGATGGTAGAATATGGGTAGGGACTAATTCGGGGTTATTTGAATTAGATATTGATGGTAATTTACTTTCTGTTGGCTCAACATCCTCTTCCTCCGATTTTGAAATTAATGGAAATTATGTTTCTAGTGTAGCTCATGATTCTAATACTAATATGTTGGTAGTCGGACATCCCTTTGATGGTGTTTCTATAATCAATACAACTTCAAATGCTCTGTATGCAACGTTTCAATCCTCAAATGGCCTAGACTCTGATAGTATCAGAGAGGTAGTGACCAGATATGGTATTGCATATTTTGCGACGCCTGATGCAGGAGTTATGAGAATCGATCTCAAAGGTCCTACGATTTTAGGTTCATGGCAATCTTTGGGTGCAGACAACCTAGAATCGACACCAGTCGTTGTAGATGGAGATATTATCTATCTTGGACTCCCGGGATTTGGACTATTGCTAATAGATAGAATTACAGGAGAAATCTCAGATTTATGGACTGAAGAGGACTCCAATAGCATCCCTGACAATGATGTTATCTCTCTATCTATGGATTTTTATGGAGGTCTTTTAGTTGGTTCTGATACAAATACAAATAATAATTGTTGGAATAGGGGTGACTGCGGGGAATTGGCTCGTTGGGATGGCAATCAATGGGAATTACTACCTACTTCAATACCCGGGGGAAATAATGATCCTTATGCATTTTATGATATAACAAGTGATACAGATGGGATATATGCTGGTACTAATAGAGGCGCATGTATGTGGTTTTGGCCAACTCCAAATGAACCAGATATTACCTTGAATGAATGCTGGAACGAACAAGGAGGGAATAATAATGATGAACTCAGCGTCCCCTCACGATTTGTCTTTGGAGTATCAAAAATAGGCGTTGATACCCTCTATGCAGGAACAGATGAAGGTGTTGCGGTAATAAATACTGCAAATGGAACAGTGATGGATGTTTGGACTGCAGGAGATGAAACCCAAAGAGCTAGAATATTAAGAATTGCAGATATAGTTTATCTTGGCTTTGAAAACACTGGTATCGCGAGATATAATATGTCTAGCCAATCATGGTTAACTCCCTGGGACGGTACTCAAGGGTACATAGAAGATGATGATGTTACAGTGATTATACCAGGGTCTGAATATGGCACTATGTGGGTAGGAGGAGATTTTGGTATAACGCTAATAGATGTACTAAACGACTCCATTGTTATAGATTGGGAAAGAGGAGATAATAATAATGGCCCTACTTTACCACAAATTGCACCTGCAGACATAGTTATTGTTGATGACGTGATGTACTATTCACTTCAAAGGGGGCAATCTTGGAATGAAAGAGATGAGATTTACCGTGTAAGTTTAGTTAATAACTCAAGCCTTCCTTCTTTAGATGCCGGAGTTCAGGCAGGGTTTTCTGGAGTAGTCCATGGAATTGAAAACGTAAATAATGAACTCTGGATTAGTGTACGTGAGAATGGATGGTGGGGTAATAATGGAGATGCAGGAACTATAGTAAGATGGAATATCTCAGATAATAATTGGTCAGATAACTTAGACACATTAGGAGATGTTGAACGAGTAAATGCGCAATACCTAGGTGATTGTTTTCCTCTGACAACTTCTTGTGAATTATGGGTCGCATATGGTGAAAATATCTTACGTCGCTTTTCAGCAGGAAATATGACTTTGCTAAATCAATGGAATGATGTAGATGGAAGAATTAGGGGGATGACCGAATATAACGGTGAATATTTATTCGCAAGTATGAATGGAATACTAAGATGGAATCCAACAAATGAAACATGGCTCTCTCCTTGGCTTCCTGATGATGGATTACCGTCTGATTCTGAAGTTGATTTCTATTCCATGAAAACTGTGGAGGATTCTCTTTGGCTTTCCTCAGGTGCATATAATGATGGAAAAGTAATGGTACTATATGGGGGTAATTGGACAACATGGGATATTGATAGTGGGGATATTCCTAATGGCTATGGGGCTGATATAATATTATGTGATGATATTGTACATTTAGCAATAGGTTTCCAAGGTGGTTGGTGGCAATCAGGAGGTGGAATAGCTAGATTCGATACCGTCGATCATGATGGAGATGGTGTTACCATGGAATGGATTTCACCAATAACTACAGATAACTCTCAAATTTCTGATCGCGATCCTCGTGCTTTGGCTTGTGATGATTCAAATGGAATACTGTATATAGGATTTGATTCAGATTCAGTAGGTATAGATAGATTTTCATACAATTCAAATAATTTTTTGAGTTCACTGGATGATACAAATGGTGTATCAGAGGGAAATGTTTTTCCCGGAGGGATGTTATATGATAATGGACTTTTATTAATTGCTCATTTTGGCGATAATTCAGGAATAACCAGAATCATGACATCAGGAAATACTGCTTCGAACGGCATAGTATTAGATGAAGGAATGGATGCGTGTTCGATAGTTAAATCTCCTTCATCAGGATCAAGAATATACGCAATAGGTAGATCTGGTGAAAGTACTGGTATTAACAGAGTAGATCGGTTAGATAATACAGGGCTAATCCAAGGAGGATTTGATGAATTAATAGGATTACCCGGGGGCTCTGTGCAAGAAATTATCTCCAACTCAACCCATGTATGGGTAACTCATAGTGATTATTTTGATGCATATTGGGGTTCTACTATTTTACAGGGCGAAATATCTGAAAATGGTACTGTTAATTGGCAATATGGTGTTAGATTACTTGATGATACAATTAATGAATTGACTTTAGATGGTGAAAAAGTATGGGTATCTACAGTAGGCAGTGGACTAATGTACCTAAATACAACACAACAATCCTTGGTTCAAATGCCTTCAGCATTACATAGGAATATGGACGGTTTATATCTTGAAGAGGAAGGTATTCTTTATGTTGGATTAATGGGCTATGATAGTTCCTCTGCTGGATTTCAGACTCTAGATACTGAAACTCAAAAATGGGATCATGGTAGTTTGATAGCTGGATTACCAAGTAATATTGTGAGGGACTTCATTGAATATGAAGATCACATCCTTATAGCAACAAATGGAGGTCTAGGGATGTGGAATACCACCATATCCGGTTGGGATAACCCAATTACGACTTTGGACGGACTCCCATCTTCTATAATTCAACATCTGATGATATCTCCAAGTCCTATCAGAGGCAATGGAACTGTAATTTTAGGAGGGCCAATTGGATTATCAATTTTAGATCAAAATCTTTCTTATATAACAACTTTAGATTCAGATGATGGATTAATTGGGAATTCTGTTTCAGGACTGGTATATTCTCCAGCAATCTCAAGAGAAATAATAAACCCACAAGATAATAGTACTCAAATAATTTATCATGACGCTTCTATTTTTATATCTCATAATGGAGAAGGTAGAACAAGACCAGGTGTGGCTGCTTGGGATTTGAATACTGATAAAGAAAATGGAACCTACAATATTGATATGATTCCAAGTAATGATGTACGCTCTGTTACTGCAGATGATTGGGGAGTACATATTGCTACGGATAGTGAACCGTTAGTCCATTGGAATGGAACAATAATGCGAATGGAATCTGGGATGGGAGTAGAAGACTTACTTTCGTGGCCTGCTTCTCAAATATTATCTGATGGAACTCATCTTGTGATGATTTCTCCTGTAGGTATAGATATTATTCGGGCAACTGGTAATCACGCTAGTATTAATTCTGAAATTATGACCGGTATCATTTATGCAGATATCAAAGATAATCAATTAGCGATTGTGTCTCAGGATGGATTACATCTATTTTCTCCAATAGAAACTTTACAAGAATTACCTAGAGAATATCAAAAAAGAGCCTCACCTCTTACAGTGGTATTTGGAGATAAAACGCTTGATATTACTGCATCTACTAGACCAGGAATGTCTACAATATTAGCCACAGGAAATGATACAATAGATATTAGCCCTACTTTAGATTTCGAAGTAGAACCTGGAGAATTACCGATGTATAACAGTCCGCTAATCTTTTCAGCACCTCAAAGTGGTGCTTGGATATGGGCTCAATCTCATTCATTAAATTATTCTGGAACATGGAATCTCACAGACTATAATTATGGAATTCAAACTACGTTCCAATCTGCTATTTTCAATACACCTCCTGGGTCATCATCATCTCAGATACAGATACGTTTACAATCGCCACTAGATGGTAAACTAAAGGTCAGATTAACTTATGATTGGAATAGATTAGAATCACCAACCTCAATTACAAATTTATTAGATAGGCCAAACGATGGAGGAGGAATATTAGAAGCATCATGGCTTCCTGCACAAGATTCCGCTTGGTACGCATACAGGTTATATGTATGGGACTCTACAAATAATCCTGATTGGACACCTTTAAAACAAGATTTAGACAATTTCGCAACCTATCAAAGAATACCATTTTGGTCTGAGACCTCTGCGATAATTTCTGAAGCAAATCAAGATGGAACGATTAAACCACTCTCTGATAATAGACAATATAGGGCTGCTATCTCGATAGAATATCAAGATGGTTCCCTCGGTGAGCCAATGAGTTGGGAGGGTAACGTAACTCCAACGGACGAAGTTCCACAACCTCCCGAATGGCTTTCTGTAGCCCCTCTATCAGGAGGGATACCGGGTATAGTAAATGCAGAATGGTCTGCTTGCAATGAGTTAGATCCTTATCTAACTAGGATATGGTCAGTAAAACAAGAAATAACTAATGCTATAGCATTAAACAACGAATCTGACCTATCATTTGCCAGTGGGAATAGTACTGTATTAGAGCTAGATGAAAACGTTCCATATTGGTTTGCAATTGTTTGTGTTGATCAGAATGGACAATCTAATCCATCAAATGCAACTATTTTCGGTCCTGTAGTTACTGCAGGAGGACTAAATGATGGTATTCCTCCTTCTCAGATTTCTGATGTATCAGCGAATGATGTTCCAAGTGATGAAGGTGGTCGAATAGGAGTTTCATGGACGCCTAACAATGAACAGGATTGTTCATACTACATAATCTATATTTTACCTGCATCAGGTTTTCAGCCACCTAGCAGTGTCGATGGATGGCCTACTGCCTCTTATGTTTCAGATTGTTCTACGAGTAGCACAATTATTGACTCAATAGGAGGTACAACCTTGGAGAATGATATCGTATACTGGATTGGTGTAGTTGCTGTTGATGATTGGGGTAATATGGCTGTTGAACCAGTCAATGTTGTCACTACAACTGCTTACAGCGATACTGATAATTTACTAGTAGCAACACCACCAGACAAGGTATCTGGTTTACAAGCATGGGATCATCCTTCGGATGACGGGTCCGCAATCGATATATCGTGGAATAGAAGTTTAGCCGAAGATTTTAGCCATTATACCATTTGGGTGTCTGAATATCCTCTTGCTGACTTAATAGATATTAATCAACACTGTCAAGAATATAATTGTGAATTATTAGTGATTAATCAAAGACAAATTGAAAATTCATTAAAATTAGAAGTAACTATTAACAAAGCACTTTATGGAAATGAACCCTCAGTACTATTTTCTGATGAAATTAGACCATCTATCCCGCTATATGTCACAGTAACAATTCATGATATAGCAGGCAATGTACAACTATCAAATCTTGATGAAAATGTAGTTGTTGTTACGCCTATCGACAATAGAGGAGATATTTATCCTCCAGACAGAATGAATTCACCAATTCTTACTGATAGAAGCCCCGATTCTGGTGATGGAATGTTTGTAGAGTTTGCACAAAGTGAATTTTCAGATGTTACAGAATATTGGATTTACGCTGTCGCAGGTAATCCATTTACACAAGTTACGAACATCCAACCTGCCATGATTGTAGATAGAAATATTGAGATGCCTATTTTATTACAATCCCTTTCTGATGGAGGACCTCTCGGTACTTCTTTGCCAATATGGGTTGCCATTGTTCCAGTAGACTCATCCTCAAATGCTTGGTTTGATAATTTAGAAACTTCGATGATTACTTTGGTTGATGAAAGTATATTAGATCCAGGTGCACATTTGCCAGTACTTTCTGGAATCCAGGCATATTGGAATCTTGCAGGAACAGATATTGAAATTATTTGGGATATTTCTAATAACGAAAAAGTTATGTCATACAGTGCTTATTACAGTTTAGATCCTTTTTCAGATACAAGAAATGCATCTCTTCTCGAAAACAATATAACTACAAATAAAATTTCTTTTAACACTTTCAATAGTTTTGATATAGATCAATCAGCTACATATTGGATAGCTATAGTTGCTTCAGATGGAGAAGTAGAAAGATTAGGAGTAAATCCATTGGAAGTCAAACCATGGACTGATTACACTCCTGGTGGGGGTGGACTGCTTGATGATGGTTCAGGAATTTCATGGATGGAGCAATTACTAGAAGGAAATATGAATTTCATAATAATCCTAATTTCTTCTGTCTTAATTTTTATTGGTGCCATACTAATAATAAAACCAAAAGATAAATCTGCACCAGAGCCTTGGGAAATGGGTACAATTGAAGTAAACTTAGAAGACGAATTAACACAAAAAGATGAAGACTTAGAATCTATTGTTATAACTCCAATGGATATAACAGATTCTCAGAATGACAATACATTAAATATTCAGCAAAATATTCCTGAGATAGAAGATAAAAATATTCAGCAAAATACCATTTCTTCTGAAATAGAAAATGAACTTCTTAATTCTAAAAACGATTTTATGGAATCTATGGATGATTTAGATAAAATGGCTGACTTAATGGACTCTGAAGATTTAGATAAAATGGCTGACTTAATGGACTCTGAAGATTTAGATAAAATGGCCGATAGTCTATCCAAGGATGATATGGATACCTCATTCATAGATGATATGTTAGAAGACCAATAGACATTGAAAGGAGTACCTCTTCGGGTAATATGTGTCTGACTCTAACGATCCTTCTTCAGAAGTCTGGACTACAATGGCGTATGATGGAAATAAATCATTATTAGCCCCTTATCTACATTTTAATAGACTTTTAAAGCATTCACAGATATTAGGAATAGATGTTAATGTTGATTTATCAAAAATAGTTTTTGAAGAATTAGGAAAGATGCCAAATATTGAGGATTATAATAAATTAAATGAAGAAATACCATTTTTAGTTAAATTGAAAGTTAATAGAGAAGGCATAATATCATTAGAAATGCGCAAAAATAATCTTTGGACAGATAATCCTTTGCAGGCAATATCTATGATGGCCCCAGATTTTGAACTACCTATATTAGGAACTAAGCATGGTGATTGGCAAACATATGAAAATGCACGTGAACAAGCAATTAATCATAATTCAGATATAGCATTATTCTTCAAAGATAATTTCTTAATTGATGGAGATCATTGTATGCCATTGATGTTGGATAATGATGGAATAGCTTATCACCCAAAACATAGTGATGGTGCTTTAGATTCAATAACATTAGAACAACTAAGAGAGGATATGGAGCTTTTAGGAATACCAATCAGAGGCGCCAAAATAAGTCTTAAAATGTTATTAAGGGCTTCTGAACTAATAGTTTTAGGAAGTGGTATGGGCGTATGTTCAGTTGGTACAATAGATGGTACTAAGATAGGAATGCCAAAAGGTAAATTATATGAGATTGCAAGAGAAGTATGGCTAAATAAATTAAAAAATGGTTGGTCAAATTTGAGATAATTGGAGGATTATAGATGCATAAAGTTTTACATCGAATTTTCAATATTAAAGAAAATCATAATCCCTTAATTTCTATACTATTATCAAATCGTAAGTCTTCTTTACCTCTTAATGATGAATTATTATTTCATTCCTCGGGGCCAATCACAGATTTGTCAGAATATTCATTTTTACCTTCTTTAGATACTTTGAGAATATTATTTATGGAACCAGAGAATAATAATTCTTCACCGAAAAATATCTCTGCACTTGATGGCGACGTATTACTACAAAATTCCAATCCATTACTTATGATAGTCCAAGAAATGAAAAATAAAAAATGGGCCACACTCAAAGAATATTATCCACAAGATCTATCTGAGGCTATGAAAATAATTGAAAATTATGAAATAAAGTATGACTTAGAAAATGAATTACCAATAGTTCCAGGGGGCTTTGCTGGCTTACTAGGCTATGATATGTCTAGATGGACAAACCCGGTATTCCTCAATCATATTCCAAAATCTGGTACTTTGTTGGGAGTTTTGTGGAGGACTGAAGCTTGGTGGATCCATGAAAGAAAAACAAATCAGTTACATTCAGTATCTTTAGAGAATCATGCCTGGTCAAGAATGCCATTTAATGATAGTATAAACAATTATCATTATTCTTCAAATATTAATAAAAATGTTGTCCCAGATAGTGAGAGTGATGCTGAACATGCTAGAAAAATTTCCCAAATAAAAGATGCAATCGTAAAAGGTAACCTATACCAACTTAATTATGGTAGAACATGGAGAGGTGAAATGCCTGATCATCCATGGGATTCATTTACACGAATGATTAAGAATAATCCCTCTCCATTTGGTGCTTGGTTATATGTTCATGACCATGGTTGGGCAGTAAGTTCTGCAAGTCCTGAGAGATTAGTGAAAATAGATAGAAATATTGTAAATACTCGCCCTATAAAAGGAACAAGGGCAAGGGGTTTGGATGAGAAGTCAGATCTAGAGTTAAGAGTTGAATTAGTATCAAGCCAAAAAGAACTAGCTGAACATCTTATGTTAGTAGATCTTGAAAGAAATGATCTAACCTCGGTGTGCAATCCAGGATCAGTCAATTGGGTAAACTGGCGTATAGAGGCACTGTCTACTGTTCAACATCTTGTAAGTGGTGTAGAAGGAGAACTAGCGCCTGAAAAATCAGTTGGTGACGTATTGGTATCGTTATTTCCTGGAGGATCTATTACTGGTTGTCCAAAATTAGTGACGATTGCAGCCATAAATGAGTTAGAAAAACATCCTAGAAGCGCTTGGACAGGATCTATTGGACATATTAATTTTCATAACAAAAAATCTGAATGGAATATACTAATCAGAACCTTAGAGTCACATTCTGGACCAAATTCTTGGTATGGGACTGTACAAGCAGGAGGAGGAATAGTTAATGATTCCATACCTTCAGAAGAGGTAGAAGAATCTCGTTGGAAAGCTGCTGCAATAACAGAAGCAACTTGGGGTTTTAGAACTGGCTTTAGTGGTACAGATTTACCTGAAAGGAATATGGCGATGCGGCCTGTACCAAAACTTATTGGACGATTAAGCAACTTAGGTCCAAGAAAAAAATCTATATCTAAATATAATGGAAAAATATTTAGAGAAGATAAAAATTCAGTATCATCTCAAATCATAATTATTGATAATTTAGATTCATTTACTGAAAATATAGCAAACTCAATCTCTAATATAGGCAAGGATGTTAGAATAATTGAAGGAAGACCTCAGGAAAAAAGTATCAATATTGAGAAAGTAATAAGAAAATGGATTGAAATGTATAATCCATCCCATATAATAATTGGCCCAGGGCCATCAGTACCAAATAATTCAGAGATTTCTATGCAATTGGCAAAAATGGCTCTTGAAGGAAAATTACAAAATAATAATTCACATATTCCTCTGCTTGGTTTGTGCTTAGGACACCAAGCAATAGGTCTAGCAGCAGGTTGGGGACTAATAGAGTCACCACTTGGAGCAGTTCATGGTAAACCTTCACAGATAGTTCATGATGGAAAGGGATTATATCGAGACTTACCAAACCCAATCACCTTGATGAGGTATAATAGCCTGATATTTATCTCCAAATAATGATACATTAATTCCAACATGCTGGGATGAATCTAAAACTCTTTTGATGGGATTCAGGCACTCAAAGTTACCAATATTTGGTATCCAATTCCATCCAGAATCAGTAGGGAGTCCGATGGGCAATCATATTTT
>CALSZZ010000003.1 GCA_943841885.1 Candidatus Thalassarchaeaceae archaeon | reverse complement strand
ACGCCTCTAACATCAACGTTCTTCTATGTGACACTGCCATGGGCGTTGCTTCCCCTACGCCCGTTCCAATTTCATCTCCAGTACTTATCCTTTTTTCCGGTGGTTTTGTGGACATTCCTGGAGCAGGTTGTCCCCCCTCGCTTCTTCCAAGGGCTTTCAATATCTTCTCTCTTTCAGGAACAGCAACTCCAACTTGTAACCTAGCTTTTGTTAGAGTAACATTTTCTGGAATGTTGTTTATACTTATAATGATATTATTATCGCCCTTTAATATTTCTATTTCAGGAGGTTTTAAAGGATTCTTTACAAATCTATTCTGTCTAGAAATATCTCTCATGTTTGCAATCATTCTAAAAAATAAAGGTAGTAAAAATATGGGGAAAGAGAATAACAGTAATTTTGGATAGTCTAACGGGCCTAAACGATAAGATCCAGCAAATGAATTAGAAATAATTCCTAATTCCAATAAACCTGGTTCAGTAGCATGAATTAATATGGATAAAATTAGAATAATTACTGTTGGAGAAATAATTTTTCTTGAAATTTGATGTAGCGGATCGGGACTAATATACCAACCATTTCTCGTTTTCATTAAAAAAGGTAAAACATCCTTCTTTACTTCACATTCAATTTTAGTTAAGTTATCGCCACTTTCTTCCCTATATTTGCTCCATTCAATATACCAAGAATCTTCTTCCCCAATTTTAAATTCATTATCCAATTCACATTCAGATTCAATAACTACTTCAATTAGGGGGACTTTATTTGCATTCATATGTGAATATTCAAAAGGCGGATAACGTATTTTTTGAATATACTTATTCATTTTTAACCCCATAAAATTGCCATTGCTGCCTTTTTCGCAAATTTTCTAAATTCTGGAACATCCTTCAACATTCTCAAACCTAATGGAATCGGATTTTCTATATCTCCTAATTCATTTATTAATTTAATAACTTCTGGCCTTGACCAAATATCAAAAATTTTATCCAATTCTTCTTCACTAACTTCAGTTAGAAATGCATCTCTTAGTGCTCTCTTCCTTCTATGGTTTCTTTTCATTTCATTTAAACTACTAGTTATTTGTGTCATTTTCTTATTGGATAAATTATTGTCTGAGATTGCTTTACTTAGTAGAGGAACCAAAATGTCTACTTGCTTAAAACCAGGACCAATTCCTCCTCCGGTTGTAGGTTTACAAATACCCGCTGCATCACCGAATAATGCTACTCTTTCTATCATTGGTTTTTTCAATATTCCACTTGGAACAGGGCCACAAAATCTACCGACTTCTTTACACTGAGAAAATTTATCTTTCCAAGGGGAATTATTCATCAGATTATTTAAGAAATTTTCACATGATTCCTTGCCTAGTAAATTCGGTTTACTCCATACTCCAATCCTAGTAGTATCTCCGGAAGGAATCGCCCATGAAAAAAAACCTGGCGATATATTATCTCCAGTGAATAATTCCAAACAGCCTTCTTGAGATTCATATCCAGTAACTTCTATCTGTAAACCAATCATCATTTCTTTTGGTCGGCCCATCTTGAATTTTCTTCTTACCCATGAATGTGCACCGTCGGCACCACACAATAATTTGGTTCTAACTTTAGTTTCTGAACCATCTACATTTATTATTAAATCTACATAATCTTCTTTAATATCTGCTGATATTGGATTACTTGATAACCATAATTCAGTACCAGATTTTATAGATTGTATTACCACTTGCTCATCAAATAATTTTCTACATACTGACCAAGTCCTAGTTATTGAGGGATCTCCTATTTCTATAAAAGTTCCAGAGGGACTATGAAGTCTAGCACCCCAAATTCTAGTAAGTGCAGTATCTTCTAAACCGACTTTTTCCATTGCTCCAGGATTAACTAACCCTGCACATTGAAATGGTCTACCTATTTCAGCATGTTCTTCTATTAATAGTACATTATGACCGAGTTCAGACAAATTTTTTGAAAGATAACCTCCAATCGGACCTGCTCCGACCACTACAACATCATAATTATAAATCATAAATACCAACTATTTCTTTTTCATTTTCTTCATTTTTCCAATTAACTCACTAGCATCTTTTTTATTAATTTCTTCTATTGTTGTAGTCTTTACAATCGCCATTGCATCTTCTATTTTAATTTCCAAATACTTCGATATATTTCTTATTGCTTTAATTTGTTTTTCAGTGGCTGGTTCTTTACCACCAATATCAAATAATTGTCCAATGACTATACTTGCTGTGCCGTTACTACCTCCAGTCAATGCCTCTAAATCTTCAATATTATTTTCTTTTAAAATCTCTTCTAAATTTATTCCTAATTGATCACATTTTTTAATTATCAAATCAATCTGTTTATTACTTGCTTTTCTTGGTCCAGCTATTTTCATTGCATTATCTATAATCGGTTTAATTTCTTCTCTAGTCAATAAATTTATCTCTTTACCTTTTAGAATATTTTCCCGATCTATTTTATTTATGTTATTCAAAAGATCTTTTAGAAGATTTATTTGCTTTACAGAGGGTATATTTTTGGAATCATCATCAGCTCTTTTATGTATATCATAAAAATCTTTAACAAATTCATGCCATACTTCAGATGAATTATCGTTATTGTTAGCAATGTCATCTAGTTTAGACTCCATTATTGAAGTAAATTTAGTACTAAACAATACAACCTTTTCTGAATGATTATTATACAATGGAACTACTTCTAACCACAACCTCTTTCCATTCTCAGTAGGAATTAATGAACCACTTTTTTTCTCAACATATCCCTTAGCAACTATTCTTTGAACCATAGAAACATAGGTAGACGGTCTACCAATTCCTGCCTTTTTCATTTCTTGAACTATGGAACTTTCTGAATATCTTCTTGGAGGTTTCGTTTGATCACTAATCAATTCTGGATTATCACTGTTTATATCAATTGACCATACTGCGTCTACTTCTAATTTATTTAGCGGAGGTTTTGTTCTTACTTTTCCATGGTATTCTTGAAATACCTCTTCCCATCCTGCATGAATTCTCCAAGAAACAGTTCCTGTAATATCCATTTCCAAACCTTTTGTAATGGCATTTATCGATCTATTCTCTCGAATTGATTCAGACATCTGACTTCCTGCAAAACGTGACCAGATTAGTCTATACAATTTCTTCAAATCATCGTCTTTTTCATTTATTTGATTAATTTTTGGTCTAGTTGGTCTGATAGCTTCATGAGCATCTTGAATTTTTGTAGACTCCTTCTTAACGTCGTTTCCTAGTATTCCTTGACCAATAAAATCACTGCCAAATTCTGTTAATATATATTCTTTAATTTCATCACGTGCATCTTGATTGGTTCTAGTTGAATCAGTTCTTATGTAGGTAATATGACCCTTGTTATACAATTCTCCTGCAATATCACTAGTTTTCTTTAAAGACCAACCCAATGAAGAATTTGAAGCCTGCAATAACGTATCTGTGGTGAATGGGGGCTTCGGTTTTCTGTGCTGTTTACTATTTTTAATAGATTTTAGTTGAATTTTTTTATTCTCTTTGAGTAATTTAATAGATTTTTGAGCTAAATCCAAATCAAAAGTTCTGTCAGGGAAATGTTTAGGCTTTTCGCCAGATTCATCTATCCAGGCATTATCATCATTTTTTTCATGAAATCTAATTTTGAATTTAACTTCACCAGAATTAAAATTAACACTATGATATTTCTTTGGTATATGAATTTCTCTTTCTAACTCTTTTTCAACAATAAATCCCAACGTCGGAGTTTGTACACGCCCCATCGATCCAATACCTGATCTTCTACTAACATTTGCACATTCCCATCCTATTAGACGATCCATAAACATTCTAACTTTTGCGGCATCAACTATCTTGAAATCTATTGCATCATTTCTTGTTAGTGCTTCTAGAACAGATTCCTCTGTAACTTCATTAAATACAACTCTCCTTTGATTTTTAAATCCTGCTTTGGTAAAAGTTTCACTCAACCTCCATGCAATAAATTCCCCTTCTCTATCGGGGTCTGTAGCAATGAATACTTCATCAACTTTTTTAGATTTAGCATTTTTTATTATTTTGTTAATTTTCTCTTTTTTATTTCTATCTGAGGTCCAAGGGGCTTCTGGAAGTTTATCTGAGTCAGAATACCACATTGCATCATTTTTTCCTTTTTCTCCTTTCTTTGATGGCAATCTATCAATGTGTCCGCCACAAGCATCAACTATCCATCCCTTTCCTAGATATTTTTTAACGGTCTTCGCTTTAGCACCAGATTCCATAATCATTAATTTCAAATCACTTCATCCTCCTCAACTATGGTACTCACTAATGTTTGTCGAATAATATTCTATGTATAAATGTGAGTAACTTTCTATTATTGATAACCATAGTTTCAAACTTACTTCATTTCTCTAAATTGAATTCGGTATTTATTTTCATCCCATTCCTCTTCTGAACCTGGTCCGCCGCATCCTATGCAACCAGGGTATCCCGCATCAACTAGATGTGAGATTTTTCTTTCAAAATCTTCCCAAAATGTGTTAATTTCTGTAGGAATCCATAAACAATCAATATTTTTTTGGTTCTTGAAGGCCTATAATTCCTATTCTTTTCTCAAGATTAAAGATTTCAATATGATTTTTTTTTTCCATCACCATCTTTGTTCATTTCAATTATTATCGATGGTGCTGAGTCAGAAATAATATTACTTAATTTTTGTATATTTATTTTAGTTTTTTTATCAAAGGAAAACATTAATTTCTCAGATCTCAACGCTCTCCGTGAAATTTCCCAGAGACATAAATCGTATGCAGAAGGAGACATAATTACTCTATGGTACACAACTATTGAAGAATATTGCCTTCTCGGGTTAACAATGGGTCTGCCTTATAGAACTCTTTTATTTCCGCTACTCAAAGGAATAAATTCAGAAAAGTCTCATAAAATGAGTATAAATTTTCTCACTAACTTTGGTCAAAAAAATATTGGACAAAAAATTCTTAATTCTGCTTATTCGGCACCATCCGAACCAATAGAAGTATTCAATACATTATTTCAGCACCCTTTAGGTTTGGCAGCTGGATTCGATAAAGGAGCTGACGCTCTATCTTCTTGGTCAGCCTTGGGTTTCTCATGGGGAGAATATGGAGGGATAACTAGATTCCCTCAAGAAGGTAATCCTAAACCAAGGATGTTCAGGGCAAATAAAGAAAATGCATTGGTAAATAGAATGGGACTCAATAACCCTGGGGCCTTAGCAATTAAAGATAAATTACTTTCACGTAAATTATCTAATAAGTGGCCAGATATACCCATCGCTGCAAATATTGGTCGTTCTAGTAAAGTTTCGAATATAGATTCCCCAGAAGATTATTCCGAAACTTTGAAAATTCTATGGGATTATGCTGATTTTTTTGTATTAAATGTCTCATCTCCTAATACGCCCAACTTACGGGATCTTCAAGGAGAAACATATCTTGATTCTATATTAAAAGCATGTAACCAAGTACGCCTTATTAACGACGATAAACCTATATTATTGAAATTATCTCCGGATAGGACAAATGACCAGATTTTAGATTCACTTAATGTTGCTATTAGAAATAATATAGATGGTTTTGTAGCAACAAATACTACTGTAGTAAAGCCAAACCCCACTAATGCCCAATCTAGGCGTATTTTTTCGGAAGAGGGCGGCCTATCAGGAAGGCCACTTCATAATAGGTCCAAAGAGGTAATAGAGTTAATTTTTAATCAGACTCAAGGGAAAATCCCGATCATTGGAGTTGGAGGTATTGAATCTCCAGATACTGCATGGTCTTCTATAACATCCGGAGCCTCTCTTATACAATTATATTCTTCATTAGTTTTCAAAGGGCCTTCCGTTGTATCTTCAATAGTTAAAGGGATTAAAGAGAAACGTATTGAACAAGGCTTTAGTAGTATTTCTGAGGCAGTGGGTTACAAACATAAGTGATTATATTTTTAGAGTTGTACAATATGGTAGCGAACAAAAAAACTAAATTAATTATTATTTCAATAGCAATGTCCTCATTACTTTTATTGATGTTTATATCAGTAGAGCCCGAGGTACAATATTCTGTTGATGAAATAATGGCTAATCCAGATAATTATGAAAATAAGGAATTATTTGTAAGAGGAGATGTAGTCAATAATAGTTTGATTATTGATGAAAAAATTTTCACATTAACCGGTAATAATCAATATTTAATTATTGACTTTTCTACCGCTTCAATACCGGAAGGTTTCCAAGAAGGTTTACCTGTTGCTGTTAAAGGAAAGCTAGTTGAAATTAATGATTCTTGGAATATTCAAGCATCAGAAGTTATTACAGGATGTCCTTCTAAATATGAAACAGTTGATAATTAAATAAATGGATTAATTGATACGTGATGGGCTTATCCCCGATATGGGCTAGGGGGAGCGTTGACGTGTTCTATATTCCACAAATCGTTGATAATGGTGGCCTGAAGTTCGAGGGCGGCGTAGACGAGCCTCTGATGTCTCATCAGTTAACGTCGACGCTTCGCCCCCAAGAGATCCAGGTTGATACGATGTTCTTCCGGAGGGAAGAATTGACTATTTTATACCCGGGAACCAGGTCAGGCGCGGAAGCGAGCAACCCGACCGGGGATGCTGGATGCCTTGGGATAGCGGGGCTGAGGAGATTCGATGACTCAACATTGTCGAGGCATGACGTAGCGTCCACCGAGAGACATGCCCACTATAATTTTTATGAAATTATGGTAATCCTTTGCGGCCACCCATATTGACAAATAATTATACCAAAATGCTCTTCAGGCACTGGTTGTACCGATAACCTACTCCCTTTCATTAGATAGCGGCATACCCTCCAAGAGTAGGGTTATGTCTCATTAAATCAGGTAGAGACCACTGTCCTATTCAATTACTTCAACTAAAGGCTTCGATATCAACCATCAACCATCTTGGATTTTCAGGAGTAGCCTTCTCAGGGTCAAAATAATTAGACGAAGGGTCTTGAGCCCAGGATGTGAAATCAGGATAAGCTTCTCTAGCATATTTTGGCCACACCGGCAACATGCGGTGGTTTACAATTCGAATGATAAAATAGTACCAAATCACCTAATTTCATATCATCTCTCATCATATTTCTGGCTTGATAATTTCTCACTCCGTCCCAGTGCGTGTCTCCGTCCTTCAGAAACTAGCATGTCTCCCATGGGTAAACATGAGGTTCACTCTTCATCAAGCCAGTAATTTCTCATTTGTTCATCTCACGAAGGCCAACATAGTGAATGAAAGTTCTATACGTCACCAAGCATCTTCTGCAGTAGCCCATGAATTAATGACGCATCCAATTGCATCCGCTTCATCTCTAGCTGAATCGCTCTTCTGAGGCCAGCAGTTTTGTACCATATCTAGACACTCCGCCAGTTAGCCCCCACATTCGCTTTAACCATTAATTGCAGTAAATTGCAGGCAATAAAAGTAGTGCAGAAAGAGCCGCAACAATTAGTACATATGACAATTATCACGCTTAATGAACGGTCGAATTGCTGGAATTGGTATTAAACAATGCGCACAGACATACCTGCTGCAGTAACCGTGGTAGCTTCTGAACAAAGCTCATGCCAGTGCTTGCGCACATGCAGATTTTATAGCATCTAGCGGACCCGCCTAACTCCCTGACTCTGTTAGCTATGTGGATGGAGAAATCCACCCCCACTCCTACCAGTATCGATCCAATCATAACAGTAACTAGAGACATAGATGGCACACCGCAAGAATCCATAACAAGCCATTGCATTGCCAACAGTAAAACCTACAGGCAGTGTGGTCAATAATGCATAGCAAATAGGTCCCTAAATACTAAGAGCCAATGTACGATCACAGTGAAAAGCCAGATGCAAAAAATAACGACTTCCATTGGGATCCCACAATTAAGTCGATTAACTTCTATTGTTATGGGGGCTACACCGATGCAACTCCGATGCAGCTATCGAGGTTCTCCGTTGGTGCCTGCAAGCTCCTGAATTAGCAGCGTGAATTCTGTTACAGCGAAATAAGTAGCCTCTTCTGTACCTACAACATCCATGAAGGGCATATCGACGTATATATTAGGCTACTCTGCAAAATCTCCCGATGATATAAATAATTCTCTCATTTCAGCCGTTAGAGCTCTCGTAGAACACGTAGAGAAAGAAAATTTTGCAGCCTGTCTGCCCCCCTCAGCTTCCTGAGCATCTAAGGTGTCTAAAGCAGTTCTCCAAAAGGATGCATTACCAGATTGCCTCCGCTATCGAAAACTAAATGTCTGCTAGCATCTTGTGATTGAGTGAAGGTAGCGGACCAGGAGAGTGTCGTCGATTATATCGGCAATATTGGAGCACCCGATAACATTTACACGATACAGCAATGGCTTTCATCAGGAAAACTATGGAAACCGCAGTAGCTGTTGTCAACTTCTAGCGCATTGCCGCTCGAGTCTTTCTAAATTTTCCATACCCGCTAGAAGGGTCATATGGACGGTCGGCAGATAAATGAAAACGATGGTACTGCGCCAAGATGGTGCTTCTGATACTAATAGATAAATCCGGGCTGTCCCTGACTCGAACTCATCACTGAATATAGTTTCATCGCTTGCACCGCACTCAACCTTCTTCTGGGGCCATATCCAACAAGGTCAAGATTTGCTTCGACTATGTTGTCTAGAAATATCCAGCAGAGATAAGTCATAGCTAATCAGACAAATACACTGCTAAAGCTAGTCTTTAGTCCAATTTACTAGGTACATGAACAGCAGAAGTTCACAAATACATCGAGGAGGAGGATGAGAAGGTTTCTTTAAATCTAATAATAACGTTAAGTTGGGTACCATCAGCATCGTCATCACATATACTACAACAATGCCCCCTGCTAAGAGACCATACCAACAGTTTGTATCGGTGCTCATCGGAGTAAAAGCTAAGGAAATAAAACCAATTATAGTTGTCATAGCAGAGAGAAAACACTGCTCTTCCAGTGGAGTTCAAAGCCTCATCTATTTTTTCTTCTGGTGTACCTTTAGATTCTGCGTAACGATTTGTTATGTGAAGCCCATATGATACACCTAGTGCAAGAACAATCGGTCCGACAATAATTACAGTCATTGTAACTTCATAGTTGGTAAATCCTATGATACCCATTGTCAAGAAAACTGAACATAAAGTTGGCAGACCTGCGATTATTAATACCTTAACTCCTTGAACAAGTCGAAACCTTCCTGTTTGTAATAAGTCGCAATGGAATAAGAATAAGGTTACGGCTACTAAGACGACACCAATTGGAAATACGTTCCAAAAGAGATTGAAAGATTCTTCAGTAACTGCGTTAGTGATAGGAGCGGGTCCGGTTAATGTCATGTTGAGGCCTAACTCTGACCAATATGTGTTCTCTGGATATGGTTTGTCTGATGATTCATTTATGACATTCTTTAGATTATCAATATTACTTTGAGTCAATTCAATGATTCCGGGGACATCCGCGTCACTTGAGATTCCCATGATTATAACTGCCCGATTCCATTGAGGTACTCCAGAATCATTGAGATTCTGTTCCGCACCTGAACCACCAACATCTCTGACTAGTTTATCTAAAGCATTTTGAGGCATTTCCCCTAATATCTGATCAACTCTGGGTTGGTCATCAGGTATAGCGTAGTTTCCTAAAATATCTTGCTGCTCATCAATTATTTCATTAAACTGTTCAGCAAGTTCATCTTGGCCAAGTGCTGTTCCTAACCCTGACGTAAATGCTTTAGCTACTCTGCCAGCACTAGAATTAACTTCTTTGATTACAGCAGAAAGAGATAAAACATATATTATTTCATCATTTTCACCACCATCATTTCGATCGTAATTCATCGCATTTTCCATAGCATCTATCTGTTCTAGAATCTGGGAGAAGGGAAATATTGTATTTATCTGACTCTACATAGATTATCATGACATTTGTTGTCCAATCTTCTTCTACTTCTTCTATTAAAACTGCTACTTGCGAACCATCAGGTAAGTAAACTTCTAAATCACCATTTACATTCATTGAAGATTCTTCGTTACAAATTGAATTTTGAAACTTTTCTCTACAATCTATAGCTCCTGAATGTAAAGTAAAGAAACCAGTAACGAGTAAACATAAAACAACTGTTAAAACAGGTGCTTTAACTAAAGCCTGAGTACCAGTCATTCCCGACATAGATCTTCTAATCTTATTTGGTGTCATTATCACAGTATCTTTTACAGAATTTAAGTCAATATTTTTCATTGATTGTTTTATTGAAGAAGATGTATTCGCAAGACTTCTAAGCGTTTTTTTTCCAGATTTTTCATCATCTCCTGGAACCATAACACTACCCTCTCATGTATTCGTGGTCGAGGAAGGGACTTCAACCCAACGCTCTCCATCTCATTCTAAACCGTATTTCGTTCATATTGCTAACTCGGCAATAGTCAAGAATAAGTTACTGCGGGGTTAGTATATACCGCTCAGGTGTGATTGTCATGGGTAAGCCGAAAATAACGGATAAAAGATGGTCAATAGACCTTGAAAAACGCATACAAGAGGAGCACTATGGCGAATCTTATAGTTCACGCTATTCATTCAATCCAAATTCAGAAAAAGAAATTTTTGTGATAGATACTCCGCCTCCATATCCTAGTGGGACATGGCATATCGGTGCAGTGGCACAATATAGCATGATAGATGTGATTGCCCGCAGTCAGAGATTATTAGGGAAAGAGGTATATTTTCCATGGGGAGTAGATCGTAATGGAATAAACATTGAATTCACTGTTGAGAAAAAAACAGGGAAGAAAATGAGAACCTTTGAAAGGGGAGAATTCATTGATTTATGTAAAGAAACTATTGAAGAATATACTCAAGCAATGAGGGAGACCGCTTGCCGAGTAGGTTTGTCATGTTCTTTCGAGTCTGAATATCTTACCGATTCTCCTGAATACAGGGGTGTTACCCAATCAATATTTGTAGATTTATTTAAGCAGGGGAATATTATTGAAGATTTACGCCCTAATATTTACGACCCCGTCGAAGGCACTACAATTGCCGATGCCGAAGTGCAAAGAATATCTCGCCGAACTAAACTTTGTGATATTCTTTGGAAAACTGAAGAGGGAGAGGAAGTAGTAATCACGACAACCCGTCCAGAATTAATTTGTGCATGTGGTATAGTATTGGTACATCCCGAGGATAGCCGATATGCACATTTAGTTGGTAAAGAATTAATTTTACCTCTTCCTGTAAATGGACGAACTAAGAAAGTTCTTGTTTCTTCCCATCATTCTGTGAAAATGGATTTTGGTTCAGGAGTTTTGATGGTATGTTCATTTGGCGACCAGAATGATGTTTCAGTCTTCAGAGAGTTTGGTCTTGAGCCATTTGTTGCAATTAATCTCAAAGGTGAGATGACTGATATATCCGGTCCTCTTTCTGGGCTCACAGTGTTAGATGCTAGGAAAAGAGCAATTGAAATTCTTGATGATAGCGGTGTCTTATCTTCTATAATTGATCATGAACAAGAAATTCCTGTTAGTGAAAGAGGGAATAATCCTGTGGAAATAATATTGCTTAAAGAGTGGTATGTTCGACAAACACATACGTTAGAACGTATGAACGAACTAATTTCTGAAATTAACTTCATACCCCCTAGAAACAAGCAATTCCTTGATGATTGGATGCAAAATATATCCATTGATTGGCCGATTTCCAGAAGGCGTTGGTACCACACAGAAGTTCCAATTTGGTATAGTGAAGATGGAAATAAGGTCGTCGTACCACCTTCAGGAGGGTATGTGCAACCTTGGAGAGATTCTCCACCTTCTGGTTCAGAAGTATTAGACCGTGTAACTAGGACAAAGTTAGGAAGTTATGATGAACTCTCTGACGAGTTAGGGATACTAACTGGTGAAGAGAAAGTGTTTGATACTTGGATGGATTCTTCTAATTCTAACTTATTTGTATCGGGATACGGTAAGGATGAAGAATTATTCAATAGAGCTTTCCCTACTGCTTTACGTCCTCAAGGCAAGGAAATTGTCAGAACATGGCTATACTACACATTGCTAAAAAGTACTCTTTTATTGGATAAACCTGGTTTTGCTAATATATGGATAGATGGACTAGGAATGGATCCATGGGGGCGTAAAAATGTCTAAGTCTCTTGGTAACGGTATTGATGCTAATTCAGTATTAGAATGTGGTGCAGGTGGAAGGACTGGGTCATGGAAGATCAAAGGTTCAGACGGCAAGCAAGTAAATCTCAAAGCCAATAAAATTGGAAGTGAATGTTTCCGTCTTTGGAAAGCCTGTGATGCTCAGGTAGGAGATGACTTCCATATCAACCCCGAAGAAATCGAGTCAAAATATTTTGGAGTTTTAACTAAAATATTTAACGTTGCTAGATTTGCTAGCCAATTTGAAGTACCAACTAATCTAGATACTCAGCCTGTAGATTTACCTGCTGAAGACATTTGGATTTTTATCTGAACACATTAAAAATATGGAGAGTATTCATAAATCTTGGATAGATATCGATATATATACTGCCGCACAGTCAATTAAGAATTTTACAACTGGGATATTTCCAAGCCATTGGTTGGAGATGGCCAAAACTAGATTATATTCTGATGACTTAAATGCTTCATGGACGTTGCATAGAATTGTGAAGGATATAATTACTGTATTTACACCTATTTGCCCATTCTTTTGTCATCATATATCTTTAACGATATATGATAAAAGTAGTGTCATGGCAGATAAATATCCCAAATTAAACCTCAAGATTCCTAGTTATTTCAGTAATTTAGATAATTTTTCTCAACTTATAATAGATTTCAATTCTTTTGTATGGAAGAAAAAGAAAGATAATGGATTTTCCTTAAAATCCGAAATTTCCGATGTTGAAATTCCCAAAGAACTTGAAATATTATCTGCTGCTTTAGTTAGGATGCATAATCTGAAATGATTTAGTTAATTGTAGAGTGAGGCTTCTCACCATCAAAAAAATCTTTTAACAAAATTACCATTTCCTCACCAATTCTACTTTGTGCTTCTATAGTCGATGCTCCTATATGAGGGGTGCCATGGAAGTTTTCCTGCGATAGTAATGGACTTAAATTCAATGGTTCTTTTTCAAAAACATCGAGTGCTGCAGAAGATAAAACTCCATTTTCTAGAGTTGTAAAAATTGACTTTTCATCAACAATTCCTCCTCTGGCACAGTTTACTACATGTCTTCCACATTTTATTCCATCTGAGCCATATTCGGGCATCATTTCTATTCTTTCTTCATTGACTAAATGATATGTTTCCTCGTTAAGATTGCAATGTACGGATATGTGAGTACAATTTTTAAATACATCATCAATATTATTGTGAACAATACAATCATCCTCATTTGTAATTTCCCTAGATATATAAGGATCATAACAATGAATATTCATACCTAATGCCTTTGCAACTACGCTAATGGATCTTGCTATTCTACCATAACCTATTAATCCCAAATTTTTTCCAGATAATTCGGTACCCCTTAATTCTTTCTTTGCCCAATTATTTTCTCTTAACTTTCTATCTCCTGTAGCAATATGTCTCGTAGATGTGATTAGGTGCCCTATGGTTAATTCGACAACACTTTGTGTGGATGATTTGGGGGTATTACATACTATTATACCTCTTTTAGAGGCTCCTTCAAGAGATATATTATCTATCCCAACACCTGCTCTACCAATAAATCTTATACCTTTTTCACGTTCTATAGTTGATAATACTTCTTCATTTAGTTTCGTAGCGCTTCTAACTACTATCGCATCATAGTTATTTAGAATTCCAGATAATAATTCTTCATGTGAATAATGCTTTTCCGTAACTTCAAAGCCATTTTCTTTAAGCTTCTCAATAGCGTTTTTTTCCATGCCATCACTAATTAATATTCTAGCCATGATTATTCACACCAGTGTCTATTCAATGAAGTTTATCTATAATCATCCATTTAATCCATATTCTAACCGCTTTATTATTGACTATGACATCTTCAGCAAGACACATGGCGGAATCAGTTGAGACTCTGTTTACTGCAGTACTCATCCTGTTGGGACCAGTAATTCTTGCTCTTCCAGTATCTTTTGCATGGCGCTGGTGGGTAGGAATGGAACCTGAACAAGAAGATTATAGAGAGAAAGTAAGAAGGGTATTGGATGCAGGAATACCAATACGCAAATATAGATCTCAATTAGATGCAGAAGCCCGTAAAGTGCACTTAAATTCTGATAGACAAGCACGTATAGAATCTGATCTTTTGCACCCTCTTAGATTGTCTCATTTTTTACTTTTCCCCAGTCTAATAGTTTGGCCATTAGTAGGATTATTTGCGGCTATAATAACATTACCGATGATGCCTGTTTTAAGATTAATAGAATGGTTACTAATTGAAAAATCATTATTATCTATGGTTGCCAGACTTATTCAAAAATTAACACGTTGGGAAATAATAGGGATACCTAGATTGGACGATGGTGCCAAAGAATTGGACAGAGTTTTAGCCTCAATACATAGGATGCCAATTACAGTTTTTTTGGGATTATTCACTTATTTGATTATATCATACATGCCTATTAGTGCAAAAAATATTATGTTAGTTAGCGCAATAGTTTATATTTTCTTAGTTTCATTTATTTCAGTTATTAGAGCCGCCACAGCAAGCTCATTGGTTTTTGCAGATCCAACTAACCGTAGGCTTATTCCTATGGATACCTTTGTTGAAAATGCACTAGGCCCCTGGGTTGGAGTTGGATTACTATTTTTATTATCAAGGCAATTGATGTACGGAGGTCAGATAAGAACAGATCAATCTTTAGTCGATCCTGTCGCATTCTCTATAAGTGTTCTACTTGTACTTTATACGGCTACCATAATAGGTATAACGGTTGAATTAATATTTTTCAGGTTAAGGGGATTATCTGTAAGGAATTCATTCCAAAAACAAATGATTGATATCTTCAAACCAACATTATATTTATTTACCAGAGATAAAGGTTCATTGCACCTGTCTCCAGTCATGCCTCTATCTGAATGGATATCTAGTGGTGAGAATTTAGAGACTGAAAACTAACGACGTCTTCTATTGCTAATATAATTCCATTATTTAATTCTATTTTACCTAATTCAAGATATTTAATCGGTATAATTCCAAAGAATTTAGATTTACTTTGCCCTCCATCATATGCAGTTGTTATTACTATTTTTCCACCATTTTCAATTTTATATTCATCTTCCCTAAGAAATTTTTCACAACTCAACTTTACTAATGTCTTTCTTATTTTACCTCGACTTTCTAATCGGGCGTGTATTTCTTGCCCCGGATAACATCCTTTATCCATCTTAACTAATTCTTTCATCCCTACGTCGAATGGTATTCTATGCTCTATTTCTTTAAAATTGATAATTCCAACATATATTCTATATTTATTCCATTCATTATCTTTTATCATCTTAAATTCATTTTCTATTAATTTTTCTTTGATAACGTACATATCATTTTTAGGCATTAAAATTTCTAAGGATGAAATATTATGTCTATTGTTCCTAGAAATAATATTATCTCCACTTTCTAACCACTCATAATCATTTAATTCCAGTATAGAATCTTTTTCTTTTGCAAAAATTTTATCTATTTTTTCATCTGAAATTATAATTTTTCTTATACTTTCATCTGCATTTAATACTATTGTATCTTCATTCCAAGGTATTCCTGTTGATAATATTCTTCTTACTTCATCTCCCTTTATGGAAGTACTAACCACTAATAATTCATTTTTAATCATATATGCGGTTAAATAATCAATAATTCTTCCGTTCAAATCACACAAAAGTGACTCATGTTTACTTCCATAGGAAATATTCTTAATCTTAGTAGTTAGTACTCTTTCCAGATGCTTAATTGCATCTTTCCCTCGAATAATAGTAAAACTAGATTTTACTTCATAGAAAAAATTATTTGGATATAAATCAATCAAGAATTTTCAACACCTTAGCCGAATGATTGTCCGCAACCACATTCTCTATCAGCACTAGGATTTTCTATTTGGAAACCACCCCCCATGAGGGTGTCCTTGTAATCTAACTTTATTCCATTTAACAATGTACTATCTTTATTATGAATCAGTATACTAACATCTCCAACATTTATTCTTTGAAAATTATCATCACTGGGATCTTCTGTAATTTTCATATCATACAAATATCCTGAACACCCTCCAGCTTCAGCACTTATTATCAATACATGAGTATTTTCATCCCCCTCCATTGATTTCCTCATAGCTAACTGAGCCGACTCAGTAACATTAATTTTAACATCTACTACATTAACTTCTGAGAAAACTGGTAATGAAAAACCCGAACTATCTAACAGACCCATATATGGCTGTAGTGGATGGGTTATTTGAACAATTGTGTGAGTTACTTCTTCAACCGATTAATCATAACGTAAAACCCTCTGCGAGGTAACATGGTAGGCATTGAATCTAGAGATATAATCAGAATCGAAAATGACTCCATTAAAAGGGAAATAGATTATGTATCGGTTGAATCTCCATTATCAATAAAAATTTCTGCTAAAGATAATTTAGATTTTTCACTTGGTTTATTAATGCGAACTCCTGGTAACGATTCAGATCTGATAAAAGGATTGTTGTACAGCGAGGGAATTATCTCTTCAAAGTCTGATATAATTGAAATTATTGATAATATCGATAATAATAAAGTAATATTGTCTAAAAATGTCCAATTTAATCCTCAAGATCATAATAGAAAATTAACTATGACATCTTCTTGTGGTATATGTGGTAAAGAATCTATATCTAATTTAATTCACCTACATGGTCCTGAATTATCAGATAGTATTCATATAAATCTAAATATTATTGCTAATGCGTTATCAGCTCTTCAAAATGGACAAAACCTTTTTTCTTCTACCGGCGGAACACATGCATGTGCTAGAGTTGATATATCGGGTTCACTAATCTCAATTGCAGAAGATATAGGAAGACATAATGCTATGGATAAATTAATTGGAGATGCATTAAAAAATGATAATTTACCAATTAAAGAAGAAATTGTAGTTATCTCTGGAAGAGCGTCATTTGAATTAGTTCAGAAATCATTAAGGGCTGGCTTCCCAATAATGATTGCCATTGGTGCACCAAGTAGTTTAGCCATTGATTTGGCCACAGAGCACGGAATGACGTTAATTGGATTTGCTAAGAAAAATAAAATAACAATTTTCTCAGGTCCTAAGAGAATTCGATAATTTTATCCATTTCTATAAAAGACCTGATGTACACATCATTACTGTCGGGCTCTATGAGGGGCCCTGTTAACGAGCTTACGCCTTTGGAAAAAAATCCTCCTAAGTTGACTAAACCTAAGTCAATAGCTGCTGGAATTCCAGGAGTATTAGCATCGTTTTCCCACAGTGTTAGTAATAATCTTAGTTCCTCAATTTACAATCTATCTAAAGTAAATAGATTTCAAGGATTTGATTGCCCTGGTTGCGCATGGCCCGATCCAGATGATCATCGTTCTAGATTTGAATTTTGTGAGAATGGAGCTAAAGCTGTTGCCGATGAAAGAACTAAAAATAAAGCAGATCCAAATTTTTGGTCAAATTGGTCTGTGAAAGAATTATCTCTAAAATCAGATAATTGGTTAAATAAACAAGGTAGAATAACAGATCCTATGGTCTTGATGCCCGATAGTATGCACTATACTAAAATAAGTTGGGATGAGGCTTTTGATATTATTGCCACCGAACTAGCTAGCTTAAAAGATGTAAATAAATCAATTTTTTATACATCTGGTAGAACTAGTAATGAAGCAGCGTTTTTATGGCAGTTACTCGCTAGATGGTTTGGTACTAATAACCTACCAGATTGTTCGAATATGTGTCATGAATCTTCGGGCGTAGCACTAACAGAATCAATAGGTATAGGAAAAGGAACGGTCAAATTGGATGACTTTAATAAGGCAGATTTAATAATAGTAATAGGCCAAAATCCCGGAACCAACCATCCTCGAATGCTCTCAGCATTGAGTGATGCAAAGAAATCTGGCGCTTCAGTTATAAGTATTAATCCATTAAAAGAAACGGGTATGATAAGATTTAAGCACCCTCAAAAACCGTTAGATTTATTGGGCAAAGGAGTTAAAATTTCTGATGAACATATTTCAGTAAATATCAATGGGGATATGGCATTATTCAGAGGTTTTTCAAAAGTAATCATTGAATCTGAAAATTATGATATAGATTTTATAAAAAAATATACAAACGGATTTAATGAATATTTGGATGAAGTCAATAATACCGATTGGGAAGAAATTTCTTTTCATTCGGGAGTTAATACTAATGATATCAAAAGATTAGGTGAAATAATATCCAAGTCGACATCTACTATAGTTTGTTGGGCAATGGGCATTACACAACATAAAAATTCTGTTGCGACAATTCAAGAAATTGTAAATTTTCAGTTATTAGGTGGCCATATAGGTCGCCCAGGTGCTGGAATCTGTCCCGTAAGAGGTCATTCAAATGTTCAAGGAGATAGAACAGTTGGGATAAATCATAAACCTAGTTCTAATTTTTTATCTGCTTTAGCGAATAACACAGGAATAGATGTACCCATTGAACATGGCGTAGATACTGTAGAAGCAGTAAAATTAATGAAAAATTTTAATACAGTTTTTTTATCAATGGGAGGAAATTTTTTATCTGCAATGTCTGATACTAAAAAAACAGCAAGTGGACTTAAAAACTGTAATTTAACTGTTCAAATATCAACAAAACCTAATCGTTCTCATCTTGTTACCGGAAAAAAAGCATTGATATTGCCTTGTTTGGGCAGGACAGAAATAGACACTACTTCTCAAGGGAGACAGATTGTTTCAGTAGAAAATTCTATGGGTGTTGTTCATTCATCACAAGGCAGTTCTAAACCTATTAGTGATAACTTAAAATCAGAAACTGCCATTGTGGCGGGCATTGCATTATCTTTAGAGTCTAAAATCTCTCGTAATGAAGTACAATGGCGTAATTTATCTGAGAACTATGATAATATTAGAAATCTAATTAGTTCTTGTATTAGTGGTTTTGATAATTACAACAGTAAGTTAAGAATTAAAGGAGGTTTTTACTTACCAAATTCTCCTAGAGATAATCTGACTTTTAATACTAAATCAGGGAAAGCTGAGTTTGTTAAGCACAATATTTCTAGTAAAAAGGCAAAATTAAATCAATTTTTAATGATGACAATTCGATCACATGACCAATATAATACCACAATTTATGGTTTAAATGATAGATATAGAGGTATTTCAAATGGGAGAAGAATAGTATTTATGAATCCAGACGATATTAAAGATAATAATCTTAAAAAATTTCAATTAGTAGATCTCACTTCCCATTTCCAGGGTGAAAAAAGGATTTCACATAAATGGTTTGTTATTCCATATGACATTCCAAAAAATAATATTGCGACTTATTTTCCTGAGTCAAATTCATTGATACCACTAGATAGCGTAGCAGATAGAAGCAATACTCCTACTAGTAAATCGGTAATAATAACTATTAGTAAATCCAGTGACTAAGAATTATTTTCTTTTATTTTGTTCTCTTAAAAGTAACTTACATCTATTCATTTGAGTTTTACAGAGATCTACTCCATCCTTTTCTAACCCTCTTCCTATTGATTGTTCAAAACATTTTAATGCATCTTCATATAATTCTAAAAACGCATATGATTGACCCATGTTGTATAAGGTCCTTCCAGTTAAAAATGAAGGTTCTAAAGATATAGCGGCATGATATGCTAGAATACTTTCCGAATATTTACCCATTTGATATAATGCATCTCCGCGTCCATTCTGACTTCTTACACGTAGTTCTTTTTCTCCTTTAGGGCACCCTCCAATGGATTTTTCAAAGCAACTTAGAGCGTCGCTACTTTTTTCTTCTGCGAGGAAATTTATTCCTTTATTATACCATTCAATAGAGGTATTTACGCTATTTTTATAATTTAAATCTTCTTCAATATTTTCATGATACAATATTTCTTCAGACTCTTTTTCTAAGTTAATATTTCTATTCTCTTCTTTATTTGTCAATTCATTCTCAGACTCCAGTATACTTGCTTTATTTCTGCATTGTTTTGCCTTTTCGGTATAACCTGCTTTCTCCAATGATTCAGAAAGTCCATTCCATGCTTCAGGAGATTTAGGTTTTCTTTCTAATATTTCTTTCCATAACTTCACTGCGCCAATATAATCTCCTATTTCATTTAATTCTCTAGCTTTATCTTCAGAGGTCTTTTCATTTAATGATAAAAGGTCTAAAATATCTATTTCCTCTTCTTCAACAGGTTTTGAAACTAGTAATATTTCTTCCTCATTAATTGTAGTGATGGAAGATTCAGTTAATATTTCACTCTGTTTTTCAAATTTTTCATTATTCAAATCGTCTTTTTCTTCATCTAATGCAATATTAGATATTCTTTTCAATTCAATCATATCTGGATAAGTTATTAGAGCAATTTTTGCATAATCTGATGCTTTAATTGGAGAAGTCTCTTCTAAAAGATATGAAAGATTTGCTACTGTTGGAGGATGATTTGGAATAATATTATTAACTCTTTCAAAATATTTTATTGCTTCATTAATCTCATTTTGATGTACTTTAATCACGCCTTTGGAATATAAGGCATTTACGTTATTATTATCAATCAAAAGTAAAGAGTCATATAGTTCTAGCGACTTTGAATATTCTCCTAGTGAGTAGAGATTTTTTGCTTCTGATATGACATCTTCGATGCTAGAATCTGATGCCGATTCTGTATTAGTCATGATTAACTCGCCTGACACATTATCCATAAGTATTTTCCGAGTATGATTTTATTATTATTGTCTATATTTAAATTTTTAATGAATGGGTTGAATAATTATGCACTCTACGGTAATATATGGTTGAGTCTATTCGTATTATGGGAATCTGTGGTTCTTACAGTCTGGAGTCAGCAAATGGGCATATGATTAATTTAGTAAAAGAAGAATGTAAAAAATATGATTGTGACGTAGTTATTTGGGATAATGAAAAAAATCCTTTACCTTTTGTAGGCGAAGATGGGTGTTGGGATCATCCAAATGTAAAGTTATTCAAAGAAATGGCGGATTCAGTAGATGCATTTATACTATCTAGTCCAGAATATCATGGTACAATGAGTGGAGTTATGAAAAATTCCATAGACTGGCTCTCCTTTGATCAAACATCTGGAAAAGTATTCGGTCTCATTAGTACCCTTGGAGGGCAATCCAATACTACTACACTGAACCATATGAGAACATCTGTACGTTGGATGCATGGTTGGGCAATTCCTGAACAATTGGTAATGGCTAATATCAAAAAATCATTTAATGATAAAGGGCAAATAATTGATGAAAAATTAAATGATAGATTGATAAAATTTACTGAATCTCTTAATTCTAATTCAATAAAATTAAGACGTTAGGTGTAACATTTGAATTCATTACCTCATGGAAGCGAATTTCTACTATTAATCTCTGCCTTATGTGCGTTTATTACTTGGTGGACATCAAATTTTACAAAAAAAATATACATAACTAAATTCTTTGCATGGTTGGGGGTTTCATCTATGATATCATTATTATTTTGGGTACTTGGGGACAATTAATGTTAATTTTAGATAATGATATACCCGTAAGGATGCCAGTTAAGTGGTATTATGATAATATATCAAATGAAATAATCATTGAGTATGAGAAAGAATTTTCTAATCTTGAATTAATCCTATCAAAATTACTAAAGTCCCCCAGATATCTTAAAAGGCGCTTAGATTTAATGAATTCGAGATTATGGTTACTGATGGATGGTAATAATAATCTTAAGGATATTATTAAAATTATGGAATTAGATTTTAAGGAGCAAATTTTACCTTCAAAACAACGAATTCAAGCCTCTATATTGATTTTTATGGATCTTCGTTTATCTACCGTGGTAAAAAATGCTGAATCTATTTCTTGGAATGTTGAACAGTATAAAGATTAATTTTTTTAATTTTCAAGTCGTAATTTATCGTCATTCTTGGACTTATATAATGCTGAAAAATATATTGTCAGTGGAACAAAAAGAAGTAAAAAGAAGCAGCCAATTAATGTCGCAAGACTGTAAATAGACTCTTGAACTGGATTTAATTTGAATTCTTCTATTGAAACAAATTCATGTTTGACAATACTAGTACTAATTGTAATATTATCATCAGAAATAATTTCTCCATCATTTACAACTCTTAAATTCCAAGTTATAGTTTGCTTTTCATTATCTATTATATCTCTAGCCTCTTCTTCTGCTAATGCAGGATTATCGCTTTGTATATATCCTAATCCTTCTATTGGAAGATTTAAAGAAACCCTGCCGTGTATTACCTGCTCACCTCCATCGTCGATTAAAATTTCATGTACAGATGCCCTTATACAAGATTCTGATACTTCTGAAAAACCACCATCTTCACAATTAAAAAAATCTGCACCCTCAATACCCAATAATGATGAATAGTACCACTCTACTCCAGACGCCTGAATGATAAGTTTGGAAGATTCTAGTTCTACTCCTCCAATTGTAACATTGATCCAAGTAATAGCTTCCTTAGATGTAAAGTACCAATCCGCTTTTCCTTCTTCATTTGACTGAAGATCTATTGTTTCAGATTCATTACTAGTTTTATACCCATAATATTCAGAATCTAATGTGTTAGAATAGACAGCATAAGAGAGTATTAAGACAAGAACTAGACCAGTTCCAATCATGGTCCTAAGCATGTTAGGGTTCTTTGCTAGCGACTTCTTCATAACGTATGCTGGAACTTCCTTTTTTTGAATACTTGTTCATACAATTATGCATTTTAAAAAATTCGTTCAGTCATCACGATTAAATAGACTCCCTAAGACGGGCGTTCATAATAGGTGAGGCTTTGACGACATTCAACGATATCCCTGCTAATATTTTAATAGATGGTTTAGTCGAAGAATTGTCGTCTTTAGAATCCATAGTTGCACCAGAATGGGCAGCCTTTGTCAAAACCGGCACACATAGAGAAAGACCTCCCAATCAAGACAATTGGTGGTTGATTAGATCTGCAGCAATACTACGTAAAGTAGCATTCAAAGGACCAATTGGTACAAATCATATGGCTCAAGAATTTGGTGGGCCGAGAGATAGAGGAGTAAAACCCAATAGAGCTGCAGCAGGTTCGCGTAATATTGCTAGAACTATTCTGAGACAATTATCTGATTCTGGTCTTATAACTAGTTCTCACAATGCAGCAGGAACCGTAAATTATGGAAAAATACTTACTCCCGAAGGTCATAAATTACTTAATAATGTAGCACATTCTGTTAGAAAAATAGCAGAAGAGCAGTATCCTGGACTTTCAAATTATTAATGAGGTGATTATTTGGCAAGAAATAAACCGTATGCTAAAAAGAAGCGATTAATAAAAGTAACAAATCAAAACAGACGGGTACCGGTATGGGTGATGCTGCGTACTAATCGAAATACCAGTACACATCCAAAGAGACACATGTGGCGACGTTCCAAATTACAGAGATGAATGATATGGCAGAGGTTAGAGAATTAACAATCCCATTAAGGGCGGCCTGGAGTGTTACAAGAAATCATAGAGCCAATAGAGCAATTTCTGAAATTAAAAAACATGTTTCACAACATATGAAAAAAACCGAAGATGAAAAGGTTTGGATTGATGAAGAGATAAATAAAATTATTTGGGCAAGAGGAGCTCAAAAACCACCTCGCAAAATAAAAGTAGTTTGTACGAGAGAAGAAGGCTTTAACATCCTTGAAGTCAAACTAATGGAGGAATAATAATGGGTAATATTAGACCCTCCTTTATTAAAATTAGGGCATTAAGACTAGTGGATGATTATCCAGATAAATTTACAGGTGATTTCGAAAATAATAAGAAATTTGTATCTATGTATACTGATTTGGGTAATTCCGAAGGAGAAGAAGTTACAAACAAAAAAATGCGTAACTGGATAGCAGGATATATTACTCGATATAAGCAAAGACGCGTTGATTAAGGTACTCCTATTAGGAGAGTACATATGGGTGAGAGGCAAGATATCCCACTTCCTGAATCTGGGAGTAAATTGTGTATAATATTAGTAAAACCCCAATTTGATGGAAACATTGGTGCCGTTGCACGTGTAATGCTAAATTTTGGTATAACTGATCTTCGCGTTGTAGGATATACAAAATCTTGGTCAGATGAAACCAGGAACAGAGCTAAACATGCTCAAACTGTCTTAGATAATGCATCATTTTTTGATGACATTTCCAGTGCAGGTCAAGATTGCTCATTATTGGTTGGTACTTCAGGAAAAAGAGAATTTGGCAGTAAAATATCATTTAGACATTTTCTAGAACCAAAAGAATTATCAAATAATTTAAAAAAAAGTAATAATAAAATAGCTTTAATATTCGGTCCTGAAGGTATCGGCCTACTAAATGAAGAATTACAAAAATGTGACGTTCTATTATCTATCCCTACTTGGGAAGGATATCCTATAATGAATTTGAGTCATGCAGTCTCAATTGTGTGCTATGAATGGTTTCAGAATACTAGTAATATTTCTTCAGAAAGAATTCTATCTCCAGACTTAAGGAAACAATTAAGAAAAGAAATATTCCAATTATCACAAGTAATTCCAGCGAAATCACATTCAAAGAAAGGCATTGAAGAAACTTTATTTAGAGTAATTCTGAGAGGCTTACCTAAAGATGATGAAATTCACCGAATATTGGGCGTAATCAAAAGTGCTAACGATTCATTTTCTGGAGATAAGGAGTCCAACTAGCCCACGATTTTGGAGTTTCCCTAACATTAAAAGATATTAATCTTAATTTATTATTATATGAACTTTTAATATGTTTCTCTACTTTTTCAAAGGCCCATCTTGCTAAATTTTCTGCTGTTGGAATGAATGGGAGTACTAAGGTTCGGTGTTGATTTCCTAATAGATCAAGTGCATTAATAGCTTCCAAATCATTTTCATATACTAAGAATGAATGATCTACTATATCATGTATTTCTCTATTAAGAATATTTGAAATGTCTGAAAAATCCATTAACATACCTTCTTCAGAAACACCTTCTTGACTAACTACTTCACCTTCAATCACTACCTCCCATCTATATCTATGGCCATGAAAATGTCTACATTTACTTTTATGATTAGGAACTCTATGTCCCGTATCCGTCTCTACCCATCTCTTAATTTTAGTAACCATTTATTCACCCTTAAAATCTAAACATATAGAATTTATACAATATCTTGGACCTCTTGATTCATGAAAAAGATGGCCTAAATGAGATTCACAGCCACTACATCTAACTTCTATCCTGGTCATTCCATAAGAACTATCATTTATTTGTATTATATCTGCTTCATTAACTTCTTCAGAAAAGGCTGGCCAACCACAACCAGAATCAAATTTGGATTTAGATGAAAATAACTTCTTACCACAATCAGAACAAGTATAAATTCCTTTTTTGAAGTGTTTATCATATTCACCGGTAAATGGACGCTCAGTTCCACTTTCTTTCATTACATGATATTTTAATTGTATTTTTAATGCTTCTGATAACACCTCCTCCCATGGTTTGATGTATTCTATAGGGTCTTTCTTACCAATAGAATAGAATGCTAATATTCTTTCAATGTCTGCTCCACTAGTGCCTGATGATCTACCATTGACATCTGGGTTGTAAGATGTATTTGTATTAGCGAAAACAGTATTAAAATCTAGTCCTAATTTACTACATGACTTTATTGAATCTCTCAATATGGTTTCTTTATTTCCTTTGATATAAGGTAAGTATAAGGAAACTTTTTCCGAATTCCAATTGCCAATTGCAAACGCTTTTTCTAATATATCATAAAATTCGGGCCTGCAATCAGGATAAATAGCATGATCTCCTGAATGAACCCCCAATGCTATTTGTACATCAGTATCTTCTTTTACTCCGATGCTCAATGCATAACCATATAAAATTGAAGAGAATATTGCATTTCTATTAGGTACAACTGTTGATTTCATTTGTTCTTCATCATAATGTCCTTCAGGAATTTCTTCACTATTTGAAATTAAAGACGAATGAAATAACCCCATCACACTGGTTAAATTTACTACTTTATGTTCTACTTCGATATCATTAATAGTTAAATATTTTATATTCTGTATAGCTCTTTCAATTTCGATAACATGCTTTTGTCCATAATCATAAGTTATACATGTTACTTTACATCCATCTGCTAAAAGACGTATTAGTAACCCTGTAGAATCCATCCCACCACTGAACGCCATAACTACTCTCATTCAATCAACTCCCATCCATTTATGAGTTTGCAATGATAATCTCCACCCTGGATTAGACTTTACTATTTTTTCAACTATACTAAAACTTCTTCCATTTGTTTCTATACTATCGTTTTCTATATAACATGGTTGAATATAGTGATGTTTAAATCCTTTTTTAATATCATCATACAGTGAAAGATTTTGTCCACAATAAACAATTTTCAATTCGTCTCCCGTACGTTGTTTTATGGTTACTTTTGGATAAATTTGATCTTTTGGAGAAACACATATCCAATCTATGATACTCGGTACCTTTATTGTCCCATTAGTTTCTACCGAGAGATGAATATTAAATTTCTTTAACTCAGTACCAATTGTATTCAAATCTTGCATGCAAGGTTCTCCTCCTGTAAAAATAACCCTATCACAATTGTATGAAATTACTTTATCAATTATTCTTTCTAACGGCATTTCCACGAAGGATAAAAAATCTGTATCACACCATTCACATCTTAGGTTACAATTACCAAATCTAATGAATACATGTGGAACTCCTGTATGAAATGCTTCACCTTGTACTGAGTGAAATATTTCAACTATAGGATATGTATTCACAGTTCCCTACTCCTGATTAATTGCATTAATTCAGAACGGGCACCAGCATTCTCAAAGAATACTCCCCTCATAGCACTGGTTGTCATTATTGCATTTTGTTTTAACACACCACGACACTGCATACAACCATGTCTTGCTTCTAAGATTACTCCTGCTCCTAATGGATTTAAATTTTCTACAATATCATCAACAATAGATTTTGTAATCCTCTCTTGATTTTGTAATCTTCTGGCATATAATTCTACAATCCTCGCTAATTTACTAATTCCAACAATTCTATCTGTTGGTATGTAAGCAATATGTGCCCTCCCACTAAATGGTTGCAGATGATGTTCACAAGTAGAATAAAACTCAATATCTCTCAAAAGTACAATTCCTTCATAACCCTCCGCATTAAATGTCGATGCTAAAACTTCTTCTGGTTTTAGTTTATAACCGGCAAACAACTCATCAAACGAATCTATAACTCTCTTTGGTGTTTCTTTTAGCCCTTCTCTGTTATAATCATCCTCTAAATATTTCAGTAAAGTCTTAATTGCAGATTCTGCTTCTTTTCTTCCTATTTTATTCATTATTAATCCTCCCATGGCGGGCATCAATATCGTCTAATTGATCTAATAATTTCCTACATCCTGTTCTAATGGCATCTGCTAAACTGACATACTTTCTATCATCTCCAACATGTTTTTTAAGGTCCTCAATAATTTGTTGAGGCATATCCAAACTAACTTTAGGCATGTTTATAGGAGTAGGATTTAATTATTAAATATTACCCAGATATTACTCAGATATTCTTAGGGTATTATCTTCTATCTTCAATTAATTGATCTAAATTAGGATAAATTTTGGAAAGTGCAATACTTTTTTCTTTTAATCTATGAATTTGATTTTGAACATCTTCTGGTTGAAGACCTTGAGTTAATAAATTAGATATTATAGATAATCCTCCCTGTACCATACCTGCATCTAAGAATGCATCGTTAGAAATTTCATCTGTTATTCTTAACATCTCTAAGGTATCTGCCAAAAAAATTATTTCATTATCTAATACATCAGATTTGATATTTTCCAATTTTTCAAAGCGACTTATCAGTGTCTTCATATCTTAGCCTACTGTATTTTACTTTTGATTATTGTTAATTTAATCTTGTATTAATTCTACCAGAACTCCTCCAGCTGAAGAAGGATGGATAAAAGATACGAGTTTCCCATTTGCACCTATAGTTGGTTTTTCATTAATTAGTCTTACACCTATCTTTTTTAACTTTATAATAATTTTATTTATGTCATCTACTTTAATTGCTAATTGTTGTATGCCTGGTCCTCGATTTTTAAGGAATTTACCTATCGGTGTTTCTTCATTTAAGGGCTCTAGTAATTCTATTTTTGAACCTAGATTACCACTTAGAAACCTAACCTTCACGCCTTGCCCCTCTACAATTTCTTCTCCTGAATTTATGAATCCTAAACATTCCCAAAATACACTACTACCTTCTATTGATTCTGTTGCAATTCCTATATGATCTACTTTAACATTATTCATTTAAACACCACTTGGAGATATCCATGTTCCAAAGACTTCTTTCATAACGTTATTAATTTCACCTACTGTAGCTTCAGCTTTAACTGCTAATATAATAGAATCCATGATATTTTCTTCACTTTTACACACTCTACTTAATTCTTGTAATGCAATTTCAATATTTTCTTCATTTCTATTTTTTTTCATTTCTTGTAAATTAATAATTTGTTTTTTAGAATTATTTATGTCCAATCTTTGGGCTTCTAACATTTTTTCATTTTCGTCTTCATATTTATTGACACCTACGACTTCAATATTTTTATTTTCTACATCTTTCATATGTTTCCAAGCACTATCATGAATCATTTTTTGTTGAAAACCTGAGGCAATACAATTCATCGAACCTCCATTATCTTCGATTTCAGTCATTATCTTTTTTACTTCAGCCATCATTTTTTTTGATTCATTTTCTATCATTATAGATCCTGATAATGGATCTACGTTATCTTTAATGCCAATTTCAGATGCAATTATTTGTTGAGTTCTTAATGCAAGAGTAGCTGATTCTTCGGTAGGTAACCCCAATGCTTCATCATAACTATTGGTGTGTAATGATTGTGTTCCTCCAAGTACTGCAGATAAAGCTTGATATGCTACTCTAATTGCATTCACCATTGGTTGTTGAGCAGTTAATGTTACTCCAGATGTTTGCGTGTGGAATCTAAGCATTAAAGATTTAATATTTTTAGGGTTATATTCCGACATGATTTCATACCATAGAGTTCTCGCTACTCTAAATTTACAGATTTCTTCAAAGAAATTATTATGACATCCAAAAAAGAATGACATACGTGGAGCAAAATCATCAATTTTTAATCCACTTTTCAATGCTGCTCTAGTATAATATAATGCATTTGTAAGAGTTAAAGCTAACTCTTCAGACGCCGTACAGCCTGCTTCTCTAAGATGATAACCACTTATTGAAATCGTATTCCATTTAGGTGTATTTTTATTACACCATTTCATTAAATCTGTAGTGAGCCTTAAGGAATGTTCTGGAGGAAATATGTATAATCCTCTCGCAATATATTCTTTTAAAATATCATTTTGTACAGTCCCTCTCAGATCTTTTCTAGGAATGCCTTTCTCATCCGCAACTGCCACATAGAGTGCTAATAATGTTGTTGCGGGGGCATTTATTGTCATAGATGTTGAGATATCTCCTAGATTGATATCTTTGAATAAAACTTTCATATCATCAATAGAATCTATAGCAACACCTACTTTACCAACTTCACCTAAAGATAAATCATCGTCCGAATCAAGTCCTAATTGTGTTGGTAAATCAAATGCTACAGAGAGTCCAGTTTGGCCGTTATTTAATAATGATAAGAATCTAGAATTTGTTTCCTTTGCAGAAGAAAAGCCAGCATATTGCCTCATTGTCCATACTTTTTTTCTATACATTTCGGGATAAATGCCGCTTGTAAAAGGAGGTTTACCAGGTCCGCCCATAATTCCCATATATATGTCGGAAGGGCAATCGGTCATGAACAATGCGTTCAATGTTGATGCCCGTTCACTCCATGCGAGTGACCATGCGATATTTCTTCTTCAGTAGCATCCCTTACGCTTATTACATCAACGACAAATTGTAGTGTTTTTCCTGCCATAGGATGGTTAAAATCAATTTTAACTGTATCTTTAAGTATTTCATTTATTGAAAATTGCATCGGACCCTGATCACTCTGTGCTTGAAACATCATTCCTACTTCTAAATCTGGAGGAAATTGATCTTTAGGCATTTCTTGGATAGCATCTTCATTTCGATGCCCATATGCCTGTTCTGGTATTAATGTAAAATCTCTCTTCTCTCCTTCTTCCGCACCTAAAAGTTCTTGTTCGAAACCCATTATCATATTATTATGACCAACTAAAAATTCCATTGGCTCCCTATCTTTACTGGAGTCAAATACCTCATCTGAATTCGGAAATGTTCCTGTATAATGGACCGTTACTACTTTATTTTTCTCTATTTTCAAATAATCACCTTCTTGTTGTATAATTTTCTATTACTCTTGATAGTAACTTATGTTGTTTTTCATCTAAAACACCTTCATGCATTTTTTCATCTATATACTCTTTTGCTTCTTTGGTAGATTTACGTTCTCCTTTGGCCCAAATACTGGCTAATAAATTAGATCTATGTTCTTCCATTACATCAATTTCAATTAGTAAAGATCGCATTTCGTATTTATATTCCATATGTTTACTTCTATTTAGTCGCTTTAATCTAGTTGCTGGTTGATATGTCTTTTGCCTTGATCTTGGTTTAGTTTTTCTTTTTACTTCTGTGACGGTTTTCGGTTTCTTATCAGCTATTTTTATCTGTGTTTTTTCTGTAGCTCGGATTCTACTCTTTTCTATCAGTTCCATAGCCTTTGAACTAGGTAAAACCTGTTCCTCTTCGATATCATGCTCTACTTTCTTTTGTAATCCTATACTTCTTTTCTTCGTTTTTCTACCAAGTATATTTTCTTCTAATATCTTATCCTCTACAATTATCACATCTTTCTCAATAATTTTATCTTCCAAATCCCCATCTTTTTCCTCTATTAGAGGCGAGAACTCTTTACTTTTATTGATTAATTTTTCATTTTCACTGAGCTTTTTTTGCTCTTGCTCACGAATAACTTTTGGAGGTATCGGGCTATTTGTAGTAACTTTATTTTGTTTTTGATCATTTCTTTTGACAACAGATTCTTTAGATTTTTTTTGAGGTCTTGGAGGGATATTACCGCCAAAAACATTACGCGGTGCTACCTTGGGCCTCCTTCTTCTCTGCACCTTTTAATCAATCTCCGTACTCTCCAATTAACAGGGTTTGATAAGTCTTCTTAATTCCATATTATTTCTGTATGGTCCGTCCTTAACATTGGATTAATAGCACTATCACTTAAATTTGTACTATATCCAACTTTATGTAATAATCTTCCTAACTCAGCAATCATAGTGCCGTTGTCAATACAAAACCTTTTTTCAGGCCAAAATGCTTTTGCACCACGCTCATTACACATTATTTCTGCCATCTCCCTGATTCTGGAATTACATGCTACACCTCCGCCTAATAGTAATTCATTCTTTCCGGTATGAGCCATCGCTCTCTCCGCAACTTCAATACATGACGCAAATGCATGTTCTTGCAATGACCAACATATAGATTCTAGGGAATTACCATCATCTATTTTTCTTTCCGCTGCTGTTAGCATACCTGAGAAACCTATATCCATACCTTGAACTCCATATGGTAGGTTAATAAAATTAGAATTAATGTCATTATTCAATGCAAATTTATTTGCTAATACCTCTATTTCAGGACCACCAGGAAATGGTATGCCCTGCGTTCTTGCAAACTTATCTAACATATTACCTATGCCGATATCTAATGTTTCACCCATTACTCTATATTTATTTCTAGAGCTTGCTATAACTTGAGTATTCCCCCCACTCACATATAATAGAACAGGGTCCTTGCATCCTGTTTGATTTTTGCCAATTTCAATATGAGCCACACAATGATTAACACCTATTAGAGGAACATTCCATATTTCAGAAAGAGTACGGGCGATACTTGCACCAACTCTCAAACAGGGCCCTAATCCAGGGCCCTGACTAAATGCGACTGCTTCAATTTTATTTGTTTTATAAAATTCAGTTGACATTATGTTTTCCAATAATTCTGAGGCCTTTTGACAATGATGATCTGCCGCTTCTCTAGGGTGAATTCCTCCTTCTTTCGGCCTAAATAAATTAGAAAAAGAGGATGACAATTTCCCCTCCATATCCACCATTCCAAAGGAAAGAGTATGTGCTGTACTTTCAATACCCAACACCGCGCCATTCACAATCATCCGAGAGGGTTATCCCTTTGAAGTATAACTGCTCCGACAAGACATGACTACCATTATCACGAACTGTGGTGAAATCGCCCATTTATCAATAGGGGATATTACTAAACCAATTTCAGGTCATGAAATGTCTGATAAAGAATCTCTTGTATATGCCAAAGATAATGCAATAGTTATTAAAAATGGAAAAATAATGACAATAGATCAAAATGAAGTTATGATAGATGAATTCATACCATGGTACACAGGAGGAAATATCACCAATGATAGTTATAATATTGTTGATGCAGGGGGTAAGGCAATTATACCAGGATTAGTTGATAGTCATACACATTTAGTTTGGTCGGGAGATCGTTATAATGAATTATCTATGAGGCAAAATGGATTATCTTATCACGATATTTCTAATCTAGGTGGAGGCATAATGAAAACAGTTGAAACTACAAGAAATACGGAATTCACCAATCTATTATCTAAGGCTAATGACAGATTAGATATTGCAATATCGTATGGTACAACTACTTTGGAAGCAAAAAGTGGGTACGGCTTATCAAATAACACTGAGGATATTTTATTGAAAGTTATTTCATCTTTAGCCAAGAACTCGCAGTGTAACGTATTCTCAACATGGTTAGGAGCTCATGATTTTCCAAGTAATAAAAAAAGGAGTGAGTACATAGAAGAATTAATTGAAATTCAATTACCAAATGTCTATGAAAATAAATTAGCTAAATGGGTAGATGTATTTTGTGAACCCGGTTGGTTTAGTTTAGAAGATACAGAAAGAATTGTTAATGCTTCACATGAAGTAGGTCTTAAATCTAGATTACATGTTGACGAGTTTGTGGATTCTAACGGTTTAAAACTTGCATCAGAATTAGGATCAGTAAGTGGCGATCATGTTGCTTTTTCAAATGATGAATCAAGAAATTTAGCATCAAAATCTGGTACTATGCAAACTTTTCTACCTGGTACTCCTTATATTTTAGGAAAAAAAATTGATTTACCAATTCAGAAATGCATAGACGAAGATTGGAACTTTTCCATTGCATCGGATTTTAATCCGAACTATTCCTCATTATCAATGCCCTTTATTGGTAGTCTTTTAACACACAGATTGAATATTAATCCATTAACCTCTTTAGTAGCTTCAACTAGAAACCCCGCTTCAACTTTATTTGAATCAGATGAAATGAGAGGATCATTGGCTATTGGTTCACCTGCTGATTTGAATATTATTTCCTCATCTTATATTGATGGTTGGTGTCAGACACCAGGTATTAATCCGATAAGTAAAACAATGATTGATGGCGAAATTGTAAATTCAAATAAGACTATTTAAAACTATAAAAAAATATTAATAAGTATGAAACATCTTAAAGTATTAATCAATATAGAAATTTAACTTTCAAATTACATATTTGCATTTTAGTGACGTAATTGGTGAACATCATAGTTCTGATAATCATAGTTATCAGAATTAGTTTTAATCATATATGTTATCAGCGGTACGCAGTATCACGTTTTTAACAAAAAACATAATTTTGTGACGTTTTGCCCTACAATAGGGTTCAATATTGAACTATCTATCCCAGGTTATGGATCCATCAATCAGTGGACTCTGTTTGAAATGTAAAAAATATGGATTAATATCTAATGTTAATCTTATTGTGATGAAAAATGGCCGTACAAGAGCTGCTGGATTCTGCTCCGAAAAAAATTGTTTCGGAAAAATTTCGAAAATCATCTCATGATTTCCGAATTAATTAGAATCCTTCATTTGGAAAGTCAATGTCGGGTGGCATACCTAGGGCTCGTGGTCTAGGGGTTATGACGCCACCTTGACATGGTGGAGATCGCAGGTTCAATTCCTGCCGAGCCCACCAATAGTTACATATCTATTATTAAAAATTTTCATTAATAAGATATTCTTAATTTACCAGATCCTTTTGATTTCACTTTTTTGATTATTAAATCATCTAATATTCCTATATTACCAACGTGTGTACCTCCACATGGACACAAATCTATATCTTCTATTTCTACGACTCTTAGTTTATTAATGGAGCGTGGAATGCGTTGTAAAAAATTTGTATGTCTCATTTTCTCATGAGATAATATTGTATTTCTGTTCCAATCATATACATTCACAGGTGCTTTGGTAGATAATATTTCATTGAATGTTGATTCTAATTCTTCTACATTAAATTTGTCTCTATGAGGAAATTTTAAGTCTATTCTAGTATATTCTGGTCCTATTTGGTTACCTACTGTTTCTGCTCCAAATATATCATATGCCAATGCTGAAACTATGTGTTGAGTAGTATGCATCTTTGCATTCCTATTACGATTTAATTTATCGATTATACATGTGATACTATCTCCTAAATTAAAATGTTCTACGGAATCTACAGGATGTTTGATATATTCACCTGGTAAAGTTTCTAGTAATTTTTCTTCTAAATGTCCAATTTTAATTGTTCCGGTGTCACCTGGTTGTCCGCCACCTCGGGGAAAGCAATAAGAATTATCAAACATTAAATAATTATCTTCAATATTAACAATTTTAGCTTTGAAAGATTTGGGATCAGTTCCTGGGTGGTAATTTAGATGTAATTTTTCTTGCATAAACTCACCCAAATAAATTAGATAAATTACCTAAAAGTAAATTTTTTGAGATTTCTTCACAATCTTTCGTCATCGATCTATCGGCATTGAGAGGTTTTACTATCTTACTTAACCATTTATTGATTATTAATACTCCATTTCCAGATTCTTCTGTAATTCTATTCAGGGCTTCATTAGCACAAATTAACTCATTTGATAAAACTTGAGATAAATATTTCGTAGAAAGTAATGTTCTGTATGTGCCGGTAGCTCCCATAGAAACATGATCTTCTTTACCATTACTTACGGGGACATTTCCTACTGAAGTAGGATTAGAAAGTAGTTTTAATTCTGAAATTAGCGATGCAGATACATATTGTACAATCATCAGACCACTTTCCAACCCCTCTTTATTTGTTAAAAATGCTTTTTGACCACTCCATCTGGAATCTAATATTTGATCTACACGTCTTTCTGATATAGATGCTAGTTCATGACATGCAATCGCTAAATAATCACTCATCATTGATAAATTCTGTCCATGGAAATTTCCTCCACTAATTACGTCCCATGTTTCTTCTTTACTGAATACTAAAGGGTTGTCAGTAGCGCTATTTAGTTCCACTTCTAACATTCTGCGACCTTCTTTTAGAATTTCAATTATAGGCCCATGCACTTGTGGAGCACATCTGAAAGAATAAGCGTCTTGAACTCTATCACAATTTATGTGAGATTTCTGAATTTCTGAATCTGAGATAAAGCCCATAATTCGGGTAGCAGAAATTCTTTGCCCTGGATGGGGCCTAACATCATGTATGCGTGGGTCAAATGGTGAATGTGATCCTTTAATGGCCTCTAGAGAACAGGATACAGATGCATCTGCAGCAAATACTAAATGTTCCATATTTGCTATTGCGATTGATAAGTATGTACACATTTGGCTTGTCCCATTTATTAATGATAATCCCTCTTTCGCCTGAAATTTTACTGGTTTTAAATCAAAAATTTCTAGTGCATCATTAGCATTCTTTGTTACCCAAATTCCATCTATTAATACATTGCATTGTCCTTCACCCATCATTCCAAGTGCTAAATGAGATAATGGAGCTAAATCTCCAGATGCCCCTAATGATCCTATTCTTGGGATTACAGGTGTAATCTTATTATTTATCATAGAAATTAATAAATTTATTACTTCAACTCTTGTGCCTGAATATCCCTTAGCAATAGAATTTGCACGTATCAACATCATCATCAATACATGTTCTGGTTTCATTCTTTCTCCGACTCCACATGCATGACTACGTATTAGATTAGATTGTAATTCTTCTAAACTATTAGTATCAATTGTTACAGATGATAATGATCCAAACCCTGTATTTACTCCATATACTACATTATTATTATCGATTATTTTTTCTATAGTTTTTCGAGATATTCTCATTTTTTTTATTGCTTCATCTGTTAAAACAACTCTTCTACTTTCAATTAATATTGAAACTACATCTTCAATCTTAAGTGAATAACCATCTATTTGCAGTTCAGTCATATAACTTGCTCAGGGTACCATGCAGATATACTCATCGAAGTTTATATCAAAAAATCTATAATATCTTCGTCAACAAGATTTGAAATCGTTATTTCTAATTTATTATTTTTTTCCATCGCTCTTTTTATTGCAAACTTTGCACCCTTGTTTCTAGCCCATGATCTTCGAGCGATTCCATTATTTACATCCCATGAAATCATAGATTCAATATTTTCATGAGATTTTTTTGAACCATCAATTAGCATACCAAATCCCCCATTTATTACTTCTCCCCAACCAACTCCACCGCCATTATGGAGACTTATCCATGTTGCGCCTCTAAATGAATCTCCAACGAAATTCTGTACTGCCATATCCGCAGTAAACATAGAACCATCTTTGATATTGGCAGTCTCCCTATATGGACTATCCGTTCCACTAACATCATGATGGTCGCGTCCCAATACTATTGGGCCAGATATTTTACCTTCTCTTATTGCATTATTGAACTCTACTGCTATCTTAGTTCTCCCTATTTCATCCGCATAGAGAATTCTCGCTTTACTGCCAACTACTAAATCGTGTTTATCCGCTTCAGATATCCATCTTATATTATCTTTATATTGAAGTTTAATTTCATCTGGACAATTAATTGATAAATTTTTAAGAACATCAAATGCAATTTTATCTGTAATATCTAGATCTGATTTTTTCCCAGATAGACATACCCATCTAAAAGGTCCAAAGCCATAATCAAAACACATTGGACCCATTATATCTTCAACATATGATGGAAAACTAAATGAATCATTCTCAATCACTTCTGCGCCTGCTCGACTAGCTTCTAGCAAAAATGCATTGCCATAATCCCAAAAGAACATACCTTTTTCACTTAGAATATTTATTGCATTTGCATGCCTTTTAAGTGATTTTTTGACTTTTATCTTAAACTCTGCGGGGTTTTTTGATAATAGTTCTAATCCTTCTTCATAAGTCAATCCTACTGGCATGTAGCCTCCTAACCATGGATTATGAAGACTAGTTTGATCACTCCCCAACTCTGGTACAATTCCATTGGAAATAAAATATTCTAACATATCTACTATATTGCCGACATAACCAAGAGAAATCGCTTCTTTATTTATTTTCGCGTCATTAATTCTAAGCGTTAACTTCTCTAAATCTGTATAAATTTCATTTAACCAACCTTGCTCATGTCTCTTGTGTGCGGCAAACGGATTACACTCTGCAATTACACAAATAGCCCCTGTAATCACGGCAGCTTTTGCTTGGGCTCCTGACATGCCACCAAGTCCGGAGGTAACAAATAATGTACCCCCCAATCCATTATCTTCATTTATACCTAGATATTTCCTTGCAGCATTTAGTATGGTTATTGCCGTTCCATGAACAATTCCTTGAGGCCCTATATACATGTAAGATCCTGCTGTCATTTGTCCAAATTGAGAAACACCAATTGCATTCATTTTCTCATAATCTTTTTGACTGGAATAATTTGGTATTACCATACCGTTAGTTACTACAACTCTAGGTGAATTACAGTCCGATGGGAATAATCCCATTGGATGTCCTGAATATATTACAAGTGTTTGACTATCGTCCATTTTAGATAAATAAAACATTACAATCCTATACTGAATCCAGTTTTGGAAAACTGAGCCATTACCGCCATAGGTAACTAATTCATGTGGATATTGTGCTACTGCAGGATCTAGATTATTTTGTATCATGTGCATAATAGCAGCCGCAGATATAGACTTGGCTGGGTATTCTTCGATAGGCCTCGCATACATATCGTAATCCGGTCTAAATCTATACATGTATATGTGACCATATGTTTCTAATTCTTCTAAAAACTCTTTAGCAAGTGTGCCATGCCATTCTTTAGGAAAATATCTGAGAGAATTTCTTATTGCAAGCTTCTTTTCTTTCAAGGATAGGTTAAGAGGCCTATTTGGAGCATGATCTATATTTAAATCGAATACTTTTAGTTCGGGCATTTCATCGGGTATGCCAATAGATATATCATCAGAAAAAACCATCTCACCACCCTATTCTTGAGGAAATCATATTTTGAATTTTTTCATTTAGTAATTTTGCCTCATTTAATATATTTTCTATTTTTAAATTATATTTCAATCTATCTTCTTTCAGTAAATTTGGCGTATTAATTCTTACATTCAATGAAGCTAGGTAGGCTGCAGATTCTGCTAATTGTGCCGCAGATGCAAGATCAGTTAAGGCATTTTCATTTGCTATTTCAACAAATTCTGGTAATAGTAGTAGTAATTTTAAGGATTTTTCTGCGATTTCATAAGGCGCCATAGTAGCTTCTAATGAGGAAAGAATAATTTTTCTATTTCGTATCAAGATTTCATCCTCATTATTTTTGGGTAACCTGTAAGAATTCATGACATTATCAAATGCATTACAGTCATTATTAGCTAATTCTATAGAATATGGAATTCCTTCTTCTGAAACTTCTATTAAATCTTTAGCTACCTTATGCCCTTCTTTCCATTTATTAGATTTTAGTGTTAATTTAGAGACCATTGAGACTAATGAATAAGAATGCCCTAGCACTAATCCGGCTACAGCACCACCTCCTGGTGTCGGAGATACCGAGGAGATTTTATTAAGAACAGTAATATAACCATCGTTCATACAATTACCTCCTACTATTCTTCATAGACCACTCTATAATATTATCATGGGGGACGAATTCATCTATAATATTTAGTTTTAAACCAGATACAGCTGCATCGACTAAATCATTTTCTGTCTGATTTTTTTCATTGTTAGAATAAAATCTTCCTGCATTTAGCATCGCATCTAATGGTATCAAACCAACAAGTTCTGACGAAATTACTTCTAATCCCAATTTAATTGCTTCTAGTTTAATAGTTTCTGTAACATCATGCAACCCAGTATGATTATAATTTAATAAATTCATAGATACTTGTGCGATATTTTCATCAAACATCCATCCTGCAGCCTGTAGGTATTCAAATTTACCAGGTTTTTTCATGGGATCATTATTATCGTCAAATATCTTTTTTCCTTCATCATTTTTCATAAAAACACCACTAGTTCGTATTTTTCCTGCAATATAATTTGCAAGCTTTTTATCACTGGTATTCAAGTTCACATTGTATGCAATCAAAATATTTCTCGATCCTGATGCAGTAACTCCAGACTTATAATTGAAATTAGTAGATCCATAGTCAGGACGCCAGTTTTCATCTTTGATTTTTTCAGGGAATCCTTCATATTCCCCTTTACGTATATTTGGTAGATTGATTCTATCTGGTTTTTTTGCTGCTTCGCCATACATATAGATTGGTATATTACATTCTTTACTTATTATTTTTCCATATTTATTTGCAATTTCTGTGCAAAGTTCCATCGATGCGTTGGATAATGGAATGAATGGAACGACATCTACGGCCCCCATTCTAGCATGTTCTCCTTGATGTTCCCTCATATCAATTAAATCATAAGCTACCTTTGATGATTTTACAGCAGCTTCCAAAATCGAATCTGGCGTACCAACCATTGTAACTACTGTTCTATTAAAATCATGACCAACGTCAACGTCCAAAAGCGTTACATTAGGGACAGATAATATTGATTCTTTAATAGATTGTATAGTTTTAATATCTCTACCTTCACTAAAATTTGGAACACACTCTATCAATACTTCATCCATAGCCATCCGACCATCATCCTAATGAAGAGTATTATGATTATCTGTATAGATTCTCATTATTATTAGATGGTTTTTCATTTTTCTTTTTAACTATGATTTCTATTGATTTAACGATATCCATTTTATTGACCTTGTTTCTATTTTCTGAAATCGCACTCATTGCTGCTTCTACAATCAATGACTTTAATTCTGCTCCACTAAAACCTTCTGTTTTAATTGAAATAAGATTTAAATCAATGTTTTTGGACAAAGGTGTGTCACGAGTGTGAACTTTTAAGATACTTTTTCTAGCGTCTTTATCAGGTAATGGGAGCGATACAATCCTATCAAATCGACCAGAACGTAATAATGCAGCATCTAGTAATTCAGGTCTATTTGTGGCTGCTATAACTTTAACATTTTTTACTGATTCAAAACCATCCATTTCTGCCAGTAACTGCATTAAGGTACGTTGAACCTCACGATCACCTGATGTTGTAGAATCTAATCTTTTAGAACCAATAGAATCTATTTCATCAATAAAAATTATTGATGGGGCTTTTTTACTGGCCAAATCAAATAGTTCTCTTACTAATCTTCCACCTTCACCGATGTATTTTTGTGCTAACTCTGAACCTACAATCCCAAGAAATGTAGCGTTGGTAGAAGATGCTACTGCTTTGGCGAGTAGAGTTTTTCCTGTACCTGGCGGACCTGCTAATAATATTCCTTTTGGAGATTCAATCCCAAATTTATCGAATGCCTCGGGATTTTCTATTGGAAGTTCTATCGCTTGCCTAATTTGTTTTATTTGCTCATCTAAACCGCCTATGTCGGTAAACTGAATTTCAGGCGAATCTATAATCTCCGCACTAGATACCAAAGGATCCCAAGAATCGTCAAGAACTTCAATGATGGATAAATTATCTTGATTTAATGCGACCCTTGCCCCTGGAAGTAATTTTTTAGCTTCTAAATGCTTATTAATAGAAACTAAGAATACAGTACCGTTTGAACTACGTACTACTGCATTATCGTTAATGGTATCTTGTAAATGCCCTACAACAAATGGGGGTGTATGTAAGTTAGATATTTCTTCTTCCATACGATTTACACGCTTCTTTAATCTTGAGCATTCATTTTCAAGAAATAATTTATCTGTAAGTAATTGTTGTGATTTTTCTGACAAAATAGCATAGTTTTTCTTTAGTTCTTCTAATGAGTGTATTTTATCAATATTATCATTATTGTGTACATCTTTTTTAAAATTCACATTTCTATCTACTTCGGTGCCCATAAGTATACTAAGAACCAATAGTTTAAGATATCTACGAAGGAATGATGAGTATGATACCTTTGGGATTTAATATGGGTACGTGCGAATTATGTGGTAATGAGAAAGTTTCTACAAAAAAAACAAGGACGTTATCCACGATAGTTGATTGTTGTAATAGATGTTTAATATCACTGGGATTGGAACCAATTAGTGATGTGGGAAAATTAAATAGAGGAATAAATATTAAAAAAAATGAGAAAAACAATAAAAACACTAATCTAATTGGATCCGAAATTGAAGAATTAATTCCAAATTTTCATATTAAAATACGGGAAGAAAGAGAAAATAGAGGTTGGACTATAGAAGAATTAGCAAATAAAGTAAATGTCAAGGTAAAAATATTACAAAAAATGGAAAATGGAAATAGGGTACTTGATACTACAATTAAAAAAATATCAAAAGCACTTGATATCAAACTATATACTACATTAATTCCTCAAAATGATAGAGTAGTAAAATCAAAAGAAAATAAAGAAATGACAATGGCAGATGCGAATATTTCTCAAATAAGTAAAAAAACTAATCCTAAAATTATTAAAAAGAAAAAACGAAGACTTGGTGTTTCAAGATCTGGCGGTAGAAAAAGGAAGATGAAATAAAGATGGAAAATGTTCCTTTACATATAATTCATCTAGACCAGGACGATCCTAAGAAGTGCACTGCCAAGAAAATGGAAAAATATGGTAATGCATTACTACATAGAACAGTGCATAAATCTCCAAAAAGAGGTTTTTTACTCAATCCTCTGAGTCCAGAAATACTAGGACCTGAAGATAAAAATATGATTAATATAGGAGCGTCTATAGTTGCTTTAGATTGTTCATGGAAACAGATAGATGAGTCCTTAAGTACTATAGAAAAAAATACTAAATTGACTAACAAAACTTTACCTTTAGTTTTGGCAGCTAATGAAATATCTTGGGGAAAAGTAGGCCGCCTTTCAACTGTGGAGGCATTTGCTATTTCATTATGGGTACTAGGCAAAGAAAAACAGGCAAGACATATTTTGAAGCCATTTCGATTCGGGGAACAATTTATTGAATTGAACAAAGAGCCTTTGATTGCATACTCTAATGCTGAAACAAATATAGAGCTAGAAAAAATGCAATGGGATTACTTTGATAAACCGAATTTATCTAACAAGTGAACCAGTAGAAATATCCCCTTCAGGCGTAAGTAATTTAACATTACCATTACCATCATCTGCTGCCAATAACATACCTTCTGACATTATTCCACGAAGTTTTCGAGGTTCTAAATTAGCCACATATACAACATTCATACCTTCTAACTTATCCTTACCATATATACCTTTTAATCCAGCACAAATTGTTCTTGTAGTATTAGGTGTATCTTCAAGCTTAATGACCCATAATTTATCTGCATTAGGATGTTCTTCGACTGATATTATTTTTCCCGTTTTCATTTCTACTTTTATAAAATCTTCAAATTGTATGTTTACACTCTCCTTTTCATTCTCGGTAGGCTCTTTATCATTATTATATTCAACGGCTATTAAACCTTCACTTTCAAGAATTTCTGAAAGATCTAATTTTTTAAATAAAGGAGTGGGCTTTGCTGGATTCCACATTAATGTTGAATCAAATGAAAAGGCATCATCCCATAGAATATTTTCTATAGGGTCAGTTTCACCTATCATTTTCCATAATTTTTCACTCTGAAATGGCATAAAAGGTCTTGTTAATATCGCAAGTCCTCGCATTAATCTCCATGCTAGATTTAATCCTGTCAAAGAATTATATTTTTCTGAACACTCTTCGGAATTTAAGTACTTCCAAGGCGCACTATTTTGAAGTAGAATATTGCCTTTTTGAGATATATTCATTATATATCTTAATGCTTCTTTGAATCTTTGTTTATCTAAAGATTCAGTTGCCTTGGATTGTAAATTTAGTATATCTTCTATCAACATTCTTTGATTTTCAATAGAGTCATAATCAGATAAGGGATTTCCTTTGGCATCTGACTTTATCCTATGGGTTAAAGTTAGGACCCTATTAACAAAATTTCCATAATTACCTATTAATTCATTGTTAACTTTGTCAACAAATTCTTCCCATCGAAAATCTGTATCGTGATTTTCAGGCATATTTATTGACAAATAATATCTTAAAGTATCAGGATCGTATTTTTCTAGAAAATTTGGTAACCAAACTGCATGCTTTCTGCTTTTACTAAATTGGCCACCTTGTAACATTAGATATTCATTAGAGGCTATATTATTACCTAACATTAAATCACCATTTTTTTGAATGTGCGAAATATCATCACCAGATTTTGATGAATTTATTGCCATTATCAAAGCAGGCCAAATTATTGTATGAAAAGGAATGTTATCTTTGCCCATAAAGTAAATATGTTTTTGTTTTTTATTAGAATCAAAAATTAACCAATCTTCCCATGCATGGACCCCCTTTGGATGATTAAAATGTTTGGCGTAATTTTCAGCCCAAACTCTAGCACATGTATAATATCCTTGTACAGCTTCAAACCATACATAAACTCTTTTTTGTTGCCATTTTATGGCATCTAATGGTAATTCGATACCCCAACTAATATCCCTGGTAACTGCTCGCGGCCTAAGACCCATATTAAGCCAATTTTTAGTCATAGAGCGTACGTTTGGTTTCCAAATTTTATTTTTTTCTAATGCATATTTCTCTAATGATTCTTGTAATAGTTCTAATTTGAAAAATAAGTGATCAGTATCTTTGACTTCGATAGTAGCATCTGAATTCATTCTTGAACGCGGGTTAATTAGTTCATTGGAATCATAAGTTATGCCACATGAATCACATTGATCTCCTCTAGCATCTTTTGAACTACAATTAGGACACTCTCCTTCTACGTATCTATCAGGTAAGAACTTTAAACTTCCATCTTCCAAAATAGAACAATATTGTTGCATTGTCTTCTCTTCTAAAAAACCAGATTTTAATAATAAACTGAATACTTCTTTAACCATTTCTTTATGTCTAAAATCAGTAGTTCTATTGTATAGTGTACCACCAAATTCCACTCCTCTAGGATCTATGTTTTTGCCCCAAGAACATCCCATATCTAATAGTGCTTTAAAATTAATTTCATGATATCTATCAACTATTTTCTGAGGAGAAACTCCCTCTTCTTCGGCGCTAACAGTTATTGGAGTTCCATGCTCATCAGAACCACTGCACATCAATACTTTATTCCCTTTAGATCTTTCAAATTTATATTGAATATCAGCAGGTAGGCAATTACCTGCTACATGTCCTAAATGGAGAGGTCCATTGGCATATGGCCAGGCCATAAAAATAGTTACGTTTTCCATAAACATCCCCCTCAATTAAGTCATCCCAAAAGTTAGATATTTATGTCATGTTCGGTTCGCTAGGTAAGGAGTCCGATGAGCCTAATTGCTATTTTGATATAAAATACTAATTTATTAATCCTCCAGAGGCAATAAAATTGACTGATTATACACTAATTATCCTATACTCTTCACTTGCTTTGGGGGCTTCTTTCTTATGTAGTATTTTAGAAGCAGTATTATTGTCCACAAGCCATAGTCATATTTTGGGATTAAAAGATACTCATCCTAAAATTAGTAAAGGTTGGACACAATATAAAGAAGATCCTGAAAGGCCATTAACAGCCATTCTTACTCTAAATACAATAGCCCATACTGTTGGTGCCTTGGGAGTAGGTTCTGAGGTAGAAAATTCATTTGAGGGAGAATATGTAGTCGCTGTTTCAGCGGCAATTTTAACTCTAGCAATTCTATTATTAAGTGAAATATTACCAAAAACTATAGGCGCGTTGTATTGGAGAAAATTAACTATTCCATCTTATAATATTCTAAGATTGATGATGATAATGTTAGTTGTTATAATTAAACCTATAGAATATATCAGAAAATTATTGCCTGAAGTACACTCTGAAACTGTAACTAGATCGGAATTATATGTCATGGCAGATATTGCTGAAGAATCTGATGTAATAGAAGAAGATGAAGAAATGGTAATTCAAAATCTATTAAGGTTGAGGGAGATATCAGTTGGTAGCGTTATGACGCCAAGGGTTGTGATGAATACTGTATCTCACGATGAAAGTATTAGCGACGTACTCAAAAGAATACCTATAATGATTAATGGTAGGATGCCAATTACTGGAGAAAATATAGATGATGTGAGGGGTTTTGTTCTCCGTAATGAAATATTAAGAAGAGCGGCTAACGATGAACATGATATATTAATGTCAGATATATCTAGAGATATAAAATCATGTAGAAAAGAGGATTCAGTAGATAAGGCGTTAGATGTATTACTTGAAAACAAAGTCCAAATAATGATAGTTAAAGATGAATTTGGAGGGACATCTGGTGTAATTTCAATGGAAGATATTATTGAAACTTTGTTGGGAGTAGAAATTGTAGATGAACATGATCAAGAGGCTATTAACGAAGGAGGACATCATGAAGATATGAGAGAACTCGCTAAAATTAGGTATGATAGTGAATCCGAATAAGGTCTATTCTTCTATGTTAGAATGGAGTTTTGATTCCAATCGCCCTAACAACACACCAGCCTTCTCTTGCTTCCCATATCGAGAATAATCCACCCAAAATTGATATTATTCCAAGTATGAATATCTTATCCCAAACAATGAAGTCAAGATGTGCTAGAGTCAGCAATGATATCCCTGCGAACATAGACATGAAACCTAGAGACAAACGAAGGAATTTTCCTTTTGCTCCTATATTACAGGTTCTTTGCATATCCGCTGTCCAACTACTTGAATATATTAATGACTGTTTTATAAAAATAGGATTATTTTATAATTTCTTAGGAGGTTTTATTATAGAATAACCAGCAAAAATTGCCCATATGGCACCAAGAACAGCAAATGGCCATTCTCCTGTAAAGTAAGCTCTAATTGTTAGTAATGATTCACCAACAAACATCAATAGTAGATAAGTTATGGAACGACTTGATACTATTCCTCTAGATTCGGATACGAAAGCAAGCAAAACCATAATCATTCCAATATAAGCTCCTAACATCGTAGCATTCATCTGAATCCCTATTACATATAGCGGGTAAATGTTAATTCATAAAGTAATGTTAAAAAATTGGTAGACATGAAATTTTATATCTATGATGGTAATCTTGGTGAAACCCATTTTTTCCATAAAGGAGGTATCAAACAAGGCCACCAACAAGCATAATATCCAGATGGTAATTCGGGTGCATCTGGATGTGGTAACAATTTCCAAAAAGGCGTACTAGCCTTCAGATGGTGATCAGAATGGCGTGTTAATTCGAGTAAGGACCATCGTGACCAACGTGATTCAGTATTCCAAGAATGAAGATGGGTTTGACGTTCGCTAACTTCTCGTCTTAACCCCCAGTGTCTAATATAATTTACATATTCGAGGGTCAATATAGCTATAATTGATGCAATAAACCATCCAATTATAATTTGAAAACCATTTGGGAAAAATAATAACAAAAATACTACCATTATTTGTAATATCAAACCTTGAAATGATGGATTACGAAATCCAGTCCTTCCCTTTGAATTGTGAATATTTACCGATGATATAAATTGTCCGGGAATAGTCCTAATCCAAAATGACCATACTCCCTCTTCTACTTTAGCACTAGCTGAATCATTTTTCGTGGCAACCCACTTATGATGATTATAATTATGTTCTGTAGTGAAATGAGTATAATGTACACTGAAAAGTAAAAATCTAGCTAAATACCACCCCATACTTTTGGGTTTCTTATGGCCTAACTCATGCGCAGTTACAATGGCGGATGCGCCAGAAACTAAACCAGTAGACAAAGAAGCAGTTATAAGCCATAAATTAATTTCATTTTGTTGATTAATAAAATAGAAAAAAGTACCTAATATTACTAAATGGAGTAAACCATGCGTCCATAATAAAATTTCGAAAGGTAAACCAGATTCTCTTGGAGGTCGGGGTTGTGAAGATTTCCCCAATAAGATATCCAATAAAGGACAAATCGCCCAGATGAATATTACTCCCATTGAAGTGTAAATACCGCCTAATATGTTACCAGTAATTACGATAATTGGGCTAATCAATCCCAACAGATGGACTGCCCATGGTTCAGGAGATAGGTTCAATACCCTATTCATAACTGATGCCAGACTCATAGTTAACTTAGATTTATTGATTTATTTTATTATTATTTAATTTTCTGAGTACAAATCTAGAAAAAAATAATGAAAATAACAAGAAAGCTAGAGGCGACCAAGACGGAAAAAACGAATGTGTGGCAAAAATCCATGTCACAAATAAGATCCCTACTTCATAAATTGCTCGATATAGTGAAAAGAATAGAAAGGCATGAAGAAATTTATTATTAAAAAAATATTTAATTTTAGATTTTAACATAAAGAATACGTTTTTAAAAAAATGATTTTTTTAGATTATTCTGTGTCTTCGCTTTCTTTAAGAAGTCCTCGTGATTCTGCGAAATCTCCTAATGATTCAAGTCTCTTTAGCCATCCTTTGGCCTCTGCGGTCTTACCGGTCTTTACCATCCATATGGAACCAAATAATCTATCCCATAATCCCAAGCCATTATCTTTACTAAGTTTTAACATGATATAATCGAGAAGTGGCGGAAATATCATAAATAGGCCAATTACAGTGAAAATTTTAGATGTTGTAGTATCTCCTAATCCTCCATTAGAGGGTATTGACAATAGAGCCATTACTCCTCCTAATACAAATACTGTTGTGATACCTTTTAGGAATAAATATGGCCACAGAGGATTTTCCCCTCTAGAATTAATATATTTTGTTCTACTAACCCAATTACCCATGGATCTTGAAGTTTGAGAAGGTAATACAATTAAATTACCAACAATTAGTATTATTCCTATTAAGAAGAATGGCGTAGGATTAAAGTTTGATCCCCACGCACTTAACCCAATGATGGGTATAGACCATCCGTAACTCACAATAAAATCTACGAATCTCCTAGTTCTTTTTTGAAGGTTTGATGCTTTTTCGAAACCTGTAGGGAATATTTTTGCGACTTTTGCTTTCCTTTCTTTAACAGGACGGGTTTTTTTTGGGGTTTTAGCCTTTTTCTCCCTGCGACTTTTTTTTGTTGCTTTTACAGGCTCAGGCTCAACGACAGATGCGACTACTGTTTTGGAGGTATCCAATATATTTTCCTCAGATTGAATTTTGCCTGCTTTTTCAAGTAAACCCATTTTAATCACTCTCCATATAATTCACCTATTCGGGAAAATATTTCAAAATCAGGGGAGTTGACAAAAATATTAATTGTATCTTCTGGTAAATCGCCTAAAACATTATTAATCATCAAAAAGAATTCATTTCTTTGTTCACTAGTGGCTGAATTTGGTTCATTACCTACCGCTTCAAACAAATTAAAATTTTCAGAAGATATAAATTTACTAATAAAATCTTCCGGAGCATCACCTAATAGATTATTCACGATATTGAAAAATGTTACAAATTCATCTTTTGAAGTATCCAAATCTAAAACAGCTTCAACAAATTCGTTAAAATCTACTGTACCTGAATTATTTTTATCAGCTTTAGTGAAAAACTTTTTCAAATCAGATTTAGTAAAATTTGTCAATTTATCTGATGGGATATTTGTAACTTCAGATACTTTATCTATGAAGTTAGAATCATTCATGGACTCAATGAATTCAGTAAAATTCATAGATTCATCTTTTTCAGGTACAGAAATAAGTTCTACAGTAGGTTTAATTGAACGCATTTCTTGTTGTTGTTTCTTTCTTAAAACTATAATTTCCTTGTCTAATTCTGAACCAAACCTATCTTGAAAACGATCTAAAAGGGTTCCAACTTCTCCTTTTGCTAGTCGATCTATATGGCCATACATACTTTCTCTATTCTCAATCCTTATGGATGGATCGGTAGCTTTTCTCTTGGCCCAAATACTTTTAAAATCTGAATTTTTTTCTTGGATAATTTCAGTACCCAATACATCTGCTACATCCAATAGGCTTTGATCGATAGAATCTAACGTTTCATCTATTAGATTGTCTGTATATACGGGCGGTGGCGGAGGTGGCATAGAAATACCGGGAGGCATTGGTGGAAATGTAAATTTCTTCATTTGCTCTTCAATATCTTCGTCTCCAGACATTGGTCCCATGTCCTCGTGTACAAATGTGCATTATTGAAGGTTCTCCGAGTATGATTGATTTATCATCAAAATTAGCTAACTATTTCTGCCCAACCTTTCAAAGTTAGAAAAACAGAAAGTGCTTCACTAACTTCTACTATATCTCCGATATTCCCTTCAATTTCACACCCATTTAATGATGCCCTTACATCATCTGCTAAGATTCTTAATTTAGATTTCTTATTATTTTTAAATACAATTGTTTCAGTTAGTGGATTAAATTTTACTTGTCCGTCTGGATTTAATCTCTTTAAAGGAAAATCAGTAACTTTTAATCCTGACTTTCCGTGTAAACTACCAACGTGCCTTATCACTCTCTTGATGTCAACAGTTACAGCCTCATCAGTTTCCCCAGCATTCCCTAGTATTACAGAAGAGTCCCCTTTTACTAATTCCCAAAACAAAGGAGTTAAAGAATCACCAAATACAAGCAAATTCTTATCTCTGTTCAACCTAGAGATTCGATTATCATCTATTGACATATCTGCAAGTTGTAAAATCTTTTTTTTGATTGTTCTTGGAGTGAAGCTCTTGATTCTATTATCTGAGAAATTATACCTTGAAACTAAGATATTTGTAAAAGTTTCAATCGAATCATTATTGTTATTTTTATCTGTAGAAATTTTATTCAATTTATCTATAACAGTCTGAATACCGTTTTGAACTCTATTTTTCCAACCACTATTTGAGCCCGATAACGTGGTACTAACGTCAATTCCTTCTCCCCTTATATGATTTACTAGTTCTCTCCTTGCATTAGAATCTAGATGAAATAATTTTGGATCTCTTACATGGATATGAAATCCCCTATGGCCAGAAAAAGAGGTTTGGACATATTCTTCTTTGAAACCGAATTCTGGGTGTAGAAAATCTTCCCATAAATTCCAGGCTTGTTCTTGTATTAAATTAATCATTGTCGGAAAATCTCTGTCTGAAACTCCAGGGAGATGATCTCCGTCTAAATCAAAAATTAAGTCAGCACCTAACCATTCTTTATCTAGCATTTTTCTTTCAGAAGGGTATTTGTAATAAGCAGTACTATGAAAACAAGAATGTGGGCCACGAGACTGTAAATAATTTAAAAGTTCTTTTTTATCTAAAAAACCCCTATGTCTATCTGGCGGCCGAGACCCCCACGGGATGAACATCCATTCTCTGGATTTAAGCCTAGGAGGGGTCCAAAGTGTATTTTGATTCAGTGAGGAATAATAATCAGAAAACCGAAGCGCATGTCGGCTCCACCCTTCTACCATACAACTCCCATGGCATAGAAGGGAATTAAGTTTTCAATTATTCAAGCTTTAGTCCTGATATATCTTTTCCTTCTGTAGATGATTCAGCACCCGTGATTTCAACATAAGCTTCGTATGAAACGAATTTATCATCCATAACTATTGCCTCGGCGAATGTTAGAGGTTTTCCAGTAATTGCACATATGGGGCCTAATTGTCCTGTGGCTGTTGACAATTTTTTTGTATCTGGCATATACTGACGAATGAGTGATTGTTATTGATTGTTACTTAAAATTGATACTACTTTACACATGTTCATAATCTATAACCAAATGCGAAGGTCATGCAAGATAAAGAATTCCTATATAGAATTGGGCATTCACCAGACCCAGATGATGCATTCATGTTCTATGCCCTTACAAAAGGAAACCTAAAGACAGAAAATAGGAAATACGATCATGTACTATTGGATATAGAAACACTTAATCAACATGCTAAAGAAGGAAAATATGAGGTTTCTGCTGTAAGTATTCATTCATTCCCCCACATATCGGATAAATATCATCTCATGAACTGTGGTGCTTCGATGGGTGAAGGATATGGGCCTATGTTAATTTCCAATAAAAAATTATCAATCGAAGAAGCTAAAAAGAAAAAAATCGCTATACCTGGACTGGGTACGAGTGCTTACTTAGCATTACGACTCGCATGGGGAGATGTAAATGTTGAAGTAATTCCGTTTGATGAAATTATGCCTCGAGTAATTTCAGGAGAATTCGACGTTGGATTGATAATACATGAAGGTCAAGTAACTTGGAAAAATGAAGGAGTTAAATTAATACTAGATTTAGGGATTTGGTGGAATGAAAAGACTGGTTTGCCATTACCACTCGGAGGGAATATAGTCAGAAAAAATCTTGGTCTTGAAGAATGTGAAAAAATTACAGAAGACGTAAAGAACAGTATTGTCTGGTCAATACAAAATCCTGATTTATCATTAGAATTCGCAAAAAAATGGGGAAGAGGTATTGATGATCAAACAAATAAAACGTTCGTAGAAATGTACGTAAATAAAAGAACCATAGATTATGGAAAAGAAGGAAGGGAAGCAATTCGTGAATTTTTGAGGCAAGGAAAAAAAATAGGACTCGTGAGAGAGGATTTAGATGTTAATGCCATTACCTTCGTGGGGTCGGGTGAATAAATGGTTAAAGATAAACCAGAAATTAGTGAATTTGACTCCGTAGATCCTGCTCCACCTAGTGATGAAAAAAATATTTCTAATCTAAGGTCCATATTAGTTAATGAAGATGAAAAGATGTTTCAACGGATGAGAGCTTTATTTGCACTTAGAGGAATTGGCGGGAAAGAATCAGTAGAAGCATTGGCAGCAGCCTTTGTGTCGAAATCCGCATTATTAAAACATGAAATAGCATATGTTATGGGTCAAATGCAAGATAAACACGCAGTTCCATTTCTAATAGATAGATTAGGGGATGTTAATGAGGATTTAATGGTAAGGCATGAAGCTGCTGAAGCATTGGGTGCAATTGGAGATAGAACGGCTTTAACTATTCTAAAAGAATTTGTTAGCGATCCGGAACCAGTTATTTCAGAATCATGTGAAGTAGCATTAGACTTGTTAGAATGGGTAGCAAGTAATAGATTGGATTACTCATCTAATCTAAATTGAGCCACGTTGGGCTTTCTTGAATACCACATACTTCGGATAAAAATAATTCTAAACCCTTTACACCATCATTATCTAGTAAGTTACTCACTTCATCAACAAAATATTCCGTTATTCTTTCGCCTCCGAAACCTAACTTAATTGAGGATTGAGATATGACATCATCCCTAATTTTCTGATCTGATTTAAATTTAGTATACTGATTAACCATATCATATTGAGCGGCTTTTAAAATTTCAACCGGAGAATCTTGTCTTGCTGCGAAAACTCCAAAAACCATTGGTAAATTTGTAATTTTAGTCCACTCAGCACCTAAATCAAGACGAATTAATTCTGGATTTTCTCGGGCGGCTACTAATGCTCTATCTCCTATTAATAATGCTCCATCGCATTTGGAAAGCATCATATTTATATCTGGGCCTAAATCTAAGTATTTAGGATCTAAGCTTCTTTTAGATAAAATCCATCTAAGTAATGCGACTGATGTAGAAGAATCTGATGGTAATGCAATATCTCTCATATCTTCAATAGGTCTTGAACCAAACAATAGAACTGAACCTACCTCTCCTTTACTTACAATTGCCAAGTTCGGTAGGAGAAGTAATTTATCAGAATATTTTGCATAATCTGCAGTAGGTATAGGAGCACATAAACAATCTTGTCTCAATAAGTGTCCAGTAAGCCAAGATGGAGGGGCCGGTAATACCTTCCACTTTTTATCTAGATTAGTAAATATAGGATCACAATTTGAGAAGGCTACTCTACCTAAGACATTTTGCCATGACATTTTATCTCTTTCCTAATAACTAATGGGTATTTTAATAGATTTATTGTTTATTTCAGTATATTCTTCGAACTTGCTATATATTGAATTTCTCTTAACAGGTTTCTGTCCTGATGATATAATTATTTTTGATAATTGTTTTTTATCATAATCTAATCTAGTTTTACTTCCTGCTTCATGCATTATTTCTTCATGACCAACAGTTCCATCAATATCGTCTGCTCCAGAATTGATACATAGGGAGGTTACATGATCACCTATGTTCATCCTGTAAGCTTTGATGTGTGGTATATTATCCAACATTAATCTAGATACAGCAATGATGCGTACGATCTCGCATGTAGTTGCTAGTTGGGCTTCCGGAAGTCTAGTTTTATCAGGAAGAAATGGATAAGGTACAAAACATTGGAAACCTGAAGATTTATCTTGTTGGATTCTTAATTTATCTAAATGAATTAATCGTTCTTCTACTGTTTCAACAGTGCCGAATAACATTGTACAATTTGAAGGAATACCTAAAGAGTGGGCAAGACCGTGAATTTCTAAATACTCAGATGTGTTCTCTTTTCCTCTGCAAATTCTATCTCTAACAGAATCCACAAGTATTTCTGCACCTCCCCCGGGTATAGAATTTAAACCTGAATTTTTTAAAATTTTAAGAGTTTCAAGTACGCTAATTCCTGAACGAGAGGATATATGTTTAATCTCTACAGCAGTTAATGACTTAACATGAATATGAGGAAATACTTCTTTTATTTTGGCATAGAGTTCAGAATAATGATCTACTGTCCACTGAGGATGTAGTCCTCCGACGGAATGTATCTCATCTATGGTATTAGAATATGGCTTTATTCTATGGATGAATTCTTCGATTGATAATTCATATGCATCAGAATGCCTTGGGCCTTTTCTAAATGCACAAAATCTACATGCTAAAACACATTTATTGGTAGTATTTACGTGTAAATTTTCATTAAAAAATATATTATTACTAAATCTCGATTTTTTTATTAGATTTGCTAGTGCGCATAAAGCAGGTAGACTTTGAGTATTGTATAATTTAAGACCTTCTGATAGATTTATTCTTTCGCCAGAAATTATTTTATTAAGACAGAACAAAAGAAATTTATCATTTTTTATTGAAATGGGTATTTCCATATGTTTTAACCTATCTCTCCAACCAGTATTTTCTATTGATGGTAGGGTCAATGCATTCACTCCTAATAACGCTGAGGGTCCTTTATGATTTCAATGTGCGTCTGTAAAATTTAATAAAAAATTGCAAACTATCAATAGCCTCAAGCATAACGTGCGTAATAAGTGAGTATCGTGCCGTTTAATATGGACATAAATCAATTAGAGGAAATGGCACTAAGGTGTAGGAATAATATAATAAAAATGGTTCATAAAGCTCAATCAGGCCACCCTGGAGGTTCTTTATCAGCCATTGATTTGTTAGTAGGACTTTATGGAACAGAACTAAATATCAACCCACTAGAACCAAATTGGAAAGATAGAGATCGATTTATAATGAGCAAAGGGCATGCTAGTCCTGCAATATATTCAATATTATATGAATTTGGATTTATACAAGAAGGGGATTTCATGTCATTTCGTTCACTTGGTTCCAAATGTCAAGGTCATGTAGACATGAAATGGACTGAGGGTGTAGATTTTTCTGCTGGAAGTTTAGGGATGGGCCTATCATTTGGGTTAGGTTGTTCTTTTGCCGCTAAATTGGACAACAGTAACAGAAATATTTGGGTCATGGTAGGGGATGGAGAGACCCAAGAGGGGCAATTGTGGGAAGCAATTATGGCAGCTGATTATCATTCCGCTGGTAATTTGAAATTACTAGTTGACAAAAATGGAATTCAGAATGATGATTTCGTTGCTAGTCAGATGGAAGTAGGTGATTTAGGAAAAAAAATTAAATCTTTTGGTTGGGAAGTAATTGAAATAGATGGACACAATATGTATGAAATTTGTGATGCCATTAAGTGGGCAAAAAATTCAAATGAGAGACCTACGGCTATTATAGCAAATACTGTAAAAGGAAAAGGAGTATCATTTATGGAAAATAACCCATCTTTTCATGGCAAAGCACCTAACGATGAAGAGTACAAAATAGCAATGGAGGAATTATCATGAGTGCCCCCTCTGAAGGTGGAGCATCTAGAGACGGATATGGAAGAGCACTATTAAGACTGGCTGACAATCCTGACATAGTGGTTCTGGAGGCAGATTTAGGAAAATCTACTAAATCGTGTCATTTTAGATCAGAGTTTCCTGACAGAACCTTTTCATTGGGCATCGCGGAACAAAATATGATGTTAGTGGGAGCAGGACTGGCGTCATCGGGTAAAATTCCCATGGCAAGTACATTTGCAATATTTACCGAGAGGGCATTTGAACAGATACGAAATGGAATCGCGAGGCCGTGTTTGAAGGTACATATTTGTGGAAGTCATGGTGGCATACATACAGGAAGTGATGGAAGCAGTGCACAGTCTATTGAAGACTTAGCCATCTACAGGACTTTACCTAATATGACAATTATTCACCCAGCAGATGATGTTTCAGCGGAGGAATTAACCATTCAGGTCGCAAGCCTAAATGGTCCATCTTACATGAGGACAATCAGAAATAAAGTAAAACGATCTTATACAATAGAAAGTATTAACCAACTTAATATTGGCAAGGGAAGTCTATTGAAGGAAGGCAAAGATGTTGCCATAATATCTTGTGGTGTTATGGTATCCAAATCGATAGAAGCAGCAATAGAATTAGAACAACAAGGAATATCTACAACGGTTATAGATATGCATACCATAAAACCTCTAGATGAAGAAATTATCAATTATTGGTCCGAAAAGTGTGGATGTTTAGTTACAGCAGAAGATCATTCTATCATTGGAGGTTTGGGAAGTGCAGTCGCGGAGCATAATTCTAAAACAAATTTAGTACCAATGGAAATGGTAGGAGTAAAAGATAGATTTGGAGAAAGTGGAGAATCTGAGGAATTATTCAAAATAATGTCAATGGACATTGAAGATATCGTGAAAGCGGCTAAGAAGAGTATCGAACGTAAATGAATTAGAATGACCCTATCAAGCGTTCATTTGATGAAGGGTATGTCATTAGGGGATATATATGAGTGACACAGAGTTGATGAAAAAACTTCTTGATGGAACTCTAGATCCGAAAGAATTAGACAACAATCCTCATCTATATGTTTTAGCAGAGAGAATATACGGTAGAGAATCATTAGAAGAGATGGGTATACTAGGTCCAAAAATAGAATCTTATATTCCGGTAGATAATATAACAACAAATACTTCAACTGTAGAACTTCCCGATTATATACCAGATATTAATGCAATCACTAAAGATCGTGGATTAATTATTAAAAAGAGAAGAAAATTCATTTTATTTTTAGGAATTACGGGACTGGCTACTGTAATTTCTAATATAATTATTGGGATGGGAGAAATACTATGCTCCCTAGGTATTGCAAATATGAAAGAAATATGTGCAGAAGGTAATACACAAGTTGTCTGGCTAAAGGGCATTACTTGGGATGGATTACATGAAATAGACACATGGAAAGAGCCTGGTAATATTGAAATATTTGATATCTCTCTTATTATTATATTTGCATTTATGACTTTGATTGGACTATTCTTAAAGAAAGAGATTAGTACATCCTAGCAAGGTACTGCTTTTTTGTAGTCATTTTTCCTGTTATTATACATGACATTGGTTCTTCATATGGCTGTTCACATTCACCCAATAGTGATAATCCTGAAGATTTTTCTAATAACTCTGCATCAGCATCATTACCCTCAAATGGTATTTCGTATACTATACCATCTTTGATTTCTTCTTGGAATATCAATTTTCCATCATTAACTATAGATTTTGGTGCCATAGAAATCATATTATTATGTAAAGTATTAGCCCTGACTCGGAGGACATTAGATATTGATTCCAAACAGGTATTAATCGAAGTGGTTAAGTCTTCTAGAAGAAGTATTTCCTTCCCGCCGGTCCGCAAAGATACAATACACTGGTTCTTGGAAATATCCTTTGGACCAATTTCTAATCTAATTGGCACACCTTTTATTTCCCAGTGATAATGTTTATTCCCAGGACGAATGTCTCTATTATCAATTTTCGTTCTTATTCCGTTGCTATGTAATTCTTCTTTTATTTTCTGAGAATAAATTAAAACTTCTTCACTAATATGCGTAGCTATAGGCATTATTACTACTTGAATAGGAGATATTGAAGGAGGAAGAATTAATCCAGAATCATCTCCATGGACAGCTACAACTGCCCCCAATAGTCGCTCGGACATCCCAAATGTGGTTTGATGACAAAAATTATTATTACCATTTTCATCTTCATAAGATATATCAAACGATTTAGCCCATTGATCTCTGTAATGATGATAAGTAGCCACTTGGAGGGTCCTACCATTTGGCATTATGACATCGGCAGCAGTTGTATACCAAGCCCCAGGAAACGTGTCCCATAGTGGTCTTTTGGAAATAATATTTGGTAAGCATAATTCATTTAATATTTTTTGAACAATTTGAGCATCTTCTTTAATTTGCAATGTAGCATTTTCCTCATTCTTATGAACAGTATGAGCTTCAAAAAAATGAATTTCCCTTACTCTAATGAAAGACCTTGTTTGCTTGGTTTCATACCTGAATGTGTTGACTATTTGATAGGTTTTTAAAGGAAGATCTGCATGACTTCTTACCCATAATGAAAACATATTATACATAGGAGTTTCAGATGTCGGCCTGAGGAACATGGGGATGTCTAATTTATTTTCACCACCATGTTTAACCCAATATACTTCGTTTTTGAATCCTGCATCTTCTTCATCCAATCTTAGTTCAGAAGGATCAACATCTAAATCTCTAGCAGATTTTAATTTAGCCACCAGACGGTTTTCTTTTTCCAAAAGGTCCTCAGGTACTAATAATGGAAATCTATATTCATTGTGGTCTGTTAAATCCATCTGAAGACGCGTGATTGAATCAATTAATGACATAGCCTTCCACCCATAAGGTTTCCAAACATCCATTCCTTTGATGGGATATCTCTTATCTACTAAATCAGCAATCTCAACAATTGCAGGATACCAAGAATTAAACTCAGACTTTGATGGAATACCTCTTTTGGCCTTTCCTTGGTCTTTCATAAAATATACTCAGAAGTGATATGGTTTTGAATGTAATGGAACAAAACCTATCGGGAGAATAGTATGGTCGATTCTATAGCGTCGCATAACTCATGATAATCTTTTAGTACACTGACAGTTCCATCTTTATCTACTATTCTAGCTCTAGGGAAATTTGAATCATGTACTTGTTCCTTCATGTTGGCGATTACTGCATCTAAATTATATCTTAGAATTTGTGCTTTAGATTTTTTAATCAAAATATCTTCTGATACTCCTGTTTCAAGTTTGAATCCTATGCGTATAGAGTTGCCGACTAAAGGTGTTAGTTTTTCGATATGTTTTGGGCCTTGAGTCAACGAAATATTCCAGACACCCTGTTCACTGGGTCTCTTGCCTTGTTCAGGTTTAGTATAATAGTCAAGAATAGCGGCAGCGTGTATCCATGCATCAGGATTTTTCTTTTCTGAGGCAACGACTTTACACTCTCGTAACATCTCTTCTGGACTACCTGCAAGACGTATATCAGGTAAAAAGAAGCTAGGTTTTTCAGTAGTTTTACCAACAATACAAACGACATCATGCCCATTTCGATAAAGATACTCAGAAATAATCCATCCAGTTTTACCTGAAGAAGCATTCTGAATTGCTCTTACTGAATCTATAGGAGACCTATTGGCGCCAAGAGTAATGACAATTTTTTTTCGATCAGGTAATTTAGAATTAACCATATTAGATATTTTAGCTACGATTTGAATGGGATTAGATTGTTTAATTTTGCCTTCTGATAAGGATTCATGCATTATAAAACTATTTTCATAATTTAAAAACTCCAATAATTCTGATGTAACTGGATCATCGAATAAGTCTTGATGCATCGATGGTAAGAAAAGTGTAGGAGTTTTTTTCCCTCTTGCAGCGGATAGTGCCATCATTAATGGAGTGTCAATAATACCATAAACATGTTTGGAAATAGTATTCCTTGTTGCTGGTGCGACTAATACAGCATCATAATCTTCTAATTGCGACATTTCATGATTCCAGGCAGTAATTACTTCTTTGCCAGATGCCCATGATACGGCTAATGGAGTTATAATCTTCTCAGCTTCTTTCGACATCATTACAGTTAAATTGGCACCATAACGACGCAATTCACGAGAAATCTTTATCGATTCGCTAGCAGCAATCCCACCTGTTATGGCGAATAATATATTCTTATTTTTCAAAGAATTACCTTTAATAGACACGCCTGTATCTTTAACCATACTATTCGGAATAGTACTTACTTCATGAGTGCGTCGATAGATTAAAAATATATAATTATCAATAAATTAGAATACACATCTAAGTATTTTCTAATGTTATTGCAATACCCATTCCTCCCCCTATACACATGGAAACTAATGCACGTTTACTATTTGTTCTTTGTAAGATAGTTGCTGCTCTTCCAATTATTCTAACACCAGAAGCCCCCAATGGATGACCAATGGCTAATGAACCTCCATCGATGTTTACTTTATTGATATCGATTCCTAATTCTTTAATTACTGCAATGCTTTGTGATGAAAATGCTTCATTGAGTTCAAAGATATCTACGTCATCTATGTTCCATTTCGACCTTTTTAGAGCTAATCTAGAGGCTTGTATAGGGCCAATTCCCATCTCATCAGGATTACAACCTATTACAGCACCAGATATTATTCTGGCCATAGGTTTTAAGTCATATTCATTTGCAAAATTTTCACTACATATAATCATGAATGATGCCCCATCGGTTAGTGGAGATGCCGTGGCAGCAGTTATAGAAGTATTTTCACCTAATACAGGAGATAATTTTGACATTGATTCCAAACTAGATTTTGCTCTAATACACCCATCATCCATTACTTCTATACCTGAACACGATATAGGTAGAATGGTTTTTTCAAAATAGCCGGATTCAGTTGCTGTAGTCGCTTTTTTATGTGACAGTAATGCAAATTGTTCTTGTTCCCTTCGAGAAATATTCCATCTCTTAGCTACATTTTCAGCAGTTTCAACCATTCCTATATATGCATCAGGGAAATCTTGTTGCAATATTGGACTAGGGCTCCAATTGAAGCCTCTTCTTTTGACCCTACTCATTGATTCAACGCCTCCGCAGAGGAAACATTCGCCCCAACCAACCTCAATATTAGCAGAGGCTGATAGAACAGCTTGCATGGAAGAACCACACAATCTGTTTAAGGTGACACCTGGAACTTTGTTTGGCATGCCACCAAGATAAGTAATAATCCGTCCAATATTGTATCCTTGTTCTCCTTCTGGGTATGCACAACCAATAAGAATATCATCTATTAAATCTGGTGAAATATTGTTTCTTTCTATAATTTCTTTTGCAATTTGGCCTGCCATTTCATCCGGCCTAAAATTGGTTAATTTTCCCTTATGAGCTCTGTGAAATGGAGACCGCAGCCAGTCTACTATTACTGCTTTCATAGTTAAGCCGAGCAGTAGGGGATGAATAATAATTGTCAGTTCAACCCTACAAAGAAGGGAATTTACCGAAGGTTCTTGAAAGAAAGTCATTTGGCCTTTAGTAATATGATTAGAGAATGTCAGAATCATGGATATTATGCAGATGATCATTTATGTCCAGCATGCAATGCAGAAGGGAAATTTATAATGAGAACGGGAGAAAGGAATAGTATGGCTAGAAGATTGGCATTGATACTACGACATGCTCCAGAGAAATTTGATTTAGAGATGGATATCAATGGATGGGTAGACATTAAAGACATAATAAGACAATTTAAGAAAGGAGATGAAAAAAGATACCATTGGCTTAGGCCACATCATTTTAATGCAATATCTGAGACAGACCCAAAGGGAAGATATGAGGTAAGAGGAATAATGATTCGAGCTACGTATGGGCATACATTGGAAATAGAGTTAGACCTTCCTACAGATAATATCCCAGATGCATTATATTTCCCCTGTGACCCTGAACAATCAGATAATCTATTAGAAATCGGCCTTACTCCTGGTAGTAGAGCACATGTTCACCTATCTGCATCGATAAGATCTGCGGCAGAGGCTGGGAAAGTACATTTTTCATTACCAACGATTCTAGAAGTAGATACTGCTAGAATGGTTGCATCAGGAGAAATCATATGGCATGCTGGAGTTACAGTATACTTGACTGAAAAGGTTGAAGGAAAATATCTTTCTAAAATAGACACTGATCACCCTCAATATGTATTAGCAAGAGCAAAATGGATAGATGAGGAAGAGTGATTAATACTCTCCGCAAAGTAAACAGAATTTCAATTCAGCATCAATTTCGCCACTACATTTTGAGCAGATTGCGGAGTCATTTTGTTTTATCTTAACTTCCTGTTTATTTGTGTTTCTAACAGGTTTTTCCCGATGAACAAATGGGGATTCTATAACATTGTCAATAGTTTCTAATAATTCTCGAAAAAATATTGTCTCGGATAACGCTGAATCTAATCTTAATATTCTTCTTTGTTTCTCTTTAGGATCTTCTATATTTTCTGCTTCTGATAATTGAGATTGGAGCCATCTTTGGAATTTTACGATGTCGCTAGATTCACTCATATTACTTCCAAGCAATCATTAGACATTAACTTGTCCAATAATAATTTTCACTGTAAGTATTGAATACTTATGCCTCTTGGACAATATGTGAATAGTAAAGGTAGAATAGTGATAAAGCTAGGCGGAGGTTTAATAACTAACAAAAATTTATACAAAACTATAGATAAAGAATCTATTAATAATGTATGCAATACATTAAAACAATTAGATGATGAAGGTTATACTTTGATTATTATACATGGAGCTGGTTCTTATGGACATATTTTATCGAAGAGAATGAATATAGCTAATGGAATTAACCATGAATTCCATGAGCAACAAATTAATGCTGTAAAAGAAATAAGAAGTAACATGATGGAACTAAATCACGAAGTTATCAACTCTCTTAAAGAATTAGGATTAGATGCAATTGGATACCCTCCTTCCAAGTGGGCAAAGGGTACAGGTAAGGATTTTACAGGGAATTTGGATATGTTTGAAACAAATAATAATGATAAAATTCCAATTTGTTTTGGTGATGTGGTGGATAGGGATGATGAATATGAATTTGGAATACTCTCAGGAGATGATTTGATGTATCGAATTTCTATGGAAATACCAAATGTAAAATATACAATATTTTTACTTGGGGATGTAGATGGAGTATTAACTAATCCGCCAAATAATACTAATGCTAAGTTAATAGAAGAATATACTAAAAATGATATTATAACAACATTTCATAGTTCAGACATAGATGTTACCGGAGGCATAGATTTGAAATTATTAAGAGCATTTGAAATATCAAAGAAAATTGATAATGTATGGTTCTTGAATGGAAAGAGATGTGATAGAATTATTCAACTAATACGTACAGGTACAACATTAGGAACTAAAATTATCCCATGATAACGAATTTAATTATAGGTGAGTAGTCACTGCGGTATTTGAGAAATATGTCAGATGCCAGTAAGCAACTAGGTAAACACGACCCTCAACAATCAGAAATGATGGAAGAAATGTGTTTACTAGTTGACAAAGAAGACAATGTAATAGGTACAAAAAGTAAATTAAAATGTCATTTTGGTGATGGAGATAGACACCGCGCATTTAGTGTAATTATCATGAATAATAATGGAGAGATGTTGGTACAACAGCGGTCTAAAGAGAAAATTACTTTTCCCGGCGTATGGGCAAATGCATGTTGCAGTCATCCATTAAATATAGATGATGAGAAAAATGGTTTAGAAGGTATAATTAATGCTGCAAGGAGAAAATTAGATCAAGAATTAGGAATATCTTTTTCTGAAACCGAAAATTGGGTTTTTAATTCATTAGGTAGCTTCGAATATCAATGTAGGTGGGATAGTAATTGGATTGAAAGGGAAGTAGATCATGTATTATTTGTTAAATCTGATGTCAATTTAAATATTAATAAAAATGAGATTGAGGAAATTAGATGGTTGGATAATCAAGAACTACTAAAAATGATGAAAAAAGATGGTAATTGGACAGGCGAATATGTAGCACCATGGTTCATGATGATATGGAAATATTTCTTAGAAGAAAATTATCCTAATTCTGAAAAAATAATTAATTCCAAAAAAGGTGGAATATTAGATTGTGGTCAGTTATACCTCGATAAAGAAAAACCAGGGAGTGGCTTGATGGATGCTTTAGAAGAACATAAAAGTAAGGTAGAAGAAGAAATAATGTTCAGCCTTAGTAAAATGGAACAAAAAAGATTACATGGTGCTATGACTCACTTGTTTTCAGGAGGAGGAAAGAGATTAAGGGCGATTCTTCCAAGATTAGTCGGAGAAGCAATCGGAAACGCAAATGATGGTCATTATACTTTGGGAGCATGTATAGAAATTATACATAATTTTACTCTTGTTCATGACGATATTATAGATCAAGATCCTATAAGGAGAGGATTGGATGCCGTGCATGTAGCTTATGATGATGCTACCGCAATAAATGCAGGAGATGCGATGCTAGCTGTGGGATTCGAGATACTTGCAGAATCATCTGAAATATCTGGAGATAATCTAAGATATTTAGTAAGAGCAATTGGTGAGATGGTTAGAAGAGTTGCTGAAGGACAACAAGAAGATATTGAATTTGAAAATAGAGATGTAGTCTCAGAACAAGAATATATTGCTATGATCGCAGGAAAAACAAGTGCTATGTTTGAGACATGTGCAAGAACGGGAGCTATACTATCGGGGGCCTCTCCAGAGATAGTTTCCAATATGGCAAAATGGGGTTTAAATTTAGGATTATGTTTTCAATTAATGGATGATTTTATAGATATAACAGGAGATACAAAAACATTAGGAAAACCTGCAGGTTCCGACATAATTCAAGGAAAAAGAACACTTATTGCAATTCATGCCATGGATAGCAAAATGAATCTCATTAATTTTCAAAGAATATTTGGAAACGGACCATGTGAAGATTATGAATTACAAGCAGCAATTAAAGATCTTGAAGAGTCGGGTTCAATAGAATATGCAAGAAAAAAAGCAATGTACCACCATTCCATTGCACATCAATGTCTAAATAATTTAGAAAACAATCCTCAGGTAGATGTTTTAAGAGAATTAACAGATTTCCAACTGATAAGGATTAATTGAATTAATCAATCCATATACTGTGCTTCACTAGGTAATTCCGTCTTCAGACCCTTTCGTTCTCTAATTTCTCCAACTACTTTATTGAATAACTCCCTAGGAAGGTGCACATAGCCGGCATTTTCCGTGTTCCATACTGCTCGTCCTTGACTTGCAGCTCGTACACTATTAGAAAATCCAAAAGATTCAGCAACCGGCATTTTTCCAATTACACTAGCAGTTCCTCCTTCAACTGGCATGTCTTCGATTATTCCTCTTCGTTTGTTTAGTTCGCTAGTTACTCCACCTATCACATCATTTGGAGCATCTATTCGAATATTTTGCATTGGCTCAAATATTACTGATCTAGCCCTTATTAGAGCGCCTTTCATAGAATTTCTAACTGCAGGTATAGTCTGTGCCGGTCCTCTGTGAATCGCATCTTCGTGTAATTTTGCATCTACTAATCTAACCATCACTCCCATTAATGGTTCTTCTGCTACAGGACCTTTTTTACAACAATCCATAAAACCTTCAATGATAAGTTCTCTAGTCTCATGAAGATTTTGTATTCCTTTTGTATCATTCACTAACACATTGGTTCCATGGATAGCATATATCTTCCTCATTAAATCTTTATCCATGCCAAACTCGGAAAATTTATTCCCAACTTCTTTGGCATCTTTAGTTCTAATTGCACCTTCTTTACCAAAATCACCATCTCTTAAACCTTGGATAACATTTTCTGGAAGTGGTTCAACTTCGATATAAAATCTATTATGTCTATTAGGAGACTTACCTTCAAAAGGACGAGATTTATTATCTCCTTCTATAGATTCCCTATATACTACAATAGGCTCACTTACTTTAACTTTAATACCTTGTTCCTCTTCTATTCTGTATGTTGTTATCTCTAAATGAAGTTCGCCCATACCAGCTAACAGCGCCTCTCCGGTTTCTGCATTTGTAGAAACTTGTAGCGATGCATCTGCCTTCGCTAGACTTCTTAATGCATCAATAAATTTAGGTAAATCTTTCATAGATTTTGGTTCTACGGCTACTGTTACTACAGGCTCAGAATAATGACGTATTGGTTCGAAACCAGTATCATCCTTATTGCGCGTTATAGTAACACCAGCGGCTGCACTTTTGATTCCAGTTAATGCTGCAATGTTTCCTGCTGATACTTCAGATACTGCTATTCTATCTCCTCCTACCATCATGCTTACTTGTTGAACTCTTTCGGCTTTAGCAGCGCCAAGTGCCCAAACAGATTCTCCATGCTTAATTGAGCCAGAATAGACTCTACCTACGGCTACCTCACCAGCATGAGGATCCATCCAAATTTTTACTATCATTAAGGAAAGTGGCCCTGACGAGTCACATTTTATCATTGACTTAGCAAAGTCTGATTCAAGATCTCCTTGCCAAATATTTGGTATTCTATATTCCTGAGCCACTAATGGGGATGGTAATTTATCTACGGCCATATCAAGCAGTACTTTATGCACTGGGGCTAATTTAGCAAGTTCTTTTTGTTTATCATTTTTACAATATTCAAAAATTTGAGTGAAGTTAATTCCGCTTTTTCCCATGTAAGGAATAGACATTCCCCAATTATAATATGCTGACCCGAAAGCAACAGTCCCCTTTGATACATCAACTTGCCATTTTTTTCGTAATTCTGGTGGAGCAAAGGTATCAATTAACTTGTTTACTTTAATAATTATTTTTTGAAATCTCTCCATCATTTCTGGGGCATCTATTTGTAATTCGTTGATTAATCGATCGACTTTATTTATGAATAAAACTGGTCTTACTTTTTCTTTTAGTGCTTGTCTTACGACGGTTTCGGTTTGAGGCATAGTACCTTCAACGGCGCATGCTAATATGATACATCCATCTACTGCCCTCATAGCACGGGTAACGTCACCTCCAAAATCAACATGACCAGGTGTGTCTATTAGATTAATCAGATAATCTGAACCATCTACATCGTGTACCATAGAAGCACTAGCAGCGTTGATAGTTATTCCGCGAGCACTTTCTTGATCATCGAAGTCAAGAACTCTTGATTTTCCTGCTAATTCTTCGGACATCATTCCTGCACCTGCTATAAGATTATCAGATAACGTAGTCTTTCCATGGTCTATGTGGGCGGCTATTGCTAAGTTTCGGATGTTCTCTCTTGTATGCATAACTTCTACTGCACGTTCAATATTATCTTCTTTACGACCCATATAATGACCTCAATTGAAACGGCGACCTGACTATGGTTGATAAAGACGATTGTGCATAACAATAAATGCAGCAAAGAAGAGTACATAGAAGAGGCTGGCGAAATTATCTTGCAGAAGATGCTATTCGTTCTACTTCGTCTCTTTTACCTACCGAGTATGAACTAACATCACCTTGAGCGGCTTTAGTAATCTCGGATATAATTCCTTCTGTTAAAGATTTTTTACTTTTCGCTGTTGCGGAAGCACAACCCACGGAGAGATTTCTTAGGGCTATATCAATACGACGCATTGGAGATGAATCTACTGCCTTTGGTTGACTTACCGCTCCCATTTTTATTCTTGTAATTTCTTCACAAGGTGCAGCTTCCTTGATAGCATCAATAAAGTTCTGCAATGGGTTTGTCCCAGTTCTTTCATTAATTTTGTCAAGGGCACTCTCAAAGGCTTTAGCACAATGTTGTTTCTTACCTGAGAATTTACCAGATCGCATTAAATTGTTGATAAATCTTTCAATTATTGAGAGATTAGCCTTTCCAAAGTATTCATTTGCATGTCTCCCTCCTGAATGAGGAGTTCCTATAGTTTGTAAATTAATATAAGGTGCTAAACCAGGATCTTCACAAACAACATCTGTGGCATCCCACTTTCCAAAAACCATTGTTCCAATTCCCGCAATAGGATTTTGGATTTCCTCTTCTTCTTCTTCTATTTCAGACATAAATGATACCTACCTTATTGGTTTTTCTTTGCGGCCTCGGACCATTTCATCGAGAGAGACTCCATTTACTTTGATTACTTTGTATCTAACACCAGGTAAATCTCCGTACGATCTTCCTTTACTCCCTCCAATTCCTTCTACGAGTACTTCATCATGTTCATCAATGAATGAAATTGCTCCATCTCCGGGTGCAAATGCGGTTAATTTATTTCCAGTCCTAATTAGACTTATTTTAACGGCTTTCCTTATGGCTGAATTGGGTTGTTTTGCTTCAAAACCTACCTTTTCTATTACAATTCCTTTGGCTTGAGTACTACCTTTAAGCGGATCATGTTTTAGAGTTCCTCCAGAACGTCTTTTAAATTGTCGATTTCTAAATTGACGCTCTTTCCATCTATACTTTTTACGGTCACTCTTCATTTTCGAACCAGAAAATAACCCACGACCCAACTATATACCTCTAAATGATGTCTCGGCGACCCACCTTTGGTATAAGAAATGAGAGGCTGAAGACAATTGATATTGGCATAAACTGTCATTGTTATTGCTAACATTCAAACAGATTGAGCACTTGGTCTCTAATATGTCATTCCGGGACCTGCTTCATGATGTAGAAAATATAGAAGTGAGAACTAGTGTAATTCATGAGATGTTGAATTATTCAGTTACCAATGGAAACAAACCTCTCTTATTCACAAATATAGTAGAATCACAGGGCCATAAAGCAGCTATGAACGTACTTACAAGAGAAAGGATATGTAAAACATTTGATGTCAGTCCTGGTGAATTAATAGATATGATGGCATGGGCTATGAAAAATCCATCAGATCCAATTATTGTAAAAGATTCTGATTCTCCAGTGATGGAAAATACTCAAAAAGAAGTAAACTTAGATATAATTCCGATACCTTGGCATTATCCAGAAGATAAAGGAAGATATCAATCAGCCTCAGTGATAATAGCTGAATATGGAGGGATTAGGAATATGTCATTTCACAGGCAGTATCTAAGGGATAAAAATCACACAGTATCAAGATTCGTTCCGAGACATCTGCGAACGATGATGGAGGGCGCTCAAGAAAAAGGTGATCAAGTTTCAATAGCTGTCGTGAATGCACCAGACCCTGTAGTTCTTTTGGCTGCTGCAATGTCATTCAATGAACCTTTAGACGAATTGAGGGTTGCTTCATCTCTACATATGAAATTGCACGGTGGGCCCTTAAAACTAGTAAGATTATCTAATGGTATTGAAGTACCTGCAGATGCTGAATATGCAATGGAAGCCAGAATAACATTAGAGACTGATGAGGAAGGGCCATATGTAGATATTACAGGCACTGTAGATGGTATTCGAAAAGAACCAGTAATAGAATATGATGCAGTCCACCACCGGAATAATCCAATATTCCATGCTTTAATACAAGCAGAAGTTGAACATAGAACTCTAATGGGAATGCCAAGAGCGCCTACAATAAAAGCAGCTGTATCCGAAGTAGTTCCTTGTACAGATGTTTATTTGACCGATGGAGGATGCGGTTGGTTATCTTCAGTTGTCCAAATTGAACCACAAAATAAAGGGGACGGAGTAAAGGCTATACATGCTGCATTAAATGGTCACAAGTCTATGAAGCAAGTAATTGTTGTAGATAAGGATATAGACATCGCTAATCCTTCGAGAGTTGAATGGGCATTGATGACCCGATGGCAACCTGATAAAAACACTATAATTCTCTCAAATCAAAAAGGTTCTAGTCTAGATCCTAGTAGATCAGAAGAAGGTTTGACTAGTAAAATAGGCATGGATGCCACTCTTGATCCAGGTACTAATAAAGCCGAGTATGAATCAGTTTTGGGAGGTTAAAATGACGGATGAAACAGATATTAGTATCAAATTACAACACCCAAGACGCAGTCTCGGTAACAGGCATAGGACTCAAGCTGAAAAATTTTTGAAATTAGACCCAAAAAATATCATGTGGGCAGAACAAAATGCCAAACAGGCGATATTATATGACTTTACTAATCCAGAAAATTGGCGTTTGTTAATAAAAATAAAAATTTTGAATAAAGATAGTATCGGGATAAGATTAATTCTTGAGGATTTATTTATTATTTTAGGAAGGGATAAAAAATTATTAGAACAATTATATAAGATAGATATAATTCAGTCGGGAGAGAAATTATTAGATGCAGCATTCAGATTAGATCCTTTAGATCCAGAAGAATGGTGGCAGAGGTTATATGGAAATGAACTAGAAATTGAAAAATTTAGTAATAGATTAAAGTTGTTAGATACTAGAGATCCTAGATCTAATATTTTATTTTCAAGACGTGTTGAAAAATTAAAAAATATAGGATATGAAGACCTTTTTTTAGAACTTAGTAAGTATCTCTTAGCACAAAATCCATCAAATTTTGAAGTTTGGATAGAATTAGGTAAGTTACATGAGAGGAGAAAAGAATACGAACAGGCTTGGTTCAGTTATGATCAAGCCCAAACACATTTCCCGAAATCTCATTCTAGAGATTTATTTAAAAAACGAATGGAACAGAAATTAGATGGACATGATTTGATACCATGGAAAAGACCAAATATAGATATGAGAAAGCAATTTTTAAAAAAAATGGAAAATCTTTCAAAAACAATGGTACATGAAGATGGAGAAGATATACCAGATAAAATTGGCATAACAGAAAAAGTTGAAGATATGATAAAACAAAATAGAATATCCGAAGCATTTTTTCTTGTAAGAAGATTGGCTGCTGAGGGCGATCCAGAAGGAAAATTATTAGTAGATAAAATATTGAGATTGATGAAAAATGGATAGGAAATTTGTTGTAATTTGGGTAACTACTAAGGTTAGTAATAATGATTGTTGGTTAATGGTATTAAACAAAGATAGAGGATGGGAATTTCCCGGAGGTAAAATGGAAGAGGGAGAAAAATTAGATGAGGCTGGATTAAGGGAACTATATGAGGAAACTGGCCTATTAGGGACGGCTATAGCATATGATGACTCGATAATAGAAGATGGTTATGTCGTATGGATAGAGGTAGATTTGGAGCCTAGTCATTTATCCTGGGAATCAAAAGATTTGGCCATAGAGGAAGTAGGTTGGTGTGTTGATGTTCCGGAGAGACTTAGTTGGAGTGTTGAAGAAGTAAATATTATAATGAATCATGATTGGAGTACTTCTAAAAGATTTAAATCTTGAATTTCATCTATTCTATCTATGAGTATTTTCTTCCATTTGTCAATTCCCAATATATCGGAAGCATCTATAATCAAACCAATATCATTTCTTTCTTCACCTGATAAGTTTTTAAATAAGATATCTATAATATCTTCAACGACTGAAATTACATCATCTGGATTGGCTGATATAACAGAGGCCCCTGGCTTATCCCTTGGTTTTGCATTTTGAATATGGTAAATCATATTTGGAGAATTATTTTCAACATTGTCTAACGCCATATCCAACCATTCCAGACTACTAACTAAAAATTCAGGAGTCATATTTGTTTTAGAAAATCCTAGACGCGCTATCCAAGCATGTCTCATTGCGGGTTCGTAATCGCTCATAGCTGACAGAATACGTGAAGATTCAAGACGAGAAAGAGCAATTATTTCATCAGAAAAATTAGACTCTGGAGATATTTCTGAATGTGTAGCCAGCGCCATCATGAATTCATTTTTGTTTAGATGCCATGATGCTAGATTTAGTAATGCAATACCATGTAATGAAGATTGGCAAGAAGTAGCATTAAGTCTATCAACGCACCACCTTAATTCATTACCAATTTCTTTTTCTTCAATTGCCCCAATTAGTGCTCTTTCCATTCTTATTCTTGCTTCATACAGGTGATCTCGTTCTGACATGCTTCGAGAACGCTCTAAAATATCATTTGATAATGAAATTGCGGATTTTGTATTTCCATCTTTTAAAAGATTTTGAAAAACCATAAAGTCTGCAATTAAAGGTGAAATTTCATTATTAGAATTAGTCATATAAATCACTGCGATTCGAATGAGGCTACTAGATCTTCGTAATTATTTCTTAATGATTGTTCCTTTTCGATGAGATTTTTCAAATGATTTTCTATATTTACTTTAGATTCTGATAAGTCTTCTATCAATTTTTCCCTATCACTTACTTCAAGAAGTAAATTACCAACAGATCGATATACTGGTTTTTCTGGACTTTGAGATTCTAGAGAATCCATAGTAAGAGAATATTCGGAGCTTTGGGATGAGAGGGTCTGAATTTGTCCCCTTATAATTTGTAATTCTTGTATAATTTTCTGTAATTCTTCAGTAGTTTGCTCGCCGGACATCATCACACCTCTTCTACAATCTCAAGTACTTGTTCAGATGCTATAAGTCCTCTCATTATAGTATTCCATCTAGCACGTAAATCGACAAAGCTATTTGCATTTTCATTTATTGTCAATATACCATTGGTTAAAGAAAAATTTGCTTCAGTTGACAAACTTGCAGATAAAGATTTGACATTTGAAGATTCTATTATCAGACTTAAAGATAAAGTCTCATTCTTCTGAATCTTCATCTAAAGCTCTCTCAGAAAGTTCTTTTTCATAATCTAATGCTGCTTGTTGTGCAATTATAGTCATATCAGTTGCAGTCGCACCTTCAATGGATCTCCTTATTATTCTAGAATTGGCATCTGTTGCTCTGGTGTAAGGTTCCCAGACACCCCCGGTAAATTTATGAGAACATTTTTTACACTCCCATATTCCAGAAACTTTTCTTGTAACTTTAGGGTATTGACAGACAGGGCACATGTACATCTTTGATCGTTTTGCAATAGCCGCTCCAGCTCTGCGGCGTACACTGACACCATATCTGGCACCGTATCGTGCAGTAGCACCTGCCTTTTGTGTTCTTTTTGCCATTTAATCACCCAATACAGTTTTAACTAATTTTCGAAGTTCCGAAGATTTAATTTTGGCCTTCTCCATTATTTCAACAAATTCATCCGCCGAGAATATCCCCTTTAGACCCTTCTGAAGTGAGTGGACATGATATTCCTCTCCAAGAGTAATATGAATTCTTTCATCTCCGCCCAACTCTTCTTGGGAGTTGGCATCATAAACAAACCTGTTACCTACTTTATGATATGAACACATTATTGGTATTTTAGATACATTAAGTGGATAATCTTCACCTACTTCAAATTTTTCACAAGGAACAATAGCGGTCTTTAGTGCTGCAATAGCAGCTAAGGCGAATGCGTCAAATAAATTACCATCATCAGATATCGCGAATAAATCCAATATTACTTGCCATGCTTTTTCTCCCGGGATAATGCATAAACTGTTTACATCTATACAACCAGATTCTCTGATGCCTCGGTCAACCACTCTTCCAAGTTCTATTGATTCGGCACTAGGCGGTCCGGGTTCCCAATTTCTACCGGCTACTGGTCTAACTTCTGCGCCACACATTAGACCTCCTTCATTTGGCCTATCAGGATATGGCGTCATTAATTGAAACTTGACACCTGCATAAACAATAGTATCTCCCATTGTAACTTTGGCAGAACCTTCAGCACGCGCTAATACGTTCACTTCGAGATTTATTGGCCTACCTTCCCATTGTTCCCTACCATCAATCCTTTGGTCGTTTAATGCTAATTCTTGAAGATGACTTCTTAGTAATTTTGATACCATAGGAATAGCCATTAATTAGCACCTCCTTTTTTTAATGCCTCAATCATTATTTTATGAACTTCATATGCAGCTTGAATATTATAATCCCATGCTATTTGAAATTCTTCGGGAGAAAGATCTCCGTCCATTTGAAGGAATACTAACTCTCCTGAATTGGGAAGAACACCCATAGGCAAATCTGCTTCTCCGTAATTGTCTTCTTCTTTATTCAAATCACAAACCACTACATCATTTACCTTTCCAGATGCTACTGAAACAACCATGTCTGTCATTGGTATACCAGCATCTGCTAAAGCAACTGATGCTGCAGTCAAACCGACACATCTTGTACCAGCTTCTGCACATAAAACTTCTATCTCGACTCTTATTTTTGATCTTGGATACATTTCTAACAATACAACACTCTCTAATGCATCGGCAGTTACTTTGCTTATTTCTCTACTACGACGATTGAAGCCAGGACGGATTCTATCAGAAGTTGAGAATGGTGCCATATTATATCTAACATCCAAAACAGCTCTATCTTGTCTTTGTATTTTTCTTGGGTGAGCTTCCATTGGGCCATAAACTGCTACAATAACATCATTAGTCCCCCATGTCATTCGGCAGGAACCATCGGCAACAGGTATTACACCAGTTTCAATAGTTATTGGGCGAACTTGTGTGGCAGTCCTACCATCCATTCTTAGGCCATTTTCATCTATCATTTGAACATCTCCGTATCCACCCATTATAAATTTCCTCCATCTTCTAATAATTGATAGTTATTTGATAAATCTCTGAATTGATATCTTGCACTTATTATTCCAGAGACCTCACCATCAACCCAAACTCTTCCATTATCAGCTACTATTATTCTACAGTCAGTTTTTTCTTTCATTTCCCTTAACAAATCCTTACCATTTCCAGATAAGTAACTGACCAAGTGAGGATCCATTTCATCAACGCTTCCAGAGTTTATTTTTCTGAGTCCCATGCCTTTCATAGTAACAACACTTGAATGGGTTTCTTCGACCTCTTGCACTCTACATAAAATTGCTTCTCCAATATCTAATACTTGCCTTGTTGAACCAAAAGATGCTTTAGAGGGTCCAAGGCTCATTGGTAGAATTGCGTTGAATGGGGCGCCTATATCTATAAACCATATATTATTTGTACACCCTTCGACATATCCAATTACTAAATCACTAGGCCTTGGAAAATAGGTCGTATGTAACGGTTCTATTGTTAGAACATTATTTTTTATTATTAATTTACCATTTTTTGTTGCCAGTAGAGTATCATTTGTTATTACTACTCCATGACCTGCCTCATACTCTCCCGATTTACCAAGATTTTCACCTGGAACTACTATTTGGGAGTCTTGCGGACCGTCCGCACTACTGTTACCATCCATGTTATCAGGTCGCGCGACTAGCATAGCCTTCATAACCTTGATGAAAGTAAAAAGTTGAATATTATCAATCTAGTTCCTTCACATCTGCATCGGAAGATCTTTGAGAAACTCTACTAATAATTTCATTTTTCATCCCACCAGGTACCTCTACAACACAAACCCAAGTCCCATCTGTTAACCACTCTTCTTTGGTTATGATTCCCCTCAATAATTGGTTTATTCCTCCATAATCTTTCCCAGGTATTCTAAATGCTAACCTAACTGTTATAAATTGAAGAGGGATTAATGGCTTAAGAATCTTCACTGCCTTTTGGACTTGTTTTTCTATCGAAAGAAATGGATCTACAGAAAATCTAGCTTCGATTAGTGCATTCTCTATTCTAGTAGCAGGATGAGGTAATTTGGTCTTTGGGTCAGTTGCAGTAGAAGCAATTTCATTAATAATTTTCTTTTTCTTCTCGTTAATGATTTTTTTTCTTTGTTCGGTTGTTAATTGAATAGATCCGTCTTTGAGAATTCTTTCAACACAAATTGATAATTTTAAAGTTCCAAAAGTATTCATTAAAGCATCGGATGTTGGTCTATCGCCTGATCTTGCATCTGACCAAATTTGTTCAGTGGCAAGAAGTTCAGATAAATTTACAGAATCAGGGTTATTTTTCCATTTTTGAACTAGTTCAGGATCCACAAGTATCTCATATCTTGAGCCTCCTTTTTCTAAGCGAGCTAATACTGCATCGTCTAAACTTACCATTAATGGGTGAAGAGTGGCGATACTTAAGTAATGTTAGTAAAATAATATCAGGAAACTTTTGATAAATGTTTTAGAGTATCTTCACGGTTAAGTTTTTTATATCCATTAGCATCAACAACTGAAATTTCAACAGTGTCATGATTTAGGCTATCTTCGAGTGATTCTTGAAGGGCCTCAAGACCAAGTTTGATGGCAGCATTTAATGTCATACCTGATTTCCAAGATTTTTCAAAGCTGTCTATTACAGTAGACCTTCCCCTTCCAATTGCTCCTGCATGATATGACTGGTATGCTCCAGAAGGATCTGTTTCGAATAGATGGGCTCCTTCGTCGTCAACTCCTGCTATTAGTAAAGCCGTTCCAAAAGGTCTAGCACCACCATATTGAGTAAAGGATTGTTTGTAATCACACATTTTCTTAACTAAGGTAATCATAGATATTGAACTACCATATGTCATTCTGTTAATTTGACATTGAATGCGAGCTTTATCAACTAATTGTCTAGCATCAGCTACTAAGCCAGAAGTTGTCATTCCAATATGATCGTCTATTTGGTACATTTTTTCTATAGAATCAGTAATTACTAATTTATTTGCTATTCTTTTGTCTACAATCAATATTACACCATCTTTAAATTTCAGGCCTACAGTAGTAGTCCCTCTTTTTACTGATTCTCTGGCATATTCTACTTGGTAAAGACGACCATCTGGTGAAAATGTCGAAACACCATGATCGTATCCGCGTCCACTGGGCTGCATAATTATCAACCCAATGCCACAACCCTCTCTTATCAATCTTAGTCGGAAAGGTCCTCTTAAGCGAGGCATTCATGTCTATTGTTCCCCTCGCATTGTTTATGAGAGTAGGAATTCTTTCGTCCGGAGGTAAGGATTCGTCATATTCTGCATGGTGGGCCGAAATGCAAGGATGGGAAATAGTAGCACTTATAACTGTAGGAATAAAAGCAGAAGATTCGATGATGTTTCAAGTACAAGGAACATATATTTCCGCATTTCAATCTATTTCTATGGGCGTACCATGGCTGCCAGTAAAATCTAATGGAGAAGAAGAAATGGAAATAACAGAACTAAAAGAGTCTTTGCAAGGAAAAAAAAATAATTACGAAGCATTTGAAGAAATATGGCCAAAACATATAGATAAACCAAAAGAAGTTAATATTTATGATGGAAAAATAGAGATAGATGCATTGATAATAGGTGCTTTAAGATCTGATTATCAAAAAACAAGAATTGAAAGAATGTGTGAAGAAATTGAAATTAAATCATTTTGTCCGCTATGGCACAAAAACTCGTTAAGACATATGGAATCAATCCTAGATCATGGATTTGAAATTAAGTTTGTTTCTGTTTCGTGTGAAGGTTTAGACGAATCATGGTTAGGAAAGTCATTGACTGAAGAAAGGTTAGTTGAATTGACTTACCTTTCTAACAAATATAGATTTAATCTTGATGGAGAGGGTGGAGAGTTTGAGACGATAACTGTAAATGGGCCGCACATGAATAAGAGGATATTTTGTGATGGAAAAACAGAATTTTCTTCAGGAAGAGGGGAATGGATTATTGATACCATAAATATCTAATAAGGCTAAACCTCAAACACTTTATGAGGTTCGGAGATTCGAGAATTATGCCGGTATCCCCGTTAGACTATCGCTATGGAAGAGAAGAAGCTAAAGATATTTGGTCACGCGAGGGACGTCATTCAAGGCAACTAGAAGTTGAAAGAGCTTTGATATGGGCCCATTGCAAATTAGGGAAAGTTAGTGCAGAGCACTACGATATTATCGCAGATATTTCAGATCCAGGTATAGTAACAGCAGATAGAGTAGACGAAATAGAGTTAGAAACTAAACATGATATTATGGCACTTACAAAGGCAATGGCTGAATGTGCAGGCGAGGCAGGATGGTGCATTCATCTTGGAGCAACAAGTAATGATATTGTAGATTCAGCAGTAGCACTTCAAATTAAAGATAGTGTAAAATTACAGGAAGAAGCAACTAAAAATCTACTTGAAACATTATGTGACATTGCAGACAGAGAAAGAGATACTGTAATGATTGGCAGAACACACGGTCAAGCTGCAGTTCCAATAACATTCGGCCTGAAGGTTGCAGTATGGGTTGACGAAATTAGAAGGCATTTAGACAGATTAAAAGAAATAACTCCTAGAGTGATAACAGGGAAGTTTCTTGGTGCTGTAGGAACTGGTGCTGCTCAAGGAGAAAATGCATTTGAGTTACAAGAATTGATTATGGAAAATTTAGGATTACAGACGCCAATGGCAACGACACAAGTTGTTGGAAGAGACAGATATATAGAATGGGTTGGATGGATGGCAAATGTAGCCACAAGTATTGAAAAAATATTACAAGAAATAAGAAATTTACAAAGAAGTGAAATATCTGAAGTATCGGAATATTTCGATGTTGAAAAACAAGTAGGATCGTCAACAATGGCGCATAAGAAAAATCCAATAACTGCCGAAAATGCATGTGGATTAGCAAGAATTGTTCGTTCAATGATAATCCCTTCTTATGAGAATGCTCTCTTATGGCATGAGAGAGATTTAGCTAATTCTTCATCAGAAAGATTTACATTATCACATTCAATGATTTTGTTAGATGATATCATCGTTAAATGTAACAGAGTAATGAGTAAACTAGTTGTAGACTCTGATAAAATGAAAGAAAATATAGACTTACAAAAAGGATTAGTAATGGCAGAAAAAGTTATGCTAGTTCTTGTAGACAGGGGAATGTCCAGAGAAGATTCTCATGAAATTCTTAGAAACTGTTCTATGCAAGCCATTGAAACAAATCAAAATTTATTTGATATATGTACAAAAAATATTAAAATAACCGACAAAATAGATTCTGAAATGTTAAAAGAAATATTTAAGCCAGAAAATCATATAGGATTTAGTGGAGTAATAGTTGATAGGACGGTTGAAAAGGCAAGATTATATTTAGATTAAAGAAATTTCATAGCAAGTAGTAGTATTAATCCAGTTATTGAGGAAATAACCCCAAGCAATATTATCATAGCATGAGGTCCAAATTGATTAGAATCATTAAGTGCTACGTTAAGAAATCCATCTTCTAATATACCTTCAATCATGCCTGAATCCCTATCATTAAAATCTGGCAAAGGACGTTTTTTAATCCTCCCAACGATTTCATCTTTATTTGTCATGTATTAGTCCAAGACGATATTATGTATAGCATTGGTCCTTTCAAGTAGAAAGTACCATCACCTATACATCTATCCAACAGCATGATAAAACTTGAAGGAGGGGGGGTTCATCTTTCTTATGAACATGGCTCAGGAGGAACTTCATTGTGTTTAACTATTGCAAGACAAATATTAAAAAATAAAAAAAAAGTAATTTGGTTAAGTAGATATTTACCAGATGGAAAAAGATCTTCTCAAATATTAAAAGGTTTAACGGTTGAAGAATTGGAAAAAATATCCTTCATTTTTATTGAAAATAATTTGGAAGATAGTCTAAAAAAAATAAATACATTAGTTAAATTGATGGCTTTAGAAGATTTAATTGTTGTTGATGATTGGTGTCAAAAAACTGGAAGAGCCTCAAAGATAGATATAATAGCATTAGAAAATATGTTAAAAATTTTTAATAATACGAATATAATTGTAAGTTCAACTTCCTATCAAAATGTAGATTCAACTTCAAGTGAGTGGGAGTCAAGAGGAGGAAAAAGAATAAAAGAAATTATGAGAACGGTTTTTCTTTATAGAGTATCGGAAATGAATAATCAAAGAATAATAAAAGAAGGAGATGAATTAAAAAAGATTAGGTTATTGGAAAATGGATTTGAATATTAGGGAATATGAGCATCATTCTATAGCTTTATCTAATAATTCTTGCATTTCTTCTAAAGCATCTTCATCTGGTTCCATAAATTTTTCAGGATTCTTTGCTTCACCAGAATAATCCTCGTCGAAATGACCGGAATTGATTAGCATATTTTTCTGTCTGAGTTTTAATAATTGCCAAATCATCAATCCTGCAGATAAAACCAAAATGAGCATTATTACGAAAGTGGACAGGTCGGCCATGGAATTTGCTAAAGCCTTTAAGGTATTAAATTATTCAAAATAGGTACCCCTAAATCCAAGGGTTTAGACAAATGACGGCGATTAGAAGGATTGGGTTCTGTCCAATTATTAATCATATATATTTCAGAAAAATTGGGCATCTTACCTAACCAATATTTTTCACAATTTTTACCACATCCACTACATCTAAGTTTTTGACTAATGCCAGCACTTTTCATAGAACTACCACAACATGTTGGCCGAGTATAAATTCTTGGAACAGGTTCTAAAATAGATAATTTCTCTAAATGTATTGAAGAATCTGAGGGAGATAATAAGCCTGTCCATGAAACAATATCACCTGGTTCTAATAATCGAAGTAATCTATTAACTGAGTCGCCTTGAGAAAAGGCTAACAGAGTACGTATCTTTCCATTCACAAATACTTTTATTGATGAGTGTGCACCTTTCGAAGTTGTGGGTTTAGATAAAACTGTACCATAATATGGAGTTACGTGATCATCTGATAGTTGATTAGTACAGTGAATTGCATAATCAGAAGATTTTTCAACATCTTGTTTAGATTGAAGCCATTTATGAGAATCTTCAAGTATTTCTGGTGAACTACTCCTTATACCATACAATACAGGACAAGGGGTACGAGGAGCAATTAAACCTCTATTTTTTGTCGGATCTCTATTTAAGAAAGTTTGTGGATACTTATTATCTAATTCAATAACTGTTTCTAAATTTATTAATCTTTTCTTCCCTATCATTGATTTCTTTCTCCAAGAAATTAATTCATATGAAGAATTTTGTTCAGGAGACCATGCTAAAGCTGCAGATGCGCCTATTATACCCCATTGGGAATTACTAGAAAATATTTTACAATTATAGTTTTTAATTTGCAATAATCTAGAAGATAATTTTACATGCCCCCGTACTGTTTCCCAATATATTTCGTTGGGAAATTGCGTTTTAGAAATTATTAATGCAGGGGAGGCGGGATGAATACAAAGAGGATGATTCGAAATTTCAGATAATAATTTATTAAACCATTTATTGCAAAGATTATATAATTTATTTTCGTCATTTTTATCTAATAATACCACTGCTGATAACGCTGCATTTCCTCTTGTTCTCCTGCTTGCAAATGGCCATAACCTCACTAATCTTCTACTAACTATTTCGAAGTTAATATTAAGTTCCAAATATAATAATAAATGATTTAATTTCTCAGTTGTACACCCTATGTCAACATGATCTGTATCATCAAGACCAATATATATCTTGATATTTTCACTCATTAACTCACCCAAGAATTAAATCTATAACATCATATAGTCCAATATTAGGATTACATCTAAAAAATTTTACACCATAATTTTCAGCTGCTAATTGGTCTACATTTCTATCTCCAACCATTACAGAATCAGATTCATCGGGCTTATTTTTCCAATTATCCCCATAAAGGATTTTGAAATTTTTAATATTATTATTAGCATTATCTATGATTTGACGTCCTGCTTCTAGCATTCCTGGATTTGGTTTTCTTGCCCATGCCATTTCCCATGGAGAATATGGACTATATAAAATTAAATCTAATAGCGCATCTTTGTCTTCCTCATATAGTAATTTAGATATTCTTTTGTGTATTTTATGAAGATTATCATGATCCCATAGACCTCTACCAACAGGTGATTGATTAGTAACAATACAAATTCTATATCCATTCCTGCGTAATTTTCCTATGCAAAATCCTACATTTGGTAGTAATACGACTTCATCTGGTGAATTGATATAATTATCACTCCCTATATTAATGACCCCATCTCTGTCTAAAAAAGCAATTTTCCCGTCCCATGGAATTGTTGGCATATCCAGAAGTTCTAGATAATCAGTAAGTTCAGCATTATCTCTGAAAGGAGGTAGCAAGATTATCACAATCCATTATTAGATTTAATGGCTTCTTTAATGATATGATTAACAATTAATTGGGTGTCTTCTATTCTTTCCATGGATGTTGAAGGAACAATAAGAGCAACGTCTGCTATTTTAGCCAATCTGCCTCCCCCCATATCATTATAATTTCCAGTAATTGCAATAGTGGGACATCCATTTTGTTTAGAATAAAGAATTCCATTGATTACATTTTCCGAATTTCCAGAACCACTGTAACCAATAACTACATCACCTGATTGAATAAATGTTGATAATTGACCGACAAAAATATTATTAAAATCAGTATCATTAGCCCATGCGGTTAGAGATGAAGCATTATCAGTGTGAGAGATTGTCTTTAACCTCAATTCTTTAGACCAATCTCCTGCAGTATGAGAAGGCGTACCAGCACTACCGCCGTTGCCGATAAGATGGATTGTATTTTTATTATTCCGTGCATTTTCTATAATTGACCAAATTTCTTCTAATGAAGGTATTGATAAACCTTCAAGTGTGGAAATTAGACTAGAAATATATTCACTCGAGAAGTCAGGAAAGTTGAATGACATATGCGTCTCCGGGCTAACGGAAGAGGGCATCCTATTTACGGATTGATGACTTGAGAGTATATATGAGGGACCCAGTGGGAGTTGTCGTTTACTCTATTGCGTCATCTTTAGGGTTGGCAAATATTACAATGCAATTAATAATTGGTGGCATAGGAGTATCTCTTTTAGCATTAGGATTCCATAATAAAAATAGTAAGTATGTATCAGAATGCTCCGCGGTCGGATGGATATTAGTAGGGTTATTCTTCTATCTATATTCAGAACATTATGTTGAAATAAAAGATCCTGTACTAGTTTTAATGACTGCAGCTGCATTGCCATCTGGCATAGCCGTTGCATTTTGGGAAATTAGTGTTAAAGATAATCGGCCGGAATCTCTAATTTGGTTGAAAGGCTGTGTAGTTTGGTCAATGATTCCTTATTATGTAGTATATAGCGTGCCTTTACTAAATATGGCTTTTGTTTATTCAACTGCCCTAAGCACTGAGATTATTTTAGAATTTGTAGGTCTAGGCAGTTATCAATCTGCACCGATGCGAATTGATTTATATGGAGGAGGAGATATACCAATCTCAGAATGGGAAGGAAATCGTTGGATATTATCAGAACCCCTTGGAGAAGCTGGTTTTTTTGTTCCGATGGAAAAAGCTGATGGTACGCCTGTGAGTATAATTTTCATATTGGCATGTTCAGCTTTGCAATCAATGATTGTATTTGTTGGTGCAATAGTAGCATTGAGTTCAGTTTCATGGAAGAGGCGTATGCGAGGATTAATAATTTCTATCCCTACTATATTTGTACTGAATGTTTTTCGAAATGTTGGAATAGTGTGGTTGACTGATACATATGTAAATTGGACACTATTTGCTGGTAGTGATATTGATATGTTTAATTTTACACACAGTTATGCTGCTAAGTTTATTAGTTTATTTGCAATGTTTTTAATGGCAATTGTTTTGTTTGATTTACTACCCGAATTGCATAAAAATATCTTAAAAATAGTGAATCCAGTAATAAAAATGATAAAATAATACATAATTATGCTCTGGAACGAATTCTTTCAAATAATTTACCACTTAATGGCATATCATGCTCCCATGCAAATTCTTTCATGACCCTAATTGCTTCTTTTTCTAAGTTAGAGTCTCCAACGAAATCTGTGATTTCTATTTTACCATCACGTGTGTTTGCTTTGAAAGCAGCTATTGGTTCTTCGTTATGGAATACCATGTAAGCTGAACCAAAACCGAATTTTTCCCTCAAAACACTACTAAAGTAGTGATTTAAAGGATCTGACGGAGGTATAACTAAATCTCTAGTACGAATAATTCCACTTAAACCCTCAAGCATATCTTGTCTACCCCAACAAATATCTTGCAAATCATCAACTAAAAATCCTTTTATTAATGTTCCATCGTCTTCAAATTCACGCATAACGTCACTGATTTCTTCTGCAGAAAATGGAGTTCCTGCAAGTTTTTCCACCTGCTTTAGAGTTATAACTGGATATTCACTGACTAATTCTCTAAGATAATCTCGTTTAATTTCCCATAAGTCTGACAACTCTGAATGATTTACAGTTTTGAATCCTCCTCTATAATCTTGAATAATTAATCCACTACGCACTAAGGGAGAAATAAGTTTTCTAAATTCTGCTCTTTTCATTGCATTCCTTTCCATAAATAAGTCTGGATCATGATGTTCTGTAAAAAATTGTAATATATCTAAATCTTCTTCATCGGGTGATATATTTCGGATGGCTAAAAGACGCCTGAAATGTGGTAAGCGTGCCCATACTAGATGACCTCGAAGATTTGTCCCTTGGTGTAATTGATGCGCGGCGGCCATCGACTTCAAATCCACCCTGAACATTTCACAACGGCCTCTTAATGAAAAGTCATCCCTTAATTCATTGATATTCTCTAGAGCAATAGTTTCATTTTCCCACCTAGTTTTTTGATGTAAGTAGTGATGATGGAATAACAGTCTATTTACTTGTTTTCTTTTTCTCGGTTCAACTACTCCTCCTCTAATATATCTCTCTCCATCTCCCATCGAAACAAAACCCAAACCAGAGAGTAAATCCTGGATATTTTCATCACAATCATGTACAGGAACTCCATTGAATGCATAAATAACTGATACATCTACAAGTCTATCTCTGTAATTTTCTAGTAATTCAGAAAATGTTACTTTAAATTCATCTAGATATGAATGAGGTATATTTATATCTTTTATTTCGAGGTAGTCATTAACTACAAACATTAGTATTCTTCCAATCGGATCTACTCCTTTTAGAACTGGATGATACCAACCTTGTTTCAGCATCATTCTTATTTCTTGGATAAACCTACTACAGAATGGATCTGATTGGGCCAATATTCTCATGTTTCTATCCTCTGCAAGAGGAGATAGTAGAATCTCAGCATCCTCTTTTGAAGAATAATAATCTGTAGGATCGGGTTGTAATGCTACCACACGGACTATTTTCTTTTGAGTTTCTAAATGCCTAAGTGTTTCAGCCAATTCTTCAACCGGTTGACTAACAAAAAATCTTAGAGTATGTAATCTAACTGGGCCTATTTGCTGTATTAATTTATTTAGGGCGTCTTCGAAAGAAAGTGGGGCAATATTACCGTGTAGCTTTCTGAATATGGCTAAGGATCTTTTTCTATTAGGTACAGCAATATATTGCTTAGCTACAAGAAGTTGTCTTTCTAAATTACCTAATGCATTTTTTACTGTTCTTTGGATATGAATATTATCTTTGCCTTTAGGATAGTCTGCAAATAGATCAGTACGAGATATTCCTTCATTAGGTATCTTATCTAAGAGTTCTTGTTCCAAATCTCCAATCCAAGGCTCCCCCCTTAATCCCAAGAATATTGGTAATTGATCTTTAAGGGTATATCCTACTCTATTATGCAACAGTCTTCCATTGTATACATCAGTGTCATGCTTGATATCTGTCCAATCTCTAAATCTATAATTTTCGACTCTATGCAATAGTTCATCCCTTCTTTGGACCATTATTAAGGAACGAATGGCATCTTTTGGCTCATTATATAACTTAAACGATTTTTGTAGCAATAATGTTTGTAGTGTCCTGTAATCTACTACGTCCACTTGTCCGCCCGTGATACGATACTCATCGACCCTAAGTATGAATTCACCGTCATTTGTTTGAGTAAAAAATCCTATAGAAACGAGATTTTGAATCTCTAATTCTTGGAGTATTGATTCTACTTGAGCGAAAGGAAAAGGTAGTCGAGCGCTTAATTGCTCTGCGGTTTGTGGCCCTTCTGATCCTAACATGTCTAATAACTTAAGTCTCAAGCAATCCATAGGATCTGAAAGATATGTCCTCTTCCAAGATTCTGGTTTTCCTTTTGTAAAATCTTCGCCCATTTCGAAGCTTAATCCACCTGTATATAGGGATCGTAAGTCTTCCATGTTTGCAGCGCCCGCTACAGACAAACACCCTAATGTGCCGTGAACTTCGGCCATACGCATTGAAAACCATTTATTATCTATTTTTTCATCATCGGTTGATTTAATTTTGGTAATTAATCCTCGTTCTGCTAATTCATATACCCATTTTCGAGTTGTTTCAATGTCTATTTCTTTTAGTTTTTCACCATATAATGGATTAGTGAGAGATTTTTCTAAACCTCCTCCCATGTCCATTAATCGTAATAAACTCGCTGCATCAGTAGGTACTGCTACTTTGGATTGATAGTATTCATCCAATCTTGATTTATCCAAATCAGTTGCTAGTGATCTGGCTCCTAATAAACGTCTGAGTATTTCTGGATCAACATCTTTAATGAGATATGCTCGTGTCCTCAAAGACAATAGATCTTCGAAAGATGACATGAAGAGAGTCATTCCTAAGGGAGATGGCATTTTCACTCTACGGTGGACTATCCTGACATCCTCGCTGTCCATTCTAGAAATAAAGTCACGTAACTGATTCATATCCAAATCTGAACTCAAGATTTCATTCATTGCTTCTCTAACTAATACAGAATCTTCCATTTGACGATGTTTATGGAGAATTTGATCTGCCTTTTGTAAAAATTGTTTAGGACTGACTTCATCGGCCCCAATCCTCCGTGGATTTAACATACTTCTAGAAGAAATTTCTCTGAATCTCTTTGCGAATAGTTGAGAATCTATTAAATATCTTTGTAATATTTCTTCACTATTATCATTTTTGAATATTTCAGGAATTATGGAAATTTCTACTTCATGACTTAATTTTATCATGAATCCATTTTCATCAAAAGATAATTCATGAATGGTAATATCATCTCTAGCTGCAATACCTGCAAATAAATATCCTAAAGCAAGGTTAAACGCCCTTCCCCTACAAGTAGTAATAACATAAGTCGGCAATGGAGATTCAACTTGTTCAACTAAAATTCTATCGCTAGATGGTACTTGGAAAGTTGTTGCACCATGCTCATCTAAAAATTGTGAAATAGCATTTACTACTTGCTTATTTAAACCTAAAGCTTCTCTAAAAAATATTCTGTTATCCAGTCCTAGTCTTGACTGAATGGTGATAATACTTAGCAAATCTAAAACTTCCTGACTTAATTCATGAGTTCGACTAGCTGTTTCTCCTGTCCATGAAGGAATCGTTGGCCTGTAACCTGTTGCAGAAACTACATTAACTCTAGAACCCCTTATACTAGAAACACGATAAGTTGATCCACCCAAAAGAAATACATCTCCTCCTCTAAGACTTGAGACAAATGATGAAGAAAGTTGACCTACAAGTGTGCCGTCACCCGTTAGTACCATGTAATTATTATCAGGAGCTATTGTACCAATATTTGTATAATAAATCATCTGAGCATAACCTCTCTTGCCAAATCTATTTTCTTCCCAATCAACCCACATACGTCTCTCTTCTTCAAGAAGGTCTAAGACCTCAATATAATCGTCATAAGGGAGGTTTCTATAAGGCCAAGAAGAAGATACTAAATCATATCCTTCATCGATATCCCATTCCCTTATTATTGTCAATCCTATTAAAAATTGAGCTAAAACATCTAGTGAATTTTCAGGGAATTTAAGTAAATCCATATTCCCTCTTAGAATTCCTGTTTGTAAGGCAACCAATTCTAACAAATCATGTGGAGAGCTAGGTAATAAGCGCGCACGAGGTAGTCCGCCAACTTGATGACCAGCACGCCCTATACGTTGTAATGCAGTGGCTATAGAACCAGGAGAACTGACTTGAATTACCAAATCTACAGAGCCTATGTCTATCCCCATTTCTAAACTAGATGATGATACAACACATCTTAGCAAACCATGTTTTAATTTTTGTTCAACATCTAGCCTAATATTTTTATCCATTGAACCATGATGTCCTTCTACACCTTGTAGACCGGCTACTTTTAGTTTCTGTACAACCGTTTCAGTCATATTTCTAGTATTAACAAAAACTAATGTGGTAGTATGTGCTTCAACTAGTTGTTTGATGACTTCAATATTTTTTTCAAGGATTTCTTTGACAGGAATAGAAGAGAATCTGGGAGAAGGTAGAATAATATCTAAATCTAAATCCCGTGAACCAGATATTTTTACTATTGATACCTTTTGAGGGGCTTGTTCACTTTCTCTTGAATCGCTAGCTACCAAAAATTCAGCTACTGCCTCTAAAGGCTCCATTGTAGCGCTTATACCTATTCTTTGGACATTTGAATCAATTACAGAGTCCATTAATGCTAGACTTAATGATAGATGAGTCCCTCTTTTGGTGGGGACCAACGAATGCATTTCGTCGATTATCATCCATTTCATATCATTTAGAATAGGCCTAAATCTTTTCGATGCCAAAGCTAAAGCTAATGATTCAGGAGTAGTAATTAATATGTGAGGTGGATGCTTTAGCATTCTTTCTCGTTCTTTTTGAGGAGTATCACCAGTTCTCAAACCTACTTTTATTTCCTTAGCTCTGTTAGGTAGAAACCTTTCTTTGATTTCAGTGAGTGGCCCAATTAGATTTTTTTGAATGTCATTAGCTAGTGCTTTTATAGGAGATATATACACACACTGAACTGTATTTTCCAAAGAACCATCTAATGAACGTCGAACTAAATCATCGATAATAGATAGGAATGCAGTAAGGGTTTTCCCTGATCCTGTTGGAGAACATAAAAGTAAATGCTCACCATTCAAAATTTGAGGGATTGCAGTTTTTTGCGGCTCCGTAAAATCTGGGAATTTATCTATAAACCAATTACGAACTGGAGGGCATAATCGCTCAAGAAGTTCTTGAGTTTCCATCTTAGTTTCTATGTAATCAATAATTGGCATTTTTTTTATCGCACCTTACAGTGTTCAAGGGAATTGAAATCATACATGAATGCTTCTCTGATTTGAGGTAAAAATATAGAATAATACCAAAAAAAAATATTATTTCAATTAAAGATAATGATATATATTATCTGATTTTTACGATGGTTTGAAAGACCTTAGGCATAGACAGCAGATTGAATATGTCTGAAGAGCATAGGTTAGATAGATTAACTTCTTTATTGAAAAGGAGAGGTGTAATACTACCCTCTTTTGAAATTTATGGTGGCGTGTCAGGGCTCATAGACTATGGACCAATAGGGGCTAGAATAAAACGAAAAGTAACAGATTATTGGATAAATCATTGGATTAAGCAAGGAGACATTGTGGAAATAGATTCGCCTACGATAACCCCAGAACGAGTACTGATAGCTAGTGGCCATGTTGGAGAATTTAATGATTTAATGACTGAATGTAAAAGTTGCAGTAGTATTTACAGAGCGGATCATTTGATAGGAGAAATACATGATAACCCAGAATCGCTTGGAGAGATAGAAATGAATAAAATATTGCAAGATAAGTCAATAATTTGTTTGAATTGTGGAAAAAATGATTGGTCTCCAACAAAACCAATGAATTTGATGTTTAAAACCGGCATTGGTGCTATGAAAGAGCAAAGATTAGCATATATGAGGCCCGAGACAGCCCAAGGAATGTTTATGCTATTTCCATCACTTTATCGTCATTTTAGACAGAAGTTACCATTTGGAGCCATACAAATTGGAAAGGGATATAGAAATGAAATTAGCCCTAGACAAGGGATGATTAGACTTCGAGAATTTAACATGGCCGAATTAGAATATTTTATAGACCCTAATAATCCACCATTAGAAGATTTAAGTACTAATCTTTCACTAATAAATATGATACCAGATCCAGAAAGTAAATTCGATTTAAATTATAATATTACCTTTAGTAATGCATTTAATATAGGATTAATTAAGCATCCGACAGTTGCATTTTTTTTGATGAAAACATGGAATTTTCTAGTGGAAATTGGAATAGATAAAAGTAAAATTAGATTTAGAGAACATGTCTCAACAGAAATGGCACACTATGCAGAAGAATGTTGGGATTGTGAAATAAATGGAGAATATGGATGGATTGAATGTGTCGGTATTGCAAACAGAACATCTCATGATCTAAAATCACATGAGAATATATCTGGTTCTAAATCATTGACAGCGTGGAGAGCATTTACTGAACCTCGTATAGAAAGAAAAACTATTTTATCACCTAAAACATCTATAATTGGCCCAATTTTCAAAGAACAATCTGGTTTAGTCATAGAAGCAATAAAAAAGCTACAAATAGATGATAAATTCCCTAAAAATATTAAGTTATCCAATGGCAATAATGTAGATATTACAAGTGAAATGACGGAAATTAAAGACATAGAAACGACCGTGTCAGGAGAATGGTTTACGCCGCATGTAATAGAACCAGCGTTTGGAATAGATAGAATTGTTTGGCACCTTATTGATCACTCATATAAAGAAGTGAAAAAAGAAGGAGTAGAGTACACTATCATGAAATTTAATGATAATGTTTGCCCCATTGATGCAATTATTTTGCCACTTTACGAAAAAGATGGTATGGACAAGATAGCATTTGAAATAACAAGAAAAGCTAATTCTTTATTGGGGATTAGAGTAGAAATGGATACTAGTAAGTCAATAGGAAGGAGATATGCTAGAGCAGATGAAATTGGCGTTCCTTGGACCGTAACTGTTGATCATACTAGCGTTGATGATAATACAGTTACAATAAGAAGAAGAGATGATCAAAAACAAATTAGAACAACAATCAAACAATTACTCGATAACCTAATGAATAAAACAATTGAAAATATGTTCCATGAATACCAATCTTGATGTGTCGCCGATTAAAGGGCTAGTATGTGAGCGGTTCGGAGGACGTCCATGATTGGACTGAAAAATATCGACCTAAAGATATAGATAGTATGGAAGGCAATCAAAATCAGTTAAAAAAAATAAGAAATTGGTTGAGAGAATGGGAGACAGGTAAAATACCAAAAAAGAGAGGTATTTTATTATCTGGCCCTCCGGGAGTAGGAAAAACAACTTTAGCAAGAGCAGCGGCAAATGAGAGAGGTTGGACAATAATCGAATTGAATGCCTCTGCAGAAAGAAATGCTGCCGCCATTAGAAATACAGCTACAAGAAGTTCACAGCATATTTCTTTAGATAATTTCAAAGAAGGTGAAATAAAAGAAGGAAAAACATTAATTCTACTTGATGAGGTTGATCATTTAAGTGGAGGTTTTTCTAAACTATCAAATGAAAAGATAAATAAAAGCTTGAACGAAGAAAATAACAAAATTAAAGGAGATAGGGGAGGTAAAGCAGAATTATTAAATCTCTTGAAAAGTAGTAAACAACCGATAATAATGACATGTAATGACCCTATGAGATTATGGGGCAATAGTAATTGGAGGGCAAATAGAGATAGAGTGCTTAGATTATCTCAAGAAATAATATTCAAGAGAGTTGATTCTATAAATCTCAAGAAAATCGCAAAGAGAATATTAGAAGGAGAAAATATTGGCATAGATCAAGGAGCGTTGGAAGTATTAGTGGAAAATAATATTGGTGATTTAAGATCTTTAATCCATGATTTGCAGGCTTTGTCTGTGATAAACAGTGACCACATAGATATTGATAATGTAAAAGATATGTCTGGAGTTTCTAAAAGAGACATACAGGTTGATGTTTTTAAATCACTAGAATTAATATATAAAAGTAGAAACAGCAATAAAGCTACGGAAATAATGATAAAATCTGATAAAGATCCAGATGAAATGTTGGCTTGGTTTGCATGGAATAATCAAATAGTTTTCAAGAAAGGAGAGTTAGAAAAGGTGAGTGGAGCAATGTGTTTAGCAGATAGGGCATTAGCAACTAAGTTTACCAATAGAGCATATAGATCTTGGTATTGGGGCTCCAACATTCCTGCACAAGCTGCAATAATACCTCTTTCAAAAAGTCCGAACTCTAGAATATTCCTCGGATATCCTAATTTCCTAAGAAGAGGTAGAGGCGATTGGTCTTCAAGCACAATTATAGAAAAAATTTCCAATGATTTAGATACTAGTAAATCATCTGTAAAAGAAGAACTATGGCCAATACTTCTGGCTGTACATGATAAGAAATTGGGTGGCGAGATTAGTAATATAGAGATTACTAAGAGATTAGCCCTCAGTGGAGAAGATCATCTTTTTTTACATGGCATTACAAAAACTGATAGTATTTCTGAAACTATAATGAATTTATTTTCAGAGGATAAAGAAAATGAAGATATCGAAGTGATAATTAACGAGGCAAAGAAGGATCCAGATAATAATAATCAATTTACTTTAGATTCTTTCAGTTAGTCAGAAGACCACGTACGTGGGTGTAATAATACTAGTACTGTAAGAAGTTCTAAACGTCCTAACCACATCAAGATCGTTGAAGTAAACATAGATAATGGATTTAATTGAGACCATACCGAGGCAGCGTTAACTGGGCCAAAAGACCCTAGGGCAGGCCCAGTATTACCTAATAATGAAATTGAAACTGATAAGACGTCAGTTAAAGAAAGATTAGGTTCTAGAAATGAAATAGTTAGCATAGAAGCAGTAACTAAAACCATCCAAGAACTCACCATACCAAGTATAATCCAAATACGGTCTTCATCTACTACATTTTGATTAAATCTAATCGTTACGACTTTTCTAGGCTGAATAATTCTCATTACCTCTCTTTTGGCTAATTCGAAAGCGATTCTAATTCTCAATACCTTTAGACCCCCTCCTGTCGAACCTGCGCTAGCACCGATAATCATCAATAGAAGTAATACAAATTGGCTAAAAACTGGCCAGTTTGAAAAATCTGCACTTGAATATCCAGTACTTGAAATAGAAACTGATTGGAATAATGAATGTCTAATTGATTCAGCTAAAGAGTAATCAGTAGCCCTACTGAGATTGAAGGTCATTGCCACCCAAGCAACTAATAATATTAGGAGGTAAGTACGTAATTCTTGATCTTTTAAAACTTCATTCCACTTACCAGCAAGGCCAAAATATAATAAAGTAAAATTTATACACGTCAAAAGCATGAAAATTAAAATTATAGATTCTATGAGTGGATCGTCGAAAGCCATTATACCCAAATCAGTAATTCCGAAACCACCTGACGGCATGGTCGTTAATGCATAATTCAAAGATTCAAAACCCCCCATATCTGTCAATTGATATAATAAAATACCTAGGATTATTGTAAGCGCAATATATATAGCCCATAATTTACGAGCAGTTCCTTCAATAGTAGTACTAAGATTAGACACTGTAGGACCGGTCAGTTCTGCTCTTGCAAATGCCTTTCCTCCTCCTAGTGCTCTTGATAATATCAAAAGACCTAACATGATTACTCCCATTCCACCAAACCATTGTGTTAATGAACGCCAAAGCAAAAGACTCTTGGGTTGACTAGCAATACAATCTACAACCAGAGAATTAGTTGAAATTTCCCTACAAATGGGGCTACTTGATGGATCTATTACAGTAGCACCAGTAGTAGTGAAACCAGACATAGATTCAAACCAAGAGTATAGTGCTCCTTGTGAAATTTGTCTGATAGATGCATCTCCAGAGTATAAATCAAAAGGTCCGTAAAACATTCCCCCCAACCAAAAAGGCAGTGAACCTATCAGAACAACTGGTATCCAACCTAAAGCTACTGATGCAAAGGCTTCTCTATCTCTGACCCTGGTTGATGCTTCATAGCCATTAGACATTGAAACCATTAATTGTCCAAGTATACCTGAAATAAATAGTGGCAGGAAATATGTCTTTACAGAATAAATTAGACCGTCTTCAAATATACTAAATAATGCAACTATTAAAAGAGGTAATGCTACTAATCTTATTGTCCAGCCTAATACTAGACCTACTACATCCCAACGCATATTAATTACCTAAGGCCTTTTCGACTTTCCTTAAATTATCTTTTTGTGTTAGTAAATATATTCTATCTCCTTTTTTGATGGAATTAATTGAGATTGGATATCTTTGTTCCCTATTTCCATCTTTATCCATTCTATCAATCATCACTACTCTCACATCAAGATTATTTTCTGCATCTTTTATGGATGAATCTAACAAAATATGATTGGAATTAATGATGGTTGAAAGAGAAACAACAGAGGGTAAAGATGGGATGTTTTGGTAAGAACCAGGATAGTTTTTATGAATAGATTTTAAAATTGCAGAAATGGTAACTTGTCTAGAACTGACTGGTCTTGTTAAGCCAATTCTTTTGACAGCCTCAACAAGCGCTCTATCTTTTAGTAATAGACCAGTTCTTGAGACTCCCTTATCTTTAGCTCTCATAGATATTGAGATATTTAAATTATCATCATCTAAGGTCGATATCGCGATATCTTGTTCATCGATAGCTAATTCCCTAAGTAGTTCCTCATCTTGAGGGTCGCCATGGATTACATCTAATCTCTTATTGATTCCTATTTCAGAACCTACAATTTCGTTCGCGGTATCTAAGTCGGGTTCAATTATTACTACATTTGAACCAGAACTTAAGTAACGATTAGCTATTTTACCACCAAAATGGGTTGCACCGAATATTGCTACGGTTGGATTGTCAGGTAACTCAGTATCAAACTCCCCCAAGGCCCTTGTTATCAAACGAAATTTTGCTGTCGAATTTGTGACAAAGACTAACGTATCGCCTTCACTAATAATTTCAGATCCATTGGAAAGTATTTCTTTTTCTCCCTTCTCTTTTATAGCATATATTGGAGGGATAAATGCACTAATATCATCTTTAGCCTGAGATGGTTCAGAAGTTGTAGAACCGATTAAAGGAGAATCTGGTTTTACTTCAGAAATTGCTATCCATATATTGTCGCCCAAAGGAACAATATCATTCAGCGATGGAGCCAATAAGCCTGTTACTAGATGATCAACGATTTCTTCCGAAGCGCAGACTGCATTATCTGCACGAGACCAATTTTCCAAAGGGGCTGCCCCTTTAATTTCGTCAACTAAATTTGTATTTCGTATTCTTGCAATACAAATCAAGCCCGCTGCAGTTCTGTCTCCTACCTGTTCACTGTAGACCTTTTTAGCAAAAGAACAAGCCAATAAGTTCAATTCATCATTGTTGGTTGCAAGTACAATTATTTCAGCATCGCTGATTCCGGCTCTTAGAAGAGAGTCGCGAGACAGAGCACTACCAGTAACTAACAAACAATCTAAAGATTGAGAGGAACTAATTGCGTCTGGATTTGGGTCTATCAATGCAACACTACGTCTTTCGCCCCTCAAGGCTGAAGCAACACCCCGGCCCACTTCGCCAGCGCCTGCGATAATGACACGCATCTATTCTTAATCGCTTAGACAAATAGATATAATACCGTAGTATAAAAATGCTAATAAGACATTAAAATTACTCTTCTGAGTCAATAATATTTCCCTTTATTCTATAATCAGCCGCAATTTTGTGTTTTTCAGATTGTCTTAATGTTCTTCTAAAAGCTTGTCTAGCGGAAGGAGTCATTCCTGAAGGCATCCAATTTTTCTGAGCAGGAGTCCAAGCTAAAGCCAACAATGGTATAATGGCAATCATAATTAATGGTATGAATAAACACAATAAAAGAGATGTTGTAAGTATTGATCTGATAATACTAGCAAGAATAAGGGGCCTAAATCTATTATCTCCTAAAATTTGAGTACCTTGCCATGTATTAATCAAAGCATGACCAATACATGCAGTAATTGATACAGACAAAGCTATGATAATAGAAAATAATGTAAATCCAGAATATTCAGAAAAAGAGTTTAATCCGTCATCAAAAAGTCTCACAATTAACACACTTGAATGCATAGACCCCATGCCGAGACCTAAGGCCCACCCATTGGGAGGAGAAGCACGAAGTGCCACGACTCTTGGCCTTCCAAGAATGAATAATACAAATGCAGTTTCAGAAAGGGAAATTAATACTATCAAAGCACTCATTGTAAAAATATTTAGATTAAAATTTAAAATTTCAAATAGTACATAACTATCTATAATAACTGCGAAAATCATTCCAACAACAATCCCATAAAGTAAATTTTTTGCTGCTCCAGAAACATCAAAGAATCCTGTCATTTTTGAGATTATTCCTCTCCAACCAGAATAAATTCCGAGCAGACCGATTGCAAAAGCAATTTGTTGCTGATAAAGAGGGACTGACTCGATGGCCATGATTGGCCATAGCATACTACATTTGAGTCACACGGGTCTAATAACGTTAAAACCACTTAATAAGGACCGAAGCCCGTGGCACTGGAAGGGCTGAAACAAAAAATCATGGGCTCAATAGGGCTTTTGAAAGGAAAGAGGAAAGTCGATGAAGAATCTGTAAAGGAATTGAGTAAGGCATTAAGGCGTGCATTACTCGAAGCAGATTTTAATGTAAGGCAAACAAAAGAGCTTACAGAACGTATTGAGAGAAGGATGATGGAAGAGGACCCTTTGCCAGGGATAAAATTACAAACTCATGCCATGAATCTTATTTATACTGAATTAGTCCGTATCTTAGGGCCACCTAGAGATATCAGGCCTCATAATGAAACAGTACTGATGGTTGGTCTATATGGACAGGGAAAAACAACTACTACGGCTAAAGTTGCAGATTGGTGGAGAAGAAAGCATGGAGTAAAAGTAGCTGTTATCGAAGCCGATGTTCATAGACCCGGTGCATTCCAGCAATTAACTCAGTTACTGGAAGGAACGAATATTGATGTTTATGGTGAACCAGAAGAAAAAGAAGCTGTTAAGATAGTAAGAAATGGATTAAAGAAACATAATGCAGCAGATGTAATAATAATTGATACTGCAGGAAGAGATAGTCTTGATAATGAATTAAAAGATGAGTTGATAGAAATATCAGAGGTATCTAAAGCTACAGAGAAATTTTTAGTAATTGATGCACAAGTAGGACAGGCTGCGGGACCTGTAGCGCAAACATTCCATGAATTAGTAGGAGTAACTGGTACCATAGTAACAAAATTAGACGGTACGGCCCGAGGAGGAGGGGCACTAAGTGCTGTTTCTACAACTGGGGCACCAATAGTTTTCGTAGGAGAGGGAGAAAGAATTAATGATTTAGAGAAATTTGAATCAGATAGATTTATTTCTCGACTTTTGGGGATGGGGGATATTAAGGGCCTAATAGATTTAGCCCCCGGAGATTTAGATGAACAAGAGGCGCTAAGACTGACGCAACGACTAATGTCCGGAAGATTCACACTTACTGACATGTACACTCAAATGGAAATGACAAGTAAAATTGGTACCATGGATAAGCTTCTTTCTCATTTACCAGATAGTATGTTCGGAGGAGGTATGAGTAATATGAGTAGAAGTCAGAAAGAGCAAATGCAAAAAAATCTTGATCAATATAGAGTCATAATGGATTCTATGACTCAAACAGAGAAAGATGAACCTCACTTACTTAAATCAAGTAGAATAAGGAGAATAGCAAGAGGATCCGGAGTAGAAGAAAAATCTGTAAAAGACCTATTAGGGCATTGGAATAAGAGTAAGAAAATGATGCGTGGTATGAAGGGAAATAGAAAATTTAGAAAACAAATGCAATCAATGATGGACATAGATGATGATTTTGGAATGGGATGAAGTTGCAAAGAAGATTTGCCATTATAGGACATAAGGCACCTAGTAGTGGGGAAATATCACTTAATGACTTACCTGGTTTATCCGGGCGGATGGATGTATTAGCAAGAGCGATTAATGCCACCCTTTTTTTATCCCATGGAATCCGAGAAGATTCTCAAATAATCATACATTTGATGGGAGGAAATGGGCCTCCTCGAAGAGTAATGTTTGATGGATCCAAACTTGGAGGAGTTAGGCCTGATGAAAGATCAATATCAGGGCATTTTAAATCCTTGATAAAATTAAGATTACCGCCCATAGGAATTTGGGAAAAGGTTAGTTCAGGTATATATCAATCCGGAGGAGATATTAAAACGACACTAAGTGAGTGGGAGAGAGATAATATTAAAATATATATATTAGATAAAAAAGGAAAGTATTTAGGTATAGATAATCATAATTCTATGGGTTTTTTACTGTCCGACGATATTACGTTTGATGAATACGAAAAAAATCTTATTTCAGGATATGATAAGATTTCCTTAGGAGGAGAATGGTTACAAGGGCAATCTTGTATAACTATTATACATCACTTAATCGATTCATCATAGATATTCCGAGTTTTATTATCTTCTAGAGTGACGATAATAGTCCCAATTAACATTATTGGACCGCCTAATAGAGTCCAGAAACCTAATGTTAATTCACCCGTAAATAACCAACCAATGATTGCACCAATAACAGGTTCAAATAGTAATACTACAGAGACTAAAATAGGAGGGAACCATTTGAGAACAGTGTTTATGCCTGTGTGGCCCGCTAATCCAGGACCAATGGAAAGGTAAATTATCCATATTAACCATCCAGAATCAAACCAACCAAATAATCCACTTTCAGGGAATGTATCTGAGATCGAGACAGGTTCTAATAATAATGCAGAAAGGGAAAGCCAGATGCCTGCACCAAGGGTTACGGGAAATGCATAAATAAAGACAGGCATATTTTTTTCTGAACGTAAATGGCGGCCTATGAAAATATATCCAACAACAGTTACAGCACCCATAAAAGCGGCTAAATCACCAATTAACGTTATTTCACCGTTTCTTTCTAAATCGCCAAATGTTATTATAGCACCAAAAAATCCTAAAAGAGCACCAATAATATGGGATTTGTTGGCTCTGTTTCCGAATAGCGGCATCATAAAAACTATTATGATTGGATGTGATGAAACAAAAAGTAAACTGTGTATTAGACTTGTATTGTCTAATGACCAAACCCATAAGCCAAAGTGTAACGCCAAGAAAATGCTAGAAGTGAATAATAATTTAATATCCTGAGTAGTTAATTCATAAGATTTTTGTTTAAGATATTGTAATATAAATAAAGGAAGTAGTACGATTGAGGTCCCTTGCATTCTCCAAGATGCTCGCAGAAGTGGAGGTATTTCTCCCATTGATTGAAGAACAGTCCCCCCCGAAGATACTGCAAATAGTGCGATTAATAGTATAGGCCATGCAAAAAATGGCCTAGTAGAAATTTTTTCAGACATTTCTAATCCGCCAATTCAGCGTCCATAACATCATTATTATCGTTTTCAATATTATCTTGAGTACCAATAATTCCTGCTGATTTAAATAAAACATATATGACTGCTACTAAACCAGTATTTACAGCTATGAAAACAGCAAGTCTAGCTTGTGGCCACCATGATTTTATTCCCAATGATTCTGAACAAATTACTGAATCAGATGTAATCAACTTACATGGAGCTCCAAGTATAATATTACCAGATAATGTTTCTGGGCATCCAGTCAGACCATCCAGATTTCTAATTTTTTCTTCATATTGACAATTCTTTTCGGTTGCATAAGTAATGACAGAATTGAAATCATCGCCGTTAACTTCTAATATTTCATCTAGATATGTATCTTCGGACCATTGTGATGGAGTATATTCCTGATCAATTTCAACTTCATCGGCAACTGCAAGAATTGCAGACTCAACTCCATGGAATGCTTCTCCAGTCATAGCCCCAGCTGCTATCATGAATGTGAATAATAATAATAATGCCCTACTTTTTTCAGCCTCTTTTGTCCCTTTTTCAAGTCTGATAGCGTCTACTTTGGGTTGTAGTCTACGTTTCTCCCACCAATCTCTCGCTGCACCACCTGCCAACATTGGAAATGTAATTGGAGTTGGGAGGTACATCCCTAATCCGAAAGAAGTTCCCATTCCAGTAGCCCATTCTATAAAACCTCCAAGAGCAAAACCAAGTCCTAAGGCTATCCAATCACCTTGACCCTCTGCTAAAATTATTGTAAATGATGCAAAAGCATTAGCTTGAGGGGCTTGTAAATCGATAGAACCTTCTGCAAGAAGTTTAGAAAGAAATATAGCAACTCCTGCCCCCAATATTGCACCTGGAATCACTCCTAAAATATTACCTTTTGATATATGATATGGCCTATTTCCTATGTAAAGACTATTTTTATAGTCTCCAACAACTGTTCCAGACATTGATATTGCAGAGCCGAATACAGTAGTTCCAACTAATGCCATCAAGATGGATTCTTCTTTCGAAAGACCGACTGGGAAATTTAAGAAAACAAGTAAAAGCATCAACAATACTATGAAAGACGTACCAGAGACTGGCTCTATTCCAGTTTCCCCCATAACTCTAACAGCAATTGCACCTAACAAAAAGGTAGTAGAAAGTAAAACAATAGAGAATAATATTGCAGGAAATATCGGAAATCCTCCTAATACAAATATCAATATCATTGCAATGGACGCTATTAACATAAATATTGGAATATGATTGAGAGGCCACTCATACCACCCCTTCGACTCGATAAATTCTTCCCCCCTCTCCCCTTGAAATGCCTTAGCAATATCCGCAAATATAGACAAAAAGGTAGGAGCCATCTTCAATAGACCTAGTAGACCTCCTCCCAATATAGCACCAATGGCTATCGTTCTAACCAATGACTTGAATGCTTGCCATTGTACAAATGGATATACTGGAGGGTTAGTTATGTCCCCATATTCTGTGATTTTAAAATATTTTTGTTGTTCAAAATCGTAGACTGGGACATCCATAATTACAACAAGAGGGACTATGTAAAACCATGCTATTATAGAACCTAGGTTTACTAAAAAAGCAACTCTAAATTTCATAAACCATCCAATTGCAAGTAGTGTTGGACTTATTTCAAGACCTAGAAATGTATATGAAAATGGATTAGATGGTTCATATGGTGTGATTCCATTATTCCCATATTGAAGATTTCCATCTTCTAGTTTTGTAGGTTGATGTATCCACCTCTCTGTATATATGGAAGCCAATCCCCATTCATCTCCAGATAATTTTGATGCGATCCAATCGGCAATACTACTTGGGAGACCAATTACTTTCCTTCCCCACATTAAAGGATAATCAATTAAAAACATAATTCCCATACTTAACGCTGTCCAAACTCCAACAGTCTTGAGAGATTCTCGTGCAGTATCGGCGGCTCCGCTGCTAACGTCTGATGCAATATCTAACATCTTCAATGTTGCTTCGAATCCTGGCATAGGCAAGGGATCTTCAACCAACCATACTCTACGAAATATTATAAAATACATAACTCCTAAAAATCCAGCGAACATTGAAGCAATAATCCCAATAAATGCTAGTTGGAATGTGTCCACTGAAGAGATGAGATGGCCATCTCCTACTTTATAGTCTTCAGAGTAAGCCAATAAAAATATTGCTGGGAATGTAAATACAAACCCAGTAGAGGCATTAATAGCCCCTGTAGTGGCACTGGTGGCTATATTAACTTCAGAGGGGGACCATTGATAAGCCATACCCAATAAATATGCTACGTACCAACCTGCGGCTATTGTAATTCCAATTTTAAGTCCTATGTATGCAGAAACACCGCTAAATATTGCACCAATTAATATTCCAATTAGTACTTTTTTAGTATCCCAATGACTTATTTCGAATGATTCTTTAAGATTTTTTTCTTCTAAATATTGTTCCAAAACACCAGTATTTAGGTTATTATACATATCATCGTCTAACCACGACAATGTACCATTTTCTATCGACTCCAAACCTGACGGAGTTACAGGTTGACGATATGCTGAGCGCGGGACATCGGACATGTTACATGCCAAGGGCTGAATATCTATGCTTATAGTTCACTATAATTTATACAATTTACAAAATAAATATTAATGATCCCTAGTGATTCGATATCTCCCCATTGCTTCCATCCATTGAATTTCTTTTCCCCCTTCTAAATTGAATTCATCGCTTACAGGAAGTATCAAAGTTTCATAGGTTTTATTATCCATTGCATGTACCTCATTACCTTGTATGTGGGTTATAATTGCAGATCCTTTCTCTATCATTGGGACTTGAATATTGTCCGTTACCGTACCTACATGTGACCTTTTTTGACCAGTGAAAATATCTTCTAATTCTATCCTAGCTTTAGCAGAGCCGTGTTTACCAGGTTTAGATTTTGACATACTTAGAATTTTAAATGCATCATTATCGATAGCAACATATCGGCCAATCTTTAGTGTACGTATTTCTACTCTTGTTGTGCCGGGCATATAATTCATACCTATGAACGAACTATACCTTATCAGCATTAGGGAAAAATGGCCCCGGACCGGAGGACCAGAAGTCATTCTGGTCCGGGGTTATGTCCAATTAAATTAGATTTAATCGTCGTTTCTGCGACCTATTATAGCCGCACCAACTAGTGCTAAAGCAGCGAATAATGCAGGGAATCCTGGTACTGCATTAGACCAACCTAGATCATCTTGTGTGTTATCTTTGATTTCATCGTTAGACACATCAGAATCCTGAGCGTCACAAATTCCATCACCATCATAATCCGAAGGTACTGAATTAACATCTAGATTGTCAGAACCACATTGATCTTCTAATACATCTGTAAATCCATCGCCGTCATCATCGGTATCAGCATTGTTACCAATAGCATCAGCATCAGTGTCATCCCATTCTGTGATATCATATGGGAATGCATCAAACTCATCTAAGTCGCCGTCGTCATCGTCATCCACGTCAGAGTTGTCCCCAATTCCATCCATATCATAATCTACACTTTCAGCACCATTATCTGGGAATAAATCTTCAGCATTAGAAACACCATCGCCATCTCTATCAGTATCAGCATTATCGCCAATTCCGTCAAGATCTAAATCTCTAGATTCGCCCCCGTCTTCAGGGAATGCATCAACATTGTTATTCACACCGTCACCGTCTATGTCAGTATCTGAATTATCTCCAATCTCGTCACCATCTAAGTCTGTATATTCACTACTATCATATGGGAAAGCATCAAGTTCATCGAGAACACCATCGTTATCATCGTCAGTATCCGCATTATCGCCAACTCCGTCACCATCGCTGTCTGTCCACTCTGCAGAATCTAATGGAGCCCAATCTACAACGTCAGGGTATCCGTCATCGTCGTCGTCAGAGTCAGCATCGTCATCTATTCCATCACCATCTGTGTCAGTAGAAGCTTGATCATCTGTCGGGAATGAATCTTCATCGTTTGGTACTCCATCACCGTCAGTATCGTTATCGGCATTGTCACCAATTCCGTCACCATCTAAATCTTCAGATTCATTCGCGTCATATGGGAATGTATCATCAACATCAGGTACGTTATCGTTATCATCGTCTGGATCAGCATTGTCACCAATTCCGTCACCATCATAATCAACAGATTCAGAATAATCAAATGGGAATGCATCAAGAGTATCTGGTACTAAGTCATTGTCACTGTCATCATCAAATACATCACAAAGACCGTCGTAATCAAAGTCACCAGGCATATCTGTTGCATTTAGATGATCAGAACCACAAGCAAATTCGTCTTCATCAGACCATTCATCATTGTCATCATCAGAATCCGCATAATATGGATTGGATTCGCTATCATCACAATTTACCATGTATGCTTCATCTCCGGCACCATTCATATCAATCATACCTGTTTCAACATCATCAGGAAGTCCATCCATATCTGTATCAATTGAGACACATGGGTTCAATGGATCTACATCGTAATCATCCATTACTCCATCGTTATCATCATCGGTATCATTGTTAAAGTTTGACATTTGTACCAGAGGTAGTGAGACATCATCAATCCATACTGTATCATCATATGAGCTTACACTACCGTCTTTGTAGAATTGCCACTCGAAAGTATGTGTTCCAGCAGTTATTGATTGCACGTGAACACCTGCAGTTTGACCAGACCATGATGCTTGTAAAGCACCGTCTACATAGAATCTCAAATAATCCCAGTTAGACTCTGTCGAAGTTACATATTCGAAAGACATATCCCCCGCAATAGTAGTCCACTCCACTTCAAGACTGCTTGTTTGACTGTTGTCAATGTCACCAGATTCAGCAGAGAAGGTACCATTAATAATTGCCCCACTTATGGAAGTAGTAGCATCTACTACACTCCAATCTGCATCTCCAAATGTATCATAATCACCTAAAGAACCAGTTTCGAAATCCCCGGTAAATTGAGGTACGCCATTGAAATCAGGCAATCCATCTCCATCGTTATCCAGCCAAGCTGTACCATCTTCTGGGAATGGATCGTCAACATCCATTACATTGTCTCCATCATCATCAACATCGTATTCATCACCAATTCCGTCTCCATCTAAATCATCACATGAACTATCATCAAACGGTAAGTCATCAAGTTCATCTAAGCAACTATCGTTATCATCATCAAGATCAGCATTGTCACCAATTCCATCACCATCGAAGTCATATTGCTCATCTGGATCTAGAGGCACTGCATCATTGAAATCATATACGCCGTCATTGTCATCATCCGAATCTTGATTATCACAAAATCCGTCACCATCTGTATCTATTTGCTCAGCATCATCTAGAGGGCATGCATCGTCAATATCGTCTATTCCATCGTTGTCATCGTCCATATCTAGTACTAGATCAGAATCTCCTTGTACAGCCATTGGGAACATTATATTGTCGATGTATATCCTATCAGCTCCACCATCTGTATCTGCATCTTTAGAGTATATCCATTCGAATGTATGCATACCTGCAGTGACGTAGACTTCAGCGGTTTCTTCTGCGTATGTCCAAATATTCAGTGATGAGTCTTCATCATCTGAAATACCATCACCATCGGAGTCTCCACAGTCGTCCCAACCATCTTGAACCCAATCGATAGGTATCTCATCACCATATAATCCGGCTTCTTCGCACATGAAGTTTAACCATTCACCATCTTCATCCAAATAAGATTCCCTTGGTTCCTGACCACTTGCACATCCTTCTTCATAACCATCTACATAGAAACATAGCTCATCATATCTTTCTTCAGTACTAATTAGTATATCAAACATAAGAATTCCTTCGTCAGTATCAACAGTAATTGATAATATTGCGGACTCGTTTGCCTCCAATCCTGAAGCTTTCGCCGCATATCCATCTAACAAACTACCAGTACCAAGCCCGAAGTTAGTATCTCCGCTTCTTTCCCAGCCGGTAGTGGCAGGTCCGAATGTTTCTAGATCAACTGATTCATCAGAACCATCATTGCAATCAACATAACCATCATTTATCCAGTATGAAGGTACGAAGGAATTATTTCCAAACCAGGATATGGGTAATCCATCTTCACATAGGAATATTTCTCCATACATAGAATCCCAGCCCCAGTTAGGATGCGCATCTTCTGCATTCCAATCCATTCCGGTCCAGTTACCTACTTCGAAATCATCACCCATGTGTTCTGTAACATCTCCAATGAAATCAGGCATGCCATCTCCATCAGTATCTACATTAGATGACTGGTGTACAGGGAATGCATCATCATCATCCATGTATCCATCATTATCATCGTCATCGTCTTGTTCGTCACACCACATATCACCATCTGTATCCAGAGGTATTGATTCATCATCTAGTGGATCTGAAGATGTACCACAATCTGACACCTCATCAGCATCTGAAAATCCATCATCATCGTCATCCTCATCAGCCATTAGATTAGTTGTACAACCATCTACTAAACTATCAGGTATTCCGTCTCCATCAGTATCCAAATCTGCACAAGGATCCATTGGATAATCATCATCAACATCATCTGTACCATCACCATCATCATCGTCATCTAATTCATCACAGATCATATCACCATCGTTATCTGGAGGTGTGTCCATGTAATCTAAAGAATCAGAAAAAGGCGCACCTGTATCTTCTTCTGCTCCACAATTTGTATCTTCATCAGCATCTGAATACCCATCATTATCATCATCATCATCTAATGAGTCGCATATCATATCACCATCATTATCATTAGGTGTAACATCATCTGTTAATGAGTTACCACCAACACAATTAGTATCTTCATCTACATCTGAGTAACCGTCATTATCATCATCATCATCTAATGAGTCGCATGTCATATCACCATCATTATCATTAGGTGTAACATCATCTGTTAATGAGTTACCACCAACACAATTAGTATCTTCATCTACATCTGAGTAACCGTCATTATCATCATCATCGTCTAATACAGTTCCATATTCAGTAGAAGATGGCATTCCCATAATTTGTAATACAGCTTCAACATAACATGGTGATGTAGTACTGCCATTACAGCCATCCCCGTAAGAATCATACATCTGTAATGTATATTCACCAGAATCGGATATAGTACCTAAATCATAAAATGTGCTTGAACTGAATCCAGTACTGGATCCATGTGCCCACACAGTTTGTGTTCCATCAGGGAACGTTAATTTTAAACCGACTTCAGAACCATAACTTCTTGTTTGTAACCTAAGAGCTGCTGATTCACCACTTTCCAAATCAAATGTGCACTCTTGATCCTCATACCCATCTCCATCAGAATCATCATCTGAGGATGTCACAGATAGATAACATAGAGAATCTCCGTCAATTATAGTCACTAGATTTGGGAAAGAATCTGCTAATCCATCACCATCATTATCGTCCCATGCATCAGGATCTAGAGGGAACGCATCATTTGTATTGTTAGTGCCATCGTTATCGTTATCGTCATCCTGGATATCATTACATAGCCCATCATCGTCATTATCTGTTGGCACATCAGTTGTATCTGACATATTTGTTCCGCATGTAGCTTCATCATCATCATCCCAACCATCATTATCAAAGTCATAAGCTTGTGATTCTCCATTTTCATCAACATCAACATCGTCATCTATTCCATCTCCGTCATCGTCAGCATCAGTATTATCACCAATACCGTCACCATCCCAATCAGTAGACTCATCACCATCTAATGGCGCTACGTCTTCATCATCAGAAACTCCATCATTATCATCATCATCATCTGCATTATCACAAATTCCGTCTCCGTCAGTATCGTAGTATTCAGTTGAATCATATGGACATGCGTCGTAAGCATTGACTAATCCATCTCCATCGATATCCAGGTCATCGTCATTGTCACCATATCCGTCACCATCTGTATCATTCCATTCTGAGGAGTCAATAGGGAAAGAATCTACAGAATCATCATACGTGTCACCATCACAATCCGATACTAGCGTACAATCTACATCTGCACCATTTGTTCCAATTCCAGAACCATCTGCTTCATCTGCATCCCCTACTCCATCATCATCACAATCTGCATCTATTGCACATAGAATTCCAGATATTTCTCCAGAAGCTGGATCAAAGTATGCTGTTGCATTTTCTACAGTTGCATGACCACTGTTAATTATTCTAAATCTTAGATATGAAGTTCCATCGTACTCATCACACCAGTAATCATCACTGCATGAGAACTGATCTCGATCTCCTGAAGACCAACCAGTACCATCTATGCTATCCCATGAAGATCCATCCCACATATCAATGTAAGATACTAAATCTCCACCTGAAACTACTGTTACTTGTGTAAAGTTAAAAATTATCTGATAATTTCCATCATTATCGTCATCATGGAAATATGCACTAGTAATAATACCTGTATCATCATTTCCAGATTCATCACCATCATCTACTCCATCACCATCATCGTCAGCATCTGATCCATCACAAACGCCATCACCATCTGTATCAGATGGATCATCAGATCCACATGTAGCTTCGTCAGCATCTGACCATCCGTCACCGTCATCATCAGTATCAGCATTGTCTCCAACGCCATCACCATCTGTATCTGTATCTTCAGCATCATCTAGTGGGAAGGCATCATTTGTATCTGCTGTTCCATCGTCATCATCGTCAGTATCAGCATTGTCTCCAACACCATCACCATCCGTATCGATATCTTCTGTAGCATCTAGTGGGAATGCGTCATCGCTGTTGTTTGTTCCATCACCATCATTATCATTGTCTTGGTCATCATCACAAAGATTATCGCCATCTGTATCAGTTGGCTCATCACTAGAATCTGTAGGATCTGTATCACATGTTGCTTCATCGTCATCACTCCATGTTAATGCAGAGATATAGTCCGATGCATCGAATGTACATGATGTTGCACTACTGGAGTAACTATCTTCTAATGGTCCACAGATGGTGACTCCATCTACTTGGACCCATACAGATAATCCTCCATCACTGTAAGCATCATCAGCAGCAACAGTAAATGAGTCGCCTGAAACGCCAGAGAAGGAATATACTACATGATCTCCTGCGTCTGATGCAGAGTACATATCCCAATCAGCATATGCATTGTATACTGACGTCCCATCTAGTAAAACAGAACCTTCTCCATAATAATAGTCGTAATAATCTCCAGCTACTGAAATATCAAATGTAACTGAAGGTGCGTTTCCATCATCATAGTCATCATTTTGGTCCTCAGTTAAATCTGTAGAACAATCAGCTACTATGGAATCGGGCATGCCGTCACCATCAGTATCAGTATCTGCACACTCATCCATTGGGAAATCATCGTCTACATCATCTGTTCCATCATCATCATCATCATCATCTAATGAATCACAAATCATATCTCCATCATTATCATTAGGCGTTACATCATCTGTTTGTGAGTTACCTCCAACACAGTTTGTATCTTCGTCAACATCCGAATATCCGTCGCCATCATCGTCATCATCATTTTGATCTTCGATTCCATCTCCGTCATCATCCATGTCCGCATTATTACCCCATCCATCTCCGTCAACATCGAATTGTTGATCAGCATCGTATGGGAAATCATCTATGTCATCTGGCGTTCCATCGTCATCATCGTCAGTATCAGCATTGTCTCCAACACCATCTCCATCAGAATCTTCCCATTCTGTTGAATCGTTTTCGAAAGCATCGTTAGCGTTACCGTAACCATCACCATCTCTATCAGAGTCAGAATTGTCACCAATTCCATCTCCATCCATATCAGTTTGTTCTAATGGATCGTCATCATTGGAATCAGTTCCGTCATCCACTCCGTCACCATCACAATCAACAGTAAGTACACAATTTACATCTTCTCCATTAGCACCTAGTGCTGCACCGTCTACCTCATCGGAATCAAGAACACCATCGTCATCATCATCATCATCCACAATATCGCAAGTTAAATCGCCATCTGTATCTAATGGTACATCAGTATTGTTCAAACTGTCTGTACCACATAGTCCTTCATCGACATCAGACCAGGAATCACCATCGTCATCTGCGTCTAATACAGTTCCATATTCAGTAGAAGATGGCATTCCCATAATTTGTAATACAGCTTCAACATAACATGGTGATGTAGTACTGCCATTACAGCCATCCCCGTAAGAATCATACATCTGTAATGTATATTCACCAGAATCGGATATAGTACCTAAATCATAAAATGTGCTTGTACTGAATCCAGTACTGTATCCATGTGCCCATACAATTTGTGTTCCATCAGGGAACGTTAATTTTAAACCGACTTCAGAACCATAACTTCTTGTTTGTAACCTAAGAGCTGCTGATTCACCACTTTCCAAATCAAATGTGCACTCTTGATCCTCATACCCATCTCCATCAGAATCATCATCTGAGGATGTCACAGATAGATAACATAGAGAATCTCCGTCAATTATAGTCAATAGATTTGGGAAAGAATCTGCTAATCCATCACCATCAGTATCGTCCCATGCATCAGGATCTACATCGAATGCATCATCTGCATCATCATATCCATCTCCATCACAATCGACTATTAAATGGCAATCCGCATTGAAATTTGTACCGTTGAATACACCAATTGATATTTCATCAGAATCTAAAACAGTATCATTATCATCATCAGTATCAGCATTGTTTCCAACTCCATCACCATCTGTATCAATTGTTTCAGTAGCATCGTTAGGGAATGCATCTGCATTGTCTCCTACACCATCATTATCTGCATCTGAATCTTCGGTAGAATCGTCAGGAAAGGCATCAGAGTTGTCTCCAACTCCATCACCATCAGTATCATTCCATTCTGTTGAATCTACTGGGAATACGTCGGATGTATCTCCAACTCCATCACCATCTGTGTCAATAGTTTCATTACCATCATCAGGGAATACGTCAGAGTTATCTCCAACTCCATCACTATCTCCATCATCTGTTTCGTTTGCATCATCAGGGAACGCGTCAGAGTTATCTCCAACTCCATCACCATCGGTATCAAGTTGTTCTGAGTCGTCTAATGGAGCCCAATCATCTGTATCATTAACACCATCATTGTCATCATCCATATCTGCATTATCTCCAACTCCGTCTCCATCATTATCTTCAGAATCGTATGAGTCTTCTGGGAATGCATCATCTGAATTGATAACTCCATCGCCATCCATATCATCATCTAAATCATCAGGTAAATCGTCACCATCTATATCAGAATCCATGTCATAAGCTGTTACCATTACATCCGGAATAGTTGAGTTAATGAATATTGAGTCTGTACCATCAATTGTATGACTTATTGTAGCTGTTGTATCTGTAGCATCATCATCGTCACTAGACATTACATCAAACCACATACATTCATCCCAATTCAATTTGCTAAATTTGAGATAAGCAGGTAAAACTTCTACATCTTCATTATCAGATGAAGGAGTAATGATTACAACGCCGTTAGGCATTTCATCCAGGCATACATCGTAATATCCCCATTCTCCTTCTTCTGTATATACATCTCCGCTAGTAGATATCATTGTATATTTCAAAGAGTCTTGTTCTCTTAGTTGTTCATCAGTTGCTCCTGAGAGCATAGGCATCATAGCTGCTGTTACCATAATGGCACAGAGCAGCAAAGTTCTTGCTTTTTCTACTATTTTTGCGTTCATTGTATCAGTCCTCCATTTCATCTTCTTCATCAGAGTCATCAGCATCTTCATCGCCATCCTCTGAGTCTTCCATATCTAATTCATCATCTTCAAAGTCAAAGTCTTCAAATTCATCGGTATAGTCACCATCTACTTCTTCATCCTTAGAACCAGTATTAGCCATTCGAGTCAAACCTATTCCAAGGCCAACTATAGCCACTAATACACCTACGAATGGAAGAGGATCTGCAGAAACATCATCAAGGATTGTAGGCTTTACACCATTGTCTCCTTTTCCATCTCCGTTGGCATCGTACCATTCAGTATTGTCTGTAGGGAAATGATCTTCCCAAGCTTCAGGAGACAATGGATTCATAGGGTTAGGGAATCCATCTCCATCTGTATCAGGATCTAATGCATCACAAATGCCATCACCTTCTGCAAAGTCATCATCCGTACCGTGTTCTCCATCGGCTCCTGGATTCCAATCACTATCAACAGGCGTTTCTGAAGATATCATAGAATCTCCACGGCCACCAGCTGCAGCACAAAGTTTTTCGGTTACATCTAACCAACCATCGCCATCGTCATCGTTATCGGCAAAGTCTCCAATTCCATCACCATCTGTATCTTTTGCCCAAAATTCATTGAATGGGAAGAAATCTTCGCCAATTTGTGGATTTGAAGGATCTACAGGATCTGGAACAAGATCGTTGTCATCGTCAGGATCGTTAATATCACATGCTTGGACACCAAGTTCCGCATAATCTCCATCATTATCTGATGGCACATCAAATGCATCCATAGGGTCTGTGTTACATCCAAGTTCATGTTCATTTAACCATCCGTCATTATCAATATCAGTATCTGATACATCTCCAATTCCGTCTCCATCGAAATCATCTTGTTCGTTAGGATCGTTAGGGAAAGCATCGTCAACATCATTTATTCCGTCTCCATCATCATCTGGATCCATTACATCACAAATTCCATCTATATCACTATCTGTAGGCACATCAGTTGCATCTAATGGGTTTGTACCGCAGTCATCTTCATCAGAATCTGTCCATGCATCACCATCATCGTTAGTATCGGCATTATCGCCTGTACCGTCGTCATCTGTATCTACCCACTCAGTTGAATTCGTGAGGGAATGCATCTACTTGTTCAGGACAATTGGAAGGCATGGTTGCGTTATTATTGAAGTTGTAAATCACTTGTATGTTGCTTGCATTCATCCAATCAATTTCTTCACAGGAATCCCACCATCCGTCATTATCATCATCCATGTCAGCGTTGTCTCCAAATCCATCACCATCGCTATCACTCCATTCTTGAGGATCAAATTCAGCCCAATCAATAGTATTGTTATATCCATCATTATCATTATCGTCATCTAATGTATTGCATATTCCATCGGAATCGCTGTCAACTGGTTGACTTGTAGACATTAATGGGTCTGATAGACATTCAATTTCTACTACATCATCATAACCATCTCCATCATCATCAGAGTCAACATTGTTTCCAATCCTATCTAAATCAGTATCGTACCATTCTGTAGCATTCAGAGGGAAGTGATCTATTACACTTCCATCAGAGGCGAGATCATCATATCCATCATCATCACTGTCTGTGTCAATAACTCCAGTAGGATCATTGTCCCATGCTGAAACACCATCTATTAAGTCGCATAATAAATCACCGTCATAATCTGATGGCATGGTAGAATTATCCTCCCATGCTTCAGGATCATCCTCCCCGTCGCCGTCTAAATCAGTTCCGTCTGGAAGGAAACCAAGACATTGTTGTTCTTGGTAGTTAGTCCATCCATCACCATCAATATCGTCGTCATCTAAGTCAGAAACTCCATCTCCGTCCATATCTAGAGAAGATTCATTGTCGAAATCCATGGCATCCTCATCATTGGGAACTCCATCATTATCAATATCATCATCTAGAGAGTCACATAGTCCATCACCGTCATAATCAGCAGGAGTGCTGTTACTATCGTTTGGATCGGTACCACAATCATTCTCTAATTGATCCCACCATCCATCGCCATCAGAGTCTAGAGTGTAGAAGGTAACCGACATTGTATAATTTGTACCTTCATCATCATATGTACCCCAGTTTCTCATGTTAACCATCATTGTTGAATCATATTGTGATGCTTGTGAAGTAGTATTATACTGTTGATAACCACTTGTGTAATAGCTTCCAGCAATTTGATTTCCAGCGCTATCAAAGATATCTAGGATACACCATCTATCAGGGATATCATATCCACAATCCAAGAATATATCTACTCCTGAGTTTGCAGGTACGTCAAATGAATATCTGTCAGTAGAGTCTAGTCCAGCCATACTCCATCCTTCCCACTCCAGTACACTATCATTTGTTAGCATATTAGTTTGTGAAGCATTCATGTGGTCATTCACATGTACAGCTGTAAAGATTCCTGGCCCTGCATCTTGTCCAGAATTGGCATCATTTTGAACACCACCTTCTAATTCAGAAAGATCAGGGAATGAGATATTCATCTCATAAGTCACATTGCTTGAATATGTGTAAATTAACATAGAAATCCAACCATTATCTCCATTGATATTTGTTTGACCTACTGGCCATAATCCAGAATTAGATTCACATGCAGATTCTTCGTATGTTTGATATCCACACAAAGGTCCAGCATAATACATAGGATTAGTAGCGCTACAATCTTCATGTTGTACTTGACACATAGTCATGTAAGCATATACATATGTACTTGGAGTCAATACTGTAAGATTTATTACAGCATAGGAACCAACAGGCACAGGTATGTGATAAGTATCATATTGATCCCAGCCAGTATCTAACCAACCTTCACAAACTCCGCCAATATGGTTTGATGGATCATTAGGGTTGAGTCCAGCAGATGTGCTTTCATTAGCCCATGAGCCATCATTACCGTTCGTACCACCAGCATAATAAGGAGCATCCATATCCATTCCAGTGCCACAATCATCTTGTGTTGAACCAGGATCTAGTCCAGGTGTCCACATTAGAATTTCTACTTCATAATTTCCACTACCTCTATCTGTTTGTACACGAAGATAGATATCCTGATCAGCATAATCATAATTTGCAGATACTACTTCTGGATTATCATTATACGACGAGGATATAGTACTATACCATCCGAAATTAGGATTTTGGTATAACAATGCAACATCTACATCATTATGATCAGGGAAACTGACAGTAACTTGCATTGCATAATTATTAGGCATGTATATTTTGTAATAATCATATGAATCAAAACTATCGTGACCATATCCTTCGAATGTCATATTCATTGGAATCAAATCCATAGCTGTGGTATAATCATCACCAGCATCCATAAAGTCATCAAATAGACCGTCATTTTGATAGATGCTATCAATTGGTTCTTCCGTAGCGTTGTATATTGAATATGAAATGGTATAATTCATTTCATAATTTTCAGGTAAGCTCGATACCATAGCACCAAGCCAAATTGTTGAATCACTTGCTAGATCATTGGTCCAAGAGTATGATTCATTTGTTGCAACTGCTTGCATATCCCATAAGCCCGTACTCGAAGATACAAATGCAGAATATCCTAAATCCATGTATTGATAGAAATATAATTGACCATCTATTGATTCATTTTCATAACCCCAATCTAATGAAGCCCACAAACCATGATAAGCAGGGACTGTGATTTCAAAATAATCAACATCGTCGAAGCCTTGGCAAAGCATTCCAGAGAATTCAGTTACTCCCATTCCATCTATATTTAGTGCTTCAGAAGAAGAGTCTCCTGCATCATCCCCAGACCATGCATCATCTTGGAACCAACATGGAGGAGGAGAACCAGGCTCCATTGCTAATTCTATCATGTAACCAGCATGATTATCGGAATAGCCAGAATAATATTCTACAACAACGAAGAACATTTCTCCACCTTGTGTTTGTCCATTATCTACAAATTCTGGATTATCGTAAAATGAGTAGTCGAACAAGCCAGTCATATCTGATTCAGAGTATAACCATATGTCCAAATCTACATCTGCATCCCAGCTTACTGTAATATTAGAGTAGAAATTTTCAGGAACTACTACCGCATAAACATCCATATCGTCAGTTTGATTTACATGGCCTGATGCTGCATCTTCAAGAGTAAACATATCTCCTGTTAGTAGACCAGAGAAGTTACCAATTGCAATTCCGACATCTAAGCCGTAACCTCCGTCTCCAAAGCTGTCTAATTTTTCTACTGTATATTCTCCAGCATCACTATAGTTAGCAATTATGCCAGAAAATCCATTTGCCCAGTATCCAAAGCTATCTACAGTACCGTCTGGTAATGTAATTTCAAGAGAAGATTCTGAAGGGCACCAAGAATCACAAGAAGTAATCTCAACTAATGCCTCTTGTGATCCGTCTAAAGTAAACGTATCAGATTGATAGCTCCATGATGAAGGTTCATCAGGCATTGAAAGTAAAGGATTCATCATAGGAGTTTCAACATCACCTGCAGCACCACCATCGGCAGGGAAAACTGAAATATTCATAGTATAATCCGGTATATTAGATAGAGTTGATGAACAGTAATAACATGCTACTTGTAATGCTATTACACCGCCTAATAAATCCATATTTGTGTTACAACTACCGTAAGAATATACAGCATTGCAGCCTGGATCGGCAGAAGTTGAGAAAGTTATCGAAGAAGTACCAGCTGGTGCATTATATCCATACATCCAACCAGATGACCAATAGTTCATAGCATCTATTTCTCCAATCGCCCCCATGAAAGCCATAGTAGAACCATTCCAAGAGATTGTAAATGATACAGCATATCCTGGTTGCATATCAAGTTGATATACATCTCTACCATCCTCTGTATTGTAAGCATAACCTGATGCATTTATTTGACCAGGATAAGAATTAGTTTCAACACCATCAATCCAATCAAAATCTTCTGTCAGATTAATCTGATCGTTGGGAGATACTCCAGAGTCGTATCCTCTGCATGCATCCGCACCAAGACATGGGCTTGGAGGGGCAAATGCAGCATCGCGATTTTCCTGAAGTTCTGCTGGGTCTATTTGTGCACTCAGCAGAGGCAGACAGGCAGCGGCAATCATTAGCAGGGCTAGGCTTAACGAACGGGTGGTTTGTTTGTTCATGGGCGTCACTAACTTACATGAGACCTTGTATTTGCTATAAAGTTACCCATAGATGCTCACTTTTGGTTAGGTTCCGGTATACTACCATAAAATTAGTTTATGTTTATTTATACGGAAGTTTTTTTCATAAAACAGTAAAATATTTAATAAATTATTCTTTAAAACGGAAATCATCTTCAAAGAAAATTTACATAAAAGTAGATAAAAAAAATAAATGAAGTGTAAAAAGTGCACTTGATTATAAATGGTATAATTGGAGAGAAAGAAAAATCCATTTCCTTTATAAAAGAACATGTCAATACCCAAATTCGTAAATAATTAATCTTCAGGAATCCATTCTTCTTTAGAATGATCCCATAGCCATCCCGGGTATTCATCAAATTTTTCTAATTTTATCTCATTCTTTGATCCTGGTTCAGAATTATTATCTTCGATATTAATTTCTAGATTGTCAGGATTTATTTTATTATTCTCATTGATTTCTAAATCGATATTGAAATCAGCATATTTATCATCATTATGGATATTTTTTCCGGATATACTTGTTTTTCTTGTTAATAATAAGGAAATTATACTAACTATAGCTACAATAAAAACAAAAACAGGTATTATAATATTAGTATTTAATTTAATTTTATCCAGTATTGTTAGTGGGTATTTATTATCTCCTAAACCATCACCATTCAAATCTTCCCATTCAGTGCCATCTTTGGGAAAAATATCATTTATATCTATAATTCCATCTGAATCATCATCTGGATCAATTAAATCGCAAGTCATATCAGAATCTGTATCGGTTGGTGTCGAAGTGGCATCTAATGGATTAGATGTACAAATTAGTTCAGCAGAATCTGGCCAATCATCTCCATCTGCATCAGTATCTAGATTGTCCCCTATTCCATCTGCATCGATATCAGACCATTCAGTAGGATTATACGGAAATTCATCCATAATATCTGCAATTGAATCATCATCATCATCTAAATCCATTGAGTCGCATATATTATCAGAATCATAATCGAGAGGGAACGAATTGATGTCCAATGGATCTGAACCACAGATTGGTTCATCAGTATCACTCCAAGAATCACCATCGTCATCTGTATCTTGTCTATCACCAATTCCATCTAAATCTAAATCAGACCATTCCATAGCATCGAAAGGAAATAAATCAGATTCATCTAAAACTCCATCATCATCATCATCAGAGTCCATCTTGTCACAGGATAAATCACCATCGAAATCTAATGGCCTAGAACTGAAGTCTAATGAATTAGATTCGCAAAATATTTCTATATCATCTAGCCAACCATCATTATCGTCATCGGAATCCGAATTATCACCGATTCCGTCCTCATCATAATCAGCCCATTCTGTTACATCCAAAGGGAATATATCATAAAAATCTGGATAGCCATCATTATCATCATCGGTATCGGCATTGTCTCCAATACCATCATCATCAGTATCCAATTGTTCAGTTGAGTCTAATGGTGAGGAATCAATATCATTTGGAGTGCCATCACCATCCATGTCATCATCTAATTCATCACACGTTCCATCATCATCAGTGTCTTGAGGAATTATGGAGGAGAGAAGTGGATTAGAAAGGCAGTCTAACTCTAATTCATCTTGATACCCATCATCATCATCATCAGGGTCAGCATTATCGCCTATTCCGTCATAATCTGTATCTAGCCATTCATTTGAATCTAGTTGGAAGTCATCCTCGATATCTAACCATCCATCTCCATCATCATCATCATCTTCTATATCACAAATGCTATCTTGATCTGAATCTAATGGAATATTTGTATAGTCATATGGATCAGAATTACAGTTAGCCTCATCAATATCTGACCAACCATCTCCATCATCATCGGTATCAGCATTATCGCCTACCCCATCATTGTCTGTATCTATACTTTCATTTGGATCTGTTGTGAAACTATCATTTCCGTCATCTACTCCATCATCATCGTCATCATCATCTACTTGATCGCATATTCCATCAGCATCTGTGTCTAATGGGATGCTAGAAGAGTCATTAATATCTGAACCACAATTAATTTCTACTTCATCATAATATCCATCGCCATCTAAATCAAGAGTGAATACTGATATTGTGATATTATAGTCTCCAGAACCGTAATAACCCCATAATTCAATAAATATATTTGAATTTCCAACGTAGTACCCAGTATTATTTGTTGATATTACTACAGGTTGCTGTTGGGATAATGAATAATTAATTTGATTATTCGAAGAATCATAAAGATAAATCCCAACTATCTGACTTTGAGAATATGTTAAACTTGTAGATATTCCATGATCTGCAGGCACATATAAGGAGTAAAAATCATATTCATCTGTTGAATCGTCAATATATCCGGGCCAATAAGAAATTCCAGAACTGGCATTTACACTTGTTGCATTTGAGAAGGCCCCTCCAGAATCTCCTCCACTGAAGGCATCATTCTGATTGAAAACTGGTAGTGAAGTTTGATTAACAAGGGAAACATTAACTGAGTAATTCCCTTCGCCTGACCCTGCCTGGATTACAATATAAACTATTGAATCACCAACATTTGTCCCTCCACTTTCAACATATTCTGGATTGCTGTATAAACTTGAATCTATGAGATTTTCACTTTCATCAAATAAGCCTAAATCATAATCGTCTGCTGAGTTATTCCAAAACATAGTTGCTTCAATAGCGAATAAAGGAGGGACATAAACGGAGTATATATCATTTATATCGCCAGAATCAGATATCCAACCATAATATGTGTTATTAGCAGTTAAATTATATGCCAAGGAAAAATTACCACTAACATCTCCACCTGAATTAGCATCATTTTGATTGTAAACCTCTGAGTTTGAAATATTATCAAAATATATTAACAATGTATAGTCATCTGAACCAGTCCAAGCCCTTACTAACAATGTAACTGATGACCCTCCTATTGATGCACTTCCACTTGAAACGTTTTCAGGATTATCATCATATGAATAATCTAGATAAGTATTATTGGAATCGAAAAGGTGTAGATCTAAATCTATTTGGGTAGACGTGTTATTCCAACTCAGGCTAGCAGTAATTGAATAATTACTCGGAATATTAAAACTATACCAGTCATATTCATCAGTATTTTTATCTATAAATCCATAATATGTTGCATTGATAGAGTTTAAATTCGTGGGCATAGATTGTGAATTGGAGGCATCTCCTCCTGTATTTGCATCATTCTGTGAAGCGGAATTCACCGAAAATATTGATACTATCATTGTATAATTACCTGCTCCTGAATAAGCTTTTGCACGTAGATATACTGTGGTGCCACCTACAGTAGTATTACCTGAAGAAACAGATTCATTACTATTCCAAGACAAACTTGTGTCAATAGTTCCTTGTGACGAAGAATATAAATAAAAATCAAAATCATTATTTGAATTATCGAAATTCAGTTCTACGTAGAGTCTTGTATCATTTGACATATTTATTGAATAAAAATCGTCTGTGTCATTAGTAGAGCTTAGATTTCCATAATAAGTTGAGCTGGTAGCGGCAATATTTGTAGCAGTAGAGAACGATCCTCCTGCATCGGCTCCACTACCAGCATCATTTGCTTGAACTACTCCGGAAAATAAATGGAGAATCAATAATGAAATAATTATTATTGCTTTGGCCTTGCTTACCATTATCATTCCTAGAAGGGCCTTAACTTTCAACCTTGGCAGTATTATTATAGAGTTAAAAAAAGATTATTATATAATAAAAATTAATAGTTATAGAATCCTTTGCCTGTTTTACGACCTAGATGTCCATTATTGACCATCTCTACCAATAAATTAGCAGGTTTATATTTATCCTCCCCAAATCCATCATATAAAACTCCCAATATATGCATTAATGTATCCAACCCTATTAGATCTGCTAATGCAAGTGGGCCAATTGGGTGATTCATTCCTAATTTCATAATTCCATCTATTGCTTCAGGTTCTGCAACACCTTCTTGCAAGGTTAATATGGCCTCATTTAACATAGGGCAAAGTATTCTATTACTAACGAAGCCGGGTGAATCATTACAAGATAGTGCTATTTTACCCATTTTTTCAGCAGCATTGACAATTAAATTATTTACTTCTGGTAAAGTTTTAGCCCCATTGATAATTTCAACCAATTTCATCAAGGGCACAGGATTCATAAAATGCATTCCTATGACTAATTCTGGTCGTTGTGTGCAATTAGCAATTTTATCAATACTAATACTTGAGGTATTAGTTGCAAGTATTGCATTAGGCTTGCAAATTTTGTCAAGTTTTGAAAATATAGAATGTTTTAGTTCAAATATTTCTGGAACCGCTTCAATAACTAAATCGGCATCTGACACTTCTTCCATGGCGATATCAAAATTAATTCGGGAAAATGCATCATTGGAGTCTGATTTCGTCAATCTATCTTTACTAACTAATTTCTCTAGTGATTTCTGGATATTATTTCTTGCATTATCGAGGAAATCCTGTTTAACATCCACTAATGTTATTTGAAAACCTGCACATGCAGCAACCTGTGCTATACCATTACCCATTTGACCAGCACCTATTACACCGATATGTCGTATTACCATAGCACTTCGAACTGGCATTAAGAAATTAGTCTTCGCATTATTTTCACAAATTCAGTGATTTTTTTCTGCGGGACAACAAATGATTAGATAATATTATAATCAGTAAAATTAAGGTTGAGACAATAACCCAAGTAAAAATTGGACCTTGTTCTTTAATATCTTCAAATGCCCATTCTCCCCAATCTTGTTTTTCAACGTTTATTTGATAATCGGCTATGTTGTTTGCTTCATCGGTTGTGAATCCAACTATTTTATAGATTCCTGATTCGGAAGGTATTGAAATATCAATACTAAAGTTACCTTCTTCGGGACAAATAAAATCTTTATTTTCTAAATCAGTACTAATGGTTACTGGTAAGTCAGCCTCACAAATTCCTTCTAATGTTTTCATATTATTTAATGGTGAATTTCGGTAATAATATTCAGAGAAAGAAAAAATAGGTGATTTGGAGTCTTTAACCAGAGTAATTAAGTATTCATCAGTCTCATTAAGAGAGGAAATTTCAATTATTAATTCATTGTATCCTTCTTCTAAATCAATATTCAAAACCACTACATTTTCGCCGGGAGGGATGAAATTTATTAGATCTGAATTATTCCTATACCACCTTATCTCTTGAGTTGATTCTCTTTGAAGAATAACTTGTAGCGAATCAGAAGAAACTAGTCCTTCATTAGTAAATGTAGATAATTGAGTATCATAAATTGAGGAGTCCAATAACATTGATTTACAAACCCTATACACATTGTAGTTTTCATGCCATAATGTATTATCTATTGCTTCAAAGCATAACAAATGGACTCCAGTTTTATTCAATTGAAAATTGAAATAACCATCATTAGAATTATTTTTTAAAAGAATAGTTTCACCATTTACACTAAAATTAATTCTAACATCTTCTGAAGTCTGCCAACTAAGATTTTGTAAATGACTAGTTAAGAGAAAATCTTCTGAAGGATTAGAAATCCAACTTACAATTGGCAGTACTGTATCAAAAGAAATAAACCAACTCTCCAAAACGGTATTGTTTGCCCAGTCTGTTACCTCTAAAGTCATTTCATAGTCTCCATTTATGAGATTTGGAATATTCATTTGTAATATTTTATCCAAATGATTTTCATATAAAGAAATACCATTTATTGGATATCCAGTTGATTGATTAAATATTAAAGGAGACATATTATTTTCATTACAATCTTCAAAATGATCATTTGAATCTATTCCTAAGAGTTTCAGGCACCATTGCTTAGAATCAGATGGCATATTAACCCAAATTTGAGCACTTGTTATATTCATAGGCCCGTTTAAATTAGATATGTCATAATCAAATCCACCTTGATCAGTAATTTTAATTAGATTAAAATTGGGAGATTCTGGGTCATAAACTACCTGAAAAGTACGATTATTAGAATTTCCAGAGACATCTGAAGAACTGATCAAGAAGATATTTTCCTCTTCTAGAAAAAAGAATGGTAAATTTTCATTATTACTCTGATAATATCCAGATTGAGTCATAGATAAATTGAGTGTATATTGTACAGATCCATTTAAATTGGTAATTATATTTTCTCCATCTATACTTAAACTTGCATTGGGTTCAGTAAATATATCTATCATGAGAAGAGAATCATTTGTTATCCAAGGAATACCAGTGATGAATAAATCTGGTGCTGTAATATCATAAGAAACTGATAGAAAAGCATCATCAAAATTTCCATAATTATCAGATAATGATGCTCTGTAGTCATGCCATTGTTCTATTTCAGGTATCGAAGAATAAATCATAACTTCTCTAAATGAAATATTAGAAAGATTTGAAAAATTTTTATTATTCCAAGATTCAGTTAAATTGAATATATCGCCGCTAGAACTTACTCCATAGGCATGTTTTGCAAATAATGCTCCAGTGCCATTACTAAGATTTAGGCAATCAAGATTGTGTAAATAAAAACCATCACCGATATCAATAGCATGTAACTGTATATCAAGTAATTCATTTGTATAAGTCATATTTGTAGGAGTCAAAAAGGAAATATCAGGAGGGGAGTCTATTAATTCATAAAAATATGGTAATCTAAAATTTATTCCTCCATCTAAAATTACATTCACGAATCCTGTCCAATTTCCTTTGCCATCAGGTAAATCAAAGTCTATATCGACTTTTAAAACACTATTTGGAATATCTCCTCCTAACTCATCGGCTCCATTAGGCCATATCTCTGATATAGAATCTGATGTTAATAATGTATTATTTAATATTCTAAATTGCTCTCCACCAACTATTTCTCCATTTAGCCAGAATTGAACTGTTTCTCCCGGTACGGACCAACCCAGAACGGCTATAGAATAATTTCCATCTTCCGGATTCATAACAGAAATAGATTCTGACGAAGAGCTACTCCAAGACCTAGCTACTTCTTCATTTGAACTAAAATTACCATCCTCATCAGAATCTCTAAACAGATATAGATCTAAATCAGAATCTCCATATGAATCCATATTGATTGCAATTTCTTCAACATTACTTAGGGAAAAATTATGCCACCATGATGCATCCATTTTATTGGACCCGTCATTGAATGCAGTTTCGTTGTCAAAACTTAACTCAGAATTCCATCCGTAAGCTTCAACTGAATCAATCGGGAGTGGTATTGTAGACAACAAATATAGAGAATCGTTACCACTTCCTTCAGACCAATCTGTTACTGTTTTCTCTAAACTAGCATTTTCTGAAACAATATAGCCCACAGAGATGTTAAGAGGATTATCATTAGTTTCGACTCCATGTAATGCTGTATGAAGGACCATTTGATGGACTCCCTCTGAAACTGGGGCCGCAAATACTTCCTGAGAAGTACCAGTAAATGTCCCCCAATTATGCTGACCACTGCCAGCATGGTTATTTGTTGAGCGGGATTCAATAAAAAATGTAGAGTTTCCATAAGCATCAGTATGTTCTTGATCATAACCATGCTGAGTTTCAGAGAGCCATAGAACATCAATGTCTGTGTAAGGATTATCATCCCAATTAACATCTAAAATTGCCATTCCGCCTGTATCTAGTTCAGAAGGCCAATCTATCGTCAAGAATCTCCAGTCTCCACTTTCAGCACGCCAATCCCATCTTGTAGCCCCACTAATCCAGGATTCTGTGTATAAAGTTTGATTTGACACGTTTCCATCGAGTTTATTTGGCAATAGTGAAAATGGGCCTTCCCAAGGAACATTGGTCACTATAGGTAAACTCCAATTATATTCAGAAATGGTGAAATTACCTTCAGAATCTTGTATAAAAGTTTCTATAAATAAACTGTGTTGATACAAACCAGGAGTAGAATTTTCTGGTACTGATATATTCATCATAATCGTTTCATTCTTTTTTCCAAGAATTAATGATTGATCTTGTATGTCTATCCAATTATCTTCTATCTTTCCAAACGTAGTCCAATCAATTTCTATCCTTACGGGATCTTCAGATGAAAACTCTTCAACATGCCTCCAAACTCCTAACATTAAACCGTCCCTTGCATCTTCGAAAGGTAATCCAACTCTAACTTCTGCTTGAGGTCCATTTGACCACCAATATGTCACCTCCTCCATTTCGTCAGGTTCGGTCCATTCCCCTGAATCTACCATTCCGTCATTGTCAGAATCATTATGAAATACTCCATCAGAATCATAATCTGTCCATCTATAAATTTGTAAAAAGACTCTTTCATGGGTTGTTCTATCTTTATTAGGGTCAAAAGCGGCATAATCAATAGTTGCACGAGCTCGAAGTTGGGTAGTATTTTCATGTAAATGAATTGAAGAGTTATTAGTAATATGTAAAGGAATTAGTAGGTCTGGCTCATTTGACTGATGCCCATTCCAAGTATCATTGACTCCTTGTTCACTTCCATTACCCACACTATTCCATACCATTGTATTATGTTCAAGTGGAGCGAACTTCGTAGGCGTATATTTTAACATTATATCGGATTCACCGGAATTAGCAAAATTAATATCTACATTTTGAGATTCTCCTGATTTTAATAAGTTGATATTTGCATCCCTATGTTGACCTTGAAACGTCCCGCTATTCCATTGAGCAGGACTGGCCCACCAAGTTCCGTTCTCTCCATCTAAAGTAGAAACGGCTCTGGACGCATTAAACCACCCTCCACCTTGTATAAATGGTTCATAACCTCTATCATCCGAAGTTGAAAGTACAAAATCTCTCAATTCCTGTGATTTTGGATAATTTTGATTATTCTTCAGCCATGCCTCACTTACTAGAGCAAGTAATCCGGCGGCTATGGGAGTAGCTAAACTAGTCCCCCCCCATGTAGTCCAAGCCGAATTGGCTGAATCATAAGAGTTCAAAGGCATATCTCCAGTTGCTGACCAGCCTACTGAAACAATATCAGGATCCATCCTACCAACAACATTTGGGCCCCTATTTGACCATGGAGCATTTTGTCCATAAGAGTCACTTGAACGACTACTGAATGCGCCAACTGAGAAAATTCCATGAGCAGCCCCGGGCACCTTTGTAGTTCCGAAACCATGACCTCCATTACCAATGGCTACTGCATAGGAAGTATTGTTATTGTAAATTCTAGTTAGCCAATCCAAATATAATGAATAGCCATCAGAACCAGAATCATCAACTGAAGAATATCCAAAAGAGAAAGAGCCGATATTTGGCTGATCTGGAGTATTTGGATCACCATCATAACCTTCCGCGATAAATCTCCAACCATCTAATGCATGACCACCTGAATAATGGTTGCCAATAGATGAGATTGTAGCATTAGGTGCCATGCCTTTTATTGCTCCGTCAGAGACTATTCCTTGGGCTGCAATAGCACTTGCACACAATGTACCATGATTGCCGGATTCAAGCATAAAAAGAGTTAAATTTCCCGATCCAGGAATTCTATTCGAGTATCCATGTCTTGCAGCATAAGTCTCAGCATAAGGCACCCCATTTTGTCCATCTGCAACCCAATAAACTAGTCCAGCAGAAATATCCCATAAGCCATCGCCATCAACATCTCTACCAGATGTTTCTTCACCAGGCCTCATAGGAGTCTCATTACCAAACCAATCATCCCTATCTATATCGGGATAAACGGTTTCATATAATCCAAATGTCATATCATCAACAACCAAAATAGGGACATCGCCCCCTACCTTATCCCTTAGTGTATAATCTGGATGCTCTCCTAGATGATAAATTCCTGATAAGGACGCATTTATTCCAGTTATATTATATCCAGTGACATCCAGTAATCCATCGCTATCATTATCAAAATCCACTAAAGAAGTATTAGCATACCATGTACTTGTTTGTGGATAGGAATTACCATCTACTAACCAATTATACATACTATTGTGGTCGAACATTAATGGCCACCCCTTATAATTAGAGTTTTCATATTCGACTCTAGCTTGAGTACCATTAAGATCAGGATGGCCAAAGTCAACTCCTGTATCTGCTACTGCTACAATCATTCCTTCTCCGGTGTAACCTTTATCCCAAGCATCATTGGCTCCATGGATTATTCCTGATCTGACCGATTCTGGGCTAATATCGATTGGTCTTTCAAATGGCTGAATATCATACGGTTCAGGGGTACGTTCTGCATCCATTAACGCTATAATCCCTGTAATAGAAATTAGTTTATGGAATAAACTAGAATTAATCCAGAATGTTCTATGATTAATTTCTCCATCTTTTGGTTCATTGTAAACTAATAATTCACCGCCTGATGCAGGTGCTTGTCTTTCAAAAACATTATATCTTTGTTGCCAATCATTCAGATTTTTAATAGACCATGTTATTACAGTAATTCTTACTTCTGAGTCACCTGAATTAATTCGCTGATGGATACTAGAATCAATCCATGGATTTGTTTCTGGAATTGGTCTTATTAAGGAATCAAAATCATCATTATTTACAAAAATTTGTTCATCTTCATTAGAGACATTAGATGCGATAGATGAAAGTGGGCAACACACCAATAATAGTACCATGAATAGAGAATTGAGTACCTTCACGACCGTTCCGATAATTATGTACGCCTTGATGGTACCGCAATTATGTCCCGTCAAATACAAATTGAAGTAACGTCACGGAGGCTCGCGAAGTCCCGTAGTGTAGTGGTCCATCATCTCAGGTTTTGGTCCTGGGGACCCTGGTTCGAATCCGGGCGGGACTACCAAAATTATCTATTTATAGCCTCATGATTTTTGACTAAATCCCGTGTAATATTTTTCTGATGGCTTTCTAAAGTCCCACCTCCAATCTCTAGTAATTTTGAATCTCTCCAGAGTCTCTCGACAACGTATTCTCCAACATAACCATAACCGCCCATAACCTGAATAGCTCTATCTGCTATGTTTTTCGCGGCGGTTGTAGCAAATAATTTAACTCCATCAGAATCCAATCTATTTCCTGCTAAACCTAAGTTTGTACTCGCCGCAGTATCATAAACATATGCTCTAATTGCTCTATATTCTGCCCAAGATTCTCCTATATGTCTTTGTATTTGTCCGAAATTTCTAATTTCTTGGCCGAAAGCTTCTCTTTCGCTTGAATATTTATTCATTGCCGACAAGCTACGTCGGGCGATACCTAATGCCATTGCAGCAAGTCCTATTCTCTCGATTTCTAAATTTCTCATCATGTGTGACATAGATTCTCCAGGATTCCCCACGACATTTTTTGCAGGGACAACACAACTATCGAAAACTAGTTCAGCAGTATTACTTGCCCTCATACCACTTTTATCATATATTTTTTGACCCACAGAATATCCTGGCATTCCATTTTCAATTAAAAAAGTAGTTATTTCTGTACGGCCAGAGTCATCTTTTCCAGTACTAGCGTACAGCCAAACGATGTCTGCGGGGGTTTTGTTATCATCAATTACACCATTTGTAATCCACATTTTATTCCCATTAATCAACCATTGCCCATCTTCTCTTTGCACTGCATTTGTCTGCATACCAAGTACATCTGTTCCATATCCTGGTTCACTCATAGCCATACAACCAATCCATTCCCCGCTACATACTTTGGGAAGAATGCGCTTTTTTTGCTCTTCTGAACCGTTTTGGGCAAGATTATTTACCATAAGTTGTGCGTGTGCAAGATAGGCTAAACAAAATGCTGGATCGGAATATGATAATTCTTCATTTACAATAGCCACAGCAGTGGCATCCATCCCTGCCCCTCCATATTCTTCCGGTACAGATATCCCCAGAAGGCCATATTCACCTAATTTTCTGAATAACTCAACATTGAACTTCTCTTTTTTATCATTTTCCAAGGCTTGTGGTTCTACTTCTTCTTTAACAAAACTACGTACCATTTCTCTCAGCATGGCATGCTCTTGTGTTGGATTAGCAATATCGAGTTCTCGCCAGTCAACTGCCATATACATGCTATCATGCACCCTCCTATGATATATTCGATTGGAAGTAGTCAATTCCAAAACGCTGAATCTTCCCAAGGAAGTCCTAAAGCAATACCTAATATTTCCAGAATAACAAAGTTCCACACCAGATACGATAGAATAGTTATTGTGAAAACCGCTAAACTAGTATTTATTATGCGTTGTTGATTTTGTTTTGCTTCATCTAATGTACATATTCCTTGCTTTCTAAAGAATAATATTAATCCAGATAAAAGCATAATAAAAGATATTGAATATAAAAAATATCTAAAAGGAGAATAGTACAGTGTTTCTGATAATGTATTTGCTGCTACGATTGCAGAAGAACCACCAAATAATACCCAAATAATAGATGGAAGACAACATAAACTAGCAGTTACAGCAGAAAGTCCGATAACAGGAGCCAAAGAAGAGACATCATTACTTTCCATACCCTTAGGAAATTGTTATTAGATATATAATAATGTTTTTTTATGGCGTAACTCTTCTAGAGTCTCTAGGAAATGGGATGACTTCACGTATGTGATCTGCTCCTGCGAGCCAAGCACAAACTCTATCCACCCCTAAACCAAAGCCGCCATGCGGAACTCCTCCGTAACGACGTGTATCGATGTAGAACTCATATGGTTCACGAGGCGTACCTTCCTCATCTATTCGCTCTAATATTTCCTCTTCAGACCATGTTCTTTCTCCTCCTCCAATAATTTCACCATAACCTTCTGGAGCTAGTAAATCATGACATAAAACATATTTTGGATCTTCTGGATCTGGCCTGTGGTAGAATGGTTTTGCAATCCTGGGGTAATGAGTTAAGAAATGTGGAACATCAAAATCGGCAGTAAGTATCTTTTCTTTAGAATAATCAAGATCTTGTCCCCAATCAATATCTATGCCTTTCCCTTGGAGAATCTCAACAGCCTCATCATACCTCATTATTGGATATTTACTGTCGGCATATCTTGCAATTAATTCCAAATCTCTGCCGAGGTCATTCAATTCCACTTCTCTCTCTTCCAAAAGATTCTTTGCTGTTGCACGTACAACTCCCTCGCCATATTTCATTATTTCTTCGTTAGATGCCCAAGCAACTTCCATTTCAGCATGCCAAAACTCAGTCAAATGTCTTCGTGTACGACTTTTTTCTGCTCTAAATGAAGGAGCAATGGTGTAGAGTCTTTCCAAGGCAGGCATCGCAGCCTCGGCGTATAGTTGCCATGATTGGGTTAAGTATGCTTTTTTACCGAAATAAGGTACTTCAAATAGTGTACTTCCCCCTTCAACTGCTCCAGCAACAAAGTTTGGTGCTTGATATTCAATAAAATCTTGATTACGGAAATATGAATGAATAGTTCCAAATATCGTTGAACGAATTTTTAGCATGGTAGTCATTCTGCTAGTTCTTAGATACAGGTGACGATTATCAAGAAGAAATTCTGATTCTCCTCCTTCCGCTTCTAGCATTGCTGACTCAGTTATTGGGAATGGCCTATCAGGATTTACGGCTCCAATAATTTCTATATTATTTACCTGAATTTCGTAACCGTGTTCACGATCTGTAACTTCCACTAGTCCTTTCAAAATTATACTTGATTCTATTAATGATGATTTAATCAAATCGAATGATTCATCACCCACAGAGTCTCTTTTGATTACGCATTGAATCACACCAGTAGAGTCACGTAGGACTAAAAAGTGAATTTTATTAGATCCTCTAGTTCTATAAATCCAACCTTTTAACTCTACTTCTTGGCCATCAAAATTACCTTTATGAATATCACCAATCCAATAATTTTTCGCCATGTGCTTAACCCCTTACTTTACTTCTCACATACATCACAGTTATGAAACCTTGATTAATTGGTACAAAAAAATAGCGGGTCTGACGGGGTTCGAACCCGCGGCCGCCCGGTTAAGAGCCGGGCGCTCTACCTGACTAAGCTACAGACCCGCGCCTCCGAATTGGTGAGTCAATTTAATCACGACGGAAGAGACAATTAAGATAATCTACCATTTGGTTTAGTTAATACTTTAACTCCGGACATTGAAGAAATAATTACTAAATCACAAATTCCAACGAATAAACCTACTTCTACTACTCCTTCAATAGATTTTATTTTATTTTCCAGAGTGTACGGATCAGATATAACGGGGCCGAAATTACAATCTAAAATATAACCACCATTATCAGTCACAAATGGTCCTTCAGACCCATATCTTAGAGATACTTGATTAAAACAAAATTTTTCTATATTTTCTTTTATATTTTCCCAATATGAAATATGTACTTCAACAGGTAATGGGAATTGTCCAAGAGTCGATACTTTCTTTCTATCATCTGCGACTACTATCATTGCATTAGATGCTAATGCGACTATTTTCTCTCTTGTTAATGCCCCTCCTCCACCTTTTATTAAATCATAATTATCATCAAACTCATCGGCTCCATCTATGGTTAGGTCTAATTTATCTATTTCTGATAAATTAGATAGTGGAATCCCCAATGATTTAGCTAATTTTTTAGTATTCTCACTGGTTGGTACTCCGATTATTTCCAAATTCTCTTCAACAATTCTTCTACCTAATTCAATAATTGTATATTTGACAGTTGAACCAGTCCCAAGCCCTATTTTCATTCCATTTTTTACATACTTACATGCAGATATTCCAGCCTCTTGTTTCAGAACTTCCACTGCGTTCATATTATCTCCAATAGGATAGAGTGAATGATAATTCCTATCACAATGTTTCATTTTTATGAAATTATCTTAAAATCATTCAACCGAGAAGTTCATGCATAAAACCTTGCAGGGTGAGTTAGAGGGAGTAGGAGGGTCGCTGACAGTGTACGACACTGAGGAAAGTCCCCTCTCCAAGATGCAGGTGGTTCGGTGCAAGCCGAAGGCCCGGGAGGGTCAGCTCTGCAACAGAAACGAACTAGGCCAGGCGTACGATGATCCTGAAAAGGTGAGGTTTCCTGAACTTAGCTGGAACGAGCAACTCCACCGGAGCAAGTCCAAGCAGGTCTGTATGGCATCAACAGGACCGGGTAGGATGCATAGATGAATGCGACCAGCCGTAAGGTGAACAGAAAGGGGCTTATTCCCTACTCCCTCGCTAAATAATAGTAATAATAATTAAAATAATAGTTTTATTCAAACACCACAGCATCTACAGTAGTTTCTAGGGCTAAAGTTCCACTACTTTCATAATCCAACCAGGCTCCATTACCAGTTATTCTAGATTTAAACTCATTGTATGCAACAATCATAGTTGGTAATAGTATTGAACTAGTTAATAGTGCTAAAACTAACAATAACATCATTAGAATAAAGAAATTTTGTAAACCAGGTATCGCCACAAAGAGACCTGCGGATAGCCCGGCACAAGTTGTTGCAGTAGTTTCGAAAATTGTATGTCCAGTTCTAGAAATGGACTTAACTATTCCAGAAGGCGTTTCTCTTTCATCTTTTATTCTATCCACAATATGAATAGAATCATCAACACCAATCCCAAATACTATTGTACCAATCATAGCAGTAAAAACATTTACATTTACTGATCCTAACTTCATGAGTATTGGTTGCCATAAAACTACTGCTCCAACAGCGATCATAGTAAAGATTGACAATCTAGGGGAACGGAATAATAATGACATAATAAATAGAAGAATTAGCATCGTAGCTATTGTTGAATCAGATTGTGCATCATGTATTCCTTTATTGATATCCAGAGAAACCGGAAGCCCTCCCGTAAGGAGAGAATTGGAAACTCCATTAACGCCTAAAGTATCACAATCTAGAGCCGAAACACAGCCATCACCAGTCAAATATGAATCTATAGAATCTCTTAAACTGGCAGCCGCACCAAGATTAATGTATGGTTGATTGACATATACCAATGTCTTAGTCTCACCAATTCCAGTATCTGCATTCATTAACATAGACCTAATTTCTGGGGACAAAGTATCAAAAACTACATTGATAATATCTTCTCTGTTGGATATCGAATAGGCCCAACAATCAGGACGCAGGGGGTTATTTGATTCATCCCAACATTCATCATGAAGTAATTCCCAGAGACTTTGATCGTATAATTCAAAGCCTTCAAATTCGACATCCACATGTATTGCTTTTAGAATATTAACTAAACTTATTGTGGAAGTATTTCTAATATTATCCAAATTGTTTACTTGTGCTTCTTCAATAGCATCTAGTATAGATAAATCTCTTATTGGAGCGCTATCAGAAGGATTTACATAATTAGAAGCGTCAACAATAAACATATTAGTTTGTCCACCTTTGAATTCTATGCTATATTCTCTCAGAGATTCGTATGATTCTAATCCAGGAGGTACTTCTTCTGATGATCCCGTAATATCCTTTCCAAGTTCTTCAGAGAAGATACTAATGCCTCCAATGGTAACTGCACCAGCAACGAGTAATATCAAAATAGTTGCTTTAAGAGGTATTTCACCAATTTTATCCCATAATTTCGGAAGGAAGGAGAATAATAGTACTAGGCATAAAGAAAAAGAGAGTAAGAATGCATTATCTGAATCCATATTATTCAAGTTTGAAACATAATCCAAAAATCTAGTAAGGAAAATATACAAAGATAGAGAGATAAGAATTGCAGAAGGCCATATCTGTTTAGATGTTAATTCAAAATCTATTTCACCTCTCCTATATCTTAGAATATGGACTAACGCAGGAACCATTAACATTGAAAGTATGAATGTTGAAGCGATTCCTAAGAGAAGAGTGGTGCCAACAGTCCTCATAGGCTCTATAGGAACTATTTCAGTCCAAGTTAATACACTAAAACCAACTATTGTTGTCAAAGCCGATAAGAAAATTGCATGTCCAGTCGTCTTGGCTGATCTTACAGTAGCAGTAAGACTGATATAAGAATTCCAAGGATCTATCTCTTTTGTTTGTAAACCGTCTCTTTGGGCTTTCCACGACAATTCATGATGTTCGGCGATGAGTTGACTTCTATTTTCCTCAATCCTGTTTGTCAAATGAAGGGCATAATCAACACCTAATCCGACTAAGATAGGCCCAGCAGAAATTATCATGGGAGTTAACATAATATCTAATATAACAGTAGTTCCAAAAGTAACTGCTAAACTCATCATTATTGGTAGTCCACATATAATAACCACCTTGGGATTTCTATGTAATATAAACATGGTCAGAGCTACAAAAAGGAGGCTTAAAGGTAACATAGTATCTACTAATTCCAAGTAAATAGCATCAGATACATCATGTAGCACAGGAGTGAGCCCAGTTATTGTAATTGCATTTCTGCAAAATTTATCATTATTTTGTGTAAATCCTTCATATGGTGGTTCTCCTGGTAAATTTCTACAAATTGTATCGAGTCTTTCGTTATCCATAGTAGAAGTAGGATTCTCATAAGTCCTGCAACGTAATAAATCATAATTATCAGGTAAATTACAATCATTACGAGTTAATTTTTCTACATACATTAAAAACGCTTTATGATCACGAAGTTCTTCTTGGGGATTTTTTGGATCTGGCCTCTCATCAATATCAGTATTTGACATATCGAATATTATTCCCATGACTACTACGCCTGTATCCCATATTCCATCATTATTGGTATCGCAAACCAAACTACTCCTGCAACCAGGGCGATTTAGCAACTCGCCAGAATTCTCAACATATCTATCGATTCTTTCTTGTGCGTCATCTCCCTGAGGTATTGAATATCCTTCAAAGGGATTTAAGGAGGCAAAGGTGCATTCATCTTGATTTCCAGTTGGTAAACCGTATTTCTCAGCGGCGCAGCTGAATCTATAATTAGATGAGTTTGCTTCTTTAATCATTTGAGCAGGAGATAGAATCCATATAACTCCATCATTGGTTCCTCTATCTGATTTATCATAATCTAATCCTCTTTGGTAGCCCGATAATTGAACATTATTATCATCTCCTTCTATTCTCGATATTTGAGAGAGCATCTCTACATCTGTAATATTTTCTATACCTTTTTCAGAACCTGAGGCTGCATTATTAGTTTGAATATACAATATTACTATGTCGGTGGCCCACTGCTCACGAACATTTTCTAGTAAGATAGTTGAGTCGGCGCCATCAGGAAGATAAATTTCAACATCGCCATTGATTTGATGTTCAAAATCAAGAGCATCTTTACCAATAAGAATCGTTGAAAGAAGGAGTATGGCTATAATGCTACCTGGACTTCTTAGGATCGTAGAATAGGTTAATTCAGTAACTCTATTTGATATTGCACCAATAGTATCAGAAATATCATCATATAATTGACCTAATGTATCGTAAATTTCACCTAAGAAGGTAGATGAGATGGTAGTTTTAATTTTGTAATATGAGTTACGAAATGGTTGTAAGCGATTAAAAAAATTTTGCCAAAATACAGCTTCATCATCTAACTCATCTTCATCGAAAGAGTCTGGCACAAGCATAAGGCATAATAGGAGACAAATGAAGCGTTCGCCTCATTTCGTCATATATATCGTATTAATGATGGAAAATTTATTTCTCATAGAAAGTGACTAAATATAGATAAACACAAGTAGGAATATTTGAAAGCATGAACTGTTGCCATTGTAATGAGAGATATGTCTAGAAGGAGAAGAAAGCAACAAGCGCAAGTCATCGTTGACAACGGAGATTCAAGAATGACATCATTCTTGGTAACTTCTGGAGTGATATCAGTAGTAATCATAATCTTTATCAGTATGGCATCAGATTACAAAATAGGCCCAGCAGAAGGTGAAATAATACCCAACATAGGCGGTGAAGTTTATGAGAATGGAGAATGGACAGATTTCGATTTGCATTCAATGTTTGACAGGGGTTGGTCCGAAGGGAGTAATGGTAAGTGGATTTACATTCAAGTATTAGATACAGATTGTCCTTATTGTTACAATGAAGGAGAAGATATGAGTGATAGACACAATCAATATAGTGAAAAAGCAGATTTTTTATCTGTGGTTGTTGAGTTGAGCATCAGTGGGCATGAAAGTTCTAAAGAAGAAATTACAGCTTTCAAGGATAAGACAAATTTTGGGACAGACCTGAATGACGGAGATGGATGTAATTCAGGTAGAAATAACTGTGCTAGCAGGAATGGAGAGGTACATAATTGGCAATATGTCGACGATTTAAATGGAGATTCAATGCAATCTTGGGATGTAGGAGGAACTCCATTCCACCTAATACTCAAGCCAAATGGAGAAGTTGCATGGAATCAGGCACAGCATACCGATGATGGCCAAAGTATCGATAATGCTCTTTCAATGTTTTTGGGGGATTAAAATGCTAGGAGAATATGGACCGTTAGCAATATTTAGTGTAATAATAATTTCTGGAATAGTTATTGCAACTCCTCTGGGTAGAAATATGAATATTGGACTTAATGACACAAGGCGTATGCTTCTTGGACTAATAATTGTTGAGACTGGCACATTACTAACCTCGATGTGGACAGAAGTTATCCATAGAGAGATAGCGGCTACAGGAGGTACAAATTTCTGCGCTGCAGATGGCATGGTTCAATGTGGAAGCGTAATTGGTGATCCGACATATTCAGAATTTTTTGGTATTTCATGGGGAATGATAGGAATGTTATCATTCTCAATCCTACTCTATCTTTCTGTTTCTCTTTTCTTTGGACCTAGAGATAAAATGGCAAATGTATGGTTAAGTATCGCTTTTCTGATGTCTTTACCAGGATTAGTTGGAGTAGCCTGGCTAGTTATTGTAGAATTATTCTTAGTAGATGGGGCTCCACATATCTGCCCTTATTGTACAGCTGTACATGTTGGAATGATTGCTACAATTGTAATATTATATGCCTTAAGAAATCAAAATGAAGAAGGGCAATGGGATATAGCGAATAATTGAGGTTTTTTTTATGGAATTGGTGACTGGAGGAGCGGGCTTCATAGGCTCTCATTTAGTAGATGCATTAGTTGAGAAAGGGAAAAAGGTCCGTGTTATCGATAATTTTAGCAGTGGAAGAATGGAATTTCTATCTCATCACAATGATGAAGTAGAAATAATAAAATGTGATTTATTAGATTTTGAAAGTCTCAAAAAGACAATGCAAGGAATTGAAACGGTACATCATTTAGCTGCTAATCCTGATATAAGATTAGGCACTCAGGTGACGGATACTGACCTAAAACAAGGCACTATTGCTACTTATAATATTCTTGAGGCAATGAGAATTAATAATGTTACTAATATATCATTTGCCTCATCTTCGGCGATATATGGGGAAGCAGAAGAAATGCCTACTTCGGAAAAATATGGCCCACTTCTCCCTATCTCTCTTTATGGAGCATCAAAAATTGCAAGTGAGACATTGATAACTGCTTGGATAGGTACGTTTGGAGGAAAAGCCTGGATACATAGATTTGCAAATATAGTTGGCCCAAGGGGAACGCATGGGGTAATTTTTGACTTTATACACAAATTAAAGAAAACCCCCAATAGATTGGAAGTTTTGGGAGATGGTTTTCAAGAAAAATCTTACATGTCAGTAAGTGATTGTGTTAATTCGATGATACATTTGATTGAAAATGCGAATAAAGATGTAAATCTATATAATTTAGGTACTGGAGATACCTGTTCGGTAAGAAGAATTGCTGAAATCGTAGTAGAAGAAAGCAAGATTGATCAAGTAAATATTGAATATACGGGTGGCAAAAGAGGATGGGCAGGAGATGTCCCAAAAACTTTTCTTAATGTAAATAAGTTGCTGGAAACGGGATTCAAACCCACCAGAATGTCAGAAGAGACGATTAGAGATTGTGTAATAGACCTCATCGACGAAATTGGATTATAATCGGTATTGCTGAAATAAAAATTATTGCCATAATTGGAACAAAGATAATTATTTTTTGATTTGTATTCTCATTCCCTAAATGAATAGATGTGGCCCCTAATATTTTTTTATCTGTATCGTTTTTTATGGACTCATGAACAACTACAATTTCTATATCTTCTAGTGACTTAGTGGAAGGAAAAGAAAATTTAGTTGTGACATTATTTCCTGTAATATCGATTTCAGACCATGAACTTACGGGGTACATCCAATCTGAAGAATTACTCAGATTAATCTCATTGTAAGCAAATAACACATCATGGTGTAATTTTACACCGTTAGATTTTGTATTGTTTGTAATTTTAACATTATCCTCGATAATTAAAAATAAAATCTTAGAATCTGAATTATTATCTAAATCAGAAAGCTGTGAGGTAATGTGTAATTCATCTGATTCTAGTGAAATTTGAAGGTTAATTTCAGTATCTCCTCTTCTTTCATTTTCTGCAGATAGTAAGCTTCGGTGTAATGTTGTAGTATCAGGTGACCCTCCGGAAATTATCTTGCCATCAAACCAAAAAGAAGGTGCAACTAAGTTTTCAGTATATTTTTCTAATCTGTAGTTTGTTATTGGAGTTCCCATGGGATCATCAACAGAATCGTGTAATGCAATTCTAATCACTCTGTTACCATTTGATTCCACATATTCTGGCATCCATGAATCTACAGAAGCACAAACATCACACCATGTTGCAGTATATTGTTCCATTAAAACTGAATAACCGCCATTTTCTGACCATTTATTATTTTCTGTATTTTCCGCTGCATTAGGATAACTTATGAACAATAAAACGAGGATGATGGAGGTTATGAAACGGTTCGCGAATATAACCATAAAGAGCCCTAGGGTGCTTCCTTTCATAACCTAATGTCTTAGCGCATTCAACAATGAGTAAGCGATGGTACCAAGAAAATCGTCGTGATCCTTGGAGGAGAGAGGCTCGTTCAAAGGGATATCGTGCGCGCTCTGCGTATAAATTGAAACAAATACAAGATAAATTTGGAATTATTAGAAAAGGTGATTCAGTTCTAGATGTAGGATGCCACCCAGGGGGATGGACTCAAGTTGCAGTTGAGGAAGTTGGAGGAGATGGTTTTGTATTAGGAGTTGACCTATTATCTACTTCTCCCGTAGAAGGGGCTACAATAATAATAGGAGATATATCTAAAAATTCTACGTTAAGCTATATTTCGGAAATTTTAGATGGTAAAAATTTAAACACAGTAATTAGTGATATATCTCCAAAACTAACTGGGAGATATGATACAGATCAAGCGATTTCATTAGAATTATCTACACTTGTAATGGATACTGCAATGTTGATCTTGACGCCGGGTGGTAATTTTGTCACAAAAATTTTCCAAGGAACTGGCATTGAGGGTTTAATGAAAGCCGCCAAACAAAGATTCTCTAATGTGCAACGATATGCCCCTACAGCAAGTAGAAAGTCTTCATCTGAGACATATTTGATTTGTCAAAATAAACTACCTCGGCCCAAAAAAGATGCAAGAGGAAAAACCGCTTACCAACAAGTACAAGAGCATTTAGAGGAAATAGACGTACTAGTAAAAAACATCGAAACTGAAGATGCACCAGCAGTAAAAGGATTTAGGAAATTAAGTAGAAAGAGAGAAGGTTAATTATTTCCATTACCGTTACTTGTTCTCACCTCAGCTGCTAATAAACCAGGGAGAACTAATAATGCTAAAATTAATGAAAAGGCAACCGAAATTGAACTCACAATACCAAAATCTCTTATTACAGGAATCGGAGATAAGAGTAAAACTGCGAAACCGCATATTGTAGTACCTGCGGATATCAATAATGATGCTCCGGTGGTCACATACATATCCCTCATTGCAGGCCAAATTTTCATTCCTTCTCGTCTATTTTCTTCAAATCTCCTCCATACATGTATTGAGTAATCGATACCAAGACCTATAGTTAATGCTGTTATCATTATAGTCAATACGTTCCAATTGATTCCCAATACTGCCATTGAGCCGACAACCCATGAACCGGCTAAACCAACAGGTAAAATGACGACTAAGGATTGACCAAAACTTCTTGTAAGAATTACTAAAACTGCTAGGGAGACTGCAAGGCTAATTGCGGTAGAATATAGAATGGAGGAGATTAATCCTGAAAGAACGTTAGAAAGAACTATTAGATTACCATCGACATATGCATTGCCTCCAATATCTTCTTCGATAATTTGTAATTCTATTCCGAATTCTTTAGCAATATTCCCTACTTCAGTACTTGACTCTGCCTCAACGTCTACTCTTATTGATAGAAATTTTATTGCGGAATTGGATTCATCTAATGCCACATAAAGTTCAGTTCTATCTGCCCAAGATAGGCCTCTTAATTGATCTCCTATACTGTCATTAGATAATAATTCAATAACAGCACTTGTCAAATCTCCATGCTCAAAATTTTCAGTAGTTGCTATTTCATTCCCGAATAATTCCAGATTATGCCTTTCACCAAATTGATTATTTTGGATTAGCATATCCTTCAGAATTAGATAGAGACTATCATATGAGGGCCATTCATTACTAGATCCTGAAACCTGTGTAGAAACTACAGATGGAATCCGTGGAAGAGATTGATCGAAACCTCTCAATGAAGTTAAAATTCTACTTTCGTCATCAAAGTATGGATTATTTTCAGTGGGCTCAATTAGAATATGTACTGACTTTAGAGCGTCAATTTCATAAGAATCATAAATGTCATTTCTTACTTGCATTATTTCCATCTCATCTTCAGATAAAAAATCAGTTAATTCAAAGCTAGTATCTAATCCATTTTGGGCAATAACTACAGAACCAGTTGTTATTAGAACGACCATCAGAAGAACTCTGGCAGTATTATTTCTTTGAAAATTAGTAGCAATATCTGCGATATAGTCTAATTTAATCGCTCTTGAAGGAGTCTCCCCCGACATTTTCTCAACAACTACATGAACTGCTCCGACAGTAACTGTACTCGCAATAAATGCTGAAACTACGCCTAAAGCTAGTGTGAATCCAAATGCCTGTAGTGGCGGCAATGGAGAAAAAGAGTTTGCTAAGAAAGCAAATACTGTAGTTACTACCGCGAGAGATAGTGCAATTCTTATTTTCATAAAAGATTGAATCCAAGCTTTAGCCGCACTATCTGTTTTTGATCTAGCTTTATCATATCCTGTTTGTAGATGAATAGAGTAATCTATTCCTAAGCCTAATACAACTGGAGCTACTGCTACTTCCAATATGGTAAATCCAAATCCCAGCATTGATATTATTCCATATGTCCATACTAAAGATGCAGAAAGACCTAGAAGTGGAGCAGCTACCATCATAAAAGATCTAAATGTAACAGCTAGAAGTAAAACAACGATTAAAATTGCTAAAAAGAATAAATATATTAGATTATCAAGTGTAGATTCATTAATATCGTTACTAATCAATGAATCAGAAATTACACCATACTTTAGAGGAGAAGTAATAGAATCACTATCATCAAGGTATAGCATATCTCTTATATCATCGGCATATTTTAAATTCTCATCTTCTTCTAAATTTCCATTCATTTCAATAATCCATAGCGTACTAGAAGCATGTGGTAAAGGATTCCCTGAACCATCGAGAAGCCAATCGCAAAGGGATTCAAAATTAAAATCTTGATGTAACATTACAGAAGATGCAAATGAGGCATATGCTACTTTTTCTTCATCATTTGAAAAGGACGAATCACAATTTTCACTATTTTCAAAAACTGAATTAAGTAAATCCTGCCAATCATCAAAGTCATTTAAAGATCCTGAATAATTACTTTGATCGATGACTCTTTCCAAAATATTTGCAGCATTAAGTTGAGATTTAATAAAATTCCCATTAGAATTAGAATAATTCTGAATAAGGAAAAAATCATTATTAAGTTGTTTTAATGCACCAATTTCAAGTACACTAGAGTCATCCTGACTTGCTTCAATATTGATATAAATAAGTTCTCCTGATTGGGTTATTTCATCATAAATAGTTAATTTGGCATCATCATATTCTGTATCGGGTGAGAAGGAGGATAAATCTGTAGAAAAATTTGGCAAAGGAGATAGGAATGATGCTAGAAAAATTGTTGCTAAAACACTAATTACAACTATAGGGAGGGCCATTTTTTCGAAAAGTTCAGAGAATTTTTCAGACGGTTGGTCAGCAACTGCCATACCCGCCGCTGAGGCTGCTGATGTATAACTTAGGGTGAATTTGAATCTAAGTTTGGACATAAAGATATGAAAGGCCTCAAAAAGGGAAGGCAGGTCGAAAGCCCGTCTTATGCCAATCAAAGTACTAGAAAACCAAGGACGTGAACTGAGAGTTAGAATCAGTGGAGAGAGCCATACAACGTTACAAATGTTCAGATCTAGACTTAATGGTAGTAAAGATGTAGAATATGCTAATTACTTTCAAAATCATCCTGATTTAGATGATCCAGAGATATTTATACGTGCAGAGAAGGGTAAAAAGGCAGAAAAAGTTTTCAAGGATCTTTGTAAAGAATTGAATAAAGAAATTTCTGGCATAAAACTCTGAGGCGGTGAAGTCTTGATGGAAGGCTCTCTAGAAGAGCGTTTAGGATTATCAGAATGGACCTCCAGTAATGATGGAATTGGAGGAGTATTAAAATCGAGAGTAGAGGATTTTAGAGTAGAAGAGATATCAAAAATTCCTGCTTTAGACCCAAAAGGTAGATTCACGGTCACCAGAATAACTATGATTAATTGGGAAACTAATAGGTTTTTAAAAAGACTTTCTAAAGCTTGTGGAATAAGTAGGAATAGAATATTTTCCTCAGGAATGAAAGATAAAAGAGCAGTAACTACTCAAATTGTCGTAATAGATTCGCCTTTGTATAAGGTTGAAAAAATAAAAATTCCGGATAGTACTATAGAAATATTAGGTAGGACTCATCAAAAAATTGGAATGAGCGATCATGATGGGAATAGATTTACAATTACCGTCAGAGGCTGTTGTGACTCAAACGGTGTTCCTTTAGATGGTAAAGAAGCAATGAGGAGAGTTAATAAAATTAGAGAAGATATGAGTAAGAAACTTGGTGCCGATGCATTTCCCAACTGGATTGGCCCGCAGAGATTTGGATCAACAAGGCCAGTGACACCAGAAGTCGGAAGAGCAATAGTAAATGGAGACTATAAACATGCAGTAGATCTATATCTTGGCATGGAGGGTAATAATTCAAGACAGGATGTTAGGCAATTTAGGAAGTTATGGAGAGATACAAGAGATGTAGAAGCTTGTTTAGATATTATTCCAGAACATTTAGGATACGAAAGAAATATACTAGAAAAGTTACAAAAAAAACCTGAAGATTATGTTTCTGCTTTTATGGCTCTTCCAAATTCATTACAGTTACTGACGGTACATTCTGTACAATCACTGACGTTTAATTATTCACTGAGAGAGAGAATGAGAAAAAACCTACCAATTATTCATCCAACTCTGGGAGACATTGTTGCTCCTGTAAATCCAAATGGAAGGATCGATGCAGGAAAAATGGCATATGTTTCTGAAACTAATCTTGAAAGATGTAAGCGTAATTGTGATTCAAGTAGATTGGCCGTAACTGGTCCATTACCTGGTTTGGAATCTGCTTTAGCAAAGGAAATTCCTGGTGAAATAGAAAATATTGCGTTAAAACAAAGTAAACTTGATGATGTAGACTGGAGAATTGAAAAAATTCCAAGGTTAACATCCTCAGGAACTAGGAGGCCATTATCCGTTTTCTTCAGAGAATTTAGCGTTAGTGAGGCTCCCGAAGTCACTAATTTAACTTCAAATCGTTGGATAGAAGGAAAAAATGACGGAGATAGGTGGGATCCTGAAGGTTCATGTTTGAAATTAAAATTTTCACTTCCACCTGGGACGTATGCTACTGTATTAATGAGAGAATTTATGAAGTCACCATTAGATCATTATTGAAAGATTTAATAATCAAAAATACGTTAAAAATTTTTAATCAGAGTCTACCCATTTCTAGAGTCTCTATTTGACTAACTAAGGAATTGACTGATCGAATTTTTTCTTCAAAGCCATCTACTATTCCTTCGCCTTCACCTAGAACAGCTTGAACTTCAATAAACATCATACCAAAGGCTAATGGTTTAATCTCAACTGTTTGGACTTCGGTTAGATTATCGATTAATCCTGCTATGGCCTCATAATTAGGAGTCTCATCTTCTGGTTGATTCATAGTTACCTTATATTTTACAACAACTTGCCCCATATTATTACCATTCCATTAAGGACCCTGAAAGCTACAATCCGGACAAATATACTTTATTCCTTGAACTCTACATTGTTCACTGCGACCTATTTGATGAGCGCATTCTGGACACTTGAAATATGTATCACGGTTACTGACGAGTGGAACTCCAGATGCAGTACAGAGTCTGGTTTTCCTCGACATCAACAATCCTCTATGAGGCCGCCGAGTGATGCACCCTTTTTAGCGTTGATTGATGTGTTACAATATAAAATAGTAAAAAATAATTGATTAAAATAGCTCCAAAACCTTTGATAACTTGTAAATGAAGATAATATAGGTATATAATAATAAACTGATATTAGTATAAAATTACTCATCAATAATATGGATAATCTCATTCATGTCCAATCCCTGTTCCCTAGCTAAAAGCGCCACGCATAACCATAATGTAATTGGCCCTAATGCTTTACGTTTTCTTTGAGACCTTCTAACAACTTCTTTAGATGTTAGGCCCGAATTTTTAGAAACATAATTAATCAATGAAATTGTCTTATTTTCAATACTTTTTTGATTTTCTGATTCATCAACTTTTTCAGGAGTTATAATTTTTATAACATTATCAATTTCATTTTCTGAGGTAATAGTAGTTAGTTTACAATAAGGTAGATTTAATATTTCACGTAATATAGGTTGCCAACCTAGCGTAGGAGGTATTAGTTCAACATTAGGGTTTGGATAAATAGTATTTATGGATTCTAATAACCAATTATTATGTAATAAATGTAATAATACCAAATTAGAATCTGCAGGGTTAAACCATTGTAATTCCAAAGCCCAAAGACGTACTAAGTCTTCGCTGCTGATATTTGGTAGATTATTATTGAAACTAGAAAATAATAATTTTGAAATTTCGGGATAATCTGTATTCACAAAAAGCCCTTCAGAATCAAATTAATAAAGTTAACATAGAAATTTGAAGCATTAATTAGTTTGATTGAATAGTAAAGTTGTTTTGCGCGGTGCGATATAAGTATGCCTAGAGACTACGTTGCTCGAGACCCTCGTACAGGTAAAGCAATCAATATCAGTACTTTGTCGTACAAAGATGAAGATATTAGAATGCTATTACCTAGTTCCGGGCCGTGGCAAAGAATACCTGTAATGGATATAATCTCACTTGCGAGTGGGAAGATAAAAAGAATTGAATTACCTTTGAGTGAGGGAAGAAGTGGTTTTGCTGGAAGAATTGATGGAATAAAGGCATTAAACAGGGTCCTCGATAAAGATGTTGATAAAGGTCATAGTGAACTATTGAATGCATTAGATGATGATTACCCAGACGTAAGAATTGCCGCATTGAAAGCCATGCCTTCATTTTCTTTAAGAAAAAGTGCTGCTATTTTTCAATTTCTTTCTGATAGATTAACTGATGAAGAAGAATCAGTCAGAGAAGTTTCTAGAGATTGTCTAAAACTTTTAGCACCTATTTTTCCCTCAGGATGTGAGAATATCCTAAGGAGAGAATTACGTAATCCAAATAAAGAGTATAGAACTGAAGCATTTGAAGCATTGAGACTGACTGCAAAGAGATGGCCAGAAACTGGGTGCTTACATCTAGATGAGTTGATAAGAGAAGAAGATCCAGATTTACGCCGTAGAGGTTCAAAGATACTCAAAACGATAGCATCCTCAGGCGGGGCTACTGGCTGGGATTTAATTAGCTGGTCGTTACAAGATGAGGATGTTCAGGTACGCAGAAATGCTTCTCAAACGTTTATTGCTCTGTCTAATTCTGAGCCTAGAATAGCAACAATTCTAGTAGAGTCGGCAATTGAAGAAGAAGACAGAATAATAAGAAAGAATGTCATTAAAACCCTAAAGAAACTAGATCTGCAGAATCCTAGAGTGACTAGAATAATAATTGATGGTGCTCGATCCAGAGATATCGAAATGCGAAAAGCGTGTATAAGTCAATTATCAATTATATTGAGTGGCGATAGGTTACGAGAAATAGCCGAAGAATTATTACGTCACGAAACTAATCCTGAGATGCGTAAAAAACTAACCTCTCTGTCCATAGATATTGCAATGGAGGGTACTGAGGTTGAGAAAAATAAATTTTTGGCCCCCTTAGAATATGTTGAAGATGAAATAGAGAAAGAACTAAATTCCATTAAAATCAATAAATTAAGTAAGGGTGAGGATGATAAACAAGAGTTGGGTCGGCGAGACGGAGAGGACTAAAGATGACCGATGACTTTGATGAGAAGGAATCTCAATTCGACAAACTTTGGGATAGTGAAAACAGGTCAAAAAGACTAAAATTTAGACAATACATGAAAAATCATGTATTACAAAAGTTCCATAAAAGAAATCAAGAACAAACTTCAACTGCAGATAAAGGACACTACAACCATAGTTTCTCTAGTGATGACCAATTTTTAACTAGAGAAAATTGTAAAAAGTATTGGATGGGTGAACTTCAGAAGGAAATTAAGGATGCAGAAACCTTCTGAGGCGATTAGATGGATCCTGTAAATGGTTTTTCGTTATGGGATTTAGAATCTGCTATATTTTCAGCCATTGAAAATAAAGGTTGGATAAATCCTACGGAAATTCAATTAGAAGCTATTCCAGTAGCTAGGAAGGGTTTAGATATAGTTGGTCAAGCCAAAACAGGATCAGGAAAGACTGCTGCATTTGGCATACCTCTGTTAGAAAAATGTTCAAACTCAGGAGATGTTCAAGCTGTAGTTTTATGTCCAACCAGAGAATTAGCAGTCCAAGTTGCAGAAGAAATGGAGTCATTACAAGGCACTAAAGGATTAGTGATTCAAACTGTTTATGGAGGTGTTGACCTAGAAAAACAAGCAAAAAAACTGTCACAGGGCGTAGACATCGTAGTCGGCACCCCAGGCAGAGTAATTGATATGACAAAGAGGGAATATCTTAACCTTGAGAATGTAGAAATATTTTGCCTAGATGAAGCTGACAGAATGTTAGATATGGGCTTTTTCCCTGATGTTTTATGGATATTTGATAAAATGAAAAATAGAAAACAAACTATGTTATTTAGTGCAACTTTTCCTCAGGAAATTTTGGATGCTGCTGATGAATTTATGAGCGAAGCAGTTCACATAATGAGTGAAGAATTAGATGTAGAAGTACCAGAGATAAATCAATATGGAATTCTGATTGGGAGAATGAATAAACTATGGGCGTTGGGGAGAATAATTAGTAATCTGAATGAAGGAGATCAAATGTTGATTTTCGCAAATACTAAACGAATGGTAGATATTTTGGTTGAGAGACTTGAAAGATCTAGGATTAAGGCAATAGGATTACATGGAGACATAGCTCAAGGGAAAAGAGAGAAAATACTTGGATTGTTTCGCGATGGGGAGTATAGAATAGTTGTAGCTACTGACGTGGCTGCTAGAGGATTGGATGTAGATGGGATCACACATGTAATAAATTACGATTTACCTGATGATACAGAATCATATGTTCACAGAATTGGACGCACAGGAAGAATGGGGAAAAAAGGAGAATCATGGAGTTTTGTGACAAAGGAAGATGTGATGATGCTAAATAAAATAGCATCGACATGGAATATGGAAATTCCAATGGTAGAAGTTCCAAATCTGAATTCTAATTTTGATAGAGATCCAATAAAGAAAAGAGATGACTGGGGAGAGGTATCAGATGTCTTCGGAATGGTCAAATTGAATCTCCAAATTGGGAAAAATAAGACATCAAAAAGGATAATTTGTGACTGGATTATTAATGTAACTAAAATACCAGAATTAGCAATAGGTGAAATAACACAAGATAGTAAAAATACCATTGTAGAAGTTCATGTTGAAAAAATCTCCTACGTGATTGGAGTATTAAAGAATAAAAAATTCGATAATATTGACTTACATCCCAATGTGGAGTAACTTTGAATAAATTGACCTTCATACATACACTACAGAGCATATTATCCGTATTGTAAATATAATTGGTGTGTCGAAGGCGGTCTAACGCAGTGGCGGGCCGCGATACAATTGTTCATGAGTCAAAGTAATATTTTAGGAGATAAAATATATGGATAGAGAAAATGCTGAAAAAGAAATAGACTTGATCTACAAAAATCAATTCAGCGGAGAGGATTATGAAAAGAGGAGAAAAAATATTCCTAAACTTTTAGATAAATATGATGGTAAATATGATAAATTATTGGAAGCAATGAGTAGAAAGTATGGAAAAGAAGAACAAAAAATCACTGAACAGAAGAAAGTAGAAGTTCCAATTAATAATAAAGCGGCGAAAAAAGCTGCTATTGCTAGAGCGAAAGAAATGAAAAAAGCCGCTATTGCAAAAGAAAAATCAGAAAAAGATGCTGCTGTTGCTAAAGCAAAAGAGATGAAAAAAGCCGCTATTGCAAAAGAAAAAGCAGAAAAAGATGCTGCTGTTGCTAAAGCAAAAGATATGAAAAAGGTGGCAGATGCAAAAGAAAAGCAAGAAAAAGATATTGCGTTGGCCAAAGTTAAGGCACACAAAACAAAACAAGCTGCAGAACTAAAGGAAAAGAAAAGAGTTGCAACTGCAACGGCTAAAGCGAAAGAACAGTCAGAAAAATCAGCCGAGGTTTTAGAAAGTACTGAATCTAAATTAAAGAATGAAAGAGATAAAAAGAATAAAAGTGAGAGTGATATTGAAAGGCTAACTGGTTCAATAGCAAAGTCCAGAGATGCATTAAAAGAAAATGCAAGAACAAAAGCTCTTTTAGAAAAAGAAATTTCAGAAATAACAAAGAAAAATAAAATATTAGATAAAAAATTAGCATCAGTGAGTAAAACAAGTATTGAAGCGGCTAAATCATTAGATAAATTAGTAAAAGAGGTTAAACAACTCAATGAGAGAATAGCCAATGATACCAAGGCTAGGAAAAAAATGGAACTAGATATTGGAAAGGAAACTCAAAAATTAGAAATTGCCAAAAAGAAAATTATAGAAATAAAAGGAAAGAAAGATCGGGCAATAGAAGAAGGAAAAGTTGCTGCAAAATTAAGAACTGAAAGAGACATTAAATATCAGGCTGAGGTTAAACCAAGAGTAGAGGCTGAAAGGAAACTAAAAGCACTCGAAATAGAAGAGCATGATCTTAGTATAAAATTAAAAAAGACAAAAATTGAGCTAGATAATGTTGAAGAGTTGATTCAGACAAATATAGCAGATAGAAAGAAAGTTGAGGATAAGCTTGTAGAACAAGGTAAAAAATTAGAAAAAATTCATATTGAAAATGATAAGAAACGTCAGAAAGTTGAAGAATTGCACAGTGAAGTTAAATCTGAGAGACTAACATCTGAAGAAAAGAAAGAAGTTTTAGAAGCTGCAAAATTGAAACATAAAGAAGCTGAAAAAATAGCAGTTAGTATACTAGTGAGGAGGGAAGAAGTAGAAAAAAAACTAAACTCTTACAAGAAAAATAATGAAAAAATGATGTTAGATTATGAAAATGAAGAAAAATTAGCCAAAGAAGCTGAAAGAAAAGCTGAAGAGGATGAGAAGAAGAGTAAAAAATTAAATGAAGAAATTAAGAAACTAAAGAAATCCTTTGAAGAATCTAAAAAGAAATATGAAATTGCAAAGAAGACTAAACAGGATATTGAAAGGCAAGTTCTCGAAGAAGCAAAAGTTAGAAGAGAATTAGAACAAAAGACTGTGAAACAAAAGAGCACTATCACGGAATTGAAGAAACAACTAGAGGAACAAAATAAACAAAAATTAGAAGCTGAAAGGCGTTCTCAAGAGGAAATTAAGAAAAGGAAGGCTACAGAGAGAGTCCTAAAAGAAGAAACTGAGAGATACATCGAAGCGATGTCTCAAGTTGGAGTAGAAACTTTGGCTAGAGAAGAGGCTGAACGAAAAGAAAATATTGAAACTAAGGCCCGTGCAGAAATGGCGAAGAAGGCTAGCGATATGAAAATATCAAGAATTGAAGAAGAAAATAAAGCCAAAGAAGCAATGAGAGGTAAAGCTGTAGCTGAGAAAGAAGAAGAGAAGGCGAAAGAAGAGAGAGCCAATCTTGAAAAGCAAATAGAAGAAGACGAAAAAATCAGATTAAGAGCAATTAGAATAGCCGAAAGAGAAGACAAATCAAAGATGAGTGCTGAAGAGAGAATACTAGCCGAAAGAAAAGCAATGCAAAAGGCAAGAGATGATGTCAAGAAGAAGGCTGACGCAAGAAAGAAGAAAGAAGAAGAAGAGAGAATGAATAAGCGAATGAAAGAATCTGAAAAGGAACGAATTAAGAGAGAGTTAGAAGAAGAAATTAGCACTGAATTAGAAAGATTGAGGGGCGAAGAAGATAAAATGACTCCAAAGGAATATATAATGGCTAGAGTAGATGCAAAGGGCCATTTAGTGGATTTTGATGTAATTGGAAGGTCCAGAGGAAGGCATGATGATTTGCAAATGATTAAAGGGATAGATAATAACTTAGAAGAAAGACTGAACTTAATAGGAATTACAACTTTCGATCAAATATCAAAAATGAATGATGATATCGCTGATGTACTTAATGATGCAATAGAGCATTTCCCAGGTAGGATTAGGAGACAGGGTTGGGTACAACAAGCAAAGGTAATCATTGAAGATAATTTATTTAATACGTTGTAAATCACTTATAATGCTGAGTCATTATACCTTTAGGAGTAAATATGGGAATAAATACAGCAATTTTAGAATTATTAATTATAATTTTCATTGGTTTGGCAATTCCAGGTCCAAATGCACTAACTTCCTTCGTACACAGCGGATTGTTTGGAAAAAAAAGTAATATCTCACTAATCACAGGAATGGCAATTGGATTGGCAATAATGGAATTAATAGTAGGATTAACAGTTGAATCCTTAGTAAATAATGATAATGGGAAAATCGCTCTTCACTGGATAGGTTTAGTTTTTTTATTCATTATGGGATTAGCAATGTTTAGGTTTGATTTAGAGAGCGTAAATCTAAAGACTGATAAAGGTAAATTAGGTTTAAAATCTGGATTATTGATGCAGTTTGTAAATGGTAAAGAATGGGCTTTCGTGATAATGATAATGAGTCAATTTATTGGTCCATTTGGAGGAGGGATTGGGGGCATTATGATAATAATTTTTATAACATTAGGCATTTGTATACCAGCAATGGTTGCCTGGACTTTTTTTGGAAATAGTTTGTCAAAATTTTTCTCAGATCCCACATTTAATAAAACAATTTTTTCAATTTGTGGTACTTTATTGATTCTACTAATGATTGGTTTCCTATTTAGAGGGCCGGTGAGTTAATATTTCACCAGAGACTATCTTATTCAAATTCCATACTATTAAAAATTTTAGATTCTGCTAATTGTAAATGCTCGCATACAGTTGACTGTTTTAGATTGAGTTTTTTTGCAATTTCTCTTTGTGTACATTCTCTTGGCCTATTGTAATATCCCATTTTTATTGCATAATCCAAAACTATTTTTTGCTTTAAATTCAATATTTTTAATGAAAAAGATTTTCTCAAACTTTCTTTGCCAATTTTCACCGTAAAACCATTACCTACTAATTGTGAGAACTTATTTTTCAATATTTGAAAACTATTTTTAGTACCCTGTAAGGATAATGTCATACCAGAACTTGTAAGGTGAGATGGGGTAACCCACCAACAATCTAAATCATCAGAAAATAAACGTGCAACTGGCCCCATGAGGTGAATTTTGGTTAATGCTGAATTATTATTTTTTGATATTATTTTGATTATTTCTAACCCTTCATAGGTATTTGATAGAGCATCTAAATTATCAAATTTCAATAAAGCATAACAGATTAATCCATTTGATTTTTTTTCAATTGTGGATAGAAATTCTACTTTAGAAAAAAAATTAATCAATTTAGAACCTGGTAAATTTCTTCCTGAATCTGTAGATATGTGAATTTGCATATATCGTAAATTCGAGTCATCTTCTTTCTCCATGTGGCCACTTATTCGGTTAACTGTGAAAGCGATTAATAGATTATATTACCGCATTAAATCTGTATTAATATTTAAAATTATTATAGCTTTGGAATAATATTAGAGAAAACCCATTCATGAAAGGTAATAGAATTATTAGTACAAAACTATTCGCGCAGACGGGCATGTACGGAAAAAAAGAATTAAAAGCGTTTTTGCTTGTATTTTTAATGATTCTTAGTACACAAATAGGTACAATAAGTGAATTAGATTTTAGTTCAAGAAATTTACCAGATAATAATAATATTTTTTTCGCAAATAATGCCGATGTGACTATTATATCGCTTGGTGATGCCCAGGCATGTGCCATAGGAAATAACCAAAAAATGAAATGTTGGGGTGACGGTACGTTAGGCAAAACGGGACATGGAAATATAGAAGATTATGGCGATGAAGAACTTGAAATGGGGCGTTACTTATATTTTACAGATGTTGGAGAAGATCTGACATTCTTGGATATTGCACTTGGTGAAACATTTTCTTGTGCATTAACTAATGACAGTGCAATAAGATGCTGGGGGGAGAATGAAAAGTTAGGCAATGCTGCAGGGTTGTCTGGATCGGGAGCAATAGGAGACGGATATCGTGAAATGGGTTCGAATATTGTTCCTGTAGATATTGGATCTTGGAACGCCACGTCTGTAGAAGCAGGTGCTGAACATGCTTGCGCCGTTGTCAATAATGGCACTAGTGATTCTTTGGTATGTTGGGGAGGCAATTCAATAGGGCAACTTGGACTAGGTAATACTAATACAATAGGAGATGATTCTGGAGACTTAGTAGGAGGTGAATTACCTCATGTAGATTTGCCAGAGAGAGGAGATATAGCAAGTATTGCATTGGGCCATGACCATACATGCGTACTTTGGAATGATGGTGAAATAGGATGCTGGGGGGATAATTCTGCTGGACAGTTAGGAATTGGTAACACTGATACCATTGGAGATGAATCTAATGAAATGAATTCTAATTTGGCATTAGTCGATTTACCTACTTCTAGAACTGCAACTGCAATTACTGCAGGCGAAGATTTTACTTGTGCAATTCTTGATGATTCTAGTGTTGCTTGTTGGGGAGATGGAGCTAATGGGAGATTAGGAACAGGATCTACGGGTGATGAAGGAGACGAATCTAATGAAATCGGAGATGATCTAAATATTGTTAATTTGGGAACTAACCTTGGTGCTGATTCCATAGATGCTGGAGACTCTCATGTTTGCGCCATACTAACAAACGCTCAATTAAAATGTTGGGGAAATAATGCATTTGGGCAACTGGGATATGAAGATGGTTATGCAAGAGGAGATGATGATAATGAAATGGGTAATGAGTTGGACCCAGTTTCCCTCGGTTCAGGTTTAACAGCAATTTCTATTCAATCTGGAAATGGTTTTAGTTGTGCAATACTAAATAATGCACAAGTCAAATGCTGGGGAACTGGAGAAGACGGCAGAACAGGATTGGGAAAGACTGGTGCAACGGGCGATGAGACTGGAGAAATGGGAGATAATTTAGAATATGTCCAACTCTTTATGCCAATGTCTGTTTTCGATATTGACTGCGATACACAGGCAGAAGGAACTAGTATAGAAAAGGTGGCATTAGATAGTACATCTAGTAATGTAGGTAACAAAGTTTCTACTACCTTAACATCAGAAAATTGTGCCAGTATGGCATATGTGGATGATGAATCAAATAAATTAAAATTTGGAATATTTGATAATAATAAGTGGACTTTGGAAGATGTAATTGTGTGGGATACGGAAATATATGATACAAGTATTTTACTCGACTCAGACGATGATCCACATATTTTTTTCATGGAAGGTGATGGGCCTGTTTACCAAACTAAAGCAGGTAGCTCGTGGTCCTCTGTAGAACTTGATTCAGATTGGAAAGGCACCACTTTAAGTGCAGAAATTGATAGTTTCGGTAATTTCTATCTTTTTACTTTAACTTCAACAGAGATGATAATTATTACTTGTTTAGAATCATCAGATTGTACAAGTCCTACATCTTGGACTGAAGTTGGTTCTAATGTGATAACATCGGGAGGTTATGGACTAGATAGTGACATCTCATATGATGACGAGATTTGGATTACATATACCGCTGTGAATTTTCATACTGCCATGCATGTTTCGACTTGTTCAAATCTGTGTTATTCGTCAATCAGTAATTGGAATTATGAAACAATCAGTAATTTTGGAGATATATCGAGTTCCAATGCATCTTTATCGATTGACATTGGAGTGGATAAATCAATTCATATCGTACATAATAATATGACGAATGGATTGCAATATTCTTATTGTGAAACAACATGTACTTCAGTATCTTCATGGACAACTGAAGAAATATTAGCAGAATATAGTACTGGAGTCGTAGACATTGCAACAGGACCAGATAAGACAGTAGTGATACTTGCAGGCACCCCAGACGGAGAATTTACACTTCATAAAAAGAATAACCAATGGTATTATAATGAAGTAAAAAATATTGGAGATGCTGGATGGACAGGAATAGAAATTACGGATCTTGGACAAATGTGGGGATTTGCATATTATCCGGATGACCCAAATCCATTTTACTTATTACGACAAAAGGGGATGACTAGTGCTGGCCTTAATCTAGATATTGATGGTGATGGATGGACAAGGGCTGAAGAAGAAAATTGCGGTACAGATTTCAAAGATAGTACAAATTATCCTATCGATACAGATCAAGATGGCATTTGTGAGCAATTTGATGGTGCACAAACTGGTGAATTGAGTTTGGGGGAATCTAATGCATTGGCATTAGGTGAAAATTTTGGATGTTCACTATTATCAAATAATTCAGTTGCATGTTGGGGAGATAATTCAGAAGGACAACTTGGAAATACTTCAGTAGGAACAAGTAGTGAATATGCTGTAATGGTAGATTTTCCTGAAGGATTCAAAGCATCTACAATAGATACTGGTGCTAGACATGCATGTTCAATTGGAGAAGATTTCACCCTTGTTTGCTGGGGAAGGAATACTGCAGGAGAATTAGGTAGAGGTACATTTTCTGCTCATGAAGAGCCAGGATATGTAGTCCTACCAAATGACATGTTAGTCAGAGATTTAGCTGTTGGAACGTCACATAATTGCATCAAAACAATTAATGGAGGAGTTTATTGTTGGGGTGAAAGTGACGATGAAAGGCTTGGGCAAGTAACTAATGTAAACGTTCAGAATGATGTCAATGAAAATTTTGATGATGTCACTCAATTGGGATGGACTGGAAATGGTTACTGGTCAATTGAAACATCTGATGGGAATAAAATATTGAAAAGAGATTATTACAATGGTTGGAAGGATACTTCATATCAATTACCAGAATATGCACTAAACCTAGTTCCTGGATCGAAGATACAATTTGAATTTGATGCTCGTGATTTTGGGAACAATGGTCAAACTAGCGAATGGGTTAAAGTTTGGTCTGGTGATGTTTTACTAGGAACAATATTCGATAATTCATCAACTAGGTGGAATGATAATTCATGGTTAACCTTTGATGAAGGTAAGACAACAATCACTATGACAGTACCTGAAGATTATTCTGATGAAAGTCGTTCTTTAAGATTTCAAGTATATTGCTATAGATGTCAATTGAGAATAGACGATTTATCTACTAAGAATTATGCATTTGGATCTGTCGAAGATCAAAATATTCCTGTGAAATTGGCATTAACAAATACTGCCTCAATATCCGAAATAGCGCTAGGAAATCGCCATTCGTGTATTAGTAAAAACACAAATGTTAATGGAAGTGATGAAACTTATTGTTGGGGTTACAATGGCGGAAGATTTTCCAATGTATTGGGAAACCATAGATTCGGTGGCCTAGATAGTTATGAGCCCCAACTTGTAGACCTTTCATCATCGAGAAGTCTTGTTTCTTCTGTTTGGGATAGTTATAATGTTGATAGCATCAATGCAGGTAGTGATTCTACTTGTGTAATTATGGATAATTTAGAATCTATTTGCTGGGGAAAATCTTCTCAAACTGAGTACGTTAATCCAAGTTCGAATATAGTCATTTCAGATGGAAAGTACCCCGCACTGATGTATTCTGAAAATAGATGGAGTGTAGCTTACTATGAATCACTAAATGGAGATTTGGGTTATGCGATATATGATGGAAGTGTATGGAATACTAATTCAGTATATTCAGGTAGTAATGATATTGGCAGAGGAGTTACAGTAAATTTAGATTCAACTAATAGGACCAATTTAATAGCATACGACTTAACTAATGATACTTTGGTTCATTTTCAAGGACTAACTAATAGTTCCGAATCAACACCAGTTACTGCAACTAATAATTATTTTGCGACTACTGTAGTTAGCCCAAATGGGAATAAACATGTAGTTTATTATCATCAAGATAATAAGGATATGAAATATACCTTCTTTAACGGGACAGAATGGTCAACACCGATTATTATTGAGTCAGGAGCTAGTGGATATTACGCCGGTTGGGGAATTAAAGATTTGGAAATTGATTCGGTCGGGAATTTGCATCTAAGTTATTTTATTTGGGATTCTAATCCGTCCAATGATATTTTGTATTTGATGTATGCCACATACAATGGAACTTCTTGGAATAAAACCCAACTTAGAGACATTACACTTTCAGGTGCATTGAGTACTTGGGTTGGTAAATTAGAAACTTCCTTGGAAATAGATTCAAATGATCACCCTCATATAGCATATTATGATGATAAAAATGATACTTTAGGTTATTCTTACTATGACGGAGCGGCATGGATTGATACTACTGTAACAACAGATGATGGCAATGACAGAGGGCGGCATGGCTCAATTGGCTTAGATAGTAATGATTACCCTAGAATTGCATACTATAATGTCACAGGTACAAATTTAGAATTAGCAATATGGGATGGTTCAAGTTGGATCTTTGAAAAGGTCGATGATCCTGCTACTGGAACTACAGGAATATATGCTAGCCTACAAATTGATTCTTATGATTTAACCCAAATAGCATACTACGGAGAAAACGGTAATTCTATAAAATACGCTTTTAATGATGGATCTAATTGGAATATAGAAGAAGTAAATACGTTCAGCATTCAGACCAGTTCTAATACTCCGATTAGGCTTGGGATTGACAGTCTAAATAATCCCAGAATCACCACAGTAGACTTTACAGGAACAGATAATGTAGTAGTCATCTATAATAATGGAGGAATATGGTATAAGTATGATGTTGAAGACAATTCAGGAAAGCATAGTAACTGGCCCGATTCTTATGTTGATTCTGATGGAACTGTCTATGTTGCATATGTAGATAACAATAATAATCACAGATTAGTCAGATATACGACAGTTTATACCGATACAATCTGGCATAAGTATGATTTAGTAGAAACAGGAGATTTATCAGGATCTGAACCAGGTACATCTCTACACTATGACCAATATAATAATCTGAATGCAATTTATATTGACAGTAATGATTCGAAATTGAAACATATCATACCCCGACAAACTGGAGATGTAGATCGAACTGTTCTTGAAGATGGAGGATATTATTCATCAATGGAAATAGATAGTTCAGGAATCTTGCATGCAGTATATTGGGATCAAACTAACTCAAATTTGGTTTATGCCACAAAGGAAGGAGGAGGTTTTTGGAAAACACATACCATAGACTCAGAAGGAGCAGTTGGCAAATATCCTTCAATCGCATTAGATAATAATGAAATGCCTCATATTTCATATAAAGATGATACAAATGATGAATTAAAGTATGCTAAGTTCAATGGTACGGGATGGGAGATAAGTCAAATTGACAATGATTGGGGTATATATCAGGGCGATATTGGTGAAACTTCAATTGCGATAGACTCAGATAATAAACCACATATTGCATATAAAGTAAGGGCAGCTAATGATAACAATGCCAATGAATATTTTGTAAGACATACTTTCTATAATGGAAGTGGATGGGAAATAAGAGATGTGAAGACTCAAGAAAGAGATGCATCTACCTTCACAAGTTATACCCTCACAGGGAGAGATATTTCAATAGCGATAAATAGTACAGATTCAGTTTTCATAATCTACTTTGATGACTGGGATGATAGTTTGTATATAGCGAATAATACTATTCAAAACTGGCCATCAGGATATTGGAATACTGAAAAAGTAGCATCTTCAGCTGGTGGACTTGAAAGAAGTGCTTCTCTCACAGTCGATAGTAATGATTCATTGCATATTGCATATTATGACAGAAGCGGTGCAGACCTGCATTATGCTTATTGTTCTTCTACGTGTGATTCTAATGCTAATTGGGACATTACATACGATGTCGATACTAGTACGGGTAGTATTGGAAGAAGGGTTGATATTATGGTAGATTCTGATAATAATCCACATATTGCCCATTATGATGCCGGACAAGATGATTTAGAGTATGCATACTGTCCAAACACTTGTGGTAGTTCTTCATCATGGGAGAAGAATACAATAGAATGGGGTAATAATGTTGGATATATGCCTTCTATTGTACAAGATGAGTTTGGGAATATACATTTTATTTATTATAATTTATCTTCATCAAAAGTAGAAAGTTCAGTTTACTATTCCGGAATTGATACCATTTACAATATTTCATCAATTGGCGATTATCACTTTCAGTTAGGTTCAACGGTAAGTGATAATTTAGTACATCTGTCTTATTATAACGGAAGTGATAGTACTGGAAAATTACAATACTCGTATATTGATAGAACAACCGGACTATGGGAAACTACAGTAATTGATGATAGTTCAACTAAAACTGGATTATATTCTGATATTGAACTTGATAGTAATGGCTATCCTCATATATCGTATTATGATGATACCAATAACAACATAAATTATGCAAAATATGATGGGTCTTCTTGGACTATTTCTGTGGTAGATACAGTAGGCAGCAGCAGTAGTCATACTTCAATAGCATTTGATAATCTAGATAAGCCGAGTATTGCATATAGAGACTCTAGCAATGGAAATTTAGAAATGGCAACATGGAGTGGTTCTGAATGGGTAATAACAATACAATATGATGCTGGAATAGGCATTACAGATAACTCAGGCGTTGAAATTATCATCGAAGATGGTTATAAATTCTTGGCATTCTATGATGGAGAATCTGATAATTTAGAATTTGCTACAGCAGGGTACTACAGTCCTCTATTAACTGGCAATTCAGTATATCATCATACAGGGACTTCATTAGATAGTGGATCAATGCCAGTCACTGCAATTGATATTGGAGATACACATGGATGCGCCATCATTGATGATGCAACTAAATGTTGGGGAATAGGGACTTTCGGGCAACTTGGCAATGATAATTTTGGAGCTGGGTCATTATCTCCAGTGAGCGTAACTCCCATATCTGGATATATTCCAATTGAAGTTGCTGTATCAATAGAGGAGTCTGAATCTTCAGATTCAGGATTTTCTTGTTCCATATATAGAAATTTATCAACAGACGGAAGATATGTAATGTGTTGGGGCCATGCTGAAGATGGCCGGATTGGTTCTGGTTCTTCTTCGGGTAATTTAGGTGAGCCAAGTTTAACAAATATGGTAAAGACTGGGGAATCAACTAATTTAGTAATTGTTGATGGTAGTGAATATCATGCAACGGGTCCAAATGATGTGATGGAAGTAGTGTTGAATAAGTGGAGTGGTGGACATAGTTGTGCATTATCATATGTAGGATATGTAAAATGTTGGGGATTAAATAACTATGGCCAACTTGGAATTGGAAATACTACAACTATGGGCGATAATGTAAATGAAATGGGAGATAATTTGGCATTCGTACCTCTTGGAAATAATAGAACTGCAAAGAAGATATCTTTGGGATTGTATCATACATGCGCAATTTTAGATAATGATAGTGTAAAATGTTGGGGATATAATGGACAGGGCCAACTTGGAATTGAAAATAATACTAATATTGGCAATAACTTATGGAGTATGTGGGGAGATAGTCATCCCACGGTTGATTTAGGAGCAAATGTATCTGCTACGCATATATCAAGTGGAATGCACCATACATGCGTGATAACGAATTTAGGAGATGTAAAATGTTGGGGACAAGGTACATATGGCCAACTTGGAATCGGAAATACCAACCAAATTGGAGATGGGCTAGGAGAAATGGGAGATAATTTACTAAGTGTTGATTTAGGATATGGAAGGACTGCTGTAGATATTGTTGCTGGGTTTCATAGTACTTGCGTCATATTAGACAGTGGATTGGTAAAATGTTGGGGGAGAAATAGTTATGGCCAACTTGGAATCGGAAATACCATCCAAATTGGAGAAAGTGCGGGTGAAATGGGTAATAATCTAGCCATAACAGATTTGGGAGATAACATAACTGCAATATCTTTGGATTCTGGCCTCTTCAATTATTGTGCTATTACAAATACTAGAGATGTAAAATGTTGGGGATATAATGGACAGGGCCAACTTGGAATTGGAAATAGCACCCAGATTGGAGATGGGCCAGGAGAAATGGGAGATAATTTACCAAGTGTTGACCTAGGTTCAGGAAGAACTGCAAAGCAGATAGGTGTGGGAGGATATCATACATGCTTGATTTTAGATAATGAAGGTTTAAAATGTTGGGGACACAATGGACAGGGCCAACTTGGAATTGGAAATAGCACCCAGATTGGAGATGGGCCAGGAGAAATGGGAGATAGTTTGATCTCACCAACGTTGCCGTCCAGTTATATTAAGTCGGTTACAAGTGGGCATAGATTATCTTGTGCCATTATATTTGATGATTCAGTCAGATGTTGGGGTCAAAATAACAATGGTGAACTTGGAATCGGAAATACCGACCAGATTGGAGACGGTACAGATGAAATGGGCAGTAACATGAAAATTACTGACATTAATCTCGTAATGCCCGATACTGATGGAGATGGATGGATAGATATTTGGGATAATGACGATGATAATGATGGATATATAGATATTAATGATGATTTACCTTTGGACGTAAGAGATTGGATAGATGCCGATGGAGATGGATTAGGGACTAGTGTGGATACAGATGACGATGATGCCACAGTCAAGACAGCAGAACAAGATACAGCGGAAACATGGTCAGACATAGAAGAAGAGGCTTGTGGGTATTTATCATGGAGCTCTTTGTCCACTCCTTCAGATTATGATGGAGATGGGATATGCGATAATCTAGATACTGACATAAATGGAAATGGTTGGGAGAACTCATATCAAAGACAATGTCATGATGTAGGCTATTCTGATACTTGGCAACATACGACTGCATGGAATTCAAATTACGATGGTAGTTCCTACGGGGGTTACGACTTCATAATAGGTGATTATGGAATTGATTTATATGCAACCTATTATAATGATTACATAGTAAATAGTTTACAAAGACATGATGGCTCTATTCAGTCACCTAGTGCAGAATTATATCAGAATAATAGATACGATAAATTTGATGTTGAGGAACAAAATGGAATATTATATATTTCTAATGAAGATTATATATATAAAGGAATGAATAAAAATGGAACTCCCCATTACAATTATAACATGTTTTACGGATCTACTGTGAGTTCATCAACAAATACAGGAGAATTGGCAATAAGTCAAGATAGTAGAATAATGGTATTCTTTAATCCTGACCAGAATGAAATGATGGGTAGTTATCTTGAAGGAAATGAGGGTAATGCTGCTGATACATTCTATTTCGATACACCAATAACAGCATTAGGAAGCCAATATATTTTTGGCCCTGATGGAAGATTGCACATATTACAAATGGATATAAATGCAAGAAATTCTGACCTGCCTGTCGGATTTTACCATTCTTATGCAGATCTTGGAAATTCCATGTCCGGAGAATCTACTGTTGAATGGAGTGACCCTATTTTAGTTCTTAATAGGAATCAAAGTACATCATCCTACAGCACTACTTCATATTCGGATGCTCAAGATTATCATGCTGATTTACATTTATCAAGCGATGGAGTAATTTATGCGGCAATGTATAACAATACTGATTTAGTAGTAGCAAGTTATGATGGAACTACATGGAGTAATGAAGTGATTGCAGAATCTACTGGAGGTAATGAAGGAGTTGTGATTGCATCGAATTCAACTGGTGTTCCACATTTAGCATGGGTAAATCAATCCTCTAAAACTTTGATGCTTTCTGTCCTTGAAGGATCTAATTGGGTTCACTCAGAAGTATATATTTCCTCTCAAACTTGGCAGACTGGATATAGATATGGAAAGTTAACGCTGAAATTCAATGAGTTTGATGATATATTCTTAATGTCTAAAGGCGATGATAATAATTATGCTATCATGCACCACAAAAGCCCAATGGATATGCCAGAATACAGTTATTTTCCAACTGATAGAAATACTGATGGTATATGCGATAATTTACAATTTGCAGTAATAGACTATGGTAATGAGCGTATAGTATTTACAAATGAAATTGAGAATAGTGTGACGCCTACATTTAGAGGACAAGAATTAGTAGAGGTTTGGGCTCCTTCACTTCCTGCAGGATTAGAATTAAATAATTCGACAGGAGTTATTTCTGGAACGCCCACAGTTTCTGATTTAACTGGAACATCTTACACGATTTATTCCAATAGTAGTACTTCTTCCTATCCTCTTTCTTTAACAATTTATATTACCTCGAAACCATCTGTATTTTCTGGATTTGGTGATTATTATGGACACAGAAGCACTCATGGTACAGGCTACATGTTTAATGCATATGATTCGGAAGGAAACCTATATTATTACGGAGCCTGTTATGCGAATGTACAATTTGCATATGATGGTCTAACAGTTCCATCTTGTAATTCTAATGACCTTATTATAGCAAAAAGATATGCTAATTCAACATGGGCATGGGCTAAAGTTATAGATTGTAACTACGGATGTTATACCTCAACTGAATTAATATTAGATGATTTAGGAAATTCATATGTAATTGGGCATAGAAATAGCGGAATTATTGACTTCGAAGGTTCTGAATGGGATTTGCCATCAAGAAGTGCAGCATTTGTAATATCACTGGATAATTCTGGCGAAGTAAGATGGGCAAAAGATATGTATAGCGACCCATCAACAACTTATTGGAGAGTTGGATACGCATATGCCGAAACTACCAGTGGACAAAGTCAGATAAGTGTAAATAATTCCACTGGCGAATTAACATTTGCTGGCTCATTTGCATCATCAATGAATAATAATAATGCGATAACTTTTGGAGAACTAACATTAGAACCTGGTGAAAGCAATTATAATTACTATCGCCCGTTTGTAGTTAGAATGAATAATTCTGGAAATTTTACTTGGGTTAAAAGTATTGCTCCCTCTACTTCTGCCCATGTAATTTTGGAGGATATGGCAGTTCAAGAAAATGGGGAAGTGAATCTCCTTTGGAAGTCATATGGAGTAAATACGCTAGATGAACACACTGTTGGAGCAACAGATGGATGTTCCACAGGTGCGCATTGTAATCAGGCCATAATGGGCAGTATAAACGCATCTGGGAACTGGACTGGAGGAATATCTATGATTGCATATAAGGATCCAATTAATTTGTTTGATCAGACTGCCTCATATTTAATGATGGAAAGATTATCTGGTGGAGATTTGATGATTTCGATGTGGATGAATTCTGATGTCCAAGAAATAAAAATATCTGAAACATCATACTGGTTTAACACTTCATGTTCTTACGACTCAATAGTCTTATTCAGACTGGATAAAAATAATTTAACAATAAAAAGTAGTAGAGAAATATGCCCAATCTTAGACAATTCATTATACCAGGCCCATAATGGGAACAGAATGAAAATTGATTCTCAAGATAGATTATGGTTATTTTTGGGTAACTCGTATTATAATTTGGAAGGTCGATATTCTGGAATAATGAGAATGGATGATAATTTCAATACGGATTTTAGAGAAAATTTTACGGGTTTCAATAACCCGTCATATACCTTTTCTTTCAGGTGGCAGGGGATTTGTTTCGATGCAAACGATAACGTCTATGCAAGAGCATATACTTTATTGTCATACCTGACTTATGACGATACATATGTCTATTATTCAGGACAATACAGCTGGAGAGAGATGTTCTTTATTGATACTATTGAACACACAATAGATGGAAAGATGCCGGTTGCAGGAGAGGAAATAGACTTCCGAGTAATGGGTTTGGGAGCTATCCGTCAATCCGATTCTAATTACATTGATTCTTTTGCTATTTCACCAGATTTACCTGAAGGGTTGAGCTTTAGTACCTCTACTGGATCAATAACGGGTACAGCACTAAATAATTCATCAAGTGCTAACTATACAATATGGGCTAATGATACAAAATTAGGAAATATATTTTTCAATATTTCATTCGGAATTGGCAATGGTAAGCCAACTGTAACATATAATGAAACTAATTTTATATTTGAAAGAGGAAGTCCGATAACTCCAATAGTTCCTTCAGAAATTAATGGGAGTATAATTTCATGGCAAATTGTTCCAGAACTACCAGATGGATTACAATTAGGCAATTCCAATGGTACGATATGGGGGACCCCAACAGTTAATTTAACAAGTTCAATATTTACCTTACAAGTGAGTAGTGACGGCGCAACAAGAAACATTAATTTTAATTTCACGATTAATGAAGAAATTGCGACAATAGAATACGAAAACGGAACAATTACCGTAGGAAGAGATACCGTGGTTAATGTATTTCCTACTTTAGGAGGCGGAGCAGTAGCTTCGTTTGGAATTTCTCCAACTAATCTACCATTAGGACTGGTATTTGATACAGAATCGGGGAGTATTTCCGGAACTCCACTATTAACCACTGGAGGAGTTAATTATACAGTCTGGGCAAATAATAGTGGAGGATCTGTAAATACTACCTTTACATTGATTGTCAGTGGAAGTGGCATCAGCCTTACATTCCCTACCTCAATTTTACAACTCGTTAATGGAACTGAAATGCAACCATTTGCAGGACAAACGTCTGGTTCTGCGCCAGAATCCTGGAACATTACACCAGATTTGCCAAATGGATTAGAATTTGGCGAGAATAACGGAACAATCTGGGGGATTCCTAGAAATGTAATGAATGGGACGATATATACAATCTGGGTAAACACATCGGCTGGAGAATCCGCCAATGCACAATTGAATATCTCAGTATTATTAGATACAGATGGAGATGGAGTACCAAATATAATAGATATTGATGATGATAATGACGGATGGACTGATGTAAATGAGGCATCATGTGGTAATGATCCTTTAGATCATACTGATGTACCTTCAGACATGGACAATGATGGAATTTGTGATTTACTAGATGAATCCGATGACTCAATCATTGTAATTTCATACTTAACAAATAATCTAAATATAACTGTGAATGAAAGTTTCATCCCACTTGTCCCAGTAACTTCTGGAGGAGCGATAACTAGTTGGGAATCAAGTCCTGATTTACCCACCAACATAATACTTAATCCCAGTAATGGAATTATTTCTGGCATGTCTATAACAACATTCAATGCTTCTTTATATACAATTTGGGCTAATAATTCTGTATATTCAGATTCATTTGAACTTATGATAACCTCATCGCTATTAGATACAGATGGAGATGGAATACCAGATGAGAATGATACAGATGATGATAATGATGGTTGGTTAGATTCTGAAGAAATAACATGTTTAACAGATACGTTAGATGAAACAGACATTCCAACAGATAGTGATGAAGATGGAGTTTGTGACGGCCTAGACAACATAGATGATAGTCAAATATTTTTATCTTATTCAGTTAGTAATATTGAATTTGTAGTTAATCAGACCATTAATGCATTACACCCCTTCGTCTTTGGAGGCGATGTAATAACATGGGAAATATACCCAGAATTACAAAATAATCTAGCTTTCAGTACCCAAACAGGAGCCTTAACAGGGATGCCAATATCTGCTTTTGAGCCATATAATATTACAATATGGGCTAATAACACACAATATTATTCTTCATATGTGATGGAAATATCTGCCACATTACTTGATTCAGATGGAGATGGAATACCAGATGAGAATGATACAGATGATGATAATGATGGTTGGTTAGATTCTGAAGAAATAACATGTTTAACAGATACGTTAGATGAAACAGACATTCCAACAGATAGTGATGAAGATGGAGTTTGTAATGGCATAGATGATGTTGATGATAGTCAAATATACCTCACTTACTCTAGTATATCTCAGAACTTATTTGTAAACGAGCCTATGACGGCACTTATTGCAACAGTATATGGAGGAGATGTCAGAGAATGGGAAGTTTATCCAGAATTACCCGAAGGGTTATATTTGGATTCTGGAATTGCTTACAGATCATTAGAAACAGTTGGTACTGGAACAATTTCTGGGGCATCTATTAATGAATTTGACTTAGAAACATTTACAATTTGGGCAAATAATTCTCAATATAGTGACTCAGTAGTTATCACACTTAAGTCTTCTATTGCAGATATTGATGATACTAATTTTGAATTGATTTATCTTGATGATTATGCTAATTTAACGGTAGACTTAGACTATCTATATCTTGAACCTATGATTTTTGGAGGTAATGTCACAAGTTGGAGTATACTGCCAGAAATTCCTGAAGGGCTGATTTTTAATGAGACGAACGGGGTCGTTTCTGGTACAGCAGAGCATAATTTTAGCTTGACTATTTTTGAAATAACTGCTAGTAATTCAATTTATATTGATTCATATAATTTAACATTAATAGCATATCACTTGGATACTGATGGAGATGGTATTCCTGACTTTTTGGACGAAGACGATGATGGCGATGGTTGGCCTGATCTAAGAGAAGAAGAATGTGGAACTAATCCACTCGAATTCTATGAATTCCCAGGAGATATGGATTCAGATAGTATATGTGATACATTAGATGATACTGATGATTCACCAATATTATTCTTCTATCCTAATGATAAGATAGAGGCAATGGTTGGAGTAGGAATTCAGCCGATAATACCTATTGTTGCCCCCCACTGGCGGAGATATTCTAAATTATAGTGTCTCTCCAGAACTACCAGATGGATTAGAAATAAATAAATCAACAGGTGTTATTTCAGGAGTTCCTCTTGTAGAATTTAATCACCTATTATTGGAATATTCTCATACCATCAAAGCAATGAATGGGCAATATGAATTTAGATACACAGTTGATTTTGATATTTTACCAGAGGTAATTGATGATACAGACAGTGATGGCGATGGGTGGACTGATTTAGTTGAGATTGAATGTGGATCCTCTCCTTTTGATTCAGATTCATATCCATCTGACATTGATAATGATGGCAAATGTGCAATGATTGATGATGATGATGATGGCGATGGCCGAGCGGACTTAATTGATGATTTTGCTAATGACTCTACGGCATGGCTAGATACGGATGGCGATGGTTTGCCTGATGAAGTCACATGTCAATATGCAGTTAATTCAGCTGAATGTGCATTAATGGATCTTGTAGAAGATAATGATGATGATAATGATGGATGGAATGATACTAGAGAGATTGATTGTTCTACTGATCCTAAAAATAGTACAAATATACCAATTGATGATGATGATAATGGAATCTGCGACAGGCTAGAGGGATTAGGAATTGAAAATGTTCCAAAGATATTATGGATCTGCTGTTTCCCATTAGTTCTTCTATTACTACTACTTCTTTGGTTGGCTAACCCATTTGGAGTAAACGATGATGAAATTAGAGGTCCAGAGCCACCCTATACGAGTGCACACCCAAAAATAGAAAGCGGTGCTGGAGAGTATGATAATCCATTCATTCTCAAAACGGTAAAGGGCGTTAGAGCCGGAGGAAGTATTGAAAGTAAGGAATTAATAAAGATAACAAATATTTCTCCTAGATTGGAAATAGACTTCATAAATCTATCAGTAGATGATGATTTAGGCCGGTTTAATATGAATAATATGAGAGCTAATTCTAGAGGAGAAATACAATTTAGATTACAATTCAATGATTTCAATATAAGTACAGAGCATTCGAAATATGTAGTATTTATGAGAGTAGGAAGAGCGTCCGTTTACTTC
>CALSZZ010000002.1 GCA_943841885.1 Candidatus Thalassarchaeaceae archaeon | reverse complement strand
TGCTGCTCTTGTAGCAGAAATAGATTTTTTCCATTCCTCACATTGAGATTCCATATCTGCTTTTTCATTTGTTGAATTGTCTACCTCTCTTGGGCCAAAAGAAGTAATTATTATGTTAAGTGCAGCGGCACTTCTAGATCTTGATAAATCAAATAAATCAACACCCAACCAAGAAAGAAGTGCACAATTATCTGGACCTCCTATTCCCGGAGTCCAAATTAGAGAAGTTGGAAATTTAATTCTAATCGCGTCAATAGCATCTACTAACATACCTTGATTTTGAACTAGTTGAAGAGAATCTACTAGAACGACTATTGAAGGGTTAAGATCATCATTAATTAAAGATTTTTCATGATGAAGAGATTGCCAAGAAACCAATAATATCTCATCACCCTTACTTGATTTACCAGAATTAGAATCAGCCAGACTAGGAGGGAGGATTAAACCCTCAACTGAGGACCATTGGTCTAGACCATCAAATGGGAAACAAAAATTACCTCTAGTAGAAATTGATATTGTAGCTGGTAAAGTAGATGATTCTCTGGATGAAATAAAAGGTGCAATAGAGATAGGAAGTATGGGGTCTGATTCATTTAGTACAATTGCCGGAGTCCATGATGTTGGATTTTTTCTATCTCCGAGGGAAAATATACGAGAAAAACGCATCCTAGATTCTACACCTCTTGCTAGTGGGCGAGACGACATAGTGTTGACGGGTGATACATTTCGCTTGAAGGATTCTAATGCAAAGAGTCTCTCGATATATCATGGGAAGAGTAGCGGCGTGTGTTTTGAGTATTGTTTTGGCAATATCCTATACATCATTTGATGTTCATGCTGAAAATGAAGATAAAGTAGAAGTTTTTAACATTTCAATTAATACTAATGGGCCTGCCTGGATAGAATACAGTTGCGAACAAATTGTCTGCCATGGAATGGAATTAATTGTAAATAATAGTGGCCTAATTTCCACAATTTCAGATATACATAGAGTTGAATGGAATGGATTTATAGATAATAATTTATCTTGGCAATTACTAATAAACCAAGGAATTGATAGAGAATTAATACATTTTGATTCAATAATTAGTAACTCAACGATGTATGAAGAAAATGATTTACCAGACATAGTACCATCCCCTAGTCAGGAAGATAATTTCATAGAAATAAATACATATTCGCCCTGCCAAATGGATAATTGTGAAAATATAAATTTGGAATCAGAAGGAATAACTTTTACCGGGGCTTTAGATTCACTCAATGATAAGGATTCAATAAAGATAGTAGGAAATAGTGGAGACATAGTATTAATCCAAGAATTTAAATCTTCAAAAGAAATGGAAATAGAAATTTGGAAAAGGAATAACGAAATAAAGGAGCGTATTGAAAGTTTAAATCTAAATCAAGATGATGAGTATTATTTTGAATATCCAAAAGGAGAATTATGGTTAAGAATTATCTCTTCTGTTGAATTAGAATATTCTCCTTATCAATTTGAAGTTGTGAGATATGATGCTAATAGAGAATCTCCTGATTTCAAAGAATTAAGTAATCCTTGGATACATGGTGAAGCATTATTATTCAAACGGTACATATAAAGGCCACATTGCAGTTTCTGATTTAGAAGGGGACGCTTTACTAATAGAATTAGGTTCTAAAATGGTTGTAAAACCCATATGTTATTTTTCAGAAATAATAAGTTTAGATATTGTTCTTCACAATATTGATGGAACTGAAGAAAATTATTCTTATGAAATAGAAAATTGTCCAGAAGTAATATACTCTACAAAAACAACTACATCAATAGAATTTCGGATCAAATCTAATTATACATTAGCTTGGTCTATAAAAATATTAGCCGAAGATTATGGAGATGGAGTACAAATAGGAGATGCACCAGATTATATTTGGCAAAATGGACTAAGAGACAATCGATGGGAATTATTAGATGATAATATTACTGTATATTATGGGAATTTAGGGTTTGAAGATTATATAGATATATTTGCATTTGAAGTCAACTATACAAATGGATCATATGTTTATTTTAATGATACTCAAGGTGAAGTAGATTTTAAAATTTTAATCCTTAATCAAACTAATGGAGCAATAATTAATTCCACTAATGGAACTACGATTATTGCACCAAAAGGAATCCATGTAATTAGAATTGAGAAGGTGGGCGGTAATTCTGAATCTGTAAATTATCGATTTAGTATGCCAGAACTAATAAATTATGAAAATAAAGATGGAGAGTTAGAAGACTTATCGAGGATGTTTACGAATTTCTATATACTAGTTGGAGTGATGTTTCTAGCCCCTATGGGCGTAGTATTATGGTGGAACAGAGATAACATTTTCAGAGGAAAGAAGAATGAAATTCATATAGAACAGCATGAATTAATGATGTTAAATAGATTAAAAAATAGGATTGAGAAAAAAATTGACAAAGAAATAATCATTTCATCCTTACATCAATTAGGAGATAGTCCTTGGGATTCAGTAATAGTTGAATGGGGAAAACCGTTTCTTAAGCATATGACAGAAAATTTAGAAATATGTTTATGGAAAATTACTAATTATGAGATTTTATTAGGAATAAAAATTAATAAATATGCATGGAATTTGGCTGGAATTAGAATATATTCATCTCAAGGAGATTCCGTAAGAATAAAAAATGTTACTCCTGAGAAAATTTTTAAAGAGGATGAAATATTTTTAGATCAATTGAATTCTAAAACAAATTTGTTTCTAAAAATAACGTTTAGAAATAAACCTTCAGATATAAATTTCCAACTATCTGGAGTGGTCAATGGCGAGCCGGTCGCAGCTTCATCGAATAAAACAATCAAATGGGAAGAATAATCATTTTCCTCTACGTTTATTTGCTTCTTCAATTATACTTTCTTCTAGTGAAATAGAATTGCTAATTTCAGGCTTTAAGTCTTTTAATTTATTTTTCAATGATCTTGAGATCTTATTTGGCATATCTAATTTCAATAGTACAGTTACCGAGCCTCTTCCTCTACTTGATCTCATGTGCGGAAGCCCACGTCTTGGTAAGGTAACTGTATCTCCAGGCTTAGAATTTGTGGGAATTTTGATATTAAGATCCTTACCATCTATATGCGATATTACTATAGTGGTACCTAACAATAAATCTGTGTAATTCACAGGTAAAGCCATCAAGATATCAGCACCATCTCTCTCAAACCATGAGTGTTCCAAAACTTCTATTTCGATATACAAGTTACCATTTTCTCCTACATTTCCTCTTGGAGGTTCTCCTTGGCCAGTGATTTTGATTCTATTTCCAGTAGAGATGCCGGGTGGTACAGAAAATTTTATCTTTTTAGCCTGATAAGAACTGCCTTCACCGTTACATGAAATACATGGATTAGTCACTATTGTTCCGGTTGCATTACACGCTGGGCAATCGGAGACGACTTGTTGAGCAAATGGTCCTACGCGTTCAATTCTTTGAACACGCCCTCTTCCGTTACAAGAAGGGCAAGGGCGTGCACCATCTAAATCCTTTGAACCACTTCCATTACACCTAGAACATGATGTTAATGCTTCGATATCCAGCTCATCATCAAGACCATCATATACAGATTGAAATGATATAGTATGCCTTACTAATAAATCTCCTCCTTTCTTTCTGCGATTATTAGATCTAGAACTACCAAATATCTGCCCAAAAATACTTTCGAAACCACCGCCAAATAAATCATCAATATTAATATTTACACCCTGAAAGCCATCTGGGCCGAAGGGTGAACCTCCGGGCCTATTGTGTCCATAAGTATCATATTTTCTTCTTTCATCAGTATTAGATAAAATTGCATATGCCTCTTGGATTTCTTTAAATTTATTCTCAGCACTAGGGTCATCAGGATTTTTATCTGGATGATATTTTCTTGCTAAGCTACGAAAGGATTTTTTGATATCAGATTGAGTAGAATCCTTCGAAATTTCTAGTACTTCATAGTAATCGCGCTTGGTTACCACAGTGAATCCCAACCTTTCCTAAACATCGACTTTTTTCAACCGTTCCCTTATCAAGAAAGATAATTGCCACAAGAGATACAATAATTAACATCCTCATTATTCAATGAATGGCAATAATTACATGATATTACTTTACTTTTTATCATTGGGACAGGGGCATTCCATTTCTCACTAATTATTTTAGGATTTTCAGTATCAGAATATGATGGAGATTTAATGAATTTCTTGTTTTTATCAACTATATTTAAAGCAGCATTTTCAATCATTATATTCAATTTTTCATTAATTTTAGAAAATATTGATTTTTTAGGAACTTTAGAAATATTTTCTTTGATATTTTGTTCACTAGTTATTATTTTTGATGAAAACTTTATTTCAGCCTCATCAGATGAAATTTCTTCATTCATCTCATTATTGATATCTCCAATGTTACCTTTCAATAATTGGTCAGTTTTTACGCTGGCTTTGCCTTTAAGATTAATCTGTGCTTTTTGTTCTAAATCTCTCATTATGGAATCGCTGTCTTCCCATAAACCTTTATTGTCTAATTTATATGATTTGGAAAGTTTACTAATGGCTTTTGAACGATGATATTCATGATCTTCAATAGTCCTATATTTCAAGAACATTAACAACCCAAGAAATAATGAAATACTATATACAATTATTTTTGAAAATATATCGGTTGATAGGACATCATCGAAAACTGGTAGAATAATTCTTAACGCTGTAAGGCAAAGGGTTGGAGCAACAACAAGAGCTAAAGAGACCAGAGGAGAGCGTTCTGCCATGTCTTTGGCTCATAATTTATGGTTTAACGTATTCGCGTACAAGTAGCATTAAACCATAGGAATAATGGTCTAATCACTTCTCGGAAAGTATATGGAGCATATGATAAAAGTCTCTACTAAAATCCAACCCTATGAAGATGCTGAGAGAGTATTTCATTCCATAAATAATATTTTTCCAGATTGGGAACCTGATATTTTCCCAAAAAAGGAACAATATCCTACGAAAAGAGATACAATATTAGTAACAGGTTATTCTAATTCTCTTGATATTTTCATGAAGTCAGTTATTTCGGAGAGAATATTAGACACTGCCTTTGATGTAATGACTATGGAGATAAACGTTAATAAAACGTGTTTTTCAATTTCTAGGCAGGCCGCAATAAAAGGAAAGGTATCATTCGTAATTGATGAGAGACCATTGGGCGGAACAATGGAAATTGTTATTGAAAGAGATAATTTAGAAATATGGCTTGAGGATTTAACATGGCACCCAGGAAGAGAATATATTCCAAGGCAAGTAAAAGATGGTTTGGCCATGGGCAGAAGTGGAGAACCTACAGAGTGGTTCGATAGATTTGGAAATCCAACTATTTCAAAACCTTGGGAAGAGGAATGAATGGCCGCTTATAGGATTTTTATTAGGTTAAATTGATTGCTAAAGACGTTCTGGCCAATATGTGGCAGAAGAATACGCAGTCACCGTACAACCCGAAGAGGAAGAGGTGAATCGTCTAGGCGTAGTGAGAGTGATATGGAGTGAATTGAGTGGAGGGATAGGGCCATGGGGGGCTTTTAGGCCAATTTTTTCTGTACTAGTTTCTCTAGTTCCATTCGTATATCTGGGTCAACATTTCAATGGGCAACATAGTAAAGCATTTGGCTGGGCACTAATACAATTACCACTGATATTAACAGTAATTCTCTTTCCGATACTATATATCTGGTCAATAATTGATTCATGGTGGTTTTCAAATAAGATAATAGTTTCTAAAAATATGATTTGAAACTAGAAATTATCCGGTAATTCAATTGGACTGAAAAGATGTCCAGGTTTAGTTGAATGAGATAGTTGGTCACGAGTTAAAGCCTCCCAATCCCTTAACAGGGAAATAGCATTCATGAAGGGAAGTTCTGTAGAATTAATCACAGTTCGGATAATGGTATCAAAAATATCCATTCTGTCCACGTCGACATTTTTCAGTATCATTTCTAATGGAAATGAAGAAATATTAGATTCTAATAAAGGTTCTTTTACTGGAGAAGGAGACATAATAGAATCTGGTATTTTCTCATTTTCTTTTTTTGCCTCAGAATCTAAAGATTTTGATAATATTTTAATATATTTAGATAATACTAGGGAGACTTCAACTAGTGGAAGATTATATTGATTTACAAAATTAACCATATTTTCCTGAAGAAAAAGCAATTTATCTTCAACAGGAGAATTCACATCGGGGATTCTATCGTTGGCCTCTGACATGACCTTGGGAGGAAGTATCTCCAAATTAATTGAGTACTATGTTGTGCGATTATCATACCTTATTGGAGATCCGCTATTTCCTCTTATTCCATCCAATAAATCATCATTTATCTCAAAATAATCATTTAACCAATCTCCATCTGTATCCCAGTTACTTGGATCAGTACCATCTGCAATCATATCTCCATCTAAATCTATTTTCCACCAACCGAATACATACTCACCCAAGCCAATATTTGGGAAATGGTATTGATCGCCAGCGAATCTGTTATATTGATCAGTCCAAGCACCATTTGTGAAAATTAAATCATCTGAAGAATTAATAATTTCATAATTTTCATCATTATCATCTAAAATCAAAGAATATAAGGAGTCAGTATCACTTATTCTATACATTCGTAGATAATTAGATGATATGGCAGTATTACCCGAACAAGTTCCTAATAATGACTCCCTTAATTGCCACCATTCTTCAACAATTTCACCTGAACAATCGTAAAGATTGGCTGCACGAACAAGGGATGGAGATGAAAGAGTAGCATTTACTGTTGCATAATATTCTTGAAAATTAGTGTATGGCTGATATATACAGGAGCCAGAAGAGCAAATCCAATCTCCGTCATTATCAGCATCGTGTCCGGCATCATCTGGATTAGTAGGATCATGTGTAAACCATGTCCAATTTAACAATGGCCTAGAAATATAACCTTTTGATACATCCACCGGTTTCCAATTGGTTGAAGATACTTGATACCATTCTACCGCAATTTTGAGGTATGATGACCAGTTATCATTAGATTCATTCCAACCTCTAGAATATTCATAGAAATCAGGCATCATATCGCCATCGGTATCATTATCAAGTGGATTAGTTCCATATTTGAAAATTTCTCGGCCATCTGAAAGGCTAGTATCTCTAACGTAGTTTATCACAATTCCATTTTCAAATACTGGTAACATAATTATTGAGTCATCATCACTATCATCATCCAGAGGATGGGTTCCATTTTCATATTCCATTAGGTTATTGAAGTATAACTCTAGGGCTCCAGATTCTATCTGATCACGTTCTGCTCCGGGAATAAATTGTCTATCTACCCAATGCCCTTGACGAGCTGGAACATCAATCAAAGATCTGTCAAACCAACCATCAGAATCAGGATCATAATATACGTCCAGAGGATTTAGAGGGTTAAGAGACCAACGGAATGAATTTATTGGTAATAGTTCTCCATAAATGGAGTAACAATACTCCCAACCATCTGGCATACCATCACTATCTGAATCTGCATCATTTGGGTCACTAATTCCTGCTAAACTAAGATTAAAGTTGTCAGGATTTACAGCATTTATCAGACCTACTTTCTCAGATGAAGAAATACTCTTAGAGGAAAATAAGGTATATAAAATGCCTTTTGCAGATGATTGAGATAATCCATTCTCTTCAACTTGAGCAGTGATAGCATCCAAACCATAAGAGATAAGTCCAGACCCATTTGGAATAGTATCTATTGCGAGTCTTTTACCATATATTCTTGAATCATATTCAGCTAAGTTATCAAAAGATTCTGAATCAGATATTTCCCCATCACCATTACAATCAAATGAGTCTTCATCAGAGTCAACATGTACATCATAATCAGTAAGAGGGTTCATTGACCAAGAATTATCTTCAAGATCCCATTCCGTGAACCAATACTCATAACCATCACTCATACCATCTCTATCAGTGTCTTGAGAATTGGGATCAGTAATGCCAAAAATAGATTCTAAAAGAGGTTTTGCAGTCTTACCTGACTCCCAATCTACGAATTGTTGCATAGCCAATTCTGCTCTTCCCTCTTTTGCGAAAATGATTCTATAGATTCTATTAATAGATTCCTGATAATTTACTGTATTTGCTTCATTCCAAAACTTGGGGGCATCAAAAGGAGATAATCCTCCATTTGCAGGATTATTATTGGTCATATTCAATTCTATAATATCTGTAATTCCATCATTATCAGAGTCATAATTACCATCTCCTGGAACTAATGGATTGAGAGTCCAAACTTCATCGGTTGAGTTCCACTGTGTAAAAATTAATTCTATACCATCTAATATTCCATCCCCATCAGAATCTGGATTATTTGGATCTGTAGTTAGTCCTGTTAAATTTATTTGCTCATTAGAAATAAAATCTCCAAAAGATAATGCAGAATCGGCACCTATCCAAGGGACAGGAGTTATTTCACCTGAAACACTCATTAAGAAGAATTGAGGGGATGAAATTGAATTACTAATTTCACTTGAATTTGTAGAAATTGTATTATATTCTTCCCAGTTATTCATACCGTCTCCATCAAAATCTTCTAGATTATCTTTTTCATTAACTGGATTTAAGGACCATTTTTGTTCAAAAAGGCTCCATCTAGAATGATAAAATTCCCAGCCGTCAGGCATTCCATCTCTATCGGAATCTGCACTTAATGGATTAGAAGAACCAATATCTGAAGGAATCATACCATCAACAAGAACAGAATAAAATAAAGTAGATTGTTCTCCAAATGAGCTATCAGCTAATCCTACCCATGATTCGTGAGATAGGCTTGTAGAAAAATTACCGGGATAGGACATTTCAGAAGAGCTACTAGATGAGTATAGTATATCTGACATCAAATAATATTCCATCCAATTAACTAATTGTTCGTCTAATTCTAAAATCCCATTATGATTAACATCATACCCATCTCCATCAGGATTATTTAATGAATCTGAACCATTTAGTGGATTTATTCCAGCATTTCTTGGCGCCCAACTACATTGATATCTAGCTTCCCAACCATCCGGTAATGTATCCCCATCTGAATCAATAGAATTGGGGTCTGTTCTAGACCAATTTAGAGCTGCATCTGCAGATTCTCCATGACTATCTAAACCGTTTTTTATTGTGAAATCAAGTAAATTACTCCATTTATATTCACATAAATTATTCAATCCATCTCCATCAGCATCTTCATTCGCATCTGAAGGATCTCTTGGGTCTAGTGACCATAAATTACCACCAGTATAAGTTTCCCCAATCCATCTTCTATTCTCTATTTCCCAACCATCTGGCATACCATCTCCATCAGAATCTGGATTTGTAGGGTCAGTTGGCCCATCTGTCCCCCCTCCGGTACCAGAACCAAGCCAGCCTTCCAAGTGAACTTGAAGTGCATTAATGCCAATATCTTCGTTGCAAATGTACTCATCATTCAAATAATGACAATTGAAAACTGTGGAATTAGTAAACCAACCCCAGTATTCTTCTCCATCAGTAAGGCCATCTCCATCCGAATCCATATCTCTGGGATCAGTACTATTTACTCCTGCTTCAGAAATTGAGCTAAATCTATACTCATCTAGGTTAGTCCAAAGTCTATCAAATGTAATTCCTCCTTCTGTTAAATATCTTACACCATCATAATCAGGATCTCTGTCGCCATCGAAAGGATCTGTAGGATCTAAACCATTGATAAATTCCCAACCGTCATTCATTCCGTCTAAGTCTGAATCATTTGATAATGGATTTAATGAAGCTATATTCATATAATTTCCAGGAGAAATTCCAGCAAAAAACCACTGCTTACCTTGATCTTCGAGCATCGCCATTGAAGTAACTAAACCAGGAATTCGTGTTTGGTTAAGGTACATGCCAAGAATGCCGTCTTGGGCACTCCCTTCCAAGCACCAAGAGCCATAAGTTGACCCTATGATTACCTTTCCTTGATATGATAGAATAGATCTTATGTCATTAGCACCGTCTAAAATATTTTCAATATTTAACATTCTTTCATTATTGAAGGCCTCGGTTGGTTGTGATACTATAAGATCCAATTCAATTAAATATAATCCTCCCGACATACCTAACCATAGACCAGGAAAATCCCCCTCAATATCTTCTTTTTGTAAAATATTTACTCTTGAGGTAGCAGTAGAATCATAAATATTCTCATCGACGAAATATTCTGCATTGGATTTGTTGAATACCCAATAAGGACTTCCAATAGATTCTGTACCACCTGTAGTATTCCAAGCTATTAATCCTGAATCAGTTCCAACGAATAGAATAGGAATCCTATTTCGCATTTCAATATGCACAGATGTAGTAATGGATGCATTTTCAGAATTAACTAAGTTAGATATTTGACTCAAATAATCAATTTTAACATCTTCGATTGAATCCTCAAAATCTTCAGATAATTTTATTGTCCATATTTTTGAATTACCTGATATTAGAATATCCAAATCATCACTCTGTGTTTGTAGTTTGGTTATAATTTCTACAGGACCTAAAGTAAATATTTGTTTAGATTCAATATCGGGTAAACCGTTGACTAGTTGAATTGTTTCTAATCCCTTATTAGTTCCAAGTAATAAATATCTCTTATCACCTAATTCATACATCTCCATTGCGTTCATTTCTGTACCTTGTTCCAATGGGAATATTGATGATGTTTCTCTAAAAGGATCTAATATAGTAATTCCATATTTAGAACCTATCAATAATCTGTCTCTTTGAGAGTCTGCAATTATTTTATGTACTGATGTATCAGTAAATTCAATATCAGATTTATGATTAAAAGTAATTAATTCTCCATCATCAATGCCCATTAGTGCACCTGTTACTCCCGGAATGACGCCAAATCCTGAATCAAAATCAACTAGATATTCTTCATAGTTACTAAATTCTTCACCCCAGTGTGATGTTGATATTGTTATATCAGGAGTTATATATCCATCTCTATTTTGATCCCAGCCATCAGAATCTAAATCAATTATTGCGTCTGATGAATTTCTAGGGTCTAAGCCATTATACGCCTCCCAACCATCTGGAATACCATCTCCGAGTGAAGTTATTTCTAATGCTTCGAATTCGGACCACACATAATAATCTGAATCTGCAAATCTTGGATCGGTACCTAACCAACCATCATCTAAGGTTGGTCTTTGTACTTCACCTTGGCAGGAAGAAGTACTCAATCCTTGTATCTCCCCATAGCACCATAGGCCGTCTCTTTCGGTTATCCAATCTTCCGGCGAACCATAGAGGTATTCTTCAGTGTTAGTAAATCTCTCTCCTAAATCGATTATTCCATCTTTATTGAAATCAAATCCATCTCCACACCCCCATGTAAAATCTTCTTCACATCTATCAAAATCATGAGTGAAATCTTTAGGATCGAGCGGATCAAAATATAAGCAATCCCAAGCATTTGTTAATGGGTTGATAGATCCAACTCCTCCGTTTGTACACATATATATCTCATATCCATCAGGTAAACCATCACCATCAGTATCCGCCACTCTTGGATCTAAATACTCTCTCAGACCTGAAATCGAATCATCAGGCGATTTACCAGTTAATGAATTTCTCTTCTCTGAATCTAAACATGCGTCCAAAGTAAACGGCCAACAATACTCCATAAGTGCAGTTGCTCCATCATTATCTCGATCTGTAACATTATCAGTTGCATTGTATGAATCGAGACCTTGAATGACCAAATTAAAAGAATTAATTTGAAGATTAACGTCTTCACTAAATATGAATTCATGCATATCTGGTATCAAATCACCATCTTGATCTGTAATTGGAGGGTCACCTCCTTCTGCTATATTTGGATCGATAGATGATACAGATGATTGAGGTCGTGTTTGAGATACAAATGCTAAACTACCCAATATAAGAAAAGATAATACTAAGGCACTAATTTGTTTACGACGCACAGTTACCACTCAACTAACGTATTTAGCAGAGTAATGTGATTTATCATACTGATGGAGCGTAGTTCGGACATGAAAAATATGTAATTGATACGGATAACTTTAGAGACGAGATAAAAAGCAATTAATGAATTAAAATAAACAATTTATTCATAGACCAATATACCCTCCCGATGGATGTAACATGACTCTAAAAATTACTCACCTCGGATCAGGAAGTAAGGGTAATGCTACTTTGCTAAGTACTGGCGATAAAAATATTTTAATTGATTGTGGTTTTTCATTAAAACAAACTGAAAAAAAACTAGGAATTATTGGCTTAAAAGGAGATGATATTGATGCAATTATAGTCACCCATAATCATGGAGATCACTCTAATTCCGCTGAACGTGCATCAAAAAAATGGGATGCAGAATTACACTGTAATATAGAAACAGCAATAAAAATGGGATGGGAACCAATCAGCACATGCAGGACATTCAATAACCTAGATAGAGTGGAATGCGGAGAAGAATTTAGCTTCATTGGCGTACCAATTCCACATGATAAAGCCGATAATGTAGCAATTATAACAAATAGTGGGAAAGGAGAAAAAGCTGCATTTCTTACCGATTTAGGTGAAGCAACAATGGAGTTGAAGAAACATCTTGAAGGATGTAGGCATATATCCATAGAGGCAAATTATGATCATAAAAAATTATTCATGAGTAGTTACCCAGAGTCATTAAAGAAACGAATTTCCGGCAGAGGAGGTCATTTATCTAATTTCCAAACAGGTAAAATACTTTCTGAAGTAATTCACTCAAAATTGGACAGTATAGTTTTATGTCATTTATCAGGAAAAAATAATGCCCCTCATATAGCAGAAAGTGAAATTCTATACCATATTGATGATAAATATAATGGAGATATTGCAATATCTAGACAAGATGGGCCTGAATTTAGTCATTATTTGGGGCAAGAAGAAAAAGAAAAAATTAGAGTCGTGTAATCAATTTCCCATAATAGCCCTATGCACAGAATTTTGTACATCTTTCATTCTATCTACAGCCCCTAATTCTCTAAATACAGATAGAGAGCTTTGCAAATAATTCATTCTTTGTGAACGATCGGTTTCTACTTCTCCCAATCTAGCAAGTAGTTCTCCTTGCATCATACGAAAGTCATTTGCTTCAGCGACGGCTAAACCTCCAAGATAGTGATTGGCTGCTTCTTCATTCTGTCCTGCGTCCATAAGTACTTGTCCAAGTAATAATGAAACTTCAACAACACTTCTGGGATCATCTTGTTTAGAAAGCTCTTCTAATGCCCCAGAATAATGATGTAAAGCTAAATCATTATCAGACACTTTGGCATAGTATCTGCCAAGTACTGCACGTGATCTAGCATGAAGAAATGATTGTTCGCTTTTTTCAGTTTCGTCGAAAGCGATTAATGCATGTTCTCTAGATTTATCTAACTCGCCCATCTCAAGAAAGGCTGATGATAATCTAATTCTAGCATCACATAAATCTGGATTATTTTCTGATTTTAGTAAGTCTTCAACATTCCCATAGACCTCCAATGCATGTCTAATATCTTTTCTTCTTCTGAAGATGTATCCCATATTATTATACGATTTTGCAGCGCCTACAGCATCTCTAATAGATATTTGAATCTCTAGTGCTTTTCTATGTAATTCTAAAGCATCATCCATTGCTCCACGCTTGACGGCAATATCTGCTCTAGCAGAAAGAAGACGAGATAATTCTGAAATCATTTTATCTTTACCAATGCTTTTCATTGCAGAGTCGTATTCTTTCTCTGCTTCATCCCAACGACCTTGTAAAGAAAGAATATTTCCTCTTAATTCTCTTATTAATCCCCAACTATTCTTTTCAAAATCCTCGGCTTCAAGTGATTTTAATATTGAGTATAATTCAGTATGACCTGCTTTAACTAAATCTTCTCCTTCTGAAATAAGAACTTTAGATAATTCATCATTGTTTTCAGAAAAATGCAAATGATGAATATATTCGATTCGATCAGCAGCGCTTTCATACTTATTACGATACCATTCAACTGCGTTAGAATGTAATTCATGACGCATTGACTCTTCCATAGATCTTACAAGAAACTCGCGTACCAAATCATGTACATCGTAGGATTCTGAGTCTGACTGCCGGGCAAGTCCTTTTTCTACTAATTCGTCTAGCATATCAGTTCCACTTTCTATAGAATTAATCGCTTCAAGAATTATGGGTTCTCGAAAAACTGCTATAGCCCCTAACAAACGTTTTTCAGAGCCTGATAGTCTACTAAAAATCTCTTGATCCACAAATGCTTCTAATGTAGAATGAAATTTCTCACCAACATTGCCTCTATTTATTAACTCCAAAATTAGAGGATGGCCACGTGAAAGTGTAAAAATATGCATAAATTGTTGACTTTCAAGATTTGGCATAGCAGTCAAAATTTGCTTACTTGAGTTTTCATCGAGTCCTTCCAGTGGAATGACAAGTGTGACAATCTGGCCACTTGAGTCAGATTCAGGGACTACCATTCTAAATGATCTTGAAAACATCACAAGTCCGACTTCTTTAAGATTTGATATTCTTAGAGTTAAACCTCTAAGAAGGGAAATTAAAGATTCATCACCAATTTTATGCAAATCATCAATCACTATTAAGGCGGGCGAATCAGATAGTCCTTCAACAATTAAATTGACGGCAATTGATGATTGTGGGACTGGTGTTGAAGATATATAGTCAGAGAGATCATTATCTCCGATTGCAGATAGCCATTCTGCGCAGGCCTCTAAAAAAGAGCGGGAACCTTCCCAATCCTGACATCTGTGATATAATAAATTTCTTCTATGTGTGAATTTTTCTAATAATTTAGCAGCTAGAGCGGTTTTACCTATTCCGGCTATTCCCGGGACTAAGATTGAATTAGATTTAGAGTCAAGAAGTGCCGCCATATTATCGAGTTCTTTTTCCCTACCAAAAAAGCGTCTAGTTCTTGGAATATCATTAAGATATGAGACCAATTGTTTTTCAATGTGTTTTGACAAGTCCCTTTCAATTAAATCAGGAGATAATGAAGATATATCTACAGAACCGTTATCATCCATATATCTCAATATATCAACATGTCTCAATGGTAGATCAGACATTTCTACAGCATCAGATAGATGAACATCTTCTGAGCGTCCATCTGGTAGAATGAGTCTTACAGTCTGTTGTGAAACTTTAGCCCATATCTCATCTGCGACCTTAGCACCCTCGGAAGTGAGGAAATATGCTTTTCTTTTCCTAGAAACTCCAGCAACGTGAGCTTGGCGTTCAATTAGTTGCCCGTTCTCTTTCATTCCTGCTATTGCTCTTGGGACATTAGACCTTGCTATTGCAACTGCATTGGCTATTCCCATTTGAGACAATGCGAATGGAACTTCAACTTTACCTGAATGGTCTATAAAGTCCCTTAGGTGGAGAAAAATCCTTTCTTGTACTCCCGGGCGGGTAGCCGGTGTGTTTGGCATAACCTCTCATAAAAAACATCATTCAAGAACGTTGGCGGTATGTGAGTCACAAATATAAGAATTAAAATAATAATATAGTTATAATATAACAAAAATATCTATTCTGAATATTCAGGATCTGCTACCCACTCTTCGTTTTTGTTATCCCACAACCAACCTGGGTGTTCATCGTGTTTCTCAAGTTGAATTGAATTGGGTAAAATTTCATGTTCATTACCAGAATTAAGATTAACATCAACATTTGTCTTTGTTTCATCATCAGTATCAAACTCTAAGAAGAAGTACCCAAATGCCCCAATTGACAATATTACTAAAACTACAATTAATACTATCCATATAGGGAAATTTTTCTCTTCCTGAGGGCCTTTGTAAATTGTTTCAACACTTACCGGGTCCTGGCCTCCCATGGCGAATGAAGGAGTTGCTGAGGAGCCCGTTATCCTCGATCCAGGAACGCCTAACTCCCAGGTAGAATCAGATGATACAATGGTACTGTTTATTTGATTTCCATTTATAATTACAGACACCTTTTGCCCTGGTAAACCTACTCCTGAATAAACTGCAACTCCATCTTCAGTAATTGAATCACTATCTGGAGAAGATATAGAAAACTGAACCGGTTGAACGTTAAAGGAAATTGGGTTAGAATTTATTTTAGATCCAAACGAGTCAGTTGCTACGAATATTATATTTGAAAGAGACCAAGTGGAAATATCAGTATCATAAAAATTCATATCAGTTGGATTGTAACTAGCCATTCCAGAATTTGACACTTTTACAACTATGCCATAATCATCATCATAGTCTTGATTACCATCAAAAACTGAAATATATTCAATATTGTCATCTAAGTCTGAAAAATAATCCAGTAAATTAATTTCTGCAATAGTACATCTATTTGATGATTTGGAATCTACATCACAATACAATAACACTTCATCTAACCAGCCCTCTGAGCTAAATTCAGGTTGGCGATTATCTGCATCTGGAGGATTATCTGCTACGATTTGAACTTCAGACCAAGTACTGTAGTCATAACCATCGTAAGATCTAAATCTTAGTAAATATGTTGAATCATGCTTTAATAAATTAGTAGTATCCCAAGAAAAATTCCATTCCCCGTCTTCTGAAAAATCTGTAATAGTTTTCTCAAAAATAGTTAAATAACCGTTTTCTATATCTTTTACCTCTATATCAACCTTGGAAACATCTCCATCGAAATCTCTAACGACACCGCTTACATCGTTCGAATCTGATACAGACATACGCAAACCATTTGTTGGCTGATTTATACTAATGATAGGGGCTAGATTTGTATTATCAACTATCAAAGATAAAATATCTGGCTGGCATACATCAATAACTCCAAGGCAGAAATCAGAGTCTGCAGCCCAAATTGTGAATGTAAATTCTACTGATTCTCGTGGTTGCCCACTAAAGTCCCAAGTCCAATTCCAATAACCATTATTCTCAACAATTCCACTTACATCGACTGGATTAACTACTTGAAATTCAGGCCCTTCAATTAAAATATATACTCTATTAATATCCAAATTACATTGTTGAATATCACATCCATAAGAATCAGATGCATATCCTTCGAAATATATCTCACCATCTGAATGAGTAGAAAGTGAACTAGGATTTGTTACTAGAATAGTAGGTGCTTCAGTATTCAGTTTGATTACTTTTGAAATTATTTGACTGTAATCAGTGCCATCATATGCCCGGAATTCAAATGTATAATCCCCCTCTACTCTGTCTGACATATCGAGTTCATAATACCATTCTTTGAATGGATGGTTGAAACGTGTGACTTCGGCATCGCCAGAATTGCTATCATCTATGGCGAAAGATGCATCTTCCCAAGAACTTGTGAATGGATTCTTGACTTGTACACTGTGTACATATCCTTGTTGACTCCACTGTGCTAATTCATCGGATGCAAACGAGTTAGAGAGGACTCCATCATGAGCACTTCCTGTTAAATTTACAACTTCGCGGAAAGAATGGTAATCATCCTGTGTCACTGAGACTGAAGGGGCAAGATTAATCAATTCAATCGAATCTTGATAAGTAGATTCTGAAAGAGTGAATTCACCTGTTTTATAACCAGAATCGAATCTATAAATGGTATAAAAATATCTTGAAAGTTCCCTTGTCCCCTGTGAATAGTCGCAGTCATCATCCCCGGTATCTATTGTTAAGTCACCGTCATTATCTATCCCATCTGAACATGAATCTTCATATTGATCATCTGCAAATCCATCGGGATTATCTCCTCCCCCCAAGCCTCTAAAATCTAGATGAAAATTAGAGGGTAAAGAGAACCAAGGAGTATATCCATCATCATCGGTATTTAAAGAATATAAATCATTTCCTAGCGCATCTTCTATCAGAACTAATGCATCAGAAACTTTTAGACCATTAATTAATGCTTGAAATCTTACTAGTTCTGCACGACTTACTTGTACTGCATAATGAGTAGGTTGGGTTTCAATAAAAATATTATCAGTATCTAAATTAGTTAGATTAGAGAATGTAAATACGGTAGAATTGTTATCCATACTAATAGCCAATGGGAAGTTGCGAGGTAAAATCTCATCGCAAGCAGGACAGTTTTTAATTGGAGGAGGATTTATTGACGTTTGGAAATTATTGTATGACCATGCTTCTTGGTCGGGCCAAGAAAGGCGAACTGGATAATCTCCGCTAGGTGCATTTGGTATTGACTCTGACTGAACTGTTATGGAACTCTTAGTAATATTATATGTTTTTTCAACGTTTGACCAAGTATTTTCTGAAAAGAAACCTAAAGAACCATATTGCTGGCTGCCTAAAGCTCCATCGTCATAATTCTTTATTATTGCTCCAGTTGAAGCCTCATCAAAGTTATTTCTCTGTACATCTAATAGTGAACCAAGAGCCATAATGCCATTAGCACCACCTGCTGAAATATCGTTATCATGGATTGTTGCACCAGTTCTAAATATCATTATTGCAGGGCATGCGAATGCACCATCCCACCACTTATTGCTTGAACATGTCCCCGTACCGTCTGTTGTTATCTCATTATTTGCTAGATATAAGCGTGAAATAGAGGTATCTGAATAGAAATAACTACCTGCGACTATTGGTTCGGTATTGGTATCTGAAATTGTATTATTTTCCGCTATAACATCAAAAGTGCCCCTCATCCATATCCCATTCCAACCATCAATTGGCCCAATGTCATTGTTGAGTATCTGGGCTATACTATTTACAATCGCTATTCCTGAACCAGATGATGAACCTGAAATTTCATTATTTACTATATTTGCTAAACCAGCCTGAGTAACTACGACTGGCCCTCCTTCAACAGTAGTAATGTCATTATTAACTACATCAAATGCGAATGAATTAGAGCTTACTGTCCTTTTTCCTTGTATCCCTACTCCAGTACATGTAACTGAGATAGTAGAATTAGTAAGCTGACCTGCTGATTCCCTAATAGATAAACCGTAGTCGCCAAATTGTATGTCTGCATTGTTAATATCAACAAAAGAATCTTGTATCCACATAGCAGAACGACCACCTGCATTGTTCTGACAGCCTCTTTCAGTACCATCTTTGAAGTATGGATTATTTAGTGTGAATGGTGCTACAGAAGTACCAGAAGCATAAATTTGCATAGCAGATCCTCCAACATTACTTTCATCATCATTGCCAACAGAAAAAGAACTGTCAATAAATGTAGGTTGAGCCAAACTAGTAGTGAGAACACTCGAAGTGTTGATATCAGAGAAATCTAAATTTCTCAAAACAGGGCTAGCGCCATCTATTACCAAAGCACCGTATCTCCATTCATTAACCGAGTTTATGAAATGAGGAATCCCATATGCACCATCCATTACAAGATATCTAACACCTGTGAGAGATAAATCAATAGAGCTTCGAATTAATATTCCTTCATAACAGGAAGGATCGGTTACAGTAATTTCTTGATTATTTTGCGACATCCCGACGCATTTACCAGTTGCACTACTATTGAGAGGATCCGACCACTGGAATGTTATTTTTTGATTTGGATTGGCATTAGAGCTGGCTCCGCAACTTACTTCTCCTATGCAAATACTTCCCCTAACATCTATGTGAGTGCCATTTGATGCGGAAATAGATGTACCTGGATTAATAATCAATTGAGCACCTGATGCTATAGTTACATCGCCAGTTAATTGGTGTACTCCAGACCATATCTCAGTACCAGTAATTGTACCTGAAGAGGTTTCATTTGATGCAGAAACTAGGGATGCAGGACTGACTAATGAAATTAATATACTTGAAAACATCAAGAATACAAGAAATGTACTTCGCGTTCTAACATCGTTGCTCATAATCAAGGGGGTGTGTTAGTTTGATTTAATAATACGCCATATTTGCTGCTGCCTAAGGGTAAAAAATGAAATAATTAATTATTATTAAAAAAACAAGTTTTGTTTATTCTACATTAAATTCTAAACTTATCTGTTCAGCCCATGATATAACATCTAACTCGCCATATCCTTTCTGAGAATCATGAATTAAATTTTGATTATTCTGGTTTGCTGAATTAGCTAAGGCTACCTTAACTAGAATTATTTCTGAATAATCTATTTTTCCATCTTCGCCCGCAATTTCTTTACCGTACATTTCAAGAATTAATGCTAAAGCACCCGTTACTAAAACTGTAGAATCACTAGTACCAGAAGAATAAGCATACAAGGCAGAGTCTGTATCGGTAGAATATGTAGAATATAATCTAACCCCTGGCGCTGAAACTTCTGGTTTTTGATTTGGAAATATTCTTTCTTGATCATTGTAAGGGTCAATTTCTGACCCAATTGCACTATTTTTCCAAATATTAGATTTTTTGTCAGTAGCAGCCACAGAAATAACTCCTTCGATATTGGCAGGTATTGAAACGTCATTAATTTCATTATCTAATCCAGTGTTGCCTGCAGCCGCAACTACAAAAATACCATCATCTAGTGCTTCTTGTACAGCGAGGACAGTTTCAGATTCATCATCCATACCCATTCCTGGATTGGCCCCAAGACTTAGGCTAATTATATCAGCATCTTGAGAAATTCGACACCATCTGATAGCTTGAGACACCATATCTTCTTGGCCAGATTTTCCAGATGGGCCGAGAGAAATTGCAACAGAGAGAGAAATTTCAGGAGCAGCCCCCATGAATGAACCATTTGCCACAAGTATGCCAGACATTAGAGTTCCATGTGAATTTGATCCAATATCTCTGATAGTAGAGTGATCGTTATAGTAGAAGTCCCTAAAACCTGCTAAAGAAAGGTGCATTAAATCTGGATGAGTAATATCTATACCAGTATCAACAATACATACGCTAATTCCTTCTCCTAAATATCCCATATCTTGTATTTCTCTGATTCTAGTATCCTCATATGCCCATTCAGAATCAGGAAGATATGGAGAAAGAATAGCATCAATGAAAGGCCAGCCGATGATAAGAAATACAGTGAAGAAAGTGAATAATAATGCCCCCCACGGCCATATGATTCTTTTTACTGGCATGAATACCCTACGTAACCCCCTAGCATCCTTATCGCTTATCCCATATACAAGACCTGGATATCCAGGTGCTTCTTTATCTATAGCAGTCAAGATATCTGGGTCTTCCGGTTCGGGTAAAAGATCTAAATTCTCAAAACGTTGAATCATAATAAATCATACACAATAATAATGTTAATAGTTCTAGAATGGAGCCCCTGGTCTCCTGGTAGAACGACTAATAATGTATAAAATTATACCAATTAAAAATATTCCAAGAATATATCCTAGAATGGGTTGTTCAGTATCCGTCCCGGGAGCAAGAGTTTGTGCCTCCATAGTACATTCTGTTTGTCCTGATGATAGGTCAATACAAGACATAAGGTCACTAGAATCTATCCTAGGAATATCTGTAAAATATATCTGGACAAAATATTTGCCTACATCTATATTTCTGAAATCCATTTCAATGTAAAAAGTGGATTCTCCATTAGCTGGAACATTACGAATATCCGAACCGTTTACATTGATCTTCTCGACACAATATATATCTTGACAGAGAATAATATTTAGTTCGACTGAATCGGCGTCAATTAATCCATTATTCTCAACTTTCACCAAGTATGTTGCAAATTCACCTGAAATTGGACCAGAGTCACCACTTAACAATTGGATTTTCGTAGATGAAGACAAAGACAATATAGGTGATGATTTTTGTACAAGAACATCAAATGGTCCGTAGGAATTATCGTCTGAATCGGTAACTAAAAGACTCAAAGTATAAGGGTCGTCAGACATATTAGATGGAGGAGTAATTGTAACAGATGTTTGCCCTTCTGTAAAAGGAGCAATTGGTTGAGAACTAATTCCTGCAACATTCCAATTTTCTAGAGAGTCTACTGAAAAATCAAAAGTAAATACGTCATCACCATTTCCATCATTAATGAAATTAAAGTCTATAACTGACGGTTCGCCAGGAGCGACTCCGATTATTTCATCAGAGTAACCTATTGAAGAGAATAGATTATTCTGAGGCACGTTTACCAACAATGGATGTTCTAAACTATATCCCTGATCGGTAACAAAAATAATCTTAATTTGATGACCATTAATTAAATGATGAGCTGTAGATGCATTAGGTGGGATAACTCGAACGCTAAAGTCGTCCAAATTAAGAGAGTTTTCTAAGCCGAGTTCAATTGATGCGGTTGATACCCAAGAGTTGTTTGAGTCCTTGAATTCAACAGACCAATCTTGGCCGTCTGCACCAGGAACTACTGAACTAATTGAATAACTGTCGAAGGCTTGATGGCCAAGATATTCTATATCTAACTTGAAAACAACATTATCATAGTTACAATCTAAATTACAGTTTGTATTATTCAAGGAAAGCATTACATTATCAACACCTGAGTTAGTTATAGAGATATCTTGTTTAGATAAACGATCAATCATGAGAGTTGTAATAGGTGTCTCTTGAGATGGCCTAATAGTTGCTCCCTGTCCACCATAATAATCCATATTTCTATCCTCTTGAGTTATGTTGAAAGAACTTGAAGTATCAATTCTCCCTACTGGTAATATTAATTCCAGTAGACCTTCCGAATCTAATGATTCATCCCAACTTATTCCTGAGGATTGTAAGTTGATTACTATATTATGAGATTCTATATCAGTCAGTGAGCGAGGAGTACCTTCATAATCCAGCCATTCTGTGTCCAATACTAATTTACCTCCAAGAGATAATTCTGAGTCAATTGATCCACCATCGACACCGACATCAAGATTGTCGATCGACACTAAATATGGAACTTCATTTGAAGAAGAAACAAACGCCCATGCGATCCAATCTCCTGGCTCTAACATAGCATTCCACTCCCCATTCCAAGAATTATTTTCATCCATTATCATGTTTGGAGTTACTCTTTCCCTGACTATTCCTTCCGAAGGAACTAAGATAAATGTCAAATCATCCTTTATTTGATTAAATTGATTTTCATCAATGTAAGATATGCTACCAGAAACAGAAACAGAACCGGCTGTAATTTGTATATGTTTTGAATTGGAATCTGATATAAGAGATACTGAGGATGTTTCATTACTGAAACCATCAATATAGGTAGAAATATTCCATGTTCCTCCAAATAGCAAATATATCGACCAAGCGCCATCTTCATCTGTTGTCAGATGTTTATTTTCTGTACCTGATTCTAATGATACAGTAACATTCGAAACTCCTTCTCCAAAATTAGGTTGTTGGTTATCATTAAGATCCCAAAATACAGTACCTTTTAGTATAACTAATTTAGTAACATTTACTAAAACATCAGTATTATTTCCAGCAACTAGACCAGATTCGGAGATTGGCATGCTTTCAACTATCCACATTACCCCTTCAGAATCAGTATAATTTAATTCTAAGTTCCAGTAGTCAGGTTCTATCTTTAATTCGATTATTCCTAAGTCATTAGAGTATAGGGAGTTTAGACTACCTCTTTCAGTATTTTCGAGATTAACTTGAATATCAGATAATGGAGCTCCATCATTAGACAATATGATATTTACCATGGCAACTTCTGCAGTGGACATGATTGAATTTAATCCAGCAGATATCGAAGAAATTGATATTGATTGCCTTAGACTTTCATAAATTCCCGGGCTGGATTCAAAGTTCTCGACAATAACCATCCATTCACCTTCAGGAATATATTCAGAAATTGATCCTGAAGAGTTAGTCATAAAAGATAATAACCATCCTGACTCCATATCCTTGAATCTTACAAGATGGTCAGAAAGAGGACCTCCACTTTCATTATTGAAAGTTATATTAGTAAGCCAGTTAGGTTCAAAGGCTATTGAAGTACTAATATTCTCAGCTATTAAGCCAACTCTAATATTGTCGTCTGTAGTATAAAGTGTGTCAAATAAGTTTCCAGAATTAGGATTTGGCCTATCAATAACAATTGAGTAAGATCCAGGAGTTAGATTTACTTCAGCACGCCCCTCAGAAATCCATTCAGGATCATCCAAAGAAATTTCTTTTGTAGGAATTAACGGATTTAACGATTTAATGGCAAAGGGATAAGAAACCAAAGTACCGTTAGAAATATTAGAATCTCCACTTTGATCTAGGTAAAAATCGATAACTAGAGTGCTGTGATTAGATTGTGTAAGTAAGTCAACTATCTTATTTGTATTATTTATTGTAATAGTTTGTTCATCACTTAGAACAGGGCTGTCTATCAATGTAAATTTCCAATCTCCTTCTTTTAAGTACATTTGGAAATTACCACTGGAATCGACAATGGCCCTAGTGTCAGGTAAACTAGAGTTTTCGGGTGATTGTGATGCAATAACATTAATTTCACTCCAGTCTTTCAATGAATCCGTATAATAATTACCAATGACATCCATATTCACAGTGCCGTCAACTATCACTGATTCTTCTACCAATAAAGTAATATTTTGAGTATCTGATAATACATCATTTACAATAAATCTAGCACTGGAAGAATACGCTTTCTCAAGTGAATACTCCACTGAAACATCTACTGTAGAATTCACAGGTAAAGTGACTTCAAATTGACCTTCTAAATTTGTATATGCCGAAGTACTTAAACCATCCCAAAAGAAAGAAACTAATGTATTTGGAAGTACATTTTCTATCGGCTCTCCGGTAATAGAGTCTATTTGTATAGTATTCTTAACAATACCCGAAATTAATTTACTAATTTCTATATTAATCTCCAAATTCATATCTTCAGAATCAACATCTATGCTCTTCCAAATTTGTTTGTTTTCATCAATATCATGACTTAATATCCATGTTCCTTGAGTCAATTCAACGAAGTAATTACTAGATTCAGAGTCATAATTTACAGCTATTTCATGATCTGGCATATTTTCCTGATAAAAAGAAATATTTAGATTTGCTACATTGACGCCTTCATCAGATACTGTAAAATAAATATCTGAGGTATCTGGTAAAGGTGACGGGAAAGAGACATCGGAAGGTGAATTTGTATCAAAGATATATAATTCACTTACTTCAGGCATTCCATCCATATCTGAATCAATCTCTACAATATATTCACCAGGAGCAATTGGGCCAAACAATATCTTTCCTTGTTCATCTGGATAAATTAAGCACGGTGCGAAATTAACAATCGAACAATCCTCAGTGGCATCCTTAGAAGAAGAAATATTATCATTTAGAATGAGTGAAATTGATGAATTAACAACTTCTCCCGAAGTATCGACTAATGAACCAGATATTGATCCTGCTGGAACATCAATTAAAATGGGCGCTAAGGATCCTAGTAGTGGTACATTGAAAGTACTATCTAAGTCAACTGATGTCCCATCTTCAAGGATGATAGTTATATCGTATAATCCGGGTATTGCATTATTCACTGTGAATGTACCAGGTTGAACCATTGGGCCACTAAATAAACCAGAACCAGAAAATACTCCAGTACCGTTAATTATCCCGTAAGAATCAAGATTGGTCTCTTCACTAGTAGTAAATATTCCCGAACCTAGCAAAGTTGCTTGATTGAGGCCCCTAGTAAATGTAGATACTCCTACAGAGGTATATTTTCCTGATGCATTGAAGATGCCATCCATCAGATATTCTCCATCTGCCAATTTACAGATATCTTCCCCTGTTGGGATAGAATCATTTTGACAATCATTAATTTCTATGATATCATTTATTATCCCGTTTGTAATTTTTCCTACACCAGTAAATAATCCATCTCCTGAAACGCTATGATTATTGTATATACTTTGAATATGCGTTCCAGTAAAATCTGAGACGGACAGAATATTTTCAGAGCGGACACTACCAGGGCCACTAAATATTACCTCACCAGTTCCTTGGAATTGTAAGTTCTCACCGTCTACAGAGCCGTTAGAAGTAGTTACTACATAGTCATCTAATTCAATTAGGTCTGACGAAGGAGAAAGAATTACTTCCGCATCCAATATAGGTGCACCATTGAATTCTGAATTTCCGGTCCAGGACAATACACCAGATGATGAAGATGAAGATACATCAATCGATACTTCAACTTTTTCGACACCATTACTATGCCCCTGCGTCTCAGATACGTTAACTATAGTTTCAGATAACCATGTAGATCCTGAAACATTACCCAATATTCCTGTGACAGGATTAATTGCTCTTTGGTTATTTTCTTCAATCGTCAACTCAAACATTGTTTGCCCAACATCTGAACTCATAATTGAAGCACGGGCTGCATCGAGATTAGTCTCTCCAATGAATGCTGAAACACGTATTTTACCTGAAGGTACTGTGAATGAGAATTCTCCTTCTGAATTTGCATCAGTGTGTCCTATTGGCACCCAATATGTCCTTGGATCTTCGTCAATTACATTTCCATTCTCATCTGGCATTTCTTCTCCACTGAATGCATCTCTTTCAATTAGTATTCGTGCATTGGGTACAATTCCCTCTCCATCGAGTGAAACAGTTCCTTCAAGGGTTGCACCACTGTAGTATTTCAGAATTTTAACAAAATGATTTGAGTCGTAAATAGAACTACAAAGTGGGTCTGGGTTGTGAGAAAGTAATGAATTTGAAGTTACATTCTTAGATATACCTGTAACTCCTGTTAATGTATTGCCATCTTTACCAGTCCATTTAATGGAGAGGTTTCCTTCTATGTGATAGAGATAAGCCCCTCCGTCGAATGGCAGCAGAGATGCATCTTCTAGTTCTATTTTATTATCTCCTGAAGAAATATCTGATACCGTATTATTCTCAATGATATCTAGACATTTAGAATCGTCGACAGAATTGAGTATACCATCGTCATCATAATCATTATCATACCAGTTCGATATTACCATATGATTCATCATAGCACCAGGAAGGGCCCAAGCATTCTGTAAGTAGGAACCTGGTGCTCCGATCTTTCCGGTTGTTTGAGGATTAACCCATACTGAAGGTGTTTCTGCATCTCCTTCCAGACCTAAAGTTGAAGATCCATAGCCCACATAAGTCCTAGCAACCATGGTTTCAAAGAATTGCTCTTGATGTTGATAGTCTATATCCACATACCTAATTACTTGTGTAGAATCAGATAATGCGCCACTTTGTTGTAATTCTAAATCTGACAAATAAGCATCATTGTATTCTTGTGGACTTCTAGGTACAATTGGTCCGTCTCCTCTCTGAGATTGATAAAAAGTAGCTATATAATCATCCATATCTAAGCCTGAAAGTCCTGTTGGAGCATGGAAAATGCCAGTAGTTTCACTACGATGATATGAATAATCTTCATAATATGCCCCCCCTTTTGGGAATAAGCGGTTATCAACTGCAAAATATCTTATTTCATTATTCCTTTCAATATTCTCTCCTAATGAATTTTCATAATCTTGGATAGAATAAGTTATTGAAGAGAGCCCATGATAAATATCTACTAATTGATCAGTATCGAATGCCGTAACTAGGAAATTCCTTAACATTGCTAACTTTGAATTTGTTTTATGAATAGGAGTTGAGGGTGAGTCAAAGTCATTAATCAAGTCATTGGTATATTTATAATTACCAATATAATAATGACTAGGAGGCATATCTTCATTCCATGATGCCATAGTAGAAGATACTGAAGAAGAGCTCCTAGATTGATTGTATAGAGACAGAGCAGCTGATTGATTTTGGCCCATTGAGGTTCTAGTTCCGTCTTCATTAACCACAACCCATTCTTCAATAATTGAAGGGTTGCCATTGGCATCTAATAAATATCCACTAAGTAATTCGACATTATCAGAAGATGCTCTCAATTTCATTGTTCTTTCTAATACAAATGACGATTGTGTATTCTCAATAATATTTTTAAATTCTTCTATTTGAAGGGTGCTCATAGTTCCTGACAATGATGCCAATAAATCTTGGCTTACTTCATTATTGTATTTCTTGTCACCCATAGCAAGAGTAGCTATGAATAGAGCGATTGTATCATCTTGCCCTTGAGAAAGAAGCATACCTCCACTGTGAGGTATTCCTGATTGGAAGTTGTCTGCTACTGTTGGATGTTGTCCTTGTGCTAAAGCACTAAAACCATAATCCCACCAAGATAAAAATGCTGGACGGTTACTAAATCCTATATCTCTGTCTTGCTCTTCAAGCCAAGCATAAGCATCATTCCAACCATATGAATTGAAACTTGGGCCGAATGTCCCCATATATTCTAAACCATTAGCCGAATTAGGATTGTAGTCTCCGCCCCCTAGTATTGAGAATTCGCCAAGTAAATTTTCCCTTAGGATATCTGGAGTTATGTCGTAAATAGCTTTATCTACATCTGTAGCAGATTGAGAATTCCTAGGTATTCCTGAATCTATACCGTAAGTTATATGTTGAGTAAAGACCAGCATGAATACAATAACTAAAACAGGTACACCAACGCTTTTTTTGGTAGCTGGCCAAAGAGAATTGAATCTTGCACGAGGAGTTCCGATACCAGAATTTCGCCATTCTTTAGTAAAGTTTCCAAAGTTGGCTGATTGCCAGAGCATTGCAATTCCAATGCCCCCCAAAATTGCCATTACTGGAGTTGCATTGATTATGAATCTGCCCGCAGACCAGGCCATGTATGTCGAAATAATTCCCCAAGATCCTAGTAATGTGAATGGCATCTTATTTGTTCTTACACCCCTCCAAAGGAATACAAATGCATAACTTAGTCCTATTAATGATACAATTGGACCATAGGATGCAAATAAAACTCCTCTGCTAGGTGCTTGAGCTTCTCCAATAGTTCCAAAAATCTTATTCTTATCAAAGTAAAAACCACCAGAGAAGAGAATATCCCAGCCAGCATATATATTAGCCTCTTGTAAAATATACAATAGTGATAAAATAAGTGAAATTAGAATAGTTCCAACGCCGAGAACCAGTAACCATGGTTTATCCCTGAATGAACAAGTCGTCCAACCTAGTATAAATGTAAAGCCTATAATATAGAAAAGTGGTTGAAGTCCACTCGGATCTAAGACTAAATTTAAACCTGGCCAGGCGTAGAAAGGAAGTGGGATTAAAAATAGCGTAAATAACATCTGTAAACTTGCGGATGTGAGTTGTAAGCTATCCTTGGAGCGAAATAAATTGAATAATACCTGTAAAGAAAATACCAAGAATAAAATTCCAGGCCCGTAAACGAAACCTTTCCATCCTAAAGCCATCACAGCAAAGGCGATTCCCGCTAAGGTTGCGTTAGACATCACCCTAGGATTTCTAACCCAAGTTTCTCTTATTCCAGCGAGAAGATATAATGGATTTGAAGAAGTTTTTGAAAAAATTCTTTCTTGGTTCATATGTGAAAGAGCATTAACCCAAAAATAAAATGCAGTTGATAGAAGTAAAATTGCAAAAGAATCGTGGTCTACCATTCCAAAAGTGGAACGACTAATATGGCCCGGCATTAGTGCTATAAGCCAGGCAGAAATTATTGCAGCTTTTTTTCCATGAACTTTGTATGCTATGCCTGCGACAGGGAAAACTACGAGTGCGCCATAAATGGCAGGTAAAGAAGCTATACTCCACCATACAATCTCTCCGGTGTTATCTGATTCTAAAATCCATGATAATGCCATGCCACCTAATGCTAAAGACCAAGTAAACAATGGTGGCCTAGGATTTATCGCTCCCATTGGATAAGCCCTATCAGCATCAAAAATAAAGTGACTATTATTTGCTAAGATGTAATCCACGATACGTTTCATGTACCAAGGATCAGATCCTCCAGACATATCCCATGTCCCAGTCCCAGGGGCATTCATAGCAGGGATTACATTCCAAACAACTCTTACAGTCAGAGCTACAATGAATGAGAGAGGAATTAAAATTGAGTAATAATTAGAATCCCACCATATCCTCAATTTACTTTTACTTCGCATTGGTGCTATATCTCCAAAATATCCTTTTGAAGCTATAGTTATCGCTCCGACATTTAGCCAAAAGGTTATGAATGCCCATGAAAATGCGCCTGTGAAACTTTCTTCTTCGAATATTCCTGGATAAAATGTATTACCAATCTCTTGAAGATGAGCCATAGTAAAAATAAACCAATTAATAAGAACCATAGATCCAAGGACATGCCATTTCTCAAAGTAACAGAGAGCATAAAATAAGATTATTACATTTGTCGAAACAGCCCATATTACTCCTAGATTTTCATAATTATCAAATTGGAACAATGGAATAATGTAAACAATAGATATGATGGATGAAAATATTACGAAAGAACGATTTTTTGGAAAATTAGGTATCTCTGAAAAGATAATGCTTTTTCCTGCTTGATTTAATGTCCCCTTTAATAAGCCCATTAATGTAAATCCAATTGATATAGATGCTAACCAAAATGAAATGAAAGCAATACCAATATCAGTTCTCTGAGAGTCTATATCTAAGCCTGGATCGAAAATTAAATTAGAAGCATAAGAAACAGCTAGATGGAAACCAATAATAGTTGTGAGAATTAAGTCAGATTCTTCTATACGTTTTGCTTCGGATAAAAATACCGATAATATACCAACTAGTGTAAAAGTAAGAAAGAAAACGTTATTATCAAAATTTGCAATAAAATCTATTAAAAAAGCAAATATAACTATGGCTGTAGAAGCGATAAAGGAACGATAATTAGAAAAATTTGGCATAGAATAAGATGTACTTATTCTACCAATAACCGATGCTAATGCAGCGGATAAAGGTAGAATAAAGATGTTAGCATATCCTTCATTCCCTATATCTCCATTGACAGCAAAACTAACTCCGAAATATAGCACCATTAATGTAGCCAATATTACAGGAACAGAAGCAATATCTTGATAAAAGAAATTACCTTTTGCCGCCTCTTCATTTTTTTCCATATTATATCACCGTGTGTTGCAGCCTCAAGGCCCAACATCGCGGGGAAATGACGGGTTGTTTTAACCGTTCGTGGGAGTAACACCCTTATTGATGCTGAGAAGAGGTTTAGTATTCATCTCTGCAATGCTCTAAAACCTATGTCTGAACGATAATGAGAGTCTTTTAATTGAATATTATTTACAATTTGATATGCAGCTTCAACTGCTTCTTTTAGAGTAGGGGCAATGCCTGTTGCTGAGAGTACTCTTCCCCCTGATGAGATATACTCTCCGTGATTATTTAATGAGGCACCTGCATAATGAATAAAAGCCCTTATCTCTCCTTCTTCAATGATAACATCGTTACCTGAGATTATATCTCCGGTGATGGGCTTAAGTGGATAATTATTTGAGGCTAATACGACAGTTGCAGAACTATAATTATGGAAGGCTATATTGGAATTAGAAAGATTACCTGTTGCAGCAGAATAAAATAATTCACCTATATCTGATGAAATTAAAGGTACTGTAACTTGGGTCTCAGGATCACCAAATCTTACATTAAACTCTACCACCTTTGGTGCTCCGTCCTTATCTATCATTATTCCAATATACAAGCAACCCCTGTAAGGAAATTCTTGATTTTTTAAATATACATGTATAGGCTGTATTATTTGTTCTTCTACTCTCTTCATTATCGAGGGAGTTACAACTGGTGCGGGAGCATAGGCCCCCATCCCTCCAGTGTTTGGCCCTTTATCTTCGTCTTTCAAACGTTTATGGTCTTGACTGGGGGGCAAGCATACATAATCAGATTCATCCATTATAACTAAGATAGAGGCTTCTTCTCCTTCCATGAACTCTTCCACTAATACACGCCCATCAGACTCTATGGCATAATTTATTGAAGATATTGCTGTTTCCTTAGAATCTGTAACAGTAACTCCTTTACCTCCGGCTAATACATCTCTTTTGATTACCCATGGAGGATTAAAAATATTCAAAATATTATGACTTGCAGAGATTTTAGATAACTCCACAAAATTTGCTGTAGGTATATTCAATTTTTTCATTATTTTTTTTGCATATTTCTTTGAACCCTCTAAATTTGCCCATTTTGAAATTGGTCCAAAGCAAGGAATTTCAGATTTCATTAAATGATCTGCTACACCATCTACAAGTGGCACTTCAGGGCCAATAACTACAAGATCGACACCTAATTTAGATGCCAATTCAAGAATTAATTCTGGTTTTGAGATATCAATATCATGATTTATTGCTATTTTTGAGGTACCAACATTACCAGGGGCAACGTGTATATTATTGACAGATTCAGATTCATTGAATCCAATCGCGAAAGCATGTTCTCTCCCTCCGCTACCTATGATTAGTATATCCATGTAACTTCCCACTCAATCCGAAGTTAATGACCAATAAGAACGTATATGTTATTATCAATAAGGTACATCTTTTAAGCCCAATCTGTAACCTAAAATATTTGTTAAACGATGAATGACAGGAGTTAAAAGCAATAGTGTTATTATTGGTAAAATTAATTCTTCTTTTGTAAATGTTTGACTAGGAAATAGTATAAAGCTGAATAAGAAAATTGAGATGGCAAAAGGAATAGTATCAAGTATTGGGGCTTTAGAACTTATATTTCCTTCCCTTTTTAATCCCCTTCTTCTCTTGAAAAATGACCCTGCTGAATCACCTATTAAGCAAGCTAGGCCTAATAAAAAACCTAAAAATAGTGCTGTATATGAGTCATTAACTAACCAAAACCAATCAGTGTTATTGGCCATTTCTAATGGATCTACAAATGGTTTTGATTTTTCAAAGGTCCTTCCTTCCCATATTGTATGTGAAATTAGCATCAATAAAGCACTAGTAAAAGAACCTCCTAAAAGACCATTCCAGGACTTACCATCACCCAAAATCCTATGGCCATCATGCCAATTTCGTCCTTTATCGATGATTATTTTACGAATTCCTGTTGCATCAGGAATCCATTTACCAAACAGCATTGCGCCTGTATTAGCGAGATAAGCAGGACCGTATAGAATCAAAACTGTGAGAACGTTGATGAAAAACTCGACTGCATCCATAACATTGCCAGCATGAGGCAACGAAAGAGTCTATCGTATAAAGTTACTAAAACAACCGAACTATTCATGGAGTATACAAGTGTGCGAGGTTTGATGGAGAAAAGACACATAGTAATTTTAAGTTTATTATTTTTCATAGCAAATTTGGGAATAATTGGCAATAGTTCAGCCCAAAATACAGATGAAATGTTGATAGAATCTGATGTTACTTGGACAGATGGAGAAAATATAGATGGTGTTGTAAAGATACTGAATGGTGGGAAATTGACAATAATTGATTCTGAAATTGTTTTCTCTCCGGAATCATCTTTAAAAATAGATAAAGGCGGATTATTAGTACTTGAACAAACAATATTTACATCAGAAAATATACCTTCTGATTTGAAGGGGTATGGTTATTGTGATGATTTCAATAGATCAACGATTAGACTTGATATAACATCTTACGGCGATGATTTTGAAATTAGATTAGAATCATCTACTAATTCTAATTTCAATGGAGCGACTGCATACATACTAGATGAAGTTTTAACGATGAATAATACAGAATTTTCTTACAATATTCAGTCATATAATTCTTCCGCAGAAAAACTCATTATAGGATTATGTGGTTATGGGTCAACTCCTATATCTTTAAGTACAGTTTCAGTTGTCTACAACGGAGTCACTGACAAATATCTTGCCAGTGATTTAGAATATACGAATATGATGATTTCTGGATTCCGTGATTATACAATTGATATTTCAGGGGACTTAAAATCATATAACTCTACAATAATAGGTGCTAATATTATTGCAACTGGAAATATTGAATTAGTAGCAAATGATTTAATTCGTTCAGGACCAATTTTACTTAATGATGATAATGCATCAATAACGTTAACCAGTACAAAAATTATTGGTAGCCTAGATGATCATGACATCAGAGGTATGCCTGAAAGTGAAATAAATTGGAGTGAAGATACAACAGGCTCTGGAGACCTAACCGACAAATGGGAAAGGAGAATTATGGGTCAGTATATACAATTTGATGCTGTATGGGTAGAATATCAGATTAAAGGACTATATGGAATTGATACTTATACTAATTTTAGTAATGCAGATGGAATATCATACATAGATGGAGGCAGAGAGAGAATTATCGAAATAGGTTGGTCTGATGATAATATCTGGGCTGTAGATGATATTTGGAGAGAAGATGCAGTAATTAATGTAATAAAATATAGGACGGCCTGGAATCCAGAGAATTCTGAAATTGATAATTATGGTAGTTCCGGAATAAAACTAAGTAATGACAAAATAATAATAATAAATCAAAATACTCCAAGTATTAAATGGATGAGTTTGGAATCGGAAGAAAGCACTGAAGAGGTTAAGGGATCAATTGCCATGATAGGAAAAGTAGTCAATGAAGGGACTGCTGCTGCACATATCGCAATAACATGTTACCTTAACAGCACAGGAGAAAATGCTGAAACAGATAGTTATCCTAATGTATTGGTAGAAGCAGGAGGAATTGGAGAAATAATATTTGATTGGAGAAATAGTAAAGCAGGTAATGAAGAGTTAAAATGTGTAATCTTAACTCCAACCCAGATAGTCGAAGAGGACTCTTTCGGAGGAGGCAATATGACGAGTGAAACGATTAATTGGAAAATAAATGAAGATGAGGCTGGTTTTTCATATGTCATACCAATATTAATTGTTATTTCATCAGGGATAATAATAATAGGATATGTACTAGTAAATAGAGCAGCAACAAAGTCTGAAGCAAATACTACAGATCTAGATACATAAAAAAATAATTGAAAATAAAAATAACAATAATCAAATTAGTCCTTGCGCCACCATTGCTTCAGCTACTTTAAGGAAACCAGCAATGTTAGCACCTGCAACATAATTTCCAGGCATTCCATATTTGGCTGCTGTATCATATGCACTTTGATGTATATTAATCATTATTGATTGTAATCTCTCATCAACTTCTTCTCTGGACCATGACAAACGTAGACTGTTTTGCGACATTTCCAGACCCGATGTAGCTACGCCTCCAGCATTAGATGCTTTTCCAGGGGCAAAAAGAATTCCATTTTTATGGAATACTTCGACTGCTTCCGGGGTACAGGGCATATTAGCACCTTCTGCGACCGCCGTAACATTATTAGAAACTAGCATTTCTGCTTCCTTGGCATTAATTTCATTCTGAGTTGCACAAGGTAGGGCGACATCTACATTCACTCCCCAAAGTCCATTGGAAGAAGGTTCGGGTTGTGACTTTGTGAAAATTGCTCCTTCGAATTGATCTGCATATTCACTGATTCTACCTCGTCTATTATTTTTCAAATCCATTATCCATGCTAATTTATCTCTATCTATTCCTGAAGGATCATGAATCCATCCTGAAGAATCAGACATAGTCATAACTTTACCTCCAAGGTCAAGAACTTTTTCAGCTGCAAATTGAGCCACATTACCACTACCACTAATACTACATTCTGCTCCTTCAAATGATTTTTTCTGAGTTGCTAACATTTCTTTTGCGAAGTATACTAAACCGTAACCAGTTGCTTCTGGACGGATAAGTGAACCTCCATATGACGGTCCTTTACCTGTCAAAATTCCAGTGAATTGATTGGCTAATTTTTTATACATACCGAATAGATATCCAATTTCTCTTCCCCCTACTCCTATGTCTCCAGCAGGAACGTCCAAGTTGTGCCCTATATGTCTCCACAATTCCATCATGAAAGATTGACAAAAACGCATTACTTCAGCATCTGTTTTTCCTTTTGGATTAAAATCTGACCCCCCTTTTCCACCACCCAATGGTAATCCTGTCAAACTATTCTTGAATACTTGTTCAAATGCTAAAAATTTAAGTATTGATTGATTAACAGATGGGTGGAATCTCAAACCTCCTTTGTATGGGCCTATTGCACTATTCATCTGTATTCTAAATCCTCTATTAACTTGTAATTCACCTTTATCATCATACCAAGGAACTCTAAATTGAATTATTCGTTCTGATTCAACCATTGCTTTGACTACAGGCAAATATTCAGGATGTTGTTTTATTACAGGAGATAAGCTATCCAAAACTTCCTCTACAGCCTGATGAAACTCAGGTTGATTTGGGTCTCTTGCTATTACATCGTCATAAACTAATTTCATTATTTTATCCATGGGATTCACCAGGGTTTGAACAGTCACTTTTCCTGTAACCTTACGAGGAGCCGTACAAACTATTACTTTTGAATAATTTCCCTAAAGAATGGCTATGCGACACAATATCGTAGTCTATTAAATATTAAACAAATGCCTTTCAATTAGACTTGAAACTACTTCTTTATGGCTAGGGACTGTCATTACATAAACTGCTGATTGACTTACTTGACGATTACGCAATGCATCTGCAATAGGAGTATGTTCTTTTAACCAACGTATTTTCCCATCATCACCTATTATTTTAATATCAACTTGAGACATTCTAGGTTCTGATAAAAGTAGTTTTACGCTAGGCATATCAATGGATACATAACCTGGAGATAATCCTGCTCTGTGGGCAATATCATCTTCAAAAATACGTCTTTTAGCAGAATCTTTAGCCATTTCGACCAATCTTGTTACTTGATAATCAGATAATTCTTGGCGCCTTCTACTGATACATACTTTCATCAATTGACGGTATTTAAAACGGCTAATTATATCTTTAGAAAAATCGTTAGCTTCGTTTAAAGCGCCCCATACCTCAGAATCAACAAATCTTTGCATATCTACTGAATCCGGAAGATTATCCATGCTTCTCTCAACGGCACTCGATAGCATGACTTCTGTGACTCTAGTGACTCTGTGAAAATAAACTGAACTGTACATTAACCCACGAGACATCAACATTCCTTCTAAAGAGGTTAATCCTCCTTCTTTGATTGAAATGTCACCGCCTTTTCTAGCCATACTTGATATCAATCTCCTATGGTCTATTACTCCATGCTTTACGCCAGTGAAATGAGAGTCACGTAATAGATAATCTATCTGATCACAATCAACTGGACCATGTATTAAGTGCTCAAGGGTATTATCTATATCTACAAAATCTTCTTGTCCTTCAATCCATGAAAGTAATGATCTTTCAGTACCACCTGCGTTAGGTCCTCGAATTAAACCCGCAACTTCTTGTGGATTTAGATCATATTTTTCGAGTATGTCAGGAATTAAAACTCTATTTTTATTTATGCGGGATTCATCATCTCTAATTATATCATAATCTCCTAAAATTATTCCTTCGGTTATGGACATATGATCTAATCCCCCTCTTTCGTGCAAAATATGTTCTAAAGTATGTGAATACGGTCCATGACCAACATCATGTAACATACCTGCGACTTCCACAGTTAATTTCTCATGAGAATCTAATTTTAGTTGATCGGCCATCATGCCTGCTACATGAGATACTCCTAAAGAGTGTTCAAAGCGAGTATGGTGGGCCCCAGGAAAAACGAGATGCGCCAATCCTAATTGCTTAATATGACTAAGTTTATTCATCTCTGGTGTTTTGAGCAATTCTTCACAGACACCATTCAGTTTAAACTGACCATGAATAGTATCATTAATTATTTTCATAAAACTCCTCTCTCATAATTGGCAAGTAGTTCTACCTTTCAAATAGACTGAAAATAATTATATATATTTTATAATTTATGATAAATTGTACTACATTTGCATTGCAATTGCATTACATTTATACATGAAATGTACTTTGGGTCGTTCAATGAAGTCCTCTCGAGTGGCAGGGAACAGCCCAATGGTATCTCTGAGAATACCCGAGGATTTCTTACTAGAGTTAGATCAAAGAGTTGGATTAGAAGGTACAAGAAATAGGTCTGACGTCATAAGAGAGGCAATTAAAAAATATGTTAAGAGTCCTCTAACTTCAATAGGAGACATAATAGAAGTTAATTTGGGACCAGATCTATCTGTTAGGATGAAAGACTTCTGTAAAATACATGCAGAATCACCAGAATCTGTCCTAAAACAAGGAGCTAGAGAATTAATTAGACGTGAAATAGTCGAAGGAGCAACTGTAGATAAATTAATTTCATCCAGAATGAAAGAAATTGAAATACGATATGATAGCGAATCGAACGCTCAATAGGTGAGAGAATGGGCGAAGATGGGATGCACACAAAAAATGCGGGGGGGCCTAAAAACCCCCTCGTCAACACTCCCAAATCCAAAGATAAATTCCAAAGAGGTTTTGCAGGCATAGTTCAAAGAGCTAAGCTCTCGAATGCCGTGGGATATAATGCTAAAGAAGCTCCAAGATTTCCAAGAGGGATAGAATATAGAAATACAAGAGGATTTGCTGGATTATCAAGTAGGTCAAAATTTTCTGAAAGGAATCGATGAGATACTACTCAACACACACCGTCTCGTGCCATACACGAGGCAACATAAATTAAACCATAATGAGTAATTTTTCAATAATACAAAGCCAATCTTCTTGGTCATTCTATTTTCAAGTTCTTTTTATGGGCGAGGGAGAACTGACATCTGCGTGTGAATTCTTTGCTCATAATGAACTTAGAGATTCTCAAAAAGAGATGTTACTTGATTCTATAAGTATACTCGAAGAAAATGGTTTCCTTATTGCTTCGGCACCTACAGGCATTGGTAAAACTGCTGCTTCCCTTGCAGCTGCATTAAAAGTTAGAAGTCAATCAAAGAATCGTAAAAAAATATTATTTTTAACAGGGAGACAGTCGCAACATAAGATAGTTGTAGATACAATTAAAAAAATTAATCAAAAATTAACTAATCAATTACAAATAAAATTGACTGATATGATTGGTCGAGAAAGTATGTGTGAAGAAGTTCAACCAATAACTGGAGAATGTAATTGTGAATTTGGAATTCAAGAAAAGACTAGAAGAAGTAATAAAGTGAAACTGGCAAATATGATATTAGAACGACCGATGCATGTTGAAGAAGTAATTAAATTGAGTAGAGATGAAAAAATCTGTTCTTGGGCGGCTGCAAGAATTGCTGCAAAGGATGCTGATGTCATAGTATGTGATTATAACCATGTATTTATTGAAAATATAATGAAATCATCGCTCTCATCGATGGGTGTAGATCTGGTAAATTCCATTCTAATAGTTGATGAAGCACATAATTTACCCGATAGAGTCAGGAATGGACTAGAAAGAAGTTTACAACGTAAAGCATTTGGACATGCTTATGATGAAACTAATGAGTATTTAGCAGATAAAGAGAAAGCAATTGATGAATCAGACATAGAAAATACCTTTGATTCTGAAGAAATAGATGAGATTAGGAAATTAAAAAGGCAATTGAATAAACTTAAGAAAGATATGATAAAATGGTATGATGCAAAGGAAAAGGAATTAGGCGATAAGAAAGATATGAAAATAGAAACAAGTGATTTTTTAAATAATATTAATGAAAGTTTAATGGAATCACTAGATGTAAGTCGAGAGAAAAAATATAAAATACTTAACAGAATGATAAAATTATTGTATGTTGTGACTCCAGAAGAACTTGGAGAAGATGAAGACGAAACAGCATGTTCTAGACTGGCATATTTGTTAGAAATATGTTTGGAGTACAAAAATAATTCTGCATTAGCATTAGTTATTGATAGAATTCCCTCCAGTAGCCGGGAAAGAAGAGAACAAACTAAACAGCCAATCAGAGTTCATAGTTTTTTACTTGATCCAGGAGTAGTTAGCGGACCGTTATTTGAACAAACTAGTGGATCAATACTAATGTCTGGAACATTATACCCTCCTTCAATGTATTCAGATGTACTACAAATACCTGAAGATAGAAAAAGTATTTCTAGAGAATATAAATCTGATTTTCTTTCTAACAGACGACCTGTTTTGATAGCAAGAGATGTGACAACTAAGTTCACCTCCAGAGGTTTAACGAATACGAACAAGATAAATCAACACATTTCTTTAACTATTAAGAATTCTAAAGGTAACATAGCATTATTCTTTCCAAGTTATGCCATGATGGAAAAATTTAGAACCCTAGAAGAAGATTGGTTACCCTCGTCATGGCCAAGAATTAAAGTAATTGAAGAGAAGAGGGCGATGTCAAAAAGAGATATAGAAATTAACAAAAAGATACTATATGAACTAGAATCGAATGGAGAGAGGGGGGTATTGATGGGCGTATTAGGGGGTAAATTCTCAGAGGGCGTAGATTATCCCGATAATATCCTCCAAGCTGTGATATGTGTTGGGTTACCATTGGCACCACCTAGTGCAAAACAAGATGCATTAAAAAAATATTATGAGAAACGGTTTGGGAATTCTTTAGCATGGAGATATTCAAGTTCGCAACCAGCTATAAATAATTTAATGCAGGCAATAGGAAGACCAATAAGAAAAGGAGAAGATAGGGCATTAGTAGTACTTCTAGAAAATCGACTTTTACAAAGAAATTATAAAATTTGTATGCCAGATTCATTACAAACTATAGAAGTAAGTAATCCTGAAAGAACGGGTAAATTTACTAAGTCATTTTTTGATTATTTTCCAGAGCCTGCAAAAAGATTCAAAGAATCAATGGGTTAATGCGAGTTAGATGTTTGGGGAATGATAATATGGAGTGGATGAGAATAGAATTATCGATTGAGGATGGTTTGAATATACATGGAGAAGTACCTAATAATCCTAATCCTGGGCTAGATGTCACTGCAGAAATTATGCATAATAGTTTTTTGTCTAATATGCCTCATTTGGAAGAAGTAAATAATACTCACAAGAGTATTATCTCAGAAATATCAGACACTATAAAATCCGAAAAAATATCTTCAAGAAGTAACAAAAGTTTAGATTTATTTTTAGAGGATGTAGGAGGAATTTTAGATAATTCTAAAATTAAAATTCCTTTGTCGACAAGATTTCCTACTGAAATAATTGTTGAAACTAGTAGAAATAAAGGCAATAATCTTGTTAGAATAATGAGTCCAGAAGTTTTTGGGGGGATGATTGAGACATTTAAGATAGGAGAAAATCAAAAAATTTCTAATGGTAAATGGATTAATGATTACTTAGAACTACAAATAGAATAATTAGTTTTCTAGTTCAATTGATTCCTCTCTTCTAGTGGGTACGTCTTGCAACTGTTCTAATTCATTTAGTACTAAAGAAAGTGCGTGTTGAGCATTTTTACGATCAGATTCTCCCAAAATATGACTCGAATAACGGGCCTCTTCAAATATTCTGTCTAGAGCTACCAGAGAATTTTCACTAATTTCAGGCAACGCTAGCCTAATTGCCAATTCGAACTCTCGAACTGTTTCGAAACCACGGCGTAAAAAGCCTCTGCGCATGAAGACCTCGCAAAGATTTTGGTAACACTCGAATATTGCTGCCCTCATTTCATCACCAGCTTCAAGAAGTTCTGAAGCGTAATTGAATATTCCAGCTATTTCAGATATTTCAGACATCTTTCGTCGATTAAAGATTACAAAAGTACCAACTAATGAAGATACTAAAATTACAAACATAATTCCAAAAATTGTTGACTGGAAAAATGACTTATCGGAAGTTACTTCATAACTTATCTCCAAGTTACCTTGCAACACAAGTCCAGATAGGCTAAGTGGGTCAATAAAATCTGAATCTGATGATAATTGGACATTTAAAATTCCCCATGATGCTTTATCAGATAAAGGAGGTAGCGGAGATAATGATTTGAATTCATAATTAAAACGACCATTATCATCTGTTAGTTTGATAGAAGAAAAATGTGTAGTGGAGCCGTTAACTAGTAAAGCAGACATTGGAATATTGGGCAAAGGCTCCCCGGTATCATTTGCTGTTAGATTAACAGAACCTCGTAGTATTCTCTGGCCATTAGATAAATCAAGACTGGAGAAATCAAAATCAACAGAAACAAGAACAGTGACATCTACATTGATTGAGGCCCCATTTAGATAACGAGATTCATCTGCCTGGATTAAGAGTTCTAAATTATTTATTCCTGGTTCCATAAATTCACGAGCACTAGAAATTATTTGAAAATTAAGTGTTCCAGAACTAGCCCATGGGTCGTTTCTAAATGGTAAATCACTTTCTCCAGAATACAACTTAAGAGTCAAATTTTCAAATACGTTAAATTGCCCACCTATTTCCCTCACAAAGCCTTGTATTTTTATTGGTTGATTTTCTGAACTACGTATAATTGTATGAGTTATCGGAGATAATTCTATACTGATATCTGATTTAACATATGTCGTAATATTTGTATTAGAGGGAAGATAAAATAATTCACCGTCGAATAAGAAGTTAACGTCATGAATCCCTCTAGATATTTGATATCCCAGGGAATGATTATACATGAAAGAACCATCATTGTTAGTAAATAATTTTGATATTTCTACTCCATTCAATAATACAGATATTTCTCTATTTTCTAGTCCTAGTTGATAAGGAGTATCTCCCTCATACAACCTACCATCGAATTTCCAATGATCACCTCTTGTCATTGAATTGGATTCAATTGATAGAGAAATAACTGTATGATATGCTACTGTAAGGTTTGTTTCATAAATTCCTTGCCGATGATATCCTTGAGAGGGAGAGAAAGCCGTTAATGTGTGATTGCCAATATCTAGAGATTCGGGTATAGTCCATTCATAATCCCAATAACCTGTAGAATTAGAAGTAGTTATTCCCATCAAAACTCCATCAACAAGAATTTCTATTGTATGATTGGATAACCAACCATCTTGTAAATTATCTTTAACGGAACCTTCGATTAATAGAGAATCGCCTACGGCTGCAGAATTAGGAGTATACACAAATGGGAATACAGGCCCATGCACTACAAAAATTGTAGAAGAATTTGAGGGAAGGATGAATTCTTCACCTGAAAAAATAATCTTCACGATTTGTGGCCCTAAATCCATATCTGGAGGTATTGGAATATAGACACTAAATTCACCATTTTCATCAACTATCAAATCTGTCATGAATTGTTCATTCATAAATACTTCTAAATTTCTACTAGGTATTTCCCTTCCTACTTTATCTGTTAGTTGGCCTTCAATTAAGACTAGATCGTTACGATCAACATCACTAGGCGGAGTGGTGATTATAACTTGAGATAATTGTGAAATATTAAAATTAATATTTGCTAACGATGGTAAATAGTATTCTGGATTTAGGGAATCGCCTTGGCCCATAGGATCTACCCATGTGAATCCCCCCAAGAAACTTACAGAAGCTGAATGCCCTCCATAATTAATGTCTGGTGGAACATCATAGGTTACATTCCAAATGGTAGTAGACGCATTTGATTGAGTGGTGTACATTGGACCAACATCTAAGTCGTCTATAAAAAGATGTAAAATTCCCCCGGAAGATGCTTCAGGACCGAGTAGATTCTCACCATGTTCATCGGTTAGTGTGCCTTGGAATGTAATTTTCTCACCAGCAATAAATGAGCCTGTAATTTCTAATATTTCTATAACTGTTGGAGCTAATATTACTAACCTAGTAAATGATTCGTCCCCAAGAAGTCCCGTTGAACCATTAATACCATCAAAAGATACAGTAATAGTAATTGGCCCAGGTGTAGTAAATGGATTTATGGAAATAATTGATGCTGATTCCCCATTAGAATCAGTAAATCCTGTTTCCATAATAACATCATCAATACTTACGTCATATGGTACTGCGATTACTGCTGAGCCTGCATTATCAATAATTGAAATATTGATAGAAATTGAATCTCCTCTTATTGTTCTACTGTCTGGATCGAGATCTAGTGGACTAAGGATTGATAGTAATGAATACCCTTTACTATCAAAAATTGAATTATTTGTACTTTCTCCATAATAACTTACTCCAGGAGTAAACACAACATCAATCCCATGAACCCCTCTAGGGAATGATAAATCTAATCTAATTTCTGCCGACCAGTTACCATCAGAGTCAATAGATATTGAAGAAACGATGAATGTATTAAAATCGCCATCTATAGAGAAAGTAAGTGCGGGACTTAGTAAAGTCCCTTGCCTATTAGTTAAAGCAGAATTATTATCAGAAGTTAATGAACCTGATATGTTAAAGAAATCCCCTGGAAAAGGATTAGCGACTATTGGATAAATTTCAATCGATGTAGGAGACCTGATAGTTATTGTATTAATTATCTTGATAGTAGAATGTAAAGTTTCGGAGCCATTAAAGAAAAATGATACATTTATTAGGCCTAAAGGATGGTTATTAGGAATAGTGAATGTAAAATCAACTTCTCCTTCTTCACCAGTTATGTTGGCACCCAACCACGTATCATGAAATTTAACATTAACAGAAAAGTCACTTAATGGCCTATTATTGTCATTGAATTCTACAAGAGTTGCTGCAACTGAAATCGAGCTTCCTCTATCCGCTACAGTATTTATAAAAGGACTAGTATCAACAAAATTTGGTATTCCACGCACTAAGATATTAGTATCGCCAGTTCCAGTTAGGTAGAATGGACTTGAATCATTAACTACACTAACTATTAATATCTTTAAGCCACTAGAAACTCCATCTCCGGAGACATCTGTAGGAACTGAGATAGTGAAACTTCCATTTATACTTGTAGTAAAGTCGGAAATCAAAATTTCTTCGGGATCGTCCAAGAAAAATATCTCAATATCAACTGGCCCTTGGACAGTTCTATTTGCATCTACTGAATCCATCACCACTCCTGAAACTGTAAAAAATTGAAGTGCAGTAACTTCAGAAGGTATTGAATTAATCTGCACTAAACTAGGTACTTGTACGGTTAAATTAACAAAAATCTCATGACTGAGCCAGCGGCCAGCATTTTCATCATCTAAGTTATCTGTTAGGTCATCGGGTGCGAAAATTCTTAATTCATAATAGCCTGGAACAGTGATTGATGGTATTAAAGCATTAAATGAAGCTGTACCGTCGTTATTAGTTTGGACTATCTGTAACAAATTCTGCGATGGCCCCCCCCAATCGAAGTAAATTTCTACAGTGACATTAGAAAGTCGTGAAAAGTCTGCAATGTCATTAACGGTAACATTCAATTGTATATTTTCACCAGCAACTACAATGGCTACTGAATCATTCGTAGTGACTAAGAACTCAGATTGTATCCCGGCTTGAATTAATAAAACAGAATTATCTTGATAATACCTCCCTCCAGGTGGTGGATTTATCGAGAAATCTAAATCAATTCTTAAATCATAAACTCCCGAAGCGATTTCCCCTGGCATCACAAATGATAGATTATACTCTCCTGTTTGTTCATCTATCCAACCAAATGCCAAGTCATAAACTATTGGAGCAGGAGGAAAACCATCAGGCGAAGGTGGTAAATTAGAAGGAACTTGTAAAGTAAGAGATATAGAAGAATTATTTCCAATTATAGCATTACCTAGAACGATATCTCTAGCAATACCACTAATCCAGTTAGGACTACTCAAATCTCCGCCCTGGGACCATTCTGATCCAATAGTTGTAGTTACATTGGCCCTACCTCGAATTCTAATTTGATCAACAATATTTGATGGTTTAAGCCATGTCGTACCGCTGTAACTTAATTCCCAAGAATAGTCTCCAGGGACTATATCCAAAGATGGAGTCCATTCAACTAATAATTTGGGAGTAGGTGGATCGGAAACATTCCAAACCTGTGTACCATTAAAGTCTAGAGTATAATTTCCTAAAAAGCTTGCAAATGAAGTTCCAGTATGATCGGATAAAATAACATCAACATCAATAAGCGTCCCTCTCATATCAGCAACAAGTGTATAGTTGAAATATATTTCACTCCTGATTCCAAACGTATCGGAAAATGTTTCCTGATCAGAAGCAGATAAATTGTCGGCATTAAATTGGAATTTAACTTCTACCAGTCCTGCAGGTATTGGTACTTCGGATTCGTTGAAGAACCACACAATCTCAAATTCTCCTGGATTACTTGTCCAGGATGACGTATTTAAATTCCAATTTTTTAGATTTACATAAGGTCCATTCATATCAGATCTACGCATATCTAATGATAATGTACCATTCAATGAACTTGGATTGAGCCCTCGACTAAGAACAGTTCCATTAAGAAAAATGAAAGAATTAATATCGATTATTGTATTATTTATATTACTACTTTCAAGAGTTATAGACATATTTGGAGATGGAGTTATATTAAGAGGTAGTGTTAATGATTTTGGATTAGCATGATACAATGGATTTGTTAAATTGTTAAAATCATCTTGATGCCAACCAAAGAAGTCCAATGTAGCATTAATAATTCCAAGTGGCTCATTATCTTGTATTGGGACAATAAATTCGAAATACCCTCCTGCTCCTATCTCGGTTGATATAATTACATCACCATCAAGAGAAGTAGAATAACTTAATTCTAGTTGTAAATTATCAACTAGTGTAGGATCTATTTTTGGACTACTTGCCCATGACATTTGTCCTGAAATAGTTGTATTTACTCCAACACCAAGCATAGGTTCTATGATTGGCATAGGTTCAAGAATACTAATATTTACATTATCAGTTATATTAATTGTCCATGAAAAACTAATGCCTTGATCTCCTACATAATTTTTCTTAGATGTCTGAATTACCAATGAAGCATAACCAGGGCTAATAATTTCATCAGGTAGTCCTGATAGATTGAAAAGACCATTTTCATCAGTAGTTGTAGTAGCGACTAGATATTCATTTAAAGAAGCCGAGCCAGGAATATTTGATACTTCTAATGGAGAAATTAAATAAAGAGATAAGTCAATTTCTGGTGCTACTGATGAATTATCAACAAACTTTAATACACCATCAACAGAAATGTTTTCACCAATTAAATCACGTTTCAATGTATCAGGCGACCATGATACGTTAGTAACCTCGACTAAGGACATATCAGGGCATGCTTCAAAAGGAATCCAACCCATATCCAAATTGCCTTGATTTTGATTCGTTTGTAGGTGTACTTCGACCCACCAAGTAAAATCTTTCCCATAAATATCAAAGGATTTACCATTCCAATCACCTTCTGCAAAACCAGTAACTTTTCTACTAGGCATTCCTGCATGTCTCAACATAACAGCGAATAAAGATGTGAATTCATCACAACTTCCTTCAAGTGAAGAGTTTAGAATCCAATGAGACAAATCACTTTCCATGCCTAAATCACTGGGCCTTGAAGATCCATCATGGTTCCGCAAGAAAGTGAATGTTTCATTGCCGTTTACTATGAAGTCTTGTATTGCAAGAATTTTATCCCATGCAGAAATCGCCCCGGAACTATTTATTACTTGTTGAGTAATATTATTTACTAATTGCCCGGCACTAGAGAGATAGTCATCAGGAAGGTCAGTAGCATAAGGGCTAGCGGTAAAAAATGTTGAGTTTTCCCTTATTTCTGAGGAGAAAATAATTTCAGGTGCAGAAATAAATAAAGAATCTATATTAGAATTATCAATGATAATATCACGCGTATAATTTGAGAAATTTAATCCTGCAGTAAATTCTGTCCAACTATCAAATTCAAAAACATTATATGGGGCTATTAATTCAATACCAGGAGTTAATAATCCACTATCAAATACTAACTCCCAATCAGTTGCAGAAGATGAATTCCAGAAAGCAGGATCTGAAACTCCTTGACTGATGTTGGAGGCTGGAGTTATTACAGTATTTCCTGTAAGTGAAGAATTTACGCCCCATGAAACACCAGTGTAAGAATCATAAGTATGCCATCTCCAGTAATGTTTCAGACTTGGATCTGCTCCTGAGGACAGGTTATAAGCTGAAAAATATAGAGAATTGAAATCAATATCGTCACTGGAATTGAAAGGATCAGAAGTAGAATCCAGGCAATCTGTTGACCAGAATGATTCTGGACATTCTTGGCCGTCAGGGATTCCCCCGCCATCTGTATCTGGATCTAACCAATCAGTACCAATATCCTGCTCTATAGTGTCTGGTATCCCGTCGCCATCGGTATCTGTAGGGTTAATGTCATCAGCAGGATTATTTTGTGGATTAGTTCCATCGAGATACTCTTGACCATCCGAAACTCCTCCATTATCAGAATCAGATTGATTCCACAGTGTGAGATAAGTATCTAATGTCATATTACCAGGAGATATTCCAAATGATAAACTACAACCTGTGTTATTTTCGAAATAATTATTTAATCCGTCGCCGTCTGTATCCAATAAATTATGACAAGGTTCCATAGGATTAGTTGAATTTTGAATTTCCGATAAATCATCTACACCATCACCGTCTGAATCTGTCATATTTATTCTTGAAACAAATCCCCACGTACCTTCTAATTCTTCCCAATCTGCTAAGCCGTCTGAATCTAGGTCAGGGTAATCATCATCACAGTGAGGATCATTAATAGCCCCTGCAGTAGCATTCCAACACCATGAACCATTCGTAATAATTATTGAAGCTACACCTAAAGGCATTTCAGTATCTACACCCCTTAAAGTGTCCCCAAATATACTGCTAAATCTGAAACCTGTTAAATTACCTGATAAAGAAACATAATATGCCATAGGGGCTTGATTTTGTCTCCAATCAACAGGGTTTGGATTTATATTTTCTGTGGAATTTAGTTGTAAAGTATTCACATTAGAATCCCATGATAATACTATGAATTCAAGATTAACAGTAGAAATGCAAGGATTAGTGGATCTCATAAAATCTAATTCATCGCCATCACTTATTCCTCCTCCATCTGAATCAGGATTATCCCAAAAGGTACAAGTTAGATTTTCTTCCCAATTTTGTAATCCATCATTATCAATATCTCCTTCATCTTCTATCCTAGTTGGATCTGTTTCACCTTCATCGATAATCCCATTTCCGTTTGTATCTTCTTCACCATCATCAAGATGATCGTCATCGGTATTATTATCACGTGGATCGGAAGGTTGTTCCGGATCTCCGTATAGACCGTTTACTTCAATACCATCAGGTATTCCATCACCATCAGTATCAGGTTCTGTTGGATCTGTTAACAGAATTAAAGCCTCATGAGAATCATTCAGACCGTCACCGTCTGTATCATTATTCTGAGGATCTGTTTGAGTTATTCCATCAACCTCAGCAGTAAATATTTGACAGCCCCCTGGGCCTAATTCAAGAACGGGATTGCATGGAGATGTAGTGAATGTCATATTTACAGGGCCCGGCCTAAAATATTGAGTGGGAGGGAAAGTGCTACCATTTCTCGTATTCCATGCTGGATTAATATATTCATACAAATTGATTAATCCATCACCGTCAGGATCACCGAATGTTCCATCCATATTAGAATTGGACGTAGGATCTAGCCCATATGCCACTTCCCAGCCATCGGGGATTCCGTCGCCATCAGTATCCCAACCATTTACATCTTCATCAATTAGACCATCGCCATCATCATCATCTGAAGAACAATCAGCATCTCCATCTTTATCATTATCGAAATCATCCACCAATCCATCTCCATCGTTATCAAAGGTATCGGCGCATATATTTCCAACTGGATCTTCATCGAAACCGTCTCCTCCTGAACCTTGAAGAAGTTGCATAGCACTTTCTTCATCCCAATTACTTACAGGTACAGTACCATTCCACCATACGCCATTATCTAATTCATTTGGAGTTCCTGAAAAGTCCCAATTAGAAGGAATTGAGTATAAATATTCATTTAAATTATTCAATGAGTCTAAGTCTGGATCACCTGTGGATCCATTATTACCCAAAGAAGACAGTGGATCTAGCCCATATTGCCATTCCCAACCATCGGGTAACCCATCATTATCCGTATCCCAATCTTGAGGTTGAGTATTAATTAAGAATTCAAGACCATAGCTTAATCCGTCGCCATCTTGGTCAGTTGTAGCCATAGCCTTCCAAATTCCAAACTCTAAAGCCGATAATGAAGCACAAAGCATAACTAAACTAAAGAATATAGCTGAACGTATCTTTCTGAGATGGACGCCATTGTCAGATTTCTCAAATGACACATCCATAAAACTACCCTGAATCTATGCCGTAATTATAAGGGTCTTAAGAAGAATGGAGCGTAGTTCATACATATCCTAGAAATAATCAAACTAGTTCTATATCATCTTGTTCATATTTTTCAGGAGTTGGGTCTTCAACTACCTTTATAGGATCGGGGATATCAATATTATTTTGTGTGTTTTCATCTTCATTCCCGCCATCAGATAACATTTCCAAATAAGCCATCTGAGTGGCCCATTTTCTCCTGTTCATACGACTTTGTACTCCCGCAAAAATAATTAAAATTGCTACTAAGGCGAAAACCATTGTTGAAAATCTTGGATGAGTGATTTCATTGATTATTATTTCTTTAATCGAAGATATTTCTATAACGGCATTAAGTTGAAATTCATCTGTGAATTCATCTGAAAAGCTTTGTTCTGTGTCCAAGGGAGTTGCAGTAATTGAAATTGGTATTTTATCACCATTATTCGCATCTTCTGGGACCAATACCTCAACAGTAAAAGTTTCTTCATCGAAGGCATCTAATTCGATTAAGGGTGAGCCAGATTTTCCTTCTATAGTTATACTCCAGCCTGTTTCTTCTACAGATGAATCTAACAAAACGGTCATAGGAGTGTTGGCTTTATTACGGACTTTCATTTGTATTGAGTAAGGTTCACCTGGGATGAATCTTGAAATTGGAGAAACTTGAACAATTTCTAAGTCAGGATCTCCTTCGCCAATTTCAAATGTTATAGGCAAATCAAAATACCTTGGATCAGGATCTTCCGTATCTTCTATTATTCTCAAATACAAAGTATGATTGCCGGCTTCAACTTGATCTGTCAGTGTGATTGTTACAAAAACTTCAGTATAGTCATTAGGACCTAGAGTGACCCTTGGTACTGATATTCCGTCTTTATCCTTAACAGTGAATTGCCATTGGCCAAAAACTGGATTGATATCTAGATTTTTCAATAGTGAGGCAGGATTTTGAATTCTCCACTGGGTTGAAGGTTGATCGTCTTCCATAGTATTTGTTATTCTAGCCCTTAGATCAACAGTAGGATTATCTGAATTAGGTGCACAAAGAGATACCTCAATCTGCCCAAGAGGAGTACCATCACAATCTTGAGATACTTCTGCCCTTATCCCAAATGTTCTTTGAATGGTAAAAATAATGGTGGAACGTAAAGATGCATTTCCTTCACTGATTATTTCTAATTCAATTTGACCGATATCTGAATCTTCTCTGTCATCAGAAGGTTTTATACTAAATTTCAAGGTTTGAGTGGAATGCCTTTCTAATAATGAGATATGAAATGTACCATCCCCTTCATCTTCTAGAATTCTGTTACCAGTATCATTATCAAATACCTGGAAAATAGCCTTTGAGCGTTTCAAAATATCTATTCTAAAAGAATCTGCATCAAAACCTGTATTAAATACTTCTAAAATAAATGGATTGAATTCCCCATACTCAACATATCTTGGTATGTCTGGATCAATAGAGTCCCCCCTAGTCGAGTTGGCGATGGCTACATCATGTTCTTCAGACCATAGGGAAATTTCAGGAGGTTGATAAACATCAATTTTTTCTAAATCCAGCTCCAACTCTGAATGTACGAATGCTAAGTTGCCATCATCATTCAGTCCCTTTGCTTGAGCAGTTATTTTTATTTTACCAGGCGTCCTACTCAAATCGTCAGGGGCCCTTAATGACAAAATTGGATTTAATATATCTCCACCCCGATCTAGAGTGTATCCTCCTGGTGAGTCAAACTCTACTAACCAAGAAGTACCCAATGAAGTTTGGACACTTAACTCAACATCCATTGATTTCGTAGAATCTCCTCTATGAACTAGTTGGAGAGGTATTGGTGTAGTTTCCCCCGGTGCTATAAATTCTATATATTGATCAAATCTATGATTTAATGCTACTCCCCATTGTTTCATTTGGATTTTTTCGTGCTCAATTACAGCGGAATGCCCTTGGATATCAGTTATTTCTAATTCAACTGAATATTCCCCAGAAGGTAAGCCACTTGGATATGTCCACAAATACTTACCATATATTCCAGAAGAAGTGTCCTCAATATCCTCATTATCTTGAGATTGTATTACTTCATCAATTCTGTAATTTCCATCTGGATCACGCATCAAAAGTTTTACATCGGCTATATCGTATCTTCCAAAAGCACTTTTGACATCAAAAGTAAATTGCATAGTTCTCTCAGAAATGACATCATTTGGATACCAGGTTAACTCAGGCCCTTCTACTAGTTCTGAACCTTCTCTCTGTAACACAATTAAACTATCAGAAATTGCATTGGCATCTACTTCAATACTTGAATATCTTGAATCTCCATCAATTTCATTCCATGCAATTTCAGCCTCGCATGAAGAAAATAATCCTCCTCCATCACAACCTGACATAGATGCATCAACAATAACTTCTAACCTTTCATCTTTAGAAACGGTGAATTGGTCCCTTGACCCTACATCTATTTCAAATAACTCATAATCAAAATCATCACAACTACTTGTTATGCCAGAAACGCAGGCCTCATTGCTTAGAGATGCAGTGCCTATTTGAGATCCTGAGGCCTTTAATGTGATTGTCCATTCAACGTTAGATCCACTCGGCCCTGATGCCTTGAGAAATAAATATAATGGGATGTAGTAACCAGAACTACTTGAGGAACGAGTTTCGAAATCTAGAGAAGAACGTAATTTTGGAGTTGTGAATTCTATAGTTTCATCCAACACACTTCCTGTTTTTTGCCCTCCTTCATCAGGGACCTTAGTAGTGATTGAACCGTCTCCACCCCCAGAATCATTAGAAATCTCTTCCGCGAAATATAATCTATACATATTGGTATCTTTAGATGCATAGTAATTATTCTCAAATTCTCTATTTTCTTCTAAATTTTGGTTAAATGGAGCATAAAGTGGAACTAAAAATAACAAAGTCATAAAAAGTGCTATTTTAGTACTCTGATGAGTAAAAATCGGCGAAGGAGAATTAGACACGCTCTTCGGATATAATCAAATTGTTAAAACGTTCGGGAAGTTAGTACACTATATGCATCGTAATTTAGAGTAAATTATCAGTTCGATTGAAAACATGAAGCCTCGGCGTTGTGCTTGCTGGGATACCCGAGCGGTCAAAGGGGCCGGACTTAAGCTCCGGTGGCAAGGCCTTCGTGGGTTCAAATCCCACTCCCAGCACCATAGAATAACAAGATATTATTTTAGCCTAGATACGGAACATCCAATTTTACCTGAGTCTAGAATGTCTAATTTTGAAACAATTACTGTGGCTGCTACAACTTTCTCTGGCAATAGCACATCCTCTAAAATATCATAAGCAAGTGTTTCTAAAAGCGATACTCTCTTTCCTTGTATTTTAGAATCTATAATCTCAATTAGATATTCATAATTTAATGCGTTATCAATATCATCATTTACTAATTCTCTATTACTATCAACTGCCACAAAAATATCAAACTGAATTCTCTGAGGATGGCCCACTTCAAAATTATGAATTCCAATATCTATGTGACGTATTGCAGATTCTAAGAAAACAGTCTGAAAAATCTTTTTATCACTAAAATTTTGTAAGAAGATATTTTTTACAGGATTCATACTAATTCTCCGTCTCAAAGACAACATCTCTCTTTCTAGAGAGAAATCTCTCTCCAGAATCAACAAATATTATCTGTCCCGTTACAGATTTTGCTTTCATAAGATATGACACTGATTCTGCAATATCCTCAGGACTAGGGCCAACACCTAAAGGTGTTTCAGATTGAGATTTTGAAAAACCAGTTTCAGATTGTTCAGGACTAGCAATTGTATGCCCAGGTGCAACTGCATTAACTCGTACACTTGGGGCAAGTCCTCTTGCCAAGGTATCTGTTAAACCAAATAAAGCAAATTTAGAAGCAGTATATGATAAGTAATCAGGATTAGGATTTGAAATCTTTTGGTCTAGAATATTAACTACGGACGATTGGGATTTGCCATTATTTAATTTGTATAAACCTTTTATTAGTAAGATTGGTGACTTGACATTAACATTCATGTGATCATCCCAAGTATCATCGGTAATTGACAAAATATCGTCATAGGAAAAAAGTGAAGCATTATTTACAACGCCTGAAATATGCCCCATGGCAGATTTTATTCTTGGTATTAATTTAGAAACAGCATCTGAGTCGTTTAAATCTGCATCAAACGCAGCTGCTTCACCTCCGATTGATTGTATTTTTTTGACTAAATTAAATGCAGCTTCTGAAGATTTATTATAATGTATTGCTATTGAATAACCATCCGAAGAAAGTTTTAACGAAATTGCTTTTCCAATCCTCTTGGCGCCTCCAGTAACTATTACAGTTCCCCGATTCATGCTCCTCCGAAGCATCTAGTTTTTACAAGGTTTAGGAAGATAAGAGAGACAAGTATGATAATAGTTAATGTTTATGTTCTTTTGGATGTGCTATGGCGCCGCGTCTTCCAATTGTTGAAAGCGGCAAAAATGAAGATTTTCGAGTTCCCAAAGACAAAAAAATGAATGCTATTGAAAAACGGAAAGCGAATAGAAAAAGACTCCCCAGTTGGTTTAAGACTTCATTACCGATAGGTGATGCTCAGAAAAAATTTAATGAAGCCCGAATGAATGTCAGAAAACATGGACTGAACACTGTTTGTGAGGAGGCAAAATGTCCGAATATCCATGATTGTTGGGGTAGAGGTACTGCAACTTTTATGATTGCAGGCGAAGTATGCACAAGAGGTTGTAGGTTTTGTGCTGTGGGTACAGTAAAAACTCCCGAGGATTTAAACAAAAATGAGCCTAAAGAACTAGCAGATGCAATAAAAAATATGGGTTTAGAATATGCAGTGATTACTGTTGTAAACAGGGATGATTTAGAAGATGGCGGTGCGGAACACTACAGAAACTGTATTATTGAAGTAAAAAAGGAAAACCCTGATGTTGGATTAGAATTACTATGTTCAGATTTAGATGGTAATTTGGATGCATTAGAAATATTATTAGATAAATTACCCCTGAAAGTATTTGCCCATAATGTTGAATGTGTACCTAGACTAGATTCCACAGTGAGAGATCCAAGAGCATCGTTTAGTCAATCATTGGCCGTACTTGGAACGGCTCGAAAATTAAGGCCCGATCTTAAAATCAAATCAAGCATAATGGTAGGTATTGGCGAAACTGATGAAGAAATTATCGAAGCTATGAAGTTACTAAGAAAGGCAGGTGTTGATATGATCACTTTGGGGCAATACCTCCAACCGAGCCATAAGCATCTCCCAGTTTCTCGATTTCCAGAACCGGAAAAATTCGCTATTTGGGATGGTTTGGCAAGAGAGATGGGTTTCAAGGCAGTAGCAAGTGGACCTTTGGTACGCTCCTCTTATAGAGCAGGTTTGTTGTTTAACGAATCAAATGGAGGTATCCCTGTAGCAATAAAAAGTTCTACTGGATCAGCGGTATCAAATATTTCATACCATAACTCAGATAGGACAGTAATTACAAAGTAATATAATAAGATGAATAGGGTAGGGCATAACATGTCTAGAGCAGAGGAGGAACAAATCCCTCTGCACATCCCTGATGCACCACATAGGCCTGGTGATTCTTCTTCTTTTGAACCATGGAAATGGCATCCAAAGGATCTTAAAAAACCAAAATTTGATTGTGATGCAGATGAAACATATAATCACGCCGTAGGACTAGTAAGAGTTCTAAATGACAAAGGAGAAGCGATGGGAGAATGGAATCCTAACTTAACATTTGAAGAATTAAAATTAGGATTAGAACATATGGTTCGTCTACGAATTTTTGATGATAGGATGATGAAGATGCAAAGAACTGGTAAGTTATCATTTTATATGCAATCATTTGGAGAAGAAGGTATTGCAATAGCACAAACTATGGCCCTGAATAACGAAGATTGGATATTCCCCACATATCGTCAACCTGGTGCTCAATTTGTCAGAGGTAGAGATATGGTGAGTATGATTTGTCATTGTGTCGGGAATGTAGAAGATAATGTCAAAGGTAGGCAAATGCCAGTCCATTATACATACAAAGATGGTCGTTTTATCTCAATCTCCAGTCCGGTAGGGACACAATTTAGTCAGGCGGTTGGAGTAGCATTGGCCTCTAAATACAAAGGTTTGGATGAAGTAACTATAACTTGGATTGGAGATGGTGCTTCCGCAGAAGGAGACTACCATTATGGACTTAATTTTGCCAGTGTTTTCAAAGCCCCTGTGATATTAAATGTAGTAAATAACCACTGGGCAATTTCAACGCACTATAACATCGCAAGTGGTAGTAATAATTTTGCCACAAGGGGATTGGCATACGGAATCCCATGTTTCAGAGTAGATGGTAATGATTTTTTAGCACTTTACTCGGTTACCAAATGGGCCCGAGAGAGGGCTAAAATGGGATTTGGTGCAACTCATATCGAAATTTTAACTTACAGAGCAGGTGCTCATAGTTCTAGTGACGATCCCTCTAGATATCGCCCTTCGAATGAACATGAATATTGGCCAGGTGGAGATCCAATAAAAAGATTGAAAGACCATCTAATTAAGAATTCTCAATGGACAGAAAAGGAACAAGAAGAATTAGAATTAAAAATAGATGAAGAAGTTATTGCTGCTTACAAGGAAGCAGTAAAATATGGAGACTTAGCAAATGGCCCTTACCCTTCTTCTGATACAATATTCACAGAAGTATACGAGAGTGTCCCCTGGCATCTTCAAGAACAATGGGATGAAATGAAGAAATGGAGTGTTGAATAATGGTCGAAATGAATATGGTTCAATCTGTCAATAGTGCCCTCGACAATATGCTTGATAAGGATGAAGATGTGTTATTATTCGGTGAAGACATAGGATATTTTGGAGGAGTTTTTAGAACTAGTGATGGATTACAGGAAAGATTTGGTAAACATCGCGTTTTTGACACTCCGTTATCTGAAGGCGGCATAGCTGCTATTGCGTTTGGAATGGGAATTAATGGACTTAGGCCGGTTGTAGAAATACAATTTGCTGATTACATATTTCCTGCTTATGATCAAATAGTAAATGAAATTGCTAAGATTAGACATAGATCTGGAGGAGAATTTTGGTGTCCAATTACAATACGCACTCCAGCGGGAGGAGGAATAAGAGGCGGACATCATCACTCTCAATCACCCGAATCACAGTTTACACATACCCCTGGATTAAAAGTTGTTTACTGTTCAACACCATATAATTCTAAGGGTTTATTGATTAGTTCGATAGAATCAAATGATCCAGTTATTTTCTTTGAGCCCAAAAGATGTTACAGGGGTCCTTTTTATGGAGATCCTCATGATGTACCAACATGGAAAAATCATTCTGAAGCAGAAGTTCCAGAAGAATACTACAAGATACCTTTGGGACAAGGCAGATTAGCGATGGAAGGCGAAAATTGTACCGTTATAGCTTGGGGGACCATGGTTCACGTTTCTGAAAGAGCAATAATTGACTCTGGAATTAGTTGTGATTTAATTGATTTACAAACTCTTTTACCTTGGGACAAAGATATAATAATTAAATCTATTAAAAAAACTGGAAGATGTGTAATCGTTCATGAAGCCCCCAAAACAAGTGGTTTCGGTTCAGAACTTTCTGCTTCGATCCAAGAGTTATGCTTTTACAATCTCGAAAGTCCAATACAAAGAGTTACGGGCTGGGATACGCCTTTCCCTCATACTACAGAATGGGATTATATGCCTTAGTACATCTAGAATAATTGGAGCGATAAAAAAAACTCAGGAGGACTAAAATGGTAAATTATGAATTTAAACTTCCAGATATTGGAGAAGGAGTAGTAGAAGGAGAAATAGTGACATGGCACGTTGTCATTGGCTCTACTGTGAAAGAAGATGATGCCATTAGTTGATGTGAAGACTGATAAAGCTACTGTTACAATACCATCTCCGGTGAATGGGTGTGGTGTCATCACTAAGTGGAGACATAGGAGATATGGTGGCTGTAGGAACAACTCTCATTAGTTTTGATTTAGATTCATCTGACGAAAGTAATGAAATTTCAGATATTTTAGATGTTTCAGAGCCAGTTGCAGTGCCTGAACCTGTTGCAGTGCCTGAACCTGTTGCAGTGCCTGAGGCCTGTTGCAGTGCGTGAACCTGTTGCAGTGCGTGAACCTGTTGCGGCGCTCTAAAAATACATCATTATCCAATAGTAAAAGTGCTCACAGAAAGACCTTAGCGAGTCCAGCCGTTAGAAGAAGAGCTAGAGAGATTGGAGTCAATCTCACAACAATAAACGGAACTGGTCCTGCTGGTAGAATACGTCCACTCAGATATAGATTTGTATGTAGCATCAGACGGAATGACAGGAGATAATAAAATAAATTCTATTAAAATGAAAAGAGAAGATATTACAGAAGTAAAGGTTGTTGGTTTACGAAGAAAAATTGCAGAACAGATGGTAATTAGTAAAAGAACAATACCTCATTTTCTCATATTTTGAAGAAATTGATATTACAGAATTAGAAAAATTAAGACAGGCATTAAATGAAACTAGAGATGAAACGCAAACCAAAACTAACCTACTTACCCTTCATAATGATTGCACTAAGTAAAATAATTGCCTCAGCACCCTGAATCTAATGCTAGATATGATGACCAGGGCCAATATCGTAAGTAGGATTTGGTGCCCTACATATTGGAATAGCAACACAAACAGAACGAGGATTGTATGTTCCAGTCGTAAAACATGTAGAAGCGATGGATATTTGGAGGGCAGCAATCTGAGATGCAAAGAGTATCAAGTTCTGCTAGAAATGGAACAGCGAGCTTGGATGAATTAAGTGGATCTACGTTTACGATAACAAGTTTAGGAAGAGATGGAGGTCTTGGCGCTACACCAATAATAAATCATCCAGAAGTAGCAATACTTGGAGTTCATAATGCTCGAGAAATGCCTGTCGTCAGAGATGGAAACATTGTCATTAGAAGGATAATGAACGTATCAAGTTCATTTGATCACAGAGTAGTAGATGGAGCAGATGGCGCGGCTTTAATTCAGAATCTAAAAAGAATGTTTGGAAACTCCAGCTCTTATCTTTATGTGAGGTCGTCAAATGTCAGAAACACGTAAATGTCAAGTTTTGGTAATAGGAGCAGGACCAGGGGGCTATGTTGCAGCCATTAGAGCTGGACAGTTGGGCCCTAGATACTGTTATTGTAGAAGGAAATAAGGCAGGAGTGGGTTTGTCTCAACGTAGGGTGCATCCCAAGTAAAGCAATAATTCATAGTGCAGAGAGATTTGAAGCATTACAAAAACATTCATCTCAAGATAACCATATGGGACTTACCATTGATGGAAAAGTAGAAATCGATATGGAGGCCATGACATTATGGAAAGATTCGATAGTAAATAAATTAACAAAAGGTGTTGAATCTCTACTGAAAGGAGCGGGTGTTGAGATAATTGAGGGTTGGGCGAGTTTTCAAAGTTCAAAGAGTTGTAATGTAAAAACTAAAAATGGTATAATAAATATTGAATCGGAGAATGTCATAATTGCAACAGGATCAAGTCCAATAGACCTACCATTCATGCCATGTGATGAAGAATTTATCTTATCTTCAACAGGCGCATTAGAACTTAAAGAACTTCCAAAAAGTGTTGCAATAGTAGGCGGAGGATATATAGGATTAGAATTAGGATGCGCATTGACTAAATTAGGAACTGAAGTAACTGTCATAGAAGGTTTAGATGATATTCTTTCAATAATAGATAAAGAAATTAGAAGACCTTTAGAAAGATGGTTGAAAATGAAGAAAGTTTCAATCCACACCAAAGCATTGGCTAGGGGTGCTGAGATTAAAGGGAAAGGAGCTTCTAGGAAAGTTCATTTACGATTTGAAAAAGATAAAGAAGAACACACTGTAAAAGTTGACAAAGTATTAGTTACTGTCGGAAGGAGACCAAATTCAAAGGGTTGGGGTTTAGAAAATATGGGAATTAGAATGGATTCATCAGGTAATTTCATTAGAATTGACAGAAAATGTAGAACCTCTGCGCCTGGCGTATTTGCAATTGGAGATGTTGCAGGAGAGCCGATGTTGGCCCATAAAGCGAGTGCACAAGGAGAAATGGTGGCTGAAATAATTGCTGGAAAGAATAGAGATTTCGATAAAGTTGCCATTCCAGCAATAGTTTTCACTGAACCTGAAATTGTATCAGTTGGATTAAGTCCAGATGAAGCAAGAGATTTGGGTGAAGAAGTTATCACTGGAAAATTTCCTTTGGCGGCTAATGGTAGAGCACTCACACTAGAGGCTGAGAAAACTGGTGGCTTTATTCGAGTGACGGCAAGGAAATCTGATCATGTCATTCTTGGCATTCAAGCTGTTGGCACTCATATTGCAGAATTAAGTGGAGAATTTGTATTAGCATTAGAAATGGGTGCTTTATTAGAAGACATTGCTGATACTGTGCATGCACATCCGACAATGACGGAATCATTCCATGAAGGTGTTTTGAAGACATTAGGTCACGCGATACACATATCTTGAGGGATTAGTTGAAAGAAATTAAAATCCTTAGAGCAGGGATCCTGCCTCACAAAGTAGTAGATGACGAAATGAAGAGAATACAAAAGTTGCGAATAAATAATGAAATTAATGATGTTATAATTTTAGTTGAGCACCCCGAAATAGTTACCATGGGGGCTAAGGCAGTGAGGGAAAATATAATTGTAGATGAGGATTATGAAACTTCCAACGTTGATAGAGGCGGAGGTATTACGTGGCATGGCCCGGGTCAACTAGTTGTTTATCCAATTATTAAATGGGATCCAGGCGAACAAAATATTAGGGCTATAATAGGTAAAATGGAAGAATTAGTAATTAGAACACTACATGATTGTGGCATCAATGGTTACAGGAATAAAGAGATGATGGGAGTGTGGGTAGATGATAAAAAAATCTGTTCAATAGGTTTGGCATTTCTCCATTGGGTAAGTAGACATGGATTAGCACTGAACTACGCCACCCCCGGTGAGAGGATTGAGTCTTTATTATGTTGCGGACTAGAAAAAAAAGTGACAACCTCATTGGATAAATTAGGATATACACATGATATAGAAGGGAAACTAATTGATAGAGAAAGCCTAGAGAAAGCACTTATTTCAAATATTGAGAGAGTTTTGGAGAGGATTCCACAAAAACCATTAGATTGGTTGCCTTAGAATTAATTATGGCCTTACCGCAAAAGAGTGTTCTTTCTAAATATTGGCAATTAGATGAGGATACTGTTTTCCTTAATCATGGTTCATATGGTGCAAGTCCCATTGAGGTTTTGAAGCAACAGGGAGAATATAGGAGAAAAATAGAAAATGACCCCGTAAGATTCTTTGAAAGAGAATATTTTGACTATTGGAAGAAATCGATTCAGGTATTATCTAAATTTATTAATGCTGATCCCGAAGGATTAGTATTTGTCACAAATGCTACATATGGAGTTAATACTATTTTAAAAAATCTTGATTTAAAAAATGGAGATCAGATTATTGTAACAGACCATACATATGAAGCATGTCGAAATACAGTAGACTATGTTACAAAAAGTGTGGGTGCAGAAACAATAGTTGTGGAAATTCCATTCGATGTAAAAAATCAAAAAGAAGTAGTAGATATTATAATGAATTCTGTGAGTGAAAAGACTGTATTGGCATTAATTGATACAGTAACAAGTCCGACTGGGATGAGGATGCCTTTTGAAGAAATAATAAGAAGATTGGAAAAAGAAAATATAGATGTCTTATTAGATGCTGCACATGGAGCCGGAATTATAGATCTAGATTTGAGACAAATAAATGCAGCATATGTTACCGGAAATTGTCACAAATGGTTATGTAGTCCAAAAGGTTCTGCATTTTTGCATATACGTGAAGATAAGAAAAAAAATATTACACCTTTGAGTATCAGCCACGGGGCTTCCTTTACAGGAGAAGCACAAGACAAATTTGAGTTTGAATTCGCATGGTCAGGGACGTATGATCCAACTCCGTGGATGTGTATTCCTAAATCTATTCAACATATGGAAATGATGGTTAATGGAGGATGGGACGAGATAATAAAAAAGAATCGAAAATTAGCGATACAGGGAAGAAATATATTATGTGATGAGTTAGGAATTAGGCCTCCTTTTCCAGATGATATGGTCTCCGCGATAGCTTCTTTAGAGCTCCCAGATAAAGAAATTCCACCCTTTAGCATTCAAGGAGATCCTTTACACAATAAATTATTAGATGAATATTCTATCCAAGTTCCAGTATTTCCTTGGAAACTACACAATACAAGATATATTCGTATATCTTCTCAACTTTACAACCATAAAGATGAATATAAATATCTAGCAGAATCATTGAATGAATGTGTATAATATTTAGGCAACACTTCAAATTACAAGAATGATACGGCTTTTCATGCAAAGGGCAGTAGTCGCAGTTACAGGTGCCTCCGGAGCACAATATGCAGTGAGACTAGTTGAAGCACTTTCGGAAGCAAACTGGGAAATAGATTTGATAGTTACTAATGCTGGTTCAATAAATCTAGATTTAGAATGTTCAATGACTCCTCAAGAGATGGCCAACAGAGAAAATATCACACTACATGATAATAAAAACTTAGCTGCTAGGCCAGCTTCTGGTTCTGCTAAATATGATGCATATATACTGTGCCCGACAAGTGGGACAACAATAGGAAAGATAGCAGCAGGAATTTCTGATAATTTAGCCACTAGAAGTGCTTTGGTGGCCTTGAAAGAACGTAGAAAACTAATAATAGTCCCCAGGGAAACTCCATTTGCAACTGCTCACCTAGAAGCGATGACGAAAATGTCAACATGGGGTGTAATCATACTACCAGCGAGTCCTGGATTCTACCACAAACCTAAATCTATAGAAGAATTGATTGACTTCGTAGTTGCAAGAATTATGGATCAATTGGACATTGAACATAATTTAGGAAAGAGATGGAAGGGGACAGAAGTTCAAAAAAAATAAGAAAATAATTATTGATACTCATGGAAAAAAGACAATTCCAATAACGTGATGGTGAGGGGAATGAAACAATGGAGAGAAATGACCGTTAAACAATTGAAAAATGAATTGAAATCTCGTAATTTATCTCAAAGTGGTAACAAAGATGAATTAGTAAAGAAATTAGAAAATTTTGAAATTATCGATGCTGAAATATTTAATAATGGCATCATAACGAAAACAAAAAGTAAAGTTCAAGTAGGGTATAATGTTGTCAAAAATACTCCAATTTTATCATTGGGAGTTATCTCAATCCTACTTATTGGTACCTCAGGAGGGGCTCTTTTATATTCTGATGAGATAATTAATTTTATTGGAGGTGATGATGAATATGTATTAATTGACTTTGATATAGAACAGACAATATCTTACACTCAAACTTTGGTAAACTTAGGTCATCCAGAGTGGGGAGGTAGATTGTCCGGAACCATAGAAGAAAAAAATACAGCAGATTCAATTAAATATAATTTTTCTGAAATGGGAATTCCTTCTACATTGGAAGATTTTTCAGTACCTATGTTTGTAATGGGAAATCAATTTGAACTATCCACATGTGAACCAGGAGATGTCGGAAATATAGTTGGAGGGTTTAGTCCATGTTCTTTAGCCGACGCTAATAGAGAAATAACTCAATTTACACATAGAGAAGATTACGTAATACAAGGATACAGCGGTTATACAGATATTAGATATGCAAATTCTGTAGAAATAATTGATTTAAACAGAGGTAGTGATAGTGAAAATTGGGACTTAGCATCCGACAAAATAGGGCTAGTATGGTTAATGGAAGGAGAAGGAGATATACCTGCAACAGAAAGTAATACAATTTTATTCAAGAGAGCGCAAGAAAATCAACTAGTCGCACTGATATTAGTAAATGACAATATAAATTGCGATGATTTGGTAGAAGGAGATTGTGTCCCATATTTCAAATCATTAGATGTTGAGGCATTTGGGAGTTTACCAGAAAATATTGGACTCATGATGGTTTCCAGAAGTACAGGTGAACATTTATCCGAAAAGGTCATTGACGGCGAATCAAGAGTTCAGTTGATTATAGATGTACAAAATCAAGGGAAAGAAACAATATATGTCCCTTGTGGAATTATAGAAGGAGAAACTGAAGAATTGATTATATTTGGAGCGCATCATGATACAGTATACAACGGCCAAGGAGCTGTCGATAACACTGCAGGCGCTGCAACAGTTCAGGAAATCGCAAGACAGTTCAGCCTACTTCTTGAAGAAAAAGGAAAGCCATACTATAGTATTTGGTTTTGTACATGGGGAGGCGAAGAAGAAGGTCTTTGGGGATCAACTGAATGGGTTAATAAACATAAAGAAAATCTTGAAGAAAATCTAAGGACGTATATAAATCTAGATATGAACCATGTTGATTTAGAGAGAAATACAGGAGTAACAATTTTCGGGAATAATAATAAGGATATTAAGGATATTAAAAATATAGTAAAGGAGTTTGAAAATCAATTCTCTTCATTATATGAAAAATATTCAATTAACGTTAGATATATCGAAACTCCTGATATGCCTAATAACTCTGATTTTGCTCCTTTCATGAATCAAATAAGTGAAGAAAAATTTGGTAATGTTATTTCTTGTTATGGCTCTGGTTCTTCTGAATATCACACTTATTTGGATACCATGGAGAGATTTAATGGAGAAAGTTTAGCAGTCTCTGGTATAATTTATGGTAGTTTTGCTTATCATTTAACATATAATTAATTACATTTTCTCTGGAGAATCTATTCCTAGTAATTCTAAACCTAATTTTAAAGTTCTACCTGTTAAATCGCACAAAGCAAGCCTACTTTTAATTAATTCTTTATTCTCATTCTTCAATACAGGACAATTCTCATAAAATGAAGCAAAGGAAGAAGCCAGAGAATGTAAATAATTACATAATTTATGAGGCGAAAAGGTAATTATAGATTCTTCAATTATGTTTGCAAATGAGAGAAGACGTTTTGCCAAAAGTTCTTCTTCTTTATCAATAATGATGAAAATCGAATCATAAAGAGAAGTAGATGAGATATCCGATTTAGAAAATATACTACAAATTCTTGCATAAGCATATTGTAGATATGGTGCAGTATTTCCTTCGAAGGAAAGCATTATATCCCAGTCAAAGACATAATCTTTACTTCTTTCAGTTGAAAGATCTGCATATTTGACTGCCCCTATTCCTATCATTTTCGCAGAATTATACTTTTCATTAGCAGATAAATTTGGATTTTTCTCGGATATTACATCTTTAGCCCTAGAAATAGACTCTGATAATAGATCAACAAGTTTTATGGTATTACCCTCTCGACTTTTGAGGATTTTTCCATCTTGATTTAGTACTGACCCGAAATTAACATGTGTTGCATTGTGACCTTTGTGCAAAAAACCAGCCATTTCCGCAACATCAAAAACCATTTCAAAATGTTGTTTTTGAGGCGTCCCGACAACATAAATTAAATCTGTGCAATTTAATCTTTCTATACGATCAATAATACATGCTAAATCAGTAGCAGAATAATTGTATCCTCCATCACCTTTGCGAATAATTACTGGCATTTCATCTCCTTCTCTATTAAGCCATTTTTTTGTAGGAAAAACAACTTCTGCTCCATCGCTATTTATTAAAATATTAGATTTTGATAGTCTGTCCATAACAACCGGCAGTAAGTCATGATAGGAAGACTCTCCCTTAATATCAGAATCAGATAGTAGAACTCCTAAAATCGAATATACTTCGTTGAAGTATCTCATTGATTCGGAAACTAGTATTTTCCAGAGACGTAGTGTTTCTTTATCGCCTCCTTGTAGCATTACAACTCTATTGCGAGATCGTGATGCAAAGTCTTCAATTGTATTGAATTTTGATCTAGCTTGCTTGTAAAAACTATCCAAATCACCAACCCCCAATTCTTTTGCAGCTTTATCTTCACCTAAATCAAGAAGATGTTCGATCAACATACCAAATGGAGTGCCCCAATCTCCAATATGATTTTCTCGATATACAGTATATCCTTTAAATGATAATAATCTTACTATTGAGTCTCCGATAACTGTTGATCTCAAGTGCCCTACATGCATTTCCTTGGCGACATTAGGTGCGGAGTAGTCAACAACAAATGTACGTGATTGATCGTGTAGGACGCCTAGTCTTTCATCTTTAAATATACGAGATAATTGACATTCGATATAATTATTTGTAGCACTAATATTAACAAAACCATTCTTGGACGAAACTTTGGCAATAGAAAGAATATCATCGGAAACTAATGAAACTATCTCCTCAGAAATATCTACAGGAGATTTTTTCATTATTTTAGAAAGTGAATGGCAAGGTATCGCAAGATCTGTATTTCCTCCAATCGTTGCTGGAGCAAGTAATCCGGACAGAATTTGTTCATCCAAGTTCAAAGAAGACATTACATCTTTGAAAAATGGATAAATATCTTTAATTAAAATTTCCAAAATAACGCCTCATGACCATGCATAACGTAGAATAGCTGCTATACCTCCAAATGCAGCATCCAACGTAGCTCCTTCTTCAGTATCTAATGAGATTAGCCTTACTTTTGAAGATGTTCGCTCTGCTAAGATTGAAAGTTCATCTATCAAATCAACTGTTTTGTCAGACATTTCAAACACTTCTTCAGATTTACAATTAGTACATAATGGAATTTCTGAGGTTCTATTTTGTGTACTTACCCAAGTATTTTTGCATGACTTGCAAGACCAATGTACTCTACGCTTTGTAATGGCCTCTGAAAGTAATAAGGTTTCAACGGCACCTTGCTCAAGTGCAGAACGTATCATTGACTCTCCGTATGTTGCCTTTGGATGAGGTTGCATAACTTCACGAAGAAAAATATCAACAATCTTTCTTTCAACATCTAGTTCAATTTGATCCATTAAACCTCCCGCTCTTTGGATGAGTTCTCTAAGTCCACTTTCATTTGAATAGCCAACATCAAAAAATGGTTCTCGAATCAATTTCTTTATTTCGTGGTGAAAGTAATCATTTCTAATTACAAAATCTTTGGTAGCACCTGGTCCTCCGATAATTATTCCTTTAAGATCCTGAATCATGGGAAGCCAGTACGCACAAGCTCTTTCAGTTGATTTTTTGAAAAATTTATGAGCAGCTTCTTCAATTAATCTTTCGAATCTTTGTGCTGATTGGCCCCCTCTTCCATGTTTGGAAGGGACTAAAGAAGTAATATGTTCTTGACAATGTAATCTTTTTCCTGATGCTAGGCCATAAGCAGCCTCAGATCTATCTATAACAAAAAGCCCATATGCAGTTCTATCTATCAGCATCTCTTCTAATTGACTTAATTCAAAAGATGAGTCACATCTGTATCTGAAAGAGGGAAATGCTTCTGGCGGATTATCTATCACAGTAGAAATTAGTCGGGTTTTATTATTTCCAGTTATTACATGACCGACAAATAATGCTATTCCTAATTCACCAGGATTTTTATATCTATTAAGAGTAGAAATAGCTGATTCTATTGCATCTGTGACATGTTTTTTTGTTGATTTAGATTTTATGTTTGCAGCTTGGCCGGCTTCTTGCGTAAGATGATGCCTTACATCGCTAATCATCTTATCAGGAGGGATTATTACTGATACTAATTCAGTGCCCATTCCCCTCATAGCAGATACTTCAGTAAGAACTTTTTTTAGTTTTAAGCGACGTTGTTGTAATTCTAAATCCTCAGCCATAGACACCCTCCTGTGAAATGCCATAGGAGGCTACATTTCAACCCTTCAGCGTATCTAGAGCATAGAACTTCAAAGGGGACATCTTCTTGCAACAGTCAATGAAGAACATCGTGGCCGCAGTAGGTGGAAGTTTATTGCGGCCCGAAGTACAAGAAAGACAGAGTTGGCTTGAAGATTTGACTGTAATGGTAAAAGAACAAATTTCTACTGGGGTAAAACTCGGTTTAGTAGTTGGAGGAGGGAGTCCGGCAAGAGAAAGCATCCAACTTGTTAAACCAATTATTAATGATGTTTTAGCCCTTGATAGAATTGGGATATTTGCAACTAGATTAAATGCTTCAATTGTCAAAGAAGTGTTTCAAAATTCTGGAATATTTGTCTCAGAACAAATTCCTAAAAATGTTTCTGAAGCAGTATCCCTTATGGAGAAGTATGATGTTGTTGTAATGGGGGGGACTATTCCAGGGCACACTACTGATACTGTTGCAATTGAATTGGCAATTTCTTCGAATTCGGACAAGTGCATAATTGCAACAAATGTAAATAAAGTGTATGAAGAGGACCCCAGAAATAATAAAGAGGCAAGATCTTTTGATGCCTTGACATTAGATGAATTACAGAAAATTGTCGGCCCGGCAGAACATTGTATTGCAGGAGCATCACAAGTAGTAGACCCCGTAGGAGTTTCATTAGCAAATAAATCTAAATTAACATTAAACATTTTGGATGGAAGACAGATAGAAAATATAAAAAATGCAATTAAGGGAAGCGAATTTGAAGGTACTACAGTAAATGGTGATTAGTTGAGTCGTAAAGATACGATATTAAGGGCTGCTCAAAGAACAGCAAAGGAGGCTAGAGAAGCAGCATCTAGAAAGAATAAGAGAAAGGAAAAATCAGGAGTGTCCCCCCATAGGCATTGCTCAATATGTTGGAAGCCAATTACTCTTGAAAGTCAGCCGCCAGTTTGTAATAATTTGGAATGCGAAGATTCTTGGAAGAAAAAAGATAAATCTAGAAAAAGATTGACAATAATGATGTATTTCTTCCCTGCTTTTGCAATCCTTCTTTTAATAATTAATATTTTACAGAGCTAAACAATGGAAATGAAAATATGATGATGAGAATTCTATCAATATTACCTGGTTTTGTAGGATTTCTATGTATAGTTATCATGATTGGTAGTGTCATTGGTTACTCCACAGAAGAAGTTGTAAATGATATACCAATAGTACCTTGTAGTGATGATGATGAAATTGGATGCAGGGTTGCAATGACTAGTTCGGATATTGAGGTCCCAAATGCATTTAGTCTACTCGAAATCAAAATTTCCGTTACTTGGGAAGAATCAGAAAGAAGTTGGTTCGGAGTAATACAACAATATGATGAGTCTTGCGAACCAGATAGTAATGGCTTAACAAACTGTACTGAATCAGATTTTGAGGAATATATCATTGCTGGAGGATCTAATGCTGATGGGGAATTAAAATTTGAAATGGAACCCGGCGAGTATAGATTTATCACTGCGGGAAAAGATAGTTCAGCAATAAGTCAACAAGATGCAAGTTTACAAATAGAAATACATCTAAATTCAATATTGGAATTGATAATCGGAGGGATTGGAATATTTTTATTTATTGGGGCAACAGAAATGGCATTTCCCTTAAGAGAATTGTACAGAAAATTTAGAGATGCGTAATATATTTGATAGTATCTTTGAATAACCACATGATAGTGGCATGTGCATGGTTGTACCTAAGTGCCCTAACTGTGGGTCCAAAAAAGATATTGGAGGCCTTGATAATTCATTTGGTGGACATCAGATTTTTTGTACTGTCTGTGGCCATAACTGGCATATATCATAGATATCTAGCTTCATCTTGACGCCGTAAAATTTCTTGTTGGGAACCTATTGGTTTTATTGAATCGTCTTCGCGATACCAGTGCTCAGGTAAGCTTAATGGATCAGATATAATATTTGAAGCAATTTTTTCTATTATTATATTTCTAAGTTCTTCGATACCTGAGCCAGTTTTTGCACTGATAAGGATATCAAAATTTGATGGATTTTTATCAAATAAATCAGATTTAGTATGAATAGTCAATATTGGCTTACCGGTTATCATATTTTGGACTTCTTTGAATAAATTTTTTTGTTCTTTGAGCGGAGTTGTTGCTCCTTCAGTAGAATCAATTAGAAATAAAAGAACATCTCCAATATTTTCCAATGCTGCAATGGCTTGCATTTCAATACTATTTCTTTCAAACATTGGCCTATCTAATAGGCCTGGAGTATCTACCATTTGATAGACTCGCCTTCTATGTTCAAAATGCCCTAGATGCAATTGTTTCGTAGTGAATGGATATTCGGCTACTTCTGGCTCTCCACTTGAAAGAGAATTTATCAATGCTGATTTGCCAACATTAGGAGAACCTGCTACTACTATGCAGGGCTCTAATGAATCAATTGAAGGTAATTTTCTAAGTATATTCCTAGCATCCCCCAACCACATTATAGAATCGGAAATTTGATCAACTATTGAGGAAATCCTACCATAAGCGTGTCTTCTTTCTTTGTGAAAACCATCAATTTCTCTTAATCTGAGCATTTTTTGTTGTGAAATGGAAGCAATTCTTATCACTTTGTCAGATGCCCACTGTAATGCTCCTAAATTTCTACGAAAGTCATCATTACCTACAGCTGCATCGACTAAAGCTTGATCAAAATCAGATAAAGAATTTAGACTTGGCCATTTTTCAATATAATCAAGTAGAGTTGAAGAGATTACATCAGCAGCAGATTGGACCATCCTATTCATTTGCTTTCTAACTCTGTGGTATTTATCTGGATCTTCAACTAAGTTAGCTTGTTTACTGGCTCTTGAGAATGCCTTATCTAATATTTCTTGAGGGTATAAAACTGTAGGTATAGATCGCCAATTCATTGATGCCATGGTGCCCCTCAGACATATGGCTAACATCATGGCACTTGAAATCATTAGTCGGATGACGTCCTAAAATAGTAAACAATAACCCTATCTCTTTTTTTAGAGTTACATGTACGATAAGTCATGGTTGGAGACAAGACGGCATCAGTAATCAAAAATTTACCAGAATGGGCCAAGAAAATGTATATAGAAAATGGCTCTCCAGATTTAAAAGAAACGGAAGATGTTTTTCATGGCCCATTAATAGATAGGAAACATGGTTTAAGAAAAGATGATTTAATCGAAATAAGTATAGATGATAGAGTTCTGTCTCAAAAAGAAAATCGTAAGATAGGGGGTATGTTAATAGGAACTACTCGAAATTCAGTAGATATATTAGATACTGAAGGCAATTTTTTATCAATTTCAAAGGACAGTATTATTCAAATAAAAATAATCATTCATCTTCGAAAAACATATTTAGAAGATGAGGAATTATTAACATTTGAAAAGGAAGATATGCGAAGAAGAGCAAATGTTCAAGAAAAAGCTGAAAAGAATGCAGAAGGAAGTAGAGACGGACATATATGGGATTGATAAAATGGAATTAAGTAAGAAAAAGTGTATACCTTGTGAAGGAGGAATTCCTCCTTTGAATGAAGAAGAATGTAATGTATTACGTAAAGAAATTGATGATAATTGGAAAGTTATATCCTTACATCATTTGGAAAGAGAGTGGTTATTTGATGATTTTATAAATGCATTAAATTTCACAAACAAACTTGGAGGCATATGTGAAGAAGAAAATCATCATGCTGATTTCGAATTAGGCTGGGGAAGAGTCAAAGTCAAGATTTTTACTCATAAAATTGATGGATTAGCCGAGGCAGATTTTATTCTAGCAGCAAAATTTGATTGTTTGGATTAGGAATTTGCATGAGTATAGTACAGAATCTTCTGAATAGTAGAAGAAGTATTTACCACTTCACAGACCAAGATGTGAAATTGACAGATTTAGATATAGCATTTCAAGCGGCTAGTAATGCACCTTGTCATAAACAAACTCATCCATGGAATTACTACGTATTAGGTGAAAAAACAAGGGAAAAATTATTACCTACTGTGATTTCATTAGCCAAAATAAAGGCTAAAAATAATAAAGAAGAAGATACAATGGCTTCTGTCAATAGGGCTATTTCGAAGATAATGGATGTTCCAGTAATTATCGCAGTAACAGCAAAAAAAAGTCCTAAAGATTTATTCAGAGAACAAGAAGATTATGCAGCCACAGTTTGTTCTTTACACAATCTTGTTCTATCGCTTTGGGATATGGGAATTGGATCTCAATGGAGTACTGGTGGCATTACCAGAAATTCAATGACCTATGATAGATTAGAAATAAATATAAAATCAGAAAAAATTGTAGGTTTCCTTAAAGTAGGATATCCGCAAAAAATACCAAAAAAACAGAAGAAAAAGGTCTCCGAAATAAGAAAATTTCTACCCTGATATGGTGATAAAATGAAAAAAATAATTTATACAAAGGTCGGAGGCCTTGAGGCGATAGATATAATAGACCAGGAAAAAAAGAATATTGGTGAAAGAGAAGTTAGAGTTAGAGTTCACCGAGCAGGAATTAATTTTGCCGATCTTATGATGAGGCAGGGGTTGTATGGTGCAAGTCCAGATTTTCCTTTTACTCCAGGTTATGAGGTATCAGGAGAAGTTACTGAAATAGGAAAACTTGTCTCAAAAGTTAGCCTGAATGATAGAGTAATTGCTATTCCGGGTTTTGGAGGTTATTCTGAAGAAATAGTAATTACAGAAAATAGAGTAATCATGATACCTGAAAAAATGACCTATGATCAAGCTGCATCTATTCCTGTAACTTATGGTACTGCTTTCCATATGCTAGTTCATTTAGGCTGTATAAAAAAAGGTGATGTTATATTAATTCATCATGCAGCAGGAGGAGTGGGGACAGCAGCAGCACAAATATGTAATGCTTATGGCGCATCTTTAATCATAGGAACTGCTTCAAGCAAGAAAAAAGATTTTGTGGAATCTCTTGGAATGCATTTTGTGGATAAAGATAAAGATGATTTTGTTAAAATATGTAAAGATCTAACAGGAGGCCATGGAGTTCATCAGGCAATAGATCCAGTTGCAGGAAAGCATTTGATGAGATCATATAAAGCACTGAGAAATGGAGGTAAGTTGCATTGTTTTGGTGCTTCTTCTGCTGTTCCAAGGTCGAAAAGGTCGTGGTTTGCTGCATTGAAAATGTGGATTGATACTCCAAGATTCAACCCAATAAAAATGATGAAATCCAATAAATCCGTTTTTGGAGTCCATATGGGAACTTTAGATGATGAGAGGATATTTAGTAGTCATCTTCAGGAATTGAATAGAATGATGTTATCTGGAAGTATTAATCCAATAATAGATTCGATTTGGAGATTTGAAGATGTTCGTGAAGCCCAGCGGCATATGCATGATAGGAAAAATCGTGGGAAAATAATATTAGATTTTGCACCCATATGATTAAATATATTATAAAAAATATCTTATAATCTAACTGGCCTAGTTGCTCCGCAAGCCTGACATTTTAGAAGAGTTGTTCTAGCTTCTTTAATGAAACTAGTATCTGGAGATCTGCACTGATTGCAAATTACATATGACTTAACATAAGAAACTATTTTTTCTTTAATTCTTTTTGGTGGGACTCGTCCTTTGAACATTATTCTAATCTGTTCCCTAGTACCAGATGTTCCCAATTCATTTAATAGATATTGATAAACGTGATTTGCATCGCGATCCATAGCATCAACAATATCTGAGAAATTTCTCAATATTGTCTGACTTCCTTCTATTAAAACATCAGGTTCAGGCATGGTCCATCTCGACCTCTCACTGATATCTTTTGGTATCATTTCTCTGGCCCTGTCGAGAAGTGATTCATAATCAGTCATAGTACCTCCAATGGCCATTCCTTTTTCACCCCACCGGAGTAATTACAGTTTGCTAAATGTAAAAAGGCTACCTCCTTTGCTAGTGACATGGTTGAGGCGTTGGAAGTTAAAGTTGCAAAAATTCATTCAATGGCCAAGATGCCCACAAGAGGAAGTATACATGCTGCAGGGTGGGATTTGTATGCATTGGAAGATATGACAGTACCATTTAGAAAGAGTATGAAAATACGTACAGGGATTCGGGTTGCAATACCTAATGGTTATGAAGGTCAGGTCAGGTCACGTTCTTCATTAGGTAAAAAAGGATTAATATTGCCCCATAGCATTGGAACAATTGATTCAGACTACAGAGGAGAGTTATTTGTCTTAATGACATGGATAGGAGAAAGTGAATCCTACACAGTAACCGCAGGTGAAAGAATTGCTCAATTACTAATTTGCCCTATACCAGATGTAATTTTTACAGAAGTTGATGAAGATGAATTAGGTAAAACTGAGCGAGGAGCAGGTGGTTTTGGAAGTACTGGTAAATTCTAAAAGTTACTTTTTTAATTAAAAAATCATGTCTATTGTCGGTGGATTCATAGCACTAGAGTGACAGGCATGTATTATGCAAATGAGTATAGAGGAACTTAGAAAACAAGTAGAGAGTTATCGTACTGAAGGCTTGAGTACACAACAAATAGCGGATGAAATGTCACTTTCTCAAACGACTGTATTGTGGCTTTCGGCTAAAGAAGTTGTTGAAGAACAACCAATTGATATTAGAGTTGGATGGAGGTCCATAGCAGTAAAAGGATCTAGAATTGAGGCTATATCCTCAATATTTTGCGACATAATAGAAGAAGAATGTGGAGACGAAATTGATGTCATTGTAGGCATAAGTCTCAATGGGATAGCATTTGCTCAATCAATTGCCAGTATGATGGACTTGGAACTATCAATAAGTAGGAGTATAAGTGAAGATGGAAATGGACATATTTCGGATGTTTATGCAGATGTAAGAGGTAAAAATGTAGTTATAATAGATGATGTGATATCTTCTGGAACCACCATGAAGAAAACGATAAATAATCTAAAAACAATGGGCAGTAATGTTTCCTTATGTGTTGTACTTGCAAATAAGTCTATTACTGATGAATTAGAAGGCGTTCCTTTAAGAGGGTTAGTCAGAGTAGTATCTGTTTGAGGTGTCAATATGCATTGGGCGGACCATACCGCACAAACACTCAAAAAAAGAGGAGATTCACACGTTTGCGCGTCTGGTATAACTCCGTCTGGTGAATTTCACATAGGCCATATTAGAGAAATTCTTAGTGCTGAGATGATACACAGAGCTTGCCTAGATATAGGATTAAAATCAAAATATATATTCATAGTAGACTCGATGGACCCCCTTCGGAGAGTTTATGATTTCTTATCTCCGAGTTATCAAAAATATATTGGAGTACCTTTGGCTTTTGTACCCGCGCCTGATTCAAATGGAGAACCCAATAAAAAAGGAGGGAGTTATGCGGAGTATTTTCTAAAACCTTTCTTGGCCTCTCTAGAAAAAATTGGAGTAATTCCTGAAATAGTGATGAATCATGAAGTTTATGCCCAAGGTAAATTTGCCAATAAAATTGATATTGCGATAAATAAAAAGGAGGAGATTAGAGAAATAATAGAAAATATTTCTGGGCGTGAATTACCTGTAGACTGGTTTCCATATTCCCCTATTGGAACAGATGGTAGCATGGATGGTGTTAAAGTAACTAAGTATGATAAGCCATATGTATATTGGATTGATAAAAATGGTGTTGAGGGGACTTCTAATATAAATAAAGCAGAAGGAAAATTACCTTGGAGGATAGATTGGGCTGCACGCTGGGGAATACATAACATCACATCTGAGCCTGCAGGTAAAGATCATGGTTCTGCAGGAGGCAGTTATGACACTGGGATACCAATATGTAGGCTACTTGGGAGTGAACCCCCAAAGAAAATGATATATGAATGGATTCAGATAAAAGGTATGGGGCCAATGTCCAGTTCCAAAGGAGTAACTATAGGACCAGTGGAAGCATTGGAATTAGTGCCTCCGGAAATACTTCGATATATTATAGCAAGAAGTAAAGTTAACCGGCATATTGATTTTGATACTGGAGATACTTTATTTGAAATGGCGGATGAATATGAACGATTATTATCAGAATCTATGAATGTAATAGATGAAGAAATGACGCGTCGACAAAGAATTGCCAAAGAAACCAATAATGGAGCACTTAGGTTAAGTCAGATATCAAGAGGCGATAATCCAAAGGATTCATGGGCGGGAGTTTCGTTTCGTCACCTGGCTTTATTGGCTCAAATAAAAAATAATGACGACGATGTATGGAAATCATTACAAAAAAGTGGTCATATACAAGATGAACCCACTATGATTTTACAAGGCAGATTACAAAGGATGCGAAATTGGATAAATGGCCCACATTTCCCTGAAGACTCTAAGATAAATATTCAGAAAGAAATAAACACAATTGCTAGTGAAAATATAACTACTCAACAAATAAAATTCATATATAATTTGAAAAATAGATTTATTAATTGTGAATGGGATGAAAGTGTAATAAATAATCAAATAAGAGATTCGGCAAAAGAATTAGATTTGAAAATTAAAGATGCCTATGTAGCTCTTTATTGGATATTAATTAATAAAAATAAGGGGCCAAAAATAGCCGCTATAATTTCAGAATTACAAAAAGAAGACATAATTAAGATATTTGAAACAGTTTCTTAAAAATTGATTTAAAGTGAAGAAATTTCAAGGGCGCGTGGTTCTGGCATACCTAATCTGGCTTCATAAATTGCTTCAACTTCCATTTTTGTCCCGGCCATAGTAGTCACAAATGGTATATTCAATTCCACAGCCAATCTTCTCATCATGTTACCATCCAAAACCGCCCCACCTGTAGAACTAGGAGTATTTATTATCAAATTAATTTTACCTTGTCTCATTAGATCTAATGCATCAGGAGAAGAACCTTCAGAAATCCTATAACAAGTTTCTACATCGAGATTTCCTGACTCTCTTAAAATACTGGAAGTACCACTAGTTGCATATAATTTGAAACCCATATCTTGTAATTTTTTTGCATGAGTAATAACTCTAATTTTATCTTTATCGTTAACTGTCACATAAACTCCTCCCTCGGTAGGAATTGGAGACTCAGTTGCCATCCTCGCTTTCAAATATGCTGCAGAAGCACGGATATGGGAGCCCATGACTTCACCTGTTGATTTCATTTCAGGGCCTGGAGCAGGATCTAGTCCCCTTAATTTAATGAATGGAAAAACTGGTGCTTTAACACAAACTGTTTTATTCTGAGGAGGAGGAATGGGAAGTTCACTGAGTTGATTTCCTAAAGCCACCCTGGCTGCGATTCTAGCTAGTGGGATGCCGGTTGATTTGGCTACAAAGGGAAAGGTTCTAGAGCCACGAGGATTTACTTCCAGAACATATAAAATTTCTTCTTTGATGGCAAATTGTATGTTAAAACAACCTCTTATATCAAGTCCTAAGCCGATTTTTTTTGTCCATTTTTTTACTTCGGATAGCATGTCATCAGAAACATTTTGAGTAGGTATAAAACAAGTTGAATCTCCAGAGTGTATCCCTGCTTCTTCAAGGTGCTCCATTATGGCACCAATGAGTACTGTTTTTCCATCGCAAACAGCATCAACATCTAACTCCATAGCATTGCCTAAATATTCATCAATTAATAGAGGTTTATCATTAGCAATGTATGCTTCTGCCATATATGCTTCAAGTTGAATATCTGAAGATAAAATCTCCATCCCCCTCCCACCTAAGACATATGAAGGTCTAATCAGTACCGGATACCCAATTTTTCTAACAGCAGAGCGGACATCATCAGAAGATTTGGCTGTAAGCCCATTTGGCATCCTGAGATTGTTATTTGAGGCAAATTTCTCGAAGCGAAATCTATCACTCGCTTCATCAATTGCAGATGGACTTGTTCCTTTGATAACAGTATTTAAACCTAAAGACTTTAGATAATTTAGATTAATACTGAGCGGTAATGCTAGGTTTATAGCAGTTTGACCTCCGAATTGAAGTAGAATTCCATCTGCAGATTCCCTCAATAATATCTCTGAAACATTTTCTAAAGTCAGAGGATCAAAATAAAGTCTGTCACTAGTATCGAAATCGGTCGATACAGTTTCAGGATTATTGTTGATTATTATTGCTTCATGATTGAGATCTTGAATAGCCCCCGCGGCGTGGACGCATGCATAATCAAATTCTATACCTTGACCTATTCGGATAGGCCCAGAACCAACTACAACTATTCTTTTTTTACTACTATTTTTTGCCTCAGGAGTTTTGTCTATGCCATGTGTAATCTTACTTCCTTCATAGGTTGAATAGTAATATGGAGTCACTGCAGCAAATTCTGCTGCACAAGAATCGACCATCCTAAATCTGGGATGAATACCTAGATCATGTCTTCTTTTTGTAATTGAAAATTCATCTATTTCTGAAATAATTCTATTAGATTTATTGACATTAAAACCCACAAGAGCATTTGCTATGTAAAGATCTGAGAAACCCATTCCTTTCCAATATCTTAGATCTTTTTCAGATATTTGTGAAGTATCTAATCCAGAGTTTCCAATTAATTTTACTTCGGCTTCAACTAAAGCCATGGTTTCAAATCTATGTAAAAACCATCGAGTTATACCGCCAGTCAAATTTCTTACTTCTTCGATAGTATATCCTCTTCTGAAGGCTTCAAAAATCGCACTCATTCTCCTGTCTGAAGGGATCCTGAGCCATTCGTCCAAAATATTACTTGGTAATGGCGTAGTTGAATCAATGTCCCTGTATTCTCCATCTGAACAATCGGCAATAGTCAATGGCGTTGGGTGCGGTTTACCATATTCTAGACTAGCCCATGCTTTTAGGCATGCTTCTTCGAAAGAACGTCCGATAGCCATTACTTCACCAGTAGATTTCATAGATGTCCCAATTGTTCTATCTGCAGTTCTAAATTTATCAAATGGCCATCTTGGAATTTTTACAACACAATAATCTAAGGTTGGCTCAAATGCAGCAGTAGTTCCTTCACCTGTTATTGGATTTGGTAGTTCATCTAAAGTATACCCCACTGCAATCAGAGCAGCCATCCTAGCAATGGGATATCCTGTGGCTTTTGATGCAAGTGCAGAAGAACGAGATACTCGTGGATTTACTTCTATTACACGAAAGTCTCCATTAGATTGATCAAATGCAAATTGTACATTGCATCCGCCCTTGATGTTTAAACGTCGAATCAATTTTAATGCAGCGTCCCTCAACATCTGATGATCTTGATCAGAAAGAGTCTGTTGGGGGGCTACGACTATAGATTCACCAGTATGAACTCCCATTGGATCTAAATTTTCCATAGTACAGACAATAATCGCGTTATCTGCATCATCTCTCATAACTTCATATTCATGTTCTTGCCAACCCAGTATACTTTCTTCCACTAATACTTGTCCTATTGCAGAATGGAGTATTCCTTGGCTTGCAATCTCAACTAATTGCCCTTTATTGAATGCAGTGCCTCCTCCTAATCCGCCAAGTGTAAAAGCAGGCCTAATCAGAAGTGGAAATCCTCCTAAATTTTCAGCGGCCAATAGGACATCATCTATAGACGAACAAGCGATTCCACGGCAGACTGGAAGATCTATTTCTTCACACGTTTTCTTAAATAAATCTCTATCTTCAGCTTCATCTATTGAAACTAGGTCGCAACCTATTAGTTCGACACCTAGTTCTTCAAGTGAACCATCGTGAGCTAATGCAGACGCGATATTTAGTGCCGTTTGACCTCCCATGCCAGCAAGTAGAGCATCAGGCTTCTCAATATCTAAAATACGTCTAACAACTTCAGGGAGAAGTGGTTCTATGTATATTTTATCTGCCATTTCGGGATCATTCTGAATAGTAGCTGGATTAGAATTTATAATCACTATCTCATAACCATCATCTCTTAATGCACGACATGCTTGAGAGCCCGAAAAATCAAATTCAGCAGCCTGCCCTATCCTAATTGGACCACTTCCCAGTATAGCAATTTTTTGAATATCATTTCTACGAGGCATTAAAGATCATTCCTTTCCATAGTTATTGATTTCAAATTAGATTTTTTTTTATTTCGTACGAGGTTAGAAAATCTATCAAATAGTGAAGAAGCGTCATGTGGACCGGGGCATGCCTCAGGATGGAATTGTATCGTGAATGCAGGCCTATCAATCAGATCTAACCCTTCTACAGTTTTATCATTCGCATTAATATGACGTACCTTGAAATCAGCTCCCAAAATATTTTCATTGATATCTGAGCATAATCCAGAAGGATGAGGTGATAACATGCCGTTATTTGGATCTTCTAAAGCGTAGCCGTGATTCTGGCTGGTTATTATCACCTTACCTGTTTCAACATCTAAAACTGGTTGGTTAGTACCTCTATGGCCATACTTTAGCTTATATGTCCTCAATCCAGCAGCCAAACCCATCAGTTGGTGACCTAAGCAAATTCCCATAACAGGTATCTCAGAACGTACTGCTTCTGCTAAAGATTTCCTAGCCATTAAGGCAAGTCCATCATGTGCTGGATCACCTGGGCCGTTTGAAGCAAATATAGCATCAGGATTCCAGACGTCAACTATTGTCTTGAAATCAATAGAAGCGGGGCACCAAACTACCTCGAAACGATTGCATAATTCAGTTAAAATATTATATTTAACTCCACAATCTATCGCTACTAATCTTGGTAACTTTTGACCTGCGATATCAGTTGCTCCAGGATTTATTACTACAGCTTCATTACAAGTTACAGAAGAAACTAAATCTTCATGATCAGGAGGAGACATATTTTTCAATAATGAGTATATTTCATCTTCCTTCTCCAAAGGTCCGAAAGCGCATAGTAGAGTTCCAAATTCTCTTACCTTTTTTGTTAATTCTCTAGTATCTATTCCTTCTATGCCGGGAATATCATGTAAAAGCAGAAAGTCATGAACACTGCCAACACTGTTTCTATGGTCGGGTATTTTAATTAATTGTTTACATATAACGCCCCTTGGATGGACTCTTGATGATTCAGATTGGCCTGGTATTATCCCATAATTACCCAATAAGGGCCAAGTAAATGTAAGTACTTGGCCAGCAAATGAAGGATCTGTTAAACTTTCTTGATAACCGGTCATTCCTGTTATGAAAACTAGTTCACCCTGAGAAATTATTTCTGAGCCAAATAACTTTCCCTCGAATCTAGAGCCATCTGCCAACAAAAGTACTCCTTTGTTACCTTTAGGGGCATTTTTTATTTTGGAATCTATCAAAACATCGGCTGCATCGGTAAATGTTGGGCAATCATTTACTCCCAAACATAAAGCCCCGGGGGAGAATCCTCGTCTAACTCCCGAGTTCGGCATCAGCAATGCTGCCAAACTACGACTATTAATCATTGAGAATAATATACTTAAAATAGATGCTAATGAATGAAAAATCATTCTTCTTCAACGATGAAAACTTTTTTTTCACGAGCAGAGGGTAAGACTTTTATCTCTCCGCCTTCAAATTTTTTATCAGGATCAATTTTACCAACAAATGAATTTAGGAAAATAGCTAAAGCGGCTACCTCAGAGTGTGGCTGGTTACCAATAGAGATATTATAATCGGCTAGGCCAAAAACTTCTCCTGGAACTTTAGTTCCCCCAACAATGATGATAATTGATTTATTATCAGGAATTTTAGAAATTGTCTTCTCTAATTCTTCCCCATACATTGTCAAATGGACTATAGTTGAAGAGTTCTCCTTAGAAATATTCCTTAGAAATTTTAATGGTTTTGGTTCATAATAACAATCAAAGTTTCCACCGAAGCGTGAAGTTACCGAAGACCATGTTTCGAGAGGAGATTTATCTTCTTCCCCACATAATATTATCTTATCGGCACCGAATGCACGAGCTGTGAGGCCCAAATGAGATGTTATTCTCTTATCTCTTTCCCTGCGATGACCGAGTCTAAGCACAGAAATATCATTTGCCCCTTTAGATGACATAGATGTTATGCGTAAGGGTCCTCTTCATCAGTATGTCCCTGATCACCAGTTATTTCAAAAGGTGAAGAAATATTCACATCCATATTAAGCATACTTGAACTAACCCATTGAAGAAGTAAGGCATCAAAAAAGAATTTTGAGCCTAAATATACCATAATTGAGAGTGTGAATAGTCTTCCAGAAGCAAATAAAGCAGATTCGGCACCTAATTCATCATAATGAAGAATTAACGGCTCTATTATGTAGAATATTCCTAGGACGATTAATAAACCACCTATATTTGAAATAGTAGCATTTCCTTTTTCCCTCCCCATTACGACGACAAAAGTTGATACAAAAATTATTACAGCAACCACTAAACTTAGAGTTTCAAACCCAAATTGACCAATCATAGATGAGGGAATTTCAGAGTCATTGACGGTATTTCCGCCTTTTTTTATCGATATCCACCAAAATAAAGCACTAGTCATCATTAGTGCACCTGACATCAATCCTCTTTGATTTATCATTTCCCTAACATGATGGGAGTCTTTTGGTTTTAATCTCTGTATTATTGAATCCATTATCAATAGAGTTTGCCCATCTGGGGCCTGATTATTAGATAGTCCACTACTACTTTGTAAGAGTTCATCACCTATGTCCTCTCCCATAGCCATTACAGGGTTGCATGTCTGTCACATCATAAAGGATACGTAGGATAGGAGGATAAGATGGCTGACTGGCGACCTATTATAAAATGCCGAAACGATGGTTTTCCTAGAATAATGGGCATCATTAATGTCACCCCAGACTCATTTTATAAAAAATCTAGAGTTAATAATCTAGAAGAAATATCAGAGAAGGCAATATTAATGGCTGAAAATGGTGCTGATTGGATTGATATTGGAGGCGAATCAACTCGTCCCGGTGCTTCTGAAGTAAGATTAGAAGAAGAGATTAATAGAGTTTCAACAGCAATCGAGATAATTAGGGATGAGTTACCAAACATTGGAATTTCCATAGATACAAGAAAATCTAAAGTTGCAATGAGTGCACTGAAATATGGCGCAGACATGGTGAATGATGTTTCTTCATTATCAGATCCTGAAATGAAAAATGTGATATTGGAAAATAAATGTCCAATTTGTATAATGCATATGAAAGGAATACCTGGAAATATGCAAAATAACCCGATTTATGAAGATGTAGTTACAGAAGTTAAACAATACTTGAGAGGAGTTAGCGAGGAATTAATAGAATCTGGAGTAGAAAGTAAAAATATTATCAATGATCCGGGAATAGGATTTGGTAAATTACTAAAACACAATTTAAAACTTCTCTCAGCAGGGAGAGAGATAATTTCTGATAATTCTATGCCACTTATGTGGGGAGTGAGTAGGAAAAAAATGTTCGGCGATTTATTAGGAAGGAATGAAACCAAAAATAGACTCGCAGGGACATTGGGTGTTGCGGCTATGTCACCAACAAAAGAAGTTGATATAATCAGAGTACATGATGTTCCAGAACATCTAGACCTGTTTAGGTCTATGGCCGCATTGGAGGAAGGATGATGTCTGAATATACAAAAAATATCATAGATATAGATGATAGTCTTCGCTTACTTGGAACTGCGCATGTAAGTACTACATCGGTAAATTTAGTAAAAGAACAGATTGCAGAATATAAACCTGATATTGTTGCAGTTGAACTCTGTGAATCAAGATTATCTTCATTAAAGAGGCCAGAAGGAATAGATAATGAAGACTTGATGAAAATAATTAATGATGGAAAGTCAGCTATGATAATATTGCAATCTGCTATATCAGTCCAGCAACGAAAAATGGGAATTAATTCAGGAGAGAAGCCTGGTGCTGAATTGTTGGCTGCGATTAATGTAGCTGATGAAGTTGGAATTCCTGTAGAATTAATAGATAGGGATGTGATTATTACCTTGAGAAGGGCATGGGATAAAATGGGAATTAGAGAGAAATTAAGAGTACTAAATTCATTATTATGGGAAGAAGTTGAAGAAGATGATATTGATTTAGAAGAGTTATTGGAAGATAGTGATTTGCTAAGTAGTATGATGGAAGATGTCTACAAAGTTGCACCAAATGCAGGCCATGTACTAATTAATGAAAGAGATGCTTATCTGAGTGGTAGAATACAACAAATACGTGATAAAGGTAGAATTCTAGCAGTTGTAGGTGCAGGACACCTATCTGGAATTCAAGATAATCTGAAAAAACCTTCTAAAGAAATGATTTCAAGATTACCAGAATTGGAGAAACAACCTAAGAAATCTAACTTACCTAAATATTTGATGTTATTGATTCCAATTATTCTAGCCACATTAGTTGGTAAAATGGCCTATGATGGAGATTTTACTAAAGTATGGGATTCTATTTCAGTCTGGCTAGTATTGAATGCATTACTTGCAGGAATAGGCATATTAATTGCTGGCGGACATCCTTTATCTGTAATTGTAGGTGCTTTGGCGTCACCATTTACATCCCTTAATCCGAGCCTCGCAGCAGGTTGGTTTGCAGGCTACACACAGATCAAAATGGTACCACCAACTGGAAAAGATGCTCAAGAATTCATAACACTCTCAGATTACTCAATATTTTGGAAAAATAAAGTAGGGAGAGTTATGTTAGTTGTGATAGGAGGGAATATTGGATCTACAGCAGGATCATTAATAGCGGGTGGTGCGATTTTCAATATATTCTTTTAGAATAAAAGGTGATATTTTATGAGTAAAAATATAGGAATAAGTATAGCCATATTAATTGCACTAATTGCATACTTAACTAATATATTTCTTTCAAGTATAAATTTCAACATTGGATCTAGCACTATAGCATTAATCCTAGGTTCCGTTATCGCTTTTTATATCCCTAACACTGGAGAAGGAGGGCGATGGATTATTAGTTATATATTACCAATTTCCATAATATTACTTGGTTTCGGGCTAAATATAAGAACTTTTTTTGTACCTGAAATAGGTTTGTTTGGCATTGCTGTAGCATTTTCAACAGCAATAACTAGTTTCATAATATGCTATATCGCTGGTAAATATTTTAAATTAGATTTAGAGACATCTGTAGCACTTGGAGCAGGGGGAGCAATATGTGGCAATAGTGCAGTAGTAGCCGTATCACCAAGTTTAAGATTGAAAGAGGAAAGAGTAGCAGTAATTTTAGCAATTATTAATTTACTAGGATTGGTTACCTTCTTGTTAATTCCTCCATTAACATCGGTTCTTGGTTTGACAGAACAACAGGGAGGGATTTGGTCTGGGTCTGTAATTCATGCCGTACCTCAAGCCATAGCTGCCGGTGAAACAATAGGACAAGAAGCAATGATCATAGCGACTGCAGTTAAATTGTCTAGGGTGTCGCTTTTGTTTGTAGTGGTTCCACTATGCGCTTGGCTAGGAAATCGTATTAACAAGAAAAATAATCAAAATAAACAAATTGGAGTAATCCCCTACTTCGTACCAGGATTTATTATTGCTGCAATATTATCAACTTGGATTTTACCTCCTAATTTATCAGAGTTCTTGGCCATTATTGGAAAATATTTACTATTACCATTACTAGCATCAGTAGGATTTTTTATAACTAGAGAAAGTCTCAAAGATGCTGGTGGAAGCATTCTCATAGTTGGAATATTGGCAACTATTTCTATGTTAATTAGTAGTTATACAATGATAATAATGTTATCATAAATTGATAAAAAATGGGATAAATATGGACCTAGAAATTATATTAGGAGTTTTTCTAATCTTCATGACTGGGCTTGTTTTTTCACCATTGGGACTTGGTGGTGGAATAATATTTATGCCTATTCTTCATTATCTACTGGGATGGGAAATAAAAATAGCAATCTTAGGGTCGCTAATATTAGTTTGGTCGGTGGCGATGGGGAGTCAAATTGCCCACAATAGACAGGGTTTTGGAGATATAAAAATAGCAAAAAAAGGAAGTTTGTTTGCTATACCCGGGGCAATAATTGGGACAATTATTGGGTATTTGCTTATTGAAATAATTAACGATATCACCATAAAAATAATTGCCCTTACGATAGTTTCTTGGATATTATATAAAGCTGTAATTAGGATGATAAATAAAGAAGACATCACAGGAGAATCAATAGGAAAAATGAATGAGAAGCTCTGGTCAACTGGTGTTTTTTTTGGAGGAATGTCATCGGGTCTGCTTGGAATAGGAGGAGGAGGCATTTTTGTTACAACCAATCGTAATTATGGAGGATTTGATACCAAATCTGCATCTGGGACCTCTTTCATGTTGGCCTCAATGGTAGTTCCGACGGCTATTATTTCACATATCCTAATTGATAAGTCTTTTTTCCAGTTATATGAACAGGCAACCATATACGCAATCATAGTTCCTTTTTTAATTTCATTATTATCATTTAGTGGTGCTAAATATGCTGTCAATTACCTTCCAGTGAAATTTATCACTAGTTTATTCATAATCATAATTTCACTCAGTATGATTAAATATGCTCAAGAAATTGTAATATATTTAGTTTAAAGTGATTCGATGATTATTGCAATTCCCTGACCCCCACCAATACACGCAGTTGCAACACCATATTTACCATCAGATCTCTTCAATTCATGTGCAAGGGTAAGAACAAGCCTTGTGCCCGTAGCGGCCAAAGGATGACCTAAACCAATTGCCCCTCCATTAACATTTACTTTAGATACATCTAATCCCAAATCTTTGATACATGCCACTGCTTGCCCTGCAAAGGCCTCATTAATTTCCCAACGGTCTATATCGTCTACTGAAAGTTCTGCTTTTTCTAAGGCAAGGCGACTACTTGGTACTGGACCATGTGCCATTATAGCAGGATCTAATCCGACTACACCCCATGATACTATTCTCGCCAATGGATTATCTCCATCCTCAGAAGCCTTTCTTGCTGATTTCAATATTATTGCTGCAGCACCATCAACGACTCCGGAGGCATTGCCTGCAGTAACAAGAGAATCTGGGCCAAAGTGTGTTCTTAGGCTCGCCAAGGATTCTGCAGAGGTACCTCTGACAAAATGATCTTCGTCGGATACGCTCACAGTCCCATTATGCGTCACTACATCTATAATTTCACTTTTAAAAATTTTGGAGTCTATACTTTTCTCTGTTCGATGATGACTTAAAACTGCAAAATCATCAGCCTGTTGGCGAGTCACGCCTGTGCGGCTACATAATTCATCACTGGTCTGTGCCATAAAATATCCAGGAATTGAGTCTTTCAAGTTGGTAAATAAATAATCTTCCATATCTTTTGATAATTGTTCACCTTTTCTTGGAGATCTACCAAGTTTGTATTCATTCCTCATCCCTCTCAAAACATGAGGGGCTTGACTCAGATTTTCCATTCCACCTGCAATAACTACTTCTGCTTCACCGAGGAGAATCAACTGTGCACCATATATTATTGATTGTGCGCCGCTACCACATAAGCGATTTAATGTCAACATAGGTACTTCTTGAGGAATTCCTGCTTTTAGCCCTGAATGTCTTGCTCCAAATATGGCTTGGTCAGAAGTCTGTAATGCGTTTCCCATAATGACATGATCAACTGAGGATGGATCAGTATTTGTCTTAATTAATGCGCCTTTGATTGCTATTGAGCCTAATTCTTCAGCGGAGATAGAAGATAATAATCCACCTGTTTTTCCATCTCCTCTTTTTCCCCCTAGCCATTCACAAAAAGGAGTTCTGGCACCCCCTATAATAACAATGTCTTCCCCAATCATAGCCTTCCGATGAACAGGTCATTCAAGAGGATGACGATTATAAATATCAAGAATCGTCGGGTAGTTCATTGATGGAGCCTAAATAATCTGGTAAATCTACTCCAGCCATCTTTGCTACATCATGAATCGGTGGTAAACTCTGTACTAAGCTACTAACAAAATTACTTGTCGCTGAAGATCCATCTCCAGATGCATTTCCTCCATCCCAAACTGTAACTTTATCAATTTTAATATTTCTTATTGCTTCAACTTGAGCGGCGACCATTGCCTCTATTTTCTCAACCATTAAGAGAGTAGCTGCTGCCTTGGCATCTCCTGATGCACTCTTTACTAAGTCTGAATAACCGGCTGCTTTAGCTTCCAGAACTCTTTGTACACCAGTTGCTTCAGCAGTATACCTTGCAAGTAATCCGTCCGCTTCACCTTGTGCTACAACACGAATACGCTCTGCTTCTGCATTAGCAGCAATCTCTATTTGTTGTTTCTGGATTTCTTCACGAACAATTTCTTGCGCACGTAGAGTTTCTTCTGTCTCTATAAATCTAGCTCTTTGAATTTCGGCCTCTGCTTTTGCTTGTTCAACTTCTGCGGACTGTTTCGCCTTAGCCTGTTCGATTGCTAAGTCAGCATTAGAACGTGCAATAGAAGCCCTAGCTGTATTCTCTCCGGTAATAGCTTCTGCTTCTTGCTGTTCAACATACATCCTACGATCTACATCTGCCTTTTTTACACTCATCAAACCTTCAGCCTCCGCTTGGGCAACTGCTTCATCCTCTAGCTTCTTTGCTCTGGCAACTTCGGTTGCTCCGTATTGTTTCGCTCTAGCGACATCTGCATCTGCATTAGCGCGAGCTTGGGATGCAGCTTTCTTACCTATACTTTCGATATATTGTGAGTCGTCTGTAATATCAACCAAGTTAACATTGATGAGATATAAACCGATTTTCAAAAGTTCTGTGTCAACATTCTTTTGTATTTCGGCTAAAAAGGCTTCTCGATCCTGATTTATTTGTTCAATTGTTAGAGATGCTACAGTTAAACGAAGTTGGCCAAGGATGATATCTGCCGCCATTGATTCAATATCTACGATACTTAATCCGAGTAATCTATTCGCTGCATTCGACATTACTGGAGGGTCGGTACTTATGGCAACAGTAAATGTACTAGGAATACTTATTCTGATATTCTGAAGAGATAATGCGTTTTCAAGTGGTATCTGAATTGTTATTGGAGTCAAAGGGAGGAAAGCATAATCTTGAATTAATGGCCAAACCAAAGTTGCACCTCCATGGATGGTCTTAGAAGCCCTACCTTTCTCAGTTCGCCCGTAGACTACCATTACTTTATCAGGGGGACATCTTTTGTATCTCTGGGCGAAAAACATTATAGTAGCAGCAAAAACTAATATCATTGCAAAGAGCATGATTATCAATAATGCTCCAGCACCATTATCACTATCAGAACCCTCTTGCATTACTTCGAATACTACCATCTTCTATATCTCCGACCTCATGAGGCAGTGGTCAGTCATGAATGCTTCGCCGTACAAGGATGAAATAAAAGAGAAAATTAAATTCTTTCTACGATTAATATGCCTGCTACTACTTCCTTTACTTGTATCATTACTCCTGTATCAATTGAAGTTTTATCAAAAGAGCGCGCTGGATAAGTTCGCATAGTTCCACCTACATTTACTTGTACTTGACCAATATTTTCTTCGCCAATACCTAAGTAAACGGTTCCTTTTGCATTGATTGCATTTGCTATATTAACAGTACCATCAGCCTGAAGGCCAATAAAGAATTCAAATAATTTACCAGTTCCAACCATGGATGCAAATCCCGTCATTCCCCCAACCACTATTGCAATTGCATTACCTCCATCGGACTTCAATACAAATAAACCACCAAGACCGAAAAACATTAAAAATGCCATAATTCCTTGAAAGGTCAAGGCTTTGAATGAAGCATCGGCACCTATTGCATCTATATCTGTCCCGAACACTCCATCGAAAATATCGGCAGTAATTCCACCAATCATTACAAGAGCGAACCAGAATAAAAATAGACCACCGCCGATTACTGCGGAGCCAGCAAAAATTAACTCAAGTAGAGATGGAGATTCCAAACCTAAAAAATCAAAAATCAATTCATCTAATAAGGCCATTATTACATGTCTAACTGTACTTGCCATTTGACATATTCGGCTAAATCATAAAATAAGTTAGGAAATAGACTATTTTAGCCATTGCGCCAAAAGGCGATCGAGATTTAAAACTGGCCCTAATAATAAACCCGTAAAACCAAAGGCCAAAATTGTAGCATTATCAGAGTTTGTAAGATTAGAGAATAGCGTATAGGAAAGTAATAGAATCAATACCAGTATTATTGGAATTGTAACTCTCCGAAGAAATAGTTGGTATCCGCCTAATAATTCATATGCTGGATTATTTACTACCTTATCCACAATACTCTCATGTGGATTTTTATCCAATGGAATACACCTCCTTCAAAGCGTAGCAAGCCATACAATAGCAGATATGAATGTTAACGAGGCAGGAATTGCAATACCTATTCCTTTCTTGACTGATGAGTCTCCATTCCTAATCGTTAAACTTCCATTTTCATCTCTTGTAAGTTCACTTTTCTCAAATTTTGAATATGCGTCGGAAAATTCTTCAGAATGTTTGGCGATGAATAATAACACATAAACACCCACCACAAGAAAACTTCCTCCAGTTGTACTGAATAACAGATTGAAAAAACCTTTTTCTATCTCATTGGCAATTATTAATTGAGCAAAGCCAACTATGAACCACATCATAGAATCGGAGGGAGCCATGTATTCACTAGAGAGGGAGTGATTAATGAATTATACCCTTAATCGAGTTGAATTATATTAAGCTATCAGGTTTTTTATTCCAAATTATCCAGGTCCCTTTCCCTGAAGCGATTATTTTTCCATCTGAGTTTTTTAAAATTCCTTCACAATGGGCGATATTTTTACCGCGTCTTATTACATTTCCTTCTGCCAATAATCTTGTCCCTAAATATGCTGGATTGATGTAGGAAATATCCAATTGGGCAGTAGCACACCACTCTTGTTTCTTTATCATTGAAACTAAAGCCCCCCCTAGTGCAGTATCCAGCATTGTGGCGTGAAGCCCCCCATGTGCAACTCCTCCAGCATTAAGATGAGATTCTAAAACTACAGCAGTGACCATACATTTACCGTTCGAGAAGTTATCTAATTCCATTCCCATTAGTTTTCCTAAACCAGAAAGTTTAGGCATATTTTTCTCAATTTTATCCACTAAATCTTCTCCATCATTCTATTCAGTTAATCTCTCACCTGTTTGTACGCCCCATAATCTTGAATACAACCCATTATTTGATATTAAATCATCATGCGTTCCTGATTCAGATACTTTTCCATTTTCTAGTACCGCTATAATATCTGCAGAGCGGACCGTTGAAAGACGATGTGCAATGATTAAAGTAGTCCTGTTTTCAGAAATTTTTGTTATTGATCGCTGTAATGCTGCTTCAGTCTCGTTATCTACATTGCTTGTAGCTTCATCTAAAATTAGTATAGGTGCATCTTTCAGAATGGCCCTAGCTATGGCTAATCTTTGCCGCTGACCTCCAGATAGTTTATGACCATCTTCTCCAATATTAGTATTCCATTTATTTGGTAAATCTTCAATAAATCCTAATGCTTCACCTATTTTTGCAGCTTCTATAATTTCTTCTTCGGAAGCATTTGGATTACCATAAAGAATATTCTCCCGTACTGTCCCTGGGAATAAAGTAGTATTTTGACTGACTAAACTGATACATTTCCTTAGTGAATTTAGCGTTACATCGTTGATATTGTATTTATCAATTGAAATATCTCCTTCCTGTGATTCATGAAACCTTAGTAACAATCTAATGAGAGTGGTTTTTCCTGAGCCTGTGGCTCCAACTAAACCTACTGTGGAGCCGGCGGGTATAGATAATTGAAAATCATCCAAAACAACTTCTCGGCCAGGATATGTAAAATTAAGATTATTAAAATCAATACTTCCAGAAATGTTAGATAATGTAAAATCGCCTTCTACAACTCCTACTTTGGTATCTAATAGATCTAAGACCCTAGTTGTAGAAGCCATAGCCCTTTGATACAAGTCGAATGTTTGCCCAAGTCTAGTTAATGGCCACAAGAGACGTTGTGTGATGAATACTATTATTGAATATGCCCCTATACTAAGTTCGCCTTCTAATGCTAACCATCCACCAACTAGCATATTAGCGGTGAAGGCAAATAAAATTGCCATTCTAATCAGTGGAACAAAAGAAGCTGAAAGTTTTATTGCATCTCTATTTGCATCTCTATATGAACTTGAAGCTTTTGATACTCTTTCTATTTCTCTATCTTCGGCAGTGAATGATTTGATAGTGGTGATTCCTTGAAGATTATTATTCAAAATTGAGTTTAAATCTGCTACCTCTTTTCGCACATTTGAGTATCTAACACCTATTTTTCTTTGGAAAAGGAAAGATCCACCTACAATTATAGGAACAGGTAAAATTGCCCATATAGCTACTTCAGGGGCTAAAAATAACATAATTCCGCCAACTACAAAAACTGTTGTGCCAACTTGGAATAAATCATTAGCACCTTGATCTAGAAATCTTTCCAATTGGTTAACATCATCATTCATAATAGCCATAAGGCCACCAGTAGTTTGCTCAGAGAACCATTGCATCTCAAGATTTTGAATATGTGAGTAGGCATCCATCCTTAGGTCGTGTTGTGCAGTTTGTGCTAAATTTCTCCATAGTACATCATATAAGTATTGAAAAATTGATTCTAGTATCCATATTATTGCAGTTACTACAGTCAAAAGTAAGAATTGATCTTTTGGATCTGGGTACCATTCTGCCAGAAATGATTCTTCTTTTAACGCAACAACATCAATCGCTATACCAATTAAAAGAGGGGGTGCTAGGTCCCAAATTTTATTCAATATTGAACATATTGAAGCCAATAATACAGTAAACCTATGACGCCTCAAATGAGATAATAAGCGTAAAAGTGGGTGTTGGCTATTACTCACATAAAACCCTGAGCGATGGGGCGTTTGAATGTAAGCATCATACGCGCCATTCTACAAATTCTCTTTCGGGCATTTCATAATCATTAGCACCAGGCCATTGCATCATTTGTGCTAAGAAGATAAGAATTGTCGTATTAGTAAAATCAGTTGCTTCATCAATAGAAAGATTGCCAACACAACCCCTTACAGCACATCCTATCGGAGCATAGTGATAGTGTCCAGCGTCAATGAGTAATGCAGAATGAAGTACATTTTCACTTAACAAATCTCGTGTATTATTTACCTCAGATAATGAAACTGTTTCATCAATATCACTAGCGATTAAGAGAATATTTGAATCAGTAGAAGAAATTCCATCATCCAACAGTGAACCGTTCCATGGAGCTAGTAAAACCGTAGCCCATGCTCTACTATCCTGTATTTTAATAACAGTAGAATTTGGATTTGTAATTTGCCATAGTTCTATCATCTCACAAGAACTACCTGGATATATTTCATCAATTCCACCAGAATGTGGATTTTTGCAATCTTCTTGTAAATCTGACAGCAATATTTCAGCACCAGAAATCATTAAAGAAGTAAACCCCCCAGTAGATTGGCCAGTCATAGCATATCCATTGCGGTATTCTACGCATCCATTTAGATATCCTAGATCTTCACTTTTAGAAGAAAGCCAATCAAAAGATTCCATAATATCAACTGGCCTGGAAAGCATCATTTCTGCAAAATTTTGTAATTGAACATCTAGCAATGTACTAAATCTATGATCAGGTGCAAATGCGAAAAAGCCATGACTGGCTAAATATTCCATGTAGTAAGCAGAAGCCCATCTTATACTAGGAAAGCCGTGACTATAAGCCACTACTGGCCTTGATTCCGAGCAATCTGGTTTTGCGGATTCCCATGCGTTTCCATACCATGCATCATCATAAATTGTATATTCCCCTTCTTTATCTCCAGTTGGATACCATAATTGAAGAGTAATTTCATGGCCTCTGGGAGAATTAAAAATTAATTCTGTTGTTCCAACATTAAAAGGTCCAGAAGAGTTTAGTGATGTGAAGGGCGTTAAATCAAATGGATCAACAACATCCAACAACCCATCGTCATCATCATCATCATCAGCATTATTTCCCAGTCCATCTAAATCTGTATCTTTTTGTTCAAAAAAATCATTGGGAAAATAATCTTGTGTATTATCAACCCCATCTCCATCTCTATCAGAATCATTATTATCTCCAATGCCATCGTTATCCATATCTGATATTTCGGTAGGATCTAAGGGGAATTTATCATCTAAATCTAGGGTTAAATCACCATCATCATCGTCATCACAGGTATCGCCTTCGCCATCTGAATTAGTATCAATCTGTTTCGGATTAATCAAAAATGCACAATTATCCAATGAGTCTTCTATGCCATCATCATCAGTATCTAACATATTTGTTGAAGTACAGCCTGAAATGGATGAGGAAATTAGAATTAAAAATAAAAAGAAAGAGGGGTTTTTTTTGACAACTGTGTTACTAGCAGTAAAACTCACATTCCCACCAAAAGACAGGTGCACATAAACCTGTGTAATAATAATAAATTAAATTTTTTATTCATCAAAAAGATTGATTAGTCCATGAATTAGCCCATAAATCAAAAATACCTATGGTAATATTTCCTGTTGTATTCGTCCTCACAGTATACAAATCTCCATTCGAAACCAAATTCTCTCCTAGGTAATCTATCCAATAAAATTCCCACCACGTTCCATCAGATAATGTTTGATTTAAATTTTGATTATCGAATCTCATTACAGAAACCGAAGAGCTGTAGTTATTTTCAGATACTAACCCATGAATCTCTAACTGTTCTGGCTTAATTTCAAGAGACAAAGAATTTGATATTACTCCTGACCAATATGATATATTTTCAGACGAGTCTTTTGGAAAAGGATTTGGAATAAATGGGGCTGGAGTCCTTTGGATATCATTTCTTAAAGATAAAGAGATATTTTCCGTCGTAACTTGTAAAATAAATTTATCTTCGCCAGAATATGTTTCGATTCCAGTGATAATTGGAGGAATTCCCATAGTTTCAATAAATATTGAATGGGTTTCATTAGACGAGCTAGCAATCTGTTGTGTTGAAGAAATATCTGCTGTTATGGACCAATCAAGATCAATTAATTGCGTCGTATCAAAAGCAAATGGTGGCCAAAATCCATCTGGATTATCTGTAGCAGATTGTGCTAATTTAACGAAGGGATTAGAATATTCAGGTATTTCATCACGCCCTTCATACCACTCATTTCCTACTCTGTAATTATTTGATTTTTGCCCTTCGACATATTCTGTATCAATTACTACTGTTTCCCCTAAAACTAGCCTTGAAGAAACTGAACTTAGTTTAGCATGATCATCTTTAACAACATTCCAGTAAATCTCCCCCCTCTGTTCTTGATATTCAGAAACCAAAGTTACTTCAACCTTTATTTGAGGGAAAAAATTTGAATATTGAATTACATCAAAAGCGTTACTATTTGATAATATATCAGAGAAGGATTCATTATTAAGAGGGAAGCAGTCCTCTCTATTGCAAGATTCATTCAAAGGAACTGATAAACAACCTGAAATCATAGGGAACAATATTAGCAGTGACAGCAAATATACTACTCTCATGAACAGCCCAATGGGATATCGTTGATGAGTCTATGTAGAAATATTAAGTTAGAGAGTAAATATTTGTACGTTGCGGCTATATGTGAATGCCGACAGGATAGTATACTGGAGGGCCTGAAGTGACCACGAACATTTTAGTTGTTTATAAGAAAAATTTCGAAGAAATACATGATAAGGCACTTGAAGATATTAAAGAAATATTAGATAAATTGGTATCTAAACGTCAAATCAGAGTAGATTATACTGTAAGAGAAACTGTTCGTAGGTCCGATTTTCTAGATAGGGATTTGGCCATAATATTAGGGGGCGACGGCACATTAACATCAATAGTTCACTCAATTGATTCCAAGACTCCTGTAATGGGCGTAAATAGTCATCCTAGAGAAGTACATAGTGACGGTTCATATGGATTTTATATGGGTAGTGAACCAAATTTTTTCGCTGAAGATATAATAGAAGCAATTGAAGGTAGGGCGATTATCAATGTCCTACCTCGATTACAAGCAGAAATTGAAACTCCAAGTGGTAAAAGAATTATTTCAGACCCAGCCCTTAATGATCTATTGGTAGCTAATACGCATCAATATCAACCCTCCAAATATAGAATTGAAAGAGATGCAGACCAGGGTAATGAAGTAATAGACATAGTACAAAAATCATCAGGATGTTTATTCTCAACTTTTCTGGGACAAGGAGCATGGTTCCGACATGTTGCAAACATAGAAGGAGTTACTTTTCCTCTAGAAGATGTGAGTAAAAAATATTTATTTGTATCAAGAGATCTTCCAAGAAGCGAGAGATTAGATGATGGTTCATATTGGTCATGGACGAATAAATCAACAAAACTAACTAGTGACATGCATAGAGGTTACGTCGTCAGTGATGGCTGGGAAGAAACTCATTTTACAAGAGGTTCGACTGTAACAATAAACTTACAAGGTCCTTCACTAAAATTACTGACCTTTAGAAGTACAATACATGACAGAGTTGCTCACTGGATTAAAATATAACATTTAGAGGATTTGTTCGAGAAATAGTTTTGTCCTATCGTGTTTAGGACTATCGAAAAATACATCCGGAGTGTTTTCCTCGATTAGTAAACCTTCATCAAAAAGTATTACTCTATCTGCCACCTCTTTCGCGAAACCCATCTCATGAGTTACAACAATCATTGTTATATCTCTCTTGGCTAAGTCTATCATTACATCTAGTACTTCTTTTATCATTTCGGGATCTAAAGCTGATGTTGGTTCATCAAATAGCATTATTTTGGGATCCATGGCTAAAGCTCTTGCTATAGCAACACGTTGTTGTTGACCACCAGATAATCCACTAGGATATTTGTATGCTTGCTCAGGTATCCCTACTCTTTCAAGAAGTTCCATAGCCTTTTCTTCGGCTTTTGTTTTGGACATCCCCTTAACTTTCATAGGCGCAAGTGTGATATTTTCCATAATAGTCAAATGCGGGAATAAATTAAATTGTTGGAAAACAAAGCCGACTTCAGAACGAATATATTTTAGATCTTTAATTGATGTATCATCATCAATTGGTATACCATCTAAAATTATCTTTCCTCCACTATGAGGTTGTAATCTATTTAATGTACGTATAAATGTTGATTTTCCTGAACCGGATGGGCCTAAAATTACTATGATTTCTCCCGTACGAACTTCTATATCGATTCCTTTGAGAGCCCAAAAATCTCCAAAATTTACTTTTACTCCTTCAGCTTGTATAATTATTTCTTCATCATTTGTTTCATTCATGTTGCATCTCCTCCTCCTTCTTTAACTAATCCGAGACCTTTTTCTACTCCCATCGATACACGTGATAAGTAGAATGCAAAAATCCAGAAAACTAATGCGGTGAAGTATACTGGTTCTAGGAAATCACCAAGAAATCTTAAGTCAGTATTTGCCATAGTTTTAGAAATTCTGAAGAAATCTATTATTTCAATTATGAATAAAAGAGTAGTATCTTTCCATAAACCAATAAATACACTTACTATTGAAGGCAGTGTTGTCCTAACAGCATTTGGCAATTCAACTTGGAGTTTTATTTGTAGAGGGCTCAACCCTAGAGCCACGGCGGCTTCTTTTTGACCTTTATCAACTGCCTGTAAACCTCCTCTAATTACTTCAGCAATGTAACATCCACCGAATATACTGAAAATAGCCATCATTCTGAGAATATTATCAAAGTCTTCAGGATTAGTAAACAATGGATCTGCAATATCTGGCAACAAATACATAGCAAAATATAACCAACAAATCAAAGGACCTGATCTGACAATTTCTATGATTGCAATACCAGGCCATTTTAATATTGGTAAATTACTCTGACGCCAGAATGCCAAGATAACTCCGATAACAAAACCTAATACACATCCTGCGGCTGCAACCATCAAATTAATTAATAGCCCTCCCCATTGAGAAGGTTTTACACCTTCTCGAGTTAAAGGCTCAAACACTGGCTCAAGAAAAGCGATGTTATCTGATATTACCTTTGAAATATTTGCAATTATTTCTGGAGGATCTAGTATAAAAATCGTAAAGAAAAAAGTTGATATGGATAATATCCCTATATTCCTCTTTGCTTTGTTTAATTTATATTCTTCTACCTTAATTGCGTATAATCTCATCCCAAAGAAACATGCCATAGTAAGTAGTGAACCAAGTATGAATCTAAATATTATTTTATCTACATTATAATTTGCTTCATGAGAGTTACCAGCGAATGCGATAATAATAGTAGTTGCAAGACCAAATGCAGGTATGAAAGATCGTACTTTAATGTTTGAAGAGCCATATGATAATCCAATTATAGTACAAACCAAAAAGAAGATCGGCCATAATCTCCAGTTTTCTGAAACCAGATAATCTTGAGTCATGGCCTCAGTGAGATTTGGCCCTATTAGAACTGAAGCACGGTTAGCCCAAATTATATCCCACCTAGAAGTAATTAATGTTAAGTCTAATGTCCACTGAATTAAGGAAAGGAGGATGAGGGATGATATGATTCCCATTAAAGCAGTGCCACCAATCCATGGGATTGGAATCTTGAGATTATTAAATCCTAAACTAACTTTTGATAAGTTCAATTCAAACCAAACTATCTTTGATCTTTTGATAAACGATATTGAAATCAACCATGCAACTAAAAACCACGCAGCAGAGACTCCAAGTGAATATAATAATCTATCAGTTTCAGTAATTTCACCTACTAATTCTATAGAAGAAATTGTATTAGAAATCATATAAATAGAAAATATTAGAGAAAGGCTAAGGCATGCGATTGATAATTGTATGTCTTTGTCATAATTTTGGTCCCATCGTGAACGGCCTGCAAAACTCCTCTCAGATTTTAATAATTTTTTACAGAAGAATTCAAAATCATAACGCTGTAGAGACATATTATCACCTTCATCTCCATTTTTTTTTGCGATTTGTTCCGTTATTTTATTGTCATCTGGGATCATATTTTCACCTTCGTAACTCTTGAATTATAAAAATTCATGATTCCAGATATTAGCAGACTACCTGCTTGATAAGTTACTAATAATAATAAGAATAAAGGTATAAGTTTACCAAGATTATTCATCATCACAAATATGACATAAAATATATCACTATAAGCTACAATTATAGCTAAACTAGAATTTTTCCAAACATTCATATATTGACTGTTGAGTAATGGTATCATACTCCTTAGGGCTTGGGGTAAAATTACTAGTCTAAGCCTTTGATAAGATGAAAGTCCCAAAGATATTGAAGCTTCTATCTGCCCCCTAGGTAGAGACTGAATACTTCCCCTTACTATTTCAGCAACAACTGATGCAGTGAATAATGTAAGACCTATTATCATGGCAAGAAATTCTGGAGTGATTTCGAAACCGCTACCTTCTATTATATCCCATGAACCAGGAATATTGAGAAATATTCTATTTAGCGGATCATCCTTGACATAATCTGGATGAGATGCATTTGAAAAGATTAAAAATACACACAAAATAAGTACTAAGGGCCAAAGTAGTGGATTGTCAGAATATTGATAATTCGGATCTTTTTGAGCATTATAATCCTTATATTTATTCCAAGACCAAACGCTAAGAATTAATAAAGTAGATAATATCAACATATTTGTCTCCGGATTAGGAATATAAATGCCCTGATTACTGTAATACATCAATTCAGAGATATTCGCTTCATCGGTAAAGAGAGGGAGCGATTCGCCAAGCTGTAATGCGACTAGAAACAACAGAACAGCAAGTGGGAGATTCCTGAATATCTCTACATATACTGTTGCCAAAATAGATGCTAATTTATTATTTGATAATCTAGTAACTCCTATGATAACTCCAAGAATTGTACATAGTACAATGCTAACCAAAGTTATTCGGACTGAATTGATAATGGCAGCGACATAAAATTTCCATCTTATATCTTCAGGGAAATCTGGTTGAATAGGCCAAGCATTTATTTCAAATCGGTTTGTATCAACCATAAATGACCAAGAAAGGTCCCAGCGTTCACGAGTTACTATGTCTGGATTATGTAATAAAAAAAGTAATCTTGTTATTGCATACAAGACTATTGGTAAAGCTATTGTAAAAATTAATGCAGAATTCTTTTTATCGTGATTCGCCAAATTATTTGATTCAGAAAATATATGGAGGCCTGATAGCATAACCATAACAATTAGTACGAGTGAGAACAATTCTACCATATTTTCCGAAATGAGAGGAATTAGAGATATAAACATAGAAATTAAAATAAATATTAAAAAAGGAGAAAAAACTTTTATTGCATCAATATGATTTTCTTTTGGTTCATAAAATATTTTAGTAATAATAGAATTATCAAAATTCATCAAATAGGATAAATAGATAGTTGTTCCTATGATTAAGAAAGGCATACCTTTTTGTGGCGAGAAATCTAGCATGATAGAAAGAATTGTAGTTATCAGAATTGCGAAAAAAGGTAAAATAGTGGTTGGATAAGATTTAAAATCTTTGGGATTTTTAATAATATTTCTAAAGTCATCTTGAGCCAATATATAAAATAGCAACGTACTCAATAGAATAATTGGTACCATAGTGCTCGTCTCGTAAAAAGCAGGATTTTGTTCAACTCCTGAAACTACAAATGAACGAGACATTTGAGAAATTGCATTAAAAGTAGGATTAAGGAATTTTAAATTATATTTCCAAAGAATTACTACAGAAACAAGAAATTGTAAAGAATAGAAAAATGTTTTTTTTATTAACGCCGCTCTCTTTTGTCTGATGGATTAAATTTTTTAATAACTGAAAATTATTAACCATCTATAGCACCTACTTTATTGAATTTAAATATGAAAAAATGGACTCCCAGAGGAGATATTTCCCCTCTAGGAGTTTATGTTTATCTGATTTTAATTTAATTTAATTTAATTTAATTTACAGAATTACTTAACGCAATGGTGGTGCAAATTGCAATCCACCTTCAGATACTAATGCATTTGCTGTGCCTACACGAGATAATACACAATTACTCATAGTGTCTGAACCGCCTACACCAGCATCCCATGTTCCGTCACAGAATGAGTCATCCCATGCTTCTCCGTAGTTACCTACAGCAGATAGAACATTTTGCATCCATGTAGCAGGTAGAGGATTAGTATCTGTACCTAGACCAAGATTGTTATTCAACAATCTGTCAACTGATGGGTTAGTCATATCTGCAGCAGCATAGTTTCCTGAGTGGAGTCCCATTTCTTCTGCAGTTACCATTCCGTACCATACCCATGTTACAACATCTTTCCAGTCAGAATCCATATCGCGAACTGCTGCTCCCAATGGTTCTTTTGAAAGAAGTTCTGGTGCAATCCATAGATCACAACCGTCACATCCAGTTGTATCATCAGCATTTGTTAGTTCGAGAGTGTATTTCTTTGCAACCATTGCTGACATGTCGCCTGTGAATGCATCACAAGATCCGTCAACTAGTTTTGTCGTAGCTTCAGCAGCATCTGCTACTGGAACTATGTCCATACCGATTGAATTGACTGTGTTGTAGTCCGCCAAGTTTCCTTCAGTAGTTGTACCAGTTCCTACACAGATGTTAGCACGATCTAGTCCAGATGCTGAGTTTCCTGCAGCTGCTGCGGGAAAGCATCCTCACGGACTAGAATACCTTGTCCATCGAAGAAGTTCATTCCAGCGAAATCAGCATTTAGATCGCATCACGGCTTGTAGTCCAAGTAGTGGTACGGATTAGAACGTCGATTGTTCCAGCAGATAGTTTCTCGAATCTGTCCGAGCCTGATGCTGGGATGTACTCAACGTCAGTATCTGGATTAAGTCCAAGAGCAGCGGCTACAGCTCTGCAGTAAGAATATCAAGACCGAGCGAACTCCGTTGTAGCATCTAAGTAACCCATTCCATATTGGGACTCTTTAACTCCACACTTCATAGATCCACGCTCGAGATTGTGTCCAGTGTACTTACAGGTGTTGCTATCTGCATACTCCGCTAGTCTACCTTCTTCTCTTGCCGCATCTACGTCATCTTGTGTAACGTCAGATCCGCGCACAGCCCGCAAGGGCCGCAGTCGTCATTAACAGCATCATAGTTGTCGCGAGTAATCTTCGCATGTTCCTTGCGTCGACTATAGTATGTATATACCTTCTCCAATGGGAAAACTAAGTTTGGAGGTTAAGAATTGATGTATTAATAAAAAAACCTAGGAGTAATATTATGTTAACGAATATTACTATTACACTAGTGAAATAAAAAAGAATAGAGTAAAGTTGGAAGACGGGGCGAATAAACGCCCCGCCCCCCGGTTTCCGAGTTTCTTAGGAGGTGATCCATCTGCAGGTTCCCCTACAGATACCTTGTTACGACTTAACCCTCCTTGTCGAAGGCAGGCTCGAATACCCCATAAGAGGTAGCCTCACCCACCCACAACTAAGATGGTTTGACGGGCGGTGTGTGCAAGGAGCAGGGGCATATTCACCGCGCCTTATTGAGACGCGATTACTACCTAATCCAGCTTCATGAGGGCGAGTTACAGCCCTCAATCCGAACTACGAACGGGTTTCGGGATAGCGTCATTCCTTTCGGAGTAGCAGCCCATTGTCCCGTCCTTTGTATTGCGCGTGTAGCCCATAGCATTCGGAGCATACTGACCTACCGTTGCCCTCCCCTTCCTCTGACTTAGCGCCAGCGGTCTCCCTATAGTGCCTCGATCCGGAGATCCAGGTGGCAAATAGAGATGAGGGTCTCGTTCGTTATCTGACTTAACAGAACGCCTTGCGGTACGAACTGACGGCGGCCATGCACTACCTCTCGAACAATCCGGTAAGTTCATTACACTGACCTTCATTTGTCCGTCGGCTATGGTGAGTTTTCCGGCGTTGAATCCAATTAAACCGCACAATCCTCAGGTTGCGGTGCTCCCCCGCCAATTCCTTTAAGTTTCAGCCTTGCGACCGTACTTCCCAGGCAGTGGACTTATCACCTTCGCTTCGACACTGAAGAGGCTCGGAGCTCCCCCAACATCAAGTCCACAGCGTTTACACCTAGGACTACCCGGGTATCTAATCCGGTTCGTGCCCCTAGGCTTCGTCCCTGACCGTCGGATCCGTTCTAGTGTGGCGCCTTCGCAACAGGTGGTCCTCTCAGGATGACAGGATTTTACCCCTACCCTGAGAGTACCCCACACCTCTCCCGGTCCCAAGTCTGGCCGTCCTCGCAGAATTCAACCGTTGAGCGGTTGATTTACCCACGAATGTACCAGACCGGCTACGGACGTTTTAGGCCCAATAAAAGCGACTACCACTTGAGGCGCCGGTATTACCGCGGCGGCTGGCACCGTCCTTACCCACCCCTTATTCCAAGACCTTTGAAGAGTCAAGAAAAGACTGGGTCTTACCCCAGCACTTGGAGTTCCCTGGTCACGATTGCTCGCATTGCCAAGTTTTCGCGCCTGCTGCACCCCGTAGGGTCTGGATTCGTGTCTCAGAATCCATCTCCGGGCTATGTCTCCCAACACCCGTACGCGTAGATGGCTAGAGGGTACTTTACACCCCCTACAACCTGATACGCCGCAGGCCCATCCTATGCCGCCGGAGCTTTGATCCACTCACCGTTCCAGGCGTAGTGGACTATGGGGCATTATTCTCAGTTTCCCGAGGTTATTCCCCAGCATAGGGCAGGTTACCCACGTGTTACTGAGCGGTACGCCGAGAATCTAAATTCTCTGCGACTCGCATGGCTTAATCGAACTCCAATAGCGGTAGCCTCCGGCAGGATCAACCGGATTTCGCGTGTGCAAATCACTGATCCTTTCGAAGTTTGTGTTAAATGGTCACAATTTCACTTATTGGTTATTGGCGCAGAATCACATTCATTTTGAATTGAATGAAATATCTGCTTCTTGCACCCCCTATTACGGGGTCAAGTCATATTGTGGTTAACCTCCTAAACCACGAACTAAGTTCGTGGCCGCACTTCCTCGGCAACGTCCTAACCTGATGAAGACTCATGGCACTAGGTGCTCAATCTCCAACGCCAGTTAACGTAGCGTCCGCCGACCTGCAGTGGTATCAATGATGACAGTGACTTGAGGAGTATGAATTTACCAGTAATATTAAGATTGGAGTCATTAAATACGATAAATATGTTCAGATAGCTTAGATTTAACAATAATCTGCCCCAAAGAACTCTCGGAGGACAGGATGCATCTCCATGGCCTGCTCCTTTCTGAATCTGTTCGTATGTCCTGAGTATGATACCTACTGCTAGTAAGAGTCCTGTTCCGGTAGCATTACCCACAGTACCGAGAAAGTCAGCTCCTGCTGCTAGAAAGCCTACGAAGGCACCAGAGAATAGAGTTACAGGAGGAATATATCTTTCAAGATTCTCTCCAGACACAACTGGGTTCTTTCTGAATCCTGGTATCTGCATTCCGGTTCTCTCAATTTGTTTTGCTACATCCTTGGCGCCCATATTTGTTGTTTCTATCCAAAACTTGGCGAAAACCGTAGAACCAGCAGTCATGAAGAATACATATGTAAATACATGTAGCATAATTTGTGGTAAAGCTATGACCATATACGTCTCCAGTCTGATTGAGGAGTGGAATAACCAATCACCAACACCATTTACCATTGAAGCGTACCATGCAAATCCATCATGTGGAGTCGTAGCCCCTGGCTTGTATGAGCCGAACCATTCTGCCTTACTGCCCCAACCGTTTCTACCTATTATTGGACGTAGTAGATAGAACGGGATGGCTCCAGAATAGAAGAGTGAACATATTCAAGTTTGCCAATAATGCAGCCATCAGATATCACAGGAATGTTACTGGCATAAACAAGACGGATGGGATATTGCCCTCTATGCCCCCTTACTTTACCATGCGTTAAAGGTAGTTCTAATTTACTTGATTCGGCATAAGCGACAACAACGAATACGATAATAGAGGAAATCAAAGCGGCAATTGGATTTGCATGGTTCAATAGCATGAGTTCGAAACCATTATCAGATACTAGATCCTGAGTTAGAAGCAGTCCTTAGTACATAAAATATCATTGGAAGAGTTCCTGAAGGAGGATTTTCTATGGAAATGGCAGAACCCTCAGTACAGTGGGAAGAGGAGACAAAGTTCCTACGAATGTTGATTGTGCTACACCAGCAGCAATAAATAGAGATATACCGCTTCCAATTCCCCACTTACTTACTAACTCATCAAGAAGGAATACAAGTAAAGAACCAATGAATAATTGAGATACAATTAATGTATTTGCCCAGCCAACTCCATAATCCAGAATGACTGTTTCTGAAGGATCTAAGAATCCATAAACTTGAGGTATTGACTCAATTGGAATCATAATCAAAACTAATATTTTCTGAACTCCCTGATATAATTGTTTATCTGCAGAATCTTGTAAATCTAATTGAATTATTTTAGCGCCAGAGAATAATTGCATGATGATAGAACCTGTTACTATTGGTCCAATTCCTAAATGCATTATTGAACCTGAAGCCCCAGCCATGATAGATCTAAATGACGAGAATATATCGAGTGTTGAGTCTGAAAGGCCATAAATCATAACATTGGTCATTGCGAAATATATTATTAGGACCAAAGTAGTTGTCCAAAGTTTTTGGTTAAACCTAACATGCCCTTCTGGTTTTGTTATACTTGGGTAAACATCAACTAGTCTTTTTAGACCGTACAATCTACTCCCTCCATCTCCCGTATACAGGAAACATGCTAAAGCTAATCCAACTGGCAGGCCAAGTAGAGCTATTGCAACGAATAAGAATCCAACTAGGCTAGGATCAATCCATGCCCATATTGCAAAAGAAATTAATATCAGTATCCAAACTAATGCTTTCATATATTTTCCTATATAAGGTATCTTTGCAACTGACTCAGGCAAATCTGTCATGGCACCCCACATCACAAATGCAACATATGGTATCGATAGGGAAAATAAAACTAAAGCATCTAATTGCACATCTCTTATATCAGAATTTAAATCTGCTCTTAGCCAATAGTAAAGCGCCCCCCAATAAAGTATTGCAAGGACTACGAGACCTATGACATTTGGTCTTCGATTTACCACATAATCCCCCCTTATTGTATTATTCTTCTATATTTACAGAACCGCCAGCAGCTTCAACTTTTGATACTGCCAGAGCGCTTGCTTTTGAAACGGTTATGTTTATTGGACGATCTATCCGTCCTTTTCCTAGAAGTTTATCGTAGCCAATTTCTCCTAAATTGATAGAGTCTCCTTCTGCAATACTTTGTAATTCTTGTAAATTGATAGAAATATTTACTTTTCTAAGACTGGGGTGTCTGTTAAATCCATGCATACCCCAATGCCTGGGCATATATTTTAGCCTCGTCATTAGACGGTGCTTATTGATTCCAGCGTTTCCTCTACCGCCTCTCTTTCCTGCACCTCTGCCAGCTTTCTTTCCCCTGCCATGATACCTACTTCCACGAAATTTATTTGTTCTTGATACCAAATTTATCACCTCACATCATTCTAGAGACTAATTCTCCAATAGCCTCGCCACGAAATCCTAGAGCCCCACCAACGGTGTAACTTCTTTTTATTCCTCCCCAGCCCTTTGAGCCTCGAGGAGGATGTAAGCGGAGAACTGGTTTCAAATTGTTTACATCCTTCATTGTCGCTTCTCCCGAAGAAAGTGCTTTAGCAAACTTTTCAACTGAAGAATATTGGCTATTTTCCTTTATCGAGGCGTCAGTAACAGGATTATCTCCCATCATCCTACCTCTTTCTTTAAGTAAATTAGTTATTAATTCATGACTAACTTCTCCCCATGTAATGTAATCTTTAGCTTTGTCGAGCATTCCTGTATAAGATGGGACATCGGGTAGTATGGTAGCGTGGTTAACTCTTGTTAGATTGAGCATGCCCATAGTGTCCCTTATTTTCACTGTTACACCACGATCGCTGCGTGCCCTGATTACTAAAAATGCCATTAAAGTTCCCTCCCTGATTTCATATGCAATCTATCTCGATCAGAATCATGTATTCTAGTTTTATTTAATTCCACTAAAGCATTAAAAGTTGCCTTTGCAAAATTAATAGTAGAGCGTGTTTGGCCTTTGGAACGAGACCATACATCAGTAATACCTGCGAGAGTTAGAACACGTCTGCCATAATCTCCGATTACTAGACCTTTACCAGAAGGTGCTGGGAGAAGTGTAATTCTTGTAGAACCTGATCTTCCAGTAACTTTGAATGGAACGCTATTTCCAGGTCCTTCGGATGATTCCCATGAGCCATTTCCCCTCATAACAGGTATAAGATTTAATTTTGCACTATCTATTGCTTTTTTAATTGTGCTAGAAACTTCTTTTCCTTTGCATACTGCTAATCCAACATAACCATCACTATTTCCAACAACACATAATACATTGAATCTGACACGGCGTCCTGAGTCTGTCATTCTTTGAATCATGTTGACACCCAAAACATCATCTGTCAAATCTGGAAGAAGGGCATCAACAACTTCAACTTCTCTTATTGGATAACCTGTTTCTAGTGCTTCCTCATAAGTTAGTATTTTTCCTTCTCTAACCATTCTTCCAAGTCTTGTGCGTGGTTCCCACATTCTTAGCCCTGCTAATGGATCTGGACCCCTTCTTCTAACGGGTTCTTCTGATTCTGATGGATATAGAGCCATGGTTAAACCTGGTGCTAATATTACTTTTTCGTCCTCAGGTGCTTCATTTTCTTCACTCATTTCTTGGCCCCCTCTATCGCTTTCTTTGTAGCTAAAACTGATTTAGCAAGATTTTCATTTATGTGTAATCCATTTATTCTGTCTTCATCAGGCAGTACAGATTCACCGTGGGGAATTTCCAAACCAGCGTCTATCATTCCTTTTAGTGCTGCAAAGACTCTATTTCCTGGAGATGAGGCTGCGAGACCAATGTCCAATATTGCATTTTTATGGCCAGCTTTTACTGCTCTATTACCTAGAGCAAAACCTACTAAATAAGAAGCTGGTACTGATTTTCTAGAAATATTTTTGGGCCATTTATAGTTATCAACAAGTGTTTGCCCAGAAATAGATTCAAATATATTATCTCCATCCATTCCAAATTCAATCAATTGGCAGATTACTTGAGTGTTAGATATCCTAACTACGGCTCTAAGATCTCCACCTCTAAGTAACTTCATTCTTCTTCTATAATCTGTTTGGCCGTTACGACGTCTCTTAAAGCGAAGTCTCTGATTCTTACCATGTGCCATTAATTTTCACCTCCAAATGAGATACCATCTATTTCCATATTTCTTTTCATATCTGCAACAGAACGATAAGAACCTCCTTTTGCTTTTCGATAATAATATCGATATTTAGACGGAGAGATTGTTTCATCTTCTCTAAACTCCTTTAGCATTTTACGTTGAGATCTAATTATTCTCATCCAACGTTCTTTTTTAGGTGCTCGTGCATTAAAAGTACCTTTTCTAGAACCTTGTCCTTTACGGCGTCCTTTGGCTTTCTGAATAGCTACTTTACGGGCCCTGGAACGACTAATACCAACAATTGGTTTCGCTTTAATTATTCCTTCTTCAATCAATTGGCGGACATCATCTTTTTGTACCGCACTAGTAACCTCTTCTAGGTAATCTGGATGGATCCAAACTCTGTGGATACCAACTTCGCGACCTTCTTTTTTAGAAAGTATTTGGGCAGCCATTCTTTTTTGGTTGGTAATCATCATTGTAAGTCCCCCTTACGATCGATACGGCGACGATTGAGAATTCTAAGCCCTAAATCATCAGCACGGTCATGAATTGATAATCGCTTTCTATTTCCTACTGAAGATCCTATTCTAATGGCTTGTTTCTCTGGATTAATTGATTCTAAATCTTCAATTTTATGAACTAAAACTTCTTTAAATCCTGAAGAATGTAATCCTCTAACAGCAGATATCTTTCCATAACCAATCCTTGCCATTGGTGTACGATATTTCATATTTAGTCTTTGTTTAGACTGATAACCTTTCGGTTTCCTCCATCCTGAATGAGATAGTCTCTTGTATCTAAACCATTCTTGACGGCGAAATGCTGGTTGTTTTTTCATTTGATTGGCTCTAAATTTAAGCAAATTTTTAGTTTCGTCATCCAAAATAGGTTTCTGTCTAGCAGTATGTATTCCGGTGAAATCATCATAAAAATCATCATCATCATCATCATTATCTTCTTCAAAAAATTCTTCAGAATCAGATTCTTCTGAACCAGATTCTGCTTCTTCTTCCTTTGCATCAATATTGTCAGTTACATCTTCATTTGGTAATTCAGTTTCTGAAGAAAGAGAAGATAATCGTTCAATTAGTTCTGATTTCTTACCCGATACAGGTAAGTCATTTTCACGAAGTAAATCTTTCAACTGTGCAACAGTCATTTTATCATATTCCATCCATATTCCTCCTTTATGCACCCTTTGAAGTAATGTAAATTCCATCTTGGAAAACTCTTCTATCTCTATTTTTTATTCTACATGAACGCTCTATATTAGCTGCTGTTTGACCTACTTTTTCTTTATCAATACCTTTCACTATTACATCGGTTTTATTCGTCACTTTAACTTCAACTTCAGTCGGGCTCCAGGGCAACTTTGCCACTCTTGGAACTTTTTCTCCAAATAGATTTGTGACAGTCATTTTATTTCCTTGGACTTTAAGGGTCATTGGGAAATGACTGTAAACTGCCTTTAAATGATATTCAAAACCAGTATCGACACCATAAATCATGTTAGATATGTGAGCAGCCCAAGTACCAGCTAATGCTTTCTCCGCCCTACGAGGTAAATTACAAAATACTGAAATCTTTTCATTAAGATTTCTAACTTCTATCTTTGGATGTATAAATTCTCTTTCTACTGAATTATTACCTTTTTGGACAGTCAATACTGAACCAGATACAGTTGCTGTGACGCCTTCAGGGAGATTCATGTCATGTGCTATGTGATCTACTTTTACCATTACTAAAACCTCCTAAAAAATATATGCAAGTAAGCGACCGCCTACTCTCTCCTTCTTTGCATCATAATGATTCATTATTCCTTGATTAGTTGTTAAAATCAATAGTCCAAAATCACGAGCTGGAAGATACCTAGATTCCCACTTATCATAATCTAGCCGTTGTACGGAATATCTTGGCTTAATTACTCCACAGCGATTAATTGCACCAATTAATTCTATTCTATATCCTCCTCCTCTACCATTCTCTATTTTTTCATATTCTCCTATATATCCAGAAGTTTGCATGATAGATAACATGCTACCTAGGAGTTTGCTTGCAGGTTTCACAGATACCTCATAATGGCCTGCTTGCTCTGCATTGTATATACGTGTAAAAGCGTCACTTAGGGGGTCAAATTGCATCTTTTTATCACCTCATGAATATTTCTTAAATCCTATATTTGTAGCCACATCTCGAAAGCATTGACGGCAAAGATGTAGTCCATGTCTACGTATGAGTCCTCTTCTACGTCCGCAGCGACGGCAACCGGTTGTTCTACCTATTGTTTCTCCATGATCTCTTGCCATCTAAGTCACTCCTCCACTATATTTATGCCGTATCGTTCTTGAAACCATACTTTTGATTCTTCCCTGTAAACACGATGCTTAGTTGAAACCTTTGAGCTGCGTCTTCGACGATGTTTGATACGATGCCCTGGTCTTTCTAATAATACATTGATATCCATGCCAAAAATACCTATTTCTGGGTCATATTTTTGATTAGGGAAGTCTGTGTAATCAGATATTCCAAATGAGAGGTTTCCTTGATTATCAAAATTATAAGATGGTAAAGTATTTTCTCTTACCCAAAAGGCATCTTTCAAGAAAGAGTCTATTTTTTCATGGCCCCGGATAGTTACTTTACACCCAATTGGTGCCCCTTCTCGAGTCCCTAAATCTCTGTTAGTTTGAGTAGAAAGTGTCCTTACGGCCTTAAGACCTGTGAGAATTTCTAATACTTGTTCGGCCAACTGGAGTCTCTGTCCTGCTTCTCCAACTCCTATGTTCACTGTAACCTTTGTTGCACGAGGTTTTTGCATTGGATTTACGGGTTGTTTCATGATTCAGCCTCCAAGGGTAAATCTTTTTCCTTACCAATTACGAATACATATTCTGAGACTGTGCCGAAGTCATCGAAGATTGTTTCATTGGCTTTAGAAGATCTTTTGACAATTCTTTCTCGGACATTTGCAGTCTCGCCAATATGACTTCCACCTGTTAGATATGCCAGAGCTCCTTCTTCTATTGGCAAATGGGCTGTGATTTTTTGTTCGGGAAGTGAAATTACTATTGAGTCACCAGTACTATATTCTGAAGTGGATTTTAGAACTATATTGCGACCATCATGCAAATGTAATTGAGTCATGCCATCTTTTATCGTAGTTTTGCCAGTAACTCTACATATCTTAGTTTTTGCTGATTTCTTACTTATTGACCTGTATCGTAGTTTACCATTAGTATCTAATATACAACGATAATTTTCATCCCCTATGGTTAAGACATCCATTAATCCTACGCCCCTTCCAGAGTCAGTTTCTATTTTTCCATCAACCATTATTTTTCTTGAGTATAATATCTTTTTTGCTTCTCTTTTAGTATGGGCAACACCCATAATATCTCGGAGAATTAAAGTCATTGGCATACAATTCTCTAAACTATGACCACAAGGATTCGGTTTTTGCACCCAAATACTAGTTTTCCTTGGTAAAGGCCAACTTCTAGGCATCATTAGTCTCTTTATATGACTACTACTCATTCTACTGAACCTCCTGCGGATGATCTTTCTGTTATTCTTTTGATTCTCAATGGGTCCCCTTCATACAATTTTGTAACAATTATGTTTGAAGGGCGTATTGGGACTGCTTCTTCTTTCCCGTCAGCAGTATTTTGTGTGAGACCTTCTATGAATACTCGGTTGTTCTTTGAATCAATTCCAACTACTTTGGATTTAACTCCTGCTCGCCCCCTAGTTTGTCCAAGTCTTTTGCCCCTTGATTCGCTTTTAACGCTATTAGGGTGACTGAAATCTCCCCTTAATACTTCTACTTCATCGCCAACACGAACAGTTACTGTTCGGACATAAATTAGTTCAGGATCATCTGAGACTAATCTTGCTCTCATTCTTTTACGTTTGATGTGTAACGGAGATTTTCTCTGCTCTTGGCGTTGTTTTCCGGGTTTTTTACTTACCATATATTTACACCTCATACAATTTGCTTAGCCGTTGCAGCGATACGTGGCCACCTTTCTGCAGCTTCACGACTTACCGGCCCTTTGATATCTGAACCCTGTATATCTCCTCTTTCATTAGTTAATACACATGCATTATCTTCGAATCTCACCCATGTCCCATCAACTCTTCTAAATGGCCGTGTTTGTCTGATTATTACTGCAGTAAATATTTGTCTTCTTGTCTCGGGAGTTCCTCTGCGAACGGTAACACGAATCATGTCTCCAACTCCTGCAGCTGGATATCTACTCGCAACGCCTCCCTTTTTTGGGACATTGATTACTTGAACAATTTTTGCACCAGTATTATCAGCACAATCTAGCTTTGCTTGGGTAGGCAAACCTGCAGTTACCTTCCCTGCTATTCCTTTCATTTACTCTCCTCCATTTCAATAACACAAAATTTGATAGTTTTAGATAGAGGTCTACACTCCATAATTCGAACCTTATCACCTGGATTAATTTCACCTATGCATGAAGGAAGATGTGCTGAGTAACGTCGAGTTCGTTTCTCATATCTTTCATACTTCTTCATGTATCTCTCCATTCTTCTTTCAACAACTATCGCATCAGTCATTGAAGATGTAGAAACTATACCTTCGATTATTTGACCCCTTACTCTTAGATTCCCATAGAAAGGACAATTCATATTTCCATCCCATTCTCCTTTGGGAGGTTCTACATCTACTCCAATATCTCTCACTTTAATTCCTCCTATATTTTTTATTTATTCTATTTTCAGGTCTTTGAGATACTATTTTACCATCTATTTCTTTATCATTTCCGTCAAGAGTAAAACTTATTACGTTCTTAGCCAATAACAAATCTTTACCTTTTGAATCAATCAAAATAGTGTTTTTTGTCTCGTTCATTATCATGCCGCTTACTCCTTCAAGGGATGAATCAGTTGATTTGGTAACTTGAAGAATTCGAGAAATCCAAGGCATATTAATCACATCTGACATTTAGCGTACCTCCACTCTGTAACCATTCTGTTCGAGAACTTTCGAAGCCCTTTTTTTGTGGTCTCCTTGGAGTTCTATTATACGATCTTTAACAGTTCCTCCGCTAGCACATGAACTTTTCAAAATCTTTGCGAGTTGACTTATATCAATAGCAGTATCATCTATTCCTTCAATCATAGTAACCATTTTACCATATCTCCTTTTAACTACTGATATTATTGCTTTTTGTTGTTCTTTTGCTATTTCTTGACATATACATAATTCATTTGGCAATCCACATAGATTACATATACCTGCCATTTATTTCTACTCCACTTGCCCCTGGTTAATTTTTGTAATTAGGCGGGCTATAGACCTACGAGTTTGTTTGTAAGCACCAGAATCTGCTGAAGATCCACCAAGTGCTTGTTGTGCGCGTAATTGTAATAATTCTTCTTTCAATTCTACGAGACGTCTTTCACGTTGTTCTAAGTTCATAGAATCTATATCTCTAGACTTGACGTGTGACATGTTCATTCTTCCTCCTTGGATTCGGGAATATTCATAGATTCTGCGTCTTGTTCTGGTTTTATCATTGCTACTTGTTCTAAAGCAGGTAGACCAGCCTCATGGCGTTCCAGTACTGTAACTTCATGAGGTAATTTTATTCCTTTTCGCATTATTCTTACAGTACAACCTATAGTTCCTAACTTCTTAACTGCAGTAGAAAAGCCGGTATCCATGAATTCTAATGCAGTTTCTCCACAGAATTTTATATGACCCTGCTGAAATTTCTCAACTCTATGCCTGGCCCCAGTTATTTTACCACTTAATATAACTAGACAACCTCTTGCTCCTGCATCCATAATATTCTGAGCTGTACTGTGGCCTGCACGACGGAAAAACCATCCTCTCTCTAAAGAGCTAGCCAAACGACTTGCCATTACCTGAGCATTTAGCCTAGATTCTTCTATTTCATCTACTTCTAATTGTGGCTCATGAAGGTTAAAGTCTTCTTGGAGTCTACGTTGTAATTCGTGGATTACTTTTCCTCTACGGCCAATAACTCGGCCAACCTGTTCTGCCTTTAGAGTCACCTTTGTTCCTTCTGGAGTACGATTGAATGTTAGTCCACCGAAACCTGCTTTTTCAGTTTCTTTTAGAAGATATTCACGAACTAGTTGGCGTTCAACATTTCTATTGAGTAATGTGCGTATTGTATTTTGACCCATTATTTCACCTCAGAATTCATCCTCTTCTTCTTCGTCACCGAAATATTCTAAGAATATTTCTAAATTAACCTGATAGTGATTACTTGGTGTTGCACGACCCTGGGCCCTAGGTCGCCAATTAGTAGCAACTTGACCTCTGTGTGCTGCAACATGAGTAATCATCATGTCATCTGGTTCTATAGTATCATATCTTTGGCGTGCATTATCCATAGCACTAGAAATTAATTTAGAGAATTCTTTTGATGCTTTATTAGGATATTTGCCAGGTCCGACTTTACCTTTTCTATGACCTGCCATTGTATTGCCTCCCCTTCCTTTTCTAGAACGTCGGGTGTAAGGAATAGCTTTCTTTTTATTAATTACATCGTCAAGATATGAGAGGGCGTCAGAGGCATTCATTCCCCTTAGGGCCTTTGCTATGTGATAGCAGTGTTTATGATGACAATTAATATTTACAGCTCTAGCAGTAGCTAGGTATGAACCATCCAAAAGTTGTGTATATCCAGATTGTGGTTTTCCTACTTCTCTACTCATATACTAACCTCACTTTAATGAAACGTGCTGTGATGAACGGGTAGCACCTACGCCCGGTCCAGTATGTGTTACTGAATTTCTCGTCCTTGCAAATTCTCCTAATGCATGACCGATCATCTCGGGAATTATTTCTACGTTTACAAACATCCTACCGTTATGGATACCGATTGTGGTACCAACCATTTCTGGGAGTACATACATTCCTCTACAATGTGTTCTTACTATTTTTTGATCTTTATTTTCTCTTATTTTCAAAAGAAGTTTTTCACACTCGGGATTTAATCCTCGGGCTAATGAACGCTTGGCACGAGAGGGCATAAGGGTTGCAATACTATCAGAATCAGGACTATCCATTGGAGGGTATAATGGAAGAGACAATAGTTCTTGAAGAGTATATCCTCTCCACAAGAATTCTTTCTTCCTACGTTCACTTATTTTTGATCTTCTCTTCCTTGCTTGACGTCTAGCAAGTTTAGGGGAGCGGAACATTTTTTTGGATTTACGGGCCATCTTTTACACTACTCCTTCCTTCTTCCTCTACCTGTCCTACTAGGTGCTATATTTCCGACCTTTTGACCAGGCGGAGCATTTCGGCTAACAGAGTTGGGACCGTGAACAGCTTGATGATTTCCTCCACCGTGAGGATGATCAACTGGATTCATCGCGACTCCGCTGACTGATGGATACAATTTTCCTCTTGCTTTTGCTCTATGATGTGCTGCACCAGCTTTCATCAGTGGCTTGTCAGTTCTTCCATGGCCACCCAAGACTCCAATAGTTGCTCGGCATTTAGAAGGTAGTTCCTTCAACCTACCACTTGGCAAGCGAACTCGCACAGTATCATCCATACGAGTTTCTAAAATAGCGGAATTACCTCCTGATCTGGCGAATTTGCCTCCATCTCCTGGCCTTGATTCTACATTACAAACTGGAGTACCTTCAGGAATTCTATCCAATGTTGTCACATTACCTGGCCTTAAGGTTACATTTTCTCCAAAGGCAATATTTTGTCCGACAGATATCCCCTCTGGTGCTGCGAAATGACTTATTGTACCATCATCGAATTTAATTTTTGCGAGAGGAGCTGTATGTGCAGGGCTATGGATAAGATCGATAATTTCTCCAACTTCATCAGATTTTCGTGGAAGTTTATTACTTGCAGGAAAACGGTGAGAACTAACTTTATTTTTAGGACTTGATCCTTGGCGTTGTGAACGTGTTCTTTTACCCATAATACCACCTCATTAAAACGCGCCTAACTTAAGCGCAGCCTCTTCTGCATCATAACCTTCTGCTAAGCGAATGCTAGCATGTTTACCAGAACGAGTTATTTTTGTATTTACTTTGGCTACCTTAACATCCAAAAGTTTTTCCACAGCATCACGTATTTGTGGCTTAGTAGCCTCACGCCTTACGATAAATTCTATTCTGTTATTATTTTCTTTATATGACCCATCAAAGTCTGCTACCCTTCTTGCCTCTAATGTTTTTTCAGTAATCCAAGGCATTAATATTATACTGTAAGGATCTACCATAAAAATCACTCCAACTCCTCAATGGCTGACTTAGTCCATACTGTGAGTCTGCCCATATCTCCACCGGGTGCTAAATCCTCAGCACACAGATCTTTAGAGGCTACTACGTCTACTCCTGGGACATTTTTAGCTGCCTTATGTAATCCTTCTTTCTTAGAAACGACAAGTAAAACACTCTTTGGGGTTCTATATTTACGCCCCCTCATTGTAGCTTTGCCGGCTCTTATTTTTCTACCTTCTTTGGCACGAATGAGGTCATCTGCTAAGCCCAATCCTTCCATCATAGCCACGAATTTTCGAGTTGAATATTGTAGCGGAATGGTTTCTAGATCATATTTCTCATCGGCATTATCTCTCGATTCAACATAATCTCCTATGATAATAGGAAATCTAATATCTTCACTAAATTTATGACCTCTAGCAGAAACAATTGATTTATCGACAGATGCAGTAATTGCAGAATTTCTAGCCATTAGCCTTTGTTTAGAATTTAATTTCTGCGACCAGTCTTTTGCCACCATCGGACCATGAGCCCTTCTTCCTCCTCTTGTATGAGGATTTTGTGCCCCAGTCCTTTGACCGGTTTTCCTCATAATACGTGAAACACCTCTTCCTTTACCCCACCATTCTACAGAATGCTTCATTCCAGGTTGTGGAGATTTCTTTCCATCATGTTCTCGATGGCCGTATGGTTGTCTCCTATTTGCTCTTGAAGCATGAACTGCCGATTTAACTAAATCTTGACGTATTTCAGAATTAAAAACATCAGGAAGAGTAATATTTTTACCATCTTTTATTGATACTTCATAAGATTCTGCTAATAACCCTGCATCTAACTCTTCTTGAATTACTGAATTAACCAAATTATATGCTTTTATCTTCAAAATAATCACACACCTTGCTTACTAGAAGTACTGAGATAAGTAATTTCTACCTCAGGTTGATCTGCTTTTGGACGAATAGGATCACGGAATCTAAGCATTCTTTTTGCTGGCCCTGGTAGACTGCCTTGGAATACCACATATGGATTATTAACTTCTCCATAATGTAGAAAACCACCAGCAGGAGTAATTTCAGATTCTTCAGGGTCAGATATTCGGAGAATTCTTTTATTTAATTCAGTTCTCTTGTGATATCCTACTTGTCCTGCTTGCCTTATTGTTTTACGCACATATGCAGTTCCGAAATCTCCCATATTTCCGCCTTGTCTTCGGCGCTTACTATTTTTATGACTTAATAATTTGATACCCCATCTCTTAATTGAGCCTTGCCAACCTTTACCTTTGGTAACGCCAACAACATCTATATCTCTGCCTACTTTGAAAACATCTTCTACTCCTATGAAATTTCCTAATCTATCTTTTGCCCAATCTAATTTCTCATCATTGTTTCCGCCAACTAATCCAACTTCCATTATTTCAGGAGTTTTAGTTGGTATACTCTTAACTAAAGTTGGTTGAGTAGCAACAATTAGTCTTATTTCACAGAGATTATTGGATTCATTTTTCAATGCTTCAAAAGATTTATCCATATTTTCTCCATTACTCAACGGAATCCGACCTGCTCTCTTTGCAGGTTTTCTTCCTTCATCGATATCTCTCTTACCTCTAGTATCATTTGCTAATCTTGGCATTAATCCTTCAGGACCTGATTCAGATATATTGGACCAAACCTCTCCTGCTGTTTGCATCCCATATGGAGTATTACGATAGCCACGTACAGCGAGAACCTTCATTGGAGGAGTTTCGACTACAGTAACTGCTTTTCTTATCTCTTGCCCGGCAGAAGTGGAATTTGGATTATTATCTTTCATTAGGATATGAGTCATACCTGCTTTCCAGCCTGCGAATCCTTGTACCTTAACTTCTGAGGAATCTCCATTAGGCCATGAAGAAATACGAGGGAACTGTCTTACTGCGCGTTTTCTAGGGCTATAGCCCATACTACCTCTGCGCGGTTTACTTTTATCTGCCATAATGCATTTCTCCTTTTTTAACCAAATAATCCCGTAAACGGGCTAAATGGACCCAATACGTAAAGGAGATACCGTGACACCGTTGTCGATTTTACGAGCGTAAAAACAACAATCAGGATGTTAAACAGAGCCTAAGGTGTCTGGTATCTCACGTTGTGAGCGGCCTTCCGACTAACATACCCTATTTGAACAAATCGGGGATTCAAGATTATACCAATGCAATGATTTGGCTCTTAATTAGTGTAAATATTTTGAACCATGCACCCTAACACTCCAAATCATGTACCCCTCGATACAACATACAAACTTAGTTTCGAATGTTATCGAAGCACGGGCATATCAACTTGAAGCAGTAAATGAAGCATTGAGCGGTTCAACGATGTTAGTCCTACCTACAGCTGCTGGTAAAACGGCAGTGGCATGGATGGCAATAGCAGAAAAAATGAGAGAAAATATAGGAAGTATTCTACTAATAGCACCCACTGTTGCATTAGTAAATCAACATCTCAATGGAATTAAGAAAGTATTATCTCTAGAGGATACATTACCCATTACAATAACTGGCCAGGATAATGTAAAAAAAAGATCTATGATGTGGCTATCCTCAAAGTTAATCATAGCCACACCCCAGGTAGTGAGGAATGATATTGTAAATGAGATTCTAGATCCAAAAAGATTCTCTTTGATGATATTCGATGAAGCCCATCATTGCATTGGGAAACATGCAATGGCGCAAGTTGGAAAATTATATAATTCAAAATTAGAAAAACCACTAGTACTGGCAATGACTGCTAGTCCAGGGTCAAGTATGGGACAAGTAGAAGAAATATGTAGAAATTTAAAATTGGAAAGGATATATCTAAAATCACCTAACGATCCTATGTTATCTAGATATCTATCAAATTTAGAGATTCAAGAAATTAAAGTTAATGTTCCTGAAGAAATAATATTACTCACTAATCCATTGATAATCTGGCAAAAGGGAATAGTGGATCGTGAAAGAAGACGTGGAATATATGTAATGCCGGGAGAGATTAATCACATAGGATTATCTAATGCTATAGACAGAGCTCAAAATGCAATCAAAAGAGGAGATAAAACTGCATATAGTTCAATATCTCAAATTGGTACTGCAATGAGATTGCATCATTTAATCAACCATATGCTCTGTCAAGGAACTGCTGCTTCAAAGGAATTTTTACTAAGACTAGAAGAAGAAAATAGAAAAAAAACTGTTAAGAATTTTATGAGAGATGGGAGGATACAAAATCTTTTGAAAGAAATTAAACAGATTGATGAAATTCATTCCAAAGTAGGGGCTGTGAGAAGGTTAGTTAGGGAAAGATTGAGAAGAAATTCAGATAGTAAAATTATAGTTTTTGCAAGTTTTAGAGATACAATAAAAGTTTTGAATGATGCATTAAATGATTTAAAGGATGCTCGTCCTGTTAAATTTATTGGACAATCGAATAGAACTAGCGGAGATGGCTTGAAGCCAAAACAACAAATTGAGATATTAGATGAATTTAGAGACGGTTCTGCCAATATACTAATTTCAACATCTGTTGGAGAAGAAGGATTAGATATCCCGACTGCAGATTTAGTTATATTCTACGAACCCGTTTCTAGTGAGACTAGAACAATACAGAGAAGAGGGCGTACAGGAAGGCAGAGAGAAGGCGAGGTAATTGTGTTAATAGCAGAAGGTACAAGGGATGAAAATTCTAGAGCTGCAGCACTAAAAAGAGAAGTAAATATGCACAAAGTTGTTCGGAGAGTTAGTAGAAATTTATCTTTTTCAAATCACATAGGAAAGAGTAAGTTAAATAATTTTAAAGTTAAATTAGATGAAAAAATTATTTCGTCATCTGAATTTGTTAGAAAGGAGAAGAGTTTGCATGAGCCAACAGTTATTGAATATGATGAGAGTATAGTAGACAAAATAAATAAGGATAAAGACCGAGTTAAATTAGATAAATTTCGTTCTTATGAACAAAGAGGCTTGGATGAATTCAACTAGGCTAGTTACCTATTACCGCGATTCTGGTTCTTAGTTGAGCAAGTCTTGTATTATGATGTCCAAAGGCGAAATCGAGCAGTTCCGTCATATGAATTATTGGCATATTAATTGGATATTTAACCTGTCTTGATGCTTTGCCCTGATATATATCAAGAACAGTATGTGAAAGATTACAGGCACTTACGATAATTTCTGCACCTTCATCTTTAGCGTCCATGATTACATTTGCGGATTGCTTCAAAACTGTGGGCTCTTCAGAAAGTAAACCTGGTACTCCAACACTTTGAGTTCTACTGTCCCAAATTACAGGATTACCCCCTATTGCTTCAATCAATTTCTCTAGATATGAGGGGTCATATGGATTATCCCCTCCGCACATCCCTGATTGCTGCATATTCGGGCCATAGTAACCCGCAATATTGAAGTTAATTGGATTTTTAACAGCTTTAGATACTTTTTCTAAGCCAACTTCATCCACTAACACATGGAGTAAATGATGAACATTTATTGAGCCATTGAATTGTAAACCACATGTTTTTTGCAGTACTGTATTTACTTCTGCTAGTAAAATTGGATTATTATTTAATGTATACAAGTCTTCATTTAAATTTCCTGATGTAGTAGCGCAAGGAGTCAATATATCCAAACCTAGAGATTCAGCCATCGCAAATGTACGTGCATTCAAAGTTAGTTGGAGTCTTTTATTAGCTTGACGAACAATGCCTGCGCCACAACTAGTTGCACCCTCCAATGGGATTAATTCTATATTCAATGATCTTGCCAAAGGGATTACGGTATCATTAACTTCTGGAGCGCTACTGTGAGAGACATTACCGGGATGATATGCATACTTCAATGGCATTAGAATCTACCATCCAATTCATTGAATATGGCTACAACTTCATGATGGTTTCCTACTGAAGAATTAAATTGTCTTGGCATTTTACCGATTCCAGCAGGAGGAAGAATCATCCCTAGACCATTGTTAATCATATTTCCTCCGGTTCTAGTGAATCCAAGTAGCATTCTCGCAGTAACTCCTGAAAATAGATTACTAAGTAGCCCCAGAGGACCTAATACTTGTCTAAAAATAACTGTATCATTTACTTTACCACTACTCTTGATTGACCAAGTGTACCACCAAACATATTTTCCGTGTCTTCCATTGAAAGAATCAGAATTAAGAGAGGAAGTTTTTGCATCTAATAATGCTTCAGATATTGAATCAGAGACAGATATTTGACGGCGTATTGAAGATAAATCTGTCTCTGCCTTAATTCCAATGGAGGATGATAGATAGTTTTCTATCTCTAACTTTTTAGTATCTGAAGTACGAGGATCATTTTTTCTAGCCCATGAAGTGACAACTAGAGATGGCCCAATATAATTTTCTGAGAAGGGAGTTGAATCAGAGCATGCATGTAGTAGTGGAAAACTTGGAAAGTTCTTGATTGAATGCAAATAAGACGCAGTAGATTGAGACATAGTTCCCATAGGTCCTTGAGGAGTACTTTTACCTTCCCTGGTAGCAGCAACCATCCAAGGTTTACTTGATTCTCTCTTTCTTTCTAATGTCCATGTATCAACAAGTAAGTCTCTTATGACCTCAAAACATGGAAGAGGCGCCAATTTTAATGATAGAATACCGTCATCATTCAATGGTAGTGCATCAAGACGTAATGTTCCCGGTAGCGTCAATCTTCCATTTATTGTAATGGCAGTGTTTGGATCATTGCAATATCCATCCCTGAACGTAAGACTTCCATCATGTGAGGATTTGAGTGTCCTTAGAGTTTGCAACACAGACATATGGCCTGGAAGAGAGCAAATCCATGCATCCTTTCCTCTCGATTTACTTTCAGGATCATATCTAAAAATAGAAATTTCTACTTGTATATTTTCAGATATTAAAGATGGGATACTAAAACCGTCATCACCTGTTGCACCAACCGCGTCAGAACCGTCTACATAGTTACGAATCAAGTCTATTTTTTCTTCTTGGAAATTACCAGTTCCATCTACAGCAGACATGTGTATTAGAGATTCTAAAGTCCATTGGGTAGCCAAGGAATCGTAGTCCACATCACAATCAACCCTAGCAACGAGTCTATTAGCACCTAATTCTTCAAAACGACGATCCCAATCTTTACCTGATTGACAAAATAATTCATAACTAGAATCTCCTAAAGATAGGACAGAAAAATTTAATCCTTTCAGGATAGGGTTGTTTTCAAGGTTAGCGTTTTTCCATAGTTCTTCAGCATTATCTGGCATTTCTCCTTCGCCCCAAGTTGAACAAACTATGAGTACTCTCTTATGTTTCGAAAGTGAATTGAAATCAAAACCATCCATATCATGAACTGTTCCAATAAGTCCATATTTAGAGGATTCTTTTACTATCTTTGCGGCCAATTCTTCAGAGTTGCCTGATTGCGAACCAAATAAAACAGTAAGGCTCCTATCTCCCGCGTTTAGAAAGGAGTCTACATCCATACCTGAAGAGTCGAATTCTGAAGAATCAACAGAACTATTGATTTCATCGTCAACTTGCTCATCGAGAATTGTTACAGATTCTTTGGGGATTTGTTCGGCAGTGCTGTCTTCTACTGATGCCATAATTTGCAAAGCAGCATCCATCCATAATTTCGCTGGTTCTTCATAATCTACATCACAATCTACACGAGGATGTATTCTAGTTGCACCTTTGGATTCGAACCAATTATCCCATTCTTTCCCTGATTCACAGAACAAGTCATATGATGAATCTCCCAGAGCAAGGACAGAAAAGCTAACGCCTTCTAAATTAATATCTTCATTAGCATTAACGGCCTCCCATAGTTCTTCAGCATTATCGGGTTGTTCTCCATCACCCCACGTACTACAGCAAATCAAAACTCTGTTATTATTAGAAATCTCTGAAATTGAAGTTTCATCCATGGACTTTACTGTTGCTAGAAGGCCATGTGACGTGGCAGCTTTAGCTGCTTGAGTTGCTATCTCTTCAGAATTACCAGATTGAGACCCAAATAAAATTAGAAGCGGAGAATTGTCAGACATCGTAACACCTGTTAGTTATACAACCCTTTCCACTAGTGACCGATTATTATAAGTCTCGTTTTTTAAATGTCAAAAACATCACAAAAGGAAGGAGTAATTACATACCCATTCCGTCGAATTCTCCGGCTTCCATTGGACCCGCACTTCGACTAGAAATAACATCATCAATCCTTAGAATCATCACAGCAGTCTCCGAGGCACTTTGTATAGCTTGTTCTACTACTCTACTTGGCTCGAATACCTTGGCGTGATTCATGTCTACAACTCCTCCATCGTATACGTTAACTCCAAAAGTTGATTTTCCTTCAGAATGAGCTTTACGTAAGTCTATGATTGTATTGACAGGATCAAGTCCTGCATTTTCAGCAAGAGTACGAGGTATTACCTCAAGAGCGCCGGAGAATGCCTCAATAGCCATCTGCTCCCTTCCTCCTATGCCCTCAGCATAAGAACGAAGGCCACGACTTATTGCGGCAAGAACGGACCCTCCTCCAGTTAATACTGCACCATCTTCATGTGCGACTGCAACCACACCAATTGCATCATCAAATGCCCTGCGAATTTCATCTACGACATGTTCAGTACCACCTCTGAGCAGAACTGAAACACTTTTTGCCTCAGGGCAACCAGTGATGAATACCATATCAGAATCACCTATCTTCTTTTCTTCGACTTTGGCGGCAATTCCTAAATCATCTACAGATAAATCATCAATATTTGTTACTATATTGCCACCAGTTGCTTTGGATAATGCCTCCATATCACTCTTTTTGGCCCTCCTTATTGCAAAAATACCAGATTTTGCCATGTGATGTTGGGCTAAATCATCTATTCCTTTTTGACAGATAATTACATTTGCGCCAACTGATGATATTTTATCTACTAATGATTTTAGATAGTTCTCTTCTTCTGCCATGAATTTTGACAACATATTTGGATCTGTGATTTGTATTTTGGCATCAACCTCTGTCTTCTTAACTTCTATTGCAGAATTTATCAAGGCGATTTTCGAATTAGAAACCATTCTTGGCATTCCAGAATGGACTCTTTCTTTATCCAAAATTATTCCATCTATCAGAGAACTATCTCTTATTGAACCACCCTGTTTCTTCTCAACTTTTACATCGTCTAAGTCCACCACCATCATGCCATCAATCTCTTGGGCAACTGATAATACTGCACGCACACTAATATCTGCCAAGAATTCTTTAACTGCACCCGCACTTTTACCAGTTAATGCTGTTTTAGCAACTTCCTCCAATGTTTCAGGAGATACATCAATCGCATGGTTCTCTATCATTTCAGCCGCTTTATCGGATGCAAGTCTAAATCCTTCACAAATTACAGTTGGATGAACATTCTGTTCAACTAAATCTTCACTTCTTTTTAATAATTCCCCAGCTATGACAACTGCACTCGTAGTCCCGTCATAGCAATGTTGTTCTTGGGTTTTTGCTATCTCTATGATCATTTTTGCAGCAGGGTGTTCTATATCCATTTCTTTCAAAATTGTGGCACCATCATTTGTGATTACTACGTCGCCCATGCTATCTACTAACATTTTATCCATTCCCTTAGGCCCAAGAGTAGATCTTACAGCATCGGCCACGGCTTTGGCGGCTGCGATATTATTACTCTGTGCGGTACGTCCGCTTGTTCTTTGTGTTCCTTCTTTCATTATGAAAATTGGTTGTTGTCCATTATACATTAAATCACTTCCGTTATACCACTTGTACTTGGCACCGTATTATTAGTCATAAGTCCTCGCACAAGATTAGTTTGAAAATTATTCATTTATTTTTTCATCCAACCATTCTTGGCCGTAATGAATCCATTGTTCCATAGTCCAGCCATCGGGTAATCCATTTTCTGGAAGTGGAGGATGTTCTGATGATTGGAGAGATTCGGGTTGCGGAGGTTGTTGCTGGAATATTTCTTCCGAACCACCAAACATTGAGTTTGCAACCTTATCTGTTGAAGGTAATTCTAAATTTGAGTCAGATTTTTCACCATTCCATCCCTCTATGGACATATTATACCCATCCAAGGTAGAAATTTCCTCCAAGGGAGCATTGGCTTTTCTGATGATGCGCAAAGACACAAGAGATATGCCCAAAAATACTACTAAACCTGCAATTATTATTATTACATTTCCTGTAATCCATGCAATATTTCCAGCATCTGGACCGTCCTCTATTGGTTCAGGTTTAACCAAACTGATTGATACAGTTCTGGTGGAAACATCTAATTCGCTACTAACTACTAAAGAAACATCAAAATCTACTTGATTCATTTCTAAATTAACGAGGTCGGCAGACCTCACATCTAGGTAAATTGTGACATCTCTTTCTTCTCCTGCCTTTAGGACGAAATTACTATCTTCTTCATCTAACCAAGCTCTGTAAATAGTATATTGATTTTCTAGATCAACTTCTGTCCTGACCTGTTGATCTTCAGTGGGATGCATACTTGAGATAGTAAATGTCAAGGAATAGTAATCTCCTGCTTCAAAAATTTCCATAGCATCGGAAAATGGAGAAGGAGGAGAAGAACGTAACCATCCAACAGTTCCAACATTGAAAAGAGCCTCTCCACTTCCTAATACTGATAAACCACTTTCTGCAGATTCAATACTAGTGGCCTGTAAAGTTATCTTCCTTGAGCCATCTGCATCCTCGCCGAATGAATAGCTAACTGACAAATTATAAGATGTACCTGCTGGAATGTATGGAGTTCGTCCATTATTTAATCCTTGAGCCGAAGTAAATACATCAGAGACATGAGAAAAAGAAATATCAAAGGCATCGACTGTATTTCCTTTATTCCAAATTTCCCAGCGAAGAGTTCTGTCATCACTACCTGCTCCGAAAATTTCCTCAGTCATATCTAAATCAGGAATTTCCACAAGATAGGTGACAGGCACTGTTACGTAAACACTTGAGCTAAATGAAAAATCTGGATTAATCCTACTAGTCGCTATAACAGTGACTTCGTAAGTACCATTCTCAACACCCTTATTCATAGGCAAAAGAAGAGATATAGTAGTATCGCCACCATTAGGGGGAATACCTGAAGTAAATTGTGTACTAGCAGATGGAAGTAGTTGCCAATAATCAGTAGTTACGGAGATATCGAATGATTCTTCAGTATTTCCATTGTTGATTAAAAATATTTCAATTACTTTGCCGAAGCCATTTGCAGGAGCAAATAACTCATTTTTTATTGGCGCAACTACTAAATCGTGATAAACAGGTACTTCAATGTAAAGAAGTATTTCTGCTTGGAATATAGCAGGAGACCTACCATTGGCAATCAAAGATAGCGTATAAATCCCTGGCGCTAGGCCTTCAGGAACTGTAATTTCTGCATTTAGAACGAATTCCTCATTTATTGAAGAATTTAATAAAGAAATTTGTTGATTCGTAGCAGTATCATACCATTTTATGTACTCTGATGGCCATTCGTTTGTATCGAAAGAACCACCTAGATTCCAGGTAGCAATCTGATTACCATTATTTTTTAAATTCATAGTAATATTTGTTGAATCTCCTGGCAGTAATGTAGCAGCAGGATTTAATAATTTATCAGGAGATAGGGTAATTGAATATGTTGGCTCGACTTTAACTGGAATTACTAATGCAAATTTTGAATTATTTTGAACCCCATCATTAATATCAACTATCCAATCTATCTCCTGAACTACAGTTCCATCAGGTATAGATAAATTAAACCAAACATCAGTAACGGTTCTTGCTTTAATTACCTTGCTCACAACATAATTATCATGATCAACTAAATTATTTGAATCTATTCGCAAGGGATATTTATACATCCAAGATTGATTAGATAAAACGGTAAAATACCTCAAAGTGATATCGATGTATCCTTTATTCATTATTCTACAATGAAGTGATGGAGGACTGGGGTCGGCTGCCAAAACGATATATGAATTAGGCAACGGATCATTACATTGAGCGTCCAATGTATACTCTGGATAGCGTTCGATACCAAATATTAGGAAAGAATCTAGGTGAATTCCCTCATTCGCATCGGAGCCATCAGATAAGAATAAAAAGGAGAGATAAAAACCATCACTTTGATGTAAATCAGAGACATTCCATATTAATCTAGACCACTCGCCTTCATTAGTAGAAAGATTTTGTTCCGTATAATTATAATAATGAACATCATATCCAGAATCAGTTTCTAATAATACTGAGTCTCCATTATCCATATCACCCCAAGCATTCGTTACAATTTGCATTGAATAAAAATTTGGACTTTTTACCTTGACTTTACAGATATATTGCGAATATAGTGAGGACATTGCTGAAGTATATCCTCCTTGGCCCAAACCGTGTTCATAATTATCTCCCCAAATGCCGTCAGCACAGCCATCTTGATTACTGGTAGTTACCCAAGCCCAATGTAATCTATCATACCTATTTGAAGCATATCTATTGCTGTCATCTCCGGAAACTTTCCAATGCCAATCTCCGTTTACACTATTATTATTCTCCATTCTCCAAGTGCCAGTTGGAAAATCTCCATCGAGAGTCTGTCCATTTTGTTCATAACCTGCTCCAAACCAAGTCGGCCTACCATATCCTTGGGGTGTATTGGTACAATATTTTCCCTCACCACCTTCATCGCCGCAATTACCGTTATCCATATCGTCAGACCATGCGGCCACGGGGACTTCTCGCTCGACTCTGTTATTGTCAGTGTTACCATCTTGTAGACCGGCATCAACTTGGCCTACTATTACCATGCCTCCTGCCAATAAACCTTCATCATTCAAAGTACTATGTGCTGTGTTTGGAGTCCAAATAAAATCCAATCTGTCAGATTGGGAACCTGCTAACGAGACGTTGAATCTCCATTCTTTTACCATGAAGCCAATGGGATGCCAAATTTGTAAAGTGGCATTTGCGGTTACTTGTGTTGGCTGAAAACCTAATTGAATAAATGTTACATTAATTTGAATTGGAGTTCCTTTGATTAGATATTCCTGAACGGAATTATCCGGTTGATCCCATTCCATTGGTGCACCAGAAGAATTTCCTAATTCTATATCAAGCGCTCTAAAATCTACAGCATCAGACTTAGAATTGGCTTTGGAAGGATTGGTATTATCAAAATCTGTAGAAGATATCATCGGATAAGCACTTACAAGAAGAAAGGCTGCCACGACGGCATAGGAATAGAGACTACGCATGTACAGGTATTCGAATGTACTTTTATCTATGAAAGTATGGGGTGAAAGTTTGAATTTTTAAACTCATGGAATTCCAAAAAATATGTTAAAACAATTACTCCAAGATAGATATCAAATGAAGACCTTATCTCTATTGAATGAGACGTCAGTACGTGAGTGTAGGCGGGAATTTAATCAAACGGTTCCATTTAGCCATAATCATAATATGTCAAGTTACAATTGTGCCGACATTCCTATTCTCGATTGCATACTTGATTGACATAGATCTTGATAATGCTAGTATTGGTCTAAGGACTGAGATGATAAGTTGGATAATTGTAGCAGGAGTAACATATGGAATTATTTCGCTTGGTCTTGCATTAGTTATGAGTGGTTATACTCCATTTTATGTTTCAAATAATGGAGGATGGCTTGTCGTAAGTGGAATGAGTAGAAGAAAAAATGATCCAGAGATGATTGATAGAGCGAGAATAAATGCGTATAAAACACCACATGGAGCAATGAGTAGATTGGTACATAATAAAATTAAGAAGGAAGATTATGATATAATGACTGTCCACGGAGGTTTGCAATTACTAGCTATTCCATTGCAAGTCATCCTTATTGCAGTACCATTAATAATAATGGAAGGAATGCCTGATAATTTGGTTAAGTCAGACTCTGCCTTTCAATTAGGAATAATAGGGTACTTAATAGCACTGTGGGCTGCAATAAGGATACATCCATTAATTTCTTCTAGATTAATTGGGTTTGCTTACCTATTAAGAAATATTTTAGGGAGATTTGGAAGAGTTTCATGGACGATGCCGTTAATTCTTTACTGGATTTTTGCAAGATTCTTTTTGGCTTTATCATTAGGTTGGCTAGGAATTGATTATGAGCAATGGCATGAGATGCAATTAGAAAAAATAGTCATTCAAACCGTAGTTGATGAAGCAGACATTCCTGAAAAGGCTTTACTTGATTCGATAGTTGCAATTTCAGTATTACCAATGGCTACATTTACAACTTTTTCTGTCCTTAGTGGAATGAAGGAAATGCCAGAATGGATGTTAGGTCAGGAGGAAAAATTAGAAAAAATAAATATGAATTCTCTAGAATTAACTAATGATGAAGAAAATAAAGATAATGATAATGATGATCCATTTGGTTTTTTTGATAGTGATTAATTAAATAAAATAATCTAATGAAAAATTAAGTAATTTCCAACCGGAACTCAAAAATAATCCAAAGAAAATAATATTCGGGCCATTTAAGAATAAAAATAATCCGGATATGAAAAGTGTAATCAAAAGAAGTGAAACTTTTATCATTTTTTTATCATCAAGATAATTTACTATATCCAAGGACAGTGGAATTAAGAATCCTAAAGTAAAATAAAATATATTGAGAATAAAATTTAACAAATTACTCTCCTCTTAATTCAGAAAGTACTTCTTCAAGACGGTCCATTCCTTTAGATATACCATCCTTATCGAGAGTATATGCGAATCGTAAATGACCTTCACCAGCTTCTCCAAATGCTGTCCCTGGAGAACAAAGTACTCCTCCTTTCTCTAGGATTGCTAGAGCTAACTGTTCGCTGTTATATCCGTCCACTTCTACTTTTGGAAATACATAAAATGCACCATCAGGGATATGGCATGAAACACCAGGCATCGCATTTAATCTATTACATATTAAATCTCTACGTAATTTAAACTCTGAACACATTTTTGAAGGATAATCAGAGGCATTATTCATAGCTTCTAGAACTGCGTATTGCATTGCATCATTACTGCAAGCAGTAACGTAATATTGCATTTTATTTATCTCTATCATAGCATCTTTATCAGGAGATAAAACATACCCTATCCTCCATCCAGTCATTGCAAAAGTTTTGGAGAAGGAATTTATTAGGAATAATTTATCATGTCCTGCTCCCAAAAAAGAAACATGCTCTTCATTATATATTATACGATCATAGACTTCATCGGTTATAATCCATAAATCATGTTTTTTTGCAAATTTAACCAAATCATCTCTCTGGCTCAAAGAAACGGTTGCACCCGTAGGATTACTGGGGAAATTAACTAATAATGCTACAGTATTATCATTTATTCTTGATTCTAAATCATCAATTGTCGGTACAAAACCATTATTAAAATTACAAGGATAGAAATTAGGTTCACCTCCACAAATTACTGCATGTTGAGGATATAATGGGAAATATGGTTCGGGAATTAAAACATTATCACCTGGATTAACTATAGCTAGAAACACATCTAAAAGGGCATTCGTTCCACTCATTGTTATGCATACATTTGATTGCCCTAGATTTGGAGATAAATGAGACCATTCATCGGCTATTTTCTGTCTTAACTGTGGTAGACCGGCTGTAGTAGTATACTTATTCTTGCCTTGTTCCATTGCAAGATTGAATGCTTTGATTGCTAATTTTGGAGGCTGGAAGTCCGGCTCTCCTAGGCCAAATTGAACAGTATCATCTCCAGCCATATCAAACATACGTCTAACGCCTGTTGGCTGTATGCTATTTGCACGGTCCGAGAACTTCACCATTGCCTGCCGAGGTATGGCTAGGGGTTTTAAGAAGACTTGATAAAAGTCATAAAAATGAAGATAAAGAATCAATCATCTATTAATTGTGCATCTAAAGCCTCTTTAGAGGTTAATGAAATAATAGGGTCATTTTGAGTTGACGAAAAATTTACTTTGTCATTTTTTGTTTGTTTAAAAACAGTAAATTTAGAACTATATTTTTTTTGTTTAATTATTGAAAGGCCGGATAGTACTACCACGGATAATAAAGAAAAAATTACAATTGGAGATAGTAATTGAGTTTGTTCTTCAATTGGAGTTCCTTCTACGGAGAATAAGACTGGAAGAGAATATTGATTTTGAGATACGGCCCTCACCTCTATTTGATGGTAACCTTTTGAGAGTTGATCTAAATATATTGGTAATCCCCAACGCATTGGAGTCAATGGGCCAATGTCAGAAGGTAAGTCTGAGTTTTCTGACCATAATATTCTGGGCTCGAAAAAATACCATTCTCCGTCATCAATTCTATATTGCATACTCTCAATATCTCCCATTTGCCCCCATGTATGGCCCATTATCTCAACACAACTAGAGCAGTTTGATGTAGTATTTTCATAATTAATCGAAAGTAAATGATTTTGAATATATGGATTCAATGAAGAGGTTTGATTCGTTTCTTTAAGATGTATCGCTAGAGAAACAGCGGCATGGGCATCAACCATTCCATATCCAAAATCTCTATTCCAATATGGATCTATTTCTGGAGCACTTGGTTCTCCTTTTCTTTCAGAGGTTTGTTTTAGAACTTCTTTAATCTGGATCGGTGTGAGCATATCATTAGCCTCGATTATCAATGCAATTATTCCTGAAACTGAAGGAGTGGCGTAAGAAGTTCCACTACCTCTTCCAGTGTAGGTATTTTCCGAAGCATCACCGCCAAGAAAATTATTGCAACCCCCACTAGAAACGCATCCTTCAGCTTGAATAATGCTTGAACCAGGAGCAGATATCTCGGGTTTCAGTTCATCTAATGGGTTGCCATCTCCGTTATCTTTTCTTTGCCCTCTACTAGAATAACTAGCAACAGTATCATCATCTCTTTCGATAGTATTCTGGTCATCAGTGGCTCCCACTGTAATAGATAACGATGAAGAGCCCATCCCAGATAATCCTTCATTGTCTGGACCGTCATTACCTGCTGCTACTGAAACTGTTATTCCGGCCTCCATCGCTTCATCCAAGATTCTACTATGCATATCTGTACCATCTGAGCCCCCATTTTCATGGCTAGTAATACCCCAAGAAAGAGATATTATATCAATTCCATAATCCTCTTCTGAGGCCCCTTGCCAGGCATCATCACGATGATCTATAATCCATTGAATTCCATTCATTGCAGATTCATAAAACTCTTGTTCTAGTAAATAGTTCTCAAAGGGCCCTGCCCCTACATCCGTTCCTATCCTAACATCAATTAGTTTTGCATCTGGAGCCGAGCCAGTGTAATTAGAAATACTTCCATCTGCCTGCATTCCTGTTGAGCTAGCCATACCCATGCACGCTGTACCATGTTGATGTGCATCATCGGGATCAAATGTACCATCAGTGGGCCTCAGCCCGAATCCTGCTAATATACAATTAGGATCTGACGGATTATAACATACTGCATCATAACCAGCAACAAATTTATTGATTAATCCTGGGTGCTCATTATCTACTCCGGTATCGGTAAGAGCGATATTAACTCCTTTTCCGGTAACTCCTAAATCCCATGCGCCTGGATATATACTTGAATTACTGGCCTTTACAGATGGAGTTTGGATATCACCATAAAAAATTACTGATCCATATCTTTCTACCATAACTACATCTTTCACTTTAGACAAAATAATAGCATTTTCTTTCTCAACAGGACCTAGAAGGAGGGCCTTGACGGAGTGCAATTCCATGCGAATATCAAATCCCATATCTGAGATTAATGATTTGTCTTCTTCCGTAATTTCTCTAGAAAAGGAAATTCCAACATTTACTGGCTCTGTAGAATTTTCAATAGAATCATGAATTCCATCTCTATCAGAATCTAATGAAGTTGTGTCCCACCAAGGAATTGAATTAAGCCAAGAGGCATCTTCTTGATTGGGGAAATCAAATTCATAACCGGAAGAATTATTTTTGTGAAAAGATGATTCGTCAATATTTTCTGTAAATGATATACTTCCCATTAGTGAGAACGTCAAGATTGACAATAGAAGGATAGCAATCTTACTCTCACCCATATAGATGGGACTGGTAACTGTTTCTTGAAATAAACTGACGGGTGATTTCAATAACATTGAAGATAAAAATGGTGGGGGCACTGGGATTTGAACCCAGATCAGCAGGTGTCTTCCGCCTAGCGTGCACCTGGCAGATGCACGCTCTCGGGTTGCGACAGGTCGGTGCTCCAGTTGGTCATCAAAACCATCAGAAAACCATCTCGTCGTCATTCCCGTGCAACTGGAGCCCGCTGTACTACCAGGTTATACTATACCCCCGTAGGGATAACATTCCGAGAAACCCCACTCTTATGATGGTCTCGGTCATAATGATGAAATTTATTCATAAATTATGATAAAGGTCCGAGTACAATACTAATCATTATCCACAATCCAAAAATGGTTGAAGCGATTCCCCACGCCCTAGGCCTTAATCCGATACTCATTTCACCGAAAACTCTTGATATAGGGCCCAAAATTAATGCTATATTACGTGAGATTACTACAGAAAATCCTGCAAAGAATATGAAAGTAATGAAAATTATAATTCCTAAAAAGGGCCCTAACAAACCAGACCTAGATATGCCTCCTATTCCCTGAGGAATTAGGTCTGGTATTCTAAGCCACAATAGCCAAGCCAGCCAAAGTCCTAAGTATGCATCTTCACTAAAACTTTCTTTTGATTTCCATGAACGATATTCACTGGGCAATTGATTATAGCCAAGATTTGATAAAAACTCAATTTCGATAATTCTACCAGATTTTAATGTAGATATTCCATGATATATTAGTATACACGAGAGAAACAATTCGATCCAAATCCAGTGAAAACCAAGTCCAAATGAGGACAATATTGCAACGGGTAATGCCCAATAAGTAAATCCAATTGCTGCTGAATAAATTATTAACAAACTACCTGCACCAGGCAAAAGAGGTTCTTCTGGAAATTTAAATTTTCTATCCCTAGGCATTGCTAAAACAATTAATGGCAAAAGTGCTGTAGAGAAAATTAATGTGATTATCTGAAAAGGGTTATTGCCAGAACCAAATGAGGCACTAGATGATGCCTCATCAATTTCTGTTGAAGACATGGAGCCTGGCTTCCAATCAGTAATGAAGCCTGCAGAATCAATAACTAAAACTGCGTCACTAGCTTTGTTTGGAAGAGATAAACCAACACTAGAATCATATTCATCTAAAAGTAGAGGCCATGAACCGTTTAGAAGATCGGAATAAGAATCCAAATAGCTAGCCTCTAGGCCTTCCCCAGTTGCAATTTGGACATAAGATATGTCGGCCTCAGAATATTTTTGTGATTTGGAAAAATCATCATATTGGAGTAATGCATTTGGAGATCCATGTTGGAACATTCCAATAACTACTATGTCTGAATCTTTCATTAAGTCATATAGAGTTAAAGATTCAGTATCTGGGTTGTGTGAAATTAACATGAATGAAGGTACTGCACCGTTATCTCTGAAGGAATTAGAATCGATATCTGGTAGGCTTATAGCTGGCCCTAAACTAGCGAATGCAAGTAAAATAATTACTCCATATGCAGGTAAAGGCAACATTGCTTCCTTGATAGAAATAAATATCCATGCCGAAATTCCAAGTGGAATTATAACAGCTGCCCATGTACCATTAATCAATGATTTTGGATCATCAGGTACACTAAAACGTAATATTACAATCATATTACAGGTTTCTGCAGGATCTTGATCGGAAAGATCTATGCACATATCAACCATGTAATTACCAGATTCGAGAGGTTTATCTGTTGACCAAGTGTAAGTAGTTCTATTATCATCCCCAATCCTAATTCCTTGAGGATTTTCGAAATGATACTGCCTTAGATCTTCATTATCCCATTCTCCATGATACATACTACTCCATTCCGTTGGACCCACTATCTCAAAAATTTGATGAGAAAAATCACTTAAGCCCCACGGAGAAATCGGAGTCATCTCGACCCTAACCATCCTATTGGCATCAACTATCACATCGACTTCCGCGTCAACTATTTTACCTTCAAATGATATTCCTGATATTACATCGTATGTGCCCCACAGAAGTGCCCCAGATTCTACACATTCATGCCTTACATCTATTGATAGATCTACAGTATCGCCTCTGTTCAAACTAACATTAACTTCACCAGCATCTACGGAGAATTTATGTGGCGACGTATATCCTTCTGACATGGAAATAGATTCAGTATATTCATTAGAAAGAATTGATATTCCACCTATTGCAAGAGATACCGCAAATTGAGTCTCTGAGCCAACCGGACTAGGCAAAATATCAGATGCCTCACAAGAATTACTACCACTTCCTTCCAAAGAAGCAAAAAGGATCACAGAAATATTTCCTTCAAATCTAAATGGTTCTTCAGTAGGAGAAGATTGGACATTCAAGATATTTGGATTCAACGTAGAACTTGCTCTACTAAATGACACACTACCCTGAGGGAAACCAGTTAATACTGACCAATTTCTATCTAGGAAAGGAGATTCACCATCTCCCTTAATGAATAACATATGGGTATCAGGATAATCATATGATATTCCTGGGCCATCATATTGCTCATATGTTTGCGCACTTGAAAATGTAGAAATAAATAATACTATAGTAATTATCAATAATGTTGATATCTTAAAATAATTCTTACTTTCGGGGGACATGACATTACCTACTTATGTTGAGAATATTTGATTATAAAAAAAGTACTGCAGACCAAAACGCCAATACTGAGCCTGTTATTGTTGATATGAAATTGACTGCATGCTTTCCGAGGTAGCCACGATTTTCAAATAATGCACCGAGTAAAGAGTCTAATTGACAACCCAACCATCCAATTACAGTTATGCATAAGAACAAAAATAAAGGAGGAGTTGTATCAGCATTTAAAGCACCTAATAGAGTAGAAATTATTGCTATTATCAGACCGCCGTAAAAAGCCGCTATAGTCCCCGTAGGAGACATTCCTCCGTTTGTCCCTGCAGGAACTGCTTCCAAGGTTGTGATTATTCTAGTTCTTGGATCTAAACTTCCAATTTCTGATGCTAGCGTATCTGAAGAGGCTACACCAACGCATGCACAAAATGATAGATAAGCTAAATCATGACCTCCCATGGAGTGATTGATTACAGCTATTAATGATGCTCCTCCTCCATTTGCCAAAACATTTTTCCAACCTCGTTTACCATCATTAGATTCTGCAACTGAAATTAATGCTTTTTCCTCATATCTCCATTTAGTCACAATTGAAGAAATTATTAGGAATGACATTAGAACAATTAACCATGTCCAATGGCCAAGTAAAGATACCAACAATCCAACAGTTAAGGCGGCTAATAAACCTCCTAAGTCTAAGAAATCATAGAATTTAGAAACGGATAATAATAATGTAACTAATGATATAGAAATAAAAAGTTCACTAGTCACTTCCACTTGACTCCCCCGTGTTGCTGTTAGCATATGTTGTCAAGAATCATTCCCTTGTAATTCTATTTTATGAGTTTTATTTCCATCATTAATTAAATTCTGTTGTTTTAATTCCTTTTAGTAAACGATTGGCAATAAACAGTATAGAAATTATCAATATTAGTGTCCACAAAATAGATATCAAGGAAGAATATGTTTCCCCTAATCCATATTTTTCAGGAAGAAAATATGACAAGTAAGAACTAGCATTCCAAAAGGAATGTCCCAAGATAGCGAGGCTTAATGAGACGTATATTGACTTTGGAAGAATTAATCCTGAAGATACATTATAATCTGATACTATTTTAGAATGATAATCATCATCAAAATTATTTGATTTTGAAGGATTTGTAATCTCAAATTGATCGAATATTTTTCCAGACTTATCCAATAAAAGCCATGGTTTCTCTGTTTTAATAGGTTTAGAATTGTTATTAATTGAGGATTCAATATCTAAATTCGAGTCATTATGTCCTGATAAATCCCCATCTCCATCAAAATCGATGCCTATGGCTTCAATAAAATCTACAGCACCAACAGACAAAGATTTTGCATGCCATTCTAATTTATTCTTAAATTTTTTTTCTTTCACCAACCAGCCCATGGCAGTGCCCGTAATTGCAGTCCAAACCGCATGGCCCGGAATAGAACCTATTCCTCTGATTAAAATTGTAAGAGTTATCCCTAATGGTCCACCAAATAATGAAACTCCAATATATTGAAAATTTTCTATTAGTGCAAAACCTAAACCAACAGTAAACCCTATTTGGAACCCATGTTTTGGGCTTTTTATTGAAGGTAAAAATAAGGCTACGGCCAATCCTTTGAAAATTTCTTCACAAAATGGAGCACTAATTGCTAATAAAAATAATTCACTTGCCCATAAAGGGAATGAGGATGGGATTATAGCTGGGGCTGCAAAACTATTGAAAATAAATGCCGGGAATGCAGAAACCATACCTGCCAGTAACCAAGATTCTGCATCCCTCCTCTTTGTGGGCAACCCCAATGATTGTGTAGAAGTTCCCCACCAAGCAAGTACAGGCAAGGAAAATCCAATCAACCATAATGGGATTGCGATAACTACGAATAATATTACTCCCATGTAGCCAACTAATTGGGAGAAAAATAGAATAGAAGATAAAATACCGACTATAACTACAGAGATGAATACGAGCCATAATTGATTTGTAGGTGGTAAATCGAGTACAGAATCATCTCTGATAATATATCTTTTTAAATCGGTTTTCATATCAGTTTGTAAAGAACCTCCAGAAGGTAAAGGATGAAGAAAATGACCTTTTTCACTAGGAATAGCCAGTTTTACATGTATTAAACGAGGCCGATACAAATAAATTATAATAAAAAGTAGTGGCATACTACATAGACCACCAGATAATGTCATAATTGGATTGCGATCAATAATTCCAATAATAATAAACAATGATGTATATAGTAAAAAAAATGCAGGTAAAACCGTACCAACCATGCCGAAATATATTTTCCATGGGCTACTTTTTCGGGCTATTATTAAATCATCAGGTGCATTACTTAGTCTGGTTGGATAGGGGACTCTGAATTTACGATTTAGTGAATCAATGATAATTTTTTCATTATTCATTATTTTCAAATCCTAGTGCCACTCAGATCGCCCATCACTCTTGATGACCAAAGCATCCGGTGCGGTTTTTCATCACAGTGGCGTCTTGCGGAGAAGGCATACACATATTGGATTTGGCACAGTTAGAGTATTGCGCCACATAGGCCACAGAATAATTCATTACGTTTGTTATCTTTCTGCATAGTCCACTGCCCACAGGCAGGACATGGCGGTAATCCTTTCTCACTTGGTTTTACAGGTGGACCACGAAAAAGACGTTTTTTGGTGATTCTATACCATCCTTTTTTCGGTCGCTTAACTTTAGGCAATTGATCACCATTTATTCCAGAGGGGGTTTTGTTGAAGACATTTACCTTACCGACTAGATGATTTACTGTACCTTTATCTCAAGGCATGCAAATCACTGTTGTAGGAGCAGGAGTTTCAGGCTTAACAACAGGGATAAGATTATTACAACAGGGATGGCAAGTAAGAATAATTTCTAAAGAATTTAGCCCTGATACAGTATCGGATGTGGCTGCAGCATGGTGGTATCCGTTCCTTGTAGAACCAGTAGAAAAAACTAATCAATGGTCAATTCAAACGTTCAATGAATTGGTAAGACTCAGAGAAAGTGAAGGAGTAGAATGTATTTCTATGCGCCTAGGAAGAGAATATCTTGAACAAGAATGTGCCCCTCCAGGATGGAGTTTTGATATTCCTCATTTTAGGATCCTTAATCAAGATGAGATAATAGGGAATTATGAATTTGGCTGGGAATTAGAGGCCCCAGTCATAGAAATGAATCTTTACATGCCATGGCTATTATCAAAATTCAAAACATTAGGAGGGTTAATTGAGTCTAATGAATTTGATTCTATTGAAGAAGTCCCGGGTGAGTTTATTGTAAATTGTTCAGGACTAGGTGCAAGATTATTATCAAATGATGAAGAAGTGATTCCAGTAAGAGGGCAAGTTGTATACATAAATCAAGACCCTGGTTTTGGCCGATATGACCAACAACCTGAAACTTTGACATATACCATCCCACGTAGAGATGTAACTGTCCTCGGAGGGACTGCTCAAAAGGGAGATTGGGATACAACAATAAGAGAAAGGGATACAGAAGATATTTTATCTAAATGCGAGTCTTTTTGGCCTGAATTGAACAGAGAGAATATTGTAGGTTCAGCAGTTGGATTGAGGCCATCTAGATATAAGCTCAGACTTGAAATGGAAATTGTCGATAAGAAAAAAGTAATTCATAATTATGGCCATGGAGGTGCGGGTGTGACTCTCTCGTGGGGTTGTGCTGATGAAGTAGTCAAACTTCTAAAAATCAATATGCTGATTTAGTAGTACTAATTACAACCGCCCCTATTTTATATGGATCGCCATTCGACGCAGGTCTTCTATCTTCTAATCTTCCTTTCCAACCGTCTTCTATTGTCCCAATAGGAATACGTATTGATGCTCCACGATCTGAAACACCGTAAGAAAATTGATCTATTGATTGAGTTTCGTGAAGGCCTGTTAATCGTAGTTCATTATGGGCTCCATAAACTGACATGTGTGCATCAATATTCTTACCAAAAGCTTCACAGATATCTGTAAAAAGTTCCTCCCCTCCTTCATCTCTCATCCTTCCATCACTAAAATTAACATGCATCCCTGAACCATTCCAGTCACCTTTGATTGGTTTGGGGTGGTATTCAATATAATATCCATATTTCTCTGTCAATCTATCTAAGAGATACCTTGCTATCCATAATTCGTCGCCTGCTTGCTTTGCCCCCTTAGCGAAAATCTGAAATTCCCATTGTCCGCATGCAACTTCTTGATTAATTCCTTCAAAATTTATACCGGCTTCTAAGCACATATCTGCATGCTCCTCAACAAGTCCTCTGCCATGCGTGTTCTTTCCACCAACTGAACAATAGTAAAGTCCTTGTGGACCGGGATAACCTCCTACAGGAAAACCTAATGGAAGTTGAGTATCAACATCCATAATGAAATATTCTTGTTCATAACCGAACCAAAAGTCATTATCATCTTCTTCGATTATCGCCCTACCATTACTTGGATGTGGGGTGCCATCTGGATTCAAAACTTCACACATTACAAGAAAACCATCAATTCTTTGTGGATCAGGAAAAATAGACACAGGTTTCAATAAACAGTCGGAACTCTTTCCTTCTGCTTGTTTGGTCGAAGAACCATCAAATGACCACATTGGACATTCATCAATAACACCAGTAAAATTGTTTCTAATTAATGTCTTACTTCTCATATTCTGAGTAGGTTCATAACCGTCTAGCCATATATATTCTAATTTTGCCTTGTCTATCATGTTACCTCGACTATTCATTAGGTTTATTATTTGTTCGTTTGAAAAGAATATATTATTAATAATACTTGAATAATCAATATTTATATAATTATTCATACAAATGATAACAAAAATATTATTTATTTACTCGACTGTATAAAAAAATAAATTATCTTTTATACTTAATTGAACAAATGATTAATTCACAATAGATGTGAACATAAACCTCGAATTTAATAATTCATTTACAAATATGGTGGACGTGCCGAGATTTGAACTCGGGGCCTCTTCCATGCCAAGGAAGCGCGCTTCCAAGCTGCGCCACACGCCCTTTGATTATCCGTTTGACGGTGACCATTTAAGGAGAATGGAATACGAACATGCAGGCAGGACAGAGGGGATGACTAGTATTTCAAAAATACCGAGTATGCCTGATGGCATCATTGAAGAAATAAAATCTCTATTAAAAGGAAAAAAAGCCCCTTTTCTTAATCATTTGGATAAGGAAGTAAAATTAATATGGACTGATGAAGGAGAATCGAGACTAGGTTTTACAAGATTTGAGTGCAACCACAAAGAGTTATTCAGAAGGAGAAGATTAAAGTTATCACCTGGGCCAATCGTAATCGCACTTAATCCAATTCTTTCCAAGGATAAATCATTGTATTTACATACATTAGTTCATGAATTATTACATGCCGCGGGATTAACTGATCATGATGGCGAACATAGTTCACTTGTCAATAAGGTTGCTCCTGCCCCTAAATTAAAAGATTCTAAAATACTAAGAGAATTAAGACAACAAGTGTTAGAAAAATTACCAGAAAGGCAATGGATTTGTGGAGATTGTGGACATACATGGGACAGGAGAAGAGTGAGTACTCCAACAAGGTGTCCTAAATGTGCTAAATTTTTCAAAAACAAATGAGGGACCCTCCCTCATGTGTTAAGTTCATGAGAGAGATGCTACCGCGTAAGCCCAAGGGCGATTGGTGTAGTCTGGATATCATGCTGGCCTTCTAAGCCGGTGACACGGGTTCGAATCCTGTATTGCCCACCACAGAAAATAGAGTACGCACGAATCGCTCATATAGGGGCAGTAAGTCGGCGGCCCGAATGAAGCGTGGCTCTCGTGCATGGAAGAAGCGAGGGCAGCAGCGTTGGAAATGGAGAAAAAAGAAGCTTCGTCGACGAAAAGCCTCACGTAAGCGGGCTAAACAATGATTTTGTTGGCATGAGCTGGCTTTTAATCTACATATTTAGAGAAACTTTGTTTTCCCAATTTAGATAAAATTTTTAGTGAAAACGAAAAAATTAGTGAAAATAAGATATAAGGCCTCATAATAATCATTAGTCTGTTGGATACAATAGAAATATTGGAATACGTCGGTGCAATGATAATTGAGAGTAAAGATATTTTTAAATTTCTCAAAGAAAAATTGAAAAAATAAAATCATCCACCTGAGGAGACTATGACTAGTTCTAATTTTACATCTGACTCTATTATTGAAGTATGCGGAAGAATAGTTCCTTCATACACAGCAAGTACCGTAGATGGGGCTATCTCTAATTTATTCAAAATTTCATTTATTGAAAGAGGTGTTTTAGATTCAAAGGTAAAAACTTCTCCTTGGCTCTCGACTTCAATGCGCATACCCCTCCGACATACTAGTCAGACTTATTTCTAATCCAAGTTTGGAACAAATATAGCCGAGATCGCATAGCCCGGTATTGCGATGGATTCGAAATCCATTATCCTTGGATTCGGGGGTTCAAATCCCTCTCTCGGCGCCAAAAAAATTCTAAAATGAAGCGATATCTTCAGAATCCCTGAGAATGACTACTCTGCTTCCTGGTCCGATCTTTATCTGAGACCTTCCAGCGAATTCTCCTGCTTCACCATTGAGTATAGCTATGATGTCCCCTCTTGCTATAGCAGCAGCAGAATTCGGTATAAATTGCTTGAAAGCAACGCTTCCTCCAGAACCGGATTTATCAACCAACGTTATTGACCATCTTCTAATTCCTTTGGCATCTGGGAAGGCATCAATAGACCATACCCTAGCCACAATACTGATGCGTGTTTCCACATCCACAATAGGTGCATCAAATGAGTCTTTAAGCATAGTTATCTTTGATTTATTATCTAAATCGATAACCAGTTGCCCTTTCCATAAAGAAGAAAGAGCATTATCTATTCTAATTTTAGAACCTTCGGAAATTGATCTGGTAATATTCTTGAAACCTCCATTTCTATGTTCTCTAACTTTTGCCCGATCATAACCGTGTTGTAGGGTAAAATTTACTTCGATATCACCATTAGATGATATTTCAGGGCCACTAAGATGAATTACTTCTCCTGTTAAAGAAAATCTAGTTTTTATTTCTCCCAAAGGAGTAACCGGCCATGCATGGCCGAATTTTTCTATCCTATTCATTAAAGGTAGATCTGTCTCATAATCACTACCCTCGCAGATAGCCCTTAATTCACAGACTCTACAACGTGACTTTGGAGTAGCATCTATAGGAGGATTAGCCGGAATTCCTCCTTTGTTAAAGATATTGAGCGGAGACGGATTAGTCGGGCAATCAGAGATATCTGGGTCACGAGCATGAATTAAGTTGTAAATCTCCAATAATTCAGCAGACATTATCTCCATAGTTTCTTTACTTGGTACAGCTATTTTTTTTATTGATTCGGTCCCTAAGTACCATATTTCTAAACCTTTAACTTCATCTGAACGTTCATGAGTTTCCCACCATAACCATGCATACAATTGTAATTGTTTAACATATCCTGCTGAACGGTCTCCTTTACCTACTGATGCTTTCAAATCAATAATATTTGGCTCTCCCGACCAACGATATACTAGGTCATATTCTCCTTGAAACCAACCATCAGGGTGTGAAGTAGTTTGAGAGAAAGGAGCAGCATCCGGATCAACAAACCATGGCCTAGCATATTCCCATGATTCAAGCCATGAAATATCCCCTTGAGATGCTGAAGGATTAGGCGTATTCCACTTCCTTGGAAAACCATCAGGAGCTGGCCAATATTCTCTAAATTCTCCTCTCCGCCAGAGTTCAAGATTTCTATCTACTCCTTTTTCAATACACCTTTCTAGCTCATCAAGATGTAATCTAATTCCTGAAAAAACCATATTCAGAGCTTCTTCAGAAGTAATATCTGAAGAATCACCTGTACGATTAGGATTTGATTCCCAATCTTCAATTGCTTTTTCCCAACACCCCTGGAAATGATAAATTGCTCTTTTAAATGCCCATTCCTCTAACTCATTACGATTATTTGGCCATAAGTTTTCAGATCTTAATTTTAGATTAGGACCTACCCATCCTTCTTGGTCTAATGCTGGAGATCCAGCAGCATCAATTGGCGAAGTCATGTCTTGATCAGAATCCGGGCCAATGAACAATGGAGAATCACGAAGAACTCTGCAAATACATTCTTCAACTGCATTACCCCTGATTATTTGAGGAGGAAGTGGCGTTTTGAGTCGTTCCCTCCAGCCATAATACCAGAGTCTTGGACAGTTTTCCCAAGCTATTACTTGAGATGCAGAAAGTCTTCGAAAAGGATTAATTTTAGAATTATCCAAATCTAAAACCCGGACAGGCATGAAGCGACTAGTTATGCTAAACTCTATCAATGTGTTCAAAACAAATATTAATTTTATCACTCTAATTTAGCCATATTACAGTCATTTCTAATCTTTCAAAAGTAGGAAGTACTTCAACGAATGATACAGGTGCACCTATATCATTAGCAATAGATTCCGCAACTACTAAAGGCAATTCAATCCTTTGATAATTCGGATCCCAATATAGGAATCTACGAGGAAGATTTGTTTCTTCAATAATCTCCGAAATCCACATCTCCTGATCTTCTTCTGTAGAAGAAATGGCGCCAAATACTATTGTACCATCTTCTGTTAGATTTTCATGCGGTGCTATGGTTGATTCCCCCCTTCGAAGGAAACGTCTGCGAAGTTGCCCAGCATCTTTGTAAACAGCGGTACAGAATTTTAGATGGAAACCATATGCTTGTTTTAATTCACCATCGAATGGATCTGGGAGCCCTAATTCTGCTGCATTTACTCTTTCTTTCATAGAGATTGCTAATTCGGCAGAACCATTTGCTCCAGCGGTTATTTCTGTAGATAAATTAAATCCCCTTAGCTCCATATTATCATGATTTCCTACCGTTATCTCTAGTTCATTGATATTGATAAAAGATATATCAAAATCTCTTAAATCTTCCAATAATAATAATAATTCTTTTTCTTTATCTGGTTCACAGGGTATTTCAACTCCAGTGAATATTCCTGCCTTTGAGCAAGCAGAAATAGTTTCTTTATATTTTTTTGATTCTAAATTTAAGAAATGAAATCTTATTTCATCTAATCCTGCATCTGCAAAATCTTTTGCCCATTCTGTTCGGAATGGTATACTTGTATACATATGGAGATGAAATTGAGGACCAAATTCATCTTTCAGTCGCCTTATTCCTTCGATAGTTCTATCTTTAGCCATGAGAGGATCTCCTCCAGTTATTCCAGCACCTGTTGCACGCATAGCATGAGCTTCTTCTATTACTTGATCGAAGTTTTCACATTTCCTTTCATTGGCGTACATCCAATCAATTTCTCTACGATTTTCAGAAAGCGGGCAATAGTCACATTGCCAGTGGCAATGTCCCGTTATGAATAAAACTAATTTACTACCCATTTGACACTGAATACATCCTTCAGCATCCGTTTTTTCAGGTGCTTCATGTAAATTAGGAAGTTGAGGTAAGCTAAAATTAAGAGACATTTTTCGCCTCCACAATTGTACTTGCCCGTTCAATTAACCAACGATGAAAACCGACGTCTTCAGAGAGTTCTGGATGGAAGGTTAAGGCTAATCTGTTCCCTTTTCTAACGCCAACTACCTCCCCTTCACAAATCGCCACAATATCCTCGGCAGATACATCAGAATTAAATTTAGGTGCACGAATAAAAACTCCAGGAAAGGTCCTTTCGAGAAGTGGAGTTTGAATATCGGCTTGGAAAGAATCTATCTGCCTACCATATGCATTTCTATTTATTGTTGCATCAATCAATGATTCTTTCTTATCTTGAGGGTCTGAAAGTAATATTGCACCAGCACAAGTACCCAAAACAGGAAGATTGGGCCTTTTTCTTAACCAATCAAGTAGGCTAGGTAATAAAAGAGAATCGGGAGAATTGCCAGTTAGACGCATAGTTGTTGATTCACCTCCTGGGATAATTATTGCGTGAATATCTTCATCAAGTAAGTCTGAAGATTTACGTAATTGTATTACTTTAATTTCTATATTAGAATCCTTGGCAGCCTTATTAAGGGAAGAAATATGGACATGTCGGGCACCTTGAAGCATAACAAGTCCGATACGTATCACAAGCATCGGTCATGCATTATAGAAATGAACTTCTCCCTGTATTGGATGATTTATCCGATGTAGTCAAAGACCTATGGCGTTGTCATGGTTCCATGGATAGCGATGGACGTATACATAATTTTGGTGCTGGGCCTGCTGGTTTGCCTTTAGAAGTCATCAGAGAGGTCTCGGAATCCTTGCCTAATTTAAATGGAAGTGGATTTGGATTACTAGAGATTTCCCATAGAAGTGAAACTTTTCAAAAAGTTATAGATGACGCTATGGATAGTGTGAGGAGAGTATTAACAGTTCCAGAAGATTATGAAATACTTTTTTTACAGGGAGGGGCTTCTCTACAATTTTATATGACCGCTTTGAATATACTAAAAGAAGGAGAAAAAGCAGACTACCTCATCACCGGAGGGTGGTCAAAAAAAGCCCTCAAGGAAGCAAGTAGAATAGGAGAAGCCAAAGGAGTATGGAGTGATGAAATTAATGGATTCAAAAGAATCCCGAAAGAAGGTGATTTTAAAATCAGAGATGATGCCATATATGTTCATTACACGTCCAATAACACTCTTTATGGCACTCAATACCACAATCCTCCAAATAGTGATGGAAAGCCATTGATTGTTGATGCAAGTTCCGATATAACTGGAGTAGAAATAGATATATCAAAACATGAAATTATCTATGCAGGTGCACAGAAAAATCTAGGACCTAGTGGGATAACAGTTGTTATTTTATCTCCTTGGGCAATATCTCGTATTGGAAGTGATATTCCCACTATGCTGGATTATAATACCCATATCGAGAAAGGTTCAATGTTTAATACTCCGAATACGTTTGGCATATTTGTTCTTGGCCGTGTATTCAAATGGCTAGAGGAGAATGGAGGAATGAAAGGTGCGATAGCAAGAAATAAAGAAAAATCTGATTTACTGTATGAGGAGCTGGATAGGACAGATTTCTGGCAACCTCACGCAGATAAAGACTCCAGATCAAAGATGAATATAACTTGGAGATTAAATGATAAATCATTAGAAGAAATATTCCTTAAAGAAGCCCTGGAATGTGGATTAGGAGGTTTGAAGGGCCACCGTAGTGTGGGAGGAATAAGAGCAAGTCTTTACAATTATATAAAAAAAGAAAGTGTAGTATTACTTATTAATTTCATGAAAAAATTTGAAGAGAAATATAGATTATGATTAATTGGCAGACAGGTATTCATACAAAGTATTCAAACACCTTCAGTGATGGCAGATGATACGTGCCCGCCACTGTAATACTTGGAGCCCAATGGGGAGATGAAGGAAAAGGTAAAGCAATAGATCAATTATCTGCTAACTCAACATGGGCAGTAAGATTTCAAGGGGGCAATAATGCAGGCCATACTGTAGTCTATGGCGATACTACACTGAAGTTACATCAAATTCCATCTGGAGTATCAGCATTACACTGTTCTATGATACTAGGAGATGGAATGGTAATCGATCCTTGGGTCTTGGAAGAGGAATTAGATAGATGGCATAAAATATCAGGAGAGAGGCCAGAGGGTAAGCGACTTTTTATCAGTGAACGTGCTTCAATAATTCTTCCTTTTCATAAGTTGTACGATAGCGCAGACAAAGTAGTGGGAACAACAGGTCGAGGAATAGGCCCCGCATATCGTGATCGTATCGAAAGAGTTGGTATCCGATTTGGAGATATCGTAAATATAGTAGATGATGTAGATTATTTAAGGAATAATGCTGAAAGAATGAATAGACAACTTAATTCAGTTGGCGTTGATTCAGAGATAGAATGGGAAAAGTTACAAAAAGATCTAAGATGGATTTTAGAGAGATATGGAGATTCAATAAAGTCAACAGGTTTAATGATAGATTTTGCATTAAAAAACGGTGAGAATGTTCTTCTTGAAGGTGCCCAAGGAGCAATGTTGGATATAGATCAGGGGACATATCCATTTGTTACTTCATCAGTAACATGTAGAGCGAATGCCACCCATGGAGCGGGAATTCATCCGGGCCATGTTGAAGAGTGTTTTGGAATAACTAAAGCATATACCACAAGAGTTGGTAATGGACCATTTCCTTCAGAGCTTTCTCTAGAAGAAGGAGCAGGGATGCATATGGCAAAAATTGGTAATGAATTTGGTACCACTACTGGAAGACCACGTAGAACAGGTTGGTTGGATATTGTTGCGTTAAAGGAAAGTAATAGATTAAATGGTTACACAGGCTTAGTATTGACGAAATTAGATGTTTTAGGTGGTTTGGATGAAATAAAAATCTGCATCGGCTACGAAATGGAGGGAAAACTACTGCAAATTATGCCAACAACTAGTAAAGAATTAGCCAAGTGTGACCCGATATATGAAACGCACAAAGGATTTGAAGCCATGACAGAAAGTGAATGGATAGAAATGGCAAATGAATCAAGAAATAATAATATTGGCTTTGGTGCTTTGAACGAAGATATGTTGAATTATGTAAGAAGAATAGAAAAATTAGCAGGTATACCTATAGTAAGCATAGGTGTTGGCCCCGATAGAGATGCTTCGATTGCCTCAGTTGGTGGGCCATTTGATATCTCAAATAATAAGGAAATGTTCTAATTAATAAGTATGGAGGAGATAACATGGGATTCAAATCTAATGCCCGCAAAAGAAGAAAGGCTACTACTGTATCATCTGGTAATTCTAAAACTGAAAAAAAGGAATATATTGGTGAAATTAAATGCGATGTTGCTGATTGTGATAAATGGGCAGATAAGAAAGTAGGAGGAAGAAAAAAGGCATATGATTGGGCCGTAGACGTGTGGGGAGATTCTGGACTCTCCAATGAATCAAGAAGAGTTACTCTATGCAAAGCATGCTACAAAATAGGTAAAAAGCATAAGAAAGATGAGCCTGACTCATGGTCTTAGTTGATTAGTAATGCGTAACAATATAGAAGATATGCCCATACGGAAGAATATGAATGGACAGCCAGTCAATGAAGTAATACTTGAATATGCACCAGGTTCTGAAGAACGTGTAAAAATACGAAATGAACTACACAAACAGATGAGTGAAATTATTGAAATTCCATGCATAGTTAATGGAAAAGAAATATTTACAGGGATTACTACTAATCAGGTAATACCTCATGATCATAAACATGTGATTGCTAAAGTTCATTTAGCGACGAAAAAAGAAATTATAGAGGCTTGTGAGTCTGCTGTTGAATCTCAAAAATTATGGATAGAGTTGGGTTTAGAAGGCAGATGTGCAATCTTTGAAAAATGTGCAGATCTATTAGCAGGAAAATGGCGAATGAGAATCAACGCCGCAACAATGTTAAACCAATCAAAGACTGTTTATCAAGCAGAGATTGATTCTGCATGTGAGTTGATTGACTTCTGGCGATTCAACTGTCATTATGCTCGTGGTTTTCATGATGATTTACAGCCCTTGGTTTCACCAGAAGGTGTAAAAAATTCTACTGAGATAAGACCCTTAGAAGGTTTTATACTTTCAATTACTCCATTTAACTTTACAAGTATTGCTGCCAATCTACCAAGTGCTCCAGCCATAGTAGGCTGCACATCAATATGGAAACCAAGTCGTAATTCATATTACTCTAACTACTTACTAATGCAATTGATGATGGAGGCTGGATTGCCTGCAGGAGTGATAAATTTTCTCCCCGGATCTGGTGCTGAAATTACAGAAGTTGCTCTTTCTAATCCTGATTTTGCAGGCTTACATTTTACTGGTTCAACATCGACTTTTCAAGGTTTATGGCAAGAAATAGGACTTGCTCTTCCTAAACTTCGTTCTTATCCCAGAATCGTTGGAGAAACAGGAGGTAAAGATTTTGTTGTAGCCCATCCAAATTGTGACCACAGAGGATTATTGGTTGCATTACTAAGAGGATCTTTTGAATATCAAGGTCAGAAGTGTTCTGCTGCCAGTCGTGCATATGTCCCTAAATCAGTATGGAATTCAATATCTGAAGATTTATGTACTGAAATAAAGAAAATAAAGATGGGGGATGCTAGAGATTTTACCAATTTTATGACTGCGGTCATAGATGAAAGATCATTTAATAAGATTACTGGATATATAGATAGAGCAAAGAATAACCAAAAATGTGAAATTATAGTTGGAGGAAGATATGATGATTCAATTGGATGGTTTATCGAGCCAACTATAGTAGTAAGTAATGATCCTCATTATGAAACCATGGTGGATGAAATATTCGGACCATTATTGACCGTTTATGTCTATGAAGATGAAAAATTTGAAGAAGTTCTTGAAATATGTGATAAATCTTCTCCTTACGCACTTACCGGATCTATTTTTGCTAATGATGAAAAAGATATTCAAAAGGCGTTTAATGTACTAAGATTTACTGCAGGTAATTTCTATATTAATGATAAACCAACAGGTGCAGTTGTTGCTCAACAACCATTTGGAGGTGCTAGAGCGAGTGGCACTAACGATAAAGCAGGAGGTCCATTAAACCTACTAAGGTGGATAAGTCCTCGATCAGTCAAAAGATCATTGAAAATACCGCAAGAATGGGAATATTCTTTCATGCAATCAGACGAATAATGGCAATATTCAATAACATTCTATTCATCCTATTATATGGGGAGCTTTTGCTGAGAGGTTACGAAAGTAACGACCCAAGAACCTGATCTGGGTAATTCCAGCGGAGGAATGATAAATGGATATAGAAATAGCTTACATATTGGTAGTAATTACACTGGGACTCTTTGGATATATAGGGTACAAAGCGACATCAAAAAGAGAAATTAATAATGACGAATATTTATCTGCTAGAGGCACTCAAAATACGATGAGTATTACGCTGAGCCTTTTTGCATCAGGAATGGGTATTTGGGTTCTTTTGGGGCCTTCAGAAGTAGGGTATTATGGAGGATTCTGGGATGTTTTTGGTTATGCTTTATCGGCATCAACTCCTTTTCTCCTACTTGCCTACATAGGGCCAATTATTAGAGAAAAAATACCTAATGGCGTTACTCTTGCTGATTATGCCAAATCTCGTGCTGGCAGGCCAATGCAAATTTATGTTGGTTTAATTTCAATTTTGTATATGTTCACATTTCTTTTTGCCGAATTCATCGCTATTGGTAAAGTGATGGAAATTTTAGTTGGAATGAATCCTTTATTTCCTATGATTGCAGTAGGTATTGTTACTGCAGGATACACTGCATATGGCGGCCTACCTGCATCCCTTGAAACAGATAAAATTCAAGCATGGTCAATAATGATTTTAATTACATCTTTACTGATGATACTATTTGTTTTAGACATAAATAGTTTGATTTCTGATGCCAAGTTATATACTCCCGAAGATATTGAATGGGAATGGTATCATGGAAGTATAAGTGATACATCGACATTTAAATCAGGTTTAGCACTTGTAATTGCGATTACTGCTGCTGAGATGTTTTCACAAGGTAATTGGCAAAGAGCTTGGGCCAGTGAAAATGAAAGGGCATTGAAAAAAGGAGCAATTGGCGCTTCCCTAATTGTTTTTCCTTTGGTATTTGTAATGGGTTTTCTAGGAACAGTAGTAGCAGGACAAGGCGCTGTTGAAGATCCAGCAGTTTCTTTCTTCTATTTGATTGAAGACATAAGTACAATCCTAATAGTAGCATTTGTAATACTATCTATTGCATTAGTTTGTTCCAGTGCAGACACATTACAAAATGCAATTATAGCATCTTTATCTAGAGATATTTTGAATGAGAATATTAGTTTTAATGTATCTAGGCTTCTAACTATTGCAATGATTCCCTTGGCGATTTATTTGGCAACTGGGCCTACGATTATGGGATTTACTTTAGATAGTGGAGGAGTATTCGAAATTTTTCTGAGAGCTGATTTATATGCTGCAGCCACTATTGGCCCAATTCTTTTGACATTATGGGACAGAGTATCATCAAAAGGAACTCTTATTGGTGCTTTTTCAGGAATTTTATCTGTAATTATTTATGGGACGCTAACAGAAGACTTTTCTGCTGGAATAGATTATTTATTTTCTCCAACTAATGATGATGGTTTAGCAAATTTAGAAGTATTCCTTTGCGCACTACTCGGATCTTCAGCAATGACTGTAATGACATCAGAAATTTTACCAGATAAAAAATGATTAATATCGCTCCGAATATGTTAACTTCATATGCATTAATTGTTTGGTGATGGTCATGAAGGCTGATACATTTCCTTCTAAATTGATAATTCCATGGAAGCGATTTTGGGCCAGTAGTTGGAAAAGGCGTGAGATGTTGAATGGGAAATGGTTTTCTTTCGAAATTTGTGTTTTTGGATTAATATTCATTGCGATACCATATTTTGGCTCTAATAATATAGCTAATTTTTATCTCGATGATGCTTTTGCAGTATTTCCTGAGAACTCGTATGATCGTACAGTTCCTGTGATAAATTGGATGATTATTCCGTATGCAGCATTATATCTTTTTTATCCTGCTACTCTAATTCTCGCACCAAGAAATGACAAAGGTAGATTGGAGTTAATTTCTGCTATGCAAATGCTAATACTTGTAACTCTCTTTTGCGTGATTTTATTTCTTTTGTTTCCAGCAGAAGTTGATATGAGAGACGCTATTGATTGGGGATCTATGAATGCAGTTGAGACAATTTTATTTGAATTCATACATACATCAGATAAGCCATGGAATGCTTGGCCTAGTTTACACATTGTTCATTCATACTGCCTTGCAAGAATAATTACTTATTGGTTAAAAAATAATTATTCGGAAAGAAAGTGGACTAACTATTTCTTGATTATCTTGTGGATAGAATGGGTATTATTATGCATTAGTATACTAACTACGAAGCAGCATTATATGTTTGATTTATTTTCTGGCCTATTTGTAGCCATTGTTGCATGGGAAATTTACAAACCGGTATTAAAAATGATTTCTGAAAAGGGCGCTGAAAGAGTCATAGAAGAATTAGGCTGGGAATGATATATTTAGCAGTGTAATAAAAAGTAGTAACTAGGTGCCATTAATGTGGAAAGTACAATAGACTTCAATGTCTTAATTGAAAGAGATACTTGGAAAGCATTTCTAATTAGTATAGTTTTATTTTGTGTAATTGGTTATTCTTCTCTCACATTATTTGATCTCTCAAGTTCTATTTACGGTACTTCAGATGAAGTTAATGAAGTCCCAGATTTTATTGTGCCTACTATGAATAGAACCGGGATTGATGATTTGGCCGATTTTGATCAAGATGGTTCGATAAAAATGTCTGAATTACGTGGCTACACAGTTGTTTTGGATTTTATGGCTATAGATTGTAGTAATTGCCATCTTGTTCAAAAACACATAGAACAAAACTTAGACAACTGGAATAATTTAGAAGGAGATTATCCTGTGATAGTCATCTCTATTGCATCGTGGTATGATTTAGAAACTTTTGAATCCATTAATTCTACTTTTGGAGATATCGAATCAGATAAATATATGCGATGGACTGTTGCTAATGGAGGTTCAGATGTAATACTATTAGACGAGGAGAGAGGAGATATGCTTGAATATTATAATGTAATAAATATACCTCAAATAATGATAATAGATCATGAAGGATATGCTGTTGCAAAAGAAAATACTGGTTTTCCTCTTGATAATTGGAAGTTTTTTGATTCTGTTATTGAAAGGTCGAACCAGGGAGATACAGAGGATTTAAGATATGGAATTTCTAAAATTGATAATTCTGTTCTAGGAGTATTCTTCATTGGCCTTGTTATTGGGATACTAGTCTATTTTAGTCCATGTGCATTTCCTGTCCTACCTTCATACATAACTTACTATCTAAATTTAGGAATGCGGGAAGATGAGTTAAGAGAAACAGGAAAATTAATTGGGAAAATTCCTAATTCCTTTGAAATTGGAGGTTATGCGGCTTTAGGGCAATTAACATTCTTTACTATTATTGGACTTTTATTATTTGGTTTGAATGGAATACTCAATCTTTCTGAAATTCTAAGCGAGATTGCAATTATAATTTCATTGATATTGATTGTATTGGGGGCATTGATGCTATTGGGTTGGACTTCACATTTTCTTGGAAAGATTCAGAATATCCTTACTAAATATCAAAATTCTGAACAAGATGATATATTTACGCCTAGAAGAAATATGTATATCTGGGGAATTGGATATTCTGCAGCGTCTGTAGATTGTACTGCTGCTGCCGTATTTCCTTTCTTGGCCTGGCTTATCACTATAGGAGAGCCAGCAGTCCTCTCCGGGATGTTTGGATTAGTACTATCAGTAATGTCTCTAATGATAATCGTAACAGTTTTAGTTAGTTCAGGTAGAAAATCAGTAATACAAATATTGAAGAGATATACAGGAATTGTTAAGGCTACAGGATCTTGGATGATGATTTTTGCCGGTATTGGACTCTTATTTTATTTGACACAGACAGATTTTATAGCTTCAAGTATGAATTAAGAATCATTAATCGGTTGGATGAGATCTCCAACTATTGGCTGTAGACTTTCCCAAATTTTATTGTGTACGATTTCAACACTGTCTCTTGTCGGTATTAAAGTTGCATCAATTTCTTTACCTGCTTTTGTGAATTCATCTCTTAATAATTTCTGATATTTTAGGAATGAAGACGTAATAGAAGTTGATATCCCCATATCCATTCCTGACTCAAAATTATTCAGAGATTCTAGTTTTTCACCAAACATTATTCTATTCAATAATCTTCTAGGACCGCAATGTAATATGATAACAGAGTCGGGTTTTGGAATTTCTGAATAGAGAGATTTAATCCAATCAGGATCGCCTCCTCTAACGGATTCTCTTATCTTTGGAGTTAAATCGTACCTATCGGAAATCACAACGAATCCTGCTTCCAAAAGTGGCTCTATTCCATTTAATATTTGATCATGTAGATCTGTTGCATAAAGAAGAGCCCTAGTTCGCCAGTTTAATTGGTGAATATGATGAGTGTGTGATTTTAACAATTCACCCATTAGTGTTGAACGAGCAAGTCCTATGGTAAAAGTTGCCACACCATGGGCTTCAAGTCGTGCAGATAATAATCTTGCATGTAAACTTCGGCCTACTTGATCTGGCCCTTCCAGTACAATTAATTTACCTTGATACATTTACTTAAGTTCCTCCTTCTGTATAACTTAACCAATCAAATTCTGACTGGCTTAAATTTTGAGCCAGACGATCAGAAGGATCTATAATTGTCATTTCTGATATATCGATATTCTCATTAAATAAAGTACGCATTCTTTTTTGTACTTCCGGAACAGAACCTGTTGCATCTAAACGAATTATTCTGCCCTCTTGTACTAACTTAGAATAAATATCTGAAACTTTTGATTGAAAAATTCTATATGATTCAAAGGGATCATCAGACCAGCCCATATCCATTCCCGCTTCATAGTATTTTAGTGAAGGCCTACCTTTGGTTATTCTTTCATAACCAATATCTCCAGGTACATCAAAATATATAGTCAAATCAGGTTCTCGAGCAAAAGAATATGTTTGTTCTATTGTTTCTAGAGAAACATCCCTAGATCCGTCCCTAGCCATCGCAGTGTATTTGTATCGATCACATATTACTATTCCACCGATTTTTAGTACGGGCTCAATTTGCTTTGCCCACCTATCGGCAAAATCTGCTGCATGAATTAAATGAAACGTCATAGGAAGGAGTCTTTTATTCTGTTTTCCTAGTTTTGTTGCAGCTTTAACTATCTTACTAGAGTTCCATTCGGTGTGATAAACTGGAAGTCCTTTTGCTCGTAGCCAGTGATAAAGTAGTTTTGCTTGTGTACTCTTTCCGGAGCCGTCCATTCCTTCAACTGCAATCAATATTCCAGATTTTGACATATTAAACCCCAACCAGTCATCAATTAATGGATATACAACCCTGAACCGCATTGCATATTATGTTGTGGTTTTTTTTGAAAAAAAAATTAGGATTAATGTTTGACCATGATTACATTTGTTTAGATTCTCTATGAGTTTGGATGTTCATTAAAATTTCAGCCATATTAATTGAATAAGCACAAATTCTTCTTAATGACTCTGACACTCTGTCTAAAAATAATGCGTCTTGAATATCGATATTACTAGATCTCAGTTCTTCTTCGTATTGCAATAAATCTTTTTGTGCTGAGATAAGTTGAGATTTTGCTGTATGTATTTCTGAGATTTTTCTTTTTCTAAGATTAGAGATCAGTAACTTTATTGACATTTGCCAGATAGGTATTACTGAAATAGGCAGAGAAGTCATGCTTATTGTACTAGGGATCCTGTAAGAATGAATTAAATCGCATAAAGCAAAACTATGATCGCCCATTCTTTCTAGAGTTCTGACCAACTTGCATAATTCAGAAGCCTCCCATCTCGATGTCCCGAGAGAATCTTCAATAGTAGAAAACTCTAGAATTTGGCCTACCTGCCTTTCCAAAAGAAGCCTTAATGCGTCAACTTCAGCTTCCCTTTCTGCTGAATCTTCTAAAATGTCTAAATCACCTCCAATTAGTACGTCTGAAAAATCTATTACTTGTCTTGAAATCAACAAATACATTCTATTTATACTGGAATATAATGGCATTTCTGAAGGATTCAATAAACTAATCATTTCCAACTTATTTCCTTGATCATTCGCAATCTCTAAACCCCTGGTTGACTTGACGAAATTACGAAAGATTTTACTCTGTTTTCTAGAAAAATCATTCTTTGAATGAATAATAATCTTATTTGCACCGGATAAATAAGCCGCGACTAAATGATCGAAAATCATATGATCAGGTATTTCTCTACAATTTATTTCAACTATCCTGTTTCTAATAACTTTTGACGCATCTGCAATAACCCTTAGAGTACCTGATGGACGCCATTCAATTCTCACCTGATCTTTAGCATCCAATCCGTGCTCAATAATCCATTTTTTAGGAAGACTGACTATATAGGTTGAACCTCCAGTAAGCTGAATTTTCCTTACTTCAGAATTTGCTCCACCTTTATTTGGCATAAATAATACGAAGGTATGCTCATATATATAATTATATATTATCCGCAGTAACACGTTTTTTACATTGACTATATAGATTATATAATTTAATATTGATAAACCAGATACATACCGTATACAGATTATGGAACCAATAATGACTGTTGTCCTAATTCTTTCTGTGATGGTTTGTGCTTATATGGCATGGAACATAGGAGCTAACGATGTTGCTAATGCAATGGGTACCTCAGTAGGTTCTCGAGCTTTAACACTTAAACAAGCAGTTATTATTGCGGCAGTATTCGAATTTTGTGGTGCTTTCTTTGCCGGAGATGCAGTAACTGATACTGTTAGAAAAGGTATCTTGAATATCGATCTCGCAGATGACAGTCTGGTCACAGACGCTTTCACGAATGATTTGATGTTTGGGTTTATTGCTGCAATGATGGCTGCAGCCGTATGGTTAACAATTGCAACTCGTTTTGGCCTACCAGTTTCTACGACTCATTCAATAATTGGTGGAATAGTTGGCGTAGGATTAGTTCTGGAAGTACAACATAATGCCTCACTAATAGACTGGGAAGTTGTGAGAAAAGTAGTGATGTCATGGGTAGCAAGTCCACTAATGGGCGGTATTCTTGCATTCTTTACGTTCTATATTGTAAGAGCGAGTATTCTTGAGGTAGATGATCCGATTGCTAGATCAAGGTGGTTGGCTCCAATCCTTGCACTCCCAACATTCTTTACGTTGGGCCTAGCATTACAGTTCAAGGCGCTTAAAGGGTTCATTTCTAGGGCCGCTTCAGAAGGATGGATAAAAGATAAGAATGACTGGTTGCCAGTAAAGGAAAATGGAGTTTTTAATCCATTCGCAGATAATGCTTGGTTCCCCATAAACTCCCTAATTGTAGCATTTATCATTGGATCCATAGCATCAATGATTCTTTGGTATGTTTTGAGGGACTATGATTTCAAGAAACAAGGTGAGGGATTCCAAGGGGTGGAGAAGATTTTCGTTTGGTTACAGATAATAACTGCAGCATATGTTGCATTCGCCCATGGTGCTAACGACAGATCAAATGCAATTGGACCAATGGCAGCAGTATATGATATTCTATCAACTGGTGGAGATTTAGCAGATAAGGTAGATGTTCCACTTTGGTTAGTGCTATTAGGATCCTTAGGTATTGCAGTAGGTGTAGTTACTTGGGGATGGAGAGTAATGGAAACAATTGGTACCAAAATTACTGATATTACACCTACTAGAGGTTTTGCTGCAGAATTTGGGGCAGCCACTACTATCCTAGTTTTCTCAATGCCGTTCTTAGCAGTACCTGTTTCAACTACTCACACGCTAGTTGGATCGGTAGTAGGAGTAGGTTTGGCCGGAGGAGCGAAAAATGTAGATTTTAGAGTGTTTGGTAAGATTTTTGCATCGTGGGTGGCAAGTCTACCTGCAGCAGGTTTTGGAGCAGTGACACTCTATGTCGCAATGGGCTCAGACCCGTTGAAATTAATTGTAGTACTACCTATCTCATTCTTATTGGTAGGATATGTAATGTGGAAAACAAGTGGTAATGAAATATTCGTTGAGGATGCATTGGCAGACGTAGGAGGAGATAGTGATAAAATACCTACCGTTTTCGAATTATTTCACTCTCATGCAGTGATTGTCGAAGAAACTGTAGGACACATGCTTGCTGCTGTTTCTAAAGCAACTAAAGGAGATGATCCTTCTGAAGAAATAGAAGCGACTATAGCTTCAGAATTAAAAGCGGATGAATTAAAGAATATTCTACGAGAGAGAGTTGGAACGAGTAAATGGAAATTATTGATAAATAGTGATGAATTTATCTATATGCTTGGTCGGCAAGATAGAATTGCTGATTATGCCCAAAATGTCGCTGAACAGTTATCTTTTAGAGAATTATATGAAAATAAAGAAGCTAGAAGATTGGTAATGGAGATGGCAGAATCGGTCAAAAGGACGGCGTCGATTTATGAAGATACAGTATTGCATTTGAGAAAAATGACACTTTCTGGACACACCAAAACAGATAGAGAAATATTAAGAAAATTAATTCATGATGTTAATGTTTCAGAACATGAATCAGATTTGGCCGAAAGTAGAGCTGCTGGATTTGTATTTAGTTCAGGAAGTGATGACCCACTAGCCGCTGTACATATGTATAGAGTTTTACAGAGATTGGATGATGTTGCAAATGCCTGTGAAGATGCAGCCAATGCTTTCTTACCCATTGTTTACAATTGAACGAATATTGTGGGGAAGCGATTATGAATGATTGTTAGTCCGGTGTAATATATGGCTACGAGGCATCCTGTTGCAGAAGCTAGACTTCTAAAGAAATGGATATGTATGAATTGTTCAGCGACCCATAGAGGTTCAAAGCCCCGATCATGTCGCAAATGCGGCTATACTAAACTAAGGTCCAAGGCAACAGAAAGAAGGGCGACTTGATTGTCATTAGAGTCTATTTGGCTCGAAGGATTTCTAATAAGTATCTCTCTGATATTTGCTCTTGGACCTCAAAATGTTTTTGTGCTTCGGCAAGGATTGATGAAAAAACATGTGTTCATATCTTGCCTTATTTGTTCGATTTCTGATGCCTTTCTGATAGCAATAGGAGTTTTAGGGCTGGGAGTATTTCTTTCATCCATAGATGAAATCGCTATGTGGATGTCGATAATGGCAACTATTTTCCTTACTTCTTATGGCATTCTTAGAATTAAATCATCATTGAATCCTACAGGGATAAATATTGAAGGGGATTTGACAAAGGATTTGGGTGCAACGATATTATCTTGTTTAGCATTTACATTCTTGAATCCTCATGTTTACATAGATACATTACTACTAATTGGAGGAACTTCAAGTAGATATTTTGGAGATGAAAGACTTGCATTTGGTATTGGTGCTGCTTCAGCATCTTTTTTGTTCTTCTTTTCTCTAGGATATGGTGCTAAATTCATGTCTCCCATTCTAAATAATCCAAAATCTTGGCAGATAATTGATTTAACAATAGCCGCTATAATGTTTGTTGTTTCTGGTTTTATTATATGGCCGTACTTATTCTAAATTTGAAATACTTCAAAAAAAAAAATTATCTAACCTCATTGAGGAGGGATTCTAAAGCTGTTTGAATTTGCAAGCATAAAGGGCCATAGTGACTTGGTAAATTTGGATCATTAAAGATATCATCCAATGTTGAAGCAGTCATTCCCAGTCTTATATCCATATCTTTATTTTTATTCATCAACCACTTGTCTATAGCATCTTTGGCAGATGAACGAATATTTCTAGGAACTTGAGTATCATCTAATTGACCCAAGACCTGTGCGATTTGTTGGATACGTTTTTCAAGTTCTGACATGACATCATCTCTAAACGTCCGAACATAGATTCATCCTTAAGAGCATCCCTAATTCATTTCACCATTAATTACCAATCCAAGTAGACCATGGCATGTCTGTATTAGCTAAACCAACACCTTTACCGGTATCACTTAAAGATATTAATCCAACAGAAATTGATTCATCAATAAATTCATTCAATCCCCATGAAATTGAGTCCTCGAGGCTATCTGATGAATTACAAAATTTATTAAGAATTCTATAACTAAGTAAGTTCTTGGTAATCACTTCACCATTTCCAGTTGCGGCTACTGCTATTCCTTTTTCTGTCCAAAAACCTGAGCCTGGAAGTGGGACATCACCGACCCTCCCTGGAGGCCTAAAGGAACAACCGCCTGTACTCGTAGCGCATGCGAAAAAACCATTTTTATCCCTAGTTATCACCCCGACTGTATCGCCGATGCCCTCTAGAGGAGTTCGGCCCTCTACTTTTGAATTTCTAAAGCCTCTTTTATCAGCCCATTCTCTGGCACCTTTACCTGCTAATCCATTAATTTCTTCATGCAATAGTGCAGCTGCTACTCGGATTGGGTTGGGAGTATTTGACATGGCAATTACAAAACCAAGTCTTCCATCACATGTTTGTATTGAAGCGTCAACAAGAACCGACCCATCAGTTCTGCATACACTGCCTGTGCCTGCATTGAACGCAGGATCATCTTCAAGAACTACGCAAGCCTCAATTGCTGCATCTATCGCTGAACCTCCTGATTCCAATATTTTTGAAGCCACTCTAACAGCAATTTTCACGTTTTCTTCTCTTTCTGGACCTGGTCCGGCCCCTCCATGAGCAATGACGGCTGGTATCCCCATATCTATAATGCTCTAAGATAACGCTTATTGATATTTTGAGTTTTTCAATAGTTTAAATTGCAATATTGCGGCTATTATGAAAATAAAACCTGCAACTCTAAAAGAAGTATGATATGTCCATAATCCACTCCCTTCTACAGTCAATGACCATAGATATGCAGCCAGTAAAGGCCCAAATATTCTAGCCAAAGCCCCATACCCTTCTTGTGCTCCCATTATCATACCTAGTTCATAGCCTCTATCAGATGACTCGAAAGTTAGTAGAGAGGATTGTGTGGGTGAAAATATACCATTTCCAACGGCAATTAATGATGAAGATATGAAAATAATCCAACTCATTTGACTTGGCACATACGGTATACTAGCAATTCCAAGTCCACAGATTACTGTACCAAAAATCATAAGTTTTCTTAAATCAAATATCTTTGTAATTTTTCCAATTAATCCACCTTGAACTATTACACCAAGTAACCCAATGAATGCGAATACCCAACCATTCTCCATTGCATCGAAACCTAATCCTCCATCTTCAGGACTCATGGCAGTAAATAAGATAAATATTCCATGTATCATACTGAATCCCATTATAAACAAGAAATTTGTAATGATTAAAGTAGATATTACTGGTAATTTAATAACTTTATTTATATCCTTAAAAACACCAAAGAGACCTACAAAGATTCCGTCATGTTTTGGCTTAATTAATTTTAGATCTAAGCTTTCGGGTAATTTTAATATAGCAATCACTAGTGAAATTAATGATAGTAAACTAGACAATAAACAAGGAAGTAAGTAGGGATATTTTATCCAAAATGCATTATCAAATGGCCCCCCTATTCCAGTAGCAGGATTAGATAATAGCCCACCTATAAATGGTCCAATCATGAAACCAAGACCAAACGCCGCCCCAATTGCCCCCATCCTACTAGCTACCTTACTTGGTTCGCTAATATCTCCGATATATGCTCTGGCAACTGCAATGTTTCCATTTCCTGCACCTGCGAGGAATCTAGCCAGAATTGCCATCATTAGACTTCCTGAAAGTCCGAAAACAGTAAAGAAGATAGTATTCATAACTAAACCAAATAATAATATTGGCCTCCTACCTAATCTATCACTTAATGAACCAAGAATTGGAGTAAATATAAATTGTGCAAAAGAATATACAGAAATTATCACGCCAACCCATAAATCTCTTTTCCCCGTATCCATAATTCCATCTGCAGTTGCTAAATCTTGTACGAAGTATGTCAAGAAAGGAATTACAATTGTAAATCCGATCATATCTATGAATACTACAAGAAAGAGAATTAACATCGGCGAACGGCCACTACCTTGTGTAGGCATATGACTTCTCGGAGTTCGTGTTTATTATCAAGAGTTGTAAGTATTAAGCGGATGGTTGAACATCTTTACCTGTAGATATAGTATCTACTACATGGGCAAGTCTCTCAACTAAGCTTACTTTCTCTTCGGAACCCACTAGAGCATGATTTAGAACTTCATCTAAAGAATCTACAGGGATTATTTTGATTATATTTTCCCACTTTTCATCAATTAAGACATCTTGCATATTTGATCTAGGTATTATTACTCTTTGGATTCCTGATTTTGCAGCCGCCTCTATTTTTGCGGTGACCCCTCCAATAGGCAATACTTCTCCGCGAACAGAAAGAGAGCCTGTCATTGCAAGATTTTGATCTATTGGTATTCCTTCGAATGCACTAATAATTGCTGTTGCCATGGTTATTGATGCGCTATCGCCATCTACATTATGAGTACCTGGAAATTGAACATGGATATCAAAATCTTTGATATCTTTGCCAGTTAATTTTTTGACTACTGCACTTATATTTACCACACTTTCTTTTGCTAAATCGGATAGCCCACCTGTTGCAATAACATGACCAGAACGTCCTTGAGATGGAGTAACCATTGCTTCTACAGGCAAAACAATCCCAGAATAATCAGATAATCCACTATCAGCACCCAAGACCGCTAAACCATTTACTCGTCCTATACGATTTCCACTATTTACCAGCATAGAATAGTCCGCTTGACGTTCTATGTATCTATCTGCAACTTGTTGTTCTAATGGTTTCGCAATCATACGGGCCCTGAATACGTGTTCAGAACGAGTAAGTGGTGCTCCTTCCTCAGCGGCTAGATCTCCTGCTATCCTCACTAAACCTCCTAATTCGCGCAGTCTAAGAGATAACTTTCCACGACGACCACTGCGCCTTTGTGCCTCTTTCAAGATTAATGAGGTTGAATCTCTATCAAAATGTGGTATAGATTTACCAGAAGATTTTGACTGCTCATTATGAATTTCTTGGGCTATAAAACGAATTAGTCTTCTCCTATTTCTTACAGTATCCTTCATATCTGTATTCACATATACTTCATAACCATATCCGCGTATTCGACTCCTTAATGCAGGATGCATTTGCTGTATACCGTCTAAATTACCTGCAGCAATTAGTATAAAATCGCTTGGAACAGGTTCGGATTTTGTAAGTGCACCTGAAGACCTCTCAGAACGGCCGCTTATCGATAGTTTTCTTTCCTGCATTGCAACTAATAGAGCTTGTTGTTCTTCCATTCTTAACATTCGAATTTCATCTATATACAATACTCCCTTGTTAGCTCTATGCACTGCTCCTGGTTCTACCCTTTCATGAGCTGGAGTTGCTAAATCGGCCCCTGATTGGAATGGATCGTGGCGGACATCCCCTAACAGAGCGCCTGCGAGTGTCCCAGTAGCGTCTATGAAAGGTGGTTCATCACTCAAATCATGTTTAATAAGAAGTTTAGGCATATTTGCCTCCTCTCCTGCGGTTAGTCTTGTTCTCAAAAAGAAGTAGCCAAATATTAGTAAGAATGATCCAAAAATGAAGGTCAGGATATCTCCTGAACTTATTGTGGCTAAGAGTAAGGCTGAACCAACTACAAGAGCGATGAATAATAGAGTTCGATTAGTTTTTTCTTTTTGAATCCTAACTTGAGCTTTTCTTTCGGATAGTATTCTAGATCCTCTGCCAGCAGGAACTGTACGAACTCTAGGTTCATTTTCATCATCTACGTTCCTGTATACTAAAATGTCTTCTAAGTGTTCTTTGGGAAGAAATTCTGTCATTGATCTGGCTAACATAGACTTTCCAGTCCCTGGTTCACCCACCATTATGACATGTCTTCTTTGCTCTGCCGCTTTACGGATTACAATAGATGCTGCTTCTTGTCCTATCACTCTATCAACCAGCTTGGTTGGAATAGGAACGTCAGCAGTAGATTCCATCTTAACATCTTGAATCCATTCTTCTACAGGAATTTCGCATATCTCATCTTTATCTTCAGAAACACCAAAAGCGGCCCCCTCTGACCATGAATCAAGCGGGTCTTCTGGGATATCTACCTCATTTTCTTGTGACTCTTCAACACTCACAACGAACCCTCGTGATAACCCCTAGACATATGACCTTCTTGAAGGTGTGTCACTAGAGTAGGCATCTAGAAAATTGAATTTTATGAAAAAATAATAAAATATTATTATATTTACTAAGTTATTTTATTTTTCTTTTAGGAAATAAAGATGCTGCTGCTAACAATGATAGTACTCCCAAAAATACTGAGAAACCAGGGAGAATAGATTGACCTGCCTCATATTGTGCATTATCACCAATCCCATTACCGTCCATATCTTCTGTTTCAGAAGAGTCATATGGAAATGCATCTAAATCGTCACTCACTCCATCTCCATCGGAGTCAATAATTTCCGAGGAGTAATTTGAGTCTTCCTTTGCATAAAATTTAGCTTTCTCTGAGGTTTCTCTGACCCATCCTTCTGAATCTACAGCATCAACATCCAAAGTTATATAATCGCCATTTACCAAACCACTTCCACTTTGAGGAATAACGGAAAAAGGGCCCAAATAATTTACTGTACCATAAGAATGACATATCCCTGTAACTCCATTGCATATGTTCCAAGTAATCTTGATTGCGGAAAGTTGTATATCTCCAATATTTTTGACTTCAAATACAGGTTCTGAACCATAACCAATTGAATCAAATGAAACCGATAAATCACCTTCATTATAATCATCATCCCAGGTAAGGATTTTGTTTGACATTACAGAAATATAAAATGAATTAGAAGTTGATGCTCCATGTCTGTCTGTTACGGATATAGTGATAGTTTTAGTCCCCGGTTCCTCATAAAAAATAGATAAATGATGAGATATTGGATCGAGTGTTACAGCACCTACAGGATTGCTACTAACAGAAGTCCAAATTTCTTCAGTTGGATCATCGACATCTAATAAAAATTCAGAAATGTCAAATACTGTTAATTCGTTTAATTTAATTTCACTATGACTAAATTGCGAGACGTCTACAGTTGGCGGATCATTTAGATTTAGAACGTGAAAAGAGATGCTAGTATCAGAAAATTGGCTACCATCGGATGCTCGAATGATTATTTCAGCGACGCCAAAAGAGTCATAATCGCGAGTTGAAATAGTAATTGACTGCCCTGTAACTGAGGCGTCCACTAACTCCTCATTAGAATTGGATAAAATAGAAATAATTAGATTGGATGGTGAGACAAAGGTACCATTTGAATCAGTATCTGATAAGTACCCAGATAAGCCCATACTCATAGAGCCTCCTTCATTTATTGACTGAGATGATATTGGAGACCAACGTGGGGCACCATTCTCAACGACATTGAACATCAACATACCAGTATTGGTGTCTTCTCCATCTGAAATTGAAACATATATGCCCTGAGGAATAGGGTTGCCGTTATCCCAAACTACTCTATCAAACTTTACAGATATTTCTAGTGATGCTGGATCCCAACCATAGAATTCTGAATCGGTACTTTCTATTGATAAATCAGATAGATTAGATTCAGAATCAGCAACAAGAGGCCAATCATTCAATGACACTAGTTCCATCATTTCTACTTTAACCACGGGCATACCTCTGTAATCGGGATCATCGGTATCAAGTACTCTTGGTAGTGAATTATGCAACTCAAACATCTCTTCAACTACTAACCAATCACTTTGTTGACCAGAAGAGTCTGTCCACATTATTCTAATATTATAGCTACCGATATCTGCATAAATATCCGTATGCAAGGTGTGAACAAATACGGTACTTTGCCCGCCCCCGACAGTTTGTACATCTGTAATCCAAGCGTTTTGCCAGTTCATATCAGAAGATTTAGAATACTCTAGATATGGGTACATTGTGGACATATCATCAACCATATCATTCGCTAATGCAGAGGATTCAAATTGTATTATTTCGCCTCTTTCTAACACGGTTTTATCTATAGATACGGGCCTTGTTGGTACAGGAGGTAAATCATGAAAAGCAAAAGCATCCAGATAGTTGTTATGAGAAACTCTATCTCCCTCTAAATCAGTTAAAATTATTCTGAAAGAAGATGAATCTGAAGGATTAAGTGAAATTTCAGATGTATCAAATTGTGTGTTAAAATCTTGTGTATCGGAGATTCCTAATGATTCTATTTCAATACTATCAATAAATATTTCTTCTGAGCCTTCAAGTAAGTAAACTGAGATATACCCTCCATCAGAGTATGAATCGGCACCATTGTTAATTATTTCGACATTTATGTCAAGTAAGTCACCTGTCATGAAACCTATTCCTCCATCTTCATTCAATACAGAGGCATCGGAAATACCAATATCTATCAATGGAATCATATCTAAATCTACTGCAGTAATTACTGAATTATATGTATCATGAGGGCCGTCCATAAGGGCAAAAACTGGCCAAAAATTTTCCCATTGAGAGTTTCCTGATGAAGCCCTGACAGCGCTTAGTGGCGTCTCCCAAGTTAAAGTTTGAACGTTATTCGGGGATACTGTAAGTTGTGTGAAACCATCTTCATCTTGATTCAAAAGCCATTGTCTAAAATTGTGATGTGGCATATTACCATTATCGTATGCATCTGCACCTATTTTTTCAGTAATTGCACCATATACGTAAACAGTTACTGATGAAGAAGACCCCATGTAATTAACATCTAATGAAGTAAGTACCATATTAGTTGTCTGATTTAGACTAGTATGTATTTCCATGCTGAAATCATTAGAATCGGAACCCATACAACCTCCATTAGAATAGTCGGAATCATAATAATTTACTCCAGCGGCACCTACTTTGAAACAAGATCCACTTTGTCGGTCCGCAAAGGAAAAGACTGGTATTCCGGAAGCAGTTCCTGTTACATGACTAATTCGATTTAGTGGAGTTACATCTGGATAATTACCATTGGCTTCAAAAAATGAAACAAAGGTGAAATCCTCAGAATTTGAAGACTTAAGATTACTCAAAGAAGGTGATGCGCTACTCATGCAGGGGCCACACCATTCTGCACCAACATATTCACCGAATACACTGTGACCGGGACTGGTGGCAAATAATTGCGTTTCTAATTGTGTTAATTCATCACCAATTTTTACTGTTTTTTCAGATAATAATATACCAGAAGTAGACATAGTAAATATCATACAAATCATAAATATTCCTGAGAAAGAAACATGATTAATAATGGAAACCACAATAAAGACGAGATGGCTTCATGATTTAACAATATAGGAAGTTATTCCAATTAATAACTTGATTTGAAAATAATAGAAGGTATTGAAACATAAAAACAACCCGGAAGATCATGGGAACGGTAGACTCGGGAGAATGGGTTGCACTTAGAGAAGATGATGGAAGGGCATATTTACTTCAAAAAACTCCAGGTGAAGTAAAAATAAAGGGATTAGGGAGATTTGATGTCATGCAACTACTTGATGGATATTCAATAGGAGATAGAATAAAAGTGGGCCAGAAATCTCTAACCATAGTAAAACCAACACTTGCAGAGGCTAGAAGAAATATGGCTAGAAGAGCGCAGGTAATTGGTATAAAAGACTCAGGTTTTTTGATATCTTGGATGGGAATAGGCAATGGATCAAGAGTTTTGGAAGGAGGGCATGGGTCTGCAGGCCTAGCAATGCATTTAGCAAGTGTTATGGGCGCAAAGGGGACTTTGATTTCTGTTGAATCAAGGCCAGAACATGCAGTTGTAGGTAGAATAAATATGGAACGTTTGGAACAAATACTACCTGAGTTTCCTGATTGGCATCTTCTAGAAGCAGATTTTAGAGACTCGGGCCATGCCATTCAGAATATTTGTGATAAATTAGATGCTGTGATAATAGATATTGCAGAACCATGGGAAATTGTACCAATTATTGAGGTATTTCTAAGACCTGGTGGAAAATTGGCCTGCTATTGTCCAACTACAATACAACTCGAAAAATCATGGGAGGCAATGGAAAGGTGTGGCATTGTTATCGAATGGGCAGGTGAGATGATCGAGAGAAAATGGGTAAAAGCTAGTAAAGGCGGAGTTAGACCTGGCAATACACCCATGGGACATACTGCATTCCTCATCATTGGTGCCAAAATTTCTCTAAATGATGAAGAAGAATAAGTCTGCGTGGGTTATTCTTTGTAATATCTTTCATAACTGTACTGTTACTCGGGGCTAGTATGAGAGACAGTAGTCAGTGGAAGTCAACTGCATACAGGACGCATACTATTGGTCAAATCGTCGAAAATGGTTCTGAATTATTAGGAAAAGAAGTCATAATAGCAGGATACGCTGAAACAATAAGAGGCAGGGGCGCAATTTGCTTCCTGATGTTGAGGGATGGAACTGGAAATATTCAGGCTTTTCTTAAAAAGGATAATATGGATGAAGAAATATTCAATTCTATTCAAAATTCAACTCGTGAATCTACAATTCAAGTGAAGGGAATGGTTGCTCAAAAAAGACCTCCTAAAACCGATGACGGAGTCCCTCCCCCTCCCGAATATGAAATAAACGTTAATTATGGGTCTATTTTAGCAAATGCTGCCGCACCATTGCCCGTAGGAGTGACAGATGATGTTCATGTAGGACTAGATGTCAGATTAGATAATAGGCATCTAGATTTAAGAAGATCTCATGTAAACGCAATGTTTCAACTTCGTAGTAAAGTCCTAGAATATGGAAGGGAACATTTGATTGGAGAGGGATTTATGGAGATGAATAGTCCGAAAATTATTGCAAGTGCGTCAGAAGGCGGAACAAATCTTTTCCCAATGATGTATTTTGATACTCCAGCATTCCTAAGTCAATCTCCACAACTATACAAGCAATTGGCAGTTCTAGGGGGTTTGGAGAGAGTTTTTGAAATTGGTCCAGCATTTAGGGCAGAAAAACATGATACTTATCGCCATCTAAATGAATTTATTTCTTTCGACATAGAAGGTGCATGGATGGACGATGAAGATGTAATGGGAGTGCAAGAAAGAATGATACATCACATATGGAGTTGTGTAGCTAAAAAAGATCAACTGCTTATAGATATTATTAATGAATATAGAGTCAGTCAAGGCCATGAAGAAATTATTGTAAATATCCCCAGTCTACCATTTCCCCGTATATCATATTGTGATGCAATAAAAATTGTAAAATCGGGAGGTGGTGAAATAGAATGGGGTGACGATATAGAAAGTAATCACTGTGATATTATTGCTGCTGAATATCCTGGATTTCATTTTTTACCAAGATGGCCAATGTCAATGAAACCATTCTACATACATCACAAGGAAGATGAAAAAGGCTCCACTGGAGGCCAATTAAGCCGTGGATTCGATCTTAATTACGGAAGAGATGAGATGACATCTGGAGGACAGAGAGAACATCGGGTAGAAGTCTTAGAACAAAATCTAAAAAATATGGGATTAAATCCTGATGATTTTAGTTTTTACACTGATGGTTTCAGATACGGTGCACCACCTCATGCAGGTTGGGGATTAGGAGTTGCAAGACTTCTAATGGTTTTGACTGGAGCAGGAAATGTGAGAGAAGTTGTTCTCTTCCCAAGAGATAGAAGTCGGGTAACGCCATAATTTTATTTTATGACCGAAAAGAACGGGTATGAGAATCCTCTCCGAGAGACGTTATTATGGCCAAGCCGAAGTTTGCATTCTTATTACTAAAAGAACATCCATATGGTCGAGAAATGTTAAGGCAAATACTTTCAGAGGGTTTTATCCCTTCGATTATTATAGAAGAAGACTCTGAAATAGCCAATGAAGAAAGGGAGAAGTTTTTGAAAAGAATCGAGGGGAATCCTATTGCTCCTTCAATTCAAGAACAAGTAAAAGGATTGGGAATAAAAATTGAATCCGTAGCGATTCATAATTCTCAGCAGGTAATGCCTTTAATAAAAGAATCAGAATTAGATTTAATCGTCTTTGGAGGTACAAGAATAATTAGAGGAGAAATTCTTGATTTACCAAAAGATGGTGTGATTAATTCTCATCCAGGACTCTTGCCAGAATGTAGAGGTTCTGCGTCCCCTGCTTGGTCAGTATATCATGATATTCCGATTGGATCATCAACTCATTTTTGTGATAATGGAATAGACACTGGCCAATTACTATTGAGGAGAGAAGTATTGGTAAAACGAGGGATGACTTATGAAGATCTTTGTTTTGAAACATTAGTTCTAGCAGGAATTTTGATGAAAGAAGCATTAATGGCTTATGATGAAGGCAGGTGGAGTGAACTAAGGAGGCCCCAGGGAGAGAGTGAAAATCCCACATTCCGTAATGCATCTGAAGAAATTTTAAAGATAGTTAAACAGAAACTAAGTGATGAGACCTATGGGCATTATGTAGATTGAGGGAAAAATATGGAAGAATTATTGAAAGAAAATTTTTCGTTTGCAGAAGGAATATTAGAAGGATATACCGCTCTGGTATGTGGTGCGTCTAAAGGTATAGGCAAGGCCACTGCTCAGATGTTATCTAGAGCAGGGGCCAAAGTTGTACTTTGTGCCAGAAGTAAAGATGAATTGGAAGATGTTATTTCTAGTCTATATGGTAATGGCCATACATCTCTAGTCATGGATTTAGAAGAAATGGATTTAATTGAAAATAATATTACAAAATTAATTAGCCAAGTTGGAGATATTCAAATTTTGATTAATAATTCAGGAGGTCCTCCAGGGGGCCCATTAATTGAAAATACTGTAAATGACTTTCAAGGGCCTTTTAAACGACATTTATTTGCTTCGCATATGATAACTAAATTATTAATCCCTGGAATGAAAAGAAGTGGAATGGGCAGGATAATAAATATTATCTCCACATCCGTCAGAGAACCAATAGATAATATTGGCCTTTCCAATACACTAAGAGGGGCAATGGGATCATGGTCTAAATCTCTTAGTAGAGAACTTGATCCTTGTATTACAATAAATAACATACTACCTGGATTTACAGATACTGATAGATTATCATCCCTTTCGAAATCAATTTCAGAAAAGACAGGGAAATCAGTTCATTCAGTCCAAGAAGATTGGATGAATAGTGTCCCAATTCAAAGATTAATTAATCCATTAGAAACGGCTAATGCGATTACTTGGCTAAGTTTACCGAGTAGTGGTGCGATAAGAGGAATAAGTTTAGCAGTTGATGGCGGAAGAATGCGTTCAATTTGAGTGATAATATGGAATTTGATATATTTTTTTCAATCTCCCAAACTCCAGATGCATCAGAGTATATTCCTACAGAGAAAGAAATGTTTGAGAATTTTTTTGACCAAGTAGAGGTGGCTGATGAATTAGGTTTTGGAGTAGGCTGGGTTGCTCAGGCACATCTTTCTACTAAGGTCCAAAAAATGAATAAAAAACCAGTAGTACCACACTATCCAGGAGAAGTTGGCCTATGTACTGATTTTGTCCAAGTTGCTCGTGAGATGTTTTCAAGAACTAAAAGAATGGAAGTTGGAAGTGCAGTAATGAGTATACTTGCGAGTGGAGGGCCAATTGCCCATGCTGAAAGGATTGGATCTTTTTTGACATTACATGGAATAAATTCAAACGAGAAAAGACGTTTGCATATTGGATATTCGGCAGGAAGATTTGAATTTATGGCTAGGCCTTATGGCATAGTTCCTCGGAATGAAATAGAAGAATTGGCTTGGCCTGCATTGAGGGGTCAGATATTTGCTGAAGCTAGCGAAATATTTCTAAGATTATTAAATGGAGAGGTTATATCAAGTAGTGATATTAGAAAAACAAATCTAACTAGAGAAAATTTTTATACCGATCAAGATTGGAAAAATATTCAATCAAAGGCTAAAGAAATCAACCAATTAGACATTCTTCCTGATGTAATAGAAATACCTAGAAGATATGAATTTGAACAGATTAAAACTATTCCACAGAATTGGAGACGTGAGTTATTGAATGTAGTAATCGGGAGTCATGATAAAAAAATACAGATTGAAGCTAATAAATGGAGGCCTGTACAGGTATTTAATCTAAGCATAACTCCTCCACACATTATCGAAGAGACGCATCAGAGATTCTCAAAATACTATCACAAAAGTGGTGGCTTATGGAAACGAAGTATGATGCCAAGAACTATTATGATATTCATTAATGATGAAGAAAATTTAACCCCTGAAGAAAGGAGTTTTACAGCGAAAGAAGAAGCAAAAAATGCTTTATCAATATATTGGAATGCACTTGAAGGAACTATAGATCCAAATAAACTTGAAAGAGCAACAGATAATGCAGTCATTGGTAATGTTGAACAAGTTGCAGAGCAAATAATAGATAGATTCGATAAAGATGATAGATTGATGTGTTGGTTTGACTTCTTTAATCATGATAATGAACGAGTAAAAAGGAATATGGATGCTTTTATGAAAAAAGTTGTACCGATAATAAATGAGGGGAAATGAATGGCAGACGAATTTAATCACAGACCATCTAGTGTTTCCCCTGGTAGGCCGGGATCTGAGATATACCCAACTACACCCCTTGGGGAAAAGTTCTCAGGGATTGCTACCGGTAGAGATGTAGAGTGGGAACCATTAGTAGACTTTCGAAGAATGGATGTTTCAGAAAATACTATTCATGGGGCTATCGCTTGGGCTCACGGTGATGAAATAATACATTCATTTGGCGGGAATGTACTAGTCTATGGCAGATCTATGATGAAGCCATTAATGATGAAAACTTTTGTTAAAGCTCTGGAAGATGAAAATATAACTTGGGAACAGAAAGCAATAGCATGTTCGTCGCATAATGGAGATACGGAACACGTTGCTGCTGCTCAGTCTCTACTTACCGAGTCAGAATGGGGACTGATGCAATGCCCTTTGGACGTCCCCTTGATACAATTCGGCAGGCAAGTTAGAAGACCGAGAAGATGGTTTCATACTTGTTCTGGAGAACATGCTGCTATGCTGAGGGGGATGCGTAAGATGGGAATGAGTAGGGCAGGATATACATTACCAAGTTCAGATTGGTTTCCCGAATTCCTAAATGTCTTAAGGAGATTGATGAATAAACCAAACTGGGAACCAGTTAGGGTCGCGAAAGATGGTTGTGGATTACCAACCGTCTCAAATACCGTTGATGAATTAGCAATAATGTTTGCAGGATTGGCTTCGGAAAGGGACGATGATTGGATATGGGAATCAATGAATAGACATCCAGATTTAATTGGAGGTTTCAATAGACTAGATTCGACATGTATTAAAGCCGGAAATGGTACTTTGATTGCTAAAGAAGGTGCTGATGGCTTACTTGGACTATCCATAATTCACCCAGATTGGCCCAAAGGTCTCGGGATTGTAATTAAAATAGCACACGGCTGGAATTCACAAGCAACTTGGTATGTAACGAGAGCAGTGTTAGGAGTTTTGGGGGTAGAATTGAGAAATCCATACCCCTTACATCGGCAAAAGGCATTTATTGTTCCGGGCATAGTTCCTACTAAGTATCTTCGAAATCTAGAAGAAGTTGTTACATGGGATGAATGGGATCCCAATCAAGATAGTTTCTCTCTAGATTGGAAAGAACATGCTGCAAATGCCACTAGATTGGATCCTTTTGGAAATGAAGGTTTAGGCAGTGATTAAATGAATTTAAAAAATTATATTGGTGGAAATTTTCGCCAACAGACGAGTAATAATTGGATTACTAATCTTAATCCTGCAACAGGAGATGAAATATGTAAAGTTCCTGTTTCAAATTCCAAAGATGTCCATGCCGCTATAAATTCAGCAAGGATTGCTTATCCCAGCTGGAGTAAACTTAGTCATGGAGAAAGATCATTGTGGTTGAGCAAGATAGCAGATAAATTAGAAGAAATGTTCGAAGAAATTGCCAAAATAGAAAGTATTGACACAGGCAAACCAATCTCATTAGCAAGAAGTGTTGATGCCAATAGATCTATAGCTAATTTTAGATTTTTCTCAGAAATGATTAGAGATTTAGAGATTGAAGAATTCGAAATGGAAGATGCAACTAATTTTGTAATTCAAAAATCCATTGGAGTGGGTGCATTAATAACTCCATGGAATTTACCACTTTACTTATTATCCTGGAAGATTGCTCCCGCTATTGGAATGGGGAATACTGTAGTTTGTAAGCCAAGTGAACTTACACCGATGACTGCAGATTTACTCATGCGTGCAATAAATGAAATTGATTTACCTCCAGGAGTTATTAATTTAGTCCATGGGAATGGAATAGAAACTGGTAGTCATTTAGTTGAAAATCCAGATATTGATTTTGTTTCATTCACAGGAGGTACAGTGACTGGATCAAAAGTTGCTTCATCCGCTGCTGCTTCTTTCAAAAAACTCAGCCTTGAGTTAGGAGGTAAGAATGCAAGTGTAATATTTGCAGATTGTGAATTTGATAAAACTGTAAAAGGAGTAGTTAGATCTGGATTTCTAAATCAGGGGCAGATTTGTTTGTGTGGGTCACGAATATTTATTGAAGAAGAAATATATGATGATTTCAAGAAAAGTCTAATAGATGCTGTTGAAAATATGAAAATAGGAAATCCACTCGATGAGGATACTGATTTAGGTGCATTGATTTCTAGAGAACATCTTAGAAAAATAGAGTATTACTCAAATTTGGCTATTGAAGAAGGAGGAGTCTTACTTACTGGAGGAGTGCCTTGTTTACCGAAAGGTCTTGAGAAAGGAAATTGGATTTCGCCTATAATAGTTGAAGGTTTGAGCCATGAATCGAGATGTTCAAAAGAAGAAATATTTGGACCGATGGTGACTTTGCATAGATTCAGAAAGGAAGATGAATTGATAAAAATGGTCAATAATACTAGATATGGCCTAGCTGGAAGTATTTGGACAGAGGATATAGAAAAAGGAAGAAGAGTAGCTGAGTCAATTGAAACTGGAATGGTTTGGATTAACACTTGGTTACACAGGGATTTGAGAGTTCCTTTTGGAGGAGTAAAAGACAGCGGTATCGGCAGAGAGGGAGGCAGATGGAGTTTGAGTTTCTTCTCAGAGGTAATGAATGTGTGCGTCAGACACGAATAATGGAGTAAACGTGAAAGACTAATGTCACTGTAAAAGGATGATAAATATGGTATCAGCAGGAATTATGGGCCTAGGATTTTATGTTCCTCCGAAAATAATGACAAATGATGATTGGTCAACAATAGTAGATACCAGTGATGAATGGATTAGTACTAAAACAGGAATAAAGGAAAGAAGAATTGCCGATGAGGGAATTTGTACAAGTGATTTAGCAGTAATGGCCTCTGTTGAAGCTATGAAAGATGCGGGCATAGAGTCTGGCGATATAGATTTAATCATACTTGCAACCAGTAGTCCGGATGTCCCTTTATCATCAACTGCCAGTATTATTCAGAATAAACTTGGCTGTAAAAAGGCTGCTGCATTCGATATTAATGCAGTTTGTTCAGGATGGATTCATGCCCTAGAGATAGGGGCAAAATTTGTTATTACCCCTGAATATGAGAATGTATTGGTGATAGGATCAGAAGTCTACAGTAGAATTGTTAATTGGGATGATAGGGCTACATGTGTTTTATTTGGAGATGGAGCAGGTGCAGCAATATTACAAAAAGTCGAAGATGGAAAAGGCATCATCGGCAGTTGGTTGCAGTCTGATGGTTCTGGCGCAGAAGTGATACAGATACCAGCCGGAGGAGTAAAAAATCCCATTTCATCTGATAGGTTTATTGAAGGTCAGCAGTATTTTCATATGGATGGCAGAGAAGTATGGAATTTTGCTATTAATGCTTTTCCACAGGCAGTAAAGAAAGTATTAATGAAAATTAAGATGGAGATAGATGATATTGATATGATAATTCCACATCAGGCTAATTATAATATAATTGAAGCTGGGATGTTAAATCTTGGATTATCGATGGATAAAGTATTTACAAATTTAGATAAATATGGAAATACAGCAGCAGCGAGTGTCCCGATAGCTCTGGCAGAATCTGTAAAAAAAGGGATGATAAAACAAGGAGATTTAGTCATTACAGTAGGATTTGGTGGAGGCTTGGCATGGGGTGCTAATGCAATTATTTGGTAGAATAAAAATTATCCTACAGGCTCTCCCCCCTCAACTAAGAATGCCAACCTTCTTAATCCATCTATTTCAATAAGATAATTAATTACAGATTCTGGAACTGAAACGGAAAGAACTGCCCTTACTGCTATATCATCATTTATTGTAGATAGCATTAGTGCCGTTGCCCTTACCCTCCAACCTTCGAATTTATTTCTCTGTTCTAAAGGATGCAATATTGTGTTCCATCCTGCATCATCATAAAGATCGGCAGAAGATATATCACTGGTAAAAAAGAAGCCACTTTTACCATGGTAATTTTCTGCATGTGAAACCCACTTAGGAGGATTTTGAATGTCTGGGATGCTAACTATTTCTACATTATTATAACCTTCTTGACTTTTAAGCCATACATCTATCATCGCTTCTCTTTCTTTGTATGACCAGGGATTATCCATAGATTCAGGCCTGTTTGAAGATCCTATACACAATATAAGTGGCGAATTAGGGGATTTTTCTATGCGCCATTCTTCAGCTGCTTTGATTAATGAAATATGTCCTAAATGAAGAGGTTGGAATCGCCCTAACACGACCACTCCCGGTGACATCATATTTTCTGATGGAGGAGGTAATAAGGGGAGTTCTGTCATATCATTACCTCAATAATTACTAATCTTATTTCTCCCAAGATGCCAGGATTCTGGATCCAAGTAATCTCGCCCTACCATTAATTCTAAATCGGGATGTGACGATTTTTTAATAAAATTAAATAATAATTTACTTAATTCATTGTGGGAATTCATAGTTGGTAAAATTTTTGGATCTTCCGAGGGCTCCATTGATTCGCCTAGTTTTTCTCTACGATTCATCCAATCTAATACTACAGACTCAGTAAAGGAACGTTGATCAAATAATGATATTTGATGGTAAAATTTATGCCATAACTCAGGCTCTAAAAATTCATCTACATTTTTAATATCTTTTTCTAAATATGGCTCCATATAAAGGAATAATCGTGCCTCCCAACAACTCCATTGGGCGACTGATGACCATTTAGCAAGTAATAAAATTAAATCATTTTTTGAATCAGAATTGATACTAGAGATTTTACTATTGATTTCCAAGTTAGATTCATTTTTATCAAATAAATCTAAAATTTCTCCCTCAATATCTACATCGAAATCTCGGTAAAAATCATAAATCATTTCTGGCCTTTTTATACTGAATTGTTTATTTTCTATTTGATCTATTATCTCCGATACTGTAAAATCTATTATCGAAGAAAATGATTTTCGATTAACGAGATAGAGTATAACATCTGCCATCTATATGTGCCTCTTCGCGTAAGTAGAATAAGCCTTACTCAGTGTGGAAGTTATATAATTGGCCACCGGATTCAATAACCTGTGTCCTAGCGATAAGCATGTAAACTGAAAGAAACTGGATAAAACTAGTGACAGAGAGGGGAAAACAATGGCAACCATTGAAGAACAAATCAAGTCATTGGAAGATGAAATTACCAAAACAAAATCAAATAAAGCAACCCAAGGACATCTAGGGAAATTAAAGGCTAAAATAGCTGCTTTGAGAGAAAGGAAAGAGAAGGCTCAAGCACATGCAAAAGCTAGTGGAGGAGGACCCGGTTTTGAAGTTAAAAAATCTGGAGATGCATCTGTGGCTTTAGTAGGCTTTCCTAGCGTAGGAAAATCTAGTCTTATCTCACAACTTACTGAAGTTGAATCGGATATTGGTAATTTTGCATTCACAACTTTAACATGTATTCCTGGATTAATGGAGCATAAAGGAGCTAAAATACAGATCTTAGATCTTCCAGGACTAATCAAAGGCGCCTCTGAAGGGAAAGGTAGGGGTCGAGAAATATTGAATGTAATTAGAGGTTCAGATATGGTCCTCTATGTTGTAGATCCATTTCAGAAATCTCACTTCAACATTCTTGATTATGAATTGTGGAGAGGTGGTTTGAGATTGAATCAACCTATTCCACAAGTCTTTATTACAAGAACAAATAGAGGAGGAATAGTAGTAAGATCCACTGTCAAACAAACAAATCTTACAGATGTAGAAATACAAGATATAGTAAGAAGTTTCGGAATTGTCTCGGCTACAGTAACTCTTAGAACGAATGTTACCGATGACAATATAGTCGATACATTAGCAGGAAATAGGATATATAGCAAGGCCGTAGTGGTTCTAAATAAGGTTGATTTGGCTAATGAAATGGATTTAGAGAAAGCAAGAGATAGTTTGCCAAAGGGATGGCCCGTGCTAGAAGTTTCTGCGAAAACTGGTTTTGGAATCGAGAGTATGAAAGATTTTATCTATAATAATTTGCATTTTATGTCAATTTATCTGAAGCCTCAAGGTCAAGAAGCCGACATGATTGAACCATTAATTGTCAAAGATACATCGACAGTAAGAGATGTTTGCATAAAATTACACAGAGATTTTGTTAGAAAATTTAGATATGCTAGAGTCAGAGGTCCGAGTGCGAAATTTGATTGGCAACGTGTTGGTTTGGAACATACTTTGAAGGATGGAGACTTATTATCAATAATAACACGCAAATAGAGAGAGATAAGGGCGTGAATAGAAACTATGGAAGATAAATTAAAGGATTTAATTCCTAGAGCAGAGATAAGGGCTTTTATGCAATATTTGCAAAATAGGGCTTACGTTTTTGTTTCTGTTTTTAGTATTGGTTTTTTACTGGGTTATCCCATAAGTGAAGAAATAATAGAATGGTTTCTTAATTCCGAAGGATATAAACCGAACAACGTTCAAATTATTATTTTACAGCCCATGGAAGTGGTATTATTACAACTCCAAATGGGTGCACAAATAGGATTCCTATTACTAATATTAATATTTATATCCGATGTTTCCTGGAATAGTCATAAAATTATTAAAATGACAAGAAAGAAAAATGCTAAGTTTTCTGAAAGGAAAATTGGAAATATAGTTTTAGCTATACTAACTTCATTGATACTAGGATTATTAGGAATTATATATTCACATGAGATATTAATTCCGATTCTGCTTGACTACTTATCTCAAGATGCTATAGATTCTGGACTATCTTCAACTTGGCGTTTGAAATCATGGATTGGTTTTATCACTGGATTGTATTTTTCTTCAATAGTAGGATTTCAAATACCATTGGTAACTATATTATTAATCAGAGGAGATGTAATTAAAAAAGAATCTATATTAGAAAATAGAAGATTTTTATGGTTTTTTGCTCTTTCTTTTGGAGCATTGATTTCTCCTCCTGATCCATTATCATTATTCCTAGTAGGTGGTCCGATGTTGATTTTACTTGAGGTATCTTTGGTTGTTGATAAAATAATATTCACAAAATAATTAATTCAATTCAACCCTCGATTACGAGCATCTTCTGCTTGTGCATCTAATCTACCTTGTTCAACATCTACACTTCTCAATATTATTGTACCTGCTAAAATAAGTATTGCTATGCTTAGAATTCCTACTCGGCTATCAAATAGGACTGTCATAATTCCATAAATGAGTGGCCCTAGTAGAGCCGCAACCTTTCCAAAGAAACCAAAGAAACCAAAAAATTCTGCACTCCTTGTCTCGGGAACCATCTGACCGAAAAGACTCCTTGCAAGCCCCTGAGAGCCACCTAATACCGAACCCATTGATGCGCCAAGGATAATGAATTGAATGCCAACACTAAGTCCTAGAGGAGCCCAGACATATGTTCGTGCAGTTTCTGGGATAAAATCCAAGGCTCCATCACCAAGATTGGTAGGATGATCTATTCCTACATTAGAAGTGAATGCATCTCCATTTTCATTTTGTATGCTAACGCTGAATCTTGTGTTTTCAAAAGTAGGTAAAACAGTATTAACAATTTCGTCATATGTACCCGGAACTGGCTTAAGATATATCTCATCATCATCCCCCTCCCATTGCCAATCATATAATTCATAATCAACCACAAATTTGTCTTGAATTATAGGAAGATAAGATTTCAGATTTTTAACCCATTCTTGTTCATCGAATTCAGAATCGGAAAAATCTATTTTTTGAGCCAGACTAGGTGCGGAACTAGATACACTAACTCTATATTGATTTGAAGATTCATCCCACTCATACATTATGTCATGCTCGTTATGGTTATCCAATTCAAGAGGGGCGAATGATAGTGCTGCAAAACAAAGTACTATCCAACCGACAAGGGAAACCGTTAGTGCTTGTTTCGTCCCTATTCTTTCTGCAAGTTTGGTGAAACCTAATGCAGATGGAGCTGCAACGATTTGAACCATCAAAATAGCTACCATCAAAAAGGTAGTTGTTATTCCAAGAACTACTGGCCCGTATATCCCACCTAAAGCAGTAACAGTATTTATTCCATCGATAAAGAAAAAATATGCAAGCATATAAATAAATAAAGTTTTAAACTTTGGAATTTCACTCAAAGTTTTTCTAATTTCTGAAAAGGCTAATTTTGCAGAATCAGAAATAGATAATGCTTCCATTTCGTTTTCTATAGGAGGTTCGGGGACCCATTTGAAAGTCAATAATGCAAAACCATACCACCAAACTCCTGATGATGCCAATATTGAGGGTATTACCCATGAGTACATATCTCCATTTGAATCAACAAGAATTAAAGTCATTGCCAAATGAATTGCTAATAGTATTCCACCACCAAAGTAGCCGTATGCAAATGCTTTATTTGAAATTGAATCCATTTCATCGTCTGTACCCATATGAGGTAAAAGTGAGTTGTAAAATACACTGGCCCCATTCAATCCGACATTGGCAATTACGAACATTACCATTAGCCATATCCATTGAGTGCTGATTGGGAGTAATGGTGCAGCTGCAAGTAAAATAGTTCCACCAGCGCCTACGTATGTCAATATCTTTAACCACCACATCTTAATTGCTCTACGATCAGCAATTACTCCAAATGAAGGACTTAAAAGAGCGACCAAGAGTGCTGCCCCTGAAACAGAAAAAGACCAAATGGCATCACTAGTAAAGTCAATTGACCCTATAGTAGTCGTCAAACCATTGGCTTTCAAAAATAGATAAGCGAACCATAAAGGAAGTACTGCAACAGTCACGCTTGTCTCAAAAGATGATTTAGCCCAATCATAATATGCGTAACCTCTAACTGCCTGTGGATTCGATTCTCGGTCTAATTCTACTATCTCTGACATGCCAACACCTGTTCTTTCGGAGATGTACTAGGGTTTTATCATTGGGGCGAATTAATGGAATTGATGATGAGAGTTATGTATAAACACAATTCGCATCGAGCATGGGAGAATATGGAGAGTGGGTTCGTCCACGAGAGAACACGATAAGTGCAATAACATATGGCATTCAACTTAGTGATGGTGTAGAGTTTGATCTAAGGTTGACTGAAGATGAACAATTAGTACTACATCATGACTCAAAAACAGAATTTGGCGACTACCCTGAGGCAATGTCCATGGATGAATTACCAGGCTATGTAGAACCGTTTGATGATTTATTAGAAAATTCCGATTTTATCAGACGGTGGTCTGAAGAAGGTGCATTTTCTTGCATAGAATTGAAACCACCACATCCATCTAGTGGGAAAGCAGGAGGTTGGATAGGAGGAAAATCTAGAGAAGAACATATGATGAAGATGATACTAAATCTTGAAGAAACACTTGAAGAAGTTGATTTGGGAGATAGTGGGACCATAGTATATTCATTTGAGCCGAAGATAATTTCTGCTGCTAAAAAAGTAAAAAGTAAATTGAAATTTAGTAGATTGCGCCCTTATCTTAGACAATGGGGGACATGGACAACTCAGAGGATTACTGCAACACCTTCTTTTTTATCCACTTCCCTGCCTAGGATAATGAATAAACAAAGAAAAGAAGGTTCGCCAATGTTACCTTGCTCCATGCACTTTCTGAAGGGTATTGAAAGTAAAATTAATTTAGGCCTAACAGTGGGATTGAAAGGTAAGGGATTGGAAAGATTAAATAAACACAGAAAGGGTTATCCAGTGTATGTTTGGCCTTGTGAATCAAAATATGAGAGATTACTACTGGATGCCGGGCTAACTGGAATTACTGATGATTTATCCCCCGATATAGTAACTCTCGATACAGGTCATGCACGTTGGACGAAACCGGCCACTCAACCACTAACTCCAGATAAGAGAAAAGAACTCGATAATACTGCAAAAATTGATCATAAATCAATTATCTCAGAATTTAAAAAAGAGATAACTCCTTGGCATGAATTAACAGATAAAGAAAGAACTGATTTTGTGAATATTTGGAGGAAGAAATGGTCATGGGAAAGAAAAATAGATAGTATAATGATGGAAACTACTGCATCAAACATGCCTTGGGAGGTATCAAGGATAATTGGACATAGAGGGACAGGGAAGACGCATAGTAAATGAAACTAAGTTCTCTTTTTTGGTTGATTTTTTGCTAAATATTTAGGCCTATAAATCGGCACCCCTCTACCGTCTCTAGAGTTTCTTTCATCCATTATTTGTGCGCATATTCCTGCAACACGTGCCCACCCGAAGAATGTCGTATAATAATCAGGTTTCCTGAAACCAACTGAGTGTAATAAACTACCACTTGCTAAATCGACATTAGGGTATGGGTTACTTATTTTAGGTATTTCTTTTAATATATTTGGGACTACTTCTCTCAATGCTTTTGCAATCTTAAAATTTGGATCATCAGGACATACCTTTTCACCTAGTTCTATTAAAAGTCTAGCACGAGGATCTTCGGCCCTAAGAACACCATGACCAAATCCATAAATCGGTCTGCGTGCACCCAATTCTGAACGAACAAACTTTTCAATTTCATCATGATCTGAAGTGCCGATACGTTGAACAAATTCTAAACAAGATTGATTTGCTCTGCCGTGCAATGGCCCTGATAATGCATTCATAGCGCTCGCTAAAGAAGCATATACAGAAGCCCTGCCAGAGGCTACTGCTTTACCTGAAAATGTAGAAAGGTTGCCACCTCCATGATCCATATGAAGTATAAAAAAGAATTTAACTACACGAGTCATCTTTTCTGCTTCCTCATCATCTATTCCCAGCATATGGACGAAATTTTCGACCAGTCCGAGCTCCGGTTTTCTAGGCCTTAATTTTTCCTTTCTACCGCCCCTTAGTAAGAATATACGCGCCATAAGTTCTGGCATCCTGGCTATCAAATTTATAGAGTCGATTCGAACATCTCCTGTAGTTTCAGCGGCCCCCAATGCCATTATGCCTATGGAAAGCCAATCCATTGGATGGCCACTACCAGGAGTTAGTGATTCCAAGACTCTCAACGCACCATTTGGCATTTCTTCGGCTCTATGAGTCAGTTCCTTGCGAAAAGCGATCGATTCTTCGGCAGTTGGAAGATGTTTGTTCAACAATAAGAAAACTACATCTTCTTCTTCCATATCTGCTAAATCACCAACAGGATATCCCACATAATGAACTCCCTCAAGTGGATCGACATATGATGTTTGACAAGTTCCTACAGGTATCCCTCTCATCCCTGAATCAAGATGTTTTGCAGTTATCGTAAACAGTTCCTCTTCCTCGGACATGTATTCTCAGAGTCAACCCTGAGAGAGTGAAGGTGATAACTACTCCGATGATTATTATAAAAAAAATCTATAAAAATAATATGATGGATATTATATTAATCCTATTTTCTTGCCACATTTCTCAAATGAATTTAATACAATATCGATATCTTCTTTACTTAAGCCAGCAGACATTTGGGCTCGAACTCTTGCTTTATCAGTAGCAACCATTGGAAAAACAATAGCGCCGACCATTACACCTTCATTTCTTAATTCCTTAGACATTTCTTGAGCTTTTTTACTTTCACCGCACATTACAGGAATTATAGGAGTTTCACTAACTCCAGTATCAAAACCGAGAGATTGGAGTTTTTTTCTAAAATAATTGGTATTATCCCATAATTTCTCAACATGCTCAGGCTCAGACATGAGAACTTCTATGGATGCTTTTTGCGCGGCTGCAACTGCCGGTGGCTGACTCCCAGATAGCAACCATGAACGGCTATGATTTAGAGCATGCCTCCTTACATCTTCGCTACCTGCTAGAATGCCTCCTTGTACGCCCAATGCTTTAGAGTATGATCCAACTTCAAAATTTACTCTCCCTTGTAATCCAAAATGAGAGACAATTCCTCTACCGCCGCCCAGAACTCCTTCTCCATGGCAATCATCAACAAAAATCATCGCATCGTACTCTTCTGCAAGGCTAGTTATTTGATCAAGAGGTGCAATATCTCCATCCATGCTAAAAACACCATCTGTTATAATCAATTTTCTTTCTGCTTTTTTATTATTTTTTAGTATATTTTCAAGTTCCCCCCATATCATTATGTGAATAAACTGACCTAGAGGCTTTCGTTAATCTGACTCCATCAATAATTGAACCATGATTCAATTCATCAGAAATTATTAAATCATCAGAACCGGAAACTAGAGTTGGGATTAATCCAACATTTACAGTGTAGCCCGCAGAATAAATTAATGCAGATTCGACTTCTTTAAATTTTGCACATATTTGTTCGGCTTCTAAGTGTATATCCAATGTTCCAGCAATAGCCCTGACAGATCCAGATCCTGCACCATATTTTCTTATAGCATCAATAGAGGCATTGATCACTTTAGGATGAGTAGTAAGATTCAGATAATTATTTGCAGATAGCATTATCATCTCTTTTCCATCTATCATGCATCTGGGTTTACTGGCTGATTCTAACGTAGGAGGATTCCATTCTAATCCTTGTGATTTAAGGTATTGATATCTATCACGCATCCAGGACATGTCGGCTGCCATGCCCCCACTAAGAGGCATAGTTCATTGTTACATCGGATAAATGAGTGAAAACCGTACATATACTTAATTTCTGTATTGTCTCTGCAACCAACATGCCCCTAGGAGAAATAGAAGTAGTGATTCTTGGAACTGCACAAGATGGAGGGATACCTCAAGCAGGATGTTCTTGCAGTAACTGCATTGCAGCGCATATGGATAACAATTTAAGAAGAAATCCCGTATCCTGTGGCGTAAAAGGTATTGATGGCAGTTTTCATTTGATAGAGGCTGGGAGAAATCTGTCTGAACAATTGAAAATATATTCAGATAAGATAGGTTTGGAAAATATAGAGACTCCCGACACAGTTTGTCTTACTCATGTACATTTAGGACACATAGATGGGCTAGGGCAATTCGGTAAAGAAGTAATGGGAATGGAAAAAATTCCATTATTTGCTAGTGAAAAAACCATAAAAGTTTTACAAAAAAGGAATGTTTTATCGCCGTTTAATGTAAAAAAAATAAAAGAAAGAGTATTATTTTCTCCTAGTAAAGAATGTGGTTTTGAATTAGAATTTCTAAAAGTGCCACATAGAGATGAGGAAGGAGATACTCATGCTATTTTGATACACGGCCCAGAGAAAATATTATTATTTTTACCAGATCATGATAATTGGAAAGAAACCCTGAAAGAGCACAACAAAGAATCAATCAGAGAATGGTTTGAAGAAATGGAAATTGATTATGGATTGATAGATGGTACGTTTTGGAGTTCTCAAGAATTATCACATAGAGATATGTTAAAAATTCCGCATCCCCCAATTTTTCAGACTATTGAAATGCTAGGAAAAAAAGATGTCAATGATCCTGAAATAATTTTTTTCCATCTTAATCATACCAACCCGGTAACAAACATATATTCAAAAGAAAGTTTAATTTTACATGAACTAGGATGGCAAGTAGCAAAGGATGGACAGGTATTTACACTTTGATAGATAATGCCGAACCTTATGAACGTGTTTTTCTAGACCCCCACATGGATTTGCAGGGCGCGGTGTCTAGTGGCTTAGGTAGAGCCCATATTTTTATGGCCCAAAAACATTATCAAGATCAATTTAAGATAATCTTAGATAACAGTGCTTGGCCAGGGACTTTGAATATTGATTTGTTTGATAATTACATTGAAAATTATAACAAATTGAGAGTAATATCAGGATTGGAAGAGGGAAATGTAGATAATTCTCCAAAATCAATGAGAATTCATGGTTTTGAAAGAGATGGGAAATCCTTTGGAGGCGCAACAGCTTTTAAGGCGAGAATTTCGACAGATAAATCAAAGTGGATAGAATGTGCAATATTGATTCCAGATCTAACTAGACATGTGAAGACTGCCGAGATTATATCTAAATCATTTTTACGTGAATCTATGCCTTGTAAGAATGGAGATAATGTTTTTATTACTCTAAATTAAGTCTAATTAACCATTCCCTTTCAAGAAAGGCTGCCATTTCATGTCTCATTAACGACAGCCAACGTATATATTCACGAGGGTCTTGTGGTCTTTTTGTGAAATTTATCTCATTAATGGTATTTTTATTCACTTCGATATTGAATTCATCATGAGAAATAGACCACAGGATTAAACCATCTGAATTTGCTCTTCCCAAATCTACAGGAATATTTGGATTCTCTATGGCAGAGATTAATTGATTCAAACTTATTCTACCAGATACCACTCCAGATATTGCTGAAGCTATTCTTCTTACTTGGTTCCATAAAAAAGCCCTAGCTTTTACTGATAACTCCTATTATTTCACCCTTTAGAATCTAGCCATGGAGAACATTCATCTATTACTCTATCCGGGTTGATATCTCCTTCAATTTTACATAAATTGGTAAAATCGTGACGACCTTCTATGACAGAACAAGCCTGTTTAAAGAGCTCTTTATTAGGATTTGATGGCCAATCCTCAACACGATTCTAAGCGATATAGATAGTGTCTGAAATTGGCTTTTCTAGCCCTTGTATTAGAAGGTACTTCTTTGACATACCACATTACCATACCAACAGGAAGATTATCATTTATTGCTCTAATCATAGACCTAGGAGATACTTTATCAATTAACGACTTTGGTAAATTTATACATGCTAAATTCATACGTACACTAACGCCAGCATCAGTCCTGCTACATATCTCCAAGCATCCTTCAGACCACCAAGTTAGTTTGTTAAGAGCTTTTTTTAGAGAGCCTTCAACTGTCCTAATATCAGGTTGTATTTGAGAACCATGGAAAGAATCACCATGGTATCCAAAAGCAACCATTACCCTGCCGTTAGGCAAGTTAGTTTCCTCCTTTATTCTCCTACTGCCATATATTCCATGGCTTCTTCTACTGAAGAAAAACCTAGGCCTATGATTGCAAATTCTATTGCTATAGGAGTATATTGTTGAGCGAATTTTTCACTTCTATCAAAATTTGTCTTTAGGTTTATTGAATCGATTAACATTCTTGCAGCTTCATAAAGATGAAAGGATACGTCTACTTCTTCTGATTTTTCACCCAATGCCCTAAGTTTTTGGAATTCTCGAATTGCCATTGGAACTCTATCAAATTCGATTAATGCATTTGCATAAGATGCCAAATACTCTGCATTATCTGAATCCAATCCTGCAGCCTTTCTGAGATATGATTGTATTTTACCTTCATTAATTATATCATTTCCTTTATCATCCATATTTCCATTTTCTTGTATTTCGAACATTGCTGCTTCAGCCCAACCGTGGTAACCGGATGGATCATTTGGATTTGCAGATATGAAAGATTCAAAAATTTCCATTGCCCCCAAAAAATTTCCTTGTGTAATAGTTTGCGCTGCTTGAGTTAGGATATCGTCTTCGGACATTTTAGTCACCTACGGGATGTGTCAGAAGCCATCAGGTTATGAAAGATACGTTTGTTTATTTAAAATTAATCAGAATTATTTCCAGATGAAATGTTATTTACATCCATTAATTCATTAATTAAACGATATATTTTCATAGGTTTCTTGATTCCATATAGACAATCCGAAGGGTCTTGGGCAACTGTTGTCCTACGGCGTTGTTTAGTGACCCAAGCAAAAATAGACAAAGGTGCATTTTTTTTAATATTTGGAGTTATTTCTGCAGGTACTCCTAGACCTGAATCGAATGATTCTTGTTGTATTCCTAAACCTGAAGCCGTTAAGATATTGACATTGCCGTAACCAAAAATTCTACCTATAATTGGAGGATTCGCTTTTAAATTTTCTATTTTTTCAAAAGATATTCCATGGACACTGGCATCAATAAATAAGAAACTTTTACGAAAATGTATTCTCTTATCAGTTATCGCATAGTAAAATGAATGTTGGTAAATAAAGGTTAGAGATATCATGACTAAACCTGAGAATACCCCTAGAGGTAAAAACCAGAAATAGTTCCAATCTGGAAGAGGATTTTCAAAGTCAGAGCCAATTAATCCAGAGATAGAAGAAACGATGTCTGCGAAATACCAAATAAATGGTATTAAAGCAGAAATTATTATCCAAGATGTGGTCCATTTACCAGATGTAGAGAAGTTTGCAAAGTGATTCAATTTTGCAATTATTAGCATTACAATTACAAAACCCATTGTACCTGAAATATCTATTAAAGATTTAATTAGAGATAAAACAAAGTAAAGTTGACCTTCCCCTTCTAGTGAGTCGAATTGTTCTGCAGCGAAGAAAACTATGTGTGAAATAAAAATTATTATAGCTAAGAAATATTTATCCGCCATCGAAAGGAAAGAAGGGGAGCCTTGCCACACAGGCACCTCAGAGTCTGTCATCTCGGGGAATATTGATCTAACAGAATTAGAGTCAAGTTTAGATTTAAATTCTTCAATGTAGTCTGACATCATTTTCAGTTCCTCTCAAGATATACTACTTACTGAATTTATGGGTGTAAACATAACTGATTATAAGTATTAATGCAATAACCCCCAAGTATGTTCCGCATTTCCATGAATCCAAGAATAATCTTTGATAGAACGTAGTCCGTGTTCATCCAAGATAGCAATTCTTTCGACTTCCAAAGGATATTCATTGTACGTAAGATGACTTACCAAACCCGCTCTAGTAGGTTGATCGAAAACCCATTTAGCCCTACTTACGGCCCTAACTTCAATAGATATTTGTGTCCTTCCATTCCATAGTCTTATTCTAAATCTTGGCAAAAGATTACCATTTTTATCTTTTAGATTAGAATCTGATTTTGATAATTCAACCTCACAACGGGCAAATGTTTCAGACCTTTCTCTTTTAGCATCATGAAAAATTCCAGCGCCATTAGAAGGAGTACGGAATGCATCCCTTAATCTCCATGGAGACGAATCTAATGAAGTAGTAGAGAAGGAAACGTGTGGCAAGAACCAATCTAGATAAGATCCATCATCAAAATGTAACATCCCCCAAAACCAAGGCACCGTAGGAGCTTGGACTGAAACTTTCTGAAAATATGCCGTTCCTTGCATTTCTTCACCATCAACCATTAGTTTACATTTTGTACCTTGGAGTCTTAAAATATCATAACCCATATCCATTGCCAAAATATTATTTTTGTAAGTAAGAGTACTAGGTGGCCCGGTCCAAGGAGTAAGTTCAGCCTCAAAATTTGAAGGAGCCCCACGATTAACTGCTTCTTTATCCGAGACAAGATTCATCCAAAACTTATCATTTCCGGGACTCATTCCAAATGATATATCTTCTTGTAATAATGGAATTACGGCCCCTGCTCCTTCTCCTAATCCTTCTCTTGGCCATAATGAATGTTGATCATTGATTGCGGCCATCTTACACTCTTTCATTACCAATGGTTCATACATTTTTTTGCCATCATACCACCAAGAGCAAACCATTCCCGGAAAAACTGATCCTCCCTCTTGATCTATATGCATTCTAGAGCCGGGCAACCACCAGTAACCAGTCATCCTAATTGCAGGTGTTTCCTTAGTAGACCATAGAGTCATGAGTTGCTTGGAACGCCCTATATTTTCGGAATCTGGAACATATATTATTACCCACCACCACCACCATGAAAGTCGCGGGATTGGAGGTAAAACATCAAGTCTCCACAAAGAAGTGAAATCACCCTCAAATTTCTTCATCCCCCTTATCCTCCCTAGTCCTCACATAATTTCTCTATTTTTAAATATAGATTGGCCTACTCCTAACATAGAGATTGTGAATAGAAACAGCATAGTAAAACTAACAAGAATAGCAATCAATGGATTTGAAGTTCCAAGTGTATGGACAGGAGGCTTCCAAAATATATCTAAGCCACTCTCTAGATTGAATGCCTGTGACATCTGCTGTAATTGAAGTGTGTCCGGCCATGTTAATAAAACAATTGAGTCAATTATTTGAAGTGCCCAATGATTAATTGAAATAGCAGATATATTCCAATTGGGATTAGCGATGGTGAGAATTCCCATTACAAATTCCCAAACCCCAATAGAAATACACATATATATTCCATATTTAGGGGAAATGAGAGCTAAGGTATTGAATAACGCCCCATAAGCACATAATACTAATATCGTTGTAAAACCAATTCCTATCCATATAGGTATATCTTTTAGCCTAATTATACTATCTCCTGGGCCTAATACAGATGCAATAATGCCCATGAATAATGATAAGATCATTACATAAGTTCCAGTTACTGTAAGATAACCCAGTAACCTGTAAATAATGAATTCTCCGCGATGTATGGGTTTAGATAATAAATAGTGTAAAGTTCCATTTTCAGTTTCATCCCTTATTAATCCAAGAGCCAGGAAGAGAGGAAGAAATAATCCCAGTAAAATAACAAAAGCCATCTTTCCAACACCAATGATAAAAGTCCTATGACTAGATTCGCCCAGATATTTTTCATCATCCGGATCTTCATCTACATTAGAATCTGCATATATCTCAATAATTCTATTTCCTTCGCTGTCGACGGTCCATTTAACGTCACAGATAATTCCATTGTTATTCGAATCATTATCAAAGTTATATTCTCCTGAATAATCCACATAGTTAGATTTGTCCGACCAGTTTTTTCTAATACAATCCCCATCATCATCGAAACCTTGACTTGATTGTAAAAAATTTCCATTCCAATCAATATCATCTTCATCGATATACATTGAAATTGGATCTGGTTCTACATAAAATGAATCTGTATAAAAGCCCCAATTGAGATACCTATCCTCTGGGACTTCAATTGATCCATAAGCCTGTAATTCTCCCCAAAAGACATATTCGCTATCTCCGTAAATACACGCAGAACCGTAAGTCTCCCAAGACCAATCAACAAAGGCTTCCCCCTCCGGGCACATTGATAATTCATTTTGCCAATTAATTATTGGTTCCCACTCATTACCAGTATAATTTGTGTTAATCCATGTAGGATTTAGTATGCCCATTCCGAACCAAGTATAATTTCCTGAAATTGTCCTTATTCTATCATTGGAATCAATATATCCTGCTGCGATATACTCTCCCACTCCAGGATACTGAGAAAAGTCATAATCACTATGCCCGTACTTAATTTCTTGGCCGAGTGGATAACCATCTCTATCTTCATCTACAGCGTCTCCATCATTGTCTATTGATTCAAAACCATCTCTTACTGAATCTACATAAAATGCCAATAATAAAAGCATCAATAATATACCTACGCTTAATACTACCCAAGTAGATAATCTATGCCTTAATTGCCTAATAGTTAACTCGATTATCGCACCTGCCTTTCTATCTAATTGGGACCAGACAGTTTTTTTCAAAGATAGCCCTTTATCATCCATGATTTATTCCTCCAATTAAGTAGCCTATTAAAGAATTTAAATTATCATCTGGATTCTCTATAGAAGTTATTTTCTGATTAGATTTTACTATTATTGATGGCAATACATCATGTGCTGCCGATAAATTGTTTGTATGGATTTCCAATTGACCTTCGTCTGGAAATCTTACTCCATATATCGGTTCTGAACTAATAAATAGGGCAGCCAAATCCCTAGGATTTTCACAATTTATTAAAATTCTATGAGGGTGTTGATCAAGTAAATCCCTGATAGCATGTAAATTTCCAATAGCCAATAATTTTCCGTTATGTAAAATTACTATTTGTTCTGTTATTCGCTCAATCTCTTCCAAAATATGACTAGAAACTAGAACTGTTTTTCCCTGAATTCCCAATTCTCTAATAACGTTCATTATACTTGTCCTTGCTAATGGATCACAGCCATGTAAAGGCTCGTCAAGAATTATTAAATCAGGATTATGTACTAATGCATGTGCTATTTTGACACGTTGCCTCATGCCTTTACTATATTTTCCTATTTCTTTATGATGTACATCCCCTAAGCCCACAAAGTTTAGTACATGCCTAGATCTTTCTACTGCTTCTTCTCTAGACATGCCATGTAATCTTGCTAATGTCGAAATGAAATCAAGAGAAGTCATCCAATCATACATTTTCTCAGATTCACTTACATAACCTATTCTACGGTATGGAGTAGTACTTTTCCATGGGTCAATTCCAAACAAACGAACAGTTCCTTGGCTTGGTTTCAAACGGCCCATTAATATCTTGAAAAGTGTAGACTTTCCTGCACCATTAGAGCCAAGAATTCCAGTAACTCCTCCTTCAATGGCTAAAGAAATATCATTTATTCCTATAACTTCTCCATACCATTTAGAAACATGGTCTAACATTACTGCTGGAGATTTAGTATTTACTTCATTCACTCTCTTGTCACCTCCATAGAACTAATTCTTGATACCAAGATACCGATAGAAATAACATTCATAGAGATTAATGAAATAATAGAAAATCCAAGAGGGTGTTGATAGTTTAATTCTAAACCAAGTAAGAATTGACCGAAATGAGCAAGGCAATCATAAGGACTTAAAATATACATTATTGTTGTATCGAATTGCATTTCAATTAGAAGTGCGATAATCTTCGTACCATAGATTATACTTAGAAAACCAATTGCGGCAAAGAATCTGCTTTGACTTACACTAGATAATGCTAAACCAAGGGATGTATAGGTCATTACTAAAATTATTCCAGCAATAATTCCACTAAGGAACATAGGTAAGGTATCTATCAAGTATGCCCAACTTTCTCCTCTAAAAACTATAGCAGTAGTGTAATAAGCAAAATATGAAAATACAATTACGAAACCTAGAATTACAAAAACACTGATATATTTCATAATAGTATAATCAAAACGATTTATCGGCCTAGAGAAGTATAAAGCACTAGTACCATTTCTCCTATCATCTGAAATCATGCCACCAACAACCAATGCAGTTAATAATGGCCACATACATAAATTACGAGGAAAATAACCTAGTACTTGGCCCCATAGATTGTACCTATTTATGCCCCACATTTTAGATAAAAAATCACCATCTTGTCCGGGAAGAAGGGAAGATAAGAAAAGCATAGGAATTGGAGCTAAAGATGCTAAAAATATTACTAATATTGTAAGTCTTACAAACGGATGGTAATATCTGTGGCCTTTACTGGTAAAGATACCATAAACGTGGTGTCTGTATATTGAATAATTTCTCATCCATCTTGGGCCTAGAATACCACTCCATTGTTTGTATGATTGATCAAATATTGTCCCCAGGGTAGCTTCCTTTTTTGCAACTACGGCCGATAATTGTTCATCACCCTCTCCAGAGCCATAAGCAACCTCCATCCTAGTTTGTTTACCTAAAATATCTAAATTATCTTCAGTCATACTAAGTCCCGCCAATATGCTCAGTAGTCATTAGGTCAGAGGTTACTTTTATCTCAGCGCCCAATTTATCCATTATAAGTAGAAATATATCTTCCAAATCAGGAGTATATTCTTTTAATTGCCGTACTTGAACTTTGCAATCTGCAACTGTTTTAATTATTCCAGTAATTGTATTTTCATCTATCAGAGTAACTCTAAGTATTCTCCCTAATCGGCGGACAGAAAAGCCTCTATTTTCTAATTCCTCTTGTAATTTTGAAGCACCGCCCCAAATGGTCATTTCTATTTCCCTATCTACTTGGTCTACTAATTCTCCTAAACTCTTCTGTAGAACGACTTTTCCCTTGTAAATCATCAAAATACTTTCACACACTTCCTGGACATCTTCCATAACATGGCTACTCATCAGAACTGTGCGCTTTCCTTCATTGGCAGTTCTTCTTAAAGTATCTAGCATAAATTTTCTAGCCCTTTTATCCAAACCATTAGTTGGTTCATCACAAATTAATATTAGAGGATCATGAATTATCGCACACGCTAATTTTGTTGCTTGTTTCATTCCAGTACTAAAAGTTTCTATTTTCCTATATCTTTGATCTTTGAGACCTACATATTCTAACACTTCATGTGCTCTTTGTGTCGCTACATCAGTATTCATACCCAATATTTCACCAGAGTATCTAACTTGATCTATTGCGGTTAAACCGGGATCTAAAGCATCATATTCTGGCATATATCCTATTTTGGAACGTATTAATTCTCCTTCATACCTAATATCATGTCCGAGAACCTTTCCACTACCAGAAGTTGTTTTAATTAATCCTAAAATACATTTGAAGAAAGTAGATTTTCCGGCACCATTTGGCCCAAGAACACCTACAGCCCCACGAGGAATTTTTAAATTGAGATTATCTAAAGCTAAATGTGGGCCGTACATCTTACAGAGATTTTTAGTCTCTATTACCCAATTATTATTTTCATTTTCCTGCATTTAAGGCACCCTCTCCGTACGCAATTATGTTATGTTCAGATGTCAATCTTTTCAATTAATCCCCTTTATGATTAGAAATTATAAATTATTTTTTAGAACTCCATCTCTAACTTTTACTGCAATACCCTTTTTGAAAAAATTCATCTCCTTTGAGGAAGTTAATGCGATTCCATGTGCTATTAAATGGCCATCAGAATCAACAATTAAACAAGGTTGGCCGGGTATTATATGACTATCTGCAGCTAAAATATATCCATGCATCACATTTCTTCCTATTCCTACAAAGGGTTTCGCATCATCATTAATACAAACTTTAGGTAAACCCAAAAATTCAGAATCAATGTCATAATCTTCGAAAGAATTGGGAATTCTATTATCCAAAAGTTTCTTTGCACCCTCTACAGTTAGTGAAATTCCACCATCATTAAGCCTTGGAGATAAAATATGTAATTCTTGAGAATAAACATTTACCATCCTATCAGTATTGGATTTTCGACTAGTCATTGACGAAGTAAGTTTACATCCATCATTAGGATTAATAGAACATAAAACCGATAATTTATCTACTATTGAACATCTATCAAGCCAATTTCTAATTTTTAGTTCAGAATCAGAGTTTATAATCAAATCTGATTCTGGTTTAATCCTTACAAATGGTATATTCTCAAGATTTAGTTCAGATAGAAAATCCAATATTTCCTCATCATCATATTCAATATTCCACATATCATTATCTCCATCTAAATGGCACCATGGCGATAGATCTTCAAGTGAATAAGGAATTATTCCAAGAGGAGTTAGTATCAAAGGTATTGAATTTGGCGTTTCAATAAGATAGGAAATAATATTATCTAATGAAGATAATCTCCAAGGGGGCGATGATTTTTCGATAATAATTAGTTTTTTTGGACTGGATTTAGAGTCATCCCACCAAGATCCTGGGATTTTCCATCTAGTCGCAATAAGCGCCTGTGAATGTAATATATGTGGCCTTAGTTCAATATCATGACTCATATTCTCTCCTCCCTTCCTTACTGGATTAGTTGAAGATATTATATCTAAGATACAATCTCCAATAGGCCCTTCATCTGGATGTGCAAGTTGTTCTAAAACCCAAAGGAATGCTACACGTAATTGTGGGGAACTGTGACTTCTTTCTTCAGCTAATTGCCAAATTTTTCCATTTCTTATTGCTTCCCTACATTTGGCCAACTCGGCTTGAGTAATTTCCAAATTATGTCGCGACAATATACTCGTTCTTTGTTCTTTATTCATTTTTTTAACCTGTTCAGGAGTTAAACCGAATAAAGCACGTGAGCTTATTGGCCATTCTCTGATATCTTGTAACTTCACTGTTCCTGTTGGAGTAAAAAAACGATTATCGCGAGCAAATAATACATATGCAGCACTATCAAAAATATCAACCCCTAATGCGATTGATAATGGGAAAAGTATTGGATGACCACAACCGAATAAGTGGATTGGTCGATTTGGAGGTATATTAGATTTCGAAGCTAGTAATATTTGAAATAATTCCTTGTACATCTGTTTTTCCATTAAAGGAACTATTCCTCCAATAGGGTGTATAGTGAAATTATGATATTGACTACTAAATGAAGACATTAAAGATGCAGATTTAGCGCGTAATTTTTCATTAGTACCTCCTTGTATGGGGCCGTTTAATAATAAATTATTTCCAGCTATTTCTAATGATTCGGGAGCCCTTCTAGCAGTCTCTTCAACGGCGTATTCAAGTTCCGATAAAGACATATCCGGGCGCCCAAAAACATCCAACATAGTACCTATATCAACACCAATATTTTTTTGAAATTCTATAATTTCACTAACGCCAACCTCAATATCTCCATATATATATGATTGAAAAGTTCCCGAATCAGTTACTACAATGCCTGGAAAATCTAAAAGATTATGAATTCCCTGTGATAGAGCTGATTCTTTTAATTTTTCATGTTTCCAAATTATATATGAATTTGTTATTAATCCCTCTATACCATACTCTTCCCACATTTCTCTAGGCTCAATAGTCCTGATATTTGGATTAACAACGGGAAGTAACATTGGAGTATTCAATACTCCATGATTTGTATGTAAGCGACCTATTCTAGCAGCACCATCTCTGTATAAAATTTCAAATTTACCATGATCATGTTTTTGACAAGGCTGAGGAGTAGGACGGGTACTCATGTATTGTCTGTGAGGGTTTAGAGTCATCAATCCTCGCTATTTCTATTTATAATTTTTAGATTAGTAACTCCATCATTAAGAGATAATTCGACCTCATCACCAGAATTTACTTCAAGTGTAGGATCTGTACTAAAACCATGAGCATAGGGTACATTTAATAACGAAATAGCAGGAATTGTAAGTGGGCAGACATCAGTATTTACTATTGCCTTAGGGCCTTGATTTGTATATATCAACCCCATCAATACAAAAGGAGCGACTGTGGAACCAGATCCTTTTGGATAAATAAAAATTGTATCTTTTATTTTATTTCCATCCAGTGGGTGTCCTGGTTCTTCTATTATGCCAGTATCTCTATTTACATAACCAAGATATGTTATGGGAACATCTGTAACTAATGCTTTACCGGACACCTTCCACTCTGATTGACTTGGAACTCCTTTTCCATAAATATCAAGTGAAGATATTTTTTTGGTTTTTCCTGAAAGTATAGGCTTGGGTTTTCTAGAATCTAAAATAGGACGAGGTCCATTCGTTAATTGGTCATCGAATGCATGGGCTACACAATCCACTATTGTAGCAACGCTAGTAGGCATTCGATTAAGTCCACTTGTTAGATAATGTTCTGCTTTCAGTGAATTTGTCAACAAATGATTATATTTATCTCTATTGTAAGGAGTTACTTCTGGACATGTATCTTTAAGAATTAAGGCTCCTGCTTCTTCTAAAATATCGATTGTTCCATCTGCTTCTAAAATTTCGTAGTTATATCCGCTAGTGAATAGCCAGAGCCTTTTATTAGTTATTTTCTCCCCAAGTTCCATCCTTGCACGTGCAGCCGCTGCGGTAGATCTAGCTTCACCAATACTTGCCTGAGGGCATCCTATAACAACTAAATCAACAATTCCTTTAGGAGAAAGTTCCCTATATCTTTGAGATAATTCTTCTTTTCCAAATATTATTTCACCTTGATAATCCTCAACGTAAGGTGAATCTATGATACCGTCATCAATCCAAAGCATAGGGCAGCCATAATTGGCTGCTGCGGCAGTGAGGGCTTTGCGCATCTCAAAGTTGATATTTTTTGGTAAGCCAACAATGTAGGGCATGGGGCCCCAAGGTAATTTCCAATCTGGCATTATTTGTTTACCTATCCAATCTCCCAATATACTCCAGTCTGTAGGATCAGACAAATTGCATTCAACTCTAACAAATATATTCGGAATCCGATTTTCAGGTATGTGTAACCCCCAATATGGGGCCCATCCAGTCAGGGCCGTAGCAAGAGCAGATAATCCAGACTCACGATTAGTTATCAGGGATGTATATGAATTTGAGAAACAAACTGCATTTGACTCTGCCCATGAACCAAAACCTTCAATTGATTCAATACCCCTATCATATGGTGTGCATGAAAGTGTGGCATCTATCCCTAATTCAGAATATGCCTCTACAATTTCAAACTGATATTTGAGAAATTCCGGATAATTAATATTCATTTCTTCTAATTTATCCAAATCACAACCAGCAGAATTTAGAGTTGTTGGAATAACAACTTTGCCCAGAGGGTCACCAGAAATATCTGAAAGAAAGCGCCTTAGACCATGTCCGCCTGTAATTACGCTGACACCAGAAACGTGTGAATTATCGCAGCGGATAAATTGTTTTGAGTTTGCAGTAGATGCAAGATCGACTACCAGACGGGCTGCTTTTTGTTTAGTTGGCCCTTGGTCACCTTGAAGCATAGATAAGAGTTCAATAGGTACTTCCATGTACCTAGGATTGGGTTAAGGGTCATGAAACTAGGGGTTAAAATTGAATCTAAGCCGACCTTTGTCTTTGTGCTTCTGCGGCTACAATTGCCATTGGTGCTTGTAAATTAAAAGAAGGGACAAAACCGGTCATTGGAATTCTTAATATCACATCAGATTTATCAAGAATTGATTGAGAAATTCCTTCTCTCTCACCTCCGATTATTAGCAACACGTTTCCAGTAAAGTCTACTTCCCAAGGAGATTTGGAACCTACATCTTCTATAGAAATAATCCTGTAACCAAAATTTTTTGCTTTGTCAACTATCGAAAGACCATCGGCCCAGTGTAATGGGATGAAACGGTGTGCTTTCATCGAGGCGCGTAATGCACCCTTACGCTCGCTATTGTTCAGGTTACTATCAATAAATACAGCATTAGCACCACTAACTTCGGCTGTTCTTATGGTGAATCCAATATTAACTGGGTATTTGGCCCCAGCAAGTAACCAAATTATACCTCCAGTTTGAAAAATTTCATCTATACCTGCATAAGGGTTTCTTCCAACTAAAGCAAGTATTTTGGGTTTATTGGGATCTTTGTTATCTCTAGCCATCCTCCAAATATCTCTTTCAGAGCCTTCTTTAATTGGTATTGATTTACTAGATGCTAAGGCGATAAGACGAGATACCTCTGGATCATCTGAATTTCTAAGTACAAGTATCAAATATATTTGCTCATTATTGACAAAAGCATCAGAGACTTCCTTTGAACCGCACCTCTGCATGAACATTCGGACGAGTCAATAGATAATCTGCTTTATGATTTAGTTTATATCAGTCATTCAGGAATCTTAAGGATGAGGAGGTATTTCTGAGGACCAATGTTCCATTTTGTTTAGAGTGATGGTGACGTTGGTTATTTCTCCATCTTCCCAATAATCTACAGCGATAAAAGTTGGACGATTATTCATTATTTCCCAACATTCTAATGATCTATTTAATAGGAAATAGTAATCATTAACTTCATTGCTTCTTGAAGGGTCGGCTACACCAAAAATACTTGTTAACCAATGATTTAGGTGCCAAACAGGTTGAGAACCGTTACCTCGATGAATTGTACATTTCATTTCATTTTGATTATCTTCTCCGTAGTTAGTAGTCCAACCAAATTCTCCAAAATCATGTAACCAAGGATATTGCTGATTTCCTGTTTGTTCCCAAAAAACTACTAAATCTTTCCCACTTAAAATTAAGTCTCCAATATCTGGCCACACATCTCCAAAACTGTGCACATATATTCTATCGGACATTCCAGTTTTATTGAAGAGGTTGTTTAGATGTTCTGCAGGTACATAATTTTCAATTAGTAATGTTACAACATCTCCACAATACATTGGACAATTATTACCACTGGAATTCATTAATGAATTGAGAAGTGTAAGCCACTCGAACGCATCTATTTCAGAATATGAGCAGGGATGAGGAAAAGAGTTAGGAGAGCCATGGCAGAATCTCACATCATCTGGGCCATTGTTATCGCTTGTAACATGATGTGTATCAACCATGAAAGCCCTGATTCCGCCATCCCATTGTGCTTGTAGTCCAGTGTAATGATTTACACCCATGAATACTCCATCTTCTAAGGCTGAATAAGCATTATGAGTCTCTGGAAAGGTGAAATTATCATAACTTCTTAAACAATATTCGGCATATCCATGGCATAGAATAGAATCATTGGCATCGAATGGATTTAAGTTTCTATTAATTTCCCAAACATTGGGTAAGTTATCGCCATCAATATCTCCATCTAATATATCGCAAATTCCATCTTTGTCCATATCTATTGGTTTTGAGGAATTATTTAATGGATTGGAAATACAATCAAATTCAAGAGAGTCAGTAAAACCATCATTATCATCATCTAAGTCTGCATTATTTCCAATACTATCTCCATCGGTATCAATCCATTCTTCTGGATCATTAGGGAAATCATCAATTACATTCAAAAAACCATCGTTGTCGTCGTCAACATTATGTTCGAAAATACCTAAGCACCCACTAGAGATAAGTATGATAATAACAATCGTGGAAGATAAAAATTTCATAGTTTCACAACAATTTAAGATGAAAATCGGGAACAAAGGTTTGTTCATCTTCAGGAGGACGAATATATCCTGTTGATTTTTTCCTTTTGGGTAATTTTATTTCTTTTGGAGTTAGGTCCTCATACGGTATTAGAGATAAAAAATGGCTTATACAATTTATATGGGCATGTTTTTTGATTTCTGAATTAACGACATACCATGGTGACCTTTTTGTATCAGTATATGCAAACATATTATCCTTGGCTTCTGAATAATCTTCCCACCTAGTAAGCGATTCTAAATCCATTGGGCTTAATTTCCATCTCTTGTGAGGTTCTGCCAATCTAGCCTTGAATCTCTTCAATTGTTCTTCGTCTGAAACTGAAAACCAATATTTTATCAAAATAGTATCAGATCGAATTAGCATTCTTTCAAAGGTAGGGCAGGCGCGTAAAAAACCTTCATATTCCTTATCTGTACAGAAACCCATCACACGTTCTACACCTGCACGATTATACCAACTTCTGTCAAATAATACAATTTCCCCTGCAGCTGGCAAATGATCAACATATCTCTGGAAGTACCACTCAGTCTTCTCTCTTTCAGTAGGCGCAGGTAATGCTGCAACTTTTACAACCCTAGGATTTAGATATTGAGTTATTCTCTTTATTACACCACCCTTTCCTGCAGCATCCCTTCCTTCAAATATTACTACAACTTTGAGCCCTTTAGCTTTGACCCATTCTTGTAATTTGATCAACTCCAATTGTAATCTAAAAAGTTCTTTTTGGTAGTTTTTCTTTTTTACTTTCTGAATTTCAGTCGCGCCCTCATCTGACATTGTAATCGCCAACGGATAAATGAGTTAGAGAAAAGGGCTGCGGTTTATTTATGTAAATTGACGTAAAAATAAATAAAATAAAAATAGAAATTAAATTTTAGAAAGTAAATCAACCAACGATTTAGATGGATTAGACGATTTGGTTACTCCACTAGCAAGTAAAACTCCCGAGGCTCCAAGTTCTATTGCCCTAGCAACATCATTACCATTTTTTACACCTGCTCCACATAATATGCGCACATCTTTAGATATTTTTCTAACAACTTCTACAGTTCCGGAGACAATTTTTGGATCTGCTGAAGTTACAGAAATATCTCCACCTATCAGTTCAGGTGGTTCAACGGCAACGAATGTTGGTTTCAAAGCACTTATGGCTTCGGCCTCATTGATATTTGCGGCACAAGCACAGACAGTGAAATTCTCAGGTACCTGATCCAATAACATGGCAATATGTTCAATGCTCACTTTGCGTTCTGCATGGTTTATTAAAGTACCACTTGCACCTCTTTCTATGGCGTTTTCAGGATGTAACCAACCTGTATTCGAACCAAATGAAATTGGATCTAAATGTTGAGTCCATACTTCAAGATTTGGCGCTACACTAACTACTGATGAAAGGTCGAATGGAGAAACTACAGCTATAAGTCTAATTTCCGTTTCTAAATTACTCATAATTCTTGCTAATTTATCTGCAGAGAACCCTAATGCTTCTTCATAAGTTTTGAAATTAATCACTACCAGTCTTTCTTCCATATACTGCGGAACAGGATAACTAATTTGACAATATCGGGGATAATTCACTATAATATAGCATAATGATTTACCACTGCGTCGGATAAGAATGTGTTATCAGAAATAATTGCTCCTTCGCCAATTAAGCATCTTTCCAATTTAACACCGTTACCTATTTTAGCATTTTTTAAGACAACACAGTCTGATAAAATTGCTGATTCTTCGATATTTACATTACTTCCTATTGAGCAACGATTAGAGTTTGAAGTGTTTGAAACTCCATCCCCATACCATGATTCCGCAACTCTAATTCCCGATGTAAATCTATTATTTTGAATACAAGTTTGTGCTGCTTCAATGTAAGAAGAAGGTGTTCCTGCATCTACGAAATAACCTGAAAAAACAAGTCCTGCCATATTTCCAGACTCGGCAACAGGAGGGAAGACTACTCGTTCCATGCTATGCTTATCACTAGAAAAATTCTCAATCAAATCCCTACTTACTACTACACAACCAGCATTAATGAGGTTGGAAAATTCTGTCCCTGGGGCTGGTTTTTCTTGGAATCTTCTTATCATTCCTTCCTCATCTAAATCGCAAACTCCGAAGCGACTTGGGTCTTCTACTTCCCAAAGAGATAATGTTGCCTTGGAGCCAGTCAAATTGTGATGTTCTATTAGGCTACGAACGTTAACACTTGAAATTAAATCACCATTTAAAATCAATACTGGTCCCGTTTCTTTCAGTTTTTGGGCAGCTAATCCGACGGCCCCTCCCGTGCCCAAAGCCTCTTTTTCTATTGATATAACTACTTCATAATTAGTTTCATTATCGGCAAAGAAGTTTTCAATTTGTTGTACACCATGGCCTGCAGCGATGATTACTCTTGAAACTAAATCTTCTGGGACTACTTCTATGACACGCTCCAATAATGTTTTATCAAGTATTGGAAGTAAGGGTTTAACTCTATCTTCAGTCCAAGGGCGTAGACGTGTTCCAAACCCTCCTACTAATACAATAACCTCCATACTTTGTGCTAGACTAATTACCCTTTGAGTTCTTCGTTGGTTTGACCTATATCGCCAATATATACAGTATCTTTCAAAGACAAGAGGGGTGTGGGAATGGCATGAATATTCACGAATATCAGGCCAAAGCTATTTTCTATGACTCTGGCGTTAAGGTGGTTAAAGGATTACATTGTACAAATCTAAATGAAGCATTACAGGCATATGATGAATTAGAATCAACCATAGTAGCGGTAAAAAGCCAGATTCATGCAGGTGGAAGAGGGAAGGGCGTACTCTATGATCCAAATACTAATGAAAAAATAATGGAAGGGGGAGTGAAAATTGCATTCTCTAGAGAAGAAGTCAGAAAATATGCATCATCCATAATCGGGAATAAGTTAGTAACAAAACAAACAGGAGAAAAAGGAAAAATAGTTAATAATCTATACATCGAATCTGGATGTGAAATATCTCATGAGTATTATCTAGCACTTCTAATTGATCGAGATACAAAATCAGTATTAATAATGGGTTCAACTGAAGGAGGAGTAGATATTGAAGAAGTAGCAGAGAAAAAACCTGAGGCAATTCATAAAATATGGGCAGATCCGTTGGAAGGCCTAAGAAATGAAGAAGTAGTCAAATTCTCTGAGTTACTAGGACTTACTGGCGAATCTAGAGATGAAATGGTTGAAATGGTGAATTCATTATATTCTATGTTTTTAGATAAAGACTGTTCAATGATAGAAATTAATCCACTTGTGAAGAGTGTATCTGGTGAAATTATTGCATTAGATGGTAAGGTTAGTTTTGATGATAGCGCAGAATTTAGGCATCCATGGAGAGATGGATTAAGAGATTTATCGGAAGAAGAAGAAGTAGAGATTAGAGCCGATAAGTATGGATTATCATATGTCAAATTAGATGGGAATATTGGTTGTCTAGTAAATGGAGCAGGACTTGCAATGGCATCAATGGATGTGATAAAACTTTATGGGAGTGAGCCAGCAAATTTTTTGGACATAGGAGGAGGAGCAACCAGTGAATCAATCACTGCAGCTTTTGAAATAATTTTAGAAGACGAAAATGTCGAAGGTATATTAGTAAATATTTTTGGAGGCATCATTCAATGTGACATGGTAGCAAAAAGTGTAATTAAGGCATCGAAAGAAATCGGCTTGGATGTTCCATTGGTAGTAAGATTTTCAGGTACAAATCATGTCGAAGGTAAAAATATCCTAAATAATAGCGATTTGAATGTTTTTACTGCAGATACTCTTGCTGAAGGAGCAGAAAAGATTGTGTCATTAACAAGGAGGAGTCAATAATGTCGATTTGGGTAGATGAGAATAGTAAAATTTTGATACAAGGAATTACTGGAAATCAAGGTACATTCCATGGAACTAGGATGATAGATTATGAAACTAATGTAGTAGGAGGAGTTACTCCAGGAAAGGGGGGGCAAACACTAAATTTCTCAGGAAAAGAAATATCTGTTTTTAATAGCATGCAAGAAGCCATAGGAAAAACTAATGCAAATGTAAGTGTCATATATGTCCCAGCTCGTTTTGCATCTGCAGCGATAATTGAGGCTGCTAACGCCTTCCAGGCAAATGGCGGAGGACTAGTAGTTTGCATTACAGAAGGGATTCCTATTCTTGATATGGTTAATGCGGTTGCAAATGTTGGAAAGTGCCCTAATGTTAGGTTAATAGGCCCAAATTGTCCTGGAATAATAACACCAAGGGAAAAAGGAGGTTGCAAGGTTGGCATTATGCCTGGTTTCATCCATGCAAAGGGAAGGATTGGAATCGTGTCAAAAAGTGGTACATTGACTTATGAGGCGGTTGCACAAACCATGAGCGTTGGAGAAGGGCAGTCTACTTGCGTAGGCATAGGAGGTGATCCGATAAATGGAACAGGATTTATTGATTGTTTACAAGCATTTGAAAATGATCCCCAGACAGAAGCAGTAGTTCTAATTGGTGAAATAGGAGGATCTGCAGAAGAAGAAGCTGCTGAATGGGCATCCAAAAATATGAGTAAACCCATAGTTGGTTTTGTTGCTGGTTCAACTGCACCCCCTGGAAAAAGAATGGGCCATGCAGGAGCTATAATATCAGGAGGTAAGGGTACTGCAAAGGAAAAATTTGCTGCGTTTGAAAGGGCAGGAATATATGTTGCACGAGATCCTTCAGAAATTGGCAATGTACTTGTAAAAGCCCTTGAAGAAGCAGGCTTAAGATAAAAAAAATTATGAAGCTTTATGGATAGTTTTTCAATGATAATAATAAAACGGAGATTCTTAGATATATGGTCATCTCTGATAAATAAAATGATGAAGTTCCAAGTGAGGCAAATAAAATGGAAAGGGACATAGATATTCTACTAAAAGATACGTCTAGATCATTCTATCTAACATTGAATGTTCTCCCGAAAAAGATTCGTAATCAAATAGGTTTGACATATCTACTTGCGAGAATTTCTGATACCATTGCAGATTCAAGGGTTGGAAATCATAAAAATCTTATTGATTTAATCAGTATATATAGTGACAGAATCCAAGGTGTAACAAAAGAAATGCCTGATTTAACAGACTTATCTGTACTTCAAGAGAATCTAGCAGAAAAAGAATTATTGAAAAATATCGACATTCCAATTAATTATTTAGAAAAATCAAATTCATTAAACGATTCAGATAGGATGAAAATTAGAAAGTGTTTAGAAATTATAATTGAAGGTCAAAAACTTGATTTAGAAAGATTTGGAATGCCCACAAAGGAAAACATCGTTGCACTAAAAAGTGAAAAGGAATTAGATGAATATACCTACTCAGTGGCTGGTTGTGTAGGTGAATTCTGGACACATATGTCTGTAGATCACCAATTTGATACTAACGAAGAATTAAGAAAGGAATTGTTTGAAAAGGGAATAAAATTTGGTAAGGCATTACAATTAATAAATATTCTAAGAGATATTCCAGAAGACATCTTAATGGGACGTTGCTACATACCAGAAGATGAATTATTAAGATATAATTTGATACCGGGTGATTTACTAGATTCAAAAAATATGAATGAATTTAGGTCACTTTATGATTCATACATCTCTAAGACCTATGACTACCTTAAAGAAGCAATAGTGTATGTTGGCTTGTTACCTAATAATGAATATAGGCTAAGATTATCTTGTCTTTTACCCATATTAATAGGGCAAAGAACATTAATAATGTTAACTGAAAATAACGTTTTGGATGCCGGAAACAGAATTAAAGTTTCTAGAAAGGATATTAAGAAGATATTTAGAAGAGCTTTATTTGCATCTTTATCGAGAAATAAGAGTTTAAAATTACTCAGAAAGAATATGATATAATTCTAGAAAGTGATGATATTCAATAGAACAAGCCATAGTGAACTTCAAGAAAGAATTGTTCTCGCTTAATGTGTAAACTATGAGGGAAGAGCAGTTGCCAGAAATTATCGGCGGTGAAATCCTTTCAGATGACGGCAGTGTTTCTTTAATTGATTCAGAAAACTCAGTTAAAAGGATTGAGCTCGTTCGCTCTGCAGTAAAAATGACAAAAGATGCAACACGTGCAATCAGCATAACTGCACTCGAAACTATACGAGAAGGGGCCATCTTCATGGGAGTCATAGGATCAAGAGGTGAATTGACAAATCCATTTAGATATATTGATGCCCCCATATGGGAAGAATCTCAGGTACCTCATAATATGATTTCTACTGCTTACGATTATTGTGAAGAACTGACGCGTAGAGAAGCGGGTAATTTTTATCACTCGTTTAAGTTTCTTCCAGACTATGAAAGAAAAGCTATTTGTGCATATTATGCATTTTGCCGAAGAGCGGATGATATAGCAGATGGTGATTTCATAGATATTTTTCCGGGAGGGTCATCTGATGATCCGGAATCAATAGAATATCGAGATAATATATTTAATCTGAGTAATAAAAATACTGTTTTAGATAGAGTTTCTTATAATGAAAAAATGTCACAGTTATTTTACTACAGGAAGAAATTATCAACAGCATATCAAGATGTTACTTCAACGGATCCGATTTTTATGGCAATAAAAGATACTGTTAATAATTTTGGAATACCAAAACAGTTACTTGATGATATGGTCAGTGGTATGGAAGATGATTTTCATACTAACAGATACGTTACATTTGAAGATCTCTATGCTTATTGTTACAGAGTCGCATCTACTGTCGGCCTAGTTTGTATTGAAATTTATGGATATGATAATATAAAGGCGAAGGAATATGCTGAATCATGGGGAGTTTTTATGCAACTTGTCAATATCCTTAGAGATGTTAAGGAAGATGCTGAGAGAAATAGAATATATTTACCTTTAGATGATTTGGCAAAATATGGAATTACTGAGGATGATATATTATATAATACTGAAATAAATAATCATCCAGGTTGGAAACCTTTCGTAGAGAATTATATTAGGAGAGCAAATGAATATAGAGATAAAGCATTCAAACTACTTCCTTTACTTGATAAATCATCAAGATACTCCCCCGCAGCAATGGCAGCATTCTACAGTTCAATTCTAAAAAAGATTAAGAAAAATAATGGAGACGTATTTTCTAAAAGAATTCAACTATCTAAAACTGAAAAAATTCTACTAGCAGGATATGTTTACATAAGATACAGATTCTTGGCAGTTTGACATAGGACAATAGAGTCTATCTAAATACAAGAGGCAGAGTAAATTGTACGGAGAGATAAAATGAGAGTAGCCGTACTACTAGATGAGCGTTGTAAACCCAACAGTCCAGCGTATAATTATTTATTAAAATACGCTGGTTCTTGTGGAGCAGAATGTATTCAGTTTGAAGAGAATAAATTTAGAATTTTAGAAACGGCTTGTCCGGTTTGCTTCACGCGCGCTAAATTATGTCCTGGCGATGCAGTTAAAATAATTAATCTCCCAAAAGAGCTAGATACAGATTTGACGCATCGCTATGGTGAAAATGGATTTGGGCTTTTTCGATTACCCGTACCTAGGGAAGAACAAGTAATTGGAATTTTAGGGCCTAATGGGATGGGTAAATCCACAGCAATCAATATTCTATCAGGCTCACTAAGACCTAATCTTGGAGAATGGGCTATTGAAATTAAAGACTGGGATGAGATAATTGAATCATTCCCTCGAGGAGAATTAAGAGATTACTTAACTACAGTAGCAGAAGAAGGCGTTAAAATTGCAGTTAAGCCTCAATATATAGATAAATTACCAAAAATATTCGAAGGTAAAGTAAGTGAATTGTTGGAACGTGTAGATGATAGAGGAGAAATTGAAAAGTATACAAAACTCCTTGCCATTGAAGGAATAATGGAACGTACACTAGATAAATTATCAGGAGGTGAATTACAACGAGTGGCGATTGCTGCAACACTTCTAAAAGAAGCTGATGTATATTTCTTTGACGAGCCTTCATCTTATCTTGATATCTATGAAAGAATGAGAATTGTAAAAATTATTCAAGGATTAGTTGAAAGAGGAAAAAGAATACTAGTTATTGAACACGATTTAGCGATTCTTGACGTTATGTGTGATTTATTGCAAATTGTTTACGGTGAGCGCGCTGCATATGGTATTTTCACACAGCCCAGAAATACGAGAACGGCAATTAATGCATATCTTGATGGGTATTTGCCAGAAGAAAATGTCAGAATACGAGATAAGCCAATTCAATTTCTTAGAGGAAGAGTTCGAGGAGAAGAAGTTGGGCAACCAATTTTATCATGGGGCGATATGGAAAAAAAGATTGGAGATTTTCATCTGAAAACCGAGAAGGGAAAAGTCAGAAGTGCAGAAGTTGTAGGAGTTGTTGGACCGAACGCTACCGGTAAAACTACAATGGTAAAAATGATTGCAGGAGAATTTGAGCCTGATTCGGGATGGTGTACCATGGATGCTAAAGTCTCTTACAAACAACAACATGTTAGTACAAATTTTGAAGGAAGTGTCCAAAATTGGCTTGATTCGGAGTTAGGTATGAAATGGAGGAGTGGCGAATTTCATACACAAGTAATAAGGCCTTTACAGGTTGATCAATTATTAGATTTGCAGGCGAGAAGGTTGTCAGGAGGAGAATTACAGGCAGTAAGTATAGCCATATGCTTGGGCAAAGAAGCAGATCTTTACCTATTAGATGAGCCTAGTGCGCACCTCGATGCTAACGCGAGAATGGAAACTGCCAAAGCCATAAGGAGAACTATGGAAAGTAATGAAAAGGCGGCATTAGTTATCGATCATGATATATATTTCATCGATATTGTAAGTGATTCTTTACTAGTATTTGAGGGAGAGGGAGGGAAAAAAGGAAATGCCGTTGGACCTTTAAATCTAAGAAAAGGGATGAATAAATTCCTTTCCGATGTAGATGTAACATTCAGAAGAGATCATGATTCTCATAGGCCAAGAATAAATAAACCAGGCAGTAGAAAAGATAGGGAGCAAAAGATAGATGGCGAACACTTCTATGTCGAATAATAGCCATTGGATTCTTGAATGATGCAGGAGACGGCGCAACATGTCCGAAGAGCCTGAAGAAATAATCTCCGAGGAAGAGGAAGAGAAAGTAGAAGTTAAAGATCCCATTCAAGAAATGGAATTAAGAATTAATGAACTAGAAAAAGAAATAAAATACTCTGCTGCAGAAGTTGTTAATATTAGACAGAGATCAATAAGAGATAAGAATGATGCTCTCAAGTATGGTAGTGCTAATTTAGCATCTAGGCTGATACCAATAATTGATAATCTTAGTAAGGCCGTAGAAAGTAGTAGAGAAAGTGAAATATCAGAATCTATTGTCGAAGGAGTAAAATTGACATTGGAAAGTATGTATTCTGCATTAAGTATTGAAGGAGTACAGAAAATAGAAATTAAACAAGAAAAATTTGATCCGACTTGCATGGAAGCAATTGCATCAGTACCCTGTCCAGAAGGAGAAGAACCAGGAAAGATATTTCAAATTATCCAGGACGGATATAAAATTCATGATAGAATTTTGCGTGCTACAAAAGTAATTGTTTACGAAGGGTGAATTTATTGCTAAAAAAAGAATATAAGAAGAATTTATTACAGATTTTATTAACAGTGATAGTGATTTATACCATAATTATTGCAACTATTCATATTATCGCACCTAATAGTATAATAGGGCCTGAGGAATTTCCAGAGGCATGCCCGGAGAAATCGAAAAATTGTACGTTTATTGGACCAAATCCACACAGGGGCGAGGGAGTTTCTGAAATTAGATTTGAATCTAATATGAGTAATGTAATGTTTGAAGTATTAAAATGGGTTGATTCCAATTCTGGAGAAGTTTTACAAGAATGGCCGAATCATACACATGTTGTCTTTAGGACATTTATTTGGAAGTTTCCAGATGATTTTGTAGTTAATTTACATTGTAATGAAGACCAAGTAGTCATGTATGTTTATTCTAAATCTAGACTCGGAGTTAGTGATTTAGGTGTTAATAACGATAGGATTGAATCATTTACCCGGCATATGCTGAAAGCAGAAATGACTACAACGGAGTGCATCTACGGAGGATAGAGGGACATGGAGGAATTAATAGACGAAGATATTCAAATTGCCGAAACTATGCCTTCAGAATATTATATAGATAGAAATATCTTTGAAAATATTAAAAATAAAATAGTAAATATGTGGCATTTTTCCGCACATGAGGACCAATTATCTGAAAATAATATTATTCCAATAAGACATTCGAAGGAATTGATGGGGGAAGCAATTCAACTAACTAAAGGAAAAGTCATTAAATCTCTTTCAAATGTTTGTACTCATAGAGGGATGATAATAAATAATCAACCTAGTAATTGTAAAACCCTAAGATGTAAATATCATGGTAGAACATTTGATTTAAATGGTAATTTTAAAAGTATGCCCAAGTTTGAGGAAGTGAAAAATTTTCCTAGAAGTTCAGATAATCTAACAGATTTTGCAACTATAATATGGAAAGGGCTAATATTCACTTCTACACAAAAAACTATTTTACCCAGTTGGATTAAGGTTTTAGAAGATAGAATAGGATGGATGAGAATAGAAGATTTTGCCCATGATACGGGATATTATAAAAAATATAATGTTAAAGCCAATTGGGCATTATATGTTGATAATTATCTCGAGGGATTTCACATTCCATATGTTCACTCAGATTTGAATGAAATATTGAGTTATGAAGATTATGAAACTGAAATATTTGAAGGCGGGGTGTTACAAATAGGTATCGCTAAAAAGGGAGAAAATGCTTTCCAAATACCAGAAAATTCAAAAGATTTTGGTAAAAAAATAGCAGCTTATTATTTTTGGATATTTCCTGGATTAATGCTTAACTTCTATCCTTGGGGTTTATCTGTAAATTTGGTAGTTCCTTTGTCAGTAGATAGGACTGAAATAATTTATCAAAGGTATATTGATAATCCATTATTAATTGAGGATGGCGCAGGAGGGGATTTAGACAAAGTCGAGAAAGAGGATCAAAATATCGTTGAGGCGGTACAGATGGGAATGAATAGTTCTTCATATATTCGAGGAAGATATTCCCCTAGTATGGAAAAAGGAGTTCATCATTTCCACAGAATGTTAACAAAAATTTAGGATTAAATTTCAAAGTTTCTTATCTTCAAAACTCCTAATATCACCATCAATATACAAATTAAAGCAGCTATATTGGCTATTATTATAGAATATGACATGATTAATAATCCATATATTAACCACAATATTAGTGCAAAAGATATAAGAAAAAAAGTAGGAAGCGAAATACCTTCATGAGATTTTTCAATCCATACTTCCCGAATTTGTGGAATCCATGCAATCACTCCTAAAAAACCCGCAAATAAGCCTATTAGTTCTACAGCTAAAGACAATAAAAAAACACCTCATAAATCGTTACGATCAGATTTTACCCCATTAGACCAATCATATATCCCTTTACTTGTCTTGCTACCAAGTTCTCCCTCTTTAACTAACTTATCGAGGAGAGGATGGGGCAAATAAGAATCATCGGAAAAAGATTTTGCAAGGTTATTCAGAATATCCCTTCTAACATCCAAACCTACCAAATCTGTCAATTCTAAGGGACCAATTGGATGCTTATAACCAAGCATCATAGCAGTATCGATATCACTGGCCGAAGCAACTCCTTCGGAGAGCATTCTTATTGCTTCATTACCTAGAACGACTCCTAATCTACTAGTAGCAAAACCTGGAAAATCATTTACAAGGATGGTGGTTTTACCTAGTTCAGAGCCTATTAATTCTGCAGTGCGTATTGTTTTTTCGGAACACTTATCATGCCTAATTATCTCTAATAATTTCATTATAGGAACAGGATTAAAGAAATGCATGCCGATTACCCTCTCAGGATTATTTGTTACATTTGCAATTTCCGAAATAGATAAACTAGAAGTATTAGAGGCTAATATTGTTTCTTCTGAAGTTAATTTATCTAATTTTAAAAATATTTCTTTTTTTAAACTCATTTTCTCTGGCACCGCTTCAATTACTAAATCTGCCTCAAAAATTGCTTTAGAAATATCTGTATAGATTTTTAAATTTCTTGACCATTGTTCAATCTGTTCTTCGTTATTTTTACCTATTGAAATACCCTTATTCCAGAATAAATTAATATTGATAATAGCATTTTCTAGACTTAATTCGTATGTATCAAATAGTCTAGTTTTCCAACCTCTTTGGGCGCATATTTGGGCTATTCCCGCGCCCATTGTACCTGCCCCTATCACTGCAACAGTATTGATCTTCATGATGGGTGGTTTGTATACTAGTCAATAGGAGTTTCTCAATCTTCACGGCCGAATGATGCTAGTGCGGCTTGAAATAATCTTTGACGAGGGACATCATGCTCTAAGAAACAAGTAAATGGTGCAACATCTTTCAGAAGTTCTATTGCACTTACGTATGCACCGTAAATAAATGGATCAGCAACGTCAGTAGATGGTATGTTGATTCCTAACTTAGATAGTCCTTTTCTAGTATCTTCATCCCAAATTGCATAGGTATGATGAGTGAAATGAAGATAGGATGATAGTCTTGTTAAATCAGACCTAGCTTTTTCTGTAAAACTATCTAATAAAAGTGTATCTGGATATTTAATTGCATATAGGGCTAATTTAATTTCACGGGTTGTTTCTTCATTCCAACCTCTCGGACTGAGCCCCATCCAATCATCAACCATATCCAACATATTCTCATCATATGGCCTTTTCACCATGTATAACAAACGTTCATATTCATCTGGATTTTGTAAATCGGAATGATGATGTGAATAAAATAGTTCAGTCAATCTATCAAAGAATGGTTCACATTTCTTTTTATCAAAGGCTAAAAGAGATACATGTTGCATATTGATACCTTCCTCATCTTTTTCCTTTCCATTCTCTATATTGGATCCAGTCTTTTTTCATATAATCATTAATTAATCTGTCTTCATCATCATCAGTTGGGAGTACACTTGCAAGATAATCTTGGTATTCTTCATTTGTTCCTTCGAATTTATCCCCCATGATTGTATAATTTTCTCCTGCATGCATTCCTATGCCACGGTTGAACTTATCTGATGGTATGAATAAATCAGGCTCTCCTTCTTTTCTAGCAGCACTTATCCTAGTCATCTCTGCCCTTAATTCTTGAAAATATAATTCCCTACTTGCTTCATTCAAATGAGCCCTGTCTGCTGGGATATCACTCTCCCTCTCATCATATCTTCCTTTGACGCCGTAAACATAAGCCCATTGAGCACTTGTCGAATCATCAGTCCCAAACAAATCTAGACCTGTGCTAATCCATTTATTCAGATATTTTTGTAGTAATTCGCAAGGTATCACGCCTTGTTTAACTATTCTCCTTAGTCCATTTGCTCCAGTCCCGAGGTGGAATGATTCTTCCTTTAGCATGGGACCCATAGACGCTGCAAGTGGTTTGAATGAAGAAGTACTCAACATTTTTAATTGGTATTTTCCATCTCTATCTATAAAATGAGTGAAGCAAAAAAAATCTAGCCAATGATCAATGGGGGCATTAAAAGAGCCTAAAATTCTAGTTCCATCCTGAGCGTTTCTTTCTAGTAGTTTTGCTGCTTCTCTGACGCCTTGTTCGCCAAAATATGTGCATAAAACATATGCCATTTGCCAACCATGTCTTTGTTCTTCACACATTATTCTCAACGCAGATTTCATATCATATTCAGTAGGAGCTGTTGCAAGTAAGTGATTTTGTTGTTCGACGCTCGCGAACTCTGTATCTCCTTGAACACTAATCATACTAATTATAGCATCTCTAATATTTTGTTGAGGTATTTGCATACGTCTTTCCCATTTTGGCATTCCTTCGAAATCGCCAAATTCTATTGCATCTCCAGCGGTGTCCCAATCAAACTTAATATCGAACCTGTAATCTCCTAACCATGAAGGGTCAAATCCTATTCTTGTTTGCCATTCTGTGAAGTCTTGAACCCAAGCCTCAAAGTTGGGAGCATATTTCTCTACTATTTCTGTATCTGCCATAAAAAGCCGATACACAATTAGTATATGAATAAATGTATATAACAATAACAATATTAAAAAAATTACTTACCTTTGAATCTAGGAGTTCTTCTTTCAACGTAAGATGCGATTCCTTCTTTTGCATCTTCGGATTGGAACAGGTCTGATTGTAATTCTCTTTCTAAAGCCAAATGGTATTCCAAAGGTATTTCAATACCACTTTGGACACTTCGCTTAATATTGCCTATTGCCTTCGCAGCCGCCAAGGGTAAAGTGAATTGCCCAGCATAATCTAATACATCTGTTTTAAAATCCTCTAAACCTACACTATCATAAATATCATGAATTAAATCCATGTCTCTTGCTTCTTCAAAGGAGAATTTGCGTCCTGTAACCATTATTTCCATTGCTCTAGCCTTACCTACTAAACGAGCTAGCCTAGCAGTCCCCCCAGTACCTGCTAAAACGCCTAGAGAAACTTCTGGTAATCCAATTTGAAAATTTCCTTTATGAGCGATTCTAATATCTGCAGCCATCGCTATTTCTAAGCCTCCCCCCACAGTATGACCATTTAGAGCAGCTATGACTAATTTGGGAGTTTGTTCTAATCTTGAAAGTGTTTCATTGGCATGAAGACAGAAAAAATATTTGTACCTTGGTGATAATGTGTTTAGATAATTTATGCTTGCTCCTGCTGAAAAGAATTTTTCGCCATGGCCAATTAAAAGTATGACTGAAACATCGCCATCAAAGCGAGCATTTAGAATTGCTTGATCGATATCTTCCCACATTTCCCTAGTATAGGTATTGACAGATGTTCGACCTTCAGAGAGAGGTTTTCCATCAGTATCTGAAATAAGTTCAATTATGGCTATACCATTAGCAGTTACTCCGTAGTTTACCAAATTATTGGGCATTGATTTAAGTTCGGGCCAAGAAGACATGGTGATGGCATAATGATTGATTATTTCAACCAAACGGATATCACTGGCATACTTCTAGGTATCTGATTCTTTGAAAGACGTGTTCGCACCGGATTTTCTTATGGCATCCCATTGTTTACCGATTCTTACAGCCTTATCACTCGGTTCCCAAATATCTCTTTTCAATGCCTTTCTAAATGGCATCCTACTCACTACACGTCCATCATCTAATTTTTTCTGCTTTAGCATACTTAACTTAGTAATCGGCCATAATATATTACGAAATATACTAGGAGCATAGAGTCGGCGCATGAATAATAGGCCATCTCCTTTTCGTTTCTGATCCCACATCCAATATCTAGCGGCTAATTTAAATCCTCTGTTTCCAACTCTATTAAGTAAAAAACGATTTATTGCACTTGATTTTACTAGTGGAATCAGACGCTTGCGTATTTCAACTTCATAATCACATTTTCCAAGTATACTATGGGCCGCCAGAGCTCCACTTGTTATCGCATATCTCATCCCAAAACCCCACATGAAATCTTGTAAACCGCCGGCTTCGCCGACATAATAGCGACCTTTGTGGAAATACTTATTTGGTAATGAAAAATCACCTTTTCCTCCGACTCTTTTTATTGGTTTTCTATTTAATTCGTAATGTTCTTCATACCACGCAATAGTCTCATTTAGGTAACGACTACTTCTTTTTTGCTGGCGCCAAAGACATGTACAAATTAGCCCTATTCCATCTATAATTATTAGGTAAGAGTAAGCTCCGGGTGCGAGTTTATCATTCAGTTGTAATGTGACATGGTTAGGATGATCAGTGTGGAATATTTCTCCAAATGCTACTGCACTTGACTCCTTTGGGCCTGCAGCAATTATATGACATTCTTCAGGAGGTTTTTTTGAACCATAATGAATAGTAGCACCTGCCTCTAGTGCAAGTTTTTTTAGGCCTTGATCTATACAGTGGTCATCTGTTCCCCTTTCTACAACTCTAAACGCAATATTTTCTGTTTTGGGTTGGGTGATGACATCATCAGGATGTGCTAGATCGACTGTATTAAATTCATTTGATTTGAAAGAGTGTGGATCTATCCCCCAACTTTTCATCTCATCAAAGAAATCTGGAGAAGAAGTCCAATTCTCAATTCCTTGGAAATCTCCATCGAAACGCGCCCCACTATCTTTCCTAACCTCAAACACATGTACTTCTTTGCCTGCATTTGCCAAGACTATCGCAGCAGAGAGACCAGATAACCCAGCACCTAAGATGTTTATTGCTTGGTCGGTCATACATTTGCGAGTATCATACTTAATTTCAATATTGGGTTATTTCCGTTGTATTCAAGACCAAGGGCTGAATGGAGGTTATATGTCTAAAGTTGTAGTGTTAGTTGAGAGTGAGAAATTAGAACCAGAAAAATTGCTTGAATTGATAAATCAAGAAGACTGCGGTAGCATAGTATCATTTACCGGAATTGTTAGAGGCATAGAAGAATACTCTAAAGTTGAAAAATTAGTATTCGATTCATGGGATAAAAAACTATCACTGGTCCTTAGAGAGATTGCAGAAGAATCTATCGATAAATTTGGCGTAAAATCTGTTTCTTTGGCACACCGAATTGGAGTAGTTAACCCCATGGAACCAATTGTGAGTATTCACGTTGCTTCTGCACATAGGAAAGAAGGATTTGCTGCTTGTAGTTGGTTAATAGACGAATTGAAGAGACAGGCCCCTCTCTGGAAAAAAGAAGTAAGAGAAGATGGGGTTGTTTGGAAACAAGGCTTAGGTTAATTTCAAACCACGAAATTATAATTTAATACATAATTAGTAAAATACTAAGTTAATAGTCGGGATATTGGAGTGACGTAATGGATGCAATAGTAGACATCAGCAATAAACCAAAAGTTAGAAGGGAATCAATAGCTACTGGATTATTGATATTGAACAAAAAATCAATAGATATGATTAGGAAAGGAGAAATAAAAAAGGGTAATGTACAAGAGGCTTCCACAATAGCAGCCATACAAGCAATAAAAGAAACCTCAAGAATAATTCCTCATTGCCATAATATCCCTATAGAAGCCTCTAATGTCAATTGGAAGATAGAAGAAAATGGATTGAGGTGTACAGTTTCAGTTATTTCTAATTGGAATACAGGAGTAGAGATGGAAGCATTGTGTGGCGTAAGTAATGGTTTACTGTGTGCCTTGGATATGTTAAAATCGATAGAGAAAGATTCTGATGGACAATATCCAAATACCCTAATAACCGATATAAGGATAGTTAAAAAAATAAAAGAGCAACCATATGATTGAATGCCTACATACTCTGCGGTGGCATATGAGTACAAACAGTTTAGAAAAATATTTTCTTGATGCGACAGAATCAGCGGCAATTGCGGCGGCATCATGGATAGGCCTTGGAGATGGGAAAGCCGCAGACGGAGCTGCAGTAGAGGCTATGAGGAATATATTTGACCATGTACCATTTGATGGTAGAGTAGCAATAGGAGAAGGAGAACGTGATGATGCACCAATGCTATGGATAGGCGAACCTTTGGGATCTATGCAAGGCGAATTAGATGCACTGTCAATAGACATAGCCGTCGACCCGTTGGAATGTACAAATCATGTTGCATCAGATTTACCTAATGCAATGGCTGTATTAGCAGCCGCCCCCAGAGGTACTTTGCTCCATGCCCCAGATTGTTACATGGATAAAATCTCAGGACCTAATGAACTTCTAGGGGAAATAAGCCTAGATGCAGGAATATCATATAATATTGAGGCTGCTTGTGCAAAATTGGATAAAAAATCAAGTGAATTAAATGTAGTAGTAATGGATAGACCTAGGCATAACCAATTAATTAAAGAGTTAAAAGAATATAATGTAAATATTGTTAAAATTGGTGATGGCGATATATCTGCAGCGCTGGATGCTGCCGACCCTAAATCAAATATAGACATGTTAATGGGGATTGGTGCTGCTCCTGAGGGAGTGATAACTGCAACCGCATTAAGGGGCCTGGATGCCCCATTTGAGGGAAGATTAATTTTTAAAAATGAAGGACACAGAGAAAGAGCCGAGAAAATGATAGATGGAGACATTGAAAGGTTATGGAAAAGAGATGAATTATGCTCTTCAGATGATTCAATTTTTATTGGGACTGGAGTATGTGATGGGAGGACTAAGGGAGTTAACATGTCAGGAAAAGAAAAAATAATTGTCCATTCAGAAATTATTGATGTAATGAATAAAGAACATAAGTTTATCACATCTGAAAGAACAATATGAGAGAACATATCGATGGATTCATTTTCTAAATCACACTCGCACACATTAGAGATTACCATGGATATTAAAAATCTAGAAAAAATAGCAAAAAATTTGGTCTCACCCGGTAAAGGAATATTGGCTGCAGATGAAAGTAATGGAACAATGTCAAAGCGCTTAGAGTCCGTCGGAATTGAACCTTCGGAAGAAAATAGAAGAAAATATAGAGTTAATTTATTTTCATCTAAAAATTATGAGAAGGCGGTTAGTGGCATCATACTCTATGATGAAACCATTAGACAGAAGATGGATAATGGAGTAGACATACCTACTGCATTGAAAGAAAGAGGAGTTTATCCTGGTATTAAAGTAGACACAGGAACAAAGGAATTAGAAGGTAGTATTGGAGAAAAAATAACAGAAGGCTTGGATGGTTTGAGCAAAAGATGTAAAGAATATTTTGAAATGGGCGCGAGATTCGCTAAGTGGAGGGCTGTAATCTCAATTGATGAAGATAATCCTAGTGAACACTGCATAAGGGCTAATGCCGACTCACTGGCTAAATATGCTAGAATTTGCCAAGAGGAGGGATTAGTTCCAATCATAGAACCTGAAGTTTTAATGGATGGAAAGCATAGTGCAGAAAAATGTATGGAAGTTACGTCCAAGGTATTAGAAGTAACATTTGCAGAGTGTAAAAAAAATGGCGTATACCTCCCAGGTACTTTGTTAAAGCCGAATATGATAATATCAGGAAAAATGAACGATAATCAAATAGATAGAAATAGAGTTGCTGAAATGACTGTTCAATGCTTAATTGAAAATGTCCCTAAAGAGATACCCGGCATAGTATTCTTATCTGGGGGACAAAGTGATCAAGATGCTACGGCACATTTGGATATAATGAATAAAATGAATAAAGAATTACCATGGGAATTATCATACTCATATGGTAGAGCTTTGCAAGCATCGGCATTAAAGGAATGGGCAGATGGAACTCCTGAATCCAGTCAAAATGCATTCATAAAAAGAGCGGAGATGAATCATGAGGCGAGATATGGCAATTGGGAAGTAGAATTGGAATAAAAAATATTTATTTCTGACCTAAGTTTTGATTATCAAATGTTCCAGGCCTGAGCTGCCAGACGCATATTTCGTACCTTCCAGATAGAGCACCGCCTCTCTTGGTAGTAGAAATTTTTAGTATATCTTTATCTTTTGAAAGAACATTTCCTAGTTGTTGAGGAGTAGTGCCATGCCTCATAGTTGAATTTACATGTTCTAATATTTCAGTAGTGTTTGCTTCGCCTTTGAAGTCTAAAAATTTCTTTATTTTCTGCCTTAGTCTTGTAGTTCTCATATTAATTTCCTCTTTATTTTACTGATCTTTCATGGTATTGTACCCAATCTTCTGTTGCCCATTCTGAAAGTGGTAGTTTTTTGTCAATCATCCCACTTTTTCTAACAACGCCAATTCTAATGATAGATGCATCTGATTCTAAAATCTCCACTATTCCATGATTAGAAATGATATTTTTACTAGATAACCATGAAGATATTTCAGCGGTGTTTCTAGGTTTTTTTATCAAGTATTTTTTGATAGAGGCACGAATATTATTAACGTCCATAATTATCAACTACCAACTCTCATACCCCCCATAAACGAAGGATGTTTAAGAGGAGAGCGGGGGGTAATATAATGGTTATGTATGATATTACAATATTTGGTTACACATTGTTTCTTTAATTTAACGAAATGTCGTAAATAAAATAATAATGTAAGAATGTAATTATATTTTCCATTGGAAATATGTAACTAAATGTAATTATAAAAGATAAATTTATACATATATTCTATTTAGATTGATTCGGAGACGTACAATAGTGTCATTAGATTTCAAAAATTTCGAAACGGAGGGTGTAGAAAATACACCAAAAAAGATACGAAGTAAGTATAGACTTAGGCTGATGAATAGACTAGTTGAAAGACAAGAGACTGTGGGTGAATTAGCTAAATTAGTGGGATTGAGGATGCCTCATGCTTCAGCTGAAATTAAGAGAATGAGGGGCGAAAAATTAGTATCTAGTGATCTAGAAATGGGGAGCAGAGGAGCGAAAATAAGACTAACAGAAAAAGGTAGAAAGGTACTCCAAATGGATGAATGGTTTAAGATAGAAAACGCTTTTCCGCTACCTCATGATAAAGGAAAATATTGTGTATTGTATCGAGAAGGAGTAGATATCCTATTTGCATTTTTACAACAACCAGAAGAGCCACTAATATTAGTCCCGGATAAATTACCAAATTCCAAAGGAAATAAAGGGGTGTCATGGAATTGGGCCAAATTGAATGAAGATGGTTTGACATGGTTTAATTTAGAGAAAAGAAGTATTAGTGTTGACGGCCCTAACTTAATTGATCCACGAAATATAGAATCATATTCTAATAGTGTACAAATTGTAGGAGTTATTAGAGGTAGATTGATTCATGAAGAAGAAGTTACATCAATACCCATAGGAGAATGGTTTGAATCCCCGAATTTTAGACCCAAACCACCCTTGTCTGAAAATAGTTATCATCGCGGAAATTGGACGTTGGGAGTATGTCATCATTTGTCACCCGACATAAGGCCAAAAAATCCAATAGTAGCGATAATGAATGATAATTTATACAAATCAATGTTACTGAGAACTGCTAAAAGAAATACACTATTAATAGGCGATTTAAGGGGAATAGATTCTATTCAAAGCATTTATCCAATAGAAGTTCTAAATTATTGGATTGAAATAGCTCATCCTAGAATTTCTAGTCAAGAAAAGAAAAGGAGATTAATTTCACTAAAAGAAAAAATTTCTACAAAAAAAAGAATCAAGACATCAGACTCAACATGGAGAAAATTTAGAAAAGACTGGAATAATGTAAGATTTGATGATAAAAAATACTCAAATGAATTAGAAACACGTGGTCTAGGTAAAAATGCGATAGATTCGATCGTACAATGGAGTATATCAGTTGATAAAAATCTAGATTTAGTAATAGATTTGACTGAGAGTATTTCAAATAATACTATGTTAAAATTATCTCTGTGTAATAAATTAAGATTATTGATAATAGGAGATAAAAATAAATATTTCAATGACTTTGATACGCTAAAAGTCGATACGAAAAGAGCTCTTCCCTGGTTAGAGTTTGTGACAAAAAGAGGAGATAATTTACCTTTCAAACTAATAGAAGTAGAACATCAAAATAGGATAGAAAAGGAAATAATTAATGAAAATATTACTCCTTGGTTTGTTTTAGGATTTGAGATAGAAAATAACTTTGTAAATGAAAAATTAGATGAAGAATATAAGTCGGTTATTATGTCGTCAATTTCGCAATATCCGTTTGGAGATGAAAGTTGGGCAAACCAAATGGAAGCAAGATATCCTATAGCAGCTTGGATAGCATCTCCGGATAAAGGAAGATGGCCAAGATGGCAAAGGTTACGAAAGCGAATTGATCCAGAATGGCTAGCACTATTGAACCTAGATTTTTTACCAATAGAAAAAATTGTTGAAGTATCTAATGAGGCTCCAGATTCAGTCCTAAATTTATATTCAAAGAAGTTGAAGATTAAGTTAAGAAATGATCCTGATATATTCCTACGCTCAAGACCGGTAATAGAATCAAAAAATGCTTCAAGAGGTGTATCTTGGATTGCAGCACAATTTCTTTCTAATGCACCATGGATGCCAGATAATATACATATAGATATGTTAGATTGGGCCATAGATGCTTGGTTAAGAAATCCACCGATTAAATCTTTGGAAACTATTAAGGGAGTATATTGGTTGTATTCTAAAAATAATGATGATTTGATAAAAATAGATGAATTGATGCATAAATTAAAAAATAAAAATAAATATTTAAATGATAATAATGATGTTAAAATATGGTCAAATATGTTAGATATGATATTGAAAGGAAAGAAATTAAATGAACAAGAAATAAGATATATAGTAAACACTATGCCTTCAAATTGGTGGGCTATTAAGTCCCAAGAAATATTATTGAGAGCGATTAAAGATGATGATTTGAAATGGCTATTGAGTATTGATTTGCCCTGGTGCTCCACCATACTAAGGCCTAAAGGAGAAAAAAGCCTTATTCCGGGTTTGTCATCAAAACCACATCCAGGGTGTAATTTTGGAATAATTAATGAATTATCAAAGTTAAAAAATTTAATAATAAGTGATTCTATTTTGGATTTGTATGATTCTATAAATAATGCAATTAACAACAATCCTCCCATGCCCGGAAGAACTCATGATTTGATTGGTTGGTTAGCACAGCCTATAGAAAAATGGCCTTATTTTTCTATTAGTGAAATGCTAAATGGTGATAAAGGAGTTGGAGAAAGAATAATTAAAAAACTATCTGGTTATAACAATGAAAGCTTATTGGATTAATAATAAATTTGTTTACTATTGACCGAGACATTCTTGAAGTAAGTAGTTGAGGATTAAACGCCCAAACGGCAACACCATGATGACGAAACCACCACGCCGGAGGAAGAGAATGAATTATGGTACCACGTTTGGGAAACCACTTGTCGAAGACCATGAAGACCGTATAGGAATGAATTATGGAGCAAAACGAGTGGCCGGATTGTGATAGGTCCCCTGAGGACTGAAAGGAATGAATCAAGGGACTACCACACAGTCCGACAGACGTCCCGAGGTGGGTCAGGCGCCAGAGTAATACTGTGAAGGTAGCCGTTACACCTCGGGGCACAAAAATATAATGAAGCATCTGTAGTGATTTAAATGCATAATTTAGGCCTTATAGGGGGTACTTTTGATAGATTTCATGCTGGGCATAGGAAATTAATAAATGGTGCATTAGAAAAATGTAAAAAAATAGAGATATGGATTATTGCCGATGAAATTGCTAGGAAAAATAATACCATGGTATTGAGTTGGGAAAATCGTAAAAATGAGATTATAAATAATTTAGATAAAGAGTTGCTGAATAGGATTGAATTTGGACTATTAGAGGATAGTTATGGGCCTGCACCGAATCACCCTAAAGCGAAAGCCATAATATGTACTTTAGAAACATTAGACATATGTATAGAGATTAATGAGATGAGGAAAAATAATAATTTAGAAATTTTAGAAATTATTAAAATTAATCATCAAAATGCATGGGATGGTTATCCCATTTCAAGCACCAGAATAAGAAATGGCGAGATTGACAGAGAAGGACGGATATGGACATCTTCATTTTTTGAAAAAAGAGATAGTGATGTAATGTCTACAAAACTTATTATGACAAAAGATGCTGAAAAAATGCTCAAACAACCATTTGGAGAATTGATAGAAGGCAAAGATGAAGATCATGAATTTGCAATGAAAATTATGATTAAAAAATATCTAAAAGAGGATGTTCCATTAATTTCAGTAGGAGATGTAACAACATTGACGTTGGAAAATTTAGGATGCAATGCAGATATTGCCTTGATAGATGGTAAAACCAAAAGAGAGACATGGGCGCAATCTAAAAATATTGATTCAAAAAAATATAATAATAATTTATCATGTCAAAATCCAGCAGGAGAGTTGACTGAATCATTATTTGAAACTTGTAAAAAATCATTAAAAGAATGGATTATTAATAGATCGACTAGTTTGATTATCGTCGATGGAGAGGAAGATTTAGCCCCATTAATAATTCATTTGATTGCGCCGCTCGGTAGCATAGTAGTATATGGTCAACCGGGCAAAGGAGTGGTAGTGAGAATAACGAAAGAAGATACAAAAAAGAGATGTAGGGATATATTATCTAGTTTTGAATTTTGTTGAATATTAAGATTCTGAATCTATATAGATTAAAATTCCATAACCGAAAGAAACCATTGTTATCATTACTGAATAAACGCCGGGATCTACCCATGTTTCATTTAAAACACTCCATAGAAGATAGAATAGAAGGCCGATTACAATTAACCATGAACCTAATAATCTCATAAGAGTATTATCTGTTGAAAATAAGTTACTGGCAAAAGAAGACAAATCAGATAATATTGAATCTAATAATCTATCATTTTCACCCATTGATTTACGAATTCCCATTATTCCTAAGTAGCAAAGAGAAAGCCCAATTAACAAGAATATTGCATCGTCAATGACTATATTTGAGGAATTAGTATTTGATTCTCCAGATAAAAAAAATCCAGACCAAAGAGCCTTTTTCCCTGAATAAGCACCAATTGTTAAGTTCACTGCACTCAGAATTAAAGCCCACATTCCTAGTAAAACAGAGATTCTAGAAAGAGTCATACTTGGCCTAGATAAGGAGGCCTTCCATTCAAGCGCATCGTCACTCATTATTTAATGCGAATTGCCCTTTTGGTATAATGATTATCGAGGAGAAACAAACTACTAAAGTTTCGATTGTAGTTTATATTTACCAAGAGCAGCTTCTTCTACCAGTGGCTCATTTTCACTCATTAAGGAAATGCAATCTACTGCTTTAGGAGTCGTTAAATTTACTTGTTTACTCCTCCCTCCTCTTCCTTTACTGACATTTCTAGCAATAATAAGTCCCAAAGTATCTAATTCATTTAGTAAAGAAGAGACCCTTCGTGTAGTCAAAGGTTCAACATGAATCAGGAAACAAGCATCCGCGTATGTTCGATAAATATCTCCTGTTGAGATATTTTTCAATCCATTTTCTTCATTCAGGCAAATAGATAATAATACTAGTTTCTGATGTAATGGTAGAGTTTTCAGTACAGGAGTAACTTGATCATATTCTAACTGACTTTGGGCTATCTTTACATGTCTGGTTTCTACTTTATCTTGTGAATTCTGTTCTGCTTTTTGAACCGAAATACGCAGTAAATCAAGTGCCCTTCTGGCATCCCCATGTTCTTGGGCTGCTAAAGCCGCACAAAGGCTAACTACTCCTTCTTGCAAAATTCCATTTTTTAGCCCCTCTTCCACCCTTTTTAATAAAATATTCTCTATTTCTGAAGCGCCATAGGGATGGAATACGATATCTTCCTGGCTGAGTCTAGACATAACTCTGGGATCTAATTGTTGTGTGAAATTCAAATCATTACTGATTCCTATTATACAACATCTAGAATTTAATAATCTAGTATTTAGATTTGTCAAATTATAAAGTAGTCCATCTCCTGCTCTTGAAACTAAATTATCTATTTCATCAAGTACTATAATGTGAACCCCTCCAATTCTATCCATCCTACTGACTAAAGTTTCTAAAACACGGTCTGTAGGCCAACCAGTGAAGGGGACAACAGCATCACCTCTTTCATGAAGTTCTGAAGCCAAATACTGTAAGACGCGATATTTGGTGTCGACACTTCTACAGTTTATCTCATAAGCATGGACCTTTTTATTTAGTTCGTTACCTTTTTCTCTCAATTGTCGCAGAACATACCTAGTGACAACAGTTTTACCTGCTCCAGGAACTCCATAGAGTAGCATGTTTGAAGGTATGTGACCATGTAATGCATCTACAAGATTTTTAACTAAAGAATTGATTTCATTTTCCCTATGAGGGAGACGGGATGGTTCAAAACCATGATCGAAAATTTTTCTATTCATGAATAAACTTTCTTGGCCAAGAATTTTCTCAAAAATATTCCCGTCCATTATCAAACAACTCCCTAAATAATACATACTAAAGCACTAATCTAACTTACGAGTTAAAAGCGCACTAGCACATATCTTTCGGCGAGTAAGTCAAAGATAATAAGTGTGTCTTAAAAGTTCAAGAATAGATTTTATTTTTGTTAGTGTAATTAAGATAAAATTTCTATAAATTATTTGATTAATCTATTTATTTTAAATTTTTTCTCATCAAAAATTTTCAATATATCTCCGTCTTCTAATTGGTGAATATCATCCGGCAGATTTGGCATCTCAAATCCTCCAGAGTTGCCCGAAGAATGAGAAAAATTATGAGTAACAAGAACTTTTACTTTGGGATGACGTTTTGAAAATTCAATAATATCGGATGGATTATGGTGATATGGACTAGAGACAAAATCTGGGACGCCCATTTCTAATATCACTACATCCGCATAAACTGCCCTCTCTTCTATTGTATGATATGGCCCAGAATCGCCGCAATGGAGTATCGTGAATCCTGTTGAATGTATCAATTCATATCCATGCGGATCTGTTTCAGGAGTATGAGATACGGGGAACCTGCGAAATTTCCAATTCGTTCCTTTTAGTATACTTTCTTTTTCATTATTCCAAATAATTTTATTATTTAATGAATTCTCAAGACTACCTGGAAATCCTATTTTACAAAGATTTGATAATATTTCTTTACCTCCATATCTAGAATAAACATTTAGAGATTTTTTTTCTCCAGAATCATAAGGCATCCATTCTCTTTCTAGCATTAAGAACGGAAATCCAAACATATGATCAGCATGCCAATGTGTGAACAACAAATGATCTATTTCTGATGGTTGTATAGAATATTTTCTTAGTTGTGTAAGCAAAGTTGGAGGAGAATCAATCATAACTTTTCTATCAAGTAAAGCTAACGCGTGAAGTCTGCCCGGAGGCGAAAAGGCATTACCTGTACCTAGGAATAATACTTCAGCCATTACAATACTTCGAGAAGGGCTGCGTTGATAGATATACTGCTTAGACAGATTAGAGTCAGCATTTATTCATAAGCAAGGTTCTTTCCGTCGAAACATATAGAGTTGGTAACATGTCTGATTGGAGTGCAAAAAAACCTTATTCATCAAATTTAACACAGAATTTTATCTTAAATGGAGAAGGTTCAGGAAAAGAAACTAGGCATATTGTATTTGATTTAGGAGATTCAGGCCTAGAATACAAGTCAGGTGATGCATTAGGAGTAATCCCTCTATGTCATCCTAATTTAGTTGAAGATATTTTGACTTTGTATAATTTTTCCGGTGAAGAAAAGGTAGAGACACATCTCGGTGAATGTACCTTAAAAGAGGCTTTGACAAGTCGTTACGAAGTTCATAGAATAACAAAAAAATGGATTATGAAACTAGGCGAGCATCTAGATAGTAATGCAGGAGAAGTTGAAATTAAGATAATTAAAAGGCAAAGAATATCGGAAGATACTGGAGACTTGATACTAGATTGGAAAGGTACTGGGATAGATAATGATGTACCAAAAGGATACGTGGAAATTGGTTCGGCCTCAGACCCTAGTTTAGCATTATGGAAAGAATTAACATCTGATTCAGAATCAATGGAAGATTATATTTGGTCTAGAGATTATATTGACGCATATGGAGATTTTGGAAATATAAACTTAAGTCCGCAGCAATTACTAGAAGGTATGGATAGATTAAAGCCAAGACTTTACTCAATTGCCAGTAGTCCAGAATTTGAACCAGGGACTGTTCACCTTACCGTAGGAATAGTAAGATACTCTCACCATGGCAGAGATAAAGCTGGTTTATGCACAGGATTTTTATCTGATATGTGTGATGTAAAAGAAACAGATATTGGCATATTTATGTCACCAACTAGATCTTTTGTACTACCAGAAGATAAAACAAGAGACATCATAATGGTTGGCCCAGGTACAGGAATTGCCCCCTTTAGGGCATTCTTAGAGCAAAGAGAGATTGATAATGCAACTGGTAAAAATTGGTTGTTTTTTGGAGATTGGACTGAAGAAGAATATTATTATAAGGAAGAAATGGAAGACTGGAAAAAGAAGGGGATTTTGAATAAACATGATTTGGCATGGTCACGAACTAGTTCTGAAAAAGTATATGTCCAACATTTAATGGAAAAAAATGGAGAGGAAATATGGGAATGGATAGATAATGGAGCTTACTTCTATGTTTGTGGAGATAAATCAAGGATGGCAAAAGATGTCCATAAAACGTTGATTAAAATATGTTCTGAACATGGTAATATGACCATTGAAACGGCTACTGAATTTGTAGAGACTAAGATGATGAAAACTGAAAAAAGATATCTCAGAGATGTATACTGAATTTTTAAGGACCGTCCGTCATTGGAAGCGATAAAGGTCATGTAATGTTTCGCCGTGTACTAATTGCTAATAGAGGCGAAATAGCATTAAGAATAATGAGATCACTTCGTTCACTAGGCATTGAAGTTGCTATTATCTATGGGAAAGAGGATCGTTTATCATTACCAGTTAGATTGGCCGATGAGGGAATATACATTCCTCGAGATGATCCATTGGCGACATATTTGGATATAGAAGCAATTGTAAAATCAGCCAAAGAAGTTGGAGCGGATGCTGTTCACCCAGGATATGGTTTTCTAGCAGAGAATCCTACATTTGCCAGAAGGTTGTCTGAAGAAGGCATTAAGTTCATCGGCCCCAGTTCGAAAGTATTGAAAATCTTAGGAGATAAGATTTCTGCTAGAAAAATTATGGCCGAGGCAGGACTACCCGTGGCGAAAGGGTCAGATAGTCCAATTTCTAACGTTAAAGAAGCTGAGGAAATAGCCAGAGAAATAGGATTCCCCATAATAATCAAAGCTGCAGCAGGAGGAGGCGGAATAGGAATGCAGATTGTAAATAGTAAAGATAATTTTGAAAGTGCACTAAATTTATGTCAAGGAAGGGCTATGTCGGCATTTGGCGATGATAGAGTATTCATAGAGAAATTTATCGAAGGTGCACAACATATTGAGTTTCAGGTATTAAGTGATGGTAAAAATGCGATTCATTTTGGAGAACGATTTTGTTCAATACAAAGGAGGCATCAAAAAATACTAGAAGAAGGGCCTTGGCTTGACAAAGAGACTAGAGATAAAATGGGAGAAATAGTAGTTAAAGGGGCTAAATTAGTCGGATATGAAGGACTTGCTACCTTCGAGTTCTTGAGAGATGAGAAAGATAATTTTTACTTCTTAGAGGTCAATCCAAGAGTACAAGTAGAACATACAGTTACTGAGATGATAGTTGGAGAGGATTTGGTATCATTAGGAATCAAAGTGGCTTATGGTGAAGAAATTAAAATCTCTCAGGAAGAGATTGAAATAAATGGTCATGCAATTGAGATTCGCATAAATGCCGAAAATCCATCGACTTTAGAACCGTCACCCGGTAAAATATGGGAATGTATTTGGCCAGGAGGCAACGGAGTTAGAATAGATTCGCATGTACACACTGGCTATGATGTACCTGCTTCATTTGATTCTCTCTTAGCTAAAGTCATCACTTGGGCACCAACAAGAAAACAAGCAATAAAGAAAATGTCTTCTACGATAGATGAAATTATTTTAACAGGCGTAGATACTCTAATTCCACTTCATAAAAAAATATTGAATGAAGAGGATTTTAATAATAGACAAATAACTATTAAATATCTTGAAGAACATCCTAAATTAATGAAGGAGGGTTCCGAATAGATTTAGCAATAGTAGGTAGCATGGGGTATGACCATATTCAAACTCCAACAGCCTTTGGTGCTGATATATTAGGAGGTTCGGCCATCCATTCTTCTATTTCTGCCTCTTTTCACCTTCCATTGATGCCAGGAATGTCCTCCAGAGTAGGAGTAATTGGGCCAATTGGAGAAGATTTTAGAGAAAGTGATTTACAATTACTAAATGATAAAGGCATAAATATAGAAGGAATATCAAAACTTTCTGGAAAAACGTTCAGATGGTCGGGTAAATATGAAGGTTCCATGGATGACGCTCAAACAATTTCTACAGAAATTAATGTTTTAGGAGATTTTGATCCACAAATACCCGATTTTTGGAATGATATAGATATTTTATTTTGTGCAAATATGCATCCCTTATCACAAGTAAAAATACTAGGAGAATGTAGTCCCAAAATATCAGTTTTAGATACGTTTATGTTGTGGATTAATACTGAATTTGAGGCTTTGTCCGAGGCCCTGAGGAGAGTAGATATAGCCATACTTAACGAAGAAGAAGTTTGCGCTATATCTGATGAGGATATTGTGACAAAGGCTGCTGAAAAGATAATTTCTGGAGAAGCTTTGAATGGAGGAAAATCTGCAGGAAATGGCCCTAGAAGTTTGATTATAAAAAGAGGAAGTGGCGGAGTATTGGCATATTTCCCTTGTGGTACAATATCTCTTCCTTCATATCCTACTAAGGAAGTAATAGATCCAACTGGATGTGGAGATTCATTTGCAGGAGCATTTTTGGCAAATATAGTAGGATGTGTCGGTGCAATGGAAGATATTGAAATAATGAGAAATGCATTAGTACATGCTACAGTTACTTCTTCATTCATAATAGGCGGATTGGGTTCCATTAATTTATTAAATTTACAAAAAGGAAAATATCATGCTAGAGTAGATAAATATAGAAGGATTGTTGGGTTATCCTAATTTTCTAATTCCTGGTAACTTATTCACTTCGACTCCAGAAGAGGTTTTTTTCATTTGTTTAAAAGAAAAATTTCTTCTAGAAGGCATATCATCAGAAACTCTGGTAACTATTGAGTTTATGACTTGCATTGCATCACTATTTTCATTATTTTTCTTACTTCTAAATACCCTAGAATTAATATTTGATTGGTGATCTTGATCACTTCTTAATCTTAAAAATTGAGAGGTTTGAAACCTATTATCTTTAGATTTATTTATGTTTTTATTTTTTATTGGAACATTTGAGGGACGTAGTAATTTATTCATTAATACTGATGAAATACTAGTAGATTTATTTTTCAGAGAGATATTTTTATTATTTCCTTTGAATGCTTTCTTAAGTGATGGGTAACTATCAAGATTAGTTGATTCATATGAATAATTTAATTCATTGTCGTTGTTCCTGATTTCTTGTTTCGCTCTCGCTTCTTTTACAATACTAGTCTTGCATTCTTCCCTAACTGCAATCTCAGTTGGTTGAGGTAGATTGGAAGATTTTTGATAATTTGAAATGGGATGGCCATAGGTTTCGTATGCTTGCTTCATCATTTGTGAGCTGGATATTTGATTCAAAGAAATTTTGTTTTGGCCGGAATCATAAATATTTTCACAAGAAATCGGATTTTCATCATATTCATTTACTTCTCGGTCAAATAAACCTCCTTCTTCAAACATATCTAGTCCACCACCAAACATATCTAATTGTCCTGCAGCCTCGGATAAAACAGAGTCCATTCTGGTTTCAGTTTTTGTACTATCTATGTATAAGTTTGAATTATCTTCACTTATTTTTTCCTTCTCTTTGTACCAAGGAGGAGGAGGAGTATTCCAAGCACTTTCATATGCAGATTTTTTTTGGTTTATATCTGTTTTTTGAATATTTTGACTGAAAATACTTTCATCATTAATTTGATGTGTGTCTAATTTCAGACCTTGTAAATTAGGGGATGTTGATTTCTGAATAGTATCAATACCTGAATCTGACTCAAATCCTGACAACTTATCATTATATGTTAATAGATTCTTATCATGATTGATAAAATGTCCTCCAGCGTGTATAAAAGAAGGGAATAACGGCATTTCCTTTTCAAGATTTTCAAGGCCTATTCTGGCTTCTTTCATAGTACTACCATGTATTAATCTGGAAATCATTGTTGCTAGTCTTAACAATGAACCTTCACTACCTGCAATTAAGTGTCGATCACCAGAATTTGTGTCAATAGATATTATTGAGTGGCGTGAAAATATATTTAGAGAAATAGCTAGAAAGCCCAGTAAAATTGGCATAAGAGCATAAGGAAATGAAATTGTTGTTATTCCAAGTAATATTGAAATTGCCCCTAGTGGAACCAATCCATTAGGGAGTAGTGGTATTGTTAAATGCCTAGTCCTATTAACAGCGGCTAAGGAAAGCCTCAAACCCTTCCCATCACTCCTTTCAAGGGTTAATTCACGATCCGAGAGGATTGCACAAAATACCCCTTTTACCCCAACAAGAGAAAGATTACCGAGTAGTTCGGCCTCCCCTCCTCCAGTTGGGCGATTAAGCCCAGCTGAATACATCCGAATCTTGCAGGATAGTACATATGGTATAAAATGAATGTAAAATATCTAGATATTAGACATATTTTTGTATAAAAAATATTTACTCGGATTTTAGTATTTTTGCAGTTCCTAGTATTCTCATTGGTTTTGCATCTAGTTGTGTTAGAATGATTTCAGTATTTTGTTGTGAACGAATCCAAAGTGGACTTTCCCAGTGAATTTGATATTGATCTTGTTTAATGTTACTAACCCTTCCTACGATGAACTGTAAGTCTGTTGAAGCATGAATGATGTCATCTTTTTTAATTTGTTTTTCCTGAAAGGGTGCCTTATTTAATGTAAAAGAAGAGATATTATGCTTCACCATAACTTTAGATTCAGGGTGAGTTATTATACAACCTTTGTGTAAAGATTCTTCACGTAAATTTCTAATGGCGAGCCCCACTCTATCACCAGAGTTTGCTACGTCTACATCATCATCCATTACTTGTAAACTTCTAATAATTCCTTTTTCCCCTAAGGAAATTACTTCTATGGTATCATGTTTCTTTATTTGGCCAGATTGGACATAGCCAATTCCAACTAATCCTATTCCTTGAACTACGAAATGTTGATCAATTGGCAATATTAATAATTCTTCATTTGGTTTGATATTATCCATCATCCCAAACAAAATATCTCTAATTTCATGTATTTCTGGCATTGATTGGTATATTTTCCAATCAAGACTCAATTGGGAGAAAAACATTTTTATTTCGTCTATATCTATCCAATTACCCTCATCGGGATTAATTATTGCTATTCCATTTTTTATTCCGGAACAAGCAAAGGAAACAAGAATTTCCCCTAATGAAGAATCTAATTTTGATATTTCAATAATTCCAGCCTTAGCGACGTTCAATACAGACAGTAGAGGCCTTATGCTATCTGGATATTTGAGTGGCCTCAAAAAAGACAATATTCTTGCATCAGTACCGTATCCTTCTTTGAAGACATAAGATTCTATATCTCTTGAATCACTTTTTTTCGCCAAACTTCTAGCAAAATTTTCAGAACCAATTAAAGCAATATTCAGAACGGCCATAAGAATGGGATAGTGTTTAACTTGTTCAAGTGAATGGTCAAAAGAGCCTATTTCATTGCTTCTCTAGCAGATTTAGCTTGATTCCATAATTCTTTTTCCTCATCCGTTTTGGGCTCAAATTGAGGTATCTCTATTGCATTCATGGATTCATCAATAGCAACCATGAAGAAAAAACCTGAACAGATTTCTTCCCCTTGCCATTCTGATCTAGACATTCTACAAGAAGTGACATGAATTCCTGCTGTCCTAGGCGAAGTCCAAACAACTTTTGCAGTTGTCCTGATAATATCTCCTTGAAAAGCGGGTTTGCGAAATTTTAGTGCATCAACTGAAATAGTTACAAATTCACGATGCGCAAATTTTGAAGCAACCATTCCTGCGCTAGTATCCATTATACTCATCAGATGTCCTCCGAATAGTGTATTTAATGCATTAGTGTGTCCAGGAAAAACTTCATTCAAAAGTACGACTGGCTCGAAAGAGTGAGGGCGGTTCATGTTCTATCGAAGTACCATGGTGGGTCATCATCCTTGAATGCTACATCAAATTTTATTAAATTCAACTGTTTTCAGGGGTATGGTTGATTCGGGATAACACCTCGCAGCCCCATGGAGGTTCCAAGATTAAGATGGGAATATCTCACTTATGAAGATCCTAATGGAGGAAAAATAGTTATTTGGCCTCATCTTCCATGTATTCTTATGCCGAATTCCCTTAGAGTCAGAAAATGGGATGGCTTAGCACTTTTGTATTCCAGAGATGATATTGCAATACTCAAAGAAGAGGAAAAAGATGAAATTAAAAGTCCGGGAATAAATGTTCAAGCAGTATTAGCATCTGGAGGGACAATGGGGCTTTTATTAACAGATATACAAGCCTTAGAAGTTAATGGTCCAAATATACCTGACCCGGAACCAATCAGATTACTAAGACACGCTGAAAACTCAGGACAGAAACCTGTTTATACAATAATACCTGAAATTACAGATAAGGAATGGGAAGAATGGTATTCTAAATGTGCAGATAATCAGGTCAAAATAATCAATCTCCTCAAAATTATTAATAAGAGTAGAAGATATTCCAAAAATCGATTAAATGCTTCGAAGATGGTTGAAAAATCTGAGAAAATAAACGCTGAGATAGGAGCTGCAGCTGCCTCATGTGCATCTTGGTGGATTGAGGAACAAAGAACGCTAAACGAAGATTTAATCATAGAACGTGATGAGCGATATGCGGCACGGATAAAGGGTGCACTAAAAGATTTAAGAAATAGAAGACTTGATGAAAGCGGCAGTTCTGACGTTATATTATTAGTACCAGTCCACCAAGCGTACCTTGAACAACTTTATGATGCAATAACTAAGTGTACTATTATAGAAAAAATGGAAAGAGTGTGAGAAAATGAACTCCGAACAAAATTTTGTAAAAATAAAAACTCAGACATTTAAGTTCACTCCTTCTAAACCAGTTAGGCACCAAGATGTCCTGAATTTACCAGGAGGGATAAAACAAGGAGAATATTCATTAATTAGCAATAAAGACCCAAAATCAACTATAATTATAGACAAGTTTGGGTCCATTATTGTACATAATATCTCAAGACAGGCAGTTGCTAAATTAGTTACTCAGAAATTTCTCCTAAGTATTGGAATGTCTGATGAAGGACTAAAATCAGAGACTGGAGAGATATTGGGAGAGTTTTCATTAGGTAAAGCAGTTTTACTTGAGTTAGCCAATGAGAGATTTAACGACATAATTTTAGATGAAAGGATTAGTGCAATAAGAATAGATGCTAAAAGACATGAGTGTAGAATAATTTTATTCAATAATGGTAAAGGAATAGTTTTAGGGCAAAAATCAAAGAGAGTGATTGATATGGCAATCAGTTATTGGAAAAATTTGCTTGAAGAAGAAGGAACCTTGGCCTGAGAAAAATGTTAGAAGATGGATTTTGGCATGGCCCTATAATGGATCAACATATCCATTTAGACAGGAGAAACTTATACCTGAAAGCTGTAGAGGAGTTTGTTAAAGTAGGAGGAACTTCGATAAATTTAGTCCATAAACCTGATTTTAATAATCTTCCAAGAAAAATTAGTGAATATCAAATTTTGTACCATGATACTGTAGAAATGGCGAATGAGGTAAGAAATAACTTTGATATTGATGTTTCAGTAATCTTAGGACCTCATCCTGTAACTTGGGAAAAACAAATAAAAACATTAGGGATTGAAGAATCTACTAAATTACATTTAGAGGCAGTTGAGTTAGCATTAGAATTTATTTCCGATGGACATGCAGTTTGTCTTGGAGAAGTTGGTAGACCTCATTATCAAGTAAATCAGAACACTTGGAAAAATGCAAATAAATTATTATTGGAAATAATGAAAATTACAGCAAAGGAAAAAGTCAGTATTCAATTACATGTTGAAGATAATGGTAAAGAGACATATAGAGATATATCAAAATTATGTGAAATGGCAGAAATGCCAAAAGAGAAGACAATTAGGCATTTCGCACCTCCAAATTTGAATTCAGAATTTACCAGTGGAGTTAGTTCAACAATAAGTGTTGGAAAAGGGAGTATAGAGAAAATAATTGATACAATGGAACAATCGAAATCAATTTGGGGAATGGAAACAGATTTCTTAGATGATATGAAAAGACCAGGCGCGGTTCTTGGCCCAAAAACCGTCCCTAAAAGAACACAACAGTTATGTAAAAAGATGTGGGAATTAGAATACTCAGATAATCAAATAATAGAATTGATGGAGAATATTCATTCGAGATGGCCTAAGGAGATTTACTCATAGATTCAAACTTTAATTTTGGAGTAAATGTCATCACTCCACCTACCATGAACATAATTATACAGAGCGTGAAAAACAAAAAATCTCCAAAAGGAAATGAAACGTTGAAGGTATTTAGGGTCATTCTAAGCAAGGGGCCATTAATGGGTAGGAATAAAATCATTAATAAAATCCCAAACCTTTGTCTAATCAACATAAGTAGTGCGAGATGTGTCTAGCATTTGAATAAATGTGACCGAATTAGTTTTGAAAGGTCATGTCCCCGCGGTAAATATGCGCCTGTGGTGAAGGGGTTATCACCTGAGGTTTCCAACCTCATGTCCTGGGTTCAAATCCCAGCGGGCGCACCAATTTGAGTTTCTGGTTACTACCATATTGAAACACCCTCGTCCCTCCGATAGAGTATGTCAGACGACGATGGTGGCGACTTTCGATTCAGTGGTAGCGAAATAAGTAAAGATCAAACTGATTCTGATGATGAAAAACAAGTGGTAGGACGTAAAATATGGAGAATTGTTCCTTATCTTGGAAAATATTGGAAAAGGGTTTTTGGAGGAATTTTTACTAATGGAATAGCTAGGGCTTTTGATTTAATACCATTTATAGCAATAGGAATGGCTGCTGACTATTACAGGGACGGTACATTTACCAATGATTTTATTGAAAAATTTGTTTCTTCGGGAAGCTTTCCTGCTTTTGGTCCGATGTCATCGATAGAGTTTGGATTTGGATTTGTAATTGTTATTTGCTTTACATTTTTGGCACTTTTTCAGGGCCTCAGTAATCAATTATGGCAGTCAACTGCATATATGGCGCAACATGACATACGAATGGATGCAACAAATTCACTTATGAATATGGAAGCTTCTTACTTTGAAACAAGACAGAGTGGTAATTTAATGTCAGTTCTCTCCGCAGATGTTGCACAATTAGAAGATATAATATCAGATGCAAGCACGAGTATTATTAGATTGATAATGACTTTTGTAACAGCTTTTGGAATAATGTTTTGGATGTCTCCAACATTAGCATTGATTTTGTTTGCACCATTAACTTTGATAGTTCCTATGGTAATTTGGTTTTCAACAAGAGTTCAGAGGAAATATAGGAAAACAAGAGAAAGTACCGGAGGGATTGTGGCGATATTGGAAAATGTATTGTCTGGCATTACAGTTGTTCAAGCCTATAATGCGACTAATTTTGAAAGTGCAAGAATAGGCAGGCAAAGTGGCGATTATCGTGATCAGTCGATAGATGCAGCATTTGTAAGAAATAGATTTATTCCTGGAATATACGTTGTTGCAGGTTTATCCTTTGGCTTGCTTGTTTCAGCCGGAGGATGGGTAATGGCATCTGGAGAAATAACAGTAGGGCAATTTGTTACTTTTCTTTTAATCTCAACTAGAATGACTATGCCTATGTTCATACTTGGGTTGTTATTAAATCAATTACAAAAAGGAGAAGCTGCATCAAAAAGAGTATTTGCAATCGTTGATTTAGAACCATCAATTTATGACAAAGAAGAAGCTAAAAAATTAGATGGTCCGATAACATCAATTTCCTTTGAGAATGTATCTTTTTCATACCCTACTTCTGAAGTAAATGTTTTAAATGGAATTTCATTTAAAGCAACTTCTGGAGACTTTATTGGAGTTATGGGGCATACTGGTGCAGGAAAAAGTACTATATTAAAACTAATAGAAAGATTTTATGAGCCCCAAAGCGGCGAAATTCTCATCAATGGAATAAATATTAATGATTTTTCAATTAAATCAGTTAGAGAAAGGATAGGATTCGTCTCACAAGAACCATTCCTTTTCTTTGGCACTCTACGTGAAAACATATCATATGCTAGAGATGCAAATGATAATGAAATAAAATCTGCATTAGAAACCGCAGGAGCATGGGATTTCATATCCAAACTCCCAGATGGAATTGATACAATGGTAGGAGACCGAGGGGTGATGTTGTCAGGAGGGCAAAGGGCGCGAATTAGTCTCGCCCGTGCCTTACTCAACAATCCAGATCTACTAATTCTCGATGAAGCGAGTGCTGCTTTGGATGCTGAAACTGAAAAAAGAATTCAACAGTCATTATTCGGAGGCTCCAATAGAGACAAAAAAAGAATAACTATTGCGGTTGCTCATAGACTGGCAACAATAAGAAATTCAGATGAAATAATTGCATTAGTTGATGGGGCCATCGTAGAACGCGGAGAACATAATCAATTAATAGAAAATAACAATGTTTATGCATCGCAGTGGCTAATCCAAACTGGAGAAATTGACTCCTAGGAGGGATATTATTGGATGTTGAATGGGAAACGATAAATCCCGGTAGAATATTACTAGGAACGAATAATCGAACAATTCTTTTCGGAGGCATTGGCCCTAGGCATGAAGTCAAGATAGATTACCAATTTGAAATATGTAAATATCCCTTAAAAAAGGAAATTTGTAAAAGATTACTTTTAGAAGGTTGCAATATTGCTTCGGAATCTGAATGGTCTTTGGCGTTGAAACAAAATAAAATCTTTGGAAACAACGAAATTGAAGAATTATCAGATAAAATTAATAATTCATATTGGGGAAAGATATGCGATGGAAGTCCGTTTATGTCAAATGACTGGATTTTTAGAGTTGGTCGTGAATGGAAATTGGGAAAGAATGAGATTATTCAAATTAGTAAAGAAAATGATGAAGTAGAATATTATAGACTGGTTCGGAATAAACAAAAAATTGGGAGTAAGAAACAGATTAATGTTTTACCATCGGCCTCGGATAAAATAAGAATTTTTTCTGAAGAGTTATTAATTTGTATGTTGATAGGGATAATTCCTTCTTTTATTTGGGCATATTTTAATGCTAGTTCTAATTATATCTATGAAGGGTGGTTGAATCTTATATTTGGTGGTTTATTTTTTGGCTTTTTTACTATAATTTTTTGGCGGCCTCGTACCAAAACATGGATGATTGAGGATGGACTGGATACTAAATAGGATAACTAACGTGTTTTATCATCAACCTGTAAACCCGTATTTCCTTTTAAAATTCTCAACCATCCCGTTAATATTCCCATACCATAATTCCAATGGAGGATATAAGTTACAAGAGGAGACAAAAATATTGTTATCGATGATTTACTAGGAGATTTTCCCTTCCAAGAACCAAACCAAGAAATAAGGTTATACAAAATAATTAATGTGATAAATAAATGGACACTAAGTCTCGGAAGACCCATTGGAACCTTTGAGAGCCGGATATCCCAAAATTCTGGCCATGCTACTCCCCCATTCAAAAGCCCCCAAATAGAAAAAAATAAAGATGAAATGACAAGCAAAGGGAAAAAAGCTACAGCTGTATGAGAAGGTTTGCGGAGTTCGGGATATTCATGGCTTGCTAATGCCCTTACAAGTCCATAATTTCTAATCTGTTTCTTTACTTTTGTTATATTCCTTCTTCTGTGCCATATTACTGCTGATTTATCAGACCATAATTTATTACCATTTTTCCTTATTCTATAATCTAAGATGACATCTTCTGCCCCAATTGCTCCACTATCAAAACCCCCTATTTCTTCTATTTTCGAACGTCTATATGCGCTATTTACCCCTGGTAATTGTTCAACCTCTTCTAATTCTTCAACACCAGACCTGCCATAATTTGTCCCAGATGTAAAAATAGTACTACAAAATGTCACATCAATAACTTTTTGCCATAATGAAGATTCATTTACCGGAGCGTAGTTAGGCCCACCCACTCCTGCAACATCATCTCTAGAAAACCATCTCAAAATCAATTTTGACCAATCAGGAGGGGCAATAACATCGTCATCTGTAAATAGAATGATGTCGGAATCGGATTCTCTTATGGCAACATTGCATGCATCGGCACGATTCTTCGATCCTTCATCATCAATATAGCGAATTTTTCTGTCTTCGGCCACCTGGCGGGCTAAATCATTGGTTGGGCCAACAACAATTATTTCATCCAATGGTTCTTCTTGGTCAAGGAGACTATCTAAAGCCAATCCTAATTCAATAGAGTTCCCTACACTCGGAATAATTACGCAGGTGGTGTAATCCATCTTTAGTAGCCACAGAGTAATCATTCAAGAGTTCACGGGTCATTAGTCACTCTAGGGGCCAAGAAATATGTCCAGCTAGCGCCCCCTTGATTGCTATTCCAAGTCAATCGAAGAGGATACTTTTCTTGAAATTCAAGAGTGATATTTTCAGTCAGACCGCCTGCTAATTTTCTCGTAAGAGGATCTAAAAACTGTAAAGAATATGAGGATTGAGTCGGAGTTGGACAGACTAATTCAGATAATTCTCCAGATTCGAATTTGACATTTACGCCTTCACCTGCTTCAACAGTAATTGAAACAGTCATGTGTGTCTGATCTAGACTTAAATCCACTATTTCACCAACAAACTTAGCAGCCCTTAAAGAACGGGAAAGTCTATCTGAGCCAACAGTTGCTTTATGATTGAATTCTAGGTTTGGTATATTAGGATTATTCATGGTCGCTGGATCTACGCCCCTTAGTATTCTGTGAACTTCTCCAACTCTAACATTAATCGCTCCAAAAGAATCGTCATAATCTAATTCTACTAAATCATTTGGTCCTGCTAAAGTTAATAAATCACGCATTTTTCCTAATTCTAGACCTATTTCTACCTTCTCAACTTCATATGTTTCAAAACATTCATCAGCAATTGTAGCAGAAAGCAGCGCAACATGCGAACCATCGACAACAGTAACATGCAAGCCTTTTTCACTCCATACCAATTTTGCCTCTTCAGTTAGAACTGAAAGAAGTTCCACAATTTCTCGCATTAGTTGTTGTTTAGCAGTTACTCTTAGCATCATCACACCTTACTTTTGTATGTCAGAGTAGGAGGTTATTGATGGTTCGTAATATTTTGCAGAAAAAATCATTGATATTCGCGCCATCTTTTACCGCAGCTTTCACATGTACACATTTTGGTTTCTGGTTCATCGGAGGACCTAGTTTGTTGCATCCATACATAAACTCTATTTTTTTGACATTTTGGATTGGGGCAAATATAATCGCCAACTCTCAAGGTCCCACGGGCCACTTCTTCCTCGACTACTTCGGTCAAATGTTTCAGAGATTTGGTTGCACTCTTTGCAGTTGCATTTGTAAGATCTATTTCTTCTCCGGACATAGGATCAATGAATTTTCCTCCTTTTCCATCCGGCCCTGCTAACGGCCCTTCATATCCACATTTATAATCTGGACACTTGATATTATTTTTTGAATCGGGAAATGAAAGTGAACCGCATATTGGACAAAACATCTGAATCTCAACTCCTTTAGAATACCAGAACCATATCGCGGTCTATGGGATTATTATTCAATGATTCTATTAAAAGTGTTATTTTGATAGTTAGGGAATAAAACTAGTTGCCATAAAATATCCAACCCAGGCAAGAAAAATACTTCCGAAAATAGTAAAAAAAACATACAATATGGCACCGAATATATTTTCTTGAATTAACTCTACTGTTTCGATGGCAAATGTGGACATGGTTGTAAATGCCCCCAAAAAACCAGTTCCAATCAAAATTATTGTTTCCTCACTAATTTCTAGACCATTAGAGATTGCACCAAATAATATCCCTATGAATAAAGAACCTAATAGATTGATAAGCATTGTATCAGAGATTCCATATTGATTTGGAAGAAATGAGGGCGTAATATATCTTAATATTGCCCCTAATGCACCTCCAATTGCTACAATAACAATTAGCCTGATATCCATGGTTGACCTAATAAGGATTCGTTATTCATTACTTCCATACATATGCAGGCTTCCGTACCGTTCAAGCAGTATAACTCCTCGGAGGAGTATGCGAATCAACTACGATTGGAGATTGGCACGACTTATTGATGATGATGACTTAGTTATTGATGAAATATATTGGACTTCCAATGTAACCGTTCAGAGTTTAGTAAGAAGATTAATTGCATTACAAAAAGGTAGGATGAGCCCTGAAGCAAGGATTTTGTATGATAGATTTGAAGATGTTGAGGTTAATTCAGAAGGTCATTTAGAAAATAATGATTGGCCTAAATATAATAATGATGAACAAACACTCTTTGATGAAGCAGTAATAGTAATTGCAAGATTAAAAGTTGCTGAATCTTCTGAAGATATGGATAAGAGATTAGATATGTTAGTCTCATCTGCAAATGAGATAAGATCTAATTGGACAACAAGTGAGTCAAGATGTATTGAATGGGTAGGACTTTTTTTAACGGAAATAAACTTAGACATAAGAAGAAAGGAAATTATTGAAGCAATTGTTGGATCGGAATCCATAACTTCCGCAGCGAATCTATTAGGAACTAGTAAGCCGTTATTTGAGCCTTCTGAAATTGAGTGGAGTGCTCTTAAAAGCCATTGTGAGTCCGTATCTTCATTGACAAAAAGGCTGAAAGAACAGGAAGATACAATTAGAATTATGGCATTAGAGTATATGCCTTCCCTTTCTGCTCTGATTGGTCCTTTGGGTGCATCTAAACTACTAGTATTAGCAGGTAGTAGAGGGCGATTAGCAAGAATGCCATCAGGATCATTACAGGTACTCGGGGCACATGCTGCAATGGCTGCTCATAGAAAGGGCGCATCACCGCCCAAGCATGGATCTGTTCTATTCTCATTACCTCAAGTTGGAAAATCACCAAAATGGGTAAGAGGTAAGATAGCCAGATTTATTGCCGGCAAGGCTAGTATAGCAGTTAGAATTGATCACTTTGGCGGAGAAAAATGGAATGAAACAGAAATCTCTAAGATCAATGAGGATATTAAAAATATTAAAAATAAATTTCCAAAACCGCCCAAAAGGAAATGAAAACATGAAAAGGAAAGTGAAGTCCTTGGGCTGGGGAGTAAGGAAAGAAGGTAGGAATATTTGGACACGAAATGCAGTAAAGGGCGTCTCAGTGAGGAAAGAACGTAGAAAAAGAGATGGACGAAACGAATGGCGTCTTTGGGACGCAACGAAATCTAAAATCGCGGCATCAATAATTAGAACAAAATTGAATCCTGTGGATTTAATACCTCTCCCAGGGCAAAACTGTCTTTACCTTGGGGCTTCAATTGGTGGGACTGTTAGCCATATCCATGACTGCGTGTGCGGCTCTAGAAATCATCATAAAGGACAGATAATAGCAATCGATGTATCAACTAGAATGATGAGGGAATTGGTTGCTTTATCGGAAATAAGGCCAGGAATAATTCCAGTCCTCGCAGATGCAAGAAACATATCAGAGATTTCTCCCTTTGTTAATAAAAAAGTAGATTGGTTGCATCAAGACCTAAGTATTTCCGATCAAGCAAAAACGTTTGTGAAGGTAGTTGAAGTATTTCTTAAAAATAATGGAGTAGCCTTGCTTAGTCTTAAGGCTGCGAGTGAAAGGATGTCGGATGGTGATACTGAAAATAAATTCGATAAGGCAATGGAAATAATAAATAATTCTAATCTAAATATTATTGAAATGATTGATTTAAAAGGATTAGAAGAGCAACATATGCTATTTTACTGTAAATTAAAATAGTTATTAAACAGTTATCATCATTGGGTGGCACCTTTACGGGTAAATATGCCAGAGTTACCAGAAGTCGAAACTGTGCGAAGAGGACTTGAAAGTCATTTGAAAAATAGAGTCATAGTAGATGTTGAATTAAGAAGAGGAAATTTACGTTTTCCATTTCCTGATGATTTTGAGAGAATATTAAGTGGGAAAAAAATAATAAAAATTGAGAGGAGAGCTAAGTACTTGTTAATCAGATTAATAGGAGGTAAAACATGGCTATGTCATTTAGGGATGACTGGAAGATGGACGCTTCTTGGAGATGGTAAAAAAGGAGTTCCGGGTAGATTCATTCACGGTGCCGAGATTGGCAGTGGTTCAGGACCTCATGATTGGGTAGTGATATATCTTGATGATGGAGGTAAAGGAGTATATTCAGATCATAGAAGATTTGGAATAATGGATATATTTGAAACTGAAAAGCAAGAAACTCATAAATTACTAAAGGATATTGGCCCGGAACCAATGCCTGGCTCGTTAACGCCTGAAATACTTTCAAATAATTTAAGAAAAAGAAGAATACCAATAAAAAACGCATTACTTGATCAAAAAATCGTCGCTGGCTTAGGCAATATCTATGTTTGTGAGATACTTAATAGGGCTGGGATATCGCCAAAAAGAAAGGCCGAGACATTGGTATTGAAAAATGGAATAAGTAAAAGGATAGAGAAAATAGTATTTGAAATTCATTCCGTTATGATAGAAGCGATAGATGCTGGAGGATCAACACTTCAAGACTTTAGAGGAGTAGATGGAGATGATGCTTTAGGGTATTTTCCAAACTCATTTGTAGTTTATGGCAGAGAAGGACAGAACTGTAAAAAGAAATCTTGCAATGGTATCATAAAGAGAATAATACAATCAAATAGATCAACATTTTTCTGCCCGAAGTGTCAGAAATAATTAAATTAAATTAATGAATATTAGATGATTTTTCTATTCCTTTTATCATAGAAAATAGCATTGAATTAAGAGGAGTCGGTATTCCAATAGATTCCCCTTTCGATATTATCACCCCGCATAGAGAGTCGATTTCTGTTCTTTTTCCGGACATAATATCTTGTAACATTGAACAACGATTTTTTCCGGTTGAAATAACTATTGAGCGAAGTTTTTTATTCAAATCTATATCATCTAAATTGATTCCTGAGGCTTTGGCAATGACTGATGCTTCTTTCATACAAGATTCAGATTGGTACCAAATGTCTTCTTGCATTAGTATTTCTCCATTACGCAAACCCGTAATGGCACAAATTGGGTTAATTGCTATGTTAATGAGTAATTTAATCCAAATTTCTTTTGTAATTTGTTCACTCCATCTTGGAAAGAGTTTGGATTCTTCCAGCAAAGAAATAAATTCATTCACCTTTTGAGATGGTTTTGCTCCATCTAATGAACCGAGAGTTATTTCGCCCCTTCCTTCCCAATGAAATGAGTCGGCGTCTTTCCATGCGCCATGAGTTACAGTACAACCTAATACCTTATTTTTCCCAATCATACTTGAAAGATATTCGGCGTGGCCAAGGCCATTTTGCATACTGATAGCCATTCCATCTGATGCAAGTAATTGAAAGGCCAATGGTGCCAAATAAGGTGTAGAATAGCTCTTTCCACAAATTAAGACAAAATCACAAGACTTAGTTAATGAAGATGGAAGGGGACCGGAATCGCTATCAAATACTGTAAACAATTCAGATGGAAAATGTTCAATGGTACCTTCTGGAGTATGTAAGATAATTCCTGTTTCAGAGATTTGAGATGCCCTTAAACCCCTAGAAACAGCAATTAAATCAGCATTTGAATCGGCGAGAGAAGAGAGAAAAACTCCTCCAATGGAACCAATTCCTAATATTGCAATTCTCATCATGAACACCCATATGATGGGCATCTGACTGAAATATGTATTGTTAGAGTATCTTGATCAATTGAGATCCAAGATGAATAATATAATGAAGAGTCAACTTTTTCTTCCATGATTATTTCAACCTCTTCATTGGGTCCTACAAATCCTGGTATATTTTGAACACCCCAAGCACCATAATTTACTGAATCCCCATACCACTCTACGGAAATAGGTATTGAGAAATTCTCTCTATTAATTATTGAAAACGAATTAGTAATTATTTTATTATTAATAGAGCCCTGATTAATGATAACATCTAGTCCTTCTTTAATGATATACTTAGAGACTGGAGTGCTTTCATTACATATCATTAACCAACCAGTAGAAGGTACAATTATTGTACCATTAATTATTGGTCCTTTTGAGAATTTTATTGGAGTATATTCTTCCAATGGTAAAGTCCAATTTGCGTTCACTTCCGTAACTATATCACTTGACTTACAGAACACAGGATTATCGGAACCATAAACAATTGAATACTGAGTATTTTCCAAATTTATCCATGGAGGTATAGTCCATTCAGTACCTGAAATAAGAATATTAGGTTCAGTATTCTCAATAGGCATCCACCACTCTAATGTAGTATTATTTTCTCTATTGAATTGAATAGATGGCCCATACTGCCGAAATTGCTCATCTGTAGAATTTGAAGAAAATAACGCTCCCTCATGACCTATTAAACATAAATCATTGATTCCTTCTTTCATAAATGAGGAATTTTCAAAATTCCAAAATGGATTTGTTAAAGATAAGTTACCTCTATCTCCTGAGATAATATTTATTTTTGTACAAATTATGGGATTATTACTATTATTAGAAATTATCCAAAATACATTTTTTGGGCCAGAATATTGATTATTATATAGTAATATTAAGTGTTCCTTTTCGTTTTCATTGACATCAATAACTATTCTCAAATACATTTTTTCTTCAAAAATAAAATTAGGAGCCTTTACGACGATATTGATTAATTGATTACTATTTTGAGTCACATTACTGAAATAACAAAACTTATTTTTTCCACAACTAGAGTTGATTTCCCAATACTCCGATTGGCTTCCTTCAATACTAAACTGTAAAAACCCTGAAACTGGCATGATTCCATTAGGTTGAAGTAAAAAATCTAAACTAGCCTCACCAAATTGAGGTATTTCAGCATCCTCCGGCCAATCGCTAGTTGATAATCCTGAATCGTAGTCTTCCAAATCTGAAATAGGACTAAAACCAGGAAACCCAAGAATCAGTATAGATACTAGTATAATGGTGATTTTTGATTTTGAATCATTACTTAAATCAATATTCTGATTAACTACAAACGGGATTATATTATTTTCTGGGCTGAAGCGTTGCCAAGTTGCAAATGCAACTAGGAATAGCCAAGGAAGATAATTGACGAAGGCAAAAATAATAATCATAATTGTAAGAGAGGAAATAAATAATGATGTTTGTAATTCTCCCTTAGACATTTCAGAAGGTCCAAAAAGAGAATAAAGTAATCTATCGCCTGGAAATCCAGGAATTGGTAATAAAAGAATCCAGGCAATCATCGATAGCCCTAATCCGGCTATTCCGATTGGATGTAGCCATTGTAATTTTAATTCTATGTCGTCAAATAGTGATGAATATATTATCTGAGTTATTTGATTTACCTCAAATACTATCGGCGAGGTTTCTAAATCTGGAGGTTCGTTTGAAGTTATTTTAAGTCCAATTATGGTCAATAATGACCCTATAAAGAATATAGACAAAGGAAGTATTGATTCGATAATAGCTAATTTTTTGCGATCCGGGAAAGGGATGTTATCCATCCTTTTTTGAGATAAAATTCCTGTTAAACCGAATGGCCACATAGGATACAATATTGGAAATATTATTGGAATTATGTGTCCACTATCTACTGAATTATGTTTTGCAATCCAGTATCTTAAATGGCTACATAATAACAGTGTGAATATTATGGGGATGGTGAAATAAAATAGTGATTCTTGTATATTATCAGAATTGAGTATTCCCTTATTTTGATCATACCTACCAAACCATTCAGCGCCAACAATAGTTAAGAATATTGACATTAAAGACCAGATTAAGATTTGTTGCCAACGACTAGAAACACTAGAAGAGGAAGGTAATGGAATTATACTCAGCACTGGTAAGATATCATTACTTAATACGCCGATAAGGCCTAGTGATTCTAGGTGATTGTTTAAAAGAGATAGGGAATTTGCAGCGTCAATTTCACTCAAATAACTAATTTCCCAAGAAGATTGTTGATTAGTTTCTTGGCCTAAAATAAAATATCTTGATGCTATGACTTGTGTTAATTCTTGATTGCCCCAAGTTTCTGTATCAATGGATATTGGATTAACATCTTCCATTAGAAATCTTCTCCCCTAACTCTCCGTCGTTGTTGACTAATAAGATACCTCGCCAAGAACAACTATATTATTCGATTATTTATTCTTGAAACGTTTTAATCTGAAAGTTTCTTCTCTTTCCATTTCTTCCAAACGTAATTGAATAAAGGTTTGAGCTTCTTTCATCTCAGGTATTACCACAAATTCCAAAGCATTTACTCTTCTTTTGGTTGCCTCTATCTCTTCTAATAATCTTTTCAAAGTAGCCTCCATTTCTGCCGCTTTAACGATTTTAGAAATTAATATAGAATAGGAATCTGCTGCTTCATCTATATACGGAGAGCCACCGATAATTCCCGTAGGCCTAGTTTCAACAGTAGTAGTTAGATTTGTACCTTCTACTTTTGGAACTACAACTCCCATTATATTTCTCCTTGAGACCATTACTTCAGGACCAGAATTTGCAGCGATTGCAGCACTTTTAACTGAAAGCCCTCCTTCAATTGAAGAAGCTAGAGCGATTGATTTTAGGGCATCACGATAAGTCCCTACAAGTTCTTCCTTTGCGGCAATCATCTCGGCCAATAATGTTCTGAATTCAAAAAATAAACCATCTCTTTTCATTTTTAGTAAATTATATCCACTAGATGTTTGTTTAATTCTACGCTTTAGATTAATTAGTTCGGATCTTGTGGGCTTTATATCCAATGCCATATCTTTCATCTCCAATAATTTTTTTAAAATTGATTAATTTTTCTTATCATTAGGGTGGTATTTATCAATCCATTTTTGATCTAGGCGAACAAGATATTTTGTATCTATATTAGAAAGTAGTTCCCATGCATAATCTAGTGTACCTTCTCCTATGTCCCTATCTTCGTCTCTACTTTGACGAAGGAATTGATTTTCAAAAATATCTGCAAATTTGAGTAATTGTAAATCTCTTTCGTTAAGAGCATCCTCGCCCACAATAGCGACTAATCCTCTCAATTCCCTCCCTTGTGCATAGGCAGCATATAATTGATCAGAAACAGATTTGTGATCTTCCCGTGTCTTCCCATCACCTATACCCGCATTCATTAATCTAGATAACGAAGGGAGAACATTTATTGGAGGATATATTCCTTTTTGGTGTAATTCACGAGAAATAACAATTTGCCCTTCAGTGATATATCCTGATAGATCAGGTATAGGATGTGTTATGTCATCTCCCGGCATAGTTAATATTGGGAATTGGGTAATCGAGCCTTTCTTTCCCTTTACCAATCCTGCACGCTCGTAAAGCATTGCTAGATCGGTATACATGTATCCTGGGTATCCTCTTCTACCAGGAACTTCTTCACGGGCGGCACCTATTTGACGTAATGATTCACAATAATTCGTCATATCAGTATAAATAACTAACACATGATAATCGTGTTCAAAGGCAAGATATTCTGCAGCCGTTAATGCCAATCTTGGAGTAATTAGTCTCTCAACGGCTGGATCATCTGCCAAGTTAACGAACAAACAGGCATTTTCAAGTGCCCCTGTTCTCTCTAAATCATGGACAAAGAAGTTATACTCCTCTGCCGTTATTCCCATTGCGCAGAAAACAACTACGAAATCATCATCGCTATCTACTAGTTTTGCTTGTCTAGCGATTTGTAATGCAATATCATTATGAGGAAGTCCAGATGCACTGAAGATAGGTAATTTTTGACCTCTGACCAATGAAGTACAGGCATCGATTGCCGAAATACCTGTCTGAATAAAAGAAGATGGGCTTTGTCGAGAATATGGATTTATAGCAGCCCCTATAATGTCTGCCATTTCATCAGCAACAATGGGAGGGCCTCCGTCCCTAGGCCTTCCAGCACCATCTAAAATACGACCTATCATATCTTTACTGACAGGTAATTTGAAAACATCACCAAGGAATTTAATTCCTGTTTGTTTATCTATTGAAGCAGTTCCTTCAAAGACTTGTACAATTACTTGATCATCAGAAGTATCGAGAACTTGTCCATTCTTCATTGTACCATCTGAAAGTCTTAATTCAACGATTTCTCCAAAGGCAACAGGTTCAGTCTTATTTAAGAACACCAAAGGTCCTTTTACATCAGTTATTGTTCTATATTCTTTTCCAGTCATTTATACCACTCCTTAATCATTCTCCATAGTATCAGCAATTTGTTTAGTCATTTCATCCAACATTTCTTGTATCCTATCTTCATAGCCTGATTCAAATCTACCTCTCATTAAATCAGTCCTAGCAGGCACATTCACTACATCTTCTAATGCGGAACCACCTGCAAGGGCTTTCTTAGATTCTTCTTGGAAAGACAAAATAGCTTTAGCCATAATATATTGAAGTTTGAGGTCACTATATGTATCTACATCATGGAAAGCATTTTGCTGTAAGAAAAATTCCCTAATCATACGAGCAACTTCAAGAGTCAATTGTTGATCTACCGGAAGTGCGTCTGAACCGACTAGTTGTACAATCTCTTGCAATTCTGCTTCCACTTGTAAAAGTGAACTTATTTGGGTTCTGATTTCTGGAAAATCACTTTTTATATTATCTCTGTACCATTGATCCAATGAAGGCGGATATAATGAATATGAGTTAAGCCAATTAATTGCTGGAAAGTGCCTTTGACGCGCTAATCCAGCATCCAAGCCCCAAAAAACTTTGACGATACGTAAGGTACCTTGGCTTACAGGTTCGGAAATATCGCCTCCGGGAGGTGAAACTGCCCCTATTACGGAAACCGAACCATCTCCCCCAGAAAGTGTCTCTACACGGCCTGCCCTTTCATAGAATTCTGCTAAACGACTAGAAAGGTATGCCGGATATCCTTCTTCACCGGGCATCTCTTCAAGTCTGGATGAAATTTCTCTCATTGCTTCTGCCCAACGACTAGTTGAGTCAGCCATGAGGGCAACATCATAACCCATATCTCGGAAATATTCAGCAATAGTAATTCCAGTATAAACTGAAGCTTCTCTGGCTGCAACCGGCATGTTAGATGTGTTTGCAATCATAGTGGTTCTATTCATCAACGCTTCACCAGTTTTTGGGTCTATTAGGTGAGGGAATTCGTCAAGAACTTCTGTCATCTCGTTGCCTCTCTCCCCACAACCAATGTAAACGACGATATCTGCATCAGACCACTTGGCTAATTGTTGTTGAGTAACTGTTTTTCCTGAGCCGAATGGACCTGGGATACCTGCAGTACCTCCTTTTGCTAAAGGAAAAAGGAAATCTAGAATTCTTTGTCCTGTTTGTAGAGGTACTTCAGGAGCATGCTTCTTTGTGAAAGGCCTTGGAGTCCTAACTGGCCATTTCTGCATCATTTTTATTTCATCTCCGCCATCTAATACGCATATTGTTTGAGTGACATTAAAATCACCAGATTTTATTTCTTTTACAGCCCCTGAAATACCAGGAGGGATCATTACTCTATGTTCAATAGTAGTTGTTTCTTGTACTGTTCCTATTACATCCCCTGAAGAAACATTATCTCCAACTTTAACAGTTGGATTGAAATTCCAATTCTTTTCTAAATCGAGTCCGTCAGCATCTACGCCCCTAGTAATGAAAACTCCCATTGTCTTCTCAAGTTCTGGTAGAGGCCTTTGTATGCCATCATATATTTTTGTCAAAAGACCTGGTCCTAATTGAACGGATAAAGTTTGTCCAGTCCTTATTACAGGTTCACCTGGCCTAACTCCTGATGTTTCTTCGTAAACCTGAATCACAGACTGATCGCCATGTAATTCAATTACTTCCCCCATCAAACCTTCATCTCCAACCCGCACGACTTCATACATCCTTGGGGAAATTCCTGTTGCTGTTACTACTGGCCCCGAGATGCGATAAATTACTCCTTTTTCTTCACTCATTTTTTAATTCACTTCCATTTATTTTTTCTAGGATTTATTTCCACAAATCGACTCCTAGTGCCGATTTGATTGACTCTCTGAGGGTATTATCCTCTTCTGTCCCTATTCCCAATACTGTGGGAGTTATACTCTCTGAAAGTTGTATTCGCAATCTTTCAGGGAGTTCTACTAAATCAGAATTATCTATAACGATGACACCAATTTCTTTTTGATTCAACAAATCTTTCATAGTTGAAGCTGTTTCTTCTATATTTTTTGGATTATATAGCCTCAATACTCCGGCTAGTTGAAAGCCAAGAGTAAAATCCATAGAACCTACGACTGCTATTTCCACATTATCCACCTCAAAAATCCATATGCGATTCCAATACCTCAGATGTAAGTCCGATTGCCTTCCCACGCACAAGAAGACGAAGATTTTGAATTTCAAGTACTTTTCTTTCTATATAATAAATCACCGGGAAAGGTGAAACAGGATTAAGATATGAAAAACGTTTTAGCATCGCATGCCTTTTATGTGTAAGTAAAGATGCTATTGAATCTAGCGATTGAGTTTTATTAGACTCTGCTAATGCTTCATCAAAGCCCTCATCATCGAAATAAATACTTCTTCTGAGAGTATCTAATAATGCTTCTTGATTGGTAGTTTGCGATGCTTGTAGCATAATAGAATTTTGAATTCTGCCTCCTAATATAATCATTTGTGAACGTTTTTCTGGAGAAATATTTTGACGTAATTCACGGAATTGATTTATTATATTTCTATGATCTATCTCGGTCCTAATATACTTCATCAAATGTATATTGGAATCTTTTCCTGTTGATATCTGAAGTGCGTTAGAATAATATTGACGATCCAATGCATCTTCCATTTCTTCGAGAGTAGTTTCTGAGCCTTCTAGTTTTGATAATTCTTTGCCCCAAGGAGTCCCAGTCATTGCACTTGCTGCTTCTTCTACAGTTTCTGTATTTCTAACAATATCTAGCCAAATTGTATTCATTGGATTTTCTGAAGGCAATATTTGTGATTCTATTAATTCATCTGAGCACCCTCCATTAACCGATCTAAGAACAGTTTTTGCCTTTTCATAAGAAAAACGTTCAATATATATGGATACTATGGATTTCAGAGGACCCTGGCAAAAATTTAATATCTCCGATAAATCATTGTCTAAATTATGTACTAGAGCTGCCTCTACAGCATCAGCACCACTCATTCTAGATGCATAAATATCCATTTCATTTCGATAACCTAATTCTCCAATACTTGCTCCAATAGACTCTGGACCTAATTGCAATAACTGTAGCATTCTTGTTGGGTCTATCAACGATGCTTTTCGCGCTTTAGCTCGCGCGGCAGCGTTATAAATATTTGAACGACCACTTACTACTCTAGACATAAAAACACCATTTAGTTACTGAATAAAGTACTATTAACCAATCCAAGATTTTCTTGCCATGATTTTTCTAATCGGCTATCGAATCTATAATCGAGAACTACTGATCCATCCTTTGATTCAAGTACAAATCCTCCTAATCCTTCAATATCTTCACCGATATCAAAATTTTCTTTTTCGAGTTCTTTCCTATCTATGGCAACAGGCCTCAATAGCATCCCTTTACCTGATTTTTTCGCCTCGGATAATAGAGATTTCAAGATATTCGAACGGCCATCAAGATCTGGAGAAGATACTGATTTTCGAATAGATTTCCATGTTTCATCTAGTTCTTCTCGACGAGCAATCAGCAGATGTTTCTGGTTAGCCTGTTTGGCAGATGCAACAACTTCTACTGAAAGTTGAGCACTTTCCCTTTCTGCGCGTTCCGTCATCTCAGAAGATAAGGAAGTTGCTTGATCTCTTGCTTCATCTTCTATTGCCTTGGCCTGAGCTTTTGCAGAATCAATAATAGATTTTGCTTCGGCCTTGGCCTGATTATCAATTTCATTTGCTAATGCATCTAATGTCATTATTAAACCTCATTTTTAAATTATGGATAAAACACACAATTCTGCTTAGAGCAAGAATAATGCAAGAAATCCAAAAAGTACAATGGTTTCAGGTAATGCTGTGAAGATTAGTCCATTAACGAACTTACTACTATCTTCAGCAATCATTCCTACAGCTGCAGCTCCTATTGGCCCTTGGCTTAACCCAGTCCCAATTCCTGCTAAGCCTAGAGCAATTCCTGCTCCTAACTTACCATACGCTTCTACTGTACTTTCATTTGCTTCAGCTTGTACGCTAGTTGCAATCATCACAATCGATGATAATGTCAATAACATACTCATTCCTCTCATTTTATTTTTATTATTCATATTTTTTCCTCCATTTTATCTAAGCCTTAAGCTTGGAATGTAATATCACTCGACCTCCACATGGTGCGAGCGAAAACCGAAAGGTGAAAATTCCTCTCCGCTAGAATCATAATATTGCCTCATCCATTCTACAAAATGAAGTCTTGCAGCATGAATGTTTGGACTAAAAACACCCAGACCCCAAGCAAAGAATTGTACTGCTAACCATCCAATTAGCAAAAATGGAACTACTAAAAAATCACTATTTTCGATTGCATGAACCATGGGCTCAAAAAGTTTAATATTTCCTGTTTCAGCAATTTTAACTCCAACTACTCCTACAGCAAAAAGACGAACGTAGGATATTACCGAGGGCATCATTCCAATCGCTTCTATTGGGGCAAGTATTAAACTAATTGCCAATGGAATCCCATGATATTTGAATAAAGTCCAAATCAATAATATTACTGCTGATATTGCGATAAACATCCCGGGCATCATCATATATTCTGCTTCTTTGGGCCCTAAAAATCCATATGAAAAGAAGAAACCCCCTATCAATAATATTATCCAAACACCATGTTCAAAGAATGCTGCGAAGAATCCTATGTGACCATGGTCAGTACCATAAAACATTACATCACGGAAACCTATTAAACGGCCAAATAAGATGTGAATTAGACCTAAATAAATAGTTAAAAGAACTAGGTGCTCAAGATTTCCATGATCTTCAACTAACGTAACTCTGTGGAATGGGTACGCTAACTCTATGCCGAATGGATATGAATGATGCCACACAGAACCATGAGAATCTACAGGAGGGTAAAAAATAGAAAGTGCTTCTGCTGGATTACTATGGCCATGAGGGAATATTTCCCATCCTGCGAATTCAGCGTATAAATAACCAAACACAAATGTGCCTAATCCGATATAAATGAGAAATTTGCCGCCCAGATTCATTAAATTGTTAGACCCTGCTTGGCCCATTATAAATGCCCCAAGAGACATTGTGATAATTCCATATGCCATATCACCCAGCATCATTCCAAAGAAAATAGGATATGTTACAAACATGAATAAGGTAGGATCTATCCTACCATATGCTGGACGACCGACGGCATCAGTGAGTAATTCCATTGGTTTGGAAAAAGTCCTATTTTGATATGCAATAGGCGGCATTTCTTGATTGTGAGAATGATCGGAATGCCCATGGCCTCCCTCTCCCGCTTTAATTTTAAAGGGCGATATTTCTGTAAATATACAACAATCTAAAAGAGCATTTTGTACCTCTTCGGATCTTGACATTTCAATCCATCCATCAACCAAAAATGCATGATTCGAAACTGCAATTTTAACGGGTGCAGTCAAAATATCATGCTCTCTTTCTAGTAATTCCAAACCACATATTAATGATACTCCAAATTCACCATTCCACAATTCTAAATCTTTTATTATTGATGATTTTTCAAATTGTAAAGTATTCATACTTTCTATAACTTCTGAAAGTAAATCTCCAGGATTGCCATTTAAATTTTCTGAAATACTAATTGCTTGAAAACCACATACATTTAATATTGATTGGATTGAACTTGAGTCTTTATTTTTTACAAATAGTGCCAATACATTTGATTTCTTAAATTGTCCTGTGAAGATAAGAGTATCTTGTTCGATATCGTTGAGGGGAGCTAAATCTGATACAGTTCCAACGAAAGAAGAAATATTATTGTAACCTGAAAGTAATTCAACATCTAAATCTAATGAAGATATTAGCTCCAAGAATATTTTTTTTTCAGAAAGAGAAGAAATTTTATTTTCAAGTATATCTAATCTTGTACTTTTTTCCAGTAATAATTCTACTGCATCAGGTAAAGAATTAATCAATTCTGACCGAATTTTCTCAACAGAGATAGGATTTTTAGGATTTTTCCCTTCTACTATAGAAGCTGCAGAACGAAGTTTATTCAAACGCTTGCCTATTATTTCTGCTTCTTCTTTTGGAGAACCGAGTTTGAAACCCTCTTCTAAACCATCATATTCTATAATGTGAAGTGCATTTAGATTCGCCAAACAATCTATCAATTCGTCTAGTTTATCTTTACTTCCTGCTGCAATTAAACGACCCATTTGTTGAGTATGGATTTGTGACATATGACTTCATCTCCAAACTTAATATTTAATTTTTGAAAGCATCAATTACTAATTTTTTTGCTTTTTCACGATTCTTCTTACCTGAATCATGGACATTCTTTTGGGCTAGACTTCCATCATCCGAAACTAATTTTGCTTTAGAATTAGCACTTTCCCGCGCTTTAGATATCATGTTTTGATTGGTAGAATCAGAATTGGAACGTTCAGAATTTAAAATTTCTGAAGCATTTTGACGAGCCTGTGAGATTATTGATGCTGCCTCTTTTTTGGCGTTTGATAGTGTTTCGGAAGCAGCCTTTTCAGCATCTTTTATTGCGCGTAAAACTTTTTTTCTTGCCATACTCTGCACCCGGATATGCAAGCCACATAAAATTAGTTTATGATAATAACCGATAGAGGAGTTCAATAAATCATTTAAAATTGTGACCTTTGAATCAGTACTTACCAAATACTTGTTACATTTGCGATAGATTGTGGATTCTGAAATCATTGGCGAAGAAGATTGGAGTGAGCTTCAAAAAAATCTTGAAGCGACCATACCAGTATATGATAGAATTAATCGTTTTGCGACACTTGGGCAAGTTTCGAGATGGAGAAAAATAGTAAGAAAAAAATTACCCGATAATGGTTTGATATTGGAAGTAGGGTGTGGGCCAGGAAGTTTTGCAGAGGATGTAGAAGGAAGGAAATTAGTATGCTTGGACCCCATTCCAGAAATGCTAAGAATTGCTAAAATTAGAGTTGATAAAAAACGTGACGAAAGAGGAGATTCACAAGCTGAATTTATACAAGGGACTGCTGAAGATTTACCATTTGAAAATGATACTTTTGATATTGTTTGTACACTCTTTTCTTTTCGAGATTGGTATGATAAAAGAAAAGGACTTTCAGAAGTTAGGCGAGTTTTGAAACCAGGCGGTACATTGATAATTGTTGATCCGGCTAAAATAAATTTTATACATGGTTATTTGGGTCATTTTTGGATGAGGTATTGGGTAGGAACTTATGCGCGAGTAGTATGTAAACAAAAAGAACATCCATGGAAATGGTTGACTAAAACATATATTAATTTTGGAACGACTAAAAAATATACAAAAATGATGGTTGAAGAAGGATTTGAAAGTGTATCGGGGAAGGTAATTTTTCCTGGTATGGCAACAATTTGGACAGGTAAAGCACCAGTATCAGAAGATTTTGAGTAGGGGCCTACAAGTAATAGCATTCCATATGAATGGTTTGGTTAATCTATTAAAAATGATGTTAATAAACCAATCAGGTAATCTAAAAAGAATACTACCAAGTTTAAATGATCTTTGAGAGTTTTTCATCACGTTTCCCATCTGAAATTTCCATCTTCTCTCATATTCCGATAGAGGTGTTCCAAGTTTTATATGTTCGGAGATAACTTCACCGGCGATTCTTCCACCAATCATAGCAATTGTTATTCCTGCCCCGTTTGATGGTAAAACCATGCCTGCTGAATCCCCTACTAGTAAATAATTATCCTTCACAAATGTATCGATTGTTCCAGACATAGGCAAAGAACCTGCTCCCTTGAATTTAATTTTTCCTTGATATTGTGAGATAAACTTTTCCGCGAAAATATTCAAACTCTGTCCTTTTGCAAATTTTCTTTGTATTCCTAGGCCTATATTGGCCCCTCCTTCTTTTGGAAAAACCCAAGCATATCCACCAGGTGCAACAGATCCAAAGTGTAGTTCAACAGCATCCGTGAAGGAGCCATCCATAAGAACAAATTTAACAGGTATATTAAGAGATGACACATCCCAATATTTTTTTCTTAGCGGGTCATTATGCCCCCCTGCACCGACTATTATCTTAGCATTTATTTTAGAACCGTCTTTCAAAATAACAGAGTTATCTGTAATGTCTTGTACTCTTTTTCCTGTCAAAAATTCAGCACCGTGTGATTTTGCAAGACGCACTAATTCTTGATCGTGTTTGACTCTGTTTAGCATATAGCCTTCAAAATTATATTTTAGAGGTTTTCCAGATGGAGGGACCAAGTACATTTTCGAAGTATGTTGAGAAATGACATTATTCGGTGTTTTAAACAGATCGTCGATATCAGGAACATTTGGACATAGACGTTTCATCTCATTATTTGAAGGTACTAATTCCCCGCACTGTAATGGTTCACCTATTGATTCACGGCCATCAACAACAAGCACACTAAGGTCATTTTTTGCTGCAAACCTGGCCGTAGTACTTCCAGCAGGACCGCCCCCAATAATTACTAGGTCCCATAATTTATCTTCAACCATGTTAGCACCCCCATTAGATTCTTAAAAAACTCATAATTTTCTATTTTGAGATTCTTTCGCGATTTCCATCATCATACTCTTTGCCTTTGAATCTGGAAGTGTATTCAAACTATCTATTGCTCTATTGATATGATTTTTGATTAGTTGTTTAACGTACTCTAATGAGTTAGATTTATTCAACAGAACTGTTAATTCTTGCCATCTATCATCACTAAAGTTATTCAAGATATCTTCTAATTGTTCCCTTTCTGGGCCATAAAGTAATGTTAATGCATGTATTAATGGTAATGTCATTTTACCATCATGGACATCTGTTCCACGTGGTTTTCCCATTGAGGGAGCTCCAGTAAGATCTAATAAGTCATCCACTAATTGAAATGCTCGACCTATTTCTATACCAAAAGTCTCTAATGAATTGATAATTTGATTATTTGCACCTGCAATTATTCCGGCACAAGCACAAGCTGATGCGAAAGGTCCTGCTGTTTTTCCATCAACAATCGCGTAGTAATCTTCAGGAGTTGTACTAAAATTTCCTACATGCTCAAATTGTAGCAATTCACCTGATGCTAAATTAGCAGCAGATTTACCTAATTTTTCAACTATTATATTGTCGTATCGTCCACCTAATGAGAAACCAATCACAAATAAATAATCTCCGGCAATAATAGCATGAGATAGTCCATGACTAGTATGTAAAGTGGGCATACCTCTTCTTGTTTTTGACTGGTCATAAATATCATCATGGATTAATGTTGCAGTATGAATTATTTCTGATGCAAGAGCCAAGTCCATAATCATAGAATCATCATTACCTCCGGCAGCTTCGTGTGCCAATAACGCCAACACGGGACGAAATCTTTTACCTCCCGAGAGAAGTATATCTCTTGCTAGAGACATAGCAGGTGCTTCATCATCGGACAATTTTTCAAGCACTAATTCTTCTAAAGCATCATCAAAACGATTTTTGATTGCAGACAAATTAGGATTAGTAAAATAAGCAGTTTCCATACCTTTCACCATTACTACTAGGGGTCGCATATATCAACAAGTGTGTATACGGATTGAACGGGTACAGTATGTACTCCTTCTCCTGTGGTGGTTGCCTTGAAAAACAAAATAAAAATTGTTACATTGGATTCACCTCATACCAACATAGTAAATATCATAGATAAAATTACAGAATCGGATGAAAAAAATAATATTAATAATAAAATAGAAATTAAAACAGATTTTTCATCTTGCATCAAAGATCTCAGTGAAGGAATATATGATGTAATTGCTATGACGGCTGAGAGACTTCACGGAAGAGAAATAGAAATGTTACAATATGAATGTCATGTTTCCGGCGCGATTACTCCTAGGAGGCCAAATATGGTATTAATTTCAGAAAATAAAATTGATTATCAACCTAAATCTGCAATAATTCTTTGTGAACAAAAAGTAATCAGGAGGCAAATGAGGAGGGCCCGTAATGATTTACGGATACTAAGTGTTGAAGCGTACAAATCGATACAAAATATTAACGATATACATTCAAGTGAAAATGAAAAATTTGAATGGATGGAGAATCAGAGAAAATTAGGTAAAATAGATGGTTTCATTGCATCTAAAGAAGTTTTTATGAAACTTAATTTAAATGGAAGAAGGCATACATTACTTCCAGATCCTAAAGAGGGAGGTGGAAACATTTTCTTACCATTACCTTACTCAGATTTGATAATACTATTGACTAGGAAAAGCTCACCAAAATCATTAATCAAAGATATTAGTGAAAAAGAAGGAGAAACTATATGGTGGGTTCAAAATCAAATATTAGGTAATTTAGATTTTGAAGAAATAGCAAATACAGCTATTTTGGTAAGACATAGAAAGGTAAAGTCGCTAATGGAAGAGGCTGAAAAATACAAGGATTTAACGCTAGAGCAGGCTTGTCACGATTCCGAAGGAGAAGTTCTAGAATCAGAAGTCCACGTAGAAATAAAGATTGAAAAAATTTCAAAAAATGGAAAGAGGACGGTGGGAATTCATAGAATCATACCTTATTCGAAATATGAATATGCAACTATTTCATTAATTAGGGATTGGGAAGTAATATTAAAAGAAGTTTCTCAAGAAATACCTAAAGACTCTTATTACGATGAATCGGCTACAGCATTTATCGATTTGAAAGAATAATGAATAATAATTAACAGTTTGTAAAATAGGTTATTTATTGAATAAATAGCGTAAGCAATATCAGTCAAGACATTTGGCGAGTACTTGAGGAGTAATACTGATTGTAGATATAAAATTGCTAAATTTACTTTACAAAAGTAGTCTTGTTGAGTTGAGAGAAATTGCTGAAAAGGAGGAAATTCAAAAAAGTGGCTCTGTTGAAGTTCTGAGAGCGAGGATGATTAAGGAAAAAATATTATCAGAAATAGATTTTAGTTGGGAAGGGATACAGGCTATTCCTCATAAGAAACTAGGAGAAATATTAAAAATATTTGGAATAAAATCTTCTGGCTCCCATAAAGAACGAAGACGAAGAATATGGTTACATTTAAATTATGACTCAAGAAGAATGACACTAGAAAGACTGGTGGAAATGGATAAAGATACATTACATGAGTTATGCCGTAGACTTGAGATGCCAATGAGTGGAACTAGAACGATATTGATGGGAAGGGTTGCTGGAGTTTTGACAAATCAATCTAAAGGATGGGGGAGAATAAAACGCAGCTTACACAGGAATGGAATTCAAGTAATTAGTTCAGATTTAGAAATAAAGGAAACCATAGGAAAGAATAATGAAAGTTTGGTCATCGAGAAATTTGATGAAGATATTTCTACAGCATATTTAGAAGACGCAAAAGAATTAATGATTATGGACATAGATAAAGAAAATTCCATAGTTCAAGGTAATTTATTATCGATTCAAGCAAGAGTTACGGAACTAGAACGTATGGTAGGAACAATATTGAGAGAATATGGCGGTACGTGGGGAGTTTTAGAAAAAGATCTTCTGATCAGATTGGTAGAAAGAAGAGGTTGGCCAATTACTGAAAATAAAGTAAGAGATAGGTTACTGTTAGTTGCCACCGACATAGCGGAGAATAAGGGCGGATCGATAGATAAGTTAGAAACTAATCAAAAAGTCCTACGATATGAAATAGGTCCATTGATAAATAGAATAAGAATGAAAATGAAAAATTCAGAAGATTTGTTTAAGAAGAAAAAATAATTCCCTAGGATTATTCTAAGAGCTTAAAGAAGCCAAATCTGGGCTCTATTATTTGTCCTTTTACGTCTCGCAAATCTTCGATACAATCTTCAGCGATTTCACGGGAAACTCCGGAAAGAGTACAAGATTCCACAAGTTTGTCATATTCAACTCCAGGGCCTGTATCGTATCTCTTTATAGTTTCCAAAATAATATTTGCTGGGTTAGTTTCGGTTTTATCATTTTTGACTTGTTTTATAATTTCATCTTTATCAAGGGGAATGTCATCATTCTCTAAAGTTTCATGAATCATCCTACCGGACGCGCTAGAAAGAGCTTTTAGAATTCCTAATCGATAATTTTCAGGATCTACATTAGAATAATGTTGTCTTGCCAATATTGTCCCATCTACTAATTCAATCGGCATTCCTGATGAAATCATTGAGTCTTTGTTAAGCTCCATGTCCAATGATAATTCGTAAAATTTTAGTCTACGTAACGTTGCGTCTGAAGTATCAATAAGCCAATTCATATATGATTCTTGATCTATTACCGTAAACTCTTCTACGCGAAATGAAGTGAAAATACCGCCTTCATCGCCTTCAAACCATCTAGATTTACCAACTACAGCCATCAAAAATCTATCTCCAGATTCAAATCTTGCCAATAATTCTTCCATTTCAGGTTGTAACTCTGGTTGGAAAGAGGCGACATTGAATCTATTGACGCCAGTCGGATCTCTTAATTGACCATTAAAACTAGGGCCATTATCTCCTTCTCTCTTTTCAAGTCTATCAATTACTCCACAAAACAAAGCCCTGTTTACTTTGATGCCTAATTTTGTTATCACAAAAGAAGGATCATATTCGCCCATGCCTTGCTCAGTTAGATTTGATTCTGAAAATTCTTGAGCGAATAACCTAATTGCTGTTTGACGTTTGACTCTAGTGTTAGAAATCATAAGATGACCCCCCATTTATTCATCATTTCATTGGCCTCATTGGCCACGTCATGAGTAAACAAGGACATTTTTTCTGCAATAATCATTGTACCTTGCGTATCTACTAAAGCCCTGCCTTTTATTTCGACCTTCTTAGAAAAAAGTTTATTTCTTAATGATGATAAGAAGTCATCTTTACCTGAAATAGAGATTTTCTCCTTTATTTCTTTGAAACTCGATGAAAGAAATTCTTCTGAAGGTTCTTTTGAAAGTAATAGTGAAGCATTTGAAATTCCATTATCTAGAACAAATCTGAGCCTTAGGTCTTCATTGCCTTTAACAGTGCCATGCTCGGAACAGGAATCATCTCTTAAAACACGTCTACACTCAGGGCATCTATGTATTACTCCAGAGTCTTGTCTTACCGAGACTATAGTTCCTGATGTTTTTATCCCCCTCCTTGAACCTCCATTTACAAGTTCATCTAATTCTACTTCTACCCAATGATCTTCAGGATTTATAGCATCCCATGGTGGCTTATCAAGAGATTTTACTTGATTTAATTCATCAATAACTAGGTCTGGTGAACCTTGCCAATACTGAACTCTGGAACCAGACAATTCGACAAAATCACCATTTTTAGGGTTGAAATCGCACCAAGCTGTCAAGCGGCACCTTCCACTTGGATCAATGATATCACCACTCCGAACTATTTTTTCAGAGCCGTCATCTGAAGTAAATGTTCGTTGACTCCATGAATCTATTTGTACTGTAATTTTTATATCCCTCATGCCATTTCGTAATTCAGATATATTTGATGTAGTTGTATGAACTAAATCATCTATTTGAGGAAATGAGTTATCAATGTAAATTTCTATTTTTGCATCATTACTTATATTTATTTCAGGAGTATCACGGAATTTACGAATCGATATATTCTCCATTTTAATGAGATTACCTATTTCAAAATTAAATGGCACCCATGATAAAAAACCGACGCTTCCAGTTGAGTCAGCAATTCTACCTCTGAATATATCTAAAGTTCCTGTACCATCTTTTTTTACGATTAAGTCCGGTTTTATCGAGATAATTCTACCTAAAGTACTTCCGAAACCTTCATTTTTTATTAGTTCTGAAATTTCTAATGGTTCATTAATTGATTTGATAATATTCGGATCACCCTTGCTAAGGATGGTTACTCTACTCGATCGATTGATATTTATGGATTTTTTATCATTCCATTCGTTAACAGAAACTCCTTCAAGACGGACTGTGGAACCGGGACTTAGATTTGTAGAATGTTGGCCCCAATCTTTGAAATCCCAACGTTCCCTCTTACTGCTTTCTTCCCATGGATTATCCTCGATCCAACCGAATGCGATTTGCTTTTCTTCCCCCCTCACCATTTGCATCCTAGGCGTATAAGATATTACTGCGACTTCAACTGTAATATTTTTATCATCAGAGGAAAGTTCTGAGAATTGTGTAACTTTTTTCTCGATTCTTTGTGGAGAAGAAGGGGTTGAAATTTCTTTCCCTGATACTAATTGAAATTTTCTAATGACTGACCTTAAGGCATCTTCAGGGGGAATCAAAAACTCTTCTTCATATCTTCTAAATTCTTCATTGATTTCATTTTCTTCTGCTTCCGGGCATTCTTGCTTTACTGCAATAATTTGTACACCATACTTACCATCATTTGTCATAATATCACCAACATCAATAATGGTGTGTTGAGTCTAGATAATCAAATAAATCATCGTAAAATATGGAAATAATTCTTCTTTTTACAATGGCCATGAAAATTTGTGTAGTTTGGGGAAGACTCGACACTTCATCACCTCTGGATTTTATCTAAGATAGTGGCGGTCTTTGAACATACCTCAAAAAAAGCATTAAAGAAACCGATGTAATTTTCTATGATGTCAATCCTCGATGAAATATGACTTCTCCTGCAGTATGCCATTTTGGGATCTTAACTGCTTCAGACAGGGCCAATAAAGGAGTATATGAAGATTTGAGTGGACCAGAAATTGAGAAGTTCTTACAAGAAGTTCTAATTACTCCATGGAAAATATTTCGTAAGTTAGTTCCCGATGTAAAAGAAGATATAGAAAATTCCATTGTTGATTTAATAGATAATAAGATGTGTAGTGTGGTAATAACAACAGGAGGAACTGGTCCAGCGGCCAGAGATGTTACTCCTGAAGCAACTTTATCCATTTGCGAGAGAATATTACCTGGGTTTGGAGAGGAAATGAGAAGAATATCATTAGAATATGTCCCCACTGCATTACTTTCGAGGCAAATTGCTGGAATAAGAGGTAAATGTTTGGTCATTAATTTGCCAGGTTCACCGCGTTCGATAAGGGAAATACTAGAAAAGATTTTTTCTAGTATTCCCTACTGCATAGATTTGATTGACGGGCCTTACATAGATACTAATCCTAAAATAATCAAATCTTTCAGACCTAAAAAATAATTAAGAGTAGTTAGCAATGAAAATAATGAATGAAATAGTAGCAATAATTTTTGGTCTATTTTTTATTAATATTGGCATTCAACATTTTCTTGATCCGCAATGGTTTGAACCAATAGTTCCTTTAATACTTGGTGATTCAAGATTTTGGGTCTATTTCAGTGGTTTTTTTGAGATAATATTCGGCATTATGATGTTAATAAAGCCACTAAGGAGATATGGATCTTTAGGAATAAGTATTATGCTTATAGTATTATATTGGGCTAATCTTAATATGTGGATTAATGATATTCCAATAGGTGGCACTAGATTTAATTTATTTGAACACATATTAAGATTTATTATGCAAATTTTATTGATTTTAATATCTCTTTATATTGGAAAATGGCCACCTTTCAGTAAAGATATTTCGAGAGAAAAATAATAAAAAAAGACAATAGTACAGGAATAGTTCATGAGATATATGCCATCCGGGCAACATGGTAAAAATCAAGAATGACCACATAGAAGTCTCAAGATGTAATGATGAACTTAGAGAAATTACAGTGAAATTAGATTTTACCCCAAATGCATTATCATCAATTCTCTACAGCCAAGGCAATACTACTATCCTTGCATGTGTAACAAAAGCTCCCTCTTTACCGAGGTGGTTTCCAAGGGATTCTAGTAAAGGATGGGTCCATGCGGAGTATTCACTATTGCCAGGTTCGACAGATACAAGATTTAGAAGAGAAAGAAATGGAGCAAAAGGAAGAACCCAAGAGATTGAGAGGTTAATTGCCAGGTCTCTGAGAGGTTCGATTGATTTGAGTGAATTGGGACCTATTGCTTTGACAATAGATTGTGATGTATTAAATGCTGATGGAGGGACAAGATGTGCATCCATAACAGCTGCATGTATCGCAATGAGAGTTGCAGTAAGGAGACTTATTGCAAAAGGAGAATGTTTGCCTGAACATTTAAGAGGTACCAGAGATGAAATAAAAAACGGATGGGTTGCTCCTTCTTTAAGTGATGAAGAAAGAAAAAAGCATGAGTATAGGGTCATGCCTAATGATGTAGCTGCACTCAGCGTAGGGCTACTAGAAGGAGAGGTTTGGACTGATTTAGATTATATCTTAGATAGTAATGCTGATGTAGATATGAATGTGGTTATGACAAGTGATGGTACATTTGTAGAAGTCCAAGGCACGGGAGAAGAATCTACATACTCAAGAGAGCAATTAGATATGTTATTGAATTCTGCGACTAAAGGGATATCAGAACTTCATAATTTACAAAAGGAAATTATAACTTCTATAAATTAAATCGAAATGGTGGGACTGGCCGGACTTGAACCGGCGGCCTCCGCATCTTCAGTGCGGCGCTCTCCCTACTGAGCTACAGTCCCTTGATGGTATGCAATTGTAGATATGACTTCAAGTCTTCCAAAGAAGTTTCAAAAAAGGTCATCTTCATCTTCATCTTCATCTTCAAAGGCAATCATTTTAGATTCTTTGGATTTGGAAACTTTGACAGATGCTTTCTCTTCTGAAATTGATTTAGAAGTTTTAGAATCAGTAATCTGTTCATCTTTCGATTCTGGATTTTCATGAATTGGGCTTGTGGGTGCTGACATCATCACTCTATCATCTCTCGCACGTATCTCAAGAAGTCTTTGTCTAGCTTTATCATAATGCTGTAACATGTACATTGCGTCGTGTTCAAGTAAAGGAGAATCTGATATTATTGTGATATCCATCCAGTCTCCTTCTTCTGCTAAGTATTCTGCAAATGGTTCAAATTTTAAATCAGATTTCTTAATTTGAGTATAATGTAATGCATTACCCATTCTGTGTTCTACACCTGCAAAATGACAATAAAATTTTGATCCACCGTATGATTCCCTTACACTATCAAATAACTCGGCATAATCTTCACTGGTCCTCATCATACCATGGCCTCTTGCGTGTATATGTGCCATATTCAATACAGGAACAGTGCCATCAACATGGTTACAAACCTCTAAAACTTCTTCAACAGTACCCCAAAGTTCCTGCCTTCCTGATGTTTCAACGCCAACTAGAGATGGTTCTGCCTCATGCACCCAAGGAAAGGCTGAATATTCTTCTTCCTCTTCTTCTACTCCCCAAATATTACGTACCCTATCTACAACTCCTGCAAATATATTAATTAGTTCCTCATTGGCTTTGGGGCCCGGTTCAAAATCTCCATATGGCCCTACATGATAGGTTAAATGCCTTGCATTGACTAATTTTCCGGCCTGCATACTCGCCTCCATCTTAGATAAGGTCCTATTTCTCTCCCTTTTACTACCTAGTAACTCAGCATAATAAGGACCATGCATATTCATCTCAAAATCAGATTTCCACGACAGGATTCCAGCTTGCCAATATTGGTCAAAGTGATGTGGTTGGACTGTCCTTACTGTTTGGACTTCCATTGCATCTAAACCCAATACTGTGATGTCGTCCATGCCCTCTACGATTGTCCTTCCCTTACATGATAGTGGTACTCCTGCAGGGCCTAATTTTAGTGACATGATGTAGTACTCCGGGTCAGCGGAACTGCCTCCCCTTCAAAAGGGGTCTTCCGAAATGAGTAAATAAAGTTAGGTAAATTGATTTTTACGATAATTTACATGAGAGGCTGCATGTAATATATCGTCCTTGTTTGAATTAATGAGTGATAAGCCATTGATGAAATTAGCAAGCCAAGAATAATATGTCAAATCTACTTTCAATTTTACAGATATTTCACCTGAAGAATGGGCAATTCGAGCAATATTTTTCTTATCGTCATATGTACAAACAATAGGTACAAGGCCTTTAAGCCTTATATTAGATAACAACAATTGATTTGAAGTATTTTCTAATTTTGAAATTGAATCTAGTGCTTCAGATGTAAAAAATAAAATATGGATTTGACGAATACGATTAATTATAGCACCCCACATCTCCGATAATTGATCAATGTTCGCAGGTACATCAACTACCATTACAGTTTTTGTACCTTCTAGTTCCCCAAAAATCATTGACGCCCCCCCACGCATTAGAAGGAGAAATTCCTTGTAGTACCATAGTTGAAGAGTTTACTAACCAATGCTTATTTTGAAGGAGATTTCGCCAATTTATATTTCCATAATTAAAATTACTGAAAAGTTCATTTTTTTGTGAGGATATTATATTTACTGTAGCACCCATATCAATAGCGAAATCCGTTACCAAAGAACCTGCATCCGATTCTTCTGGATGCCTAAAATTGACAATAGAAAAATGAGCAGACATGGATATACGAAGAGTGCTTTAGTCAAGGACTTATCTCATTCTAATTTCCATCTTAATAACGCTATAGCTCCTCCAAAACTAGATAATTGTTCGCCGAAATCATGATCTGACGAAGATTGTATTACCTCTCCTTTTGATTTTTTTATATCTTTAATTATGGATGACCAAACGGAGTTATTATCATTATCCTCGCTCCTTAATATGGAAGCCAAGATAACTAGTTTTTCTATTGCTCCTTGTTTTGCTGCTTCTACAATTTGTTTTTGACCGAAACATACATTACCATTTGTAGATATTCTTTTTAACCCCTCTTCAATAGTTCTTATTTGTATAATCAATGCATTTTTACCAATTATGGAATCAGCTAATCCACCTGTTAAAATTTCATTGGCTGCAGAACGTCCTCCGATTGAAGAAGGAGAATTTATAATCTCATTTTTAGCGCCTAAATTCCTAATAGTTTTTTCAAAAGTATCTCTTGCTAGACCTGGTCCACAAATTATCAAAGGTATATTTTCTTTGAATAGTAAAATTACTTCTTGGGCTGTTTTAGAGAAAAAATTATCCCTTAGACTGGTAGTATCTGAATATCTCTTTCCTCCGCCTCTCATTGAAAATTGAGAGATATCCCTCATCCCGTATTGAGTTATTTCAAATATTAAAATTTCATCATTTTCAACAACTATTAAACCCGATTTAACAGTCTTTCCTAAGGAGAATGATTTTTCTAGAAGAGCAATGTCTACTTGGGATAACCCTCCTTCTCTTGATATCTCAATTTCACTTCCTGAAATTATAATATGGGTATGGTGATTTCCGATATCTATCTTAGCATCTGAAATAACTCCATGGACACGTAAATTTTCGGTAAAAGAATGGAAAGAGGAGGATTGGACCTCCAGAACTATCCACATTGGCTTTCTTTCAGCTCCCTTTGCTCTGCTATTTTCTTGAGTTCCGGTTGTAGAATCGCGGCGATGAGATAACATTCCAACAAACGAACCACGTGAACATATCTGAGATAATGTCCACAAATCATCATCATCATCTATTTTAACTCTAAATCCTTCATCTAGATTAGTAATTTTTCGCACTTGATCACACTCATCCAAACACGCCAGTGAGATGGCCATTTTCATCCATGTCCATATTTGAAGCAGCGGGCCTTCTTGGCAGGCCAGGCATTGTCATCATCGAACCACAAACGGCTACGATGAATCCGGCACCAGCATTAATTCTAAGTTCCCTTATTGGCATATTGAAGCCCGAGGGGGCCCCTAATATTTTTTTGTCATGACTAAATGAATATTGATTTTTAGCCATACAAACAGGGAGTGTGTTTTTGCCCCATTTTTTTATGGTTTCTAACGTACGTAAAGCATCTGTACTGAAATCTACTGATTGGGCTCCGTAAATGTTTGTTGCAATCTTCAAAATAGTTTGTTCGACTTCTGTCCCTGGGTCTACAATAGGACAAAATGGTTTTTTATTTTTGATATGCTTTTTGCATGCATCCACCACAGCACTCGCTAATTCAATAGCTCCTTTCCCTCCTTTTTCGTGGCCTTCAAATATAACAACATCTACTGCTCCGAATTCTTTGGCCTCTTCTTTTATAGCATTTATCTCGGCGACAGTATCTGATGAAAATTTATTTATTGATACTACTACAGGAATCTCAGTAGTGGCTAAGTTTAAGATATGGCGTCTTAAATTGGAAGATGCGCCTCGGCGTACTGCATCTATATTTTCTAATTCAATTTCTTCTTTAGATGGACGGGCCCCTCCCTCTGTTGAAAATCCCCCTCCATGAAGTTTCATACTTCTAATTGTAACATTTAAAACTATACAAGATGGTACAATTCCCGATGCAGCTGATTTAATATGTAATGCTTTTTGTGCACCCATTTCAGCCCCAAAACCTGCTTCAGTGACTACAAAATCAGAACACGAGAGTGCTATTTTATCTGCTATCACAGAAGAGTTGCCATGTGCTATATTTGCAAAAGGACCACAATGAACGAATGCAGGATTTCCTTCCAAAGTTTGAACCAAATTTGGCAGAAATGCTTCTCTCAAAAGGAGTGCCATTGCTCCTGCTGCTTCGATATCTTCAGCAGTAACTGGTTGCCCTTGATTATTTTCTGCAACTATTATTTGGCCAAGTCTTGCTCTTAAATCACTATAGTCAGATGCAAGTGATAGTATTGCCATTACTTCACTTGCAGCGGTTATATCAAATCTATCCGTACGATCTAAACCATTTGAAGCGCCGCCCAAACCTATTGTTATCTCTCTTAAACTCCTATCATTCATATCGACAACTCTAGGCCAAAATATCCTATTTGTATTTATATCCAGATTATTTCCGCGATGGAGGCAGTTATCTAAAATTGCAGAACATAAATTATGAGCTGATGTAATTGCATGTAAATCTCCAGTAAAATGTAAATTAATTTGTTCCATTGGTAGAACTTGAGAAAACCCTCCACCAGCAGCTCCACCTTTTATCCCAAATACCGGGCCAAGTGAAGGTTCGCGAATTACACAACATGCGTTGTGCCCTTGAAGATTCAAACCTTGATTAAGACCAATTGTTGTGACAGTCTTACCCTCACCAAAAGGAGTTGGGTTAACGCTAGTTACCAATATCAATGAACCATTGGTATTTTTACTTTTATTTTTCAAAGAATCCCATGAAACTTTTGCTACATTTGAACCGTGCATAATCAAGTCACTACGAGATAATCCAAGTTGTTTTGCTATATTTTCAATATGAATCGGATTTGCCGCTCTGGCAATGTCTATGTCACTATCCATTGGCACATCGAAATACTCATGAGGTTTGAAACCTTCATTGCTAATAGCACCTAGGAGGGGTTATGAAGGTGCCCGAATACTGGGGAGTTGTCGGATTTCCTGTGGAGCATTCTTTAACTCCAAGGCTATTCAATATTGTTGGAGAATATATGGGCATTGAGAGTCCAGAAACTATTTTTATTGAAGCCCGAAATATAGAAGAATTAACAATGAAAATAGAACATTTAAGTAGTACTTTTTGGCTTTCAGTTACATCACCATTAAAGCACTTATTGTATAAAAAATTTGAAATTGAATATGATAATGAAATACAAGCAATAAATCAAATAACGAATATTGGAGGTGAATTTAGAGGAATTAATACGGATGGTTTAGGATTTATTGAGGCCATAAAATATTGTGGAATTGAAATAAATGAGTCGATATTAAAAATGAAGGGAGGAGGTTCGACGGCGCGATCTATTGCATACCATTGGACGAAGAATGGTGGAAAAATAATTATTGTAAAGGGGCGAAGGGAACTTGCCTTGGGACCTTGGAGTGAATCAATAATTAGTAATGATGAATCTGATATATCAATTAATTTTGATTCAATTCCTGGAACTAATAATAATGGAGATATCCTATCGAAGGAATTTACTACAATATCATACAATAGAGATTATTATAAGGAAGATTTTGCTATAATAATGCTTGTAGCTCAACATTTAGAGGCATGGAAGATTTTTTTCTTAACCGAAAATATAGGAAATTTTCCTTCCATAGATTACGTATTAAATAAATTATAATCTAAAGTGGCATATTATCATGCTTCTTTGGAGGAGACCATTCTTTTTTTGATAATAGGGGACGAAGAGCTTTAATTAGATTTTTTCTAGTCATTTCTGGCTCTATTACATCATCAATCCATCCTTTTTTTGCTGCAGCATAAGAATCATCAAATTTTTCATTATATTTATTTAATAATTTTTTATATTTTTTATGATGATTTTCTGAATTAAATAATTCTTTTCTATGAATTATATTAACTGCATCCTTAGACTTCATTACAGTAATTTGCCCGGATGGCCAGCAAATATTATAGTCAGAATTTAGTTGTTTGCATCCCATAGCCATATATGCCCCCCCGTATGCTTTCCCAATGACTACTGATAATTTTGGTACTGTTGCTTCAGAATATGCAAAAAGTAATTTCGCGCCGGCCTTAATTGCTCCACCGAATTCATGAGCCACCTCAGGTAGGAAACCGGGTGAATCTATTAATGTCACAATAGGAATATTAAAACAGTCACAGGTACGGATAAATCTGGCTGCTTTAACTGAAGATTTTATGTCTAGACGGCCTTCTAATACAGAAGCCTGGTTTGCAATTATCCCAATAGAGATACCATCCAAACGTGCCAATCCAACCACAATGTTACTTGCATAATCCGAAAATAATTCTAAAAATGTTTTTTTATCAAAAATTATCTTTATTATATCCCTTACATCGTATGTCTTTTCTTGTCCATAATGTAAGATTTTATTAATTTCATCACAATTCCTATTCCAAATATCATCATTCTTCAATACTGGTGATTTAGAGAGCATATTATCGGGGAAGTAAGATAATAAATCAGAGGCTAATTCAAGTGCAGAAGTATCATCTTCTGCAATCAAACAGGCAACTCCGCTTCTAATAAAATGACTAGTTGCATGTTCTGAAAAATCTTCTATTTCCTCCTTTGGATTATAATCAAAATGATTATTTTCACTGGATAAAGTCATATTTCCATTTACAGAATTCAGTATTACAAAGTCCGATAGGCCGACGGCCAATGCACTTACTCCTGTTACTTTACCCATAATAATTGAAATCAAAGGTATTCTACCAGAACATGCAACCATCAAATTAAGTATTTCTCCAGAAGGACCTAGAGAAGATATTCCTTCTTCTGGTCTTTCTCCATTACCGTCCCATATTGCTATTACAGGAAGGAGGGTTTTTTCGGCAAATTCAAGTATTTTAACTATTTTTCTAGCATGCATCTCACCAATTGAGCCTTCAAATACTGAGGAATCTTGAGAAAAACAAACTACCCTTCGGCCATCTATCATGCCGTATCCAGCTACCACCCCATCACCTAAAGGTCGGTGTAGATGTAAATTATTAATTGCTGAACGGTGGTTTACAAAGGCATCTACTTCAACGAATGTTTTTTCATCAAGAATGTTGATGATTCTTTCTCTTGATGTTTGTTGCCCTGATGATCTTATATTTTCTAATCTTTTTCTTTCTCCAGGATTATTGGCATCAAATCTCATGGCGTCTAAATTCTCTTCATTAGAAAGTCCCGCCATATGCCTCGGAGGCATAGCAGGTTCATCATTAAAACGGTTAAAATCTTAGTCTAGAGAGAATGAGGGATTTTCTCCAACAAGGTCTAATATCCATTTATTTTTCACAGACTCTCTGTCCTTACCTGTTGATAGTAAATAGTGTAATTTCACCAGAGCTGAACCTGGAGGGCAATAAGATTTATGACCTAATATTCCAATTTCTTGTTGTTGACGTCCTTTTGAATATACATCCATATTTACTTGGCCGTGCACGGTTTGTGCAACTACTACTGCTATCCCTCCTTGATTACAGTAATCTTCCAAAGTAGTTCTAAGTTTGATATTTTCTATACTATCGTCTTCTGGATCAGAAATGGGCAAATGGCCTAAACCAGTACCATGGAATAACAAAGCGTTAAAATTTAATTTTATTGCTGATTGGACAAGAGAGGTTTGTAAATGAGGCCCTGCAATAAATTCTGCAATTTTTATTTGTTCGTCGAATAAGTTTGGTTTGGATGACTCAAATCTTGCTTCAAAGGGTTCAAAATCACTCATTTTAATTGTTATTTCTTTTTTATTGACCATAATATATGCTAAAGGATCTTGGTTAATTGATTGAAAAGCATCTCTCCTTGAAGAATGAAATTTTCTACTTGCACAACCAGGTAGGACCACACAATTACCGTCTGAGGATTTTGCATGTAAGATAACAACAGATGTATCTCGATACCCAGAAGGCGGTGGGCCATTTGCAGCCCACATAACAGAGGCGATGATATTCTCTGCTGCATCTGATGACCCTCTGTCAGGAGAACGTTGTGAACCAGTCAGAACAATTCTACCCGGAGGTCTTTCACCGTTGCCAGACCATCCGTATGCCATTGCCGCGGCGGAAAGATGGAGCGTATCTGTTCCATGAGTTATGACAATACCTTTTGCACCATCAGAAAACGCTTTTTCGGTTGCCTTTAACATTTTATTCCAATGCCTTGGACGCAGATCATCTGACCACATGTTACCTAATTTTAAGACTTTTATTCGTGCAATTCCTTTTAATTCGGGAATAGAATTTAGAAGATCGTTTGGCTCGAAAGTAGCTGAGACCGCACCAGTCCTATAATCTACTTTACTAGCAATAGTTCCTCCAGTATGAATTAAATATATTAATGGTAATGTTTTATCTTGAATATGATCATCATCATTAACTAACTTCATTTCAGAAGATTTAGATAAGATTTCAAATGATTTGATATAGGACTCTGGAAATGAAATATTGTATCCATTTTGTAGTTTAATGGTTAGAAGATTTGGCCCTGAATTTGGCAGTACTATTCCCTTGTAAACACCATCTCCAGCCCATGTTTTTACAATTAGTTGAACAGAAGTTCCCAGTTCCGGCCAATCAGTCATTGGATGTCGGCTATGTACCTACTCCATGAACAACTCGTAGGAAATACTACTAATTGATTAAAAATAATTATTTTTTAAATCAGATTATGTGGTGCCGGGAGCGGGACTTGAACCCGCGACCTTCGGATGTCTCAGACATACTAAGGGGCTATGTTACGCTCATCATCAGATTTGCTAGAGAGTTTTCTCTAGTAAAAAATACCCTATGAGTCCGACGCGCTACCAACTACGCCACCCCGGCGATATGATGGCCACTCAAAAACACCATTTGAGCGTTCGCCCCGAGTAGGTGAAAATAATTACTACTCTAGCATAGGGTTGATGTGTTAGTTATCTCCGCATCAAGATGAAAAGTATGGTAGATATAGACTCTGCACTTCGTGCCAGCGCTTATTCCGGAAAGAGAAATAAACGCGGTGAAGGTGAAAATAAAGATTCATCAAAGAAAGGATTGGAACCATTTGACCCTCAAGTTCATGCAACAAAGGAAGTAGCAGATGCTTTTTCTATGTGGCTTGTAATCATTTATGGATTTATGATAGCATTTGTGATGAGATATCTTTTCATGCCGACCCAAGAATCCATGGAAGGAATAATATGGCTTCTACCTGTTATGTTGACAGCAACAGTACCCTCTCTTCACAAGATACTAATACCAAATAAATACAGTGAACTATACACAAGAGGTAATTGGTTTAGGAGTAGTTTTCTATTTCTTTTTTCTTGGTTGGCTCTTTCATTTTTACTTCTTAACCCTCCTTTAGCAGATATTGCCCCCCCTACCTTGGCTTCAGGAATAGACATAGAAAATATTGATGATAGTGCAATAATTGGTTACTCATGGGATGATGATATCTATCAAATAAATCTGAGAGAAGATACTGCGAATATTGTTTTTGGTATGGCGGTAAGAGATAATGTTGACGCAGAGAATGCTAAAATCTTAGTTACTTTAAATCATAATTCCCTTAGTGAGCCGATTATTTTAGCCAATGGTACTGTTATTCTACAAATAGAAGCCATAGATAAGTTCAATTCTGTTGAAAATTGGACTAGAGGAGAGGCGACAAATATCAAAAAAGAAAATACAGGATTTCCCAAAGTTGCATCAAATACTAAAGATATTGGCATGGCATGGAATTTAGCTGAACAAATGAATAAAGATAATGTTAATTTAGGAGAATATGAAATTTTTATAGAAATAATGGAAGATGAAGATCATGTTGAACCTTTTGGAGTCAATACGTGGTCGAAGACTATTACGTTGAAATTAATTCAGACAGAGAGTATGTAACTAAAATATTGAACAAATTTTAGCAGTCATGGCATCTAGTTGTAGAGATTCCCCTCCTCCTTCAACCATCCTAAAATCGGTCTCAGCCATAATCTCTGTTATTGCTAGCTTTTGAACTTCATCTAAGAACGATACTGTACTCAATTCACGATGTAATTGATTCACAAAATCAGTTCCTGCAAGGCCAAAATTATTTAAAATATCTCTCAATCTTCTTCGAGCAGGTTGGAAACCATCTTCTTTACAAGATAAGAAAAAACGATGTAGTTGTTCAGGAGGTGCGGTCGCCGTAGTCTCATAAACTAAATCTCTGGTGACATTTGAATCTAAAGATGCAGCTACTTGTAGTGAAGTTATGGCTTTTCTTAGATCACCTAAGCTTACTTTTGCTATAGCATCTGCAGCTTGTTCTTCAATTTTTATACCCTCATTGTTTGCAACGACTGAGATTCTTTCCAATATTTGTTCTTTGTCTAAGGGGCGAAATCTGAATACTGCGCATCTTGACTGGATAGGTTCAATAATTTTTGAAGAATAATTACATGATAATATGAATCTACATGTTTCTGAATTCTGTTCCATAATCCTACGTAAGGCACCTTGGGCATCTGGCGTTAGGGCATCTGCTTCATCAAGAAAAATCACCTTGAATGTTGTACCTGGACTTGGGGCAGTTCTAGCAAATTGTTTTACTTTTGTTCTTATTGATTCTAATTTCCTTTCATCACTAGCATTCATTTCTAGAATATTTCGACGAAAGTCTGTACCAAAAACATCTCTGGTTAGCGCCAATGCAGCAGTAGTTTTACCAGTACCCGGTGGCCCTGCAAATAAAAGATGGGGGAAGGTTTTCTTTGAGGAATATGCAGTTAATCTCGCAACTACAGCCTGTTGGCCCTTAATCTCGGACACAGTACTAGGGCGATATCTTTCGACCCATAATTCACTCATGTTAATTTTCCCTCACTATAAAATATTTTAATCAAATTTTCTTTAATATTCCTCGTCTTTATTTGGAAAATCTGAATTTCTTACATCTTTTATGTATGACTTAACTGAAGAGTCTATGATTGTGCCTAAATCTGCATATCGGCGAAGAAAACGGGGGCTGAAGTCTTTAGTTATACCAAGCATGTCATGTAAAACCAAAACTTGACCATCACATTCTACCCCCGCCCCAATTCCTATAGTAGGTATACTCAGTTGTTTGGTAACTTTCTCAGCTAAATCTGCAGGAATTTTTTCAAATACGATTGAAAAACATCCGGCCTCTTCCAATGCTTTCGCATCGGCTAATAACCTGGATGCTTCTAAATCTTCTTTGGCCCTCACAGTATATGTCCCAAATTTGTATATTGACTGTGGAGTTAATCCTAAATGGCCCATCACTGGGATTCCAGCAGTCATTATTCTCTTTACTGAATCTAATATTTCAGTGCCTCCTTCTAGCTTTACAGCATGCCCTCCTGTTTCTTTCATAATTCTTATTGCAGAGTCTAAAGCATTTTTTGAATCACCTTGATAAGTTCCAAATGGCATATCAACAACGACAAGTGCTCTATCAACTGCCTTTACTACACACTGTGCATGATATATCATATGATCAAGAGTTATTGGAACTGTTGTATCATTTCCTGCCATAACATTCGATGCAGAATCACCAACCAAAATAACATCTATTCCTGCCCCATCTACAAGACGTGCTAAAGAATAGTCATAAGACGTTAGCATTGTTATTTTTTCACCTACCTGCTTCATTTCTTGAAGAGTATGGGTAGTTACTTTTTTTGCTCGACTCGCTATTGTCATGACTACTCGAATAGATGCTAGGAGGTTGATGACTTCAACTACGCGCTTATATCTCTAATCCTGAAATGTAGTTTCTTCAATATAAGACAAGAATTCGTCAATATCAATTATTCCATTATCGTCTTCATCTGCTTTGTGAAAATATTCCCTCAAAATAGTGAATTTTTGTTCATCATCAGAATCAAAATATCCTAGTGCAGACATTGCCGCAATGAACTCATTAAGATTTAGGTGATTTGTACCTTCTGTATCAGCAGCATGGAATGCAGCCCATCTTCGGCGATGTTCAACTTCATCTGGATTTACAAGCATCAAACGGAATGTATCCCAAGGAGTTATTTCCTCTTTGACAAATCTCTTACCGTAAAACTGGTAAATTATTATGCCAATTATTATTGCTGAAGCACCTCCTATAACTGCCTTCATTCCCATTGCATAAATTAATATTAAACCACCTAATATTCCAAAAATTTGTATGAAGGGAAAAAATGGGGATTTCCATGCAGGATCATACCAATGAGATTTTGCAGATGTCCTCAAAACTAAAACACAAGTATTAATCACGATGAATACCATTATATTGAATCCGGAAGCAAGTTCTGCAACATCATGTACAGGTAAAAAAAGTATTGCGGCAGCCATAGAAAGTCCAGTTACAATTATTGCCCAATGAGGAGTTTCGAATCTCCCATGAACATCTTCTAGGAAAGCTGGCAATAGATTATCTCGCGCCATTGCAAATAGAAAGCGTGATGCAGCCATAATGCCGGCAAGGGCTCCAGAAACTACAGTAATTGCAGCGAAAGTAGCGGCTATTACACCAACAGTCTTGCCGCCTGCTTCCAATGCAAAAATATAGATAGGATCTTCTCTAGAGTGTCCATTTTCAACATAATTAATCGGATCAACGGTAATGACCATAGTTAGAGTAACGAAAACATACAAAATTATACTGAAAAGTAATGAAATTAAGATTCCATATGGCATATTTTTACCTGGTTTCTTAATTTCTCCCCCTACAGCGGCAACTTTTGTAACACCTATATATGAAACAAAGACTAATGCAGCAGTTGAAGAAAAACTATGCCAATCAGCGCCTAAAGATTCTCTAGATATTGCTGCATCCCAATTTAGTTCCGATGTTGCTAAAGCCCAGAAACAAACACATAAAAGATATCCTACTGAAATTAATACTACTGGGGTTTGTACTTTCTTAATACTTTTAGCACCTAAAATATTTATTCCAACAATTAATGATAACATAATCATCACAGCATAATCTAGATTTATAGAAATTTCTAGAATGCCTTCTAAAACCCATAAATATGCTCTAAATCCAATTAGAGCGAATGCTGATTTAAGCATGAAGTTAGCCCATAATCCTAAACCGGAAATAGTACCAATAATGGGGCCAAATGTTTTTTCGATGTACACATATGCACCACCTGAGGAAGGCATGGCCGAAGCGAGTTCTGATTTTGAAATTGCACCAGGTAGAATTACCAAACCTGCAAATAAATATGCTAACCAGATACCACCTAAAGGAGACTCTCCCCCTCCCAACTCCATCATAGCAAGGGAAGGGAGGACAAAAAGGCCGCTACCGAGCATTGCCGATAAGGAAAGGATGACTACAGAAAATAATCCTAATTTTCTTTCCAACGTTTCCGATACTTTATCTATCGGCTGTAAAACTATTCCAAGTACGTCACTGGGAGAAAGTCTTACCATGAATTGAGGAGAGGAAGGATAAATTTGAAGTTATGCCTTTGCAATTACCTTTAGTTCAACTGCAATGGGAGTTGGTAATGCTGTAACAGCACAAGTTGTTCGCGCTGGCATTATTTCTGAGAAATACTCAGCATATACTTCGTTATATCCTTTAAAATCTCTATCCATATCAATCAACATTGAATAAACATCTACTACATTTTCTAGACTCGAGCCGTACTCTTCCAAAATTAGTCGGATATTTTCAATTACAGATCTGGTTTGGGCTTTAATATCATAATCTAATTTTTTACCATCTGAATCTCGAACCGGACCACCAATTATTTCATTTGTTTCAGGCGATCTGGGACCTATTCCGCTAACAAAAATTAAATCACCAACTCTATGAAGATGCGGATAAGAACCGACAGCAGAAGGTCCTGATTCAGCGATAAAATATCCATTATTTGAAGTTAATTTTCCTGCTACCTTCTTACCAACTACTGAACCAATAGCAACGCCTACCGGTCCGCCGGCCAACCCTCCTGCCGTAGCACCTAATGCACTACCCGCTGAACTTACCATCGAAGGGCCTAATTCTTCGTATAATTTTTCAATGACATCTGAAGGTGCAGAGATTACTTTATCTATGATATCTTCATCAGTATTATTTGGCATATCATCTTGACTATGCATTACAAATTCCCTCTATCAAGAACATTTCGATCTCCATGATAATATTCTACATCATCTTCATCAAATTCTTTATCTCCGAATGATTCATTTGAAGGAGTTAGTTGAATTACGGCACCTCCTGAACCATGGAGGGGCTCATAAGCAAGAACTTCCCCTATGTAGTTGTTATGCTGCCCCATTGTTGCCGCCATCCACCAAACTGGTTTGTATGCGGCTACTTTCTGAATTCTAATTTGCCCGTGAATATCTCTAGATAATTGGCTAAGGTCTTCGAGTCTTCCATCTCTAAAAAATTCTAAAATTTTCTTATTCCACTCGTCATCTTTTGGGCTATGTATTTTATCATCTCTTGGGTTTATGTGTTCTGTGAACATTCTATTGGACAAACTTGCAACGACTACCACTACTGCCTTCTTTCCTTGATTAGACAATGCATCCCTCGCAGCTTTACCAAGTACCATTGTTTCAGACCTATTTGAGTACATATTACTAGAAACTATACAAGCAGGAATATTATTATCTGGATTAAGCAGTGATAATGCTACAACTGAACCAGTGTCTATCGGGAAACCATCATATGCAACGGTCCTCGAATGTAGCCCCCTAGATTCTGCAGCATCACGGTAAGCATGAGCGAATTCAGTGTCTATATTGAATTTATAAGGCATACTTCCCAAGTAATGAAAATCATCATCCACATGTGTCCACTCTGGCTCTGGGTGGGCTTGGATTTGGTGGCCGACAATACTTGGCCATGTTGTAGAATAAATCAAAATTATATCCGCGCCGCTAGCCTGTATTTTATCCCTTAAATTATCATATGCATTTCTAAGATTTTTATACCCATTATTTAACTCTGGAGCGAGTAAGGGGTGAGGATGAGGGGGGCAATAAATTCCAAATAAAACATTTTGGTCATTGTCCATATTCAAACCTCACAGAACTATTTCTCTTGTTTTAGAGTTAGGATCCCATGCAATTACAGCGTTTCCGGTACCTATTACTGATTGATAACCATAAATTTCAGCAGGATAATCGGGGAGACCCATAGCAGCCATCATCCATGATAATCCTCCAGCTTCTGTTTCAGCTATTGTTTGTTCAGTATACTCTGGCATAATATCAATAACTTCCTTCATTTTACCATCTCTCATCATTTTAATCATTTTCATATCCCAAACATATTGACTATGATTGTATATGTGTTCTCTACTCATATCTTCAGGTAATGGAGATTCCGTGACAAAATGTCGGTGTGAAAGACTGTGGCTACTGACAAGAACTACCTTTTTGCCACTTTTCTCTATTGCCTTTAGGCACGCCTCTCCCAGAGCTTTTGCCTGCTCATTCATAACTTCTCCAGAATAATAATGTGCATTTCGATTACTACTTATTGTGATTATTGGCTTATCCCATTCTGGATTTAACATGTGGCAACTTGTAATTGTCCCATAGTCAATTCTGAAATCTGGATTAGTCATCATTTTTGTTATTATTCCGGCCTCAGAAGCAGCATTATGCATTTCTTCTGCTAATTCTACGTCTACATCTAAATCATACTTATACCTAAAAATATTAGGAAAAATAGGATCTACAGACAATGAACTGAATTTAGGAAGCCCTAGGAAGTGAGTGCCAATATAAGTTGCCCAATGAGGAGTAAAGATAACCATGACATCATAATCAACTTTTTTCAATTTTCTTGCAAGACGATTATACCCCCATCTTAGAGTCTCCCAACCTCCTTCAGAAAAAGGCTCATTCTGTTCTGGATTCTCTGCATATACCAAGTGAGGAGGGTGTGGCGCTAGGCATCCGAGCACTACTTCCCCTTTCTTCATGGTCCCTTGGGCAACTACAGTAATATGAATTAATCGCTTCAATAATTTCATAGCATTGATGGAGTGAAAGTGTTTCCATAGCAATATGAGATGGGAGTCTATGCCGATATGGCCAATAATTTTTCCGTTATCAGTTGGTTTTTCACTAGCTTGTATATTTGGCATTTTAGAAAATTCAAGTTCATTATTTAAACCGATGATTTGCCTTATATTCATTTCTTTTCTTCTTTATTTCTCACCTAAAAATATCGGCAATCGTTATGAATTAATTGGCGGATGTATTACCTCGATAATTATTGGAATTATTCCTCAATTAGTATTTTTTGTATGGTTTGTGATAGTAATTCTCGCATGGATTTCTCAAACGATATATCTTTGGAGATATAATTTTCCAGCATTTAGAATAGGAATTTGGATAGGATTAGGAAGCTGTTCAGGATTATTCATGGGGAGTTTTTTTGCTCACTATTTCCTTATAATTCATACCTAAAACAAAACCAAGGATATAGAAAGATGGGAGTGATAGTATGTATGCTGTCCATATTAATTCATCATCGAAATAATGAGTTGTTATCCTAACCTCTCCAACTTGTTCATCTGAAATAAAACAATCTAAACAATTTTCAATATTCGCTAATCTAATTAAGATTACATATGAATCATAAATACTTTCTGTGTTCACATTGAAACTAGTGATATTATTGGGAGAAAGAGAGAATATTTGACCTTTTGAAGATAATTCATTCCAATCAAAGACACCTTTTTCGGCATATTTTTCAGCTATATTTGTTTTTACTAGCATCAATTCTAATCTTATATCTCCTATATTAATTACCTCGACATCCACAGGATTAGATAAACTATGTACTTCTATAGTTTCAAGATTTATATCGTCTGAGCCAATTCTATAATTAGGAATTTCGTCATTAACTCCTGGCCCGTAGATAACTATAAAATAAATCATAAATGAACTAATGAGAGACACTCCAACTATAGAATATAATTGTTTTCTAGAAGGTGAAAGTAATTTAATTATTGAATATTTTTTAGATCTCAGTTTTGGTTGTATATGGTTGACAAAATATGAAGTTATCAAAGCCAATCCTATACCTGGAATAATGTCTACTAACCAGTGTATTCCCAAATATTGAATTGAGAAAATGTAAATTAATACATTAGCAGATATAAATAAATCAAATTCTCTATGTCTCCATTTTTTAATACTTATTCCCAATTTTCTACAATGTAATCTATTAATTATTAATAGACCAATTGGCAAACCTATGTGTAGGCTTGGGATTGCATTATCCATTGGATCGTTAGCTGTAAAAAATGATAATGTAAAAGAATCATGATACAAAAGAGCATCCATGCCACTAATATAACTAGAAGTTACTTCTATATTAAAAAAAAGATAAAATGGGACACTGAGGAGATATATGACGAAATAATTCAAAGCGGCCTTATCGGCCATTATTTTATCATTGCTTAATATATAGTACATTGGAGAAAACCATATCATAAATAAATACATGAATAAATAATGAGCGGAAAGTATATTTGTTAAACTATCATTTAAAAAAATTTCTTGGATATTACTAGTCCAATTACCTTCAATGCGATATATCCAGTGCGTGAAGCCTCCGACTTTTGCTTTAATAGGCTCATTATGATGATCAATAGCCGCCTTATATAAGAACATCAACAAATATAAACTGATATGCCAATAATATCCTTTTTCTTTAATTTCATTAGTTAAATTTCGCAAAGGAATTCTTTGTTCTGGTTCATCCCTTGTCAAGAACCGGTGCATTGGAAGAGTCAATAGTAAAAGTGCTCCCATTGAAGTTTCATAAGGACCGATGGGCCAATCCATGTATCATTTCGCACTCGACCATTGGTGAAGAATAATGCGGAAGTATTGTTACATTTGGAGTTTTTTTATCCTAAAAGACTTGAGATACCCTAATGATAAAATTTGATTGTCCTTTTGAGGCTAATATGGATAGGCATGATGTATGGATCGCAGAATGTCGGAAAATAGGTTTTTTACCAAAGGCGAAAAGATACAAAGAAGGCACGAAATCTTCTGAAGATGCCGCAAGACAATTAGGTTGTGAAATATCGAATATCGCTAAATCGATTGTTTTTGTTGGTAAGGATTCTGCAATCATAGTAGTGACCTCGGGCAGTAATAAAGTAGATAGGAAAAAGAAATTAAAAAGAATATTAGGGTATAAACCTAGTCACGCTTCGCCAGAGTATGTTTTAGATAAAACAGGTTATCGAATCGGAGGCATTCCTCCATTCGGACATTTAGAAGAATGTGTAATCTTTTGCGATGAAGATTTACTGAAATATGATATTTTATGGGGAGCAGGAGGAACATTTGACACAGTTTTTCCTATTTCTCCAGAAGAATTAGTGAAGCTAAGTGGAGCAGTAATAGTAGACATCAAGCAGTGATTAAAATGATTATTGAATCTTTGATTAACTCTTCTTATAATCTTAGCAAAGACCTGCAACCTCTGAGTGATTTATTGTTAGAGGAGGGTTTTGTTGAATATGTATACAATCCTTTGATTTATGCTTGGGAAATACATAAAGAATTTATTAAACTAGGAGGAGATAAAGGAGCAAAAACAATCTTACTAGGCATGAATCCTGGTCCACATGGCATGGGACAGATGGGAATACCATTTGCTGCGACTACTATAGTAAGAGATTTATTCAAAATTAAAAATTTATCAGTTGAACAACCAGAAAGGATGCATCCAAAGAGAGAAGTTAGAGGATTAAAATGGCACAAAGAAGAAATTTCTGGTACTAGATTGTGGGGTGCTTTATCGGATAACTACGGAACAGCAGAAAATATATTTGCAAAGGTTTTTGTCGTTAATCATTGTCCACTGATGTTTTTTAAAGGTGAAAATGCTATGAATATTACTCCAGATAAAATTCCTGGAATAATTTCAAAAAGAATTGTTGAGCGATGTGACGACTACCTGAGAGAAGTCGTAGAAATAATGAATATAAAAACAGTGATCGGTGTCGGGAAATATTCTCAGAAAAGATCAAAAATTGCTTTAAATGATACCAATGTTAATCTCAAAGGTTGTTGGCATCCATCTCCCGCATCCCCTCTTGCAAACAAAAATAATGGAAAGGACTGGAGGGCGAATTTTAAATCGGTTTTACCAAAATAAAATATATTTAACTGTAAATTTAGTAATTAAGTGTTGAATAATACACCAATATTTATGCATGAATAGTTTTCCCAAGAAATTATGTCGGCAATGACAACCCCCGAATACTTGATGGCAAATGCAAAGAATCATGGTAATGAAAAAGCCATTTCTACAAAAAATTCCCAGGGTAAGTGGAATCATATTAGTTGGAAAGAATTCCATGATCAAACTGCATCGGTTGCTAAATCATTAATTGCATTGGGATTTGAAGAAGGAGACAAATTAAGTATTTATTCTTACAACAGGGTGGAATGGTATACTTCCTATCATGCGGCAAATATGTGTAATGGAGCTGCTGTCGGAGTTTACCACACATGTTCTCCTGAAGAAGTTGAGTGGGTAGTGGGAAATTCTGATTCAAAAGTTGTTTTTGTAGGCGATAATCCCATGGACGGAGGTAATACAGAAAAGATGTGTGCGCACCGATTACATGCAATAATGGATAGATTGGATAAAGTCGAGGTAGTAGTTTTAATGGAAGGAGTTGATATGCCTGAACATCCCAAATGTATGACTTGGTCTGATTTTATAGAAAAGGGAAATAGTGTCGAATACTCAGATATAGAAAAGAGAGTCAGTAATATTACTCCAGAGGATACTTTTACTTTGATTTACACATCAGGTACTACTGGGCAACCAAAAGGCGTGGAGCTTAGTCATGATAATATTGATTTTGAATTGGCAGAAGTATGGAAATTACAAGAGTTTGAAAGGGGATGGGGATATGTTTCTTGGCTACCTTGCGCTCATGTTTTCGGGCAATTAGTAGATTGTCATGCACACATTAGATGGGGACTTCATATGACTGTTGTCGATGCACCACTAAATGTTATTGATTATGCCAAAGAAGTACAACCCCATTTGTTCATTGGAGTACCTAGAATCTATGAAAAAGTTTACAGTAATCTAATGGCTAAATTAGGAGGAAAGATAAAACTGACAAAGATACCAATTCTTGGTGGAATCATAAAGAAAAAGGCCAAAGAAGCAATTGGGATGTCAAATTGTATTTATGCAATTACAGGAGCTGCCCCCATTAATCCTGATATTCTGAAATTATTCCATACACTGGATATCCCATTATATGAGGGATATGGCATGACTGAAACTACTGCAGGAGCAAGTTTAGGGTACAAGAAAAATCATAAATTTGGAACTGTAGGTAAACCATTCAGCGGAACAGAATTAATGATTTCGGAGACAGGAGAAATTCTTTTCAGAGGAAGGCATATTATGAAAGGATACTACAAGAATCCTGAAGCAACCGCAGAGACAATAGATTCTGATGGATGGTTACATTCAGGAGATAAGGGAGAAATAGATGAAGATGGATACGTAAAAATTACTGGAAGGATAAAAGAATTATACGTTAGTTCTGGAGGTAAAAATATTGCACCCTTAGTTATTGAAGAAACAATGAAGTCGATCCCAATGGTATCTCAATGTATGCTAATTGGTGATGGTAGGAAGTACTGTAGCGCATTATTCACATTAGATGTAGGTGCTATTTTGAGAGATAAACATGGCATGGATCCAGCAAAAATTCCAAAGGATCCAGCAGTACAAATTACCACACTAGAAGGATTTGGGAAAGTACTTTCAGACTACACAGATAGTGAAGAAACCTATGCTGAAATGCAAGAACATGTCACATCATTAAACGGACAATTCAGTAATCCTGAGCAAATAAAGAAATTTAAAATTCTTCCCAGAGACCTAAATGTTGACTTTGGAGAATTGACACCAACGCTCAAAATTAGAAGGATTCAAATTAGAGAAAATTGGGTTAAAGAAATCGAAGCAATGTATGAAGGCGCATAAGGTGTTTTGATGGGCCCAGAAGAATGGGCTGGGCTTACCCTAGTTTTCACTCTCGGGGCAATAAGTCCTGGACCATCTCTGGCAGTAGTACTAAGAAATACCTTGGCAGGAGGGCGGCAACAGGGAGTCATGACAGGAATAGGTCATGGAATTGGTTTTGGAATCTATGCGTTTCTTGCAGCCTTAGGAATAGCTACTGCCTTATCGATACACGAGTCTACAGAAATTATATTGAAAACTGGAGGTATAGTAATACTGGTTTGGCTTGGATATATTTTCGTCAATAGTGCTAAAGAAGGCCCAAGAAATGATTCGCAAGAAAATGACCTCATTCCTCAGAATAGGCAAGGATTCATACAGGGCTTCCTTATTGCATTGCTGAATCCAAAAATTTTAGCATGGATGTTGGCATTATATACACCTTTCATAGAGGCTGATGTAGATATTAAAACTCTTTTAGGAATGGGTTTTCTTGGCATGATAATTGATGGCACTTGGTATGTGACCGTAGCAACTGTTTTGACAACAGGAGATAGAATATTGAAACTCAAATCAATATCTCATATCATTGATGGTTTAATGGGTATATTGATGTTTATATTTGCATTGCTTCTGATTGGCGGGATATTCTAAACAAGCAATGATGCGACTAATTTTTGTGGACGTATGTTCTCGGGCCCTTGTGGGCAGAGGTAAACGTGAAGAGATTCCTCTACGAATCATTACCGCAGCAGCGATATTTGATGGCCATGATGCTGCGATTGGTATTTTTAGAAGAATATTCCAATCCATGGGCTGTGAAGTAATTCATTTAGGGCATGACAGGGGTGCAGATGAAGTAGCAAAAGCGGCCATTCAAGAAGATGCTCATTGTGTTGCGATTACTTCATATCAAGGAGGCGCTGTAGAAATGTTCACTCACACTAAGCAAATACTCGATGAATCAGGATTTGGACATGTATGTTTGATCGGAGGAGGAGGAGGAACGATTCTTCCTAGTGAGATAAAGCATCTTTTTGATTCCGATATAGCAAAGATATATTCTCCTGAAGATGGAAGAGAAATGGGCCTTACAGGAATGGTATCTGATGCCATGAAAAGAGCATCCAATAATGACTTACTTAATCCAATAAGATTTGAATCTTTAAATAAACCGATTTTTGCAGATGAACACTCTGCAGTGTCAAAACTAATTACATTGGCAGAAAATGAAGATGAAAAAATATTCAATAATATTCTAGATAAAGTCAGATCGACAGATGGTTTAAGATGTCCAGTTATTGGTTTGACAGGCACTGGCGGTGCAGGAAAATCAAGTCTTACTGATGAATTGATGTTAAGAATACAAAGAGACAATCCTGGAACTAAAATTGCTTTACTTGCTACTGATCCTACACGTAAGAGAACAGGAGGAGCATTACTAGGAGATAGAATAAGAATGAATTCACTATCTGATGATAATTTATTCATGCGTTCATTTGCAAGTAGAAATAGCGGTAGAGAGATTGCAGATTGCATAGGTCGTTCCATAGAAGCATGTAAAGCAGTTGGTTTCGATCTAGTAATTGTAGAGACGAGTGGCATAGGCCAGGGAAATGATGCAATTACTGAAGTTGCTGATATTTCTCTATATGTCACAACCAGAGAATATGGTGCACCTAGTCAATTAGAAAAGTTAGAGATGTTAGATTCTGCAGATATTGTCGTATTAAATAAATTTGATAGGCCGGGAGCAGAAGATGCCCTATTAGAAATTCAAAAACAATTTAAGAGAAATAGAGAGATGTGGGATACTAATAATTCTGATCTTCCCGTAGTTCCAACAATTGCAAGTCAGTTTGCAGATGCAGGAGTGGATCAACTTTGGAAAAAATTATCTAATTTGATAAACGATAAATACTCTAAAACATTTTCTGCAGCAGAACCTAGGTTGGGAGTTGACGGTTTACCACATAGATCCTCTCCGATACCTCCTGAAAGACAAGGCTATTTGGCTGAAGTTTCTAATGTAATCAAAAACTATCACTTTAGGACTGAGGAAACTGCCTCAAAAATGCGCTTGGTTCAACAACTAGAGTCTGCCGCCAAACAAATGGAATCAAATAAAAATAAGGTAGCATCTAAAGAACTTAGAGAAGAAGCAGAAATTATTCGTTCAGATATCCCAGATAGTGCTTGGGAAAGTTTACGAACTTTCAGGAATAAAGCAAATCAGTATCGTTCTGGGATAGCTAGTTATACCGTTAGAGATAAAGATATCTCAGTAGAAACAACCAGAAAAACACTTTCAGGACTGGATGTTCCAAGAGTAGCGTTACCTGAATATAGTGATTGGGGAGATACTTTTAATTGGATAAGAAGAGAAAATATCCCAGGATCATTTCCATATACTGGAGGAGTATTTCCATTCAAGAGACAGGATGAATTACCAGTCAGAATGTTTGCAGGGGAAGGGAGCGCAGAAAGAACAAATAAAAGATATCACTTTCTTTCCAAAGATCAAGATTTCAATAGGTTATCAGTTGCATTTGATTCGCCTAGTTTGTATGGAAATGATCCTCAAGAAAGATTGGATATATTTGGAAAGGTATGTGAAAGTGGAGTTTCTATAAGCACAGTAGATGAAATGGAAAAATTATTTGAAGGTTTTGATTTATGTGCACCTAATACCTCAGTATCAAAAACAATTAATGGGAATTATTGGTGGCATTTAGCAGCTTTCTTCAATGTAGCAATTAGACAACAAATTAAAAAATTCAAAAGAAATAATGGGCGCTCCCCAAATGACAAAGAACACTCTGAAATAAAGTCTAAGACTTTGAGTTCAGTTAGAGGGACAGTACAAGCGGATCAGTTAAAGGAATCAATGGGTCAGAATACATTAGTTTTCAATCTTGATACTGCATTGAGAATGATGGGAGATGTTGCAGAATTTTATGTCGATAATGAAATTCGTAATCATTACTTTGTTTCTATTTCTGGATATCATATTGCTGAAGCTGGAGCAAATCCAATATCTCAAGCAGCACTGACGTTATCCAATGGATTAACATATGTTGAGTTATTCAATTCTAGAGGCCTTAATGCAAATAAATTCCTAAGAAATTTCAGTTGGTTTTTCTCAAATGGCATGGACCCGGAATATGCAGTAATAGGCAGAGTATGTAGGAGAATATGGTCTATTGCTATGAGGGATATGTATGGAGTTGATGAACGTGGTCAAAAACTGAAATACCATATTCAGAGTAGTGGAAGGTCCCTACATGCTCAAGAATATACATGGAATGATTATCGGACTACATTACAAGCACTTTATGCACTTGCAGATAATGCTAATTCATTACATACTAATTCTCGTGATGAAGCATTCGGGACACCAACAGAAGATACTGTAAGAGATGCAGTAGCAATCCAATTAATACTTTCAAAAGAGTATGGTTGGTTACAAAATGAAAATCCACTTCAAGGATCGCATGTTGCTGGTTGGTTAACTGATTCTGTAGAAGAGGAGATTTTGAAAATATTTGAAGAAATGAATAGGCGTGGAGGCGTTTTGGGTGCGCTTGAAGTAAACTATCAGAGAAACCGTATACAAGATGAATCTATGATATATGAACATAGAAAACACTCTGGTGAATTACCAATTATTGGAGTAAATACCTTCAAAGATGATGTAGATGATTCATTATCGATAGAGGGATTTGATGTAGAAGTAACTCGTTCAGATAAGAATGAAAGAATGATGGTTATTGAACGTAATATAGCATTCAAAAGAGAACATCTTAAGGAATCTCAAGAAGGTTTAGCTAGATTGAAAAGGGTTGCAAGAGAAGGTGGTAATTTATTTGAAGTAATGATGGATATCGTGAACTATTGTACTGTTGGTCAAGTCACCCAAGCACTATTTGAAACTGGAGGTAAATTTCGAAGGAATATGTAGTATTAATATTACTAATTATTTCCTTCAATGAAATTGTATGCATACATAGCAGTTATTGCCCCCAATATTTGAGGCGTAATATGTAACCATAATATTTCTTTTAATTTCAATTTACCAACAACAACCAAAGAAATAGAAACTGCAGGATTGAAAGATGCCATTGAAACGGTTCCAACAGTCAGTATACCAGTAAACACTACTGAAGCAATTGCTATACCGAAATAATTATTCCCAGTGGTCTTTTCTGAAATGGCTACGTTAAAAATCACAAATACCAGTGCAAAAGTAAAAATATATTCTGATAACATTATTGAAATAAAATTATGATATTCCAATAATGATACAAGTCTAAATGATGTTGTTTGAAATTCGCCATAATAAATTATTATAGAACATAAAGCGCCAATTATTCCTGCTATTGTCTGTATTACTAAATATAATAAGGCATTTTTTTTATTGATTTTTTCTCCCATCCAAATACTCAGAGTAACGGCTGGATTAAAATGAGCACCAGAAATATGGCCAAGAGAATAAATCATCAACATGAGTACTGCAGCAATTGGGAAAGCAGCACTTGTTTCTCCTGAAAGAATGGAAAAAAAAGTTGTCGTTAGGCATATAGTGAATGTAAGAAAGAATGTTCCAATGAATTCAGCAAAGAGTTTGTGAGGTAGTGCGGCGGTCATCTTAATTCATTAGATAGCAATTATACAAATGAACATTGTCCTAAATAAATAATAAATTTATTAATTGGATATTATTTACATCATAGTAATAACGTTACTATTCACATATATACAAGGTAACATGAAATACTACATGAGGGTGGACAGCGATAATATGGCACAAGGAACAGTAAAATGGTTTAATCGAATTAAAGGATTCGGATTTATTGAAAGAGATGAGGGAGATGATTTATTCGTACATAAATCCCAAGTTGAAGGGGAACTTAATGATGGAGATTCTGTCGAATTTGAGGTTGGAGAAGGGCCGAAAGGACCTAATGCAGTCAATGTTAAAAAAGTCGATTAAGGATAATTTTACTTTCATATAGCATAAATATCTTCAATATTGGAGATATTACTACCTGTACCTCTAAAAGAGGAGACACTACGCAAATGTCGTGGTAGACTTTAGGTTATCAGAAGAGCAAAAGATGTTACAACAGCTTGCTCGTGATTTTGTAGATGAAGAGATAATACCAAATGCATCTAAATGGGATTTAGAAAGTATATACCCATTGGAAGCAATAAAAAATGCTTCAGATATTGGGCTATTAACAGTCAAGATTCCTGAAAAATATGGAGGAGGAGGAATGGGTTCAATAGAAGATGTCATCATTTCTGAAGAAATCGGAAGAGGAGATCCAGGTTTCGCAACTGCTGCGGGCAGTACTATACTAGCATCATATCCAATAATCACTGGAGGAACTGAAGAGCAAAAAGAAAAATATCTCTCTAAGACTGCTAATGGAGTCATTGCATCTTACTGTGTTACAGAACCAAATGCAGGAAGTGATGTAAGAGGGATAAAAACTGAAGCAGTAAGAGATGGAGATGAATACATAATTAATGGAAGTAAAATGTGGATTACAGGAGCCGGACACGCGGAATGGTTCTTCGTATTAGCATATACAAATAAGAAGGCAGGATACAATGGAATGAGTGGTTTCATAATAGATGCTGACTCAGAAGGAATAGAATTAGGTAAAAAGGAAATGAATATGGGACAAAGATGTTCTGATACTCGTTCTGTTACATTTACTGATGTTAGAGTACCTATTGAGAATCTAATTGGAGGTAGGGAAAATGATGGTTGGATTAATGCCATGAAAGCATTTGATCATTCTAGGCCAGCAATATCGTCGCATGCAGTAGGAAATGCTAGAGGCGCCATGGAAGAGGCATTGAAATACTCAAAAGAACGTGAAACAATGGGGAAGCCTATTTTTAATCATCAATCAATATCCTTTATGATAGCCGATATGGCAACTAAGATAGAAGCTGCACGATTATTATGTTGGAAAGCGGCATCGGTTTTAGATAATGGAAATCGGAATACACTTGAGGCTGCACACGCCAAAAGATTCGCAGCTGATACATGCATGGAAGTAACAACAGACGCGGTACAGGTTTTTGGAGGGTATGGATATTCTGAAGAATATCCTGTTGCTCGAAGAATGAGAGGTGCAAAAGTCTATCAAATATTTGAAGGTACAAGTCAAATACAAAGATTAATCATAAGTAGAGAATTAAGTTCTAAATAATAATCACTAACTATAATACAATTAATGCAGTTATCTCCTAATTATTTTCATCAACTTTTGCCTTGACGTTGTTGTTCATAATATTGGGCATAATATTGTTCGGCATATTGCCTAGCTACACTCTCCTCATAGCCCTGTCCAACCATTTGTTGGACATAAGCCTCTATCGGATCCATTTGTTCGACTCCTCCAAATACTTCTATGGAGTCTTCACTCAAGTCATTTTTAGAAGAGGATCTATTTCTCAAAACTAAAGTTGCCCCAACTACAAGAAGTAGTACTAAAGCAGCAATTCCACTAAATAGTAGCGTATTACTACTTTCTTCTGACTCGCAAGAATCTGGATTTTGAGCACAATTATCTGTCGACCTAGGTAGCGTAAATATTGCAATTGAGTCCTCTATTACGTAACTTCCTTCAGAAATTCTGACATAAATGTCTCCTGTATTACCCTCATTTTCATCATAAAGATGAGAAATATTTAGAGATAGTAGATATGAATCTCCGTCACATAATCCAATTATCTTATCATATAGGCCTAATTGTTTTTGTGTAGTTTTGGATGCATCTCCTTTGTCAAATATTGCGTTATCATTCAGAGATATCTCGACAACAACATTACAATCTTCTTCAGCGCCACCTGTTACAATTCCTGATATTTCTAATATATCAAGTGCATCTAAGGCATCAAATCTTTGTCCGTCAGTTGTGAATAGGTCGTCTGAGTCTACCACAGGAGGTTCATCACCAAATAATTCTCCGACAACAATGAAGAAAAGTCTGAATTTTTCACTTGTTAAGCCTGTGTAGTCTTTAACCTGTAACTCCATTCTGACTTGATTGGATTGGATACCATTCGAAGTGACATTTTTGAATGTATAACTCCATTCCGGACCTGCTCCTATTGGGAGTTCGAATGTATGCTTAGTGTTTGATACTTGACCAACCATATCAAGCTGAACATCATCGACCATTGTCCAAATAAATGTCTTTATTCCTGTTCCCACATCACTACTGTTTTCCGCAGTAAATGATATAGTAGTATCTCCAGATTCTGATAAACGAACGATATAAACCGGATACTCCTCATACACAGGATCATTATTACTATCTACGCCTATTGGTACCCGTTTTGTCTCGGAGAATTCTAGATTTTCTAAAGATATTGCATTATTAATGATAGACGCACTCGCGATAGGGGCCGATGAGTCTGCATCTACATCATTAGTGTACAGAGTTATCTTTGCTGTCCTAGTGTGTCCTAATTCATTGTGAAGATATAGGCTCAATATCCACTGAGCATCTATTTTGCAACCTGTATCAGAATTAGCATCAGAAACACAGAATGTGGCATCGATAGGAATAGATTTATCCTCTTGATGCATAGAACTTATTTTACCTGCATCTAAAATATCTCCATTCCAATCTGTTACCGAATCGTTATTTCCGGATTCCAAGGTCCAATCTGCAAAAATTCCTTCTACATCGGTATCGAAACTAAATGATAAATTTGCATTACTTTTTATGGCAGTAGTTCTATAATTACCTAAAGCTCCATCGAAAATTGGTTGTTTCCCATCAATAGTCATTTGGAATCCTTCCCTAATGATGCCAAAATCAGGCTCACCGTTACTATCAGAGTCCTCCCAGGGAGTTAGATGGAAGTCTAACATTTTTGATAGTAATGGAATAGAAGTTCCATTAAATGACTCCGACATACTAGGATTTTCAACATCCATTGTAGTTACAATAAGTCCCCCTGAATAATAATTGCAAACTGACATAAGTGATTGAGTAGGATTATCAATATCCCTAATCAGTGTATGGAAAGTACCACTTGGTTCGTTTATTCTACCACCACAAACTTGCGGCATTTGAGATTGAGAAACTTGTGATATATCTAATCCTGATAATGCGACATAGTCCCCTCCATGGGCTATTGCCAATGCAGAGGTATCGATATCTTTCAAAATTGGATGGAAAGGATCTTCAATGGAAATATTATCATAACCTATTCTATTATCCATAGTAAAATTATATTGATTCCTCATAGCAATATCAATTCCAAAAGGTAATTTTTCTGGCATGTAGTCATTCCTATATGGGCCTAAATGCATTTGTACTGTTCCGCCATCATACATGTAAGATTCCAAAGTTTGAGTGAGACTTAAACCATCAGAATCTCTATTTGTAGACATCATATCATAATAATTTCCATAAACAACATTGTAATCGGTTTGCCAAGGCATCAATACTTTATCGTAATGCTCAATCCAATCAGGAGTTGCATAAATTTCCCAATCATTAACTCTTAGTTGAGTATAGGACTTACCCATTGATTCTAAATCCATCTTAACTCTCTGTAGCCGATTCTGATCTGTTGGATTTGATAAAATTAATACATCTATTTCATCTTCAAATAATATTTCAAAGTATCTATCATTACCTGATTTTTCTCCATCAGAACCTAAAACAGCAGAGAAACTGATATTATATGAATGTCCATCTTCCCAACCAGAATAGGGACTAGACCAATTAGCCGTAGCCCTATTGTGAGGTTCTAAGTCGAAAGGCCCATTATCAGCTGTTTTCTCAAGAACGGTTGCCCCTGTCGTCAAATCTACTATCTTCATAGACAGTATATATTCGCCGGCGATAACACCATTTAACAATGGGACAGAGAAGTCGTGAGAACTTTCCCAATCTCCATCCGGATTAGTAGGGTATACGCACTTGTATGTTATATCAGTTGCACAGTCGAGGACATTTGGTTGCATCAATGTAATGTCCGCGCTGGCAATACTAAGAATAATTGAGGAAAAATTGTTTGCAACATTTACTTCTGATTTATTGTACCAAGGAGTATCAATTATTGAATTATTAAAAATAGTATTGACATCTATTTTGTAAATTCCACTATTAAAATCATGATTAGTGACAGTTACTTTTTGACGTTCTGAAGCATCCATGCCTGTAACAGGGACTGAGTAAGTACCATCATCTTCGAAAGTGAATTCTTCTACTCTTATATTATCTACTGCGAATCCTGCTAATCCTGCATTACCATGTACACCATCATCGTTAGATCTAAATCTCCAAGTCAAAGAAACCTCTGAGCCCGCTAAAGTAGTACATTCTTCAGTCCATGTAAATGAGTCTTCATTTGTTTGATTTAAAACAGTAATATGTGTTAAATCTAATGTTACGGATTTCATTAAGCTCTCAGAATCATACCAAGAAACTGATTCATATTGATCGGAATGATCGCCAAAGTACTCGACTTCATCATAACCATTACCATCAAAGTCCTCACAATAATGATATAAATTACCACCTGAACCCCTAGCGAGAAGAAGGCCATTTTCATTTAAATCGGTCCAACTTCCATAAACTATTCCATTAAACAGTTCTCCATCCTTTGTCCATTCTATTTCTAAGAATGCCACGTCTCTTTCAGCCAATACTTGACCTTGATTATTCTGTAAGAAATCTCCCTCAGCATAGTAATCGAACGTCAAATAGGTGAAATCTGCCCCCGATTCTCCAACGGGAATCGGTTCAAGAGAGAATGATTCATTCCAATTATCGCCATATCCGTCATTAGGGTGACCTAGCCAATATGCATCACTATTAAAAATTCCAACATTTTGAGGCAGCATTGCATTACTTCCTGATGAATCATCCAACCTACTTCCATTTTCATAACCCTCTACATCGTTATCATCAAACCATATCGGCTCAAATCCAGAAAAATCTTCAATTGCTATTAATTCTGGTTCCGCATTTTGAATAAATGCTTCCACATCAAAGTCAACTACAGTATTACCCCAGTTTTGAACCATGACTTCAATATCTCTTTCTCCAGAAGCATATCTTTGTCCATTTTCCAAACTCGGCCATGCACTTTCAGCAAGCCCAGGATCAAAGAGATTTTTCACGGTTAGTTGGAATTTTATCTCATCATTAGTTTCGTCTTGATCTTCTGCACCGGACGGATTTATTATATCCACATTACTCAAGGATGTAGAGATATAGTATGTCTTATTATCAACAAAATCCGCATTTAGTTGAACTACTTGATTTTCACCCGCGTCTAAATTGGTAAAGGATAATTCTTGACTCGCATCAGTAATGTTTCCAAATTCGACATTTCTCTTTCTGATAGTGATATTATCGAAGGCGAATCCATCTAATCCTGAATTATCAGAAGAGCCTGTTGGGCCTACGGTTCCTTCCAGTCCACTGCGGAATCTGAATCTTATATCTATTATTTCTCCTGCATAAGGAGTCAAATCTATTGATTCCGTCTCTGATGGATCATCAGAAGTACCTCCTCCTTCAGTATAATTTATCCAACCAGATGCATAGTTATTTCCTCCAAAGTTGACGTTGTAGTTGTTATATTCAGGATCTTGATCAAGAGCATATAGGCGTATAAGTCGTTCATTATCCCATCCTCCCATTCTAGAGACTTCTCTCCATCCAGTGCCTTCACTCCATACTTCTATCCCACATGCATCTTCATACAACCATCTCTCAACTACTGAATATGCCTCAGCTAAGAAAAGTTCGAAAAAGCCTGCGCTACACATCATTGAAATATCCATAAATGCAGCATCTGCACCTGTTAAATCTATATTTTCCAATATCAATGCTTCATCCATATGGTTAACGTATCCTGAAGTATAGTTACCTGATTCATCTTCATAATCTAATCCAGCCCAAAAGTAAGTGGTTGGATTATTGTCAGCTTCATACCAAGAAACATTTTCAGAAGCGGCTGTAGAGTTTGATTCTAGATGCCAAGATGAGTGTCCTTCTGGATATTCTCCAGTGTATGAATATTTAGAAAATTGTGCATTTGCTATATTTATTGTTGGATTATCGCCATCTTCAAAGTCATTTGAATAAACTATTGTATCGTTACCGCCGAGTACTTCTTTAACTTGAAGATTGACATCTACACTCCCACTTGCAATCGCATTTAGGCCGGTATTTCTCACGGTGACATTGACCCATCTATTCCCTTCTCCAAGCATCGCTTGACCAGTGGAAGGATCTACAGAAGAAGGTTCTATCGTCACTCCAGTAAGTCCTAAATCGAAATTATCCAAAGTCAAAACTGAAAGATAATCTCCTGCACCTGGCCAACCTTGGGTATCAAGCCACATTGCATTATTTGCAAATCTGTATGCATAATCTCTCTGCCCTATTACAATTTCAAGTGCGCTGTCTGAACCTCCTTGTAACTGACCAGGCATTGCAACACTGGGGCGTCTTCCGACATCAAATGAAAGTGAAGGAAGATAACCGGCCCCATCAGGATTAGCAAGTATAATTTCTACAGTATTTGTAGCTCTTAAGTTTTCTAAACTTAGATATGTTTGATTCTGAGCAGAGGAGTCTTGAATGATTTCCAAAGTTAATTCTGTTGGAATGAAGAAATCCATTTCTCCATCTCTATTGACATCGGCAATAGTCAATGACGCTCCAAGGTAATCTCCTAACTCGTTTACGTAATTTTGAGTATTCCAAGTGCTTCCAGATTTAGTAGCATAGTTTACTCTACCTTCTATTCCATCTATAGCTGCAACTAAATCAACCTCATTATCTTCATCATCAGGAGTAGTATCTGCGATATCTATCCCATAAAGTGGATAGTTGTGTTCTGCATCTAATTTGAACTCATGCATCCCTTGGGCAGCAGGATCCATAGGATTGGAAAAGAATACATTCCCTGCTGTAGGAAGACAATTGAATTCTAAAACTGTCATATTATCAAAATGACCAACAGAATATCCAACACCAACATTGAAGGGAGGGGTACGTAGAAGCCATAGGTCGAGATCTTCACAGTCAGTAGAAGGGATTCCAGGAGTTCCGCTAGATTGAACAGTCTCCCCCCAATGACCTAACATAAGATCTGTATAAATTCCATTTGTGAGAGGTACAGGAATAGTTTGTTGATTAATTGGTAGAGTATAATCCGGACCCATGTACACTTGAATATACTGGTTCGCGCCTGTAGAATCTTGAGTAACAAAGACCGTATCAGCATTCCCATCCCCGTCTATATCATCAACGTCTAAGTCTAAAAGAAATGGGTTAGTAACTGTAATTGAAGCCATGTCTTCCCATAAATTGACACGGTCATCGCAAACTCCTTTCAGAACAGTAAGATTTGCAGGCCTGACAAATGATTCCCCAACAAACCTGATATTTTGTTGATAGTAAATAATATCATTTATTTCATCGCCATCTACATCAGCTATTTCTGCCCTAGTACCATCAGCAGTATCTCTGAAACCTGCCCTGCGAGTGTCGTTGTTTGATATGTAAATATCTTGTCTATCGGCGAATGTCCCCGTAGGAGTGCTTTCTGCGGTACCAAATCCATCATTATACAATACACTAAGGAAATGACCCATAGTACTTGCAGCAATAATATCATTATCCCCATCACAATCTAAATCCCCAATTGCTATGGCAGATGGATCTCGTTGAACTGCATATTGAGTAGTATGCGAAGCGTAAACAGAGGGAATCATTGCAATAAGTGTTGAGGATACCATAATGAGGACAAGCATTATTGCTCTGCCACTCTTCATATTGCGGTCACGGTGATTGTTATCTCTCTGCATACCACTTGCGACTTTCATCTTATTATTATGCCTTATTGCATTCTGATTAGGAAAAAATAAGTATTCTACTGAGATTCTAACCAACTAGGGTTTGGAGAATATTGAACTTCTGCACCACCATAAATTCTTTCCAACCTTCCCATTATCCAAAGCCTATCTAAAAAAATTTCTAATTCTACTCCTTCCCGATTCATCTTTTCACCTATTGCCTTCTCGATTGAACTGATAGGTAAAGAAGAGTGGCCATGTTCCCTGACGACTAAAGTCATCAATAATTGTAGCCAAGATTCTGCTTGAGGGTCACCGGATAGATTATTTGATAATGGAAGTGGCATTTCAACTTCATTTAAAAATTCAATAATAGCACTTATATTTGGGTCAGTCTTTTTAGAAAATCCTAGTTCATCAACTTTAGCATTTAGGTCTAAATTTCCGACTGCCCTAACGACGGAGGGTATGCTTGATGGATTTGGAGTAGGGCCCGGCAAAGATGGAGTATTTTCTACCACTCCTTCTCCTTCTCCTTCTTCTTCGCTCATATGATACCCTCGCTTGCACTACAACATAAATGTCTCTCTAATTATTTTTTAGCTAAATTTCTCAAAACCGTTTGTAATATCCCGCCGTTTCTGAAATATTCTACTTCAACTGATGTATCAAGACGTACTTTTGCATCAAATACTATTTTACAACCATCTATTTTAGTAGCCGTTACTTTAATTATAGAAAGTGGCTCTATTGACGTAGAAATTGGGATATCAAAAAATTCTGTACCGTCTAATCCTAACATATTTGCATCTTCACCATCTCTGAATGTCAAAGGAAGAACTCCCATTCCTACAAGATTAGAACGGTGAATCCTCTCAAATGATGTCGCGATAACTGCTTTTATTCCTAATAACAAAGTTCCTTTTGCAGCCCAGTCTCGACTGCTTCCTGTTCCATATTGAGAACCTGCTAAGACAACTAATGGTGTATTTGTATTTTGATATCTCTCACTGGCCTCATATATTGAAACTATTTCATTTGATGGAAGATGATTTGTAATGCCACCTTCAGTTCCTGGTGCTAATTCATTTCTTATTCGAACATTTGCGAAAGTACCACGCATCATTACTTCATGATTACCTCGTCTACTTCCAAAAGAATTGAAATCCCGTGGTTTTACTCCTTTTTCTATCAAATATCTCCCTGCTGGCCCATGAGAGGAGAATGCTCCGGCGGGACTAATGTGATCAGTTGTTATTGAATCTCCTAATTTCAATAAAACTCTAGCATTTTCTATTCCCTCTACATCTTCTGGCTTTTCTTTTATTCCATCAAAAAATGTAGGCAAGCGAACGTATGTTGATGAAATATCCCAATCATATTGTGCAGATTTTTTACTTGGTATTGATTCCCATCTTGGCTCTTCAAGAATATCTTCATATCTTTCCTTGAACATTTCAGGAGTAATAACTTTTGATATTACTGTGTTAATTTCTTCATCGGATGGCCATATATCTGCTAGCATTATTGGAACTCCAGAATTTGAAAAACCAAGAGGTTCGGTTGTAAAGTCAAAATTCAAAGTACCTGCCAGTGCGTATGCAACTACTAAAGGCGGACTAGCAAGATAGTTTGCCTTAACTTTTTGATGTATTCTCCCTTCAAAATTCCTGTTACCGGAAAGTACACTTCCTACAATCAAATTGGATTTATCAATGGCAGATTCTATCTTTGGATCTAGTGGTCCAGAATTTCCTATGCATGTTGTACACCCATAACCAACTACATTGAATCCCAAAGAAGAAAGATCTTCTGTTAAACCTGCAGCATCATAATATTCCGTTACAACTCTACTACCTGGGGCTAAACTTGGTTTAACCCATGGTTTAATTTCGAGGCCCATGTTACGAGCATTTCTTGCTAGCAAACCTGCAGACATCATAACACTTGGATTGCTAGTATTTGTACAACTTGTAATCGCGGCAATTACTACATCTCCATGTTTTAAATCATCTATTGAGCCTGAGATATTCGATTTATCATTATTATTTTTAATTGCAATGCCATGGCCTAGGTAACCTAATGGTGCATTTAATGAGGATTTGAAATGAGATTTCATATCTGATAAATTGACTCTGTCTTGGGGTCTCTTTGGCCCTGCCATAGCAGGAATTACCTCTGATAAATCCAGAGAAATAGAGGATGTGAAAGTAGGCTCCTTAGTATCTTTAGTTAGGAATAATCCTTGATTTTCTAAATATCTCTTGACATTGTCTACATGTTCTAAATTTCTACCTGAAAGTTTCATGTAATCCAGAGTTTTTTCATCCACTGGGAAAAAACCACAAGTGGCTCCATATTCAGGAGCCATATTAGCAATTGTTGCTCTATCAGGAAGATTTAGATTGTTAACTCCCGGGCCAAAGAATTCAACAAATTTACCTACACAATCATGTTTGCGTAACATTTCTACGATCCTGAGAGTCATATCAGTAGCCGTAACTCCAGGATTTAATTTACCTGTTAATTTGAATCCAACAACCTCGGGGAGTAGCATATAAATTGGTTGACCGAGCATTACTGCTTCTGCTTCGATTCCCCCAACACCCCAGCCTAAAACCCCTAGCCCGTTTATCATGGTAGTATGCGAGTCAGTACCAACTAAAGAATCGGGAAACCAAACATCATTTTCCTCCATAGCTACAGATGCTATCCACTCAAGATTTACTTGATGGACGATTCCCCTTCCTGGGGGGACTGCTCTGAAATTATCTAATGAATTTTGACCCCATTTGAGGAATTTATATCTCTCAATATTTCTCTGGTACTCAATGTCCAGATTACGTTCCTTGGCATCGGGGAAAAGACCGGAAAAATCTACTTGGACAGAATGATCGATAACCAAATCAACAGGAACTTGAGGGTTAACTTTTTCTGGATCTCCTCCTAATTCAACCATAGCATCCCTTAAAGCTGCTATATCCACGACTGCTGGGACGCCTGTAAAATCTTGAAGTAATACCCTACTGGGGCTGAAGGGTATTTCTTTTGGAGTCATTTTTGGAGACCATGATGCAATTCGGACAACATCATCTTCTTTTATTAGAAAGTCGTCACAATTCCTTAATGCAGACTCCAAAAGAATCCTAATAGTAAAAGGGAGATTTTCTAAATTACAGTGACCTAATTCTTGTAATTTCTGTAATCTAAAATATTCAGAATATGTGCCATCATTAGTTTCAAATCTCGATAAAGAATCGAATGGATTTTTAGCACTCATATGGCTCTCAAAGTAAGCGGGAACATAAAGTAATTTTAACTCTACTATTCAAGTAATTACTTCTATATCATAATATATGCATTTTTCAACTGAACGGTGTTGACCGGATTATCGGAACCGGTAGTTGGTACTTCACTTATTGCAGTAATATGATTACAGCCACTAACTATTTTTCCGAATACCGTATGGACTCCGTCTAAGTGGCTAGGTTCACTGTCTTGTGGAATCAAGAAGAATTGACTTCCTCCAGTATTTGGTGGGCTAGTTTTGGCCATCGAAATTGTGCAACTTTCATGTAAAAGTCCAGGATTTTCTGATGAAGTTTCATCAGGGATAGTCCATGAACTAGAATCGCAATCATCAGAAGAATTTCTTGCTTGACCGTCACAGAAACCAAACCATTGTCCGGCATAGCCTCCTCTTCCTTCTAAATGGTCTATATCTCCTCCCTGAATCATAAAATCATCTATAATTCTGTGAAATTCAGTATTATCATATTTCCCATCAGAAGTTAGTTTTAGAAAGTTTTCAACATGTATTGGGGCAAAATCTGGTTTCATTTCGATTTCAACATCAACATCAACACGAGTATCGGATGAATCTACATATGATATCTCTAAAACTACAGTACTATTCAATAAAACAGAATCTGAAGAGTCGTCTCCTGAAAGTGCATTCCATAAACCGACACCATCAGGATCAATTGCTTCCGTAACGACTTTGAAAGAAGTCAGGAATATCATAGATGCCACAACTATCGTAAGTATTCCAATAGGCGTTGGATTACCTTCGCTAAACATCTGAAAACCGCTGTTAATAGATACTCCATTTTCATCCATCATTGAAGCTAGTTTATTCATTCTTCGTCTTGTTTCTTTATCTTTTGGATTGAAATCCAATGATGTTTTATAATTCTTGTACGCTTTTTGCCATCTCTTCTTTTGAGCGTTGGCATCCATTTCTCCCCAAAGCATACCTGCATCCGCAGCATAACGAGATGTTTGTGATCGCTGTGTATCATTCTTACATTCCGACCAAGCAATATCTCTAAGTATTCCTAGTGCCTTTTCTGGTTCACCATTTTCTATTAGAGAATTAGCTTCATCCCAGGCTTTTTGTAGTGTCTCCGATGCTGGCATCATAGCGTGCGGACAACTAATCATTCAAAATGCCAACGGAAACAATACTCAGATTAAATAGCAAAAAAGAAATCTTAATGGTAATGGCTAAAGCCTTAACTTCCCCGCAACTTAGTTAGTGAGTAAGGTCCTACTCAGTCATTGAAGTGGAGTCAGGAAAAAAGATGAATTCAAATGTGAATAATTTTGTGATAAATATTGCTACTGCTAATGGTACTGGTTCGCAATCTTCTAATTTGATTATTCTACATACAATGTTTGAAATGGGCATTCCAGTCAGTGGTAAAAATTTATTCCCAAGCAATATTTCAGGCCTCCCTACTTGGTTCATTATACGTGCAAGTGAAGCTGGATATCAAGCCCCTGGTGATAAAACAGATATTCAGATAATAATGAATAAAGACACATGGGAAAAAGATGTAGCAGCACTTGAATCAGGCACGATAATAATCTACAATGAAGATGTCAAGCTTCCTGTTGAAAGAGAAGATTGTTTAGCATTTGGAATGCCTATGACGAAAATGGCAAGAAGGATTAATCCAAAAATGGCTAAGTTGATGGCTAATATGTATTATGTAGGTGCTTTGGCTCATATACTTGGAATAGATGTTGAAGACATAACAAAGGCAGTTGAATCTCAATTTAAAGGTAAAGAAAAAGCCATCGAAATGAATATGCAAGCCATAAATGAAGGAATTATATTTGCAGCAGAAAATTGGGATATTGAAACAGAATTTAAAGCTGAATCTAGAACAAAAAATCCTGATACTTTTCTGATAGAAGGAAATGAGGCTACTGCGCTTGGTTCTATTTATGGAGGAATACATATGCTATCCTGGTATCCTATTACTCCCTCTTCCTCGGTTGCAGAAGGGATCATTAAATGGTTACCAGAATTACGTACCGCAAAAGATGGTGGCATAACTTGTGCCGTAATTCAAGCAGAAGATGAATTGGCTGCTGCAGGCATGGTTTTGGGTGCAGGCTGGGCAGGTGGCAGAGGAATGACATGTACCAGTGGCCCGGGGATATCATTAATGTCAGAATTTATTGGATTATCATATTTTGCTGAAGTTCCAGGAGTTATTTGGGATGTCAATAGAGTTGGCCCTTCGACCGGATTACCTACCAGAACACAACAAGGTGATTTATCTATGCTATATGAAGCAAGTCATGGAGATACTCAACATATTGTCCTAATACCCGGAACGGTAGATGAGTGTTTTGAATTTGGTTGGCGCGCTTTTGATTATGCGGAAAAATATCAGACCATGGTCTTTGGATTTAGTGACTTAGATTTAGGAATGAACAGGTGGCCCACTAAAGGTTTTATGTATCCTGAAACAAAAATGGATAGAGGAAAGTTAATTCGGAATCAAAAAGAATTGGATGCAGTACCAAATTATGGCAGGTATCGTGATGTAGATGGAGATGGAATACCTTACAGAACCTTACCTGGAAGTGGAATAGACCCTATATTATATCGTGGAACTGGCCATGATGAAGATGGTATTTATTCTGAAGATCCAATAGTTTATCAAAAAACCATGGAGAGACTAAAAAGGAAAATTGAGGGATCCAGAGATGATCTTCCGGGCCCTATACTTCGTGAAGAAGAGAAAAAGGATTTAGGAATAATTTTTTATGGTTCAATGGAGAATACAATCAGAGAAATTGATGATATTTTAGAATCTAAAGGCCTTTCAGTCAGTACTTGTAGAGTTAGAGCTCTTCCTTATCATTCCGAAGTAGAGTCGTTTATATCTAGGCATGACCACAATATTGTACTCGAAATGAATAGAGATGGGCAACTATTTGGAATATTGAGAAAAGAATTACCTACTTCACTTCTTGATAAAATATATAGTGTAGCATATAGTGATGGAATGCCTCCAAGGGCAAGACTTTATTCTGAGAAAATTGTTAAAGTAATGGAGGAGATATAATGGCGATTGTTAAACTAAATGTAATAGACCTTGAAAAATCTGAGTATAAAGGAGGTAAATCATCCTTGTGCCCGGGCTGCGGACACGATCAAATATCTAATGTCATCATTCAGGCTGCTTGGGAAAATGGGCTACCTCCAGAAGGTATAGCAAAAATGAGTGGAATAGGTTGTTCATCAAAAACTCCCGCTTACTTTTTGGGAAAAAGTCATGGATTTAACACGGTTCATGGTAGAATGCCATCAGTCACAACCGGAGCGAATATGGTGAATAAAGATTTAGCGTTTATTGCTGTTTCCGGTGATGGAGATACAGCAAGTATTGGAATGGGGCAGTTTGTTCATGCGATACGCAGAAATCTAGATATGGTATACATCATTGAAAACAATGGTGTATATGGATTGACCAAGGGTCAATACAGTGCCACAGTTGAAAAGGGCTCTAAGAAAAAGAAGGGTTCTGTAAATTCTCAAAATCCAATTGATCTTTGTGCAATGGCGTTAAACCTAGGATGCGGTTTTGTTGCACGCTCATTTTCAGGAAGTAAAAAACAACTTACGGCTTTGATACGTGCAGCAATGAGTCACAAAGGGATGGCAATAATTGATGTTATTTCCCCCTGCGTCACCTTTGCGAATAATGATGAATCATATAGATCCTACAACTATGTAAAAGAAAACGATGAAGTATTGCATATTGTAGATTATATATCTCATTTTTCACCAATAGAAGAAGTAGAAATACCAGAGGGACATTACAGGGAAATTGAATTATTTGACGGTTCAAAGATAATTCTTGAAACAATAGGCTCTAATCATGACACTACAAATGTGGTTTCTGCTCTTACTGCGGTACATGAAGCAGAAAAAAATGATAAGCATGTGACAGGATTGTTGTATTATGATGGAAGTATACCAACCACTACTGAAACACTAGGACTTACAGACACTCCTTTGTCACAACTTAATGAAGAAGAAGGTCGTCCTAGTGAAGAAAGTCTAGTGAAAATTAATGCTAAATTTAGAGGATCTTGATAGATGAAATAGTAGATTCGGATTTGTTGAAATAGAAACCCCATCTCCGATTAACTGAAGTCCCTTAGTGTAGTGGTCCATCATGTGGGGTTCTGGATCCCACGACCCTGGTTCGAATCCGGGAGGGACTACCACTCTTATTCAACTCAAAATAGTGATACACATGAAACCAACTAATTCATAAAAAAGAAGTAGTTCGAAAAATTATGGATTCAAAACCATTGACAAGTATTTTTGTTTTATTTACTTTAGTTTCCTCTGGATGCTTGGGAGTTATCGAAGATATAAATGATGATATTAGTGACATAATAACTCAAATAGATGGAGAATACCCTCAGATAACCTTATCAGAACGAATTTATGGCCCTCCAGAGTTAGTAAATTATAATGAATGTAGTAATTTATTGGATGATTTAAAAAAATCAGTAAATGATGAAATGATGGTACAATTAGATCAGCAATCTTACTACCATTGGTCTCCCAACCCTAGGGGTCTTTGGATGTTTGATGATGTGGGACTTGCTGAAGGAGACGGGATGGCTGAAAATTCTGAAAGTACAACAACTGATTCATCTTCAAGTAATCGTGAGGGAGAATATTCTAGCACAAATAATCAAGAGTCAGGAGTCGATGAGGCAGATTTCATAAAAACTGATGGTCATTATATCTATATGTTGAATGGGAATAAATTTTTGATTATGGGAGTTCCAGAATTTGGTGAAATTAACCTAACATCTAGTTTGTCTATGTTAGGTAGTCCAATGCAGATGATGCTTGAAGGTGATCGTGTAGTAATTGTATCCGGAGTTAATCACTGGAATCTGGAGTCAAATCATCCATTGTTAGAATTAATGGCGCATGAAGAAAGCTATTCATACCTCGGTTCGGATGGCGTGTATGAAACTTATACTTACATGAGATACGAAAGCCTAGTAATGTATTCTGTTATCGATATCACTGATAAGAATAATCCTATTATTGAAGAAGAGTTATTTATTGAAGGAAATTATCATACGGCAAGATTGGTGGATGGAACAGTTCGCTCAATAACGCATTTATACACATATTTTGATGGTATTAGGACATGGGTTGATCTTCCTGACTATTATTATGAAATCTTTGACCCTCAACAAAGAATGGATTTATGGAATCTATCATTAAGTGATACAATTGCCAAGAATCAAAGAGTGATTGATTCATTAACACTTGAAGACTTTGTGCCTCAAATGTATACATTGAATTCTGATTCGATGTATTCTAAAATTTCAACATATTCTGACGATTGTAGCGAATTTTCCGCTAGCCAGAATTCATCAGTACGTGGACTAACAACAATAATGACCATGAAATTACTAGGTGAAGAGACAGAGTTTGAGATAGACCATATTACTTCTCGTTGGGCTCATGTTTATTCATCAGGAAATACTCTATTGTTAGCTGAACCAGTTGCAGATTGGTGGTGGTTTTGGAGAAATAATGATTTTGAAGATGCTACAAACATCCATGCATTCGACATTTCGGACAGTGACGCAACATCTTATTTAGGATCAGGAAGAGTTTCTGGTACTGTTCAAGACCAATTCTCGATGAGTGAGTTCCAAGGTTCGATAAGAATTGCTTCAACTTCTGATATTTGGGGAAGATGGTGGTTAGATAGTGAAATGGATGAAAATGGAGAACCTATTTTCAATGGCCCTTCTAACCAAGTGACAATTCTACAACATGAAGGAAATGATTGTTTAATATCATCTTGCAATTCTTTAATTCAGGTTGGAATAGTAGACGATATTGCCCCTAATGAGACAATTTGGAGTGTTAGATTCATAGGAAATAGAGGATATCTAGTAACATTCGAGAATATTGATCCACTTTGGGTTATTGATCTATCAAATCCATTAGACCCTATTATTCTTGGCGAGTTGGAAGTTCCCGGAGTATCGACATATATTCATCCAGTAAATGAAAATACATTGTTGACTATTGGGATTGGTCCCGGCGAAGATGGTTTAGGATTGGATTGGTCCACTACTCAGATTTCTCTCTTTGATGTAAGCGAACCAACCAATCCTACTTTAGCTGATTCAATGTCAGTATCTCCTGCATATACTGATGATAATTGTGAAGATATTCGCAATTGTGGTTGGTCATGGTCATGGTCTGAAGCTACATATGAACACAAAGCATTCACGTATTGGGCTCCTGAAGACTTACTGGCAATACCACTCTCTACATATCGATATTTTTATAATGAATCAAATTATTATAATTATGAATACATTTCAATGCTCAAATTGATCAATGTAGATATAGAAAATTTAAGCCTTTCAAATCACGGAGAAATTGAACATTCACAATTCTATAATAATAATGAGAATGATTGGTGGTATCACAGTTCGACTAGTATTCGTCGTTCAATATTTATGGGAGATTTTATTTATGCGTTCTCTTCTCTCGGCGTTACTGTTCATAATACTTCTAAGATATCTTTGATTGAAGAGTTATCAATACCTGGTCAAGAACCTCCTGTGTGGTACTATGAGGAAGAAGAATATGAATCATCGGAAGGCGATACTGCTGAAATTTAAATTAGTTGAATTTCAATAATCTTCCAGTACTACCGGGAAGTTTGGCCAGTAATTGACCAAGCCTTGGTCAACAGTTGGCCTAACCTCAGCCAAAACCTGTATCAAAACCTCACCTCCGAGAGCATTGACAGGAGATCTCTTGCAAGGGAGAAGCTATTGACTCCCAATGCGCATCACAGATACCGACTGATTGCGATACCGCTCCACGCTACCCAGTAGAAAGTTTCATATCCCTTCTAACCAAGAGAGTATGAACGACCTATATGCAATTATACCTTCATCTGCAATAATCTTACTTATTGCTATAAGAAAAATTATGATACCAATTAAATTTAATGAGGAAGTATTTGGGGAGATACATCCTGATGAAGTTCATAATTCTGCATCCCTTAGAATGTTAGTTGGAGCTGGATTCGGTGGTGTGGGTTTGATGGGTTTAATACTAGGATATACTCTTGAATCTGGCGAAGCGACGGAATATTTGCTTTATGCCATGGCTACTGCATTTACGTTAATTTTAGGGACACTATTATTTTCTAAACAACGAGGTTATTTTCAAGAAATTCCAACAGCTCCACTCGTGGTATTTCCATTGTTGATTATTCTATGTTTGGCTGGAGCTCTAATCTAAGATTTCTCAAGGCTAGTAGGTTGTTAGAGAGTAGCGTTCCAATCCTCCCTGTATCTAAGGGACTAAAACATGAAGGATCATTTAAACTACTATTTTGTATTACATCGACTGGTTCCACCAGCGCTCATTCCAAATCGATGCATCAACGAATAAATCATAAAATGATTCAATCGTATGCTTAATTGGTTTAGAATAGCCTCCGCCCATGAAAATGACTGTCGGAATTCTGTAATCAAGCATCTTCTCAAAAACGTACTGATTTCTTATTTTCATTCCTTCTTTAGTAACATTGAGCTTTCCCAAATGGTCATGCTCGAGTCCGTCAACCCCTGCTTGGAAAAGGACGATATCTGGCTCAAAATCTAGACTTAATTTGACAGCCTCACGAACTTTTTCAAGGTACAAATCATCACCTGATTCTGGCTCGATAGGCAAATCAAAATCACTAACGGATTTTCGGAATGGAAAGTTCGTAGAACAGTGTACTGAAATAGTACGAGTTCGAATATCATTAGCCAGTATTGTTGCTGTTCCATCGCCTTGATGTACATCAAGATCTAGAATTACTACGCGATTCAATCCTTGATTTTCAAGAGCGTACTTAGCGCTGATGGCGAGATCGTTGAACACACAGTAACCTGAGCCGAAATCTCTGTGAGCATGATGAGTTCCACCTGCCATATTTCCTGTGATTCCACCGTTCTTTATGGCATGAATTGTTGCTTTAACTGCTCCACCGGTCAAGCAAAGTGTTCGTTCTATCATCTTTGGCGTCCAAGGAGTAAGGCCAATTCTTCTCATCTCTTTTTCATTTAATTTTCCTTTGAGGAATGCATCAACATAATTCTCATCATGAGCAAGTAGTAATGATTTTCTTGAGATTGGATCAGGTTTTTGGATTGATATTTTTTTAATTTCCTTTGATTGTTTGAGCATCTTCAGTACCATTTGATATCGATATTTTGGGAAACGTGCTTCATCATGAATTCCATCTGTGTACAACGGATGATACCACAAATTGAATGAAGGTTTATTCGATAAATTTTCGAATTGAGTTGAGACCATACACAAAACCTCATTAGATTCAGTTGAATTTTATCAATCTTCCAGTACTACCGGGAAGAGATAGAGATTTTCCTCTTAATAATCCACCAATTTCACGTTTATGGACTACAATACCATCTACAATTGTATAAATTGGCCATCCTGTTAATTCCATACCTGCATAGGGAGTCCAACCAACTCTTGTCCATGTATCTGAATCTTGAATGGGCTTATAATTTTCCAAATCAACTATAGTTAAATCACCATCAAATCCTTCAATTAGGGAGCCTTTATTTTTTATTCCATAGACTTTTGCTGGCCCAGAACACATCCATTTCACAACATCAGAAATAGAGCATTTTCCACTTTTAGCATGAGTGAGCATTAGAGGAAGGGATGTCTCTACGCCTGGCATTCCAGCAGGAGCCTTTGGAAATCCAACTGATTTTGATTGCAGAGTATGAGGCGCATGGTCAGTTACAATACAATCGATTGTTCCATCCTTGAGTCTAGTCCACAATTTTTCTTTATCTTCAGTATATCTTATTGGAGGATTCATCAGAGCGCGGGCTCCTAGTTTTTCTACATCATCTTGATCAAAAGTTAGATGTTGGGTGCAAACTTCTGTAGTAATCAAATTCCCTTTATTAGAAGTTAACCAATCTGCTTCTTTTCCACTAGTCAAATGGACAATATGTAAACGATGATCGTAATCTTTTGCTAGAGCAGCGGCCCTTTTGGTAGCAATTAGGGCACATTCGACATCCCTACACTCTGCATGGGCAGCAATATCTGTACGATGTTTAAATTTGGGGATTCTGGATTGTAATCTTTTTTCATCCTCTGCGTGTGTTGCGATAATTCCTCCTGTATTTGAAAAAATATTTTCTAAGTGCTTTTGTTCATGGACCAGTAAATCTCCTGTACTACTTCCCATGAATATTTTAATACCACAGACTCCATCCATCCCCTGTACACTTTGTAAATCAGGAATATTATTTGTTGTAGCCCCAATAAAAAATCCATGATGTGTTACTGCTTTTTTAGCCGCTGATGATATTTTCGCCTCGAGAGATAAACGATTAGTAGCATTTGGATATGTATTTGGCATATCCAAAAATGAAGTTATTCCCCCTGCCGCGGCAGCTCTACTGCCACTTTCTAAATCTTCTTTTTCCGGATTACCAGGATCTCTGAAGTGAACATGTGGATCAATTGCGCCCGGAATTATGTACAAACCCGTAGCATCTATGACATGCTCTCCAACAACTGGTTTTAGGCCACCAAAGGGTGCTATAGTCTCAATTAAGCCGTTACTAATACGAAGGTCTCCCTCAACAATCCCATTAGGAAGGACCATAAACGCATTTTGTACTAATAATCTGCCGCGCATAGTGCCTCCAATATTCACGGGTTAACTGACACCACATGATTGTTATCACCATTACCTGTTCAAGTCGTTGTAAGTGGGCATAAGACATTCTTTCGACATTACTCTCGCCTATCATCAAATTCATAGCCAAATTTTTCTATTTCCCAAGAACAAATATCTGCAATTTTTCTTATAGATGCATCATCATACAATAATGAATAATGTGATTTTATATTTCGAGTACCTGATTTAGCATTGGGCAATTCTATATCATCAAAACCGATCTCATTAAGACATTTATTTAATTCCATATTTAAATTTTCATATTTTATGAACCTATCAATAACCGACATTTGATCTATAGTATAAATATGAGAGTCGGTTAATTCATTGGTCTTAGATTTTTTAATAAAGTCTGCTAATGATGTGTTTTTAGGTAGTTTGGCATTTGGCCGATTAAGTCGCCAATAATATAACGAAACTACTCTATCCCATGGATTTCTCACCACACAGAACTTAAAATAGCTATTAAAATAAGAAATTCCTATTCTTTCACGAATTAGTTTTGCTGGTGAGTGATTATAATGTTCTTTTGATTTAAAACCTAATATTAGAAATAAATTATTCAGTAATTTAGTTTCATTTATTTTATAATTTTGTGGTCCCTTATGCCCTAGACTTTCTCTAATTTTTTCATCAACTTCTGCAATAGGCGTGATTATATCGTTTGGCCCACAATATTTCGACAGAGAAATTTCTATACTTGTTCCAGCAGTCTTTCTAGTCTTGATAAAGATGAATCTATGTTCATGCGATACAATCATCTATTTTGGGTTAAATATAATTAATTTAAAACTACTGATATTTTTATAATAATAATCAAAAGAATAAAAAAATTAAACTGATTGATACAGAATTTGAGAAGCCCAACTTAGCATCAGTATTATCAAAAACCATCCTATAGCCAATTTTCCCATTCTAGAAGGTTTTTTTAGGGGAGTGAAAGGATCTATTCCTGCTTCTATTGCTTCAGAAATGATGGCTAATTCTTCCTCTATAGTTTCAGGTGATTTCAAAAAAATTACCCCCAGAACTAAAGAGGGAGGTTGGAGTACACGACTCTCTCATGAACTGCGAAAAGGGAGAGGGTTATTCAATCATTATTGTGATGGGTTTGAAATGAAGTGTCACTACGACAAGGCATGGGAGAAGTACCAGCGGGGTTTGAAATCCCCAAGACAGATGTTACTGAACCACATTTATCTGCTTCCGCTGTGATAAGCAGAATAAAAGATGGCTATGATGAAATATTACTAGGCCACAGAGTATCAGAGATGCCTTCTTTTCCTGATTTTTGGACATTTCCAGGAGGAGGAATAAGTAAAGTAGATAAGAAATTAGGAAATCTTTATCCAGAATTTCTATCAGAAAAAGGAATTGATCGCATTGCATCAATAGCCCTTCTAAGGGAGTTGGTAGAAGAAATAGGCTTTACCCCTGATGAGGGTGGAAATATGATTTCAATAAGTGAAGAGATTAGAAATACAGTATGTATCGATAAGAACAATTGGTTAAAAGAATTTGAGAATGGAAATATAATAATTGATTCTTTTAATGCTAAGGTAATTTCAGAGAGAGAGACTCCTCCTTTTGGACCCATTAGATTTAAGAATAGATTTTTCCATGTAGCGATATCTGAAAATAATGTGACCCCCACATTCCCTCCAGGGAGATCAGAATTTGATGAATTCAAATGGTGGAAACCTCAAGAACTTTTGAGCTCTTGGGAAAATAACGAGGTTAGAATTCCCCCTCCTATTGTAACTTTATTGAAAGATGTGGTTATGAGTATTAATAAGACAGGAAGTTTGAATGATGGTTGCGATTTACTTGCTCAAAAAAGACCCTCTGGATATCATAGAATTGAGTTCGGCCCACTAATTGAGTGTTTTCCCATTAGAACTCATACATTACCTCCATCTACGCATACTAATTGCTACATACTCGGAGAAGAGGGCGGAGAAAGGGTGATTATTGATCCAGCCGCCAAAGATGAACAAATGATTTTATTTAAAGAAAAAATTAACGAAATAATAGATTCTGGATCTAATATTATAGCAACTATATTTACACATAAACATCCAGATCATATTGGGGATATGGATGAAATATCAAAGGTCTATAAAGCACCAATATGGGCATCTAAAGAAACTATAGAAGAGTATAATATATTGGATAATTTTAAGTTATTAATTGAAGGAGATTTGTTCAAATTGAAAGGCCCAAGTGGCATTAGTGATTGGTCGATTATTGAGACTCCGGGGCATTGTCCAGGGCATATTTGTATTTGTGGAGATTCAGGAATAGTTAGTGGAGATAATTGTGTAGGAGTTGGAACTATTTTAGTATCATCAAAAGAAGGAGATATGAAATCATATATCACTGGACTAGAAAGATTAAGGAATATGCAACCAAAAATGCTATTCCCAGGCCATGGACCACTAATTGCAAATCCCAAAAAATTACTTGATAGATACATTAGACACCGAAAAAATAGGAATGAGAAAATTATAGGTGCAATTAGGAATAATATCTCACATTTAAATGAAATTACTAAATTTGTTTACTCCGATAGTCCCAATGCAAATTTTTTACTTGCAAATGATCAAGTTTTGTCACATATTTCTCTATTGATTAAAGATAAAATAATTAAAAAAATAGGAAATCAATATTATCTGAACTAATCGAAGTGAGACATATGGAAGATGAATGGACTCTTATCCCTCAATTACCTGATTGTAAATGCGAAGAAGAGTTCGTAGATGTTGGAAGAGGAGTAAAATTAAGAGTTCTTAAATGGACACCAGCAGATTATTCTTCTCAAAATGGAAATCAGTTAATAATTATACCAGGATGGGGTTCTGTTTTTGAAGGCTGGAGGCCATTAATAACTGAATGGGCCACTAGAAGGTCAATAATCTACATTGAAACTAGAGAAAAGAAAAGTGCAATAATAAATAGAAAAATTTCCAAAAAAGATTTTCAAATGGAAGAACATTCAATGGATTTGAGGAGAATAATAGATCATTTTGGATTAGAAATGACTAATATAGATTGGTTTGCATCATCATTAGGTGCAACCATATTATTAGATGCCTTTCAGAAACAATCCATAGGAGGAAGGTCTGCAGTTCTAATAGGCCCTAACATTGATTTCAAACCGCCACTCTGGGCAAATCTTTTTCTTAGGTTTCCTGTTCCTAAATTCACCTATCCGGTTTTGCGGAAAATAGTTTTATTTGCACTCGAAAAACGTATAAAAGAAGAAGGACAGAAAATAAGGTACAGGAGGATGTTTAAAGCTCAAGATTTACTAAGAATGATGCTTTCTGCAAAATATAACATAGATTATAAAATGAATTTACAATTTCCAGACAATTCGATTTCGTCTACTATTTTATCTGCTAAATCTGATAAATTACATTCACTAGATGGTGTAGTAAAAATTAGCAAATGTCTACCTAACTGTCAATTAATACATATCCCGAGTAATCAATATGCTCATGAATCTGAAGTTTTGAAGGAAATTGAAACATTTCATAATACATTATCATAAATTAAGAAGTAATCGATTAGATGATGAATGATAACATTGTAGGATAGTACGATAGGCATGCGTGATAAGTTATCATCATTTGATGTTTCATGTATTGTCAATGAGCTTTCTGAGATGATAGGTTCTAGAATGAGGAAAGCATATCAACCACATTATGAACAAGTTGTTTTGAAATTAAATAGGAAAGGTTTGCCATCAACTGATTTGGTTATTGTTAGAGGTAAGAGGTTGTATACTTCTCAGAGAGATAGGCCAATGCCATCTAAACCTTCGCAGTTTGCCATGGTGATTAGAAAACATCTGAATAATGCTAGATTAGTTGATGTTAATCAATATGGTTTCGATCGTATAGTGGAACTTGTTTTTGAAAGGACCAGGGGAAAAATTAAGATAATCATAGAATTATTCAGAGATGGGAATATTTTACTAATTGATAGTGAAGGAATAATTATTCAACCACTTACTCATGCTAAATATTCCACGAGATCATTAAAAAAGGGACTTGAATATAAGCCTCCTCCTGAATCTTTCAATCCTCGAAGTATGAAACGTAAAGATCTAGAAAGTCTTCTAGATAACAGTGAACATGACCTAATTAGAACTCTAGCAGTACGTGCAAATTTTGGATCATTATATGGCAGTATTGCATGTTCAAATGCAAAAATAAATGAAAATGAAGGTTCCAATACTTTATCAACGGAGCAAGTAGATTTACTCGAGAAAACAATAAAAAATATGGTTAAAGAACTTGATGAGAAAAATATTATTAAAGTTTGGATGAAAAATATCGAGTCTTTAGACAAATGGAATTCAAATAATGATATTGAAGAAAGAGAGGATATGGCATCTCAGATACAAGAAATTGCACCAATAAATATTCCTAGTCTTAATCCTCAATTATCAACAAAGATTGATTCTCTTTCTTCTGGTTTTGACATAATTTATGGAATGCATGATGCAGCTGCCTATATCCGTCGAGAAGAAGAAAAATTAATTCAATCAGGTAAGGATGATGGAGAGAAAAAGGCAAAATTAGTAAGAAGGTCCCAGCAACAAAAACTTGCTATTGAAAAATTTTTACAAAGAGCTGCAATAAATCAAGAATTAGGTAAATCAATTCAAGAAAATTGGGGTCATGTAAATGATATTTTAGAACAATTTAATCAGGCCATAATAAAAGATAATTGGCAGTCTATTGAAAAGAAAGTAGCAGAAATCCCATGGATTGATAAAATAAGTCCTTCAAAGGGTACCATTGTAATATATCTGCCCGATGAAGAAGGAGAACCTGGAGCTACCATTACACTTGAAGTAGCAAAAACCGTACATCAAAATGCCCAAAGATATTTTGAAGAAGCACATACTCAAAAAAATAAGGCTAGTGGTGCAAAAATAGCATTAGAGAATACAGAAATAAGCAAAATAAAAGAGGACAAGAAAGTAGCGAAGAATACTGCTGCCGGAAAACTAAAAACCTCCAAACGTAGTAAAAAATTCTGGTTTGAAAAATATCGATGGGCGATGTTGAGCAATGGTAGTCTATTCATTGGAGGAAACGATGCTAAGGGAAATGATACGATTGTTAAAAAGCATCTTAATTCTACAGATTTGTATTTTCACGCGGATTTACATGGGGCGCCATCATGCTCATTGAAACTTAATGATGGACTAGAAGTTATCAAAAGTATTAATGAGAAAATTCCTGAAGGAGTTATTTCATTGAAAATAACTCAAAATTTAAACAAAGAAATAGATGATGCTAGAGAATTTTCTGGAGAAATACATCAGGAAGCTGCACAGATTGCAGTTTGTTGGTCAAGGGCATGGGGGAGTGGAGGTGCTGCAGCAACTGCATTTTATACAAGACCTAGTCAAGTCTCCAAGACAACAGAAAGTGGAGAATCATTGGGAAGAGGGGGTTTTGTAGTTAGAGGTAAAAGAAATTGGCATAAAGATATTTCACTTGAAGTGGCCATTGGTATCGGCTTGATCAATGGAGTCCCTCTACCTGTATTGGGGACTCCAGATACAATATCAAAAATTTTCCCAAGGTGGGGTAAAATAATACCAAGCAAAGGTAAAAAAGAAAATGTTGCGAATAAAATTTCAAAGGCAACAGGTCTTTCCCAAGATGATGTTTTATCTTGCCTCCCTCCAGGAGGTTGTACTCTAGAAAATTATGGAATATTAGTCTAATAACTGAATTCATTACTAGTAATTGCATAAATATTACTGTCTACAAAATGATCATATAGCCACTCTCTATCAATATTCGATCCTTCCAATCTCATTCCTAAACGATTTGCAACTGATATACTTGAAAAATTGTCAACAGCCGCCTCTAATACGACACGATGCAATTCTAAATCATTGAAGCAATGATTTATTAGCCTTTTACAAGATTTTGTTATAATTCCATTACCCATATGGTTTTCAGATATCCAATAACCTATTCCGCATGATCTATTATTATAATCGATCCAATTTAGGCCGATGTTACCAATTATTTTATCATCTAATTTGATTGAATAACTTATACCTTTACCTCGGTGGTATTCATCAAGAGATGTTATAATAAATTTTTGTTGATTTAAAATTGTTTTAATGTCATCTAGCCATGGGAGTCTTTCTCTTAAATAAATACGATTTATCTCAATTAAATTAAATAATTCCTCATTATCATCAAAATTTAGTTGAATTAATTCTAAACCTTCTTCAACCATCAGAAAAGGATATGGAAGTTCAAATTTGAATGATTTTATCCTTTCTTCGGACACTCTTGGCATAATAAGGGCCATGATATTAATAACTTTAGAATTTTCTAATAAGAGGTAATACTTCAAATGAAGTTGATATCGGAGATATATGAGTGACGGGGGAGAGTCGGGGAATTGGACATATGGAGAATATTTGCAACTATCCAAGTTACTGGCCCTACAAGGAGAAGATAGAGGAATATCAAATGATGAAATGCATTTTATAATAGTTCATCAAACGTTTGAATTATGGTTTAAACAAATTATTAGAGAATTGAGTGAAGTTCGTAATATACTAAATCAAGAAATGGTTCCTGAGAATGAAATTCCTAGGGCTGTAGATCACCTTACCAGAACTACAGAAATTTTTAGGCTAATGGCCAATCAGTGGAGTGTATTAGAAACTCTAACTCCTCAAGGATTTCTTGCATTTAGAGATGGTTTAGGAACTGCTTCTGGTTTTGAATCATATCAGATGCGAGAGTTCGAAATTTTACTTGGACTGGAGAATGAAGATAGGCTAGGGGGTATGGATCCTTTAGAAGGATTCAAAAAGGCTGCAGAAAATAATATAGAATCTTTACAAATTTATAATAAATTAAAGACGGTAAAGGAACAAAAATCATTAGTAGAATCATTAATGAATTGGATAGGAAGAACACCAATAATGGGTTCTAAATTCGGTAATGAGGAGGATGACAATGTAGTTAACAAATATATAGAAGATCATTTGGAGGCGCATAAGACACATGGAGAAAATCTGTATGGAGATTCTATTTCTAATAAAAAAATTTCTGATAGGTTGAATTTTAGTAACAATAGTGCAAGAGAATTTTTAATTCCAGAAGGAATAATTAGTCGATCTAGAGCAGGTCTTTTGTTTATCGAATCATATCGCGAATTACCCTTATTAACTTGGCCTAGAAAATTAATTGATGGGTTTGTTGAATTGGAGGAATCCATAGTTAAATGGAGACATTCTCATGCACGTATGGTAGAGAGGATAATGGGCAGAAGAATAGGGACCGGAGGAACTAGTGGAGTTGATTATCTAGATGCGACGAGTCGATATCGTATTTTCAAAGATTTATGGGCTGTTCGAACAATACTGATTAAACCTCAAAATAGGCCTTATCTAAAAAACGCAGAATTTTATGGATATAGTTCAGATTAGACACAATACATAATAATTATCGTATAATTGAAGTCTAGTTCTCTTTTGGATGATGCATGGAAGCAGTCAACATATGTGCATATGCAAGAACTCCCGTAGGCAAATTTAGAGGTTCGCTTTCGAAATATAGTGCAACTGAATTAGGAGTAATGGCAGTAAAAGAATTATTGGAAAGGGCAAAAATAAATCCAAATGATAATTCTGTTAATCAAATATACATGGGGCACGTATTACAAGCAGGGACTGGGCAAGCCCCTTGTAGACAAGTCGCATTGGGTGCTGGGATGTCATATCAAACCCCATGTACAACAATAAACAAAGTCTGTGGTTCAAGTTTGAAAGCTGTAATGATTGGGGCATCTGACATTCGAGCAAAAGTTGCAAACTTGATCATTGCAGGAGGAATGGAGTCTATGAGTAATGCCCCATATTTTATAAAAAATCCAGTTAAAGGTGAAAAAATAAACTTTTCAGATTTAGAAGGAATATTGTCGCATGATGGTTTAAGGGATGCATTCTCAGGAGAGATGATGGGAGAAACTGGAGAGACAGTTGCAAAAGAATTCGACATATCTAGAGAGCAGTCCGACAAGTATGCAGTAAGATCTCATCGTCTTGCCAATGAGGGGTGGGAAAAGGGATGGTTAAATAAAGAATCATTTGAGATAGATGGAATATTAAAGGATGAGGGAATTCGTGTAGATACCGATTTAGATAAAATGGGCAAGTTGAGAAGTATATTCCATGAGAATGGCCAGGTAACTGCAGGAAATGCTAGTCAACTATCAGATGGAGCATCTGCCGTACTAATTGCATCGGATTATGCAGTAAAGAAGTATGATTTACCTATTTTAGCAAAGATAATTGATTATTGTACATCAGGATTAGAACCCAGTAGAGTGATGTCTGCTCCAATTACTGCAGTTGAGATGCTCTTGAATAGAAATAAATTAGAAATTGATGATATTGATATAATTGAGCATAATGAAGCATTTGCTTCTGCTTCTTGTTCTATCCAGAAGGCTTTGAAAATATCTGATGATAAATTTAATTTACATGGAGGTGCGGTTGCTATTGGTCATCCTTTGGGAGCCACAGGGACAAGATGTTTGATGACTTTAGTAAATGCGTTAAATAGAACCTCGGGCAGGTATGGAATAGTAACAATTTGCCTTGGAGGAGGTAATGCCGTTGCTATGTTAATAGAGTCCTAATTTTTAATTAAAAATATTTTTTAAGTGAGATTCGAGTCATAGACCTTATTTGGGAGTCATTGGTGGGCGTTGATATGGTTAAGCCAAAAAGTCCGCATACTCGCTTTGAAAAAGCAAGAATAATTGGTGCTAGAGCACTTCAAATTAGCATGGGAGCTCCTCTTTATGTAACTGAAGATGAATTAAGAGAAAATTTTAGTGATGAGCTAGTTCAACTTTATGGAGTAAGTGATGCAAAAGAAAGAGTTGTCTTGGATCCGATGAAAATTGCAACTTTAGAGTACGATCAGGAAAGAATTCCAATAGATGTAGACCCACATCTTGATGATTAGATTTGCGAGGCCCATAATTGGGGTGAACCTCTGTGATAATGAAAAAATTACTCCAAGACCGTTTAATTGTAGTCATTGTAATAACTACGATATTAGTAATTACTCTTGGAGGCACTATACGAATTTATGACGCTGGAGAATCTTGTCCTGACTGGCCTCTATGTTTTGGAACTTTTGGGTTTGATATTTCTGAAGAAGAGCAAGGAGATTGGTGGGAAGAAAATCCCGATGAAATAGACTCACGAGGATCTAGTCATAGATACACTACTTTTGAAATATTTACTGAATGGATTCACAGATTTTTAGCAGGCGTAATATTAGCACCATTGGTTATTCTAAATTGGTTTATTTTAAGTCGTGATGAAAGATATGATAAAAATATGGCCAATGCAACTAGATTATCAGTTCTACTAATTATTTGGCAAGGTGCAGTAGGGATGCTAACAGTGAAAATGGATAATGAACATTGGAGCGTAATTTTACACTTAGGATCTGCATTGGCGTTTATGTTAACTTTGATATGGATATGGGCATTAATCTCTAGGAAAAAAGAGACAGATTGGATTTCATTCAATCCTAAATTATCCCAGAAATGGAAAAATAAATTATTGATTATGACAGGACTTATGCTATTGACTTTATTTTCTGGGACTTTAGTTTCTACATCTCCGGGAGCAAATTATGGATGTGGAATTGATGGTTTCTATCAATCTTGGCCATTGTGTCAAGGAGAATTGATATCAAATGTAACAATAGAAGAAATAGTAGCCAAATCTCAAATTATTCATAGATGGTTAGTTGCATTAGTTGGGATATTAATGATTGGAGTTTGTTGGATTATGTGGAAAAACATAGAAAAACAAGAGAGGATGGGTCTACTAGTAAAATGGGTTTTCACGGCTACTTCAATATATTTGTTAAATATAGCATTAGGTGGCTTATATGTTTTATCTTGGACTATTGATGGTTATTTAGAAATATTATCATTGATACATCTTTTATTGGCTTCAACCTCTTTTATTATATTAGCAACTACTTGTATGGGAATTTCAATTGTACTACAAGATATTGAAAAGGAACAATTGATACTCGAAGATTAAACGTGAGTAGTTAAAGGGCCATACAGGAGATATCCCTATGGGAACACTAAATTCATATTTTTCACTGACCAAACCCAGAGTTGTGATACTATTACAGATTACTGCTCTCTGTTCGGTACTTTCTCATGACTTAATTGGCGAATCGGGAGTCTCCATGGAGACCCTAAAAATAATGTCGATAGTAATGATTGGAGGTTATTTAACTGCAGGAGGAGCGAATACAATTAATATGTGGTATGATAGAGATATTGATCCAATCATGACTAGAACTTCCAATAGGCCTCTCTCTACGGGAGAGATAGAGGCAAATTCTGCATTGGTATTTGGTATTTTGATGTCAATTGGAGGGACAATCTGGTTCTCTTTATTTACGAACTATGTTGCTACTTTTTGGGCAGTTTTTAGTATACTTTTTTATGTCTTAATATACAGCATGTTTCTAAAAAGGAAGACTCCGCAAAATATAGTTGTAGGAGGTATTGCTGGGTCAACTCCTCCTCTAATTGGATGGGCAGCTGCTGAAAAAAATCTTGTGATTGAAACATCGTCAATCAAATCATTCCTAGAATCAATAATTTATTTAGGGCCTCATGATTTTTTAGGATCTTTTCCTCTTATGCCATGGTTTATGTTCATTCTAATCTTTCTATGGACTCCACCTCACTTCTGGGCCCTTGCATTATATCGTTCTAAAGAATATGAAAAAGTTGGAGTTCCGATGATGCCCAACGTCAAAGGTAAGGCTAGAACATTAACAGAAATGAAGATATATTCAATTTTGCTTATTTTATTATCCTTAATTGCATTTCTTAATTATACGCCAACTGATAAATGGATAAGATTTGATGAATGGTCCTCAACTAATTATCTTATTAGCGTCAATACTACGATATTGAGTATTTGGTATGCGACGACTGTATGGAAGATTGACGTACATGAGAAAATTGATGAAAGAGGGAGAATGTCAATTGCCTCAAGATCTTTTTACGTATCTCTTTGGTATCTTGCATTGATGTTCATAATTTTAGTCATCGGAAGTTTAGGTTCTGAAGGAGCAGTGGTTGGACTAGTAATCGTATTAATCTCTATTTATCGTTCTGAATGGAGTAAAAAAAAAGTTAGTACAGAGGTTAATAATAACTAAAACTCCCGATGGTTTGAAGCACTGTGTGGCTTGTTGAAGATTAAAAATGGAAGAGGGGTCGCAATGGATGAGAAGGAATTAATCTATGATTGGAATGAAATTGACTATGATATCAAGAGAGTGTCCGAAAATCATCCTCATGAATTATGGTTTGATGATGAGACACTTCGTGATGGACTACAAAGTCCTAGCGCAAACAACCCAAAAATAGAGCAAAAAATAGAATTGATAGACTATATGGAAAAAATAGGTATTCAAAAAGTTGATCTGGGATTACCCGGCGCAGGTCAATTTCATATTGAGCACATTGATTCAATGCTCTCTCACATTAAAGATAAATCATATGAAATAAGGCCTGGATGTGCAGTTAGAACACTTGTAAGTGATATTACTCCTTTGATTGATTTACAATCTAAATATGACTGTGAAATTCAGGCAAGTGCTTTTCTTGGAACTAGTCCTATTCGTCAATATACAGAAGGATGGAATATGGAAAAGATCTTGTCTACTGCTGAAAAGGCTGTTAGTTTTGCAATTGAGAATGATGTCCCAGTTATGTTTGTTACTGAAGATACTACTCGCAGCAAACCCGAAGACATCAAAGAAGTTTATACTCGTGCTTTGGAACTTGGAGTTGAAAGGATTTGTATTTGTGATACTTGTGGTCATGTAACTCCAAATGGAGTAAATAAATTACTTTCATTTATACAAAATGAGGTAATTCCTGATGCTGGTTTTAAGAGAAGAAATATAGAAGTAAACTGGCATGGCCATCAAGATAGGGGGCTTGGAGTTGCGAATAATATTGCTGCATTCGAATCTGGTGCAGATGTCATCCATGGAACTGCATTAGGTATTGGAGAAAGAGCAGGTAATGCCCCTCTAGATCAAACACTCGTTAACCTTAGTTTGATGGGCGTCATTAGTAACGATTTGACTGCATTGGATGAGTATATCAAAAAGGCTCATGAATATATTAAGATCCCATTACCAAGAAATTATCCTATTTTTGGCAATGATGCTTTTGAAACAGGAACTGGCGTTCATGCGTCCGCCGTTGTAAAAGCCATGGATAAGGGAGATCATTGGCTAGCGGATAGAATTTATTCTGGCGTTCCAGCAACTGATTATGGATTGAAACAGGTAATAAGAATAGGACATATGAGTGGAAGATCAAATATAATTTGGTGGTTAAAAAATAATGGATATGAAATTACGGATAAATTAGTCGAATATATGTTCAATGTTGCAAAAAACCAAAGAAAATTGATGGAAGATGAAGAAATACATAACTCTATAGAAAAATTTCATAATAATTAGAATATCAAACATATGAACTTTCAATACAAATACATATAGGGAAAATGAATTGAAGCCTTAAAAATGCGGGGAGCACTACTTGTTACTTTGTTGATACTAGCACCCATTAGTTTAGTAGATGCCGAAAATCAGGAAGATTTGTTATTAGAGATACAACTAGAAACTAATATTACTGAAAAGTATTCAAAATCAGTTCAGATTTCTTTTTCTAGATTAAGCGATTTAAGTCAATACCAAGATACTACGCTTTCACAAACTAACGATTGGGTGGTAGTTACAGGATATCCATTAGAATATCATAGTAATCTGATATCAGCATCCTTTGAAACTGAGGATTTTGAATTTTTACAAGGAACATATATATGGAAATTTGAAGAATCATCTGATGCCATGGATGGATTAAATAAATTAATTAAATCTGGAGATATTGAGTACTTTTATCCACTAACAGAAAAATTTCAAGACGTAAGATATATCCCTAATGATCCTGATTTTGATGAGCAATGGCACCTACAAAATACCGGTCAAACAGGAGGATTGTCTGGCGAAGATATCAATGTGACTGGCGTGTGGAATAAGTACAATGGTACAGGGATATTTATTAGTGTAGTTGATGATGGCCTAGATCATGAGCATCCAGATATAGAAGGTAATTATAATTCAACATTCTCTTTTGATTGGTGCAATGACGATCCAGACCCCAGTCCGAACTCATGGGATGGCCATGGAACTGCTGCAGGGGGCGTGGCTGCTGCTGTAGGAGATAATGGAATAGATGTGACAGGTGCATCTTTTGGAGCTAGTTTGTCGGGGTCTACGTTAATCGCATGTGGAACTAGTGATGAAATGGAAGCCGATGCATTGAGTTTTCAAAGTGATGATATTGACATCTACACAAATTCTTGGGGGCCTTCAGATGATGGACAAACATTAGAAGCCCCAGGTGCATTAACTTTGGCTGCAATAGAAAATGGAGCCTATCAAGGAAGATCTGGTTTAGGAAATATTTACACATGGGCTGCTGGAAATGGTTTAGAAGATGATGATAATGCTAACTATGACGGATATGCAAATAGTAGATATACCATAGCAGTTACAGCAATAAATCATCTTGGTGAACAGTCATACTATGCTGAACCGGGTGCAAACATACTAGTTGCAGCACATTCCAATGGAGATGGAGAGGGCATAACTACCACTGATAATGAAGGAAGTGGAGGATATAGCAATGGAGATGTCACTGATAATTTTGGTGGAACTTCTAGTGCGACTCCTCTCGCTGCGGGAGTAATCGCCCTAATTTTAGAAGCTAATGTAAATTTGACATGGAGAGATGTCCAACACATATTGGTACAAAGTTCTAGAGTTAATGATGAGAATGATTCATCTTGGGAAATTAATGGGGCCGGATTACAAGTATCGCATAAATATGGATTTGGAGTTGTTGACGCTGGTTCTGCAGTTTCATTAGCAGAGAATTGGACAAATGTTGATTACGAAAGTAATTTCTCATATGGTCCATTCACACCCGGAGTAGGGATTCCTGACAATAATAATCAATGGAGTGAATTTTCACTAAATATTACCTCTGATATCAGCATAGAAAGTATAGATTTGATAACAGATATTACCCATACTTCCAGAGGGGATTTGGATATAGTATTGGTATCTCCATCGGGTAAAGAATCATGGTTAGCTGAGGCCAGAAATGATAATGGTAATGGATACTCAGATTGGATGTTCAATACTGTCCACCATTGGGGAGAAGAGGCTGTGGGTGAATGGAAATTAAAGATAAGAGACACTGTCAGCTCAGATACAGGGACTCTAAATTATTGGGAAATGATAATTCACGGAATGGGAAATTACACAGATACTGATCAAGATGGGATAAGTGACTTTACAGACACTGATGATGATGGAGATGGGTGGTCAGATATAGATGAATCTAGTTGCGGTACAGATTCATTAGATTCAAATTCTACTCCATCCGATATAGATAATGATAATATTTGTGATAATATTGATTCAGATGATGATGGAGATGGATGGTCAGACGAAGAAGAAGAAAATTGTGAAACAAACTCAACAGATCAGAATTCTCAGCCCAACGATGTAGACTTAGATGGGATATGTGATTTTATAGATTCAGATGATGATGATGATGGGTGGTCAGATGAAGGAGAATATTCATGTAACACGAGTTCTATTGACAATAGTTCAACACCACTTGACTTTGATGGAGATGGAATATGTGATTTTATAGATTCAGATGATGATGGAGATGGTTTGAGTGATGAAAATGAAACTGAGGTATTTGGTACCGATCCATATAATCCAGACATGGATGATGATGGTTTAACAGATTATGAAGAAGTAATAATCTACAATACTAAAGCCGATGTTGCAGATACTGACGTCGATGGACTAACGGATTACGAAGAGGTCATTACGTATGGAACAAATCCTTTAGTTGCAGATTCAGACGAGGATGGGTTATCAGACATTGATGAATTGAATATTTGGGGTACAGACCCTAATGTTGCGAATCTCGATAATGATGGAGACTCTTTTTATCACTTTCAAGACTGTAATGATAATGATTCTCTGATAAATCCAGATATGGTTGAGATCCTAAATGGAGTTGATGATAACTGTAACGAAGTTATTGATGAAGGATATAGTCAAACAGATTTAGATAATGATGGTTTGATAGATTATGAAGAATATCATATTTATGGGACTGATTTTAATAATTCTGATTCTGATGAAGATGGGCTAACTGATTATGAAGAAGTAATCGTGTATGAGACTGACCCATTAGTATCAGATTTAGATCAGGACTCAGACGGATGGTATTGGTTCCAAGATTGTGATGATAATAACTCCAATAGATATCCAAATATGGATGAAAAACTGGATAATGTCGACAATGATTGCGATAACTCCATAGACGAAGATTTTTTACTATTAGACTCTGATTCAGATGGACTCACTGATTTTGAAGAGTATCATAATTATTCCACTAATCACTTGAATGGAGACTCTGATGGAGATGGTTTACCAGATGGCATAGAGGTGAATTCATTCAACTCCAATCCCAATGAAACAGATTTAGATATTGATGCTGATGGATGGTATGAATTCCAAGATTGTGATGATGAAGATTTTGAAAGAGCACCAGATAAACCTGAGAAATTAGATAATAAAGATAATGATTGTGATAATTTGATTGATGAAACTTTTTGGTACCTAGATAGCGATTATGATGATATCTCTGACTACTCTGAATATCATAATTATAGTACAAATCCCTCAGATAATGATTCTGATGATGATGGAATAGAGGATGGAATAGAGATATTACAAAAGTTTTCAGACCCAACAAAATATGATTATGATAAAGATTCTGATGGTTATTATGAATTTGAAGATTGTAACGATTTAGCGTTTCAAATAAATTCAGGAATGGCGGAATTATGGAATGGAATTGATGATAATTGCAATGATGAAATAGATGAAAATGTCACACGACTGGATTTCATAAGTACTACTCCAGATTATAATCAACAGTATTATTGGGATTCTGGTAATAAATCACTAATCATCAATATAGAAGGTATTCCTAGTAATATAGAAAGAACTATTTTATGGAAATTTGAGAATTTTACAATAACAAATAATACTTCATCTAATGGGATAAGGTTATTTTTATCTCCTTTGGATTGTAATAATCAATTTAGGGTCCCTTTAGAAACACACTTGTGTTTAGAAGGTAATAAAAATCAAAATATTACAGTAATAATTACTGATTTAGGAATAGAAACCGAATTAACATGGGAAATTAAAACAGATGTATGGATTAAGAATTCTAAAGAAAATACTAATATGGTATCTTTTCTAGGCACTACCTCGGGAATTATTGGAATGTTTGTTTTCATAGTATTGATTTCTGTAATGGGAGTGGCAATTGTAATTAGAGTAAATAATAATAAAAATATAAAAGATGCATATGATGCTTTTGAGGTTTCCAAAATTTCCAATTCTAGAAATGGAAATATAAATTTACCACCCGCGCCTATAATAACAGATCTTATTAATTTAGAAGATAAAAATAACTAGGAATCTTCTTCTTCTTGCGATATTTTATCATTAGATAATCCCCATTCGGCATCAGGGGAGCCTCCGGACCATTCACCGGAAACAGAAATATCCTCAATATCGTCATCATCTCTCCAAGGAGGATCTCCGTCTGAGCCACTGATAATTAGACAGCCCTCTTCATCTAAACGATCCATTAGAGTATTGACTCCTCTCTTAACTGGTAATAAATTTCCAATTGGAGTTCCAGAAGTAACAAAAGGCGATGTTGCAGTACTTATGAGAAGTCCTTGTTTTGGAGATATTATGTCATGACTTGTTCCCGGATCATGTGGGTCAGTTACGGTTGCTACGATTTCACCTTCCTCTACATAACTTCCTGCAGGAGCTAGTACATCTAATAGCCCCCCTTGGTCGGATCTAATCCAATCCGAACCTGTTGCCAAGAGTCTAAATCTTGGGCGGCTGGGATATCCAGGGATCATCCTTAAGCTTCTTAAAACGTTCAAAATACCATACATAGCAACTTGTACTGATTCTGGATCAGCTTCATCAGAACCTCCACCTTCATAGGTAATACAAGCGATATCTTCTTGATTTGCAGTTCTTCTAAGCGAACCTCTCGGTCCTTTGGTATCTAAAATAGTTTCGATTCCGAATGATCGGGCTGTAAAATTACTAGGAGAGTGGGCAAGATTAACGCGTATTTGTGGAATATTTGTTCTTCCTTTAGCGGCTGCATGTAGGTCTATGATATAGTCACTTCCTGAAATTAATTGGGACCAGATTCTATGCGCAACCCTTGAAGTAGTATTACTATCATACAAACCCGGAAAAAATCTATTCAAGTCCCTTCCATCAGGGAAATATCTACTTTGTCTCCTATATCCGGGTAGATTTAATACTGAAATGATTCTAACTGTTCCAGACATCATAGAAGGATCGAGTGCATTCCCTTCTCCTAGGAAATTAGGCCCGGACAGATATGTCAAAGCTAGAGGTCCAACTAATTCATCGCCATGTATTGCTCCCAATAATGTTACAATTGGCCCCGGCCTCACGCCATGAAGAACTGTAACATTTATTGGCCATGAATCGCCTATTTTTACGTCAAGTAAATTAAATGGTATAGTTCTTATTTCTCCAGGCTTTATTCTTTTCCTCAAAAAATTATGAGTCTTGACTCCTACCTCTCTTGTCCATTTATTAGATAATTTAGAAGATTTTTCTAAACCTTTTTCTATCTCAAGACGTCTACTTTTAGGTATTTGATTAGCCACTTTAAGTGGTCCAAAGCGTCTCTTCTTAGATCTAGGTACTATTTTATTAACTGATTCTTTTGAGATTAATGAATCAATATCGCTTTCTTTTTCCACACCAGTCAACATGCCTCGCAAGGGAACTGAATTAATAGTGTGTGCTTATTATTAAGCGAATAATTGAATTCATATGGCATAACTTGACAGTATATGAGCGCAGGAGAGGGGTCGTCGTTACAAGAAAAATATGCTGCAAATAGTATATGTTTTGGATGTGGACCAGCAAATAAAAGAGGTTTGAGAATTAAATCATATAGAAATGATAAAGGTTTAGAAATGGAGTTTGAAACATCTCAAGAACATCAGGCTTTCCCAGGTGTGATTAATGGAGGGATAATTGGAACCTTACTAGATTGTCACGGTAATTGGGTAGCAGCAATAGCACTAATGGATGAATCGGGAGAAGAAAATCCTCCCTGTACAGTAACGGCTTCTTATAGTGTTAAACTAAGAAGACCGACTCCTGCAAATTCAAAACTATTCATCCAAGGAGAAGTCATAGAAATTAAAGAAAAAATGGTTAAAGTAGGTTTAACTATGAAAGCGGAGGGGAAAATTTGTGCAACTGGAGAAGGAGTTTTTGTTGCAATAAAAGAAAATCATCCGGCATACCACAGATGGGAATGAGGCTATTTAGTTTTTAAAATATATAATTATCAAAAATAATAAAGAATGTTTCTACAATAAATATTTTAGTAATTTTGCGGTATCCTTTAGAACGGCCGGATAAGAGAGTTGTTGTGAAGCATCATTCGGATCAACTTGTCTCTTTTGGTTTAGATAAGAATATCATATCGTTTTTAGAAAAAGAATGGGAAATAAAAGAATTATTTCCACCTCAAAAAGAATCCTTGCCACATTCATTGAATGGCAGTAATATTTTACTTACAATTCCTACTGCAAGTGGAAAATCGTTAATTGCTTATCTTACGATAATTCATAGATTAACTAATGATTTAGTAGGACAAAGGGCAATTTACGTTGTTCCCCTAAAAGCATTGGCTCAAGAAAAATTTAATGATTTGAGTGAAATTGCCAAGAATACAGATTTGAAAGTAGGAATGGCCACTGGAGATAGAGAAGTAGAATCCTCATCAATAGAAAATGCAGATATAATTATTTGTACTAGTGAAAGACTTGATTCATTGATTCGTACAAAATCTAATATAATGGATAAAATAGGAATTTTAGTAGTGGATGAATTTCATCTGATGAATGATTCTAGAAGAGGGCCAACTCTAGAAATAGTGATTTCGAGAATTAGACATAGAAAGCCAGATGTTCAAATAATAGCATTATCAGCTACGGTAGGTAATTCAGAAAGCTTGTCTAAATGGTTAAATGCTAAATTGATTAATTCTAGTTGGCGTCCAGTGTCTTTAGAATATGGAATATTAAATGGATTGGAAGTAAGTATTCATAAAATTGATAGTAAGAAAAAAGAGGAGCTTCCAAAAAATAGAATAATTATTGGTAAAGAATCTCAAAAGTTATGTGCAGTACTTGATGATGTTGTGGAATTTGGAGGACAGTTACTAATTTTTGTTGCATCAAGGGCTTCGGCACAGAAGGAAGCTAGAGATTTATCCAAGTATGTTCTAAAGAAATCAAGTAATGATAGTTCTATTTATTCTAAAAAAAATATTTCTTTATGGGAAGATTTATCCATGTCCTTATCTAAAAATAGAGAATCTTCTGCTTTATCCAAAAAATTGATATCATCAATAAAAGGTGGTATTGGATTCCATCATGCTGGACTTGGTAATTTCCATAGAAAGAAAATAGAAGAGGCATTTAGGGATGGAAAAATAAATTGTTTGGTAGCGACACCGACCTTGGCGCAAGGAGTTAATTTACCTGCCCGTAGAGTGATAATTCGGGACCATAAGCGGTGGAATACCATAGCGGGTACCAATATCCCTATTTCAGTAATGGAAGTAAAGCAAATGATGGGGAGGGCTGGAAGGCCGAAATATGATAATAGAGGCGAATCATGGATACTAGCAAAGGGAAATCAAGAGGTTGAAACTTTAGTTGAAAGATATATCAATAGTGAATCTGAAAATATTACATCAAAATTATCTAACCCTAATGCAAAAAGAATAGAAGAAGATTCTGCAATGTTAACTCATGTCTTATCTATGATATCTACTGGAGGTTTGGAAGATAGAGATGCAATAAGCAGATTTTTTGCAAATACATTTTTGTCTACTCATATAAATTCTGAAAAATTAGCTACTAAAATAGACGATTCTATAAGTTGGTTAGTACGAAATGGCATGATTACTAGGGAAGGTGAATCTGAAGAAGTAAAAGAAAGAATATTGAAATATACTATTAACGATTTAGAAGAAGACTGGGAAGATTTAAGGCCTTCTTGGGTAGATTCGGCCACTAGTATACCTGGATTAGATATTTCAGAACAATTAAGGATGGATAAAAATGATAACACGCCTAGAGAGGGGCCAGCGATTTTTGGCTTTACTAAGGCTAGTAGTATAAAGATCGTAGAGCAAGTTATACCTGAGAGTCCTACAATGACATATAGATCTACAAATTTAGGTATGAGAGTATCAAAACTTTATCTTAATCCGATATCTGGAAGAATTATAAAAAATAGTTTAGAACGTGCAATGTCAATATTAGTGGGAGATAATAATTATCATCAAATTTCTCCATTTGCAATTTTACACTTAGTAGTAAGTACTCCTGATTTTTTACCCTTATGGCCAAAAAGTTCTGATTATGAAATTATTCAGGCTACAATTCACAGTCGTTCGAGAGAATTGATTACAGAAACTCAAGACTTGGAAGAAGAACGAATAAAAGGGGTGTTAGTATTACAATCTTGGATTGAAGAGTTAAATCTTGAAGAAATAGAAGATAAATGGGGAGTGCAACCCGGAGATTTACGTAGTAGAACTGAGTTAGCAGAATGGATATTATATGCAGTTAGAAGAATATTAGTTGAAGATGAAGATTTCAAAATAATGAATGAACAGGCCCATAATATATTGATTAGATCTATCGATGAAATACATAAAAGAGTAAAGTATGGTTGTAAATCAGACTTACTAGGATTAGTTGCCCTTAGAGGAATAGGCCGCTCTAGAGCTAGAGAAATGGTCGATACCCTTGGAATAATGAATATCAAGGATGTGATACTATTGACTGATAATGATAAATATAAACTATCAGATTTGAGAGGGTGGAGTGAAAAATTGGTAGAAAATATTATTATATCGGCAAATCAACTTTTGAATAAAAATAATTAGTTATTATCGAGAGGAACAAATATGGAATCCACCCATCCAGTGCCCTGGTTCCCTGCATGGGGAGTGAAATTTCAAGAGACTGTAGATGATTTAGATGAGTTTATTAAAAAATTTGATGAGTTCAGAGAAGATAATCGATGGGCCTTATTAGCGCATGATGTTGTAGCAAGTGAAGTACATCTTTGGACCGCATGGTTTGCATTAAAAAGAAAGGAAATGAGAGACGAAATGATTGCTAGAACTCCCGATGTAGAGATTTTAAGACTAATATCAGGTACGCATCAAATCAAATTAGGTTTTCAAAGGGCTGGTATAAGAAAGGGAGATGAAATGGCATGGATTATTTATCTCCCAGATTTAATAGGGGCAACAAACTTTGGAGAAATAAAGATACCACGATCAATATATTCAAGTCTGGATGAAGATGCTAGAAAGTTATCTGATTATTTAGGATGCAAGATTATTCCAAAAAGACCAATCCCCAAATTAAATGGTTTAAGAAGAATAGGTGTAGAAGGAATCGAGAATAACATAAATAATTCTGAGATTGAGTACTTATTTCTATCTCACATGTCATTGTCAGAACTGTAAAAATGTTATCCTGAAAGGAACAACCTGATATGTAGGGACCTTAAGCGTGAAGTGTTACGTATGTCTAAGTTCTACGGCTTCAGATTTTGTGTGAATTGTGAAGTGGCTTGTACTAGTGGTAATTTCGTTGATTATGGTAAAAAAAGATACTGCACAGCTTGTTGGGTTCAGAATCAAAATCCCGATCACCCGGGGATAGAAGAAATGAGAAAAAAAATTACTGAAGATGCTGAGAAATGGAAATGCATTAAGTGGAGTAGAGAAGAAGGTCCACTGCCAATTGGACCAAAATCTCATAGAAATTGAGGTTTTTTGATGGATATAAATTTTAATCTTAATGATGTAGATGCATCTAAATGGGAGAATATAGAACCATATCTTATTAATCTAAAGGATAGAGAGATTAAGAGTAGTCAGTGTATTGAAAATTTAATACATGACGAGTCACGATTAAGTGAAATTATTTCAGAAACCAGAGCGAGAGCATATATCAATATGACATGTCAGACTGATAATCAGGAATATCAAAAGGCATGGACAGATTTTATTGAAAATATTCAACCAAAATTATCGGAATATAATGACTTATTTAATAGAAAAATAATAAATAATAAATATGTTAGTGATTTATCAGAACGTTACAATGTTATGTTAAAAGGAATAAAGACAGATATTGAGATATTCAGAGAAGATAACATACAACTTCAAACAAAATTGTCGATCTTAGGAACCAAATATAATGAAATCAGAGGAAAACAAACAGTATACTTTGATGGCGCCGAAAAAACATTTGCAATGATGGCAATTTATCAAGAGAATACAGATAGAGAAATAAGAGAGGAAGCGTGGAGGGCAACAACTTCAAGGATAATTCAAGACTCAGAAGAAATCTCCGACATTTTTGAAGAAATGATAGAATTAAGGCACCAAATTGCAATTAATTCTGGATTTAGAAGTTTTCAGGAATATATATTTGCTGCTATGCATCGATTTGACTATACGATACAAGATTGCTTGGAATTTCATGATTCAATAGAGTATTCGTGTATGCCTCTAAAATATAATATGAATCTATTAAGAAAAGAAAAATTAAATTTAGCAAAATTAAGGCCTTGGGATATGTCTGTAGATATTGAGGGCAAAAAACCTCTAAAACCATTCAATGATTCAGAAGATTTAGTTAATGGATGTTCAAGAATATTTCATTCAATGTCTGAAGAATTAGGAAATTACTTTGATCTATTAGAAAAAAATGATTGCCTAGATTTGGAAAGCAGGAAAGGTAAAGCCCCTGGAGGGTATCAATACTACCTACAAAAAAGTAGAATGCCATTTATTTTCATGAATGCAGCAGGGACTCAACGCAATTTTGAAACAATGATACATGAAGCTGGGCATGCATTCCACTCATTTTATTCTGGACATTTAGATTTGATACATGAAAGAGATTCACCTATTGAATTTGCTGAAGTGGCGGCTATGTCTATGGAGCTATTAACACACCCTTACTGGGATGAATTTTATGAGAAAGAAAATGCTGAAAGAGCAAGGGAAAAACATTTGAAAGGAATCATACAATTTATGCCTTGGATGGCAACGATCGATTCGTTCCAAAATTGGATATATGGAAATCCACATCACACTCGTGCGGAAAGAAAAATAAAATGGCTTGAAATACAAGATAAGTTTGGATCTAAGATAGAATATGACGGGATTAATAAAGAAGAAGATTTAGAGAAAATAGCCGAAATTAGTTGGCAATTACAAGGTCATTTATTTGGAGCCCCCTTTTATTATGTAGAATATGGAATTGCTCAATTGGGTGCACTACAGATGTGGAAATATCATAAAGAAGATAGGCATAATGCACTTGAATTATACAAAAAAGGCTTATCATTGGGATATACTAAAGGATTAACAGAATTATTCGCAGCAAGTGGATTGGAAATATCTTTTTCTAGGGAACATGTTACTAAACTGATTCAAGAAGTTAATTATGAACTTAATGAAAACACTCTTCAGAGGTAGGAGACTGAGTAACCTACAAGATTAGTCTTGTAGGCCCTCAGCCGTCACTGTAAAGACTGCCTCTCCTTCAGGAAGATTTGGGCTGTCGACAAGACGTGCTATCCTGCGACCTCCTTTTGATTTCCTTAGATATAGGCGGAATGTACTGGCGTGACCAACGATATGGCCCCCGATTGCTTTAGTTGGATCTCCCCATAATGCGTCTGGTTTCGACATGACTTGATTTGTCACAAGGATTATTGAATTTTGAACATCTGAAAGTTGTTTAAGTTCTTTTAAGTGTCTATTGAGTTTTTGTTGTCTAGTTGCAAGCATGCCCCTCCCAATATATTCTGCACGGAAGTGACTAGTCAAAGAATCGACTATAACTAGTTTAACATCTATATTTTTTCCCATTCTTTTGATTTCATCCACGAGTAATATCTGATGTGCGGAATTATAGGCTCTTGCTACATGTATTCTTTCTAAAGCATCACTTGGATCAATGCCTACTGATTCGGCCATCTGTGCAATTCTCTCAGGCCTAAATGTATCTTCAGTATCAATATAAAATACTTCACCATTTAATCCCCCTTCTTCTATTGGACGGATTGCATTAACAGCTAATTGATGTCCTATTTGCGTCTTTCCACTTCCAAATTCACCATATACTTCTATAATTGATTGAGTTTCAAAACCACCTCCTAGTAGTTCATCGAGAGATGAAGTTCCTGATGTTAATTTCTGAACTATTTTACGCCTATCTAATAATGCATTTCCACTGATAAAGCCCCCTATGTTAGCCATCTTCTTTGCACCGGCAATAATTTTTGCTGATACAGCTTCTCCTAACTCTGCCTGTTCTGCTAACTCTGAAGGACTCATGACTGCTATAGCTAAAAGCTCTTCAAAACCTGCTTCACGTAATTTTTCTGCCGTTGCAGGGCCCACTCCTGGCAAATCTTCTACGGTTAACTCTGGCTCGTCAACATCAATTATAATTTCTTTATCTTCTACTTTCTCACTTGCTGTTTTCTTACTCATTTAATCGCCTTCTATGTTAATCATACGAAAGACTTCAGTATATTAAGGAACTATTAACCCATTGTTAAAAAAATGAAAGTGATTAAAATTGATTAATCCTCTTAGTATAACGTTTTTTCACTTTCATTTTTTATTTTTTTGGTATCGGATGGTGGATTTGAACCACCGGTCTCCGGGTTATGAGCCCGACGAGATAACCTGACTACTCCAACCCGATGGTCGACGGGAATGACTAGAATATTTGAAATCGATGGAAATTGATAATATTAGTTATATGTTAATATTAATATTTTTTACTCAATATTATTGAAAAATATTCCAAAAATATTATACTCTACGTCTAGCCTCTTCGATTAGTAAATCAGATTCAGCTAATAGAGAAAGAGAACTTTGAATCTCTCCATCTTCTAGTAGTCTAGTAATATCCGTAATATTACCTTCTATAGATATTCTGGCTTCATCTTGTGGACTAATTCCAGCAGAATCTAGTTTTTTTCGAAGACTGATCCACTCGTCTTGGATAAAGGATAAAAGTTCATTTGCTTCTTTCATTTCCTCTTCAAAGTCTCTTAATGAATTTGTTAAATTATCTAAATCATTAGAAGCTTTTATCCAATCTCCTTCGTTTGAAGAATTTATTACAGATTTTAATTTTAACATCCATTCATTATTTGATTTACCAATAGGCATTTTAGATTCTAATTTTTTCTTATGCCGTAGGGCTTTCTGGACTTTATTCATTGCCTCTGAAACTGTACTAATTTCACGTAGAATGCTGTTAGCTAATCCTTTTGCTAGAGCTGAATTTCCCGATTTTAATGCATCTTTGGCTTCAGTTATTCTTTCTTTTTTATTTATTGAAATATTTGAACTTAATTCTAAAATTGCATCTTCAGCATCTTTAATAGTTTTTATTGCACTTTCTTCTGTTGACCCGATTTCATTTATATGATATTTTATTGATTCGGCAATTTGTATTGCTTCTTTAGGATTTTCTCTAGATAATGCATCCTTAGCTGAATTTAATATTCCACTGATATCTCTTATTTGGTGTCCAGAATAGTCACTAACCATAGATTCAGAGGTTTCAATCAATTCACTAGCCTGTTGCCAATATTTTTCAATATTTATTGCTTTTTCTTTTGCTTCACGATATAATATTTCGGCATCTCTGAATGAGCCATATTCAAATTCTTTATCCGCTAATTCAAAATCATTACGAGGTCCAATGGGTAATTTTGTTATCAATTCAGCTTTCTCTATTGCCAATAAAGTATTACTTCTTATTTCATCCAAATCTTTAGAAAAAGCGAGTATTTTTTCGGTATCATTAATTGCATCATTTATTAATCTCATTCCTTCTTCTGGATTATCGAAGCCCTCTTCTCTTGCAATTTTCAATATTGATGTAGCCTGTTGTATATTATGGCCTTTTGACTTAAGCTCCAATATCTTTAATTCGGCCTTGTCCAATTCCTTTGAGAAATACTTCCTTTGTCTAAATTGTGGATCTCTAGATAATAAATCTGGAATCATCGTAAATGAAGTACTGCCAATAACGATAAGCCAAGGTATCAAGTTACTTGTAGAGGAAAGTATAGACAATGATATTGCCAGACCCGCGATACTAGTTATTCCTCGTAATCTTCTACTAGCCAAACTATAAGATAAAATTATGCTGGAAATTTTCCATAAAGTAATACTAATGAAAAGTAGTATCAAAAGGGCCAGGATATTTTCATTATTAAAGAAACTAATTCCTATGAAAGCTAAGATACAAGGATAAAGAATATTACAGTATGATGCAATTATAGAACGTGATTTTGAATTAAAATCAATTAACTCCGATATAGAAAAAGCAGAGAGGAATAGTATTACAATAGGCCCAAATTTTATTATCGGATTTAAATTATTACCAAGGTTAGCAAAAAGCCACCACCCGCCAGTTACTATTAGTAATAAAGTACAAATTATAGCGAATTTTTCTACCCTTATACGATGTTCTGAAACTACTCTGTCAGGATAGCCCGGTAATATCATCATCCCATCGGTCAAGTGGTACAGTCAATATCTATCCGGTTAGATGCTAGTAATCTAATTACTTTTACCTGCTAGTCCAATGCTTCGTGAAATGAAAATAGCGATTATTATGAGAATTAATATTGGAAATATAAATAGCGATTTGTTATCATCCTCAGATTCAATATTATACTCAAGGAAAAAATTACCATTATCATTTGCAGATATACTATCCCATTCAATCCTGATTGTTATATTTGATTCTTCGGGCATAGTAAGGTCATACTCTAAAATGGATATAGTACTTGATTCCAGTTCAGCACCGGGAAGGTATACAAATCTGTTACAAGTATCTTCAATACAAACTCTAGCGTATGTATCATCAAATCCATTATTTTTCATCTGCAGAACATACACCGCGATACCTCCTTCGGATAAATCACCAGTTAATGTTTGTGAAATGACTTCTAAATCAACCCCTCTTTTAGGAAATATAGATAAAGGGAAAATTTCTGTTTTTGAATTTCCTGATGAATCATTAACGATTACAGTTATTTCATGATTTCCTACTTTAATTGGTGGGAGAAGGAGTTTCTCAACTTTTTCTGACCAATAAGAAGTTTCCAATAATATATAATCATTCAAGTATACCTCCCAAGTAGTATTATTTATAGAATCTAAATCATCATAAGAATTTGAAAAAACTAGTTTTACATTATCTCCTTCTCTAGCAGAATCGTCTAATTCAATCAAAGAATTATTGGCCATGATATCCATCAAGATAGTAGGGGCATTTCCATCTTTTACTTCAATTTTCCATTCTTTAGAGACAGAATTTCCTGCATCATCAGTTACGATTAGTAACATGCCTAATTCAGTTGGTTGTTTTACTTGATGCCTCTCTGTGATGCTTAGATGCAATCCATTGATTCCTGAACCTTGAGATACAATAAAAGAAAACGTTCCTTCATTAGTTTGATACTGTCTCCAACCATCGGAAATATTTGTCATAATTTCAATTGATGTAGGGAGTTGGCTTTCATCATTTGATGTGATATTTATGATTATCTCACTTCCAGAAATTACTGATAAAATATCACTATTAACATCAAGAATCTGGAAATTATTCTCAATATTTGATGAAATTTCACCACTCCATTCAGGCATGATACCGTCAATAATTATATTCTCTGACCATGAAGTATTAATCCCATGAGAATCAGTACAACTAACAATTATGGTTATCGCTTCTCCGTGTTTAAAATCATAATCAATAGGATTTAACTGAAACCATGGATTTTGTATCGTATCTATTAATTGGTTATTATTGACTATTTTCCATTCTATAATTGGATTTTCTAGGACACTGTCTTCACAAAAACTTGTATATGTAGTAGACCCATTAAGAGAGATTAAAGAAGATTCGGGATATCTAGATGCAGATAATGAGGGAGGGAAATTTTCCCCTATTGTTATTCTGATATTAGAGGCCACAGGTGAATTACTACGGTTAACAACGAAATTATTTGGTTCACCATCAATTATCTGAGACATGGCGCTATACCTAAATTCCCAATTTTCGGGAAGTGAAATATGTAAAGGTACTTCTTCTATCAGAGATCCAACTCTAGGCAAATCGAGAATCCTTGTAATCCTATTATCAGTCAAACCTGTCAAATTAGCGGACTCGATCCAACCCCAAATACTATCAGTTTGATTAACTAATCCGGGCAATGGAGCATTGATTATTATTTCATTTTCTAAGGTAGTAAATGGAATATAATCAAATTCACAACATCCTCCAATGGCAGAGTTTGTCCAATTTCTAGAAGATAAAATTAGTTGAGTGAAATTATTTATTTCCGTAGAATCAAGGAAACTATCATTATTTCCCATATATTCATCTATTTGATTTCGAATTCCATTGGATTGATTTGGTAAGAGATCGGTTCCGTATGATTCTAAAATTGAAATTTCAGAATACCACGAAGCATTAAATTCAGAATTAATTAATATCTGATCTGTTATATTTAGAAATGAATTTCCCATTATAAAATTAATTGGTGTTGTTTCAGAAGTTTTAGAAAAATCATAATTATTTGAGGCATTAGATTCTACTATATTTTGAGGAGGAATTATCACTGAAAGAAAAATAATTAAAGTAAATAAAATACTAATGATATTATTTTTATTCATAACGAAAACCTGTTAAATTGAATTATAGACAATCTGTGACCCATAGTGATCTAATTTTAAGGGTAAAATCTTGTACTCTTGTCCAAAATTTGAAAATAATTTAGTCCTAAATTCTGTGGTTCCATGGGCAAGAAAGAATCCTCCTCCTCCTGCTCCCAGTAGTTTTGCCCCAGACGCACCTGCATCGAGTAAGCGAATATGAAGAGAGTCTAACTCTTCATTACTAACACTTTGAGAAAGTTCTCTTTTTAGTTTCCAGGTTTCATCAAGTAGTTTTCCTAATTCTTTTAATTTTCCATTTTCTAACATTTTCTTTGAAGAAAGCGCCTGAGAACGTATTTTACGTAATCTTTTTATTTTACTTTCTGAATTATCACTGGATTCGGCTAATATTTTACTTGCGCTTCTGGATAAACCAGTAAAAATAAGAGAGAATTCATTTTCCATCTTATCGATAATTTCTCTTTCGATAATTAATGGTGTGACTTTTACGTTTTCATGAGAAAATGTGATGCAATTAATACCACCATAAGCTGCGGCATATTGATCTTGTCTACCAATTGGTTGTTTTAGAATATCTATCTCAATCATGCAGGCTTCTTCGGCCAATTGTTTCGGTGAAGCGCTATGGCCCGCAAATGTATGAAGTGCGTTCAATAATCCTACAGTGACTGAAGAAGAGGACCCCAATCCAGTTCCTCGAGAAGGAATGTCTGCAATAGTAGTAATCTCTACACCTGATGTTATTCCCGTTATACGCATTGCCTCACGTACAAGTTCATGTTCCAAATCTTCAAAATTTTCTACCAATTCCATCTTTGAATAAGATACCCTTACCATGTTGTCAAATCTTTTATTTACTGTAATATGTATATAACTTTGAAGAGATACTGAAACTACCATGCCTCCTTCTTCTTCGGTATACGAAAATGAGTCGATATCAGTACCCCCTCCACAAAAGGAGGCTCGAAGTGGAGTTCGACTGATTATCATCAATACCTCCCGGAAACTCTATCTGACATCAAGACATCGGTTTTATCAACACATAAGGAATTGTTTAGTAGTAAGGCATATGGAGTGTCGCCCTGTAGGAGTGTAAAGAGAGAGAGCTATGAATGATCTAATTACGATGGATGATCTTACAAATGAAGAAATTATAAAATTATTAGATGATGCAAAAAAGATGCTTCCTGCTGCAAGGGGAGAGGTTTATTTACCACTTTTACAAGGAAAGGTATTAGCAAATATGTTTTTTGAAAATTCAACTAGAACTAGGATGTCATTTGAAACTGCTATGAAACGGTTAGGAGGAAGGGTATTGAATTTTACTTCTGCCGGCTCATCAGTAGCAAAAGGAGAAACATTGTATGATACAATGCAGATGATTGATGGATATTCAGATGTAGCGGTCATAAGACACCCGCGCCAAGGGGCAGCACAATATAGTGCAGATGCCGTAAAAATACCAATTTTGAATGCTGGGGATGGTGCAGGAAATCATCCTACACAAACATTACTTGATTTATTCACCATAAGGGAAGAGCATAATGAATTTGAAAATCTAAATATCATGTTAGTGGGTGATTTAAGATATGGTAGAACGGCACATAGTCTATCACACGCGCTAGCACGTTTTAATGTAAATCTGACTTTGGTATCTCCTGAAGCATTAAAAATGCCAAAAGAAATAGTAGACGATTTACTTTCATTGGGATGTAATGTTAATGAAACTGATAAACTCTATGAAAATATCAAAGATTCTGATGTTATATATATGACAAGGATACAAAAAGAGCGTTTTCCGGATGAGGACGAATATGCCAAAGTTTCAGGTATTTATAAAATCTCAGAATCAAATTTAGTGGGCTCAAAAGAAAATATGATAATTATGCATCCACTTCCTAGAGTTAGTGAAATACATCCTTCAGTTGATTCCACTAAGTATGCCAGATATTTTCAACAAGCTTTTAATGGGATTCCGACAAGAATGGCTTTGCTCTGTAAAAGTCTAGGCATAGATATTGAAAAGGAGTTGTCTTAATTGAATGATGCCGAAATGAGAAGAGTTACTGCCATATGTAATGGTACTGTGATTGATCATATACCCGGTGGTCAATCGTTACAGGTTCTCAGAATGCTAAAGCTTGATTCAGGAAGGTCTAATCCAATTTCATTAGTAATGAATGTTCCAAGTGATAAATTAGGACGAAAAGATGTTTTAAAAATTGAGGATAGGGAATTAGTACAAGAAGAATTAGATAGGTTGGCTATAATAGCACCAGAAGCATCAGTAGCAATAATTAGAAATTATAGTGTTGCAGAGAAAAGAAAGGTTGGATTAAGTGATGAATTGATTAATATAATTAAATGTTCATTTTCCAATTGTATTACCCAAAATGAAAGAGAACCATTGCCTCATAAACTAATAGTCGTCAACAAAAGTCCGGTGGAAATAAGGTGTGCATATTGTGGTAAAATACAAGATATATCAGAAATACCGGACTATATAATATAATTAGACTTCAGAAAGCCATTGCTTCATAGTACATGCTTGACAAATATCCCTACTTGTAACTTCTTTGCATAATGAACAATATTTAATCTTTGGAGAATTTCTATTACCTTCTCTAAATAATTTTCTAATTTCTTCTAAAGAATGTAAAAGCCCATGTCTTGTGCCAGGGGTTTGATTTTCCAAATTTGCGATAACGCCTCTACTTACTTGACGCATTGCACCAGGGGCGTGTGGACAATCTCCATGGAAAAATGGTAGATTGGAAACTACCGCATGGGCGTGAATCTCTTGCTCTGGTATCCACCTTAATGGAACTATTCTAGGAGATAGTCCTTCCAAAGGTGAGCTTGTATGAGGCGCTAGTCTTATGGAACGCTCAACCTCTCCTTTTTGTAAGTTCATCAAGATTGATTGTGCCATATCATCAAGGTTATGCCCTAATGCCATAACATCGGCTTTCGTTTTATGTGCTAAAGCATTCAATCCTTGCCTCCTAAATACTCCACAAAAAGAACAGGGCATCATACCATTTGCTTCATCATGTAAATCACCAATTTTTGGCATTTTTGATACTACTGAATCCATTCTTTCATAGCCTAATTCTGGATAGCTAATTGTTTCGAAGCGTATTCCTAAATCTTTGGATAGATTCATAGCACAGTCCATTGAAGGCTTCCGATATCCTTGAATACCTTCATCAACGCATCCAGCAATTATCTCAACATCTCTTCTTTTACCAATTATATCAACTATCATTGATAAGAGTACAGCTGAGTCTTTTCCACCAGAAACTGCGACAAGTAATCTAAAAGGAGATCCGTCATCATGTCGGGCATTTTTAGGTAAAATTAGTTGTTTCCTTAATTCCTTAGCTGTCCTTCTTCTAATAGAATTTGATAGACATTTTCCGCATAAATGTTGTCCACTGTATGCTTGATGCAGTATAGATTGTGAAGAGCATTTACTGCACTTCTTGACTGAGATGGCCGCACGCATATCATTTGCTCGAGGGCATTTGTATTGAAACCATTCTCATAAAAATGTAATTTTGTGCGATGGATTGATGACTGTAAATACATTCTCGGGTATATGAAAGGAGCGGATTCGCTACCTATGAGAAAAGTAGAAAGAGGGATGTTTTCAAGCCCATGGTTAGATAGATTCTGTCTAATTATTTCTCTTATTTTAGCATATTTTACTTCACCCTTTTTTTCCACATATCTTGAGATTTACATAGGTGAAAAAGCAGAATTGTATTGTTTAATTTTTTTAATAATTATGTCGCCATTTGTTGGTGATTTTATTTCAAAAAGATTAACAAACTACATTTATAAAAAATAATTACGAACGGAAATTATTAATATTTAATTCTATATATCCTACAATTCTTTGCCATGGTATTACATACCTCATTCCAGCAACTACTAACATAAATAGACTAGCTGATATTACCTTTCCATAAGTCATTTGTAATTCTAATGATTCTTGTACTTGCCCTGACCATTGTGAACCTTGCAAAACTCCTACAAATGATACTAGTAAATCATCAAATTGTAATGCTAAAATAGTTACAAAAGATACTAAAGAAATTATCACAACAAGATGGATTAAATGAGAATTTATTATATTATTAAATTGTTTAATATATTCTTTATCATTCTTAGATCTTTCGGGAAGAGACATTGCATACTCAAGATGGGTAATTGCAGCTAAACCAGATTCTAAAAATATCAAAAGTAATATCGATATCACTAACAGGTCGAATGCCAATGGTGAAATTAATCCACCCAGCATACTAGAGTTTCCAATTTGGGACGGCAGGGCTTTTAAGCCCAAATCAAAAGCTCCAGAAATTTCCTCAAATGTAAGTATTGCATGAATTCCTATCACCAACAGAAAATATCCCATTGCCCAAGTCAATAATCTACGAGATAATCCCCATATACCCATTAGTCCAGTTAAAATAGGTGCAAAAACTACTCCAAGAAAAACCAATTCTAAAAAGAAGCCCATTGGAGAGAATAATGAACTGAAGTGCTTAATTGGCCATTCAGGGCCGTTGAATGCCATTGATGATATCCATGCGAAAAGGAATGGTAAGAATATCCAAATTGCTAGAACTATTCCAGTGATTTTTTTGATATCATTTTGTAATTTTTCACCTCTTGTAAGGATATAAGACCAAAGAGAGGTTACGATTACACACAAGATTAAAGGGCCTGAAAAGGAAGATAATCCAGATTGTCCGATTCCCAATAGAAGGTTAGGAATTAATAGATTATGAGTATTACTTAACCAAACTAAGCCTCTTGTATGCTCATATGCTGGACACCAATATGAAGAACCTTCAGCGAGAAGGATGAACTCTTCGGTGCAGGAACCGTATAACTGATTCATTCGTATCATTAAAATCAAAAGAGAGAATGTAGAAAGTAATTGGAATGTTAAAATTTGCCATTTCCTCCTCAATAGTGGAAGGTGTAGTGTCTCTTTTGGGCCCTCCTTTTCGACAATATCCATCAATATACCCCCTAAGAACCTTTTACTTGCATTAACGCCTGTGATAATTCTATGTCCGGCATCCAATCAATTACTTTTGCTCCATATCCTGAAATTGCAGTCAATCTATTTTGTCTCTCAAGTTTCAAAACTTCATATGAAAGTCTTGGTATTCTACTAACTAATCTTTCAAGATCTATGCTACTTGGCGATAAGACAATTACTTCGTGACCTCTTCCTGCTAAACTACGAATTGCAGGGAGTGTAGTCCCATCTCCTTCAAGGCTACTAATTATAAATACTGGAGAACCTCGACTTATTCTAGATGTGATAGCATTAGTAACTGCTTGGAGAGGCATTGAGCCAGAGGCTGAAACCGCAGCAAGATTACTTAAAATTTTAAAATTTTGTTTATCACCGGTCTCTGGGCCAAGATAATCCATTTTACTACCATATGTAATTAGAGATACAGAATCTCTACGCTTCAAGAAATGACTTGCTACAGAGGCTGCAGCAATAGTACCCATCTCTAATGAATTTTTAAGTACAGTCCCTATTCTTGCGACATCTCTAACATCAAGAATTACAAAAACATCTGTGACTGCATCTCTAGTTTTCTCATTAACCATTAATTCACCGGTTCTTGCAAATGCTTTCCAATTAATAGAGCGAAAAGAATCACCGGGGATATATTCTCTAAGAGAATAAAATTCCATTCCTGGGCCGGGAGTTTTCAAAGTAGTAGCGCCCGTATACATATTAGGGACATCAGATTTTAATAGAGCTTCTTCGATGTCCCTAACTTGTGGGAAAACAGTTACATCAGATCTGGAATCTATTTTTGATTCATTAACGAATAAATTGAATGCGTTTCTGTATCGAACAGAAACAGGTCCGATTGTGTAATAACCTCGTAATGGACAACGTACATAGTAACTTATTTTTGTACTCTGGCCTGGCCCAAGATTGATTTTCATTTTATTGATTCCAAAATGTAATTTCATTTCATGGGGAACGTTATCGAAAACTTCTATTTGTTGTGTTCTTTTATATGATTTATTAGAAATAGTTAGATCAACCATAATTTTATCCCCTTTATACACATTATAAGCAGAAAGTTCTCTGTTTATCTCTATGTCTAAATGTCCATTGACCCAGCCGTTAATTGAAAGAAACGCTATGAAAGTTAAACCTATTATTATGAATTGAAAATTCGAAATCATCATGCCAATTAAAATCAAGCTAATGCCGCTTGCAAGTAATATAGTTCCTTTTCGTGTCCACATTAAATATCACCTAGTTATTCAAGTTCCCCCACTCTTTGATCCTTTTGACAACTCCAACCAGTTCATCAGGCCTATATTTTCTATCTTCAAAAATGAATCTAATTAAAATTGGATCTTTTACCATATTTTGTAATTCGGCAGCAGGAAGTGCATCGAATTCTTCTCTGGATAATGTGTTAAGATTCCTTATCCTAGTAAGTAAAACTTGTCTTATTTTATCGGACTTTTGATAGTATTCATACCTAGTAGCATCGCCGAAACCATAGTAAATTATTCTGAATATATGGCGCCAATCCTCTGGATCTTCTTTTCTGATTATTATTGCTTCTAATGAAATAAATAATATCAAGAATAAAATTAGCATAGCCATCCAATCATTAGTAAAATAAATTAGTAAATAATATATTAAATTGTAAATATCGCCAAAAATATTTTGTTGTTGATGTCTACTTTCATCGAATATTACAAGAGCGTTACTACTAATATTAGTTCCAGATTGACCTACTAAAAGTGATTCTGCAATTATATCTAATGCCCATTTCCTATTATCGTTTTCAGGGACTAAACCTGAATAGAATTCGTCAAATTCCGGATTATAAAGTGAATTTATCAGCATTGATCCGTCGGAAACGAAATGAATTCTACCAGATGTTGCCGACCTACAAAGTATATTATCACAATAACGTACATACACCGGAAAAGGTCCTTGTTCATCTCCTTGGATACCCAATGCCTCATAGCCACCAATTGTGTAATTACCATCATCATTATTATCCATCCATGAATCTAAGGTTGTTCTGGCTATTACATATCGATGCTCTGAAGGGTTATATGCTGAGGTTTTTTCAAATCCTGATAGTCCATTCGTAAGTAGATTATATTCTTCACTGAAATCCCATTGTCCAGTTTCAACATCAAATCTATGAGCACATAATCCTACATTCAATAGATTGATTACAGGATTTGGAGCGTTTGGGTCATTGGGATCTCCGTCTAGTAAATCTATTACACCATCATTATCAAAATCACGAATACAAGGATTAACTGATTTCTGGGAATTGGGAGTAGTGGTAAAATTATATGCAGAAGTAGTATTAACCCAGACAAAATTGTACCCTAAATCTCTATCATAAGACTCTCCATCGTACAAACTATGACCAGTATACTCTAAACCAAATTGCTTTGCTAAATTACTAGAATATCCAAAATCATCCATTAGAAGAACGGTCCCCCCACGTTCGACATATTGAGCTATAGCAACAATTTCTGAAGATGTATATCCATCTCCTTCTGAAAACTGGATAACATCTTCATCTCCTGTAAACCTAGGTAATGATATTGTATCTCTTTCAACACCTGAAATAACAAATATGGACTCTTCTGGATATTCAACTTCACTTAATAATAATGGGCTAGAAACTAGAGCTGTTGTCGGGATGTCTAAGTCATTTAATTCTGCTCTGAATGATCCTAAATCATTCCAATCATCTCCATAAGCTGATTGTTGAGTTTCGCCTGGTATAACATAAGATACTGCGATAGAAGAGACCAGTAATATTAACAGAGTCCAGAATGAGAAAAGTAGTGCATTACGACGATATTTTTGAGAAGTGATTCTTTTTGAGAATCTTTTCCAATCAACCATGTTCGAGACCACCTGTGCTCAATTTTAATCAACGAGCATTAAGTTCATCTTAAGACCGTTGTGAGGCCATGAACGAGATGGCATCATTAATTAGCGAGATAATTGAACGTGCTTTCCAATAGTACTAATTTCATCAGTTGGTATAGATACTAAGCCTTCTTGAATTGGCCACGGCAAAACTTTAGGATCTAAATCAGGCTCTAATGCTACTAAAATAGCAATTATATTACCACTAGATGAGTCTATTGTAAAATCTGCGAGAGTTCCCAAAACTTCCCCTGCGACATCAACTACTTTACGTCGCAATATTTCCATACTAAATGTTGATGTCATTTTTTACCTCAGACAGATTCCATCCCAGAATTACTACTAGATGAGCGTTTAACTGACTCTAATCCACTTGTTAAAGTTGATTCCATACGATTATAATAATCCATCATATCTTCTGTAACTGTTGGTCTGACTCTATCTATGGCTTGCTCAAAGAATTTCTTTGAAACTGTCTTTTTATTAGCTCGCATAGAAATCAAAGCTGCTTCTCGGCATATCGCTTCTACGTCAGCACCAGTATAATTATCTAATTTTGGTAAGAGATCATCAAGATTGAATTTGCCCAGAGGCATAGATTCAGTATGAATCTTAAGAATCTCTTTTATTGACTCTCTATCAGGCGGTGGGATGTGTAAAACTCGTTCAAATCTCCCTGAACGAAGTAGCGCTGGATCAATCATTTCAGGCCTATTTGTGGCTGCAACAACGATTACTCCTTCCATTGATTCTACGCCATCCATACTACTCAATAACTGATTAACTACCCTATTCATCGCATCGGAGCCCCCACCAGAATTATCTCTTCTAACTCCTGCTATACTTTCGAATTCATCCAAGAAAACTATCGAAGGACTAGCTTGTTTTGCTTTTTTAAACACTTCCCTTACTGCTTTTTCGGATTCTCCCACCCATTTTGATATTAATTCAGGTCCTTTGATAGTAATAAAATTAGCACTGGCTTCATTAGCTATTGCTTTCGCAATTAGTGTTTTTCCAGTACCTGGGGCACCAAATAGTATTATGCCTCTAGGAGGTTTAATTCCAAAGTGTTCAAAAGATTCAGGTCTGTTTAAAGGCCACTCTATGCTTTCTTTCAATCTTTCTTTAATCTCATCTAAGCCTCCAACTTGGTCCCAACTTACTTGTGGCACTTCAATATACACTTCCCTTAGTGCACTGGGCTCAATATCCTTAATTGCTAAGTGGAAGTCAATCATTTTAACTTCCATTTTCTCAATAACTTCAGGAGGTATTTCTTCTTCATCGAGGTTTATCTCTGGCAAATATCTTCGTAAAGCTTTCATTGCAGATTCTCTAACAAGTGCAGAGATATCTGCCCCTACAAATCCATATGTATTTTCCAACAACCAATTGATATCAAAATCATCACTTATTGGCATATCTCTAGTATGAATGCCAATGATTTCTGCTCTTCCATTTTTATCTGGGACACCTATTTCTAATTCTCTATCAAATCGTCCTGGTCTACGCAATGCAGGATCTATTGCATCACGACGATTTGTAGCACCAATTACGACAACATTGTCTCTTCCCTGCATTCCGTCAAGCAGAGTAAGGAGTTGCGCCACTACTCTTCGCTCTACTTCACCGCTTACATCTTCTCTTTTTGGCGCAATGCTGTCTAATTCATCTATGAATATGATGGCTGGTGAATTAGCAGCTGCTTCATCGAAGATTTCTCTCAATTGCTTTTCACTCTCTCCATAATATTTTGAAATTATTTCTGGGCCGTTGATTGATTGGAAATGCGCATTGGTTTCGGAAGCAACTGCTTTAGCAATTAGGGTTTTTCCTGTTCCTGGAGGGCCGTGTAAAAGAACTCCGCGAGGAGGATCTATTCCAAGCCTGCGGAATAATATTGGATGTTTAAGAGGTAGTTCGACCATTTCTCTTATATTTTGAAGTTGTTGCCCTATTCCTCCTATATCTTCGTATGATATTGAATGGATTATGTCCTGTTCTTCTTGCCCACTTATTGGTTCTTCTTTAATGATGATTTCTGTATCTGGTAAGACTTGGACTATTCCTTTTGGGCTAGTTTGAACTATAGCAAAAGGTAGTGCTTCTGCGAATAATGTCATCCCTGGTATGAATATCCTATCTCCTGCAACAACTGGTCTTTTGTTCAATCCTCTTCTTGCAAAGCCTTCTATCCCGGGGCCAAATCTAACTTTTTGTTGTTTGGCCATAACTGGACTAAGCACTAATCTAGTACAAGGTTGTGTTTCGACCTTGGAAATAGCTACACGATCTCCTAAACTTACTCCAGCATTTTTCCTAATTATTCCGTCTATTCTGATCACCCCTAGATTGGCATCTTCAGGCCTACAACGCCAAACTATTGCAGCAGTATCTTGTTCACCAGATATTTGTATTATATCTCCTGGTTTAAGATTGAGATCGTTATCAAACGGGACTCTGGCACGTCCATGTCCTACATCGCTTGGGATAGCTTTTGCGACTCTTAATGTCAAAGAATCTGATATATCTGATGAATCTGTTGTCACTTCATTCGCCCCTAACAGAAGCGTCTAAAACTCTGGGGTAATTAAACCTACTAACAAAAAATTGTCTTTTATTTTCATTATTATCATTTATGTTAATACTCAGTAGGGTTATCAAAGTCAAGTCTATCGCAGCGTCATGGCCCATGTATTAGCGACCGGTTTTGAGAAGATGGAAAGTAAAAATCCAAATGATAATCCTAAGATTAAAGGATACAATATAATTAATGGAAAATTAAAGTTGGCAAGTAGTGGTGAAAGTTTTGAAAGTATTAATCCTGCTTGGTTAGACGACTGTTTGGGAGAATTTCCTCTTTCAACAAAAGCCGATGTGCATGAAGCATTAGCTGCCGCCCGTTCTTCGTTTCCCTCTTGGTCATCTACCCCAGCCCCTACTCGAGGGCAAATTATAGGAAATATGGGGCGACTATTGATGGAGCATAAAGATGACTTAGTTCGTCTACAAGCACGTGAGATAGGAAAAACACTGAAAGAGTGTGGAGGAGAAATACAAGAAGCAATTGATACCTGTTTATTCTTTCAATCTGAAGGGCGTCGTCTGTATGGTCAAACAGTCAACTCTGAATTACCAGATAAAGAATTATTCACATACAGGCGTCCTTTAGGTGTCTGTGGGATAATTAACGCCTGTAATTTCCCATCCGCAGTTCCTTTCTGGAAAATGATTCCTGCAATTATGTGTGGTAACACATGTGTATGGAAATCTCCACAAGATTCGCCATTACTTTCTTTTGCTCTTGCACGAATAATGTATGAATCAGGTTTACCAGATGGTGTGATTAATCTAATTCACGGTAAAGGAAGTGGTGCAGGTCAATATTTAGTTGATGCCGTTGATCTTGGAATGGTGGATAAAATATCTTTTACAGGTAGCACACCAGTGGGAAAAATGATTGGAGAAGTATGTGGAAGAAATCTAGTTAGTGCAAGTCTAGAATTAGGAGGTAAGAATCCACTTGTAATAATGCCAAGTGCTAATTTAGACAATGCAGTTGAAGGAGCCTATTGGGCTGGTTTTGGTACTGCTGGACAACGATGTACGAGTCTTGGTAATCTGATTATTCATGAAGATATATATGATGAATTTGTTGATAAATTTATGAACAAAGTGATTAGTACTCCTATCGGAGATTCTATGCGTCATGATGGTATGATATATGGATCAATGCTGTCAGAAAAGTATGCTATTGATTTTCTAAAAGCTCTCAAAATGTGCGAAGATGATGGAGCTAAGAAATTAATTGGTAGTGGCAGAATCACAAATGATCTTCGTCCAGAGGGTTTTCAAGGGGATGCAAATGAAGGAATATATATGTGGCCACATGTTTATGTTGATGTTACAGAAGACATGAAATGTTTCCATGAAGAAATATTTGGACCTGCAGTTACAATTGTTAAAGCTAGTGATTTTGAACATGCCCTACATTTAGCTAATGCGAGTCCTTATGGTTTGTCTTCAGCGATTTATACAAATGATAGGTTAGAGGCTTATAGATATAAAACTGGAATTAAAGCAGGTATGACTGGAATTAATAATTCAACAACTGGGGCTGAGGCTCACTTGCCATTTGGCGGTGTAAAGGGAAGCGGAAATGGCACCAGAGAATCCGGCATATGGGTCATTGAAGCATACTCTTATTGGCATGCAGTTAATGATGAATTATCCGGTAAATTACAACTTGCACAAATGGATGTAGATGAAGTGGATATAGAAGAAGCTGAGGCTGATTATTCTTCTCTTGCATAGATTAAATTCCCTCCACATTCTTGACATGTTAGATTAGGCGATCATACCTAGGACATATATCAACAATTAGTAAAAATAGAGCTTTCTAGATTATCAATGGGATTCATTTCATAAATCCCTTAATATCGAAAATAAATAGTAACTAATATACTTTCAGAAAAAGGTCATGGATGAAAGCAATCACTTATTGGCCACCGTCTATTCGGTTGTGATATAAGGCAGGTGTTAGTTAGTGTCTGATGCAATCAAACTTCCTATGAAAAAAGGATTTGGAATTACCGATAGAATCGATAAATGGTGGAATAAACCCTTTTGGATGGGTTTTGGACTTTCTTTGGCGCTTGTTTACACTGCGCTACGTGTACTTGTATGGAATGGGGAAATACATTATGACAATCATAGAGTAACTTCACCTATATTTTCTCCTGATGTTATTCACATTTTTGATTTGCAAACTCCAAACTGGCTGAATTCAGCATTACTTATCCTCTGGATACCTTTTGGGTTTAGAGGGACATGTTACTACATGCGCAAAGTGTACCATCGAGTATTTTTTCAAAATCCAACTGCATGTGTTGTAGCAAAACCAAAAATTAGTTATAAGGTAGATTATAAAGGAGAAAAGGGATTATTTATTCTAAATAATATTCATAGGTATATGTTATATTTAGCAATAATTATCCTCTCTATGAAAATATATGATGTTTACCATACCATGTGGTTTCAAGGAGATAATGGAGTTGAGTCTTTTGGTATTTCAATTGGAACCTTAGTTCTAGCTATCGAGTCAATGTTGTTATTCATGTATGTAGCTTCTTGTCATGCATTTAGACATCTATTCGGAGGGGGGATGAATCAATGGAGGAATGGTATAAGCGGCATATTTGGAAAATTACATATAAAAATAAGTAATTTAAATATAGAACATGCCTTTTGGTTTTGGACAAGTTTAGTTATGGTATTTTTAGGAGACTTATTTGTTTGGGCAGTTGCTGAAGGGATAATCAATGATATTCACTGGATAATTATTTGAGGTTTTTAATATGAATGAAGAATATATTACACATGAATATGATGTAGTCATCATTGGGGCCGGAGGAGCAGGACTTAGAGCGGCTATTGAAGCGAGTAAATCAGGAGTATCTGTCGCAATGATTTGTAAATCAATGCTAGGTAAAGCACATACTGTAATGGCCGAGGGAGGTGCTGCTGCTGCACTTGGAAACAAAGACCCCCGAGATAATTGGCAAACACACTTTAGAGATACTATGAAGGGAGGAAAATATCTCAATGATTGGAGAATGGCAAGAATACATGCTCAGCAAGCGCCTGATAGAATAAGAGAATTAGAAACATGGGGTGCGATATTTGACAGGACATCTAAGGGACTTACTAATCAACGTAATTTTGGAGGACATACTTATCCTAGATTGGCGCATATTGGAGATGCAACAGGTTTAGAATTAATTAGAACTTTACAAGAAAAAGGAGTTCATATGGGAATGGATGTTTTCATGGAATTTACAGTTCGTAGATTGTTTACAACAGATGGCAAAATATCAGGTTGTTTTGCATATGATAGAAATGATGGAACGTTACATGTCTTCAAATCAAAGACAATAGTCATGGCAACAGGAGGAGCAACTAGGTGTTGGTCGGTTTGTTCTGGATCTTGGGAATATACTGGTGAAGGATACGCATTAGCATATTGGGCTGGCGCTGAAATTGGAGATATGGAGTTCATACAATTTCATCCAACAGGAATGATTTGGCCGCCATCTGTAAAGGGAATTTTGGTAACTGAAGGAGTACGGGGAGAAGGAGGCATGCTTACTAACTCCGAAGGTAATAGATTCATGTTCGATTATGTTCCTGAAATGTATAAAGATGAATTCGCAGATACTGAGAAAGAGGCTTTAGAATGGGTTTCCGAAGTAGTTGATGGAAAATTAGCAACAGTACGTAGGCCTCCGGAACTGCTGACCAGAGATGTTGTTGCAAAGGCAATTAATTCTGAAAGAGATGCGGGAAGGGCAAGTAAACATGGCGGAGCATACCTAGACATATCATGGAGAGATCCTGATCAAGTCAAGAAAAAGTTACCAGGTATGTATCATCAATTCAAAGAATTGGCTGCAGTAGATATTACAGTCGAAAAAATGGAAGTTGGACCAACTGCACATTATGTTATGGGAGGAATAAAAGTTCATCCAGAAACTCAAGAGACCACTGTCCCTAGGATGTTTGCAGCTGGAGAGGCAGCAACAGGTTTGCATGGTGCAAATAGGCTTGGCGGTAATTCATTATCGGACTTAATTGTATTTGGTAAAATAGCTGGAGAACATGCGGCCCTAGTGGCGAAGGAATTATCAGATTTTCTAGTAATTAATCCAGTAGAAATAGAAGAGTCGATTAAAGAAACTTTAGCCCCTCTGAAACGTAAGGAGGGAGAAAATCCTGCAAAAGTTGTGGAAGATTTAAGAGAGATGATGCAAAATAAAGTCGGCATAATTAGAACTGAAAAATTGCTGAAGGAAGCATTACAAGATTTGGATGATTTAGAAATTCGTTCCCATAAAACGTCAGCTGGAGATAGTAGAATATATAATCCAGGATGGCATCAAGCATTAGAGATTGAAGCAATGTTAGATGTTAGTAGAATGTGTGCATTAGCAGCTTTACACAGAGAAGAGTCTAGAGGAGGGCATACTAGAGATGATTTCCCCATTCCGGATTACAAACATTGGGGAAAAATAAATAGTGTAATAACTAAGAAAGATGGGATGTCCATAGAGCATAGAAGTTATCCTCCAATAGATGAAGAATTGAAAAAATTACTAGATACTGAAGATTTACATGAGGAGGAATAATAATATGAATGAGAATGTTACATTCAAGATTTTTAGAGGAGAACCTGATAATGACGGAGACCCTTTTGGAGAAATGGTAGAATATACTGTTCAAATGGATGAGGGAATGGTAGTACTCGATGTAATACATAGGATTCAGGCAGAACACGCACCTGATTTATCATGTAGATGGAATTGTAAAGCAGGAAAATGTGGTTCTTGCTCAGCAGAAGTAAATGGTAAGCCTCGTTTAATGTGTATGACAAGAATGGAGGAAGTAATGGAAGAAACTCCCGATGGAGAACCTGTACTGGTGAAGCCAATGCAAGCATTTCCTCTTACCAAAGATTTGGTTACTGATACATCATGGGCATATGAAATGAATAAAAAAATGGTCCCAATAAATGGACCAGAAGAAAAAAATTGGGAATTTAATCAGAATGAAGCGAATAGAATACAAGAATTTAGATCCTGTATCGAATGTATGCTATGTGTTAACACTTGTCATGTTTTAAGGGAACATCAAAAATTTGATGAGTTTGCTGGACCTAGGTTCTTTGTAAGACTAGCAGGATTAGAAATGCACCCGTTGGATATCGAAAATAGAATTCCAGAAATAAAAGAGGATTTTGGAATAGGTTATTGCAACATAACAAGATGTTGTACTGAAATTTGTCCAGCAGGCATAAACATAACTGATAATGCAATCATCCCCCTAAAGGAAAGAGTTATTTCAGAATATTATGATCCTATATCCATATTGGCAAAAAAAATAGGGTTGAGGAAGTAAAATATTATCAATTATATCCTGTCTATGCGAATTTTCTTTACATTTGCTTTATTTATTTTATCAGGTAACCACGCAGGTGCACTAGCAGGTTTTGGAACCATTTCTTTTTTACCTGTAAATACATGGACTTTTACTGTACCTCTTTCTCTGAGCCTGATATCAGTCTCTCCCCTTGTTGCGGCTTTTAGGGCAGCGCCCCTAGGTTGTTTACTGTGGAACACTTGTGTTGTGTCTTTTCCACCTTTCATCAATACAAAATATTTCTTTTCAGTCATATACAATTCTCCAAACCTCTCCATTCTAAAATAGATAATTAACTTTTGGGCAAATGAACATAATAATATTACCTTAAATAGGCATAAGATAAGTTTGGAAGAATTAAAATTCAGCACAGGCTAAAGTTTTGGTATTTGAAATTCCAGGAATAGAACGTATTGAATCAACTACCATTCCGGCTATTACTCCAATGCCATCTGCTTCAACTTTGATAATTATATCATAGTCTCCAAAAAGATGGTTAATATCTGAGACAAAACTTAATTTGGATAACTTATCAAAAACACTTGTTTCTGCACCAGGTTCAACATTTACTAAGACATAACCGGACGACATATGCGATTCGAGGAGGCTTTAGTGAATCAACTCTTCGGCCTAAATCGGATAAAAACGATGCGATGAGTAGATATCCGATGACCTCGCCTCGCTGATTTATGGCAGAAGTGGTAATAGTGAGAGAGTGCAAACATGGACAAGTTAGAGTGTTGTTCGGCAATATTACCACAGTCGAAGGTGATGTGATGGTAATTCCAGCTAATAATCGTCTAGCAGGAAGAGAGGGTTTAGATGAAAAAATGCAATTAGTTGCTGGACCTGAATTGAGAGAATTCTGTACAAATATAGCAAAAGAAAGACGTAAAGAGAATTTACAACCATGTGGAGTTGGAGAGGCAGTTACTTCACCTGGATTTAACCTACCTGCAGAAAATCTAGTGCACGTAGTTGGACCTGATTGTAGAAGACCTTCACAAGATAACTTTAGAAGAGAACTATTGAAAAACTCTTATGATGCGTTATTTGAACAAGTTGAAAAAATAGAGCCCAGAGAAACCCTAGTTTTGCCACCTTTAGGAATGGATGTTTTTGCCTATCCTCATAGAGAAGGAGCACGAAAAACTATGGAAATTATACTTGATTGGATGGATGGTGAAAATGATCCCGGAGTCAGAATGGTTTTGATTGTAACTCATGAAGATAATTTTCTTAATAATATGAAAACTGTATATAGAGAAGGTGAAGATCAACTTCCGGGTATTGAAAGAACTAGAGATTTTCGTAAAGGAAAATTTCAATAATCATGCAGGTGTAAATGTAATGCTTCTTTTAATGAAATCTTACCTTTTGCCACGGATCTAGCTAAATTAGATGGAATAGTAGATTTACCTTGACTAGCAAGGCGACTAATTCTTTGTATTTCTCTCACTTCTCCCTTCGTTGGAATCACTTTTAGACGGTTAAAGACCGATATACCTTTTTTTAAACCTATATTCTTAGCTGAAGAAACGTGATCATGTCTTGAACCAAAAGAAGTATTAGTCTCATCCACTAATTCAACACTGAATCCTTGATCAAGACAACTATTTACAATCCTATTAGATAATGTCCTCGGCCCTTTACCTATTCTAATAATAGAAGATTTAGGAGATATGTGATATATTATTTGATTAATCTCTTTGACTACTGAATCTACTTCTTCTAGTTGTAGTGAACCTATTATTCTACCATCAGCAAACCAAGCAAGGCCCGGTCTTGGGCCTGTATCGACACCAAAACTAAGTAATTCTACATTTGGACCAGCTAATATTATATTGATATATTTTTGGATAGTGACTTCAACTGAATCAATATCGCATGAAACACCATTTTTATCTGTTGATTGTCTGACCTCTTCATCTGTTCCAAACCAAAAAATAACATCAGAAGGTATTTCTGCACCATATTCTAATTGGATATAGTTAATTTGTGAATATCTTAGTTTTTTGATGAGTCTGTAGGCTAATTGAAAGTCGTTAGTCCGCACTCCGACTCTTACCATGTCTACACGAGGTATAAGAAAGCGTTTTAATTAAACACATGTATAATTCATATTATACATATTTGGAAGTAGTTTTATTCTGATAAAATAAGTGTTTCATTCAATATGTAGTCGATGTAGTCAAGTACCCTCACAATGCGCTATCCCTGTGGGAGTCAATTACGAGAGGGAACTACGGTCAGTTTTGGCAGGAGAATTAAAAGGAATAAGAGCCGTTACAAGGTCATGTACGGAAATAGAAAGAGCACAGTCAATGCAAGTAATGCAAAGGCCTTTTCTTGTTGTTAGAGCACCAGGAAGTGGTTCAGAAGGAACAGGAGATTTATTGGCTTTAAGGGGAGACATATGTTTCCCAATAGAGGTTAAGTCCTTCAAAGGAAAGTAAACTCTATCTCTCGGGGAGAACGGTTAATCAATATAATTCATTAAAAGAAGTTGGAGAAAGATGTGGTTTAATGCCCCTATATGCATACAGATTGAAGGGAGTAAGAGGAGATAGTTGGAGAATAATGAGAGTAGAGGGTACTAATCTAACTGGTAAGCTAAGACAATTATCTCGGAAAATACCCCTCTTTACCACTTACTAGAAATGGAACTCCATATTTAGGATGGGAGCATGGTATGCCACTTAATCGATTTATTGCATTAGTATGTGGTTCTGATAGTTCTCGTAATATTGGCCCATCTACAGAAAAAATATCTATTGAAGAAATCCTTATTTCATGAGTAGTTTATTTTAATCTTTAACAAAGCCTTTCCAAGATTTCATATAATCAATAAATATTTGACTAAGATCAGCCTTTCTTAAATGTGAAGTTGAAAATGGTGGTTTTTGAGGCATATATCCTTCTTCGGTTATTTTACTAGCCCAGTCAGGATGGGCGATTCCTGCACGAGCCACACCGACAAAATCTGCACCTTGAGCAAATACAGATTTGACGTCATCAATGTCCCATATCCCTCCAGTACAAATTATTGGAGGCAAATTATCTATTGTACTTGTAAACCATTCAGTAAGAAATCGAGGATCTTCTGGTTCACATTTAGAACGAGAAAATGAATCCCAGCAAGATAGATGTAAGAAATCAATTCCTTCATCACGTAAGATTTTAGATAGAGTGATACTTTCATGGAGATCAATTCCGATTTTATGAATTTCTGGAGAAATCCTGATACCTATGATAAAATCATTAGGAACATTTGATT
>CALSZZ010000001.1 GCA_943841885.1 Candidatus Thalassarchaeaceae archaeon | reverse complement strand
GTTGGTACACGTGTACATAGAGGCTCCTTCCTCCTAATTTGACAAAATCGGAGAATCTGATGGAGTACCAGTCTTCCGTTTTTTTGAAGCCCAACTGAGCCCCCAACCATCGAAGATAATTGACTCTGTTCTGCCTCGATTCCCAATGGCCGTCCGGGACTCGCCCTCTTTCATTTGCCCAAGGATGTTGCATTGTTGCATTAATGCTAGTGCGACGGTATTAGATTTTTCTGAATATTATCTTTGGTATAATCTAGTAACTGTTGTATAACAACAAAGATTAGTCGGTAAAGATTTTGCTCAATTATCATTCGAATTCAATCTTTTCGACCCAATCAATTTCCTCATCAAACATTGCAGTATCCCATTCGAGAGTTGCTGCAGCGTGACCTATCATTCCACAATGAGCACATTTCATTCTGACCATTACGTAATCTGGTTCACCATACTCACAAAATTCGTATATATCTTCTATTTTGGGCTTCTCTAATACATGTTTACAATTTACCATAACATCATGATGAATATTCTGGGTCTATAATATTCCTCCCTATTTTATGAATGTGTAAAATATCATCAAATTTTACTATAACTGATATCTGTGTGTAGAACACAAACCATCAGCATTCAAATCACCTCTGATCTTACATTGTCCTTCTTTCTTCGTTCCGCGATAGGATATACCTCTGCATTGTGGTAAACTCATATCTTGTTTTCCATAAGCTTGCCAATCTTTCTTCTTAGACCATTGTTTACGACGAGGTTTGTTGTAGAGTTCTGAAGATTCTGTCAAATCATGACAGTATTTACACATCTCGGTGATATTATTCGGCCATTTATGTATGAGTATTTCTTTTAATTGAATATAGGTTTTCAATTTTATTTCTTCTTTACTCAAACCAGTTCCTGATGCACAATATTCCAATCTATCCCTATTCATCTTCTTAATTTTACTTCGGCTAATTATGTGATGCATCTGAGTATCTTCACTTTCTCTTCCACAATGTCCGCACTTTCCTGTAACAAATTTACCATATCTTTGTACGTTGCTCATAAATACAAATCGCATTATTGGGTACTTAGTCTTTGGTTCAATATTACCATATGAACTAAAATTTGTAATAATGCCCCCTAGTTGATGCGGGCATAAAGATCCCTACCCATTATTACGTATTCATCTAGAAGGGGGACCCTAGTTTACAGATAAATAAACAAGGGGTACTCAAGTAGATATTGATAATAAATACTAAACGCTTAGATACTAACCGTATAGAGAAAATCTTAAACCTTAGCCTGAATAATAGTCAAAGAGTGAAATCAGTCTTTTTATTGTTGTTCCCGAATTTTTACTCTCAGGATTCTTCAGAAACCATTGTGGCTTATCTTCCCAATCTTCATCATCATATTTTTCCCTCTTCATTTGTATATATTCTTCGTAATAATTTTCCAATGTAGATAGGTTCTCTGTGATGATTCCATTGATTCTATCTTCTATACTGGCATCTAACCCTTTTCTCCATTTTTCCAAGTTGTAGTTCCTTCTACCAATTTCTTCATTATTATCTTCTAACTTCCAGTTAATTTTGAAAGGGTCAAAATAGGCATACAAAAAGAAATAGTTATCATTCCCCCAATAGCAATTCATGGCGTGAGTGAGTGAATAGATTGGGTATTTGAAACCAATTTCATATTCCGGTATATTTCTATTCAGCCAAGCAGGGTTATCGGTCTTTGAATCAGGATGCCAACTTATTCCTTCCTTACCAAATTCTTCACCAAAAAATTTAGTCCCAGGATATCCCAAATCATCCTCAGAAAGTTCTAGCATTACATTATAAATTTCTTTGAATATGGCGCTAATTTTAGTACATGACTCTGAATTATAGATTCCGAGCTCTTTAGCTCTATTCTCCCTCCAGTCTGACTCATAATCATCATAATCAACATATATTTCTGGCTCTTCTTCGGGTAAATCTCGCTCCATTGCTTGAGTTATGAATCTAGGATTTCTACCAGATGTTGACTGACCTCCGGCAAGTCTCCATCCTAAGCGCATATGTTTGTTTACTTCTTTAGATAGTTCTTCAGTGGCCATAAATTGATCTTCTCTAACCCTTATAATTTTATATGTTTCAATGTCTCCAATGTCATATCCAACCTCCTCTTCTTCCTCAGACACAACAATAATACCAAGATTATCTAATTCAATGAAATATTCTACCTGAGCAAGTCCTTTCTTAAATAATTTAAATGGTAACCAAAATAAGAAGATAAAATTAAGAAGAGTAAGAAGAAGTATATATAATCCATCTGAATATTTTATGTTGCTTTCATAGAACAATAGAAGTGAAAAATATGACTGAAGAAGAACAACAAATAAGATTAAAGGAAATAAGAATGTTCTTACAATGGTCACAGGTTCTTGAAAAAACTTTCTTAAATGTTGTAACAATGTAACCATTAAACATCGCTTTATCACATTGTATATTAGTTTATATTGGTACTCACAAGTTTACAGGAGATAAAGAACATATCCCTACTATACTCATGCGTAAACTAGGGGTATAGGTACAACCCGTTGTAGATAGATCGTATCATAATCGGTCTTAGGTAGATACCCATATTGATGGATATGTAACAATGTAACCGATGTAGTGCAATCCAGCGAACTTCGCTAGGGATATTGACAGCCCTGTGTTTAACGGTTTCACTGCTATAAACCTGTAAATTATCACTTACGACGTCTAGGAGGGAGCAGGTCCAGATTTCGGGCATCGTCTTCTAACTCGTCTCTAGGCTCGTCATCAGCTTCTACGTATAGATCCTCTATGATTTTTGACCAACGCAGGGCCCTTCGCAACCAGCCAACTAGGCTCCCAGTTACTCCCAGGCTGAGAGATTCTCTATCGATTTTCGTGATGTCTTCGCGGTCGACTAGGACGTACACTTGGCCTTTATCACTCACCACAACATGCTCATCCGGTGACATCCAACCCCATGCCCATCGAGTGGAAAGCGGACCTCTTTGGTCAAGCCTTTCCCAGTCTGGATCAGTAATAGGGTGGTTGACTTCTAGTCCAATCATCATCGCAGCCGCATGGGGATCAAGCTTCGATTCTACCATATATTTCCTACTTCAAATTAGTTTATTGATAGATTATCCGTTTATTATCAATCAAATAAACGAGTAATTTTCTCTCTAGGTTTAATTACTCCGTTTTTAACCTTTTTATTACTACTTATTACTATGCCTTACTGAATAAAAATTTAGTTATTATTATATATATTGTACTAATACCGTTAAAGATATGGTAAATGAGCAACCGTCTTCATCAAGTCAAGAAAATAATGTTCGTTCTATGCAAGGACAAATTATTCATGTTAGCGACGGAACTGGGATAATTTCTGGAGATGATAATTATAGATATTCATTTAATTTCGCAGACATTTTATCTAATCATAATCAAATTTATAATGGAGGAAGAGTAGATTTTCAGATAGAAGGTGAAATTGCTAAGCAAATAATTCCCATTCCTGGATCAACTAACATATTGCCCACAGGCGGTAGGCCAAGAGAGAAAGATAAGCTTGTTGCTGGATTACTAGCAATCTTTCTGGGAGGATTTGGGATCCACAAATTTTACCTAGGATACAATACTCCAGGCGTCATTATGCTCCTTTTAGGAACAATCGGATGGCTACTAATCCTTCCTGCTTTAGTCAATGCTATTATTGCATTTATTGAAGGAGTAATCTATATTACAAAAAGTGATCAAGACTTCTATGATATATACGAAGCTAAACAAAAAGGATGGTTCTAGCTTTATTAATAACCTTATTTTACTAGATATTTACATATTCATAAAATAGCGTTAGTACTGAAAACCCATTATTGCAAAGATGGGTCCTAGTAACAACCCGAACTTTAAAGATACGTAATATAGAACCGTTGTAGTGCTTAGTATCAAGTTCCCTACCGACTGCTTAGATTTAATCAATAACATTATTCAATCAATGCTATGATTTCCAACGAGGCGTGATCAACCCCCGCCTTTTCTCTAAATTTAATCATACTGGGGTCATTTAATCGCTTATCCTCAATTGAATTCATTTCGACAACCGTGTATACGTTACTTTCGTTGTCATGACCATAAGCTAAGACTCTAACGTTATCTTTTAGCCTCATGGCCTCGTTTGACTCGAATTCTTTTTTCCATACTCCGTAACCTTTGGTCACTTTGAATTTTGATATTACTTTCAATTCTGAATCACCCTAGGAATTATTACTTTCAGCCCATTCAAACAGATCCCGAAGAACGGGTCGAAGTGTTTTCCCTTTCATAGAACATGTATACTCGACACGTGCTGGAACTTCAGCAAAAACTTCTCTTGTGACAAGTTCGAATTCAATAAACTCGTCCAACCTTCGACTCAGGGTCGTTGCAGTAATCGACAACTCACGCTTGAGTTCATTGAATCTTACTGGGCCTTCTCTCCTGGACAGAAAATAGAGAATCTCTAACACGTGAGATTTCCCAAGCATTTCAATGGTGTTTTTTACTGCGGATTGAAGGCATATTGGCTTCACTTCAGTTACTGGTTGCATAATGTCACTAAGTAGTCTCTGTATATCAACTTGCAAGTATCACTCATGATACTGTAGTGCCAAGATTGAGACTTCTCCTCCTTAATACTCAAGTCAAGTGCGATGTTTACTAGGAGCTGAATATTATGAGTAAATGCGGATGCGGTAGATCACCAACAGGAATGTGTATAGGTTGGCATGGTTTATCCCAAGAAGAATTTGAAACTAAATTGAAAGAACATCAAGAGAGTGTAAAAGAGGAATAAACTTGGCAAGGAATTGGAACACTATTCTTCGTGGGGTTCATCTCGGCTTTGGATTTTGTATTTCGTTTTATTTCGGTGCGATAACATTCAGTGGCGACACAGGATATTGGAACGATCAGCCAGGAGTGACCAATTTTGTTGCAACTGCGGTCTTAGGAATCGTTTTTTGGACTGGAATTATCAAATGGCAACTTCCTCGAATCAAGAAATGGAATCGTAAAAGAAAGAAGAATATCTCAACTAACGAATAACCGAGTTGAGATATTTCGCAAGGATTTATCCGAATACCCATTGGAATGAGTTTTGATTTCCAAAGGCCTTTCAGTCGGTCGGTGCTAACGCTAGTGACTGAACCGGCCCACTGAAAGCCCTTCCAACGACTTCACCACGCCAGTCGAGGGGACGTCGTTTACGAAGAATTGAACCTTATGTATAGAAAAACCAATGGTAGTGATACAAAACATAGTATTCCAGTAATGAAAAGTATTTCTCCAGTGTGGATAGGAGGAATCTGATACGCCTTTTCAGGATTCTCCACATTGTAGAAAATCTGAATTTCGACACCAGGAGATAGAGTCTCGTTTTCAACGAAACTGATACAATCTAATTCAGCATCTCGATAGTAATTCTCATCATATACTTCCCATCCATTCAATTGTGTTGTATAATTGACGGAATCGACAACGTGATACAAATCGATATCTGCCCAACACTCAATTTTAGTCCAATAATCACATCGATTATCGGAGTCACAACTACTTGCCTCATATATGTCGTAATCAGCATATGATGTTAGAATAACCGCTTCATTTTGTTCGTAAGTAGGAGCAGATGGCATTAGTAAAATCCCTCCCACAACAAAAGAAAAGGCTAGGATAAAAATCACTATGAATGTGACAGCCTCACCTCTTGTTAGCCAAGAGAAACCAAGAAACCCATTTTCTTCAGATTGTGCGGGATATTCTTGTTGAGTGTATGTCTCTTCGATTACGGAACTAGTTTCTTCAATAATAGAATCTGTTTTTTCTCTTCCGATGCTCTCGGGGAGGAGTTCATTAGGTGGATTTTGTTCTTCAGACAATTCACTCTCTTCGGATAGATGATCGAGTGACCACCAGTTCTCCTCGTCTTCCATTGAGATAACCACGAGGAGTCTGCTGTTTTGAAATTAGTGCCGACAAAAAATACTGAGTGGGCCCCATCCGATTACATACGAGCGCATGGGTAGCCTAGTTTACGTATGTATCAAGAAGGGGCATACTAGTGGATGGAACGCTAGGGGATTGTTTGTATGGGTTCAAACGAAATCACAATACATAATGCGACTGTTTCAGACATAGAAGAGGTAGCGGGATTATTCGACGCCTACAGAGTGTTTTACGGTAAAACCTCGGATATAATTATGGCAAAAAAATTTCTTAGTGATAGAATAGTTTCAGAAGAGTCAACTATTATACTGGCGAGAATAAATGATAAGTGTGTAGGATTCGTACAACTTTACCCCTTTTTCTCATCAGTGAATGCATCTCGTCTGTTAGTTTTGAACGACTTATTTGTTGACCCAACTCATAGAAGGATGGGAGTAGCAAAGGAACTTATGGAATCCGCAACTCTATTGGCTAGAGAAACAAATTGTAAAGGTCTAATTCTTGAAACCACCAATGATAATACAAAAGCTCAATCACTTTATGCAAAACTTGGGTGGACAGAGGAATCAGGAGTAAAGCATTACTTCCTCAATATTTGAATAATGGGTAGCGAATGCTAAAACTATAGCGCCCCCCTTTGCTTATTTGGAATGACTAATGGGTTACAGTACCAATCCCAGTGGTTCAGATTTTACCATAGTAACCGTTGTACTGCAATACGGCGTATTCGCTACCCTTTACTTCGTTCTAGGTCAGTGGTTACTCAGAGTGGTTAGTGCCATTTCACTCTAACATCATAGTACTGTATGTTCTCATTACGATAATACCTAAGATAATCAATCCCATTCCTATCATCGCCCCAGCATCTAAATTTTGTTCGTGAAAAATCATCGCTACTATTGCAAACCCAACAATACCTACACCTGACCAAATGGCATATGCAATACCTACGGGGATCTCGTTCAGGAACCCACTACAAGAATGCCATCTGAGAGTTATTATTCAGCGAACTCAAAGTGGTAATATTATATCCGAGGAAGTGATTTTTGATAATACATTTAGGAATAATGAACAAGTCGTCGATTTTCAAATTGAGGCAGTTGATATCTACCAAGGGGAAGGAGTTCAAATTCGTTTAGAGACCGACCAGCTTAGAGATTGGCACAAGCCAAGTGCGAAATGGGATATTACCATCCTAGAAGACTAGTGTCCGTCTAACCTTTGCTAACCCTTCGATCAACACTAAGTAAAGGCTACCTTAAGACTTGGGTGGACCGAAGATACTGGTGTAAAGCACTACTTCCTGATTTTCTGAGTTAAGTACTCATAATGACGAATATGTCATAGAGTGTGTGCCGTACCAATTGGCATGGAATCGATGAATGTCAGCATTCGAGCCATGGAATCCTCCGATTTCGAGATTCTCAAGGAAATTTACAATCAGGTTATTGATGAGCGTGTCGCGACCTTCAATACTGAGCATATTGATTTAGATGACATAGCAGGCTGGAGCGAATCAGGACTCGTTCTTGTAGCTGATTCGGGAGAAAATATTCTTGGTTTCGTACGGTCATTTCCTTACCACATTCGCCCTTGTTACGAAGGCATTGCGCAATTTTCGATTTACGTCCGTGAATCCGCTCGAGGTTTGGGTGTGGGCGACCTTCTGATGTCTGCATTCCTTCAAGCATTGGTTGCTGATGGAAATTGGAAAGTTCTCTCTCGTGTTTTTGTAGAAAATGTTGCTTCTCTTCACCTACTTGCCAAACATGGCTTCCGAGAAGTTGGGATCTTCCGCAAGCACGCCAGGCTCGACGGAATCTGGCGAGATGTTGTCATTGTTGAGAGACTTCTGGGGCCCGCAGAGGAAGATGATAGTACAATTGAATCTTAGAGGTAACTAAAGAGGAGATATATGAGAAGTCCAAAAATAGTAATTGAATTGGATGAATAAATATCCCAAATATCAACAATATTCACATACAGTAAAAAACCTTCCAGTTATTGTAAGCCACATGGAACACACCCTAGGGATTATGATGAATAGCAGTTATTATATTTAAATCGCAGTAGGCGTATTTCTATCAGTATTAGTTCCATCTCCAAGTTGACCAGGGCCATTTCCTCCCCAACAACTTACATATCCATCATCAAGAATTGCACATGTATGATATCCTCCTGCAGATATTGCAACTGCAGTTCTATCTGTTCCTAAAGTAGATGTTTGAGCAGGTGTATTTCTATAAGTATTAGTTCCATCTCCAAGTTCTCCATAGTAATTACTGCCCCAGCAACTAACAGACCCATCATCCAGAATAGCACATGTGGGTTCGAATCCTGCACGGCCCGCCATAACATGATTATACTCAGCATATGCTTTATGTCGACAATCTCTATATGGAAATAAGTCCTAAGAGGACCTCACCACCAAAGATGATGAGAACCAACTTAGTCCTTACGGCGTCCTGCAATTAATATTGCAGCACCTAGCATTGAAATAATTCCCATAACTGAAGAGAATCCTGGTAGGAATCCTCCATCGTCTTCAACAGGTTCTGGCTCAACTGGTGTTGTACCACCGTTGTTTTGGTCAGCTTGCGCATTATCTCCAACTCCGTTACCATCAGAATCCTTTTGTTCATTAGAATCATATGGGAATGCATCAGCATTGTTTCCAACACCATCACCATCAGAATCAACTATTTCACTAGCATCGTTAGGGAAGGCATCAGTATTATCTCCAACGCCATCACCATCTGTATCTGCCCATTCTGTTGTAACACTTGGGAATAAATCAGAATTATCTCCAACTCCGTCACCATCAGAATCCAATTTTTCTGTAGCATCGTTAGGGAATACATCGGCATTATCGCCTAATCCATCACCATCTGTATCAGTAGTTTCTGATGGATCATATGGGAAAGCATCAACTGAGTCTGCAACATTGTCATTATCATCATCAGTATCGGCATTATCTCCAATTCCATCACCATCAGTATCGAAATATTCATTTGGATTATTTGGGAATGCATCTAAATCATCCGATACTCCATCATTATCAGCATCGTTGGATGAATCTGTCAAAGGGAATGCATCTACATCATTCGGAGTTCCATCTCCATCTGCATCATCATCCGAATTATCGCCAATTCCATCATTATCTAAGTCACTACTTTCGTTAGCATCGTCAGGGAATACATCGCTGTTATCTCCAACGCCATCACCATCTGTATCTGTGCTTTCATTAGCATCGTTAGGGAAATCATCTTGATCATCATTAACTCCGTCACCATCGCTATCTTCCATAGAATCTTCAGTTCCATCACCGTCATAATCGGTATCAGCATTATCGCCAATTCCATCTCCATCTGTGTCAATCCATTCTTCAGCATCGTTAGGGAATGCATCAGCATTATCTCCCCAACCATCGCCATCTGTATCAGTAGTTTCTGATGGATCATATGGGAAATCATCATCTTCATTATTTACTCCATCATTATCATAATCCATATTTGCTTCTTGGCCATATGTTATACTGAAAGATGGTACAACCTCTCCTACATTCAAGCTAACACATTCGTCAATATCTGCTAAATCAATACTAGTATCGTTCCAAACAAAATCCATTACTTGATAACTATATTCATAAGTTTCAGCACAGAAGTAAGCTGGAGTATTTGTTCCAGCATCATATATGTTTTCCATATATGCAAACTCATAATTTCCATCATCATTTGCATTAACATCAAAGAAATGAATATCCCAAGAAGTAACAATTGATGGGTTACCTCCATTTTCACTTGCTATATCTATTATATCGTATCCAACAAAGACAAGTTCTCCGGGCACTCCATTTAGAGTAATGTTCTCTGGTCCTTGAGGATTTTCGTCTAATGCGTCAATTAACCAGAAATATACATTTTCTGCTTCAGTAGTATTTAATTCTCCATCTCCATTACCAATAGCCATATCAGCAGCTACTCTAAACTCATTATCGAATACTTGTGTAGCAGTTAAAAAATATGTGAAATTAACGCTATCTGTGTATGCTAATGATACTGACCAAAGTTGTTCTATTGCGAAGTCCTGTAGATCCCATTCATTGTCATCAGAATCTCCAGCAACTCTGTCCCAGAATTCATTTAATTCGTCCATGTTTAATTGTCCATCTGAATCCATATCAGAATCTTCAAAGTTATCAGCCCAATAATCCCATGTAGCATTATCGATATCTTCTCCTCCATTATTAGCGTACATAAATTCATAGAACTCATCCCAACTAATGTTTCCATCTCCATCATAATCAGCCATATTCATGAGATCTTCTACATCCATTCCATCATCATCAAGACTGAAAATCATAGGAAGGAAGTAGGAAAGTTCATCTAAGTCCAAAGTACCATCACCATTCCAATCAGATTCTGTAAAGAACTCATAGAAAAGTTCGTATGTTTCATTATCAAGTGGTTGATCATCCTCTACGAAGGAAATAAACTCATCCCAACTCATATTTCCATCTCCATCCATGTCTGTCATGTACATCCAATCTTCAGGAGATGGTCCATTGTCTTCATGGCCGAAACAGGAGCTCATGTTGGGTCCTGCAATCGCATACATGCTGAGAGCATATGGCATACTATCATCACCATCTTCTCCATCAAAGAGGCCTATGATGAAAACATGGCCACATGTATCATCTGTAACTGTTAATTCCCATTCATAATATTCGGAATCACTACTCGCATTGAAATATGTAAGTACATCTTCTTCGTCATCATCATATTCACACTCAAACATTCCATCATCATATTCATAACAATATTCGTATGAAATATAATCAATTGATCCGTCATCATTTTCAACTTCACATATCCAGTACCACTCATCATCTTCTTCATTATATTCTTCCGAACAATTTTGATGATGGTAATACATGTCATCTTCTTCTATCAGTAAATCTTCCATTAAGACGACATATTCTTTTCCAACTTCTAAGTCTTCAAACACCCATCGCATTGTGTAATCTCCTGTTTCAAGATCCATGCCATAATTTTCCATTACATACATCATTTGATCCATTTCATCTTCTTCTGAATCTGTCATCATCATCATTTGCATTGTTTCTGAACCATTCATGCCTTCAAGATTATACCAATCTCCATCAACTGGATAAATCATCTCAAGACCTACATCTCCCATATCTATTTCACATGGTCCATTAAACATAGCCCCAACCATACCAAGATAACCAGACCAAGCATCATCGTTGTCATTAGTGGTTAATACACCGATAATCATTATCATGCAAGTATCATTTTCTATTTCTAATTCCCAATCATGCATCATTTCTTCGCTATCTGCTGCAAATATCTCGATGTTTGGCTCTTCTTCCTCTCCATCTTCAAACATTCCCATTTGAGTTACAGACCAACTGAGGTTGTATTCATCACCTATTTCCAATCCTATCATATCCCAAGACATGTAGTTGATTCCAGCATCTAATTTTGGAGCATCCGATTCACTTTCCATCATATCCTCTTTATAGAGCATATCATTATAGTATAACTCTAGAGGTTGCGGAGGCATTTCACAAAGGCCATTAAATGCAAAGTGTGCAAAGCCATATGTTGAATTATTCGTATTGTCAGTTTTTATTTCCAAATCAGAATGCAACATACACATGCTCTCATCAACTTCAATATCCCACTCAAAGTGTTCATACTCTTCACTTGCAGTCCAGGTTGTATTCATGGATTCATCGTAAAAATCATGTCCTTCGAAAACTAGACTCCAATCTAATCTATAATCAGTATCAATAACTAACATAGTTGCATTGAGAATTAATGTATAGTCACCAGGTTCTAACATTGGCATATGGTATGCTTCACACCAGTATGTCATTGAACTATTATCCCACATACAATCCCTAAAGTGTGCATAATCATCTATATAGCCATCACCATCATAATCAACTTTACATTCCCAGTGTTCATCATCATATTCATCACAATTATCAAACTCCTCGTATGTAATAGTTGGTTCCCACATCACGACTTCTGTTCCATTATCGTAATATAATTCAAAGATGTGATCAGATACTGGCTCTTCACAATATGTATCAAACCTGAAATAATCATTGAAATGCATACCGTTGTAGTGTGCTAGATGGAATTCCATATCGAAACCACACATGTACTCATCTATTTGCACATCCCACTCAAAGTGTTCATATTCATCGGTTGCGTTAACGGTTATTCCGTCATAATCGCCATTGATCCACCACTCAAGATCATATGACTCTCCAATCTCTAAACCGCTCACATTCAATGTGAATGTGTAATTACCTGGTTCTAGCATAGGATTATTCCAGCCCATCTCACACCAGTAAGTCATTGAGTTATTATCCCACTCACAGTGTTCAAATCCGTAATATTCATCTGTATATCCATCGCCATCATAATCAACTTGACATTCCCAATGTTCATCATCATATTGTGAACAATTATCAAAGGAAGCGTAATTATATACTGGCTCCCACATTACAGGACCAGTGCCATTATCATAATACAATTCAAACGGCGAAGGCATTTCTTCACAATATCCATCGAAAGCGAAATAATCATGGAAATGCATACCATCGTAATGTACTAAATTGAATTCCATACTGAAACCACACATGTACTCATCTATTGTGAAATTCCATTCAAAGTGTTCATACTCATCGGTTGCATTGAATGACATGCCATCATAATTACCATTGAACCACCATTCAAGCTCATGCCATTCTCCAGTCTCTAAACCACTTACATTTAGTGTGAATGTGTAATCACCTGGTTCTAACATAGGGTAATCATACCATGTAGCACACAAATAAGTCATCGAATTATTGTCCCATTCGCAGTGTTCATAATAACTAGTCCAATCTGTATTTCCATCGTTATCATAATCAACTTCACATTCCCAATGTTCATCATCATATTGTGAACAATTATCAAATTCTTCGTAGTTCCAAACTTGCTCCCACATTACAGAACCAGTACCATTATCATAATACAATACAAACGGTGAAGGTAGTTCTGGCATTTCCTCACACTCTCCATTAAAAGAGAATTCACCATGCATTATGTGATTACCAGCCATGTAAATATCAAACTGTAGATGTAAAGAGCACATATATTCGTTAATATCTAATTCTAAACCATCAATGATGTGTGATTCATTAGAATTGTTCCATGTGAACCATTCATAATTACTTTCATAATTATCTTGAGTATTCAAATAATAATTCGCATAGACCTCATAATCAGCACCAACTTCAAGATTGCTTAAATTAGCCATGAACTCATAATTACCAGGCTCTAAATGTGGGGATTCAGCCCATGCCTCACACCAGTACGCCATTGAGTTATTATCCCACTCGCAGTGTTCAAATCCATCATAATAATCTATGTTTCCATCGCCATCATAGTCAACTTCACATTCCCAATAAGATTCTTCATCCTCTTCTTCATATTCAGTACAAGTATCAAATTGTTCATATTCCCATGTCATTTCATGCATTACAGGGCCACTTCCATTATCATAATACAACTCAACATGAGGAATGTCCGGTTCTTCACAAGGGCCAGCCATTGATGTTATTGTAGTTCCCATTAAAGTACTGTTATCTTTATCCCAGGTGCCATTAGTAAAATATTCGGCTTCCCATAAAATTGCATCATTCCATGATTCACAGGTCTCATTTACTATTGTTATTGTCCAGCCTTGACTGCTAAGTCCTTGACCCTGTCCACTTCCAGCAGTCCATTCATACATTCCTTCAGTATCATTGACAGACATTATTCCATTCCAGCCACGGTTCCACTCTATGAGATAATCACTACCATTTGTAAATGTTTGACCAGACTTAGACCACCACATATCGTAATCTCCAGCATCAAGTTCTATCATATTATCAAATCCATTCTCACTAAAGAAAGACTCAACTTCAGTATAATTTCCATCTATCTCAATATTTGTTGTTATAATTCCGTTATTACCGCATGCACCCACAAAAAAATACATTGCAGAATCTACCCAATTATTTCCAGAATCATTGAATAAATTTGCTGAAATCATTATCTCACATGTAAATTCATTTACTGTAATGTTAAAATTTTCTGAACTTTCATTATTGTATGCAACCCAGTTTCTTGTTTCCTCAACTTCAATCCCTTCATCTTGAACTTCTCCTTGGAAAACTGTCCATTCTAGTATGTAACTTTCGTTTAATGTTAGATTAGTAGAATGAATCTCTAATTGATAAGTTCCTTCTCCTAGGAAATGAATATCTGGATATTCTTCTTCCATTTCTTCTTCTTCTACTGGTTCCCAAGAACTAGTATCGTTATCAAATATTGATAATGAAATATCTTCTCCGGAATTACTCGTTCCTGTCCCATTTCCTTCATGATCAGCCGTTACTGGCATCAGAATTGGAGACAATGCTGAGAGTAACATTATCATTATTAGGGTTAAACTACGGTTCATACGTACGTCGGACATAGCATTTCGGCTCTATGGTGAGTATATATGTCTATTTCTACAACAACTTGTAGAAAAAAAATATCTAATTTAGAGTATTATACTTTTCCCAAATGGTAATTTCATCATTATTAATTTTCCTTGTTGCAATCTTTTTTAATTTATTTTCCAATAAATAATTACAATCAAATCTTTCACCAACATCACCTTCCAATTCTAAATTAGAAACACAAAGATGTGCTCTATTGACTAATCCAGATTCAAGAAAACGAATCCATGTATCTTTACCTCCTTCTACAAGTAATGACTGTATTTTTCTATCTCCCAACATATCCAGTATCTTAGAAACTTCAATTTTTTTACTTTCTGAAATAACCACTCTTTCTACATGTTTTTTATCTTTTTTGGAATCAAAATGCTTATTTTGAATTAATAGTGTTGGGGCTACTTCACTTTCCATAAGATGACAGTTAGTTGGTATTCTATTATTTGGATCAATTACTACTCTTATTGGGGGCTCCCTTGGCCCAATATTTAATCCTCTAACAGTCAATTCTGGATTATCTCTTATTACAGTGTTAACTCCAACTAATATTGCCATTGAATTTGCTCTTAATTCATGGGCAATTTGTAGTGATTCATCTGAACTAAATCGCCTAGCAGGCTTATCTTTATCTACATCAATTCTTCCATTAATGTCAGTGGCTGCTTTGAGAGTAACTATCGGTCTACGATTCTTACACCAATACATAAAAGTCTCCATTTGTTTTTCACAAGATTCTTCTAATACTCCTGTTTTTACTTCAAATTTTTCATTTTGTAGCATTTCTAACCCTCCTCCTCTTACAGTAGGATTTGGATCTAATGCTCCAATTACTACCTTTTTTATCCCTGCCCACAATAAAGCCTCCGTACAAGGAGGAGTTCTTCCAAAATGATTACAGGGCTCTAATGTAATGTATGCAGTTGCACCCTGCAAGGAAATTCCTTTTTTTTCTGCATCTGCAATAGCCATTTGTTCAGCATGTAATCCTCCAATATGGTCATGCCATCCCTTTGCAATAATTTCTCCATCTTTTTCTATTACGCAACCAACTAAAGGATTAGGCATAACTTTCCATTTTCCCAATTGTGCTATTTTTAAAGCTTGTAGCATGAAACTTTCTTCTATATCCATACTTTCCATGTCTGCGAAACGATACTCATTCATCATATCTCGCATTCATAGCATTCAATACTAAATTCTCTTCTGAGTATACCATGGCCCGTATAGCCTGTATCCTAAATCCCAAAGCCCGCGATGGTTTATCGGTAAAGCAATGGACTCTTTTTGAAAAATCATTATTGAAAGCGGGTTTTGAAATAGATTTACATCATACTGAATATATCGGACATGGAATGCAGATAGCTGCAAACCTTTGTAACTCTGATTATGAAATTATTGTAGCAGTTGGTGGAGATGGTACTGTCCATGAAGTTGCATCAGGTTTGAGAGGTTCTAGTAAGATTCTAGGAATTCTACCTATCGGTAGTGGTAATGATTACGCTCGAGCACATGGAATTCCAATTCCAAAGGGTCGAAAATTTACTGATATGCAAAAAGCAATAGATATCCTATCTCAAGGAGTTGATAGGAGGGTTGGTGCTTTCAGAGTCGAAGGTCAGCCAGCACCTGAGCACCCACTAATTCCAGCCCCAATTGAATATGAATGTAATGATAAACCAAATAAATCTGGTAATTTAGTTCGTTGGAGTTTTCTTGAGTGTGATAGCGGAGTTACTTCAGCAGTAAACAGAATGAAGACTGAAGGTAAATTTAGAAGAATACGAGGTCAATTAAAATATAAATTGTTAGGAATTAGGGCAATTCTAGGCTGGAAAACTCAAAAAGGATGGATAAAGGTTGATGATGAGCCAGGCGAAATTGTAGATTTATCAGGACTTTTTTGTATGAGCCAATGTCAAACATTTGGAGGAGGTTTTCAAATTGCTCCTGGAGCAACCCCAATACAAAAACATGGTTCACTAGTCTTAGCATGGGGCTTGTCAAAATTACAAATGTTACTTGTTATGGGTCCGGTAGAAAAAGGAAAACATATTGGAAAATGGAATAAAATTTTCATGAGAAATGCAAAAAAATTAGAATTGAAATCTGTTGATTTCGACAATAACCCTTCTGAAAAACCTCATCAACCGGATTTATTTGTGAATATTGATGGGGAAGCTGTTATGACTACTCCAATTAAATTAGAATATTTTGAAGATCAATTAACAGTAAGAGGAGCAGAAAATATTCCCAATCAAAATTAATGGCGCCGAGAGAGGGATTTGAACCCCCGCGTCCAATGGACAGTGGATTTCAAATCCACCGCAATACCGGGCTATGCGATCTCGGCAACATTCTTGCCACTTACCCATTAGACATGAACCTATATGTTAGAGTTTGTAATAACCTGGCCTACACCATTCTGGTAAACCAATTGATGCTTCTGGATGAGTCAAACCGATAAAAAGAACCATGATAACTATAAAAAAAGCTGGAAATAAGGCAGTTAAAGTTAATATTTTTGAATCTTTATCCCCCCACAAGTGCATAAAAATAGCAGCAATCATTATGAATTTTGGTATTGCTATTCCGACGAGGATAAATAATGTAATTGTTTCTGAAAAATCTAATCCTACTGCAGCAACTTCAATTGCAGTTAAAACAATCAAGCCAATAAAATTAGCCCAGTAAAGATCAAATTTTCCGAATAGTAAATGGTCACTCATTTTTTTCACCTCAATATAGATAGAAGAATGGGAATACTAGAACCCAAATCAAATCAACAAAGTGCCAATAGAGCCCAAAGTATTCTATTGATACAGCATTTTGTGGAGTATAACCACCAGTCCAGGCCTTCCATGTCATGTATGTTAATCCAATGATGCCAATGAATACGTGAGCACCATGAGTACCTGTAGTAACAAAGAATGTTGACGAACTTACTCTAATATCTGCAAGCATGACCGCATTTGTTGGTTCATAATTAGGGCCAACAGCCGCTAAATATGCTTGGTAATCTTCAGGGTGTAATGCAGCAAGCTCGGCTAGATGAACATCATCCCAACCATGATGTGGATGATAATGATCGGCATGAATGGTGTAACCCTCCTCAACCAATGACATGATATCATGTTCGTGGAACGGACCTATTGCAGGGATATAAAATCCTATGAACCATTCAACCATCTTCAAAGTAAGGAATATTATTGCTAAAACCCAAGTGCTACCTAAGTAACGATAAACACGCTTCCTACGAACCTCTTCATCTACACTTCCTACTGGTTTCTTTGCCCAACGAAGTGCTTGAACAATGGTAAAAGAAGATACTATCAGGGCAAATGTATTAATCGCCCCAGGTGCAATATGGAACCATGAGGACGCAATTAATTCAGATGCAGGTAAGAAGCAATTAACTGCTTCTCCGGTATCTACATTTTGAGAGTTAACTATCCAAGAACCACTCTCATATACTTCTTGGCAAGAATCAATACCAAATCTATATCTCATGTATGTGCTAAATAATGATGTAAATACCATCATTTCCGACATCAAGAATACCCACATTGCAACTTTACGAATTTCAATATTCTGAAACGGTGTTCCTGTTGCTTTAGGTTCGTAAACACCATCAAATGATGCATCTTGCCTCCACCATATTAAAAGTCCAAAGAATGTTATCATCATTCCAATAAAAACCAAAGCAATACTTGATGAATCCACCATTTCTCCCCATGAGTATACTGAGGCAACTGTGTACAAAAAGATACCAATACCAATTGACATTATTATTGGAGACCATGAATTGTGAGGAGCTCCATGACTCCAATCGTGAGGACCCCAAGCACTTGCATGGTGTTCATGCTCATTATCATGATACCCGTCACTCAATGGCTCACTTCCTCTTCATTATCTAGGACCATTAAACCTTGGAACCACTTTACTATTGCACTAGGTTCATTTGCAATATGATATTCGTTTGCGTCTTTCAAAGTTGGTAAATCATCTAATGGGAAACTTGGTGTAGGGGGTGGAGAAGAGGTCATCCATTCGAAAGACCATCCTCCCCATGGATCTGCTGGTGCCTTTTGTCCGCGTATTACGGATTTAATCATATTAGCAATTAGTATAAAATTCGAGAAAAAGAATAAAAAAGCACTAATCGAAATGAACATATTCCAGCCCGCTGCTTCTGGGGGTAAAGACCCCATTGCCTCTTCTGTTGATATGAAATATGTATGATGTCTTCTAGCCATACCCCATATTCCTAGGCGATGCATAGGCCAAAATACTGCATTATAACTTATGAAAGCAGTTAAGAAATGCAAAACTCCAAGACGTTCATCCATCATTCTTCCAGTCATCTTTGGGAACCAATAGTAAATTGCAGAGAAGAAACCAAACACAGTTCCTCCGACTAAAACATAATGGAAGTGGGCAACAACAAAGTATGATTCATGGAAATGTAAATCCATCGCCATAGACGGGAAAAACATTCCTGAAATTCCTCCTAAAGTAAATGTAATCAAGAAACCTAAGGCCCAAAGGGTATGTGTTCTGTAAATTAAAGAACCCTTATGCATAGTTTTTAGCCAATTAAAAATCTTAATCCCAGTTGGAACAGCCACTATCATAGTAGTCAACATGGTCACGAATCTCAAAGTAGGACTCATCCCTGAAGTAAACATATGGTGTCCATAAACAATAAATGAAACTACTCCAATTCCAGCCATTGCATAAACCATTGACCTGTATCCGAATACTGACCGTCTTGCACTTGTTGCAATTACTTCAGATATGACTCCGAAGGCTGGTACTATCACTACGTATACTTCAGGATGTCCAAAGTACCAGAACAAATGACTCCAAAGTAAAGGATCTCCTCCTGCAGAAGCATCATAAAATGCAGTACCAATAACTCGATCCAAATATACTTGAACTAGTCCTACTCCAAATGCAGGTATGGATAAGAATAACATGAGATTAGCTATAAGTATTGACCATGTAAATAATGGCATTTGCATCCAACCCATGCCTGGAGCACGCATGACTGCTATTGTAGTTAGGAAATTTACTCCAGTTAAAGTTGAAGATGCAACTAACATAATTTGTCCTGCAACCCACATAGTGGTACCAACATGTGCTGTCTCGCTCACAATATAAGGTGCATAACCTGTCCATCCAGTATCTGCTCCAGTACCAGAGAAAACTCCTGTAAATATCAATAATGCAGCTACAGGTTGTAACCAAAATGACATTGCATTTATTCTAGGTAAAGCTAAATCAGGGGCACCTATCTGTAGAGGGACCATCCAATTAGCAAATCCATTTATGAGAGGCATAGCGGCCAAAAATATCATAGTAGTTCCATGTAATGTAAAGAATTGATTGTATTGATCTTGAGTAAGAAAATCATTACCAGGAACAGACAATTGTATTCTTATCATTAAAGCCATAATTCCTCCTATGCCTAAGAAAAACATACCTGCAAGGAAATATAGAGTTCCAATTTTTTTATGATCGGTAGTAGTTAACCAATCTGATATCCAAGGTTCAAAACTTTCCCAATTAAATGAATCTGGGTTAGTTCGGTAAAAGATATACGTAACTGTAATAATTAGTAATATTCCAGAAATTACAATTAATGTGGAAAGAACTACGTAAGGATTGGCTGATTCTAGAACTAAGATTGGCGCATTTATCTTTTGTGATATTTTATTCCATTCATCCCCAGAAGAACCCGCTCCATCACCTGCATTACCATTGACCGAATTAACATGCAAAATCATCTCTACATTTCTATCTGTATCGGGAGCAGTCCAGGTAACTGTCCAACTCGTTTGATCATTACCAACTTCACTATGGCCTACTTCATTTGGGTTATACTGCTGAGCAGTTGCGTCTATGACTGATAACTCTCCCTCACTTGCCCATAGATGAAAACCACCGAGATTAATATTCCCTGGAGTACTTGGCCCTCCAGTGAATGAGACTGTTAATTCATAAACCTGGGAGTAATTGTATACTTCTGGCAATCCCATTATCATCGGAGTTACGGAATCACTAGTTGTTGTACCATGGCAATTACAACCAGAATCTTTAACTCCTGAAATTCCGGTTGGAAATGAACTGACTAATGGAGTGAATATCATTGCTGCAATCAGAACAGTCATAATAACTATGATTCTGGATTGTATAAAATTCTTCTTCATTTGAAACACCCTCTAATTGTGTACAAATAGACCTGCAGACATTACTGAATGCGCATCACCACAATATTCTGTACATAATATCATAGATTCTCCTGCTTCACTCATAGGAAGCCACAGAGTAGTAGTTTGGCTTGGTAAAACGTCCTCTTTTGTACCAATTACTTGAACCCATGGTGCATGCGTAACATCCTCAGATTGCATAACTGCAAGATAGGTCTCTCCTGATTTAAGAGATAGTAGGGGCTGCATACCGTAACCTTCTATTGATATAGTTCCAACATCACATAGGTTAGTTTGTAATTCGAATCCTCTATCTGGAATAACATCTCCTCTCCAGGAATCATCATTTGGATTACAATTAAAACTCCAAACCCATTGTTTAGCAGTTATTTCAATTATATGATAACATTCCGAAACTATTGCACCACTACTTGAATCTAGGTAATTATTGGAACTTTGCCCTTCTTCACATTCATTCCCATGAATTCCACCATCTGCTGATGTCCATACTGCATCTAGAGGCGCCCAAGATATATATGTCAAGTAAACTATTAGTATAAACGGTAATATCGTCCATGCTACTTCTAATTTCATATCGTCATTATGTCGGGGAAAAACTCCAACTTCAATTTTATCAGGATTGCTGTATTCTTCTCCTTTAGAAGATGTATACCAAAAAGAATGATGAAAAAGCCATCCAAAGGTAAATATTCCTACCAAAAGAGACCATAAAATATATTCATCAAATAGTTTCCAAAATAATACGCTCGCAACCACGATGCCTACCCCTATTGAGAGGGGGCAGAAAGTCATTCATAAATGCCGCGTAATGATATTCTTCATATCCTACTAATATAATCATTGAATAAAGAATGATTAATCTCTAAATATACGCATTAAGGAATACAATAACAAAAACTTTCTTTTCATATCAATACAATATTGCTTACTTATTCTAAAAATTCAGGTAATGAATTGGGCATTTCTTTAACGGTATTCAAAACTAAATGCGTAACTGACCTCTCAACACCTTCTATGGATAATACATTTTTCGATAAATCATCTAAATCTTTTCTATTAGATGCCTTTGCGACAATCATTGAATCATAATTGCCGGTTACATCATACACAGCATATACTCTACGATCTTTGGCGATCTTTTCCTGAATTTCTATTAACCTACCTTTTTGTATTCTAATTCCTATTACTACAGTCAACTCCCATCCAATCTTATCAGCATCTAATAGTACTGTATAGCCTTTTATAACTCCATTTTTTTCTAACTTTTTGACCCTATTGCTTACTGCTCCCAATGAGACGCCTATTTTTTCTGAAATTTTTCTTAAAGAAGTTCTGGCATCATCACAGAGAACCTCAATTATCATTCGATCAGTTTCGTCCATATCCATACGTCCTTTGTGGAAGGTTATAGAACTAGGCTATTGAACATATGCCAATTATCGAGGGATTTTAATATCCATTTGTATATAATTTTCATTCTTCCTCATCTATTATACTTAAACCTCTCATGAATTTTAGTATTCTTTTTTCATCATCATTAATCATTAAACTGACACGTTTACCAACCCAAATAGGAATACAGGTCATATCCCTTTCATCAATTAGCAATAAACCTCCTTTGTATTCCTCAAAATTATTCCCTAGATCTTTGTTGAGCAACTGATTATCAATCAATAGCCTATCAATTATTTCTCCTTTGGTTATGATATATCTAGATTTAATTTCAGGGATGATTTGCTGAGATGCTCTACCTACTACTCTATCAATTTCATTTTTTCTTAACTTGACAGTATCAAGGCCTAAATTAATTATTTTCAAAGGCCCCCATCTTTTTCCAGGGGTTACTATTTTTCCAGACTTGCGGGATTTTTCATTTTCCCATATCATTTTAGCTTCATCCGTAGACCATGAGATTTTTTTCCCCCTAATCCATAAATTATCTGGACATTTTCCGAAATGAGCGACTATTTTATCTTTTAAATCGGAACCAATCGGCATCGGTAAACTATCTAAATCAGGTTTTATATTAGAGTCCATAAATCTATTAATTACATTACTATTATTTGTTATCTCTTTCTTTTTCTCTATTATTGCAATGAAAAATCCACCTCCATCAATCTTATCATTCCAAATTCTTACACATTTTTTTAGCGAATCAATAATAAATTTTTCAGTAGGTGGTAACATTGATTTCTCCAGAATTAAACTATCATTAACATTACCATAATCATCTATTTTTACCCATTGTGTAAAACCCTTTTCAAAAGGTAATAATTCTAATTTATCCCCTGCAGAAACTACATCAACAGGAAAACATCTCAATATTTCTGCAACTACGGCTTCGTTTTCAACAGGATCCAATGAACAAGTGGAATAAACTACCCTTCCTCCAGGTTTTATTAAATCAATAGCCTTTGCCAAAAGACCCAGTTGTAGTTTGTGTAAAGAGCGACTTCCAGAAGGTAGCCATTTTTTCCAAACTTCCGGATTTTTCCTAGTTGTCCCAGATCCAGTACAAGGGGCATCAACTAAAATCTTATCAAAACCAGTGTTAAGAATTTTAGGAATATGCCTTCCATCATGCTGAATTACCATGCATGTTCTAGACCCATGGCGTTGCACATTTGATACAAGAGTATTGATTCTATCACTTGAAATTTCATTAGCTATCACTAAACCTTCATTTTGTAGATTCTCTGATATCTGTGTAGTTTTAGATCCGGGAGAGGCGCACATATCGAGTACTATTTCTCCAGGTTGTACATCGAGTGCTATCGTAGGAATCATTGAAACTGATTCTTGCCTAGTAATCCTCCCAGTTCTGTGTAATGAAGACAGAACAAGCTTAATTTCTCCTTCCGCTTTTCCTCTTTCGAATGGCAGAGTCCAAGCACTACCTTTACTACCTCTAAACCATTCAATTCTTTCAGCACCAATTTTTCCTAACCAATCTTCAACCCACTCCCAGTCTTTTCTTAGATAATTCACTCTAACTGTTTCAGGTAATCTGTTAACAGATTTTGAAAACCATAATGCAGAATCACTCCTCCATTTACTCACGGCATTTAATAGAATACTATTTTCACCAAGTTTATTCCAATACTCTTGGGTTCTCGCCATAACCTTCGCACCATGTACTCATCAAAGAATTACTTGTTTATCTTGAAAAAACCATCATCATACTATTTTGTACACAATCCAATATTATTTTCATAAAATATTATACCATTGATAAATTCCTCGGAGGATGTGGCTTAGTGCCGCAAAGGGGATGCATGAATGAATTTGAGTAGGCGAATAGCAAAAAATAGTCAAGAACAGGTGAAGACAGATATATTTGGAGCTACAAAGAAATTAGTTGAATTAGTTGAACGAGCACGTGAAAATTCATCTCAGCAAGGACCTTTGATACCAATTGAAGCACTTGTTACTGTGGAGAATGATGAATGGATATGGAAAAAAGTTGACCGTAAAGTCCTAAAAAATTTAAGTCATAGATTAGTGCTTCAAAATCCAAATGGACTTCGCCGCGAAATACTAATGACATCGAGCATTGATAATGCAATGGATGCGGCTTCTATCATTGTAGATCTCGACGGTGGCTGCATTTTGATTGAAACTTTAGAGCCTTAATTATTTTTTTACTTATTTTTTGTCTTAGTGGCCTTGAAATAGTGCATGCGGGTGCGAAGTTCAATGGCTAAGGAGAAAAAAGGTAGTGGGATACAGCAAGCAGCTGGTTTGATTCGTTATTTTGATGAAGAATCCGAAGATGCTATCCAAATCTCAAAAGGTACAATTTACTTTGCATGTATTTCATTTTCTTTGATAATTTATCTAGCTCAGCATGGCGTCTGGTCATGGATGTATAGTGCATTCGGATTCTAATCTTTATCCAACAATATATCAGTTGTTAATAATTCAGTTTTCGGATCTGCTTGTATTATTGAATTAGAAGCTCTACTTAATGCTCTTTCAACAGCGGGAGCATTTCTATCAGATAAAGCCGTTCTAGCTTCTTCAAGAGATAAATCTGCAGATTTTAATAACTCTACAGCATCTTCATTTACGCCTCTCAATTTTCTTACTCGATCCTCTAATCTTAATATTTGGTCATTCATTTCATCTTTAGCATGTTGAATTAACATTGTCCAATTTTCCAAATGTTCTGACATTTTTAATCCAGTAACCCTTTCAAATGATTTTACCATAACAGCTTCCCAAGGATTTCTTCCTAATATTGATACTATATCATGCGCACATCTAGATCTTACAGATAATGGACCAAAAATCTCTATTTTATTATAAAAACATCGAGAAAACATACCAAAGCCCCAATAATGATTACTTTGTATTTTAACACCTAAATCATTGGTTTTACACATTAGTTCCCATCGCTGTTCATCTAAATTTGGTTCATCAGTAAATACTGGTGATTCATGAGAGCCGAGTGAATGTAATACCGATTTTGCCACATCTCCAATGAATACTTTCCTATTCTTTTTTGATTTACCTAATACTTCCAAAAAACCATCTTCATTAATTTCCATACGAGGTTTTCCCTGCATAACTTGAGCAAATAGTATTGATTTACCTTCATTCTCCAAAGATCGGCCATTACCATCTAATCCTATACCATCCACGCTTGTCTGTCAATGTCTGTTACGTTGAACATTTTGTATGGATGTTCTCAATATTATATTTTTTCTGTTGAAATAATCCGCTTCTCTTCTTTTTCTGATAAGTCTTCAATCTCGAATTTCTCTATCGATGGGATTTGTTTTTGTGCTCTATGATATATTTCACGTAATGTCTGATCTCCAATTTCAAGATAGACTCTTGTGGTAGCAATACTAGCATGACCCAATAATCTCTGTATGGTGACTAAATCAGCACCTCTTTCTAACAGTCCTGTTGCAAATGTGTGTCTCAGTGTGTGTGGACTAATTCGACTTCTTGGAATATCTGCTTCATCTGCTAATCTATCAATAATTTTTTGAACTGAGCGCGGATTCATTCTGTTACCTCTGCTGGATAAAAATAAAGACCGATGATCTTCCGACTTTTTACATAATTTTAATCTAGTTTCTCTCATAGGCTTCCATGCTTCTATAGCTAGAACGGTAGACATGGTGAAAAGAACTGTCCTATCTTTTTCGCCTTTTCCTCCAATGACTAGTGCCGATAAATCTTCAAAATCAATATCATCCAAATCTAAACCACACAATTCAGAAACTCTTAAACCAGTATCAAGCATTATTGTAACAATTGGTGAAGATAAGCAATCTTCGGACTGTTTTGTAGCCAAAAGTAGTTTCCTTAATTCTGATTTACCTAATGTTTTAGGAAGTGAGCGACTTCTTGCAGGTCTTTGTATCCAATCAGGTATTACATAACCAAGCCACTTTAATAAATGAGAAATACCTGCAATCCTTGCATTAATAGTCGAGGGTTTTAGTTTACTAATTTCATTTAACCACGCGTCAATTCTTCCATTATCAGGATTACAAAAGTTATGAAATTTTACTACACTAATATTTTGTATTTTTTCCCAAATATTTTCCGATTCTTTGGGTAATTTAGTCTTTGTGAAGGTTTTTATCGAAACTACGTAAGATCTAATTGTATGCCTACTCTTTTTTTCTGTCCTTAATTGTTGTAACCAACATTCAAACCAAGGAAGATGAGATATTCTTCCCATCCTAAGAGGTAAAGTAGACTTTATTCTTACATTTCCTCTATCTTCTGATAATAGATTTACATCTATTCCTTTTGAAAATACATCATCATCCCTTCTCATATTATCGCCTCTCGCCGTAAACGACGCGTGCATCCCTGTTCTAACGAACATGTACCAGCAAACGTATATTGTATTGAATGCTTCTCTAGTTTTGAACATTAAAAACAATATTTACTAACTATCAATTTTAAGCCGTAACGATATTTTTAGTACGCATCCGTTTGTTGATTTTTTCGAGTAACAGTTTCTAAATTATCAACTTCATCTCTATCGATAATCATATTTTGATATGATGAATTTAGATACTTGACAACCTCTCCTGCAATATTCACTCCTGTTGAAGACTCTATTCCTTCTAAACCAGGACTAGAATTTACTTCTAGAATCAATGGACCTCTACTTGATATCAACATATCAACACCTGCCAAATCCAGTCCCATTGTAGCTGCAGCTAAACAGGCAATCTTTTTTTGCTCCTCATTAATATCTATTTTTTGGACTGATCCTCCTAAGTGAAAATTAGAACGAAATTCTGAACCATTAGCCTTTCTTTTCATTGATGCTATCACTTTTCCTCCTACGACTAGTACTCGAATATCTTGTCCATGCGATTCTTTGACATATTCTTGTACCAAAGGACGCATATTTCGCTCTAACATTTGATATACCAACTGCCTTGCTTGTTGATCAGATTTAGCTAAAAATACGCCATATCCGTGTGTACCTTCTGTAGATTTAATCACACAAGGTGTTCCTCCAACTCTGCTGACAGCTCTTGCAGTATCTTTCCAAGATCCAACTTGGGCAGTAACAGGAACTGGAATATTGCTATCTGACATTAATTGACATGCTAGTAATTTGTCTCTACTTTGAATTATACCCGCACTCTTATTCAAAACTATTATGCCTTCTCTTTCAAATTGTCTAACTATGGCAACTCCCCTTCTTGTTATTGAATAACCAATTCTTGGTATAACTGCCTCACATTCAATAGGCCACCCCCGATTGAAAATTTTACCTCCATTACTATCTACGACAACTGTCAACGATAATGGATCTAAGATTTTAACATCCCAACCAGATTTTTCTGCCTCTTCACATAATCTCTTAGTACTGTACAATTCTGGCCCTCTAGACAGTATTACTAGTCGAGGCTTCATAGTTTTGCCAACAAAAACTCCTTCTTGAGTCCTTTGTCTGAAATATTATTTAGACTGCATTAGTAGTACTTTAATGACACAATTATACAAAGAGATTGAAAAACTGTACTCACGACTCAAGTATAAGAATGTCCAAAGATGCCGATGATTCATTTGATGGAGACACACTCTCTAGAATGACAGTTGTAGAATTAAGAGAAATCTGTAAAAACCTACAGTTAATGGTTTCTGGAAATAAATCAGTATTAATTGATAGGATTTTAGAGTTCAATGGCAATGAAGAAGGAAATATTGAAGTAGAGAATGAGCAAGTTTTGCTACTAGAAGATGATGACGATGTAAAGGAACATAATATTGGTGATGCAGTTGATAAATTAATTGTAAAAAACAATATTTCTAAAGATGATGAAATACCTAAACAAAATGCCACTTTAGATTTATTAGAAGAACAAGAAAAGGATGTCCTCGAGGCAGAAATATTTGTAGAAGAAAATACTCTAAAGCCAGAAATTATGGGTAAAGATGATTCTGCATCAATGGTTATCACACTACCCTCACTGAAAAATATTAATTTCAATACTAAGGCACTAGGTGCAATTTTTGCCATAATATTACTATTAGGAGCAACGGTATTCCTTGTTCTAAATAATAATAATTCATTCTCCGCCAAACCTCTGAATTATGGTGATGAAATGAACTTTAATGTCGATGAAGTAAGAGTATCCATCATTGGAGATGACATGGTACAGATATTCCGTGACTCTTCAGGAGGAATATTAGATGAAGCATGTGGCGAATTAGAAATTAATATGGCAGGCGAAGGAAGAGTCTCCATTTCAAGTGATGAGAAAATTTCTACAGATAGTCTTGGACGTTCTGGATTTTATACTGCTGAGAAAAAAATAGAACATGACTTAGTTGTAGATTTTGAAGGAAAAACTTGGAGGGATATCGATGATTGTGGTAACTTAGGATGGTCAATGGCAAACAATATTCTTAATATGGATTCAATATCTTGGACAGAATTAGAGGATAAAGATCTAAAAAGAACTAATACGGATATATCATTTACTGATATAGAAAATGAAGTGACAAACCTACAAATTGTTACTTATGGGTTGGAAGGATTGGGAGATCTAGACCTCCTCATCCCTATTCTGACATTTCCTCTCAAGCCAATTGAATTACATTCCTTTTTTGGAGATAGGTCACTTTCCGAAGCCACTTCTTCTAAGAACGATCAAGATTGGAATTCAGACTGGGAATGGACAGTCGGTGCAGAAATAAATAGTAAAAACCACGGTCTTGTGTACCCCATAACTATTCACCATGTTGAAATCGGTAAATGTATTGGCCACGCAAATATAGAAATAGAAGTCAAAGCCAATAATCCATGGCCAGTAAGCCAAGAAGTTGATATTCTAATTGATAAAGACACATCCAATTCTGATTGTAATTTCTTATTAAGTTCAGCAGCAGAAACAATATTGCCCGATGGCAGACTAACGATAAGATTAGTAATGGGAGAAAGTAAAACCTCTTTAGGGGCGACTCCAATTAATTGGGGTAAAGAATATTTAAAGCCAGAAACTGGAGAGGATCAACCAAGAACCTCTGATAAGAAAAAGTGGTCTGATTCTATGTGGGATGAATCAGATATTCGAATTTTTAATTTAGAAACTGCAAAGGAGTGTCTAATGAATAATCATTCTTCTTCAGATGCCGCACGTGCAATTATTGATGGAGGATATTTATGGCAATCTTATTGGGAATATCCTGATAATTTTAATAATCCTCAATGGAATCTTTCATGGGTTGATCCGGAAGATAATTCAGGTTGGATAGTATTGAGTGGTAACAGCTCTTTGGATTGTAAAATAATTAATAGTAATAATAATGACAATGGAGATATAATTTGGAATAGACCCGCTATTCCGGATACTCCATCTTTAGATCTTTTAGAAAAAAGGATTTTAAATTATGATAGATATCCTGATCTTAATCCCCTAATAACCTCAAATCAGAATTCTTGGGATTCTGAAATTAAAATAGGCTATAGGCTTTCAGTATCTGATGATAATGAATTACTAAGTATTCTACCAATCAATTTAGGTGAAGGGCAAGTATCTATAATAGGTTCCAAAAATTGGATAGAGTCAGGAAAAGAACACTCTAGTTATTTCGCTATGAATGGCGAAACAGGAGAAATGTTAGCATGGTATCATATAGCGAATTAATGGCGCTACTTTAATCACTTCAATTTAATCTATTTGCCCTCGTTTCTTCCGGCATATTCAACACCTCAGTAATGCCCGATTATATCGTGACCAATCTCAAGGATAACACAACTCTTCCTGATGTAGATAAAGCACCTCTTATTATGGATGTAGAGTTTCTAGAAACAGAAGAGAATATTGATATCCCAATTTTAGATTCTTTTGAAGAAGTTCATACATCAAAAAAATATGCAGCAGTAGAATTACCTAAATCACTAAGTAGCCCAAAGGAGAGAGCAAGAATAGTTACAGTAATTAATCAAAAAGGTGGAGTGGGAAAAACAACTACGGTAATCAATATAGCGGCTCAATTGGCCTTGCGTGGACATAATATTTTGGTAATTGATTCTGATTCCCAAGGTAATTGTGCAACCGGACTTGGTGTTGATAAAAGTAAAGTTCGTGAAACAACTAGAGATTTAATTCTTAATCCTGAAACGGCAATAAGCGCACGTCACGCTACCGCTGTTGATAAATTACATCTAATCGTAGGTGATAAAAATCTAATTGGTTTAGAGCAAGAAATGCTTAGACAATTAGGCCGTGAAAAACGTTTATCTGAGGCTTTAGAGCCTTTACTACCTCATTATGACATTATTCTTATCGATACTCCACCTTCATTAGGATTAGTTACAATAAATGCATTGGTTGCTAGCGATGGTCTAATTATTCCTGTTCAAACAGAATATTTTGCTTTAGAAGGTCTTGCTTTAATGTCTGGCACTATTAGGGAAGTAAGAAATTTATTGAACCCTAGACTCGGCGTCGATGGCGTTATTTTAACTATGCATTCACCAACAACACTAAATCAGCAAGTTGCAAATGAAATCATAGACTATTTTCCAGAACTGATTGTAAAACCTGCAGTTAGGAGAAATATAAAATTAGCCGAAGCCCCAAGCCATGGGATTCCTATTCATTTGTATGATCCTAAAAGTGCGGGTGGTAAGGATTACCAAGAAATTGCTTCTGTTTTATCTCGACGTTGGAGTTTAATTTAAATGAGAAAAAGTGGATTAGGCAGAGGCTTAAATTCTATGTCAAGCCTCGCCGAGGATGGGCCTAATCTTTCATCTTTCATTGTAAATAAAGATGAAAAAATTCCAACTGATTCTCCAAGTATTGCTATACTTTGGATGATATTTGGTAGTATTTGTTTTGGTACTATGAACGCGCTAGTTAAATGGACTTCAGTAGATGCAGATGTTTGGATGATAATTTTTATGCGCTCTTCTGTGATTGCCATAATCGTTGCATTGTATGCAAAAGTAAACTCGGTAAATTTAAAGCCTAATGATTCAAAAACAATGTTTTTAAGATGTCTAGCAGGTTTAATTGCAATGATATTATATTTTTCAGCATTATCTAGAATACCCATAGGGCAAGCGGTTACATTACAATATACTGCACCATTATTTGTTGCTCTATTGTCGGGTAGTATAATTAGAGAGCAAGTTTCAAAGCCTGTTTTATTATTACTCATAACCTCTTTCTTTGGAATAATACTTGTAGTATCTCCTAGTACTGGAAATTTAGAATCAGATGCATTACTTGCTCTAGGGTCAGGTTTTTTTGCGGCTATTGCGTATATCTACGTTAGGAAACTACGTCATACAGATTCACCTTCTTCAGTAGTTTTTTGGTTCGCTACTTTCTCTATAATGGGCAGTATAATTCAAGCAGCTCCCGATCTTTTATCCTTGAGTATAGAAACTATGGCCGCATTAATAGGAATTGGAATTGGTGCTGGAGGGGGGCAAGTTGGAATAACAATGGCGTATCACAAAGCTAACGCAGCATGGGTTAGTGCATTCTCTTATCTTACTGTTATTGTAGCAACATTTTATGGATATATTATTTTTGATGAGAGTTTAACGAATACTAACCTATTCGGAGGGATTTTAATAATTGCTTCCGGTATATCACTGGCGTTATTACCGCCTCCAAATAAGAAATAACTTATGTTTGAAATCTTCTCCAAAGTACCATAGTAAAAACAGATAGAAGTGCAATTAATGATGTTATTTTCGAATAGTATGCAATCTTTGATTCATTACCTTCAGAGTTACATGACTCATCTATTCCGCCCCATTCTTCACCATCAAACCAACAATTAGACCATACTTTCCAACCAAAGCCATTTTCAGGAAAGTTCTCCTCATCTCCATCACTCCAATTCATTTTTATTCGCCAATTAATATAGCTGGCATCATCGTCTACATTAACCGAACCAACTAATTTACTTTCATCATTTGTTACCCAATCATGATTATTTTCAGGGGGGTAACAAACTCCAGTATTTATACAAATTTGTGTTACCCATGTTACTTGGGTTCCATTATCAGACGTTTCTGAATCTAACTCTAATTCAATTTCAAAAGACTCTGATGAAAGGACAAAATCATTATAATTCATAGAAATTAATCCAGTTCCTTCAAGACTCATTTCTTCATTAATTCCTCCTGCACTACCTGATACACTAGATAAAAAAATCAACACAATACCTGATACGATAAGCATGCGCATATTAAGTCGTACCTCTACAAAACACATTAATACTCTTGACTTAAGTATCTAATTCCCATAGTTCATCGCCGATCCAATGTATTGTTTGTACGGCCTTACCTTTTGTCATTCCCATCATTTCATCTCCATCGACCATTGCAATTCCAATGGCTAGTGGTTTTCCATGTTGTTGATCTTTTATCCATATCAAATCTCCTGATTTTAGTGATATATCTGCTAGGTGAATGCCAGCACCCATACAATCGGCTCCATTCATCAAAAAGGGGATTGCACCATGATCAACTGCAGCCCATTTAATTTCCGGCAACCACTCTAAAACTCCTCTTATCGTTGGAAACCATGATTTACCATTTTCAGTACTCACTTGGAATGCTAAAATCACTCTATCTATTAATAATACATCTTTATCATCAAAATTTGCCTTTTCCAAAAATTTTTCAGAAATATCAAACTCAATTCCGATATTTCTTACTATTTCATTGATTATACTCCTCACTTGTTTATACCTAACAGGGGTCCGTCGCCTTAACTTCTTCTCACTCACACTTCGCGGTGCAAATACTACAAAATAACATCTCTTATCCTTAATATCAAAATATTACTTTTGCCAATCCTTTGAAATAAGGGGGGACGGTCGGCGGAGGGATGGCAAAGTGGCATGGCATATCTCGTCGTAAACCAAGCGGAGGTCGATTGAAGCGTCCAAGTCGTTACCGGGGAAAACGTAAAACAGAGATTTCAAGTGAAAATCAGTTTGCTTTTGTAGGTGAGAAAGATGCTCGTAAATTATATCGTAAAACTGCTGGTTCACAGACGGTAAGAGTACTTTCTATCAAAAATATTAATGTAAATAAACCCAAAGAGGGAAAAACAGTACGCGTTCAAATAACAAATGTAATTAGAAATGATGCTGATACAAACTATGTTCGACGTAATATTGTAACCAAAGGAGCAATAGTCGAAACTGATGTAGGACAAGTCAGAGTTACCAGCCGTCCTGGGATGCATGGAGTAGTTAGCGGTATTCTCCTTGAAGAATAAGTTTCACGAAGAACTCAAATCAATAGTACCCTTAGGATATTATTAGTAGCATGACCCGAGACCCTACCAAAATGAAAATTTGGACACGATATTTTGATTCTAAATTATCTAGATCAGGAGGTAGAAGAGTCCCAAAAGAAGCTAGTATTCCAAATCCCACGCTAGAAGGTATAATATGGGCTAGTAAAGATGCAGGAATAAGTAAAATGAAAAGGGAAGAAAATATCAGCCATCCATCTAGGCCTTATTCAAAGGAAGGAATGTTGATCTTATCCACAAAAGATGCACTAAAATCAACAAATGCAGAAAGTAAAGAAGGAGTATTACAATCCATAGGCCTAAGACTTAGAAAGAATTTTATTGATGCTAAATCAGATCAAAAACAAAATATAAACAATAAAAATAATAGTTCAAGACATAAATTCTCTCAGCGTAAATCGTTTAAAAATAAATCCAAATCAGCAAACCGAAGAAATAAATTTGGACGTTAAAGATTCAATTCTAATAACCAATTAAATCTATCTGGTGCCCTTTTCTCTTGGATTGCAACTAATGAATCATAAATCTCTCTTGTTATTTTACCAACTCCTCCATTACTAAACTCTACTACTCTCTTTCCGTGTTTTATGGACCCAATTGAAGAAACAACTGCTGCTGTACCTGCACAGAAACATTCATCTGCTTCTAAAGCATATTCTACATCAATCTTCTCTTCTCTTACCTCATATCCCTTTGACCTGGCTATCTCTATTATTGATAATCTTGTAATTCCTCCAAGAATAGTTCCTGTTAATTCTGGTGTCGAAATTATATTATTCTTAATACAAAAAAAGTTTGCTGCACCTACTTCTTCTATGTATTTATTATTTATAGCATCTAGATATATTATTTCCGCGAAACCCTCTCCTTTGGCATTTTTAGATGGAACCATTCCAGGAGCATAATTGCCAATTGCTTTTACTCCTCCTGAACCACCTGGTGCAGCTCGATGATGTTCTTCAGATATCTTTAACGAAGTAGGCTCCAAACCTCCTTTAAAATAAGGTCCTACAGGAGAAACATATACCAAAAATGTATATTCAGGAGCTGGAGCAACTCCTAAAATAGGACCGCTACCCATTAGCAGTGGACGGATATATAGAGTACCTTTTCCTATTGGAGGTATCCATCTTGCATTTTCTTTCACAGTTTGGATTACCGCATCAAGAAATATTTCTTCAGGAACTTCCGGCATACCTAGTCTTCTAGCGCCCTTCTGCATCCTTTTCGCATTCTCTTGGGGACGAAATAATACTACACTACCGTCTACTGTCCGATATGCCTTCATACCTTCAAATAATCCTTGTCCATAATTCAGAACTCCAGCCGCAGGAGATATATTCAAATTCTGAAAGTCTTGAATTACCCCTTTTGACCACTCATCATCCTTTTTACATGTTGAAATATACATTTTATCAGTTTCCCTAAAACTGAAAGTCATGTTTTCCCAATCAATGTCCGATTTATCATTTCCCATGACTGGCCACTCCAAATTATATAGCACGGAAAGGAGTATCCTTTCAATAATTCCTATTGATATCCCTTAATATGAACTCTTACATATCTCATTAATACTTTTAATACAACTCAGGCACTCCCTTGATTGAACTCAGACATGTTGTGGGAAGAAGAGATGTGCATTATCTCCGGAGATAATCGCAGTTGGCAAGACGAAAACTCACCTAAAACAGTTATTGAGTTGTGGTGTAGGGCTAAATCAGGTCATTCTGTATTAGTACTAGTAAATGGTCTTAGACCTTATTTGGAAATATTCGATCCAAATATTTCTCCTGACCTCACAGAAAAAAATCTTTCCTTAGATTTTGTGGAAAAAATGAAAGAAGTAGACGGTCCACCAAAATCAGTTGGAAATAAGTTATTTGAAGGTGAAATGAAGGAATTTTGGAGGATTTATGTTTGTGAAACATGGTCTGTACCGAAATTAAGAGACAAATTAAAGAAATTGGGTTGGATTGTAACTAGTGCAGATATTAATTTTGCTCAACGTTTGTTACTTGATTGCGACCTAGGTCCACATATCAAAGTCAAAGGAAGTGTATTATGGGCTGACAAAAGATCCCCAGAAGAAGCTAAAAATATCAATAATAGTAATTCTCAAATAGCAAATCAAAATATCAAGAAAGTCGGTGGTTCAGGAATATATCCTGTTGATATGATAATTTCATGTACATTTGACTGTTTGGAAAAAACATTACCTTTCCCTACTCCATTTGTTACTTTTTCTTTTGATTTAGAAACTAGTATCAAGACTAATGAAATTCTTTGTGCTGCTGCTGTTATACAAAGAGATAATGAAAGGTCTGAACATACTTTTACAGGTGATGAAGAAAATATAATGAAAGGCCTCACCAATCTTATTAGGTATGAAGATCCAGATATCATAACCGGATACAATATAGATAACTTTGATTTACCTAGAATGAAGGAACGTGCCGAAGAAATATATGGCAAACAGAAAATGAAATTATCTCAATTAAATGGATGGGGGCGGGTTCCATTAATTGAGAATGAAACAAAAAGATTACTTCCCGAGAGAAGACAGAATAGAGTTTGGCGAATTCCTGGTCGCATCCCTCTCGATGCTTGGTGGCAGGCAAGACAAACACTGAGGCCTCAAAGAGAATCTCTACGTTATGTTTCTCAATTGCTTTGGCCCGACGACGAAGAGATGCATAAATTAGATATAGATTCTAGTCAAATGGACCGTGAATGGGAAGAACGTCCAGAAGAAGTATTGGAATATTGTGTTAGAGATACAATTATTCCTATAGATATCCTAAACAAACTACAATCAATCGGACGCAAAGAGGCACTAGCATCGGTTTCTATGACAACGGTCGATATTGCAGCAACAGCGACTACTAGTTGGTGGATAGACTCTCTTGTAATCCGATTAGCAGATCGTTCTGGAATAGCGATCCCAATGACTAAATCCGGCCCAAGGAGAAGAGATCAGATCGCTGGGGGTTATGTTCATGAGGTGGAAGCGGGGATGAGGCCGTGGATTGCTGTATTGGATTTTAAATCAATGTATCCTTCAATTATGATTTCAAATAATATTTGCTCTACAACTTTGGTAAGAAATGAGAAAGATAATTCAGAAGAAGATAATATATCTCCAATAACTAATACCAGATATATTTCCAGTCATACTAGGAAAGGATTGGTTCCACAATTATTAGAGCATTTGATGCAAAGTCGTGATTTACATAAAGCAGCCTATAAAAAAGCAAATGAAGAAGGAAATGAAGAACAATCATTTTTACAGGACCAACTACAATATGCTGTTAAAATCTTGATGAATTCTTTTTATGGTGTCTTTGCATCCAGTTTTTATCGATTCACGGATAAAAAATTAGGTGCTAGTATAACTGAATGGGCTAGACATAATATCAAGGAAATAATAAGACAACTAGATGATGAAGGTAAACATGTAGTTTATTCAGATACAGATTCTATTTTTGTTCAGGCACCAGTCAGTAATGAAGCACCTACTAGTAGGCCAAAATCTAATGATTTAAGTATTGATTCTTGGAAAAATGCAAAAGCCACTACTCTTGATTTTGGTAAAAAATTAGCCACTCGTTTTAGTAAAGAAGGTGCAGAACTAGAATTTGAAACCGCGTTATCTGCATTTTTTAGTCATGGAGCCAAAAAGAGATATGTCGGAAGAGTTGTATGGCCTCGTGAAGAATTACTCATCAGAGGATATGAAGTGAGACGTACAGATTCATTTGAATTATTGAGAGAAACAATGAAAGAAATGTTTGAGTTAATACTTGATGATCAGTCTTGGAGTTCTGTCGAAATGACAAAAACAGTAATAGACGATGTAAAGAGTAAGAAAATTCCAGCATCTAAACTTGTAATAAGTAGGTCCTGCAAGGGCAGATGGGATAATAAAAATAGCAAATGGTCTTTCGATATGTATTCTAATGAAAATTTACCTTATGTACGTGCGGCTAAAGACAGAATCAAACTTGGATTAAGTTTCACACCAGGGATGAAAGTAGGATATATCGTAACTGATGCATCTTCAAGTCCAATGAAGGTTGAGCCTTGGCTAGTTGACGAATTGGGCACAAAACCTCCAGAATATGATTCAGAATATTATGCAAAGAGATTAGCGAAAGCACTTGGACGTATCACGGAAGCTTTCAATTGGAGTGAAAAAGAACTTCTTTCCGGTTCTCGTCAAAAAAAGTTATTTGATTTTTAATAATCCCATTTGTAATAGTACATTTGGGCGTTGGTTTAATTTTTGTTGAATGCTCGCAGACCATATGATGAAGCACTCCCGGCCTCTGGCGTCCCTGCTCATAATCTTGTTAATTGCCCCAATTTTTTCTGGTTGTACTGATCTTTTTGATGACAACTCACCTCCAACTGTTATTATGTCTACAGATCCGTCTGGTACATTAAAAGAGGGACAATCAGTAACATTTAGTGCCGTAGGAACCTCTGATTCTGATGGAGACAGCCTTACATTTAATTGGGAATTTGGAGATGGAAACATGGGCCAAGGATTAACTACTAGTCATACCTACTCAACTATGGGTGAATACTCAGTTAAATTACGAGTTTCTGACGGGACTCATGAAACTACAGTAACTAAAACAGTAAATGTAGTAAATTCAGATGCTAGAGAACCAAAGGCAGAGATATTTCAAGAAAAACAAGAAGATTGTGAAGGAGAAGAACCTTCCAATTCTGTAAAAGGAATACTATACTGGGTATGTGATGATGATAGGGAAATAGATGATAGAGAAATAGTGGTTTCAGTTACTGTTACATTAGATGGATCTCCTTCATGGGCTGGATGTAATCCAGAAGATTCAGCTTGTTATGCAGAAGAATATTTAGTTAGTTACAAATGGGATTTGAATCTACACATGGATTCGGATGGAGATGGCGATACCGAAAATGATATTGATGCAACAGGTGAAATCTATGAATGGAAAGAAGTACCTTCCGGGGCCTTTGAAGTTAGACTGACAGTCGAGGATAATAACGGTTTTATCGATACTGTTGATTCTATGGTTTATGTCAACTATAGAGGCGTTTGGAATGACTTTGTATTAGGAAGAGTGGCAAATAACCCTCAAAGTGAAAATGCAGCCTGTGTAGATGAAGACTATCCTTGTGAATTAACATGGTCTTTTCCGTTAAATTATGAAGATCCTAAGGATAAATTAAGATATTACAGAGCAAAATTAACATATCCTCAGAAAGATGATGATCAGCCAATTGGCTCTATTGGAGATGATGATAATAAATTAGATATGTACTTGAAAAATGAAACAGATGAGCCTGTAACAAATACTACTTCACTCGGGAATGACAATAGAGATGCTGGAGATTGCAGTGGAGATGACTATTGTGTTTGGGTCCAAATAGGGGGCTCAACAGTCCGTTCTTTTGAACCTGGTACTTGGACAATCGATGTGAAAAATGAGAAAACCCATAATACAGATGTTAAACATATGGTAATTGAATTACAGTACCGATAATTCGATTTGGTCGTATTTACGTTATACTGCCAAGATATCTTTAATTTTCATATTGGGGAACGATTCATATACACCCCATTAGTCGGCGAGAATACATTAGAGGTGTAAAAAATGGGCTCACAATGGGAAGATAAGAAAAAAGATCACTTGAATATCGTGTTCGTTGGGCACGTTGACCACGGAAAATCAACTACAGTAGGAAGACTACTTCTTGACAGCGGTCACATCGAACAACATGTAATTGACAAAAATGAGAAACTTGCATCAGAACAAGGAAAGGCAGGATTCGGTCTAGCATATGTTATGGATGGATTGAAGGAAGAACGTGAGCGTGGAATAACCATCGACGTAGCTCATAAAGAATTCTTTACTCCTAATTACTACTTTACAGTTATTGACGCACCTGGTCACCGAGATTTTGTAAAAAATATGATTACTGGCACAAGCCAAGCTGACGCTGCTGTGTTATGTGTTGCGGCAAATGATGGAGTAAATGCACAAACTAAAGAACATGCTTTCTTAGCCAGAGTTCTTGGTGTAAAGCAACTTATTGTTAATATTAATAAAATGGATATTAGTGGTGTTGATTACTCTGAGGATAAATATAATTCTGTAGTTACTGAAGTATCCAATCTTTTGAAAACTGCAGGTTTCAATCCTGATGATGTTCCAATGATTGCTGGATCATCATTCCTTGGTGAGAATATATTCAACAAGAGCTCAAATATGCCTTGGTATAAGGGTCAAACACTTTTTGAAGCAATTGATGCTATAAAAATGCCACCAAAACCAACTGATAGGCCACTAAGATTACCAATTCAAGATGTTTACAAAATAAGTGGAATTGGTACAGTTCCAGTAGGAAAAGTAGAAACTGGAATCCTTAACTCCGGTAAAACAGTAGTTTTCAATCCAAGTCAAAAATCTGCTGAAGTTAAGAGTATCGAGATGCACCACACCATTCATGAAAAGGCTGAACCAGGTGATAACGTTGGATTCAATGTTAGAGGATTGGCAGCTACAGATATCCGTAGAGGAGATGTTGCTGGATACGCAGACAATGCCCCAGTATTCGTTCGTCATGATGAAACATTCGTAGGACAAATACAGATTATGGATATTCCTAAGGCTATTGGTGCAGGATATACTCCTGTTTTCCATGCACACACGTCCCAAGTTGCAGTTCGATTTGTAGATCTTCTAGAAAATGCAAAGACAAAAGAAGCAAATCCCGCTTTCTTAAAGTCAGGGGATGCCGCATTAATCCGCTTTATGCCTACTAAACCTATGGCAATTGAGGAAATGTCAAACTTCCCAGAATTAGCACGCTTCGCTATTAGAGATATGGGTAAGACAGTAGCCGCTGGCGTATGTATGAAGATTGAAAAGAAGTAATTCTTCATATGGAGTGGAAATTATGCCAGTTGTAACTACTATCAAACTCACTGGTGATAATCACAGTGACGTAGATATGGTATGTCAGCAAATAAAACATATATCTGATGAAACAGGCGTCAAACTAAGAGGGCCAATTCCTTTACCAACAAAAAAACTACTTGTGCCTTGTCGAAAGAGTCCAGATGGCGAAGGAGCAGAAACTTGGGATCATTGGGAAATGAGAGTCCATAAGAGACTCTTAGAATTAGTTACCAATTCTTCAAAAGATGAAAAGTCGCTCAGAAAAGTATTGAGAATACCTATACCAGATAGTGTGACAATAGAACTTTCCCTTCGTAATTTAGGATAAACTCTCTTTTGCTAAACTACCCATGGGGTCCCAAGCCGGTAAAACTACAGCTTTAGTTTCTAAAGCCTTCAACATATCATCTGTCAAATATGACTTGGGAGAGGCAATTTCAAACATATATTCATCAAACCAATTATCATTCATGGTATAAAATCCCTTTTCTCCACTGTCTTCTGCACCCCATGAGTTCTCGACTCTCCACCTTCTTGGTTTTCCATCAATTAAGTCTACGCCTGTGAAAAGCATTGCATGTGTCATCATAGTTTGATTATGACGTAGCCTATCTGCTTTATTCATCCCAAAATTGACACTATATAAATTTTCATATTCAAATAGATTAGCATCCCATAAACCCTTTTTTCTTTCCATCTGTTTACCAACATCACAACCCATCCATACCGGAACGCCATCACTCAATATATTCTTAGTAATGTTCTTCATTGCTTCAATACCTATATTAAGATATATTACTGGAGGACCTCCTGAAACATTTTGTAAAAAATCTACAGTATAAGTCTGCATTTCTTTGTTTCTAGGATCATGAACTAAACATACATAATTTTCCCAATCAATTTCTACATATTCCTTGACAAATTCTTGAGGCGTCATCTTTCCTTTACTATGAAAATCATTATTTTTATCTCTCCATTGCCAATCAAAACTTTCTGGAGGAGTGCCTAGGTGAATACATAATATTTTCCAAATATCATTTATTCTTTTTTCTTTATGTTTTCTTGCTTCTTCAAAACTCCCTCCATCATCAATAATTTCTCTAATCTCACATGCTGAACTTCTCAAAATATCCTTCAACATTGCGTTCATCCATCTTGTGGAACTACTACTATCCGATTCTGGATAAGCTGACTTAGGAACTAAACCATGTTTACGAATTAAATTCATCGCCATATTCCATTGACCTCCATCTCCTATTGGATCTTTCAATAAAAAATCAATTGTGCGATCACTTATTTCACGATCTGAAGTAGTTATTATTGATTCTAATAAGTGATTTGATCTTTCAAATTTATCCCAAAAGTGAATATGAGATTGACTAAATTCGAAATCTTTCAAATTCATTTTTTTCATAGCATCTACTCTGAATAAATTTAATGCTGCAAAAAGCCAACACCTTCCACTTCTTTTTTGGTTTGTTACTGACCAATCATCTAATTTAATACTAAATGTTGGATTTATTTCATTAACAATATCTCTGTTAAGAGTTAATTTTGGAAGAGGAACATTTGTTACAGCATTTTGTGCAATTTTAGCCATTTTATCTTCTTCAAATTCTTCTCTATATTTTTTAATCTGTAAATTCGTTATTTCAATCATTATAATCACTTTTCCTCGTTAAACTCCAATTTTTGTATGTTAATCCTTGTAGGGCTACGCCTGTAAAAACACCAATTATTATGTCAGATACCTCTATAAAAAAGAACATAATCAACACTATTGAGGCCCACATCCAGTGATGAAGATGATATTTACCTCTTTTTAGGGACGGCACTCTTGGCGTTGCCCATTTAGCTAATGCGAACCCTCCTAAAATAGACAAACTATAAGATAAAATTTTTCTTACCTCCTTTTATGATACATTCTAATTTATTTTTATTATACAGGTGCCGGCTCTGCCAACCCAGCTGCAATTAATGTGTCTGCAATTAACAACGAACAAGACTCAATATCTCCAGCATTAAGTAATAACTCTGTGCCATCTTCAGCAATAATTGGATCATTTAAATCTTTAATTATTTTTATTCTCCTTAATTCAGATGCATTTCTATCAGGTATTTTTAATTCACTTTTAGGAGGAACATGGCTAACTTGGTAGGGAAATTCTTCAATTTCTCTAATTCTATCTTCATCATCATATTCAGGATCTTCCCATTCTCTATTTATTTCCTTACTTTTTACTGGAATTACATTTTTAATATCTAATTCCTCATTATCATTAAATTCTTGTAAATTTATATGATTTGTAGTGATTTCTATTTCCTCAACGACATTATCCGGTCCATTTAACAAACCATCCCATTGCACGTCCAACTTGTATTTTTCAGTAAAATCAATCATCCCATTGTAAAATTTACGTTCAGCAGGATCATGTTTCTTCCAATCTATTTTATATAATGTTCTCGAGGAGTTATGAGAAATTGCTTGTTGATTTATCAAATTAGATAATATAGCATGTTGAGCAAAGGCATTCAATCTCAATCTTGTAGTATCATTAACACATGTTCGCAGAGTATTCAATCTTCTGGATTGTAATTGTGATTTGGTAGTTTGTCCACCTTCTTTCCTTATAGTTTCAGAACATTCTGTATCTAGATGATATAGTAATTGCCTAACTGCTGACCAAAATTTTTCTCTTGGTAAATCCACAGGTATTGTCTGAGTTTTTTGTTTTCTAGATACTTCAAAAACAGCCTTTTCAACTTCTATTAGTTCGTAATTACTCAATCTTGGAATATCTTCGTTGCCTAGCACGTGAGTAACCTGTAACATGTGGGCCACAGGCGATAAATGAACAATCCCCTTGCTATATCTATTTCTATGCTTTATGCGTGAGTATCAAGAAGTAGTATTACTCCCCACAAAGTGCAGATGTACCCGAGTGGTCAAAGGGGACGGGCTCAAGATCCGTTGCGTAGTGCTTCGCAGGTTCAAATCCTGCCATCTGCACCTTGTTACTCTAATATCTGAATTAACTCTTCGATAAATTCTATCGTGCCACTTTTTCCATTTCTCTCTGTTTTATAGTCCGATGCATCTACAACTTCTTGAAATTTACTATCAATAGCAACCGACCAACCCACAGTATCAAACATTGGTATATCATTTGGTCCGTCACCACATGCTATTACATTTAATGGATTAATCCCACGTTGTTCTAGTGCAATTTTTAGTCCAACAGATTTGTCTATTAAAGAGGAAATAATATGTATAGCAAATCCAGTTTTAACTACCAATAAGTCAGCCCACTCACTATCATTCAATAGTTCACACATTTTTTCATAGTTTTCATTAGGGCCAAGGCACCATTCCGTTTCTCTCCAACGATTTGACTCAATTCCCTTTTCATCAAAACCATCAATTTTAGTGGCTAACCACTTTGCTGCTTTTTCTGATCGAGAACCATCAGCTAAAACTCTAATTTCATGTCCTTCTACACTATCCCATATGATGCCTCCATTTTCTGCTACAATAAAACCAGATAATGCTAGAGATTGCATTATTGGGGTAATATTAGGTAAAGTTCTACCAGATGCCAATGAAACTATCAAACCAATATCTTCTAGTCTACGAATCAATGGAATCATTTTAGGATCAAAACCCTCGAAATCCATTAGAGTTCCGTCTATATCAAAAACTACCATTTCCCACTTTCTATCCCGAGGGAACTCATTCATAACTCTCCGAGACTGTAATCTATGATGATACCACCGCTTAATATCTTATATTCATCACCTTCAAAGGCATCTTGCTTTTGCAATGAATATGGAGAAGGAAGGCGAAGATTTTTTAATTCTCGATGATGATGAATTTCAACCCTTAGAATCAGAAAATAATTCTAAGAAAACTCTACTCAGTATTCCAAATAATATCATAAATAAAATTTCTAGAATAAATAAAAAAAATCACTTAGATAATAAAAATGTAGATAATATTGTAGATTTAGAAGATTCATCAATATTGGCATTAGACGGTGTCTATGATTTTGACTGGAAAATCCGTGGAATGGACTGTCCAGACTGTGCTATGAAGGCATCAAAAGCTTTACGTAGACTATCGGGAATTGAAGATTGTTATGTTTCTGCAACTGAAGGGAGAGTTAGAGTATCACTTGATGTAGCTAGAGGAAATACATACAAAATATCTTCTCTATTAGATAAATTAGGCCATTCAGCAGATGTAACTTGGCTCTCTCTTGCTAGTCAAAGAATTTCAGATGTGGAAGTCAGAACTGGATTAAATAATAAAAAATTACTTAATTCTATTTCAAATATAATTGGCGTATTGAGCGTCAGAGTAAAATCTGAGAGACTAGAGTTACAACTTTTAGAAACTTCAAATCTACAAATTATTCTAATGAGAAAGAAGATGTTAGCAATGTTTTTTGGTAATGATTATCTATTAATGAGAACTAATCATTCTTATTTAGATAAAGAACATATTCAATTAATTGGGGCTATTTTAACAATCCCTTTTCTCTTATTGATTATCCTTTTAGAACAAATACCATCAGTGCCAAATTTAATGATAATTATGATATCATTTGTTGGAGTTTCTTTTTCTTCATATTACATGTTCCAAGAAGCAATTGTAAGTATAAGGAATAGAATATTGGGATTCCAGGTATTGACATCTTTGGCTGTTATCGGGGCGTTTCTTTTAGGCGAATATCCTGAGGCTCTCATGGTTTCAGGATTGGTAGGTCTTTCGGCCCATCTTGAGAATAGGGCCCTTGTAAGGGCAAGAGAAGCAATGCAAGGAGGCTTTGACAGGATTCCAAAATATGCCAGAATTAGTATTAAAAAACAACCCTCTATAGAACTAAAAAGTATATCAAATAAAATTTCACTAACTATTAATAAACCTCATGATGATGATAATTTAATGCCCATAGAAGCGGTAAATATAGGTGATGATATAGAAATTAGATCTGGTGAAATAATTCCTATTGATGGAATAATATTGGAAGGAAATGGGGAAATTGACAAAGCTCCTCTCACCGGAGAACCAATTCCTTTACCTGTTAAAAAAGGAGATTTCGTAGAAGCCGGTTTAGTCTTAAAACGAGGGCCTATTCTCGTCAAATGCCAATCTGTAGGAAATGATACTAGACTTTCAGGATTAATAGATCTTGTTCGACGTTATCGAGATATTCCAACTAAAAGACATACATTAATTGAAAAATTTACATCCATATGGGTCCCTTTTGTTCTAATATCTGCTCCCTTTATAGGATTCATAACTGGAAATCTATTCAACACTCTGATACTTTGGGTTGTCTCATGTCCATGTTCACTATTACTAGCATCACCAGTTCCACACGCAACAGCACTTTCTGTGGCATCTCAATCAGGATTAGTTGCAAGAGGAGGTGATGTTTTGGAAACTGCCGCTGGAATAGATTTAGCACTATTTGACAAAACAGGAACACTTACAACTGGCAAATCTACTTTGAAAGAGATATATACAATTGGGAATTTTGATGAGGATAAAGCATTAATAATAGCATCTGGATTAGAAAAAAAATCCAATCATCCATATGCTTCAAGTATATTAGAGGAACTTAAAGATAGAAATCTAATTGCTTCCGAAATATCTAATTTAAAAGATGGATTAGCAGGTATAACAGGTCAGGATAATTCTAAATCAGTAATAATAGGTAGATTAGATTGGTTATTAGAGTCAGGTATTGAAATATCTAAATCAATTCAAAATACGGTTGATAAAATGAGAGACAATGGCTATGGAATAAGTATTTTAGCAATTGAAGGAAAGGCAGTTGCAGTATTTTCATTTTCACATGACGAAGCAAGAGAAGGAGTAAAAGAACTTATCCAAGATCTAAAAGAAAGAGATATTAAGATAGAAATATTAAGTGGAGATGAACAAAAAAGTGTAGAGTCATTTGCAAAAAAACTAGGATTAAAATCAACTATATGCATGGGTGGAATAGATCCCGAAGGAAAAGCATCTCTAGTTTCAGAGAAGATTAAGAAAAATCGTATACTAATGGCAGGAGATGGTTTTAATGATGCAGGAGCATTGGCTGCAGCAAATATAGGAATTGCTATAGGAAGTGGTGAACAAGTTAACTTAGATGCTGCAGACGTCCTTATCCCGGGACGAAATCCCCATTCAATAATAAAATTAATTGACTTAGCTAAGAGAACAAGAAATATTGTTCTATTAAATATAGTAATTTCTGTTCTTATTACTGCGATTTTGGTTTCAACAGTATTATTAGGCTATCAGATTAATTTGGCCGCCGGCATTGCTCTTCATGAAGCAAGTGTGTTTTTGGTCATTCTAAACGGCATGTGGGTATCAGGAAATAATATTTCTAGGTTTTCAACTTTAATTTCATTATTTAAAGATTTAAGGGATGATATTTTACATGCATTCACTATTTTGTTTCAAAGTTTTTTTAGAGAACCCCCTGCTACCCACTAATCTAACCGAGGTCATGTGTGATGTCTGATATTGCCTACGTTGAATCAAAATACGCTCCTCCATTGGCAGAATGTCCTAATTGTAACCATATGCTTCCACAAGGATTGGGAGAAGTAAAATGCGAAATATGTTCGGCTGTCTGCCGAATAACCCATCAACCCACAATTGATTCTTTAGTATCTGAGTCAATACCCTGTCCAAGTTGTAATACTGTTCTAGTTTCAGGAACAGATCAAAGACCTGTTAATATGACTTGTAGTGCCTGTTCTTCAAGCTTTATGTTAACTCAAAAAATAATTAAAGTAGATATCGAATGCCCAAGTTGTGAAAGACAACTTAGAATTAGACCAAGGCCAGGAACAAGAGAATTAGATTGTCCTGCATGTGAAACCTCATTTAATGTTACATTCTAAAAATTCTAGATGTATTTAACATAGCATAAACGCCACTAGTGAGTAAATTTTATCCTGCGAACTCAAATATTACAAAAGTTTCGTAGATGTGGGGATGGACGTTAATGAGTGAGAGCAAGCCATCAGAAAAAGCTGATAATGAAGCTTCAGATGAACTTGCGGCACTTAGAGCTCAACATACACTCTCATCTTCGTCATCTATGGAGTCACTTGCTAGAACTCGAGATAGATTAGATGAGGAATCTAGATTAAGGTCAGGAATAAGAAGAGAAAGAAGAATGAGAATCTCTGAGATGTCAGAAAGACTGTCTGGCATGCATGGCGCAATGAGAAAGGCTAATGAAATATTTTTTGAAGATCAGATTCAACAAATCGAAACAGATCTAAGGGCTGAGTTAGAAGACGAACTGGAAAGATTAGAGTCTGAGGCGTTAGAGAGAGAGGAAAGATTACTCAGAGAAGAAATGTTACACCGTCTTAGAAGAGAGGAAAATAGATTAAGAGAACAATTAGATCTTGAGAGAGACAGAAGGGTTGAGGCCCACTCTTCTAAAATTAGAATTAGACTAAAGGAAGAAATGGAATTAGAATTTACGAGAAGAAAAGCTTTTTTGAGTGAGAGACTAGAATTAGAAGCGACTCAAAATATTGAACGTATGGAAAGAAGAGTTGAGATGGATTTACGAGAGTCTATGGAATCCCAAGTACATAGAGTAGTTGAAGCATATAGATTAGATCAAGAGATACAAATGCGCGAAACTCTTGCTAAGGTACGAAGAGCCCGAGAGTCAGAACTACAAAAACAAATAAATAATGAACAAAAATCTCTCGAAAAAGAAATGATTTCTGATGTTGGTATTAGAATTAAAGTATTACAAGAAGAATCTGAAAGAGCCGCTCTTGCTGAACTAGATCGTAGATTTCGTTCAGAAAGGGAAACTATGGATATTGCTTTGGCATTACGTAAACAGGAGCTTGCATTAGAGAAGGAAGTAGAAATGGAACAAAGAGTATCATTATTTGTTAAAGAAAGAGAATTAGAATTGATGACTAAATTAGAACAACAATTATCAAAAAGAAGTAAACTATCAGAAAAAGAAATAAATGAAGTAATAAAATCCTTAGAATCTGAAATTAAAGTTAAAATAGAATCAATACTTATTGATACACGTCAAAGTATGTTAGAAACACATTCTTCTGAGGATTAGTTATTGAGTATTTTATTTATTCTAATATCAGCTTCTTTTGCTAGTGACCAATAGGCCTTGCTACCTTGATTAGCATTAGTTGGCTTTTGAGTAATAACAATTGGTGCCCCTTCAAGCGGGGACTCTGCTATTGAAACTGAACGTTGAATTTGCGTCTTGAATACATGATCTCCAAAATGCTTACGAGCCTGCTCTGAAACGGTTTCACATAGCTTACTTCGTGTTTGAACCATTGTGAGTAGTATACCAAATAACTTTAGATTAGGGTTGACAGCTCTCTGTACATCTCTTATAGAATGCATTAATTGATTCATACCTTCCAATGCATAAAATTCTGCTTGGATTGGAATTAAAACCCATTCTGATGCTGATAAAGCGTTTATTGTCAATAACCCAAGTGAGGCCGGAGTATCTATTATTATTAAATCAAAATCATTTTTAATTTTACTAATAGCAATCTTCAATCTATTTTCTCTCCCTATTCTAGTTGCTAAATCTATTTCTATGCCAGATAAATCAAGATCAGCAGGTAATATCCAGATATTTTTAACCTCGATATTTTTTGGCGGTCCTCTACTTCTATCTGGATTATGAATTCTCCAAGATTTTCTCATAGCCCTAGTTATTTTTTGTGGACCAATTAGATATTCAGTAATATCTAATTTAGATCCTTCTATTTCACCTTTAAATAATTCATTCATAGTCAAACCAATATTTTTCTTATCTAACCCAAATGTAGTAGCCACATTCCCTTTAGGATCTAAATCTATCAATAATACCTTTTTTGGTACAATTTTTAAACTATCATTGCCATTAGCCAGAGATACTGCTAAGTTTACTGCAGTTGTAGTTTTAGCACAACCGCCTTTGTGATTTACACAAGCAATAACTACAGCCACATATACCCTACTAGGCAGACGGTTAATTGTATTGTCCGATTACTGTATTACAGGAACGACAACTTCGCCTAATATTTTTCTCATTACATGTTGTCCAGTAACGCCCCTTATCTTTGATTCAGGCTTGAGAACAATTCTATGACTTACAACTTGGAGTGCTATATTCTTTATATCGTCTGGAATTACATAATCTCTTCCATCAATTGCAGCTGAAGCTCTACAAGTCTTGAATAAAGACTGACTAGCACGAGGAGAAGCTCCTGTAATTATTCTATGATCTTCTCTAGTTCTCCATACAAGTTCGACAATATATGACATTATAGCAGGATCAACATGTACGGTTTCAAGTGCTTTCTGCATTGCTACTACTTTATTTGGAGAAGTAATTTTATCAGTTTCGTGGTCATCCTTGCCACGTAACTTCCTTCTCTGAAGTATCGCCTTTTCTTCTTGGCGATTTGGATAACCCATACTCATTTTCATCAAGAAACGGTCCATTTGAGCTTCGGGTAAAGGATATGTCCCTTCCTGTTCAATTGGATTCTGTGTCGCCATTGTTACGAAAGGAGCAGGTAACTTATGAGTAATTCCCTCAATCGTTACTTGTTTTTCTTCCATTGCTTCTAAGAGGGCTGCTTGAGTCTTAGGAGGTGCTCGATTTATTTCGTCAGCTAGAAGAATATTTGTAAAAAGAGGACCAGGTCTTAATTTGAATTCACCAGCTTGCTGATCGTACATATATGTCCCCATAATATCTGCAGGAAGTAAATCTGGAGTAAATTGCACTCTTTTGAATTTACATCCCAATGCTGTAGCAAATGTGTTAGCCATTAATGTTTTAGCAGTTCCAGGCACATCTTCTATGAGGATATTTCCATTCGAGAGGATTCCAACCGCTATTCTTCTAAGATTTTCTTGTTTCCCAATAATAACTTTGGAAACTTCATTCATTAATGAATTTGATATCTGTGAAACGGTATTTATTAACTCTCTAGATTTAGGATTAGTACCATTCCCCATTGTCATTGCCACACCACTAATAATATAAGCCCAGTTTATTCACTACTTGAGTCTTCGGTGTTAATGAACTACTGTTTCATCATCACTCATCTTCCCCAAAAGTGATTTTCTTTACGATGAATAAGAATCAATTCATCTAAAATCTCCTTCTCAACAGAAGTCAAATCCATTTTTATTAATTTTATCGCATGTGATTCTGGGACATCGACTAATAATTCATCTCCCTCTTCAACCTGTCTTCCAATAGTCACACCATCAACTGAGATTGCAACCTCTGAACCCTGCTCAGATTGTTTCATACTATCTTGCCCTGATCTAATTGATTTTATTCTCCCTATTCTTTTACCATCTTTTAGTAGCCTTTGTCCAACATGAATTCTACCTCCTAGAACTCTAACACCGACAACTGCTGGTTTAGAGGCTCTGAAAGTATGGTCGGGAAGTAATCGTATTCTACCAGGATATACAACATCTTCTCTATTTTCCTCCTCTATTTCCTTTTTTCTAAGCTCAACCCATTCTTCATGCTCTTCAAGTATTCTATAAATAATATCTGAATTGATGTATTTAATGTTATTTTCCGATTTCTCTATTTCATTTTTTGCATCAACGAGTATATCTGTACTAAATGCCATAATTACTCTATGAAAAGGATCCTGAGAGATTTCTACACTTCTAACATCCTTTCTGCTAACTTTTCCTATAGTGGCACTACGAATCGGAACTCCAATACTTTCTAATTCCTTAGCCAGAGCTTCTAATCCTCCAACGGTATCAGATTTTATACAAACACCCTCCTCACTTAATTCAACAGATAATTTAGATTCCTTATCTGCGCTTTTTATTGCAATTCTTTTTTCTTCTTCATTATTTACAACTCTGATTGTAGTTCCTGCTAGAACTCCTTCCAAATTCACTCCACTTATCTTTAAACCAGCTGCAGCGTAAATAATATCTGTATCGTCCCATCTATTTCCTGCATCTCTCATTTCACTCATGCCACGAGGACTAAACATACCTTTGATTCGTGTAGATATGCCTCCTTCACTGGTAACTAGTACTATTTCATCTCCCTTTTTTATTGATCCTCGATGTAAAATAATATCCAAGGTTTTTCCCAAACCTCTTTCTTCTTTAACTTCCAGAACAGTACCTTCACCTGATCCTTCAATATCTGATAATTTTTCGGATAAATAACGTTCTGCTAATCCAATTACTATAGCTAATAAATCTTGAATGCCCTCTCCTTCTCTGGCAGATATTGGTACCAGAGCAATATCTTTTGTAAAATCCTTAACTTTATCGTATCTTTCCACATTGAAATCATATTCGGCCAATTGTCCCACTAATTTCCAATATTTTTCTTCAAATATTGCCATAGCATCTTTTGTTTGTTGTTTTAGTGAATATGCCATAGCTCTATTATATTCTGAACTCCATCCATGTAACCTATCAACCTTATTTGCTGCCAATACAAATGGGGTTTTAGAATCCTTCAAAATACGTAACGATTCTAGTGTCTGAGGTTTACATCCTTCTGAAATATCAACTATCAGGATTGCTATATCGGCTAGAGCGCCTCCTCTAGAACGTAATGCAGAAAATGATTGATGACCAGGAGTGTCTATGAACAATAGTCCAGGAGAGTCAAATGTTTTACCCCCTAACAATGGTCCGCATAAATCATTAAGTATTTTTGCAGGAACTTCAGTAGCACCAATGTGCTGTGTGATTCCGCCAGCCTCTCTATCCATTACAGATGATCTAGACTTGTTTCCTAACGATCTAACATGATCGAGTAAAGATGTCTTTCCATGATCTACATGGCCTAGTATTGCGATGATTGGTTGTCTAGTTTTATCCACTTAATCACCTTCATAATTCCCACTCTTTATAAGAATTTATTCATATATTTGTGATTCAGAATCTCTTCGCCATTCCGAAAGACCATCTGGAAACCATAATTTTAATTCAAATTTAGCAGTTTCTTCTCCATCAGAACCATGAATTATATTGTGTCCAATATCCATCGCTAAATCACCACGTATTGTTCCAGGTAAGGCTTCTCTGCCGTTAGTAGGGCCAATTATATTCCTAGCTACTGTAATTGCTTCAACACCTATCCAAGCCATTGCAACTACTGGGCCAGATGTGATGAATTTAATCAATCCAGGATAAAATGGACGATCTTTGTGTATAGCATAATGTTCCTCAGCAACCTTAGTAGAAGGAATTAACTGCCTCAAACCTACCAATCTCAATCCTTTATTCTCAAAACGAGTGATTATTTCTCCAACTAAACCCCTTTGTACACCATCAGGTTTTATCATAATATAAGTTGTCTGCATACTTTCCATATTCTGCCCGACAAACCTCCCCTATTTCAACGCAAAGCACAACTTAATAGTTATCATGCCCAAAGAGCCGAATTATTGATTTATAATAAGTATCTCGTGATGGTATGCGAATACTGTCTGCTGTGTTAATTACTTTGATATTGATGTCTTCAGGTTGTTTATCGGATGTAGAAGATACAATTAATCCTGAAAAGGAACTATTCGAGGATACGATATTTATTGATGAAGATGGACATATGAAATTAACTTGGACCATTGACAGTATTCAAACCATTCGAATAACATTAGAACTTTTGGATGGACCAAATATCGATTTATATACGATGAGTGAGGCAAATTATGCAGATTACGAAGAATGTGAACCATTCAATTACTACTCCCAACTTAGTGATCCAAACACGTCGAATACAAATATAGAAGTAAATGTAGAACCAGGAACTTATGTTACAGTAATAGACAATACAGATTGTGGTGACAGTGCACCTCCTGACCAATTTCCGATAGATGAAAATGATAGAGCTAGAGTACAATATAAAATTACAGCACAATAATTTTTATTAGAATAAAATTATTTAATTCCGCCCTTTTCATAGCGTTGTGTCCACTTCATTCTTCGAGGATTACGTTTTAGTTTTAATGAATTTTTTCGAGCTTTACTATCCTTAAACCACATCACAGAACCATCTCTTCTGACAAACATCATTCCTGTACCAGGTTCTATTTCTTCATGGCTGAAACTACAAATCCTTCTTTCTGGCATAGTCCCACCTACCTAGTTCCCAAGCGACGAGCTTCTCTTCCTGTATCTCTGAGCATTAAGACATCTCCTACTCTTATCGGGCCAACTACATTTCTAGCTATAATTCTCCCAATATCCCTCGGATTATTAGAATCATTGACTCTTACTTTTACTTGGGTTGCCTCACCAGTCATCCCAGTTCTTCCTACAATTTCAACAACTTCTGCTGGCCATGCTTCTTTTGCCATTTCACATCTCTCCTAAATTAGTTATTTTGATAGTGTTTCAAAGTGACCTTTTATTTCTTCAAATCTATCTTTGGCATCTTTTTCCATAGTCATTATTGCTACAGCAGCTGTTTTTGTTCCAGCACTCATACCAGCAGCTTCAGCAAGATAGGTCTGATCAGCAACATAAATATATGGTATTTCTTTTTCCTTACAAATCATTGGAATGTGTGCCAGTAATTCACCCGGACTAACATTTTCTGCCATAACTATCATTAGAGCAGTACCTCTTTCTGCAGCCTTCGTTACTTCATTAGCACCCTTTTTCAAACGACCCCTCTCATTTTTTCCAATAGCTTTCACCAGTTCATAGACTGATTCTTGTATGTCTTGCGGGGTTTCAAAAGATATATGTACACTCATTAGATAATCTCCTCATGTAGGTAAGTCCGCGCACGACATGGCTAATATAAACGCAACGCATTGGAAATAATATATCTAAATTATCTCTAATAGTTGTTTTATGCCTCTGTAGAGGGCTGGAGCGCAAGAAACTAACCCTCTCGGATTAGATAATGAATCTGTACTATGTACTCCATCTACATGATTCGCAAGTTTTGAAATTGCACCTCCAGTAAACAATCCATGGGTACATGCAGCATGTACTTCTAGAGCACCCTGGCGACGTAAAGCATCACTTGCTCTGCATATTGTTCCTCCAGTACTAATCATATCATCAACTATGGCTACTATCTTATCTGAAACATCTAAATCTTTTGGAGTATGTTCGATTGTGTGGGCATCTATTCTTTTCTTCTCTAAGTATGAAAATTCACATCCTATAAGTTTTGCAACTTTAGATGCTCTATCTATTGCACCTTTGTCGGGACTCAATATAAAATCTGGACCTACTTCTTTTTGTAATTTCTCTGCTATTTCAGTCATTGAACTAACAAATATAATTGGAAAATCTAACCCATCCATAACTTTTTGCTCATGTAGATCTAAAATTACCATCCCATCACAAAAACTTGAGATAACATTAGCTATTACTCTTGCAGAAACAACTTCTCCTTTTGAAAATCTTTTATCCTGTCTTGAATATCCGTAATACGGAATTGCAAGGATTATTCCCTTTCCTACATCTTCTAACTTTTGAGGTTCTTCACCTTTTAGATTGGATAAATCACCTTTTCTAACATCTCCAATGGCCTTCAATAACAACATAGTCTTTAAGATATTTGAATCAGGATATGTATTTGAAACTAAAATTACAGGTTCAGACCTAATTCTGGCTATCTCTTCATTGGGGACTCTGACATATCCCTCTCCATCAGGAAATTTTCTGTCTTCAAGTCTGATGTAGTCCAATTTCATTATTTCTGCTAATGATTCTGCAATATTTTGTCCATTGGAGCCACTAACTACTGGCATATTGATTATCTCGAAGTGCAAGTTGTTCATGATTATGCCGATTGTTACTAATTTATTTTTAGTGGTGGACATGACAAGATTTGAACTTGCGACCTCCCGGTTATCAGCCGGGTGCTCCAGCCAGACTAAGCTACACGTCCCTGTGTAGTTGTTCGACATGAGTGTTGTTTTTGAACACTACTCTAATTACTTACTCTTTATCAAAAGATATTTCACTACTATTTAATTTCAAATAACTAGGTAATGTTGTCAATCTTTTAGCAGAACATTTTAGTATTATTTCATCTAATCTTGCAGTTGTTCTGGATAATTGGCCTACTGGAATAATTATTTCTTCTGATAAGTTATACTTAGTCTTCATCCTAAAATGTGGCTTCACTACCAATCCTTTGTATGTACGCTTTAGTTTTACCAAACCGATCACATTACCAATATCTGCTCCATCATTATCTAATACTGCTCTATCACGTAATTCGTCAGGAGCATATAATTTTTCATCAATCCTTATTGTATTTCTCCATCTTCTTTGAAGCTCTCTCATCGATTTTGATAATTTAACTCCGCCATCAGAACGTATACTATGTACCAATTCCTTTGAAAGTGGCGCATATTCAGCTGGTTTTCTCATATATTCATTGGCAATATTATCAACTACTTGCAATCTCATTGATTTAACATAATCATCACTTGGATGAAATCTTTCCCCTGTGATAATCCCTACTAATTTGTCACCAACATATACTTCTCTTTGTATTAATTCTTGTATTCTATATTCATCATTCATTTTATTTCCTCTGAAAGGCGTTTGTGCATCCCCGGCATCTTCCTCAGGCAAGCCAAGGTAAGAACGGCACTTATATATATTCCATAAACAATATTAATAATTCAATATAAAAATTTATATAAAATTAAATTTTTCAATTGGAAAATCAATTTAACTTTAATTATTTGAGTGATTATCAGAATTTATTATTAATTGATTATTTGAGAAGTATTTTGTTAGGAAAAAACAGAATATTTTCAGAATAGATTGATGAACACTGGCCTCTCACGTAAGCCCAATGGCATCGGTTCTTGTACAACTTCAAGAAATTAAAGACAAATCAGGCAAAGCTCATACTATTGGTTTAAATGATAATTTAATTACAAAATTTAGTAAAATCGATCCTTTACTGTGTCAAGCAATAGACGAGGCCATAATTAACCAAGATGCGCTGATACAAAATTTTGGTATGGATATTCTAGATATGGATGAATCTAAATTAATTCCATTATTACAAAAAGACTATGTGAATTTTTATTCTAAAGATACCATTAATCCTTACGTTGCGATCTCAGCACGAGGTCCATGGATTATTACTTCTCATGGAGCAGTTCTTCATGATAACGGAGGTTACGGTATGCTTGGCATGGGACATGGTCCTGAAATAATTATGTCAGCTATGAAAGAAAACTGGGTCATGGCTAATGTTATGACTCCGTCTTTCAGCCATAAAAAACTATCAGATAGTCTAAAAAAAGAGGTAGGACATAAGAGAGGATTTTGCCCTTTTGATAAATTTGTATGTTTAAACAGTGGTTCTGAATCAGTAACAATCTCTCTTCGAATATCTGATGTTAATTCTTACAATATGACTTCTCCTGGTGGCCTTCATGAAGGGAAAAATACAAAATTATTGGCACTTACTCATGGTTTTCATGGGCGTACAGATAGACCAGCCCAGATTTCTGACTCCTGTAAATCTAAATATGACTCAAAACTGGCTAGTTTCCGTGATAGGGACAATCTTATCCTTGTTGATCCTAATGATATCGTGGGCCTCCAAGATGCTTTCTCGCAAGCTAACGATAGCGGAGATTTCATTGAACTAATGGCTATTGAGCCCGTTATGGGCGAAGGAAACCCTGGGCTATGCGTAACTCGAGAATTTTATGATGAAGCGCGTAGACTATGTAATGAAAATGGTACTTTATTATTGGTTGATTCTATACAAGCGGGCATACGTGGACAAGGTTGTTTAAGTATAGTTGATTATAATGGGTTTGAAGATTGCGAAGCCCCCGATATGGAAACATGGTCAAAAGCTATTAATGCAGGACAATATCCTTTATCCGTAGTCGGTCTAAGCGAAAGAGCTGCCAATCTATATGCGGTAGGAATATATGGAAATACAATGACAACAAATCCTAGGGCTTTAGAAACAGCGGTTGCTGTTTTGGACACCATTACTCCCCAATTAAGAAAAAATATTGTCGACAGAGGTTTAGAATTTTTAGAAAAGTTAAACCTTCTTTCAGAAGAATTACCCGGCTGTATTACCAAAGTACAGGGAACTGGATTATTGCTAAGTGCAGAACTTGATCCAAATCGTTTCAAAGTTGTTGGCCCTGAATTAGTTGAAGAATGGTGTCGTCGTCATGGACTTGGGATAATTCATGGAGGAGAAAATGCAATCCGCTTTACTCCACATTTTAGATTAACATCTGCAGAAATAGATTTAATAATCTCTATTATCAAAGAAGCATTGATTCATTTTTCTCAACTAGAGATTGTTGAACCATTATTAGCCTAAGTGGTAAAATGACCATTGAAGTTAATATCACAGGAGAAAATGATTATTTTTATCAAGCTCTGGAAGATAGACTCATAAGAGCAGGAATTCTAATCGTTGAAAAGCCAAAACTTTCAACAATAAAAATTGGAATAGATACGGATAATGATGTTGACATACTAATAGTTCCTGGACTATCTAGAAATACTAATTCTAGGTTAGTAATTTCAATTTACGATTTATTAATACCCGAAGGTAAAAATAAATGGAGTTCCGATATATTATTTGAATGGTTAGAACATATTAAGAAAGATAATGACAAAACTTTGAACGTTGATGCGATTCATTATTGGGTTCACATAAGAGATGCCATTGAAGCAATATTAGTACTATTATTATCTGAAGAATTTTCCAATATTAAGGGAAAATTAAATATTACTGGGAGACGAGCATGGTCTAATTATTCTGTTTTTGAAGAATTAGAAATGTTATTGTTAAGATATACAAATTCTGTTAATTATTCCCATAGCTTAGAATCTCTATCAAAGATTCCAAATCCTGTGAAGAAAAATGAAAAAAATATTAAGGAAAGACCTGATTTAGATCTTTTAAATAAAGAATTATTAAGGGCGGGAGGAGATGGTTGGCATCCCCTCACGCCTTTGCGTACAGGACTCATGGAATTGCTTGCACAAAACCTTTGAATCCATTCTGAACTATTTTTTAAGGTTAAGAAATTAATTAACGAGAATTCTTGTCGCCTTGTACTGTTAGGCGTACTGCTTGTGCAGATCCTTTTACAGCCTGCATAGCCTTTCTTACACGTGTTCCTGCAGCGGAGTTTCCGCCATCGTGCTTTCCAGCATCTGCCATTACTGCAGTTAATTCATCAATCATTCCTTGTACCATATCGCTAACGGACATACCCTACCCCAGCATAGTGCCATTATTAGCAATTACTATTCACTTGTAAACCAAATTACAGCATTAATTGAATAAATCTGCACCTAAAATTGGCAATATCAAACTAGCATCTCCCTCAATAACTACTTGTGGTGCTTCCGGTCTAATCTTACCCCAAGAAATAGCTTCCCTTAATCTAGCACCAGACAAAGAACCATCATATTCTGGTGCTGTAGTAATCCCTACAGCAGAGTCAAGACCTCCTCTATATTGATTCCACCATATCACATGATGTTTGGAAATTCCTCCTCCGACCATAAGCGCATGACTCTCTTTTGCAGTCCATGTAAGATCTGAAAGAATTTGTTCATCAGCTAAAAAATCAATGATAAAATCAGGATTTTTCTGTCTATGCATAAATAGTTGTGCACCTATCGCTCCATCTGATAGACCAGGAATTACTATTGGAATTCTATTCTTTGCAGCCCAGTATAATAGTGAACTCTCATCATTAATTCTTTCTCCTATAGCCCAACAGAGCTCGACAGATCCAAATCCTAGCCAAGGGTTATCAGGATTTTTCTCAATCCTCTCCAATTCAATTTCACCTAGCCATGGAATTATTAAATTTTCTAATATTTCACCATAACATTCGTTGGGAATTATTACATTACCTAATCGATTCAAACCTTCATTTCCTAATGCAATATCATCTAGGTCAAAATCACCATGAAAATAGCTTTCGAATGTTCTAGCGATATCATGGTCTAAAGTTCCACAGGTTGTTACTATTATGTTGAATTTGTTATTCTTTATGGCTTCAAGAAAAAATCCTCTGGTTCCTGTGGCACACAAACAAGCAGGGAAAGATAACCAATTCAATACTCCATCATCCTCCGATTTTAATAGAGAATTTCTTAATATATCTCGCCCTCTTGCTAATTTAGTTGCTGTAAATCCTCCAGCATCTTTCATTTGATCAATCAGTGAAGTAACATCACTTATTTTAGCAAAGTCATAATCTTTTACTGGGATATCAAAATTATCTTTACTATACTTGGGCACAGATGGAGCGACAAGACATCTAAACTTCAATCCGTCGCATTTTTAATTTGATAAATCCTATCTCTAATAGACGCAGCTCTTTCAAAATCTAGTCTTTCTGCAGCCTGATGCATTTCCTTTCTCAATTTTTTAATTAACATATCATAATCTGTATCTCTTTCATCAATTATAGGATATTCTTGTTCTAATTCTTTTGGTTGAGAAATATTTTCAAGTAGTGAATCTGAAGAGCTCCATATTCCAGCACCTAAATTGAATCTCTTAGTTATTTTATCGGCACCTTTCCTTTTAGATGATTTCTTGACTAGCCTCTTTCCTCCCTTCTGTCCTTTTCCTGCTACTCCAGATATTAAATCATCAATTTCTACTCCCATAGTAGGTATAGTTTTTATAATTGTTTTTGGAATTATCTTGTGTTCTTTATTATATTTTTTTTGTCTTGTTCTTCTTGAGATTGTTTGATCTATTGCTGCTTTCATCGAAGCAGAAATAGTGTCCGCATAAAGAATTACCAAACCATTTTCATTCCTAGATGCTCTTCCAATTGTTTGTAAAAGGGAACGCTCATTTCTTAGGAATCCCTGTTTATCTGCATCAAAAATAGCAACAAGTGAGACTTCTGGAATATCTAAACCTTCTCTTAACAGATTAATTCCTACAATTACATCAATATGTCCAATTCTTAGTGCTTTAATTATCTCCGTTCTTTCTAAAGTATCAATCTCACTATGTAGATAATGAGCTTTTATACCCATTCGTTGTAAATATTCTGATACTTCTTCTGCAAATTTTATGGTTAAGACTGTAACTAAAATTCTCTCATTATCTAAGACCCTCTCATTTATCAAACTTAGTAAATCTTGAACTTGCCCTTCGGTAGGGCGGACTTCTATTCTAGGATCTAATAAACCAGTTGGTCTTATTTCCATTTTTGCTATTTCATTTACTTTTTCTAGTATCTTTCCCATTGTTTCTTTAATTTTAGGTTTTTTCAAATCTGGTTCTCCTGCCCCTCCATTGCTCTTGACATGAAGTAAACCATCAGGAATTTTTTGCTTATTCAGTTCTGCTAAGTGCCTCAATTCTCTCTCCCCGGGAGTAGCACTAACATACAGCATCTTTGGTATCAATTCTTGAAATTCTTCTATTCTAAGTGGTCTATTGTCAAAAGCAGATGGGAGTCTAAATCCATGATCAATCAAATTCTTCTTTCTTGAATAATCTCCTCCATACATTCCTCCTACTTGTGGTAATGTTACATGCGATTCATCCATAATAACAAGATAATTTTTTTCTCCTCCATGAAACTTCTCGGCATTTTTCGCGAAGAAATCTAAAAGACAATATGCCCTTTGTCCATTTTTTCTTCCATCAAAATGTAATGAATAATTTTCAACACCCTTGCATGAACCAATTTCTGATAACATTTCCAAATCAAACATCGTACGCTGTTCAATACGGTGACTTTCTAATTCCATATCTTTTGAATTAAAATATTCTTTTCTATCTTCCATTTCTTGTTCAATGTCTTTCAGAGCCTCTCCAAATTTTTCTTCATCAGTCATGTAGAATTCCCTAGGATGAATCCAAGCTTCTTCTATTTCATCTAATATTTCCCATGATATTGATTCACAAACTTGTATACTTTCAATACCTTCCCAATTAAATTTAATACGTAATGGATCATCTCTACTGGGCATCCAAATATCTAATATTTCACCACGTAATCTAATATCTCCTCTCGTAATTTCTCTATTTATCCTACGATATTGTAAACCTATCAAATCACGGACTATATCTATGGGGTCAGATATTTGACCAACATGTAATCTAAGATGATTTTGTTCAAATACTTCAGGTGGATTCAACCCATAGATTATTGATACTGATCCAACTGCTATTACATCAGGTCTAGAAACAAGTGATGCTACTGTCGAAAATCTTTCTTGTTCAATTCTTTCATTCATTTGCAACTCTTTGTCAATAAATAAGTCTCTTCCTGGTATGTATGCCTCTGGTTGATAATAATCATAATAACTAACAAAATACTCAACTGCATTTTCTGGAAATAAAATTTTTAACTCCTCATATAATTGAGCTGCTAGAGTTTTGTTGGTGCCATAATAAGAGTTGGTCTGTTATATTTTTCAATAACATTAGCAATGGTAAATGTTTTTCCAGATCCGGTAACACCAACTAATATACAACGTTCCTTTCCACTTTCAAGTTGTTCAACAAGCATATCAATGGCTTGCTGTTGATCTCCTGCAGTTTCATAGTCAGATCTTAAAAAAAACATTGTAAAACCTCAATTTAGAAATCTATTGTTAGATGGTTCAATCATTATAATGGTTGCTAAAAGTAACCAACCTGTAAGCATTGATACTCGAAACAAGATAATTTGAAAATTTTCTAGTTTCTTTCTAGAAAGTATTACTCCAATATTGAGAATAGCCATTAGAACCGCTGAAGCAATAAACCAAATTTCACTCATAGGATTAGAAATAGCGAAACAAGCAAACCAGAGTAATGTAAGCTGTATTGAAGTTCTGGCTGTAGCGACTTCTCCGAATTTAGAAGGAAATGAATAAATTCCGTTTATAATGTCATTTTCTAAATCCATTAGTGCATAATTAATATCAAAAGTTGCAATCCAAATAGCAACACCTAAAGAAATAAAGAAAATTGTTGGATACCAAAGAAATTCCGTAGTCCCATTATTTAATCCGGTAATTGCGCCCCAACCATGCACATCCGCAGCAACTGCCACCCAAGCCCCTGCTGGTGCTAAAGACAAGCATATCCCAAGCCATAAATGACAAAGCCAAGTATATCGTTTAGTATATGGATATATGACAAAGACCACAACAGGAAGCCATGACATCATAAATGCTACTTCGTTAAGTTGCCAGGCTCCCAATAAAAGCATTCCAAGAAAAACTATCGATAATATCCAAGCAGTATTCATTGACATTGATCCAGATGCTAAATGACGATTTTTAGTACGAGGATTACTGGCATCAATATCACGATCAATAATACGATTCAGAGCCATTGCAAGTCCACGAGCACCAACCGCAGCAATAATTATCCACAATAGGTCTATTCTTAGCCAAATTCCATTTGATTCTAGATCATCCATAAATTGATTATTTGCAAGAATATATCCTATTAACACAAAAGGTAGAGAAAATAAGGTATGTTCAATTTTTACAAAATCGAGTATTTCCCTAAAACCCATTAATATCCCATTTCCTTCATGATATTTTCTGTTCTTTCAATCGTATCTGAGTTATGAAGTGTTACTGCAGGCCACCTTCGAACTGGTATACTTCCTTTTCGTGAGGGTATTGGTGCAGTGGCATCCCATGCCAAACGCTTCTTGTTATCATCAAAATGAATATCTCTAGAAACATCAAACCTACAAAATAATTGCCACAATAATTTTCTCTTCCAACCATCAATTCTCAGATTAACATCATTATCAGTTATGAATAGCCATTTTAGATTATTTGCACCTTCTAAATTCCAAATATCTTTACATATTTTTTTAATTTTTTCTCTTTGTTCCCAAGCCAATTCTTCATTCTCTTCTTCCATATTTTCTTCTGGCTTGGGGCCTCCTTCAATATCAGTTGTTACAACCATCATATTATCCTTCAACATTCTAGATTCAACAATACCTTCGACAGCCGATGCAGAAATCTCAATAGATTTAGAAATGTCTTTGTTATTATTTTCATTTATTAAATCCTCATTACTCGTAGCATCTATGAGCAATTTAGTATGTATATTTTCTTCAGGAGAGGCATGTTCTAATGCATCAGCAACCATTCCATCTAGAAATACTAGATCATTCGGTATACTAACATTTTTTTCTAAAACATCCAATAAACAATCAAGGTCTTTAACTGGATGTTCCGGATCAACACAAATTATTACTTTTAAGAACATCATTTGCCCTGCACCCAGTAGTCCAAGGGCCGTTTTTCTTCCTTGTCTAGGATAGCGTTGCTTTGAGGAAACTATTGCAAGATTGTGAAAACCAGTTTCAAGGGGAAGAAATAAATCTATAACATCTCTATGTTGAAACTGAAGTACTGGCCTAAAGGCATCTCCTATTGCTTCTCCTAAATACCCGTCTTCCATTGGAGGAACTCCTACAATAGTCATTGAAACAATAGGGTCTTTACGGTGAGTTATTTTTGTAACATGCATTACTGGATATTGGTCAGATAGTGAATAATGTCCAAAATGATCGCCAAAAGGACCTTCTAGTCTATTTTCGCCTGGAGTCATATATCCTTCAATTACAAAGTCACATTCAGCTGGTACCCATAAATCATTACTTTTACATTTTACTATTTTCAATCTTTTTTTACCCAATAGTCCGGCGAATTCATACTCTGATAAGTTATCAGGAAGGGGTGAAATGGCACTGAACATGACTTCGGGGGGACCTCCTAGGCATATTGCAACGGGCATCCTATCTCCAAATTCTTTAGCGTGATCTGCTCCATGTTTATGTGCTTGCCAATGTAATCCAACTTCTTTCCCTCCGAAAACTTGACTTCTGTACATCCCCATATTGTGTACTCCTGTATTAGGATCACAAGTGACGACCAAAGGCAAAGTCATGAATGGACCTCCATCTAATGGCCAAGTAGTGGGTATTGGAAGTTTTTTCATATCTGGATTGTCAATAACTACTTGTTGACAAGCGGCCTTTCGTATTTTCTTGGGAGCCATTGACATTCCTTCTAAGGCTAAACTTATTCCCTTCCAAGGAGATTTCAAAATTGCTCCAATATCAGGTTTCATTAGTGCTACCATTCTATCTCCAATTTCTCTTGGTTTTGTGACTCCTAAAGCCATATTTGTCCTTTTTCTGGTACCATATAGGTTCATTGCAAGGGGATATTTACTGATAGTTCCATCTGCAAGTCTCGGCTGATCGAAAATTACTGCAGGACCTCCTTTTTTAACTAAATAATCAGCTATACATCCAGCTTCAAATTTAACATCTATTGGTTCACTTATTCTGAGTAAATCTCCTGTCGCCTCCAATGCGCGGACGTAACTAGTCAGATTTCCCCACGTCATATACCCTCGCAAATCTCTAAGAATGATGAAGGTTCGCTTTTCACCGTAGACTTTTGACCGAGAGATTCTTTGATACTAACCTACTCGCATGGCCATGAAGAGCGGCACTATGATGTACGATGTCTTAGTAATAGGCGCGGGCCCAGGTGGTGGAAATGCAGCATTACATAGTGCTAGAGCAGGACTTTCTACAGTTATTATTGAAGATCACAAAGAAATAGGAACTCCTGTTCATTGTGGAGAATGTATTTCTGATGTTGCCTGTGCTAATTTGGAATTAGATCTACCTCCTGAAGTAATAAGTAAACGAGTACATGGAATTCGTGTAATTTTCCCAGATGGTACTGAGAAAAAATTAACAGAAGAAGGATATGTACTGGAAAAGCATTTATTTGAACGCTGGATTTGTGATGAAGCCGTTTCGAATGGGGCTGAATTATGCTTAGGAAACAAAATTAATTCAATGGAAAAAATGTATGATGGAGATAAATTTATTGGTTGGAGGTGTGATGGTAAAGGTGAGAAATTCCCTATAGAAGCAAAGATAGTAATAGATGCATCTGGAGTTGCAGGAGTTAGTTCAAAAATATTAGAATTAAATCCCCGACCGCATGTTATTGCTGGTATGCAATATGAGATGCTAGAAGTTCCAACAGACGACTATCTTGACTTTTATATATGGCCAAAATATGTAGAAAAAGGGTATGTATGGATGATTCCAAAAAGTGATGGAAGGGCCAATGTCGGACTAGTCACTGAGAATAAATCTCAGACAAAAAAGTCACTTGATGACTTTATTGAAGATACACACTTCAAAGACTTAGAACAAATATTGCCTTCGTGGAAAACTAAAGGTAATCCTGCATTTGGTGGAACTATACCAATATCTGGGCCGCATGAAAATACTCATGCTGATGGCTTAATGTTAATTGGAGATGCAGCAGGATTCACATCACCTCTATTTGAAGGGGGATCCCATCTAGCATTAAAATCAGCAGTATTTGCAGCACAAACTGCTTTCAAAGCGATTTCCTCCGGAAATTTAGATGCCAGTTATTTAGCAGAATATACACGACTATGGAAAAAAGAATTTCCTCCATATAACAAGATTTTGAGTGGAAAGTCTGCACTTTTCAATTTGTCGGATGATGATATGTCACTAATGGCTCAATGCTTCCCAGACGAAATGAGTAACATGGGCGCCCATGGAAAATTATTAGTTTGCTTAAAAATATTCTTACGTAGACCTAGATTATACGTAAAAAGAATAATTCCGGCCATGCTGTCATTTGGTTATTCCCGTGCTAAGTATTATGGCTGGTGATTCAATTCTTCCTTTTTTAGGCCATTTTTCAATAATTCTAGCAGCAGGAATTTCTGTTTATCATATTTTAAATAATAAAATATTTTCTTCAAGAGCCAATATTTTAACATTTTTCTTTCAAGCATTACCATTTTTATTGCTTATTTATGCATTCTTATTTAATATTAAATCTTTGAGTATTGTCTCTGAATACGGGGGGTCCAATCTACCTGTTTTGTATCGTATATCAGCAGTCTGGGGTGGGCGTGCAGGGCCATTACTATTGTGGGCATTTTTAATGTCAACAGTTACGTGGCTAATATCGATTTTTCACAAACATGATAACTTACTATTACGTATTCTACATTCTTGGATTTTATATCTCTTATTCATATCTTGGTTACTAGATCCTTTTTCTCCATATGAGGGAATAGATGGTGAACTAAATCCTTTGCTTCAAACAAATCTTATGGTTATCCACCCGCCAATAGTATTTGCATACTATTCACTATGTATTGCAGTTGCAAGTATTGCAATTTCTGGAATTATCCAGAAACTTCCCAATGAAACAATTCACTCTGACTTGATACCATGGGCACGTGCTGGTTTTTTTGTAGGTACATTGGGAATAGGTTTAGGTGGACTATGGGCTTACACTGTTCTAGATTGGGGAGGATATTGGGCATGGGACCCTGTAGAAACTGGTTCCTTATTGCCTTGGCTAACACTCTTATTAATAATTCATACAAGGGCAAAAAGTAATTCTTCGGCTAACATATCATCTCTACCTGCATTGGCTTTAATGACAGGAATGCTAACTCTTCATGCAACTTTAGTTACCCGTGCCAATGGCGTGTGGTCCTCTGTGCATGCATTTGTGGGTAATGACGCTTCTACACTATCACAAGATCCTTATCTTAGAATTATAAATATTTCAGATTTTAGCCCTATTGGTTTAGAAATACTTTCCTACCTAATAGGTTTGATAATTCTAGGTATATTTATTATTTTCCATCTTTTTAGAGAACAAATGAATATTTTATTATCAGAAGGCGATAATTCATTTTTTCAAGAGAATAAGATTCTTTCTTGGGCTTTATTAATTACCTTCATATCAATTTCAATAAATATAGGTGCTAGTTCAGTTTTGTTTGTAGGAACTTCTTTACTATTTTTAACTCTGCATTCCTCTTCTAAAAAACCTTCTTTCCAATATATCATTGCCGGTATAATACTCATGCTTTATTCAAATTGGTCTTGGTCTGCTAATACATTTCAAGCATTTATTGGTATGATTCCATTCCTCGTACCTTGGTTCTTATCTGATGAAGAAGATTTTTCAATCTTGTTAAAGCCATTCAAGAAAACTTCAGAAAGAACGAGAATGGCCCGCAAAATACCCTGGTATGGCGGTGCAACCTTTCTATTATTAACCTGGATACTTCTGACTGTAGAAATTGAAGGAAGTAACATCCTGGCTCATGAATTTTATGGAGCGCCACTAATTGCTCTTCTCGCAATAGGACTCACCCTTTATGCATGGGGCAATTCTGTTAATTCTCGAAATGGAAATATACTAATTGCAATTACTCTGTTTCTTTCCTTATTCTTTGCTTATATTTCAGATCAAATTTACTTACCAGGAGATCCAGAATTAAGTGTAACTCAGGGAATTTCTCGAGGATCCTTGGGATTATTTATTCTAACATGGTTAATATTTGCTCTTCCTCCTACAATTAAACAACTATATTCAACAGCAAATTCTACATTTTCCTACCGTCTCTCGTCAAATATCAATCTAAATAAACCTAAATTAAGATTATTAGGTTCTCACTTGGCTCATTTTGGTATACTATTATTACTCATCGGTCATGTTTTAACAACTACAATGGTCGATAGAACAGATCCATCACATTTAGTGACATTAGTAAAGGACCAGCCGATAGAACATAACGGATATGAATTTATCTTAATTGATGTAGAAAAATTTAGTGCTGATGAAGATGAATATCCATTTTCAATTGGTGATGGTTATATCGGTGTAATCATAGATGTAATGGAAGATGGAGAAAAGATAGCAGAACTTTCTCCTGGAATGTTAAGATTTACAACTGGAAATAGTGTTTCTCCAAGGTCCGAAGTAGATAGATTCTCTACAATTTTTGGAGATACAATAGTTATATTAGATTTTTATCAATCTCAAGAACTTCTTGAATGGATGACATTTGGACAATCAGATGATGTAGATAGAGTTAGAGTCACAGTCCATTCTCTCCCGGGAAGCCATCTAGTTTGGTTAGGATGGTCAATAATCATGCTTGGGAGCATTCTTTCGATATCTTCAGATAGTTTTTCTAGAAAAAAGTCTATTAAATAGCCTAAATTTTCTACACTCTCTAAACCGTTTGAATGAAAAAGGGTAAGCAAGTCGCCGAGTCATCCGTGGAGGCTATAGAATGGAACAAGGTTCAATTATTCATATTGATTATGACTTATTTAATGCAAATACAGAGAAACTAATCGAGACTACCAGAGAAGAAGTGGCGAAAGAACATGATGTGTTCGATGAGAATCGTACATACATGCCAATGATTACCATAATGGGATCAGGTCGACTAATCAAAGGATTTGAATCTCATTTAGAAGGTGCTGAAGTAAATACTGATTATAAATTTGATATTGAGGCAATAGAGGCTTATGGAGAACGAGACCAAAGCTTGATTGAAACTATTTCACAAAATGTATTACTAAAAAGTGTACGTGATCCAAATACTTTGCATATCGGAGGCCCTGTTGAAATCGGAGGAAGAACTGGTACTCTTCAATTCCTCAGTGCAGGAAGGGCAAGAATTGATTACAACCATCCATTAGCTGGAGTCACACTTCGATATAACTATAAAATAACAAAATTAGTAGAAGATCGTAATGAACAAGTTGAAACTTTGTTAAAAATGAATACTGGCCGAGAAGACTTTGAAGTAGAATTCGAAGGAGATAATCTCACTGTAACTTTACCAGAAGAAATTTCTTATGATCAAAATTGGCCATATGCTAAATTTTCTTTAGTACAAACAATTCGAGAAAGTCTAGGCGTAGGAATTGTAATATTCAGAGAAGTTCACAAACCACGCTCTGTTGAAGAAGAGTAATTTACTTCAAATATATCTTAAAAAGTTAGTTTTATCAACTAAGTTTGTTAGTAGGTTTATTTCTAATGTCTTTTTAGCATGATACGCCTCAATGACGACAAAAGGGTTTACTGAGCCAAATGGTATTGACGTTCCCTATGAGTACCGAGAGGCACTATTGATGCGTGGTTTGAAATTACACTACAGTATCGGGTAAATAATGAGGAATGCTAGTTCAGTTAATATGCTGGTCGCAATTATGCTTGTTTGTATTGTAACTAGCGGTTGTCTCAGTCTAGCAATGCAACGTGAAATGATTGAAGATATGCGGGAAGAACCTGTATTGATAGAAAAGGAAGATAGATTTGGTTGGGACTATACTTTTGATTCTTCAACCGCCGTTAATACGATCCTATACTCTAATGAAACAACAATTTCTTTTGATGATACTGTTTCTAAACTTGTTATAGAATTTCGTGCACAATTTCCATATTCAACATACATCGAAGATTTAGTTGGAAATGAGACAAATGAGGTTCGTTATGTTGATGTTAAATTGTGGCAGCCAGGGACAAAAGGGATATCTTCTCCTTTTTGGGAAGTGAAAGCTACACAGGATTACCCATTAGAGAGATTTACATTTGGAAAAAGTGATTTTATTATGGGAGAATGGGAATTAGTTGTTGAGGCTAGAGGATATGGAATTACTGCCCCAATAGATCAACTTTCCTTTCATGATCATTTTGAAGTCTGGGCTACTATAACAAAACCTTGTGTCCGATTTCCTGAAATAGACGATGTTGGAGAATGTACTTTTCTCTCAGATTTAAAGAGTTAGAATATTTTCTATCATGCGTAGCGCTTATGAATAGAAGGCAGGTGGCCGCCTTACTGAGGTATGATTATGGATGAAAGTATGGCCCCACTAGTACCATTTGAAACATATGAACAACACGCTGTTCATATAGGAACGAATCAAAAATCAGCAGATATGAAAAGATTCCTTGACACAGATCGACAAGATGCAGCAGGTTTACATTTAATAGATTTAAATCAAACAGATGCTAGAATTAGAACCGTTGCAAAATTTATTTCAAATTATGATGCAGATAGAATTCTCGTAGTCAGTGCACGTCAATATGGACAACGTCCTGCTCGAATGTTTGCCCAATCTATTGGTTCTAAACATATAGTTGGACGTTTCATACCAGGAACACTAACTAATTCACGATTACGTACATATTTGGAACCCGAGTTAATTATAGTCACTGACCCAGCAGCAGATTCTCAAGCCCTAAATGAGGCAGTAAATTCAGGTCTTCCTGTTGTAGCAATTTGTGATGCTAACAATAAATTAAGAAATGTGGATATCGCGCTTCCCGCCAATAACAAAGGAAGAAGATCATTAGCTCTGATATTTTGGTTATTATCTCGTGAAGTTTTGAAAATAAGGGGTACTATTACTGATGCTGATTGGGAACGTTCTCAAGATGTAGAAGATTGGGAATCAACCTTCTAATGCCCCGACGCACTCATAGAGGTGTTGTTAATCGGGTAACCGATGAAGAGTGACCCAGTACCACTTTTTCTCGCACCAATGGCTGGAGTTTCAGATTTAGCATATAGAATCCTTGCTCGTGAGTGTGGTGCTGATTTTACAGTAACAGAATTTACTGCTGCCGCTGGATTATCAAGACACGCTTCACATTCTTGGCTAAAAGTAGAGAGTCATCCACTCGAAAATCCTTTCATACCTCAGATTTTTGGAGGAGTAACCGAAGAAATGGTAAAAACAGTCAAACTATTGCAAAAAAAAAGCTAATATAATCGATATAAATTTTGGTTGTCCAGCACCTAAAGTTTGCCGTAATGATGCTGGAGCAGCATTACTGCGCAACCCGGATAAGATTGTTAAAATGGTTAGAGCATGCTTAGATGTTGCCGAAGTACCTATTTCTGTCAAAGTAAGACTAGGTACTGGAACTGGCCCAAATACGGCTCTTGAGGTTGCTCAAAGACTTGAGAAAGAAGGAATATATCGTATTTGTGTCCATGGAAGAACTCTAAAACAAAGATATTCGGGTTTAGCAGATTGGGAGCAAATAAGAGATATCGTCGATGGAGTTGAAATTCCTGTGATTGCTAATGGTGATGTAGTAGATTCAGCTTCTACAAAATTATGTATGGATATTACCAAATCAGCTGGATTGATGATTGGTAGAGGTGCCATAGGTATGCCAAATATATTTTATGACATTAAAAGAGATTTAGGATGGAATATATCTCCTCCTCCTTGGAAAGAAGACAACCCTGCAGTTGCAAGACTATGGTGTTGGAAAAGATACTTAGATATTAGTAAACAAGTTTATGGTGAAAAAATGAATAAAAATATCAAAAGACATGCCATTTCATTCACTAAAGGATTACCTGGAGCTTCAGCTATGCGAGTACAACTTCATTCAGTAACTACCCAAGAAGAATTAGGAAAAAGAGTCAGCCAATACCTTGAGAATTTAAATCCTCAAGAATTAAAAATTTAAACATCTTTGGGTATTACCTTATCAAGTCTCTCTGCAACGGTTTTTATCCTGAGTAAAGATCTATCTACGCTTCTCATTACATTCTCTTTTACATCATCTCCGCTAGAACCTTTTATTCTATAGCCATAGGGCATTCTACCTCCTAAAGTATTAAGTAATATTTTTTGTTTTTCTATTGATAAGGGATTTAATATTTGTTTAACTTTAGTACTATCCAAACTCTTTTCTTCTATACCATCGATCAATTCTAATGCAATTTTATCATCAATCCTTCCAAAACCACCTCTATTAAACAACCATTCTTTCCCTCTCGCATTATATTGTCTCATTATTCCAATGTAAATATCTTGAGCTATACGATCTAACATTGGTACTCTCTCGGCGATATTCGAATTTCGAAATCTATCTATTGTTCTTTTAATTCTCGACCTCGATTCTGATAATTTATCTGACAGAGAAAGAATTGTTATCGGATCACTACTTTTTGACAATTCAATAAAAATCCTCTTTGCTAAATCATCATTATCTTTAGCCCTATCACCATTTAATCCTAAATCATCTATTAAAGCATCAAATCTATCTTCATTATTTTTTGTTGCAGAGGGTTCAGATATCTTAATTTTAAAATTAGTATCCATTAATTCACTGGGAATTTTCATTCTTCTGTCAGAGTCTTTTATGTGATGGCCTAATTCTTTTAGTCTTAATTCAATTATTCCCTTAGACTGAGCGGCTAATAAATTTATAGCGGCAGTTATTGAACCTCCTCTTAAAACATAGATGTGCCATCTTCCATTATTTTCTGAGGATACCAATCCAGATTCCTTTAACTTTAACATTTGATGATGCATTCCTGTTTGAGAAAGTCCACACACGTCTCCGAGCGTTTTAATATCCCATCCTTTCAATGGTTCTAGTAATAATGCATCTGACATTATTCTATGTAAAGCTCCAAATTCCTTTTCATCGCCCCAGGATTCTATCTTTCGCTTTACCAATCCTAATGAATCTAAAATCCAACTGAGAAGAATATCGGGATCTTTACTGCCGGTTGGCATAGACTTCTCAATAATGTTTAGTCTAATCACAAAGCACTCGAATATTGCACGGCTCAAGAGCATTGGCTTTGTTTTGAAGTATATTTATGCTAATTCTTGACGAATCCCTAGCCACGGATAATCAACTTTAGATTTATGTAACGCATTAATGTGAGGTGCAAGAGAGATACCTGCTTCAGTCAATATACCTCTATTTCTAAGTACAGTAATGGCTGAGTGTACTGAAGCGCGTGATCGGCCCAAATCTCTAGCAAGTTGAGCTTGGGATACTGGTTCAGGCGAATTTGATAATTGTTTTACTATACTTTTCTGAACTCCAGATAAGCCCACTGGTAACATCGAAGCCGCCTTATATTCATCGGTAACTCCTGTTCCTTCTAATATTTCGACTTGTGCAGGTGCTCCAGCATAGTAACAAGTCCTACCATTCACAGATACTATAGTAACCGACTTTTCATTCGTTAAAACTCTTAAATGGTGCCTAAGTGTACCATTTGCTGCATCTAATTGTCTTTGTAATTCTCTAAAATGTATCCCAGGAGATTTTACAAGTGTAGAAATAATTCTACTTCTTAATGGATGTTCATAAGACTCCCTAGGTGCTATTATTGTTCCTTGCATCACGGGAGGTGCAAGAAATGGTAATATAGACCCAATTCCCAATGTTCCACCTAGTATTGCAGTAAAAATATCTGTAGTAACGGGATAGGTTCTACGCCACTGCTCTAGCAAAGCCACGTCGAAATCCCTACATTATGACCTTTAAGTGTACATGGTCTCTTGAGTCATTTATGCTCAATTCTCTTACTTATCTATTATTACTCTTCCTTGTTGAATTTTCATATAAGCTACAAGTGGACTCAATAATCTTCCAGCATTTCTTCCATGTTCAGTTAGTTGGTATCTAACTCTAATTGGCGGTCCTTCGTCAACAATCCTATTTACCAATCCCATTTCGGTACAATTAGTCAATTTATCAGATAACGTTCTGCTACTTATCCCTTTTAATAAATTACGCATTTCATTAAATCTACGATCACCAGCAATATATAGTGCTGCTAGAATTTCAATACTCCAACGTGAACTGAAACTAGAAAAAGCCTCAACTGCTGCACCAACTTCCCACTCAATATCATATTCTCCATTTTCATTATATGGTGCAAAGGTTTTTCTTATCGTAGTACCACTATTCTTAACATCTTTTATCGCCTCATCGATTATTTCATAATCTGAATTTGTAATTTTCATTGGTTCTTTTAACATATTATCTAGTTACTCCAGAACCATCTAGTGTATAAATTACACCTCGCTGTGTACCTGAATACTACTGAATTAATATACATAATCTCAGTGGTTTAATGTATAAATAACACTGAATAAGGAGTTGAAAATAGTGGACAAATTATTGGAAAAATGGATGGCAGAAGTATTTGAAGAAAGTGAATTTAAGGAGGATTAAAATTGAATTTAAGTAGATTAAAAGAATTAACTATTGCCGCCATAGCTGAATATAGAGCACCTGTGTGGCCAAGACAATATAGTAGAAAATAATCAACAATCGGTATAATTAGGTCTTCTTCCCTCAATCAAAGACGAAAGACCTTCAAGTGCATCTTTTGTAGAGAATATCTCTTCTAGATAATTTAGTTCTTGCAATAATCCTTCTGTTAATGAAATGTTATCAGTATTAGCAATCTCTAATAATTCTGCAGCGGTTCTAAGGGCTATTGGAGCAGTATAAGATAATAACTTCATTTGCCTTAAAACCATTTTTTCATCTAGTTGCATAATATTTTTTGGTTTACCCCCTTCTAGAATCTCCTTAATGTTAATATCTGAATAAAATCCCTTAGCAAAAGTAACAATACTATTATCGTTATCTATCTGTTGACTACCATATTTGTTATTGGGTTTTCCTTTCAATACTATTTTGTTTATTGTATTCAAAACATCATTCTGATCTACAAGGTCTGTAATCATCCCAAATGCCTTTGCAGTTTCTGCATTTAGAAAATTTCCTGCCAAAACAGCATATCTGGCAACCTCTATACCACATATTCCAACAGTTCTTTGCGTCCCTCCAAGTCCAGGGTAAATTCCTATGTTAGTTTCTGGAAAACGCATTTGAGTTTTATTTGTACCAATTCTGTAATCACAAGAAAGAGCAAGTTCCAATCCTCCTCCTAGTGATAATCCAGTTGTCAGTGCAATGGTTATTTTTGGACTATTTTCTATCTTAGCCAACACATTATGCCCATGTGCAGTAAAATCATAGATTTCTTTGAATGAATTATCTCTAATTTTATCCACAAAAAATTTAACATCTGCTCCTGCAACAAATGCTTTTCCTGAGCCTTCTATGACAATAGTACTAATATCATCTCTGTTATTCAATTGATCTATTTTTAATCCTAATTCATTAACTAAATCCACATTTAGTGCATTCATTGCTTCAGGACGATTAAGTACAACAGTGGCAATTTCATTTTCAATTTTGATGTCCACATAAGAGAAATCAAATGCCATATCTATTTCTTTTTGTTTTTGTAGTACAACGGGAATATCCATATTGGCTAGTTTACAATATTCTTCTGATATATTGAAAACTTTATATATTCCCATTTCATTGACCATCTCAAATGGCCCTTTACTCCATCTAAGTCCTACCTTAGCGCCTCTATCGACATCTTCTTTTGAGCATATTTCTTCATCTACAATCTGAGCAGCAACTGTAAAAACCTGCCCAAACAATCTTTTTTTTACTATTTCTTCAATAGATTTTTCATATTCTGTATTATCATCAATTTCCCATAACTCATTATTAGAAACCATTTCTCTAAGATTAGATGCCCCTCTATATCTGGGGGTATGTAATTGCTCAGCTAGATAGTCTGTAGCATGAAGTGCTATTGATGGCCCTGTTAGATTCATTAATGCAAATGGTCCAATTCCTATGTCAAATGCATTGCATGCGATTGAATCTATTTGTGATGTTGATGCAATCCCTTCTTCTAATAACAAACAAGCCTCATTCAACCAAGGGACAAAAAATCTATTCACTACAAATCCAGGTCTATCTTTACATACAATTACGACCTTACCCATAGCTTTACAATAATTTTCTACTACCTGTAAAGTTTGTTCAGAAGTTGTTTCTGCAGGAATTATTTCTATTAATCTATTTTTTGCTGGATGGTAAAAAAAATGCAATCCAACAAAACGATCTGGCCTATTTGTAGCCTTTGCCAAATCATTAACTGAAAGTGAAGAAGTATTACTTGCAAGAATAGTATTTTCATTACATACACTGTCCAATATTGAAAAAACTTCTTTTTTAATATTAAAATCTTCAAAAACAGCCTCGATAACCAAGTCTGTTTTGGGACTAATATTTTCTGTTCCAACAACACCTTTAATTCTAGATTTAATTTTGTCAATTTGTTGATTATTAAATATTCTCCTTTCCAATGCCTGATCTAATAAATTTGAGATAATTTCCTGACCTCTTTTGACCCACTTTTCTTCCTTATCTACCATTTGAACGTCAAAATCTTCTTGTGCAGATTTTTGTGCTATTCCTGAGCCCATGTTTCCTGATCCAATTATCGCGACTGTTTCTATTGCAGGCATGTTATACCCAAGACAATCATGCCCATATATTCAACGGATAAACAATCAAAAATTACAATATATTATTTGTCACTTCACCTCCGGCCTTAATTATGATTCATCGTAATAACATGGCTATCATGATATTATTAATCTTGGTACTATCATTCTCCAGTCCAGTTATTGCAAAAGAAGATGGTAAATTTAATTCATCTAATGGATGCAGCTGTCACTCTTCATCTTCAACAACCACGACACCAACACATAATTTTCCTTCCTCATATACTCCCTCTACTTCTTATTCTATACAGATAGGACTTACTGGTGGAGTTTCAGGGTCCAAAGGAGGGTTCTCCTTGGAAGTTAGCCAAGGAACTCTTTCTACTGGGATAAGTATAGGCAGTGTTCAGATAAATTCTGCCGCTAACCAAGCAACTCATACAACATCCAACTATAGGTCATGGGGATTATACTGGGAATCTCCATCTTCGGGTTCAGGAAATGTTATCTTTGAACTAGCTGTATTATCTGCAAATGGTAACGGAGGAACATCTGGCGATTCCTGGGGTACAATATCGCCCTTCACATCTTTAGAAACTAGTAGTCAAAATACTCCCCCGGAAGCATCTTCACTTTCATTTAACACACAAAATCCTACAAAATCATCTGGTCTTTCAATAAATTACACATTTTTCGATGCCGATGGAGATTTAGAACAAGGCACTGAAATTAATTGGAAAATAAATAATCTCAGCCATCCTGATGTAGATAATATGACTTCAATACCTAATAACCTCATTGTAAAAGGAGATTTATGGGAGGTTGCAATAACCCCTAGTGATGGTATTGATTTTGGAGAAATTATTTCAGAAGGACCTGTAGAAATAAATAATTCTCCTCCATCTATATCGGAAATTAATATAAATCCTGAAAATCCAAATGATGATGATAATTTAATATTGAATTATGAATATTTTGATTTGGATAATGACTTAGGCCAGGAGCATGAAATTCATTGGTATCTTGATGGAGTGAGACAAAATGAAATCGATAATATAGTCAATATTTCTAGTTTAATGATTAGATATGGAGATACTTGGCAAGTTTCAATCACTCCATATGATGGTATTGATTTTGGAGAAACGGTATGGAGTAATTTGATTATTATTGGTAGCTCAAATACACCACCAACAATCAACGTAGAGTTTTCTGATTCTAGTATTAGAACTAATGATAATATTTTTTTATCATTTGATTATTTAGATGATGATGGCGATCAAATACAAAATACTGAAATAATTTGGTATAAAAATACAGTATACATGCCAGATTTAGATAATCTACATATAATTTCTAACTCTTCAACAGAGAAGAATGAAGTATGGAATTTTTCTATTAGAGTTAGTGATGGGTTGGCATGGTCTGATTGGTTCCATTCAGCTAATATTATTATTAATAATACTCCTCCTGTTGTGATTTCATCGATAATTTCTTCCGAATATATAACCACTACCGATAATATATCTATATCTTGGCAGCAATATGATGAAGATGGAGACTCTGAGGCAAATAGTCAAATAAAATGGTTTAAAGATGGAATTTGGATACCTGATTATGATAATTTGGTTACTATCCCATCATCCTTAACTAGCCGTAATCAGATTTGGAATTTTCAAATAACGCCAAATGATGGAGAAGATTTTGGAGAAATTTTCATCAGTACTCCAATTTTGATAGACAATGCTGCACCAATAGAATCAATAATTTTCTTAAAATCTGGATATTTAGGATTGATTAGTCCTATGGACGAAATCACCTTTGAAGATACTAATGAAATATTTTCTATTGATAATTTAACACTAATCATTGGATATAAAGATGTTGATAATGATCAAATTAGTTTTACGATATCCTGGTCAAGAAATGGATTCCATGTTCCAGAATTAGACAATCAAAGCCATGTACCTAAAAATCTCTTGAGTCCGGGGCAATTTTGGTCTGTTTCAGTACTAGCATCTGATCAATTTGGTTTATCAAGTTTAGTATCTAAATCTGTAGTAATTTCAAATATGCCTCCTGAAGCGATAATGAATGATATTTCAAAATCTCTTATTCCTGGCTCAATGACTCTTTTCAACGCGTCATCTTCTGTAGATATGGATGGTATGATCAACTCTTGGATATGGACAATCAATAATAAAGAAATATATGGACAGGTTTTTGAAATATTTTTGGATTCTGGTCAGCATGATATAAAATTGACTGTTATTGATGATTTAGGATCATCTCATACAACTCAATCAATCATAAACGTAGATACAATATATACAGTGGATAATTTAATAATTAATCTAGATGGAGTAAATATTAATCTTGAATGGTCATGGAATGGCCCTTCTACAGATTTTAACATTTATAGATCCACAAGTCCTATTGATTCTATAATTGGCCTCACACCCCTAGATGAATATCCAGAATGGGGAGATTCAATTCCGACTCCATTGACTCCAATTGCATTTACTAGTGATAAATCATGGAGTGAAGAAGCACCAGTAGCAACTGAAGTTTATTACGCAGTTACTACTTTTTCAGATGGTAAAGAAGTAGTATGGATATCGCCCGATAATAACATGATTAGTATTGATGCTTCTTCAGCAGCCAATTCAATAAATCAAAATAAATCAGATAATTCCTTTATATCGATAATCTCTTCAGTACTTCTAATGTTGATAGGAATATCCAGTATAGGCCTTAATTTATCTATTAGGAGGAAAAGAAAATGAGAAACAAATTAGTAATTTTAGTAATTATATTTATTCTATTATCATCTACCAGTTTCTCTGTTGCAAATCCTGGAGGGAATGGAGATAATAATAGAGATTTTACTTGTGGTGGTTCTTGTCATGGAGACCCATCACTTTCTCAAGAATCTGATGGTACATTATCTTTAGAGGTTCAAAATAATGTATATGCAAGTAATGCCGTAGCAGTTCATGTAACTGCCAGTAACATGAGTTTGTCAAATAATAGGATTGTCGGTATTTTTCTTTTAGGCTCATTAAACGGTAATCTAGATCAACCCTCAGATTATGGTTGGCAAATTATTCAGGATCCAAATGGAGGAATAAATAATTATGTCGAATCCACAGTCTCTTCTAGTAATTCTTTGACTCTTACATGGATATTACTTGCTCCTGAAGATGGAGGAAAATACAATCTCTTTGCCCAAATTAATCATGGTCGATCTCAAGAATCTAATGATATAGCATATACTGGAGTATCCGAACCTCTTCTGATCGATGTCCAGAACCCTCCTGCAAATCTTCCTGGTTTTTCTGAATTTTGGATTGCACCAGAATATAGGCCACCTGGTGATTCAACAAATGTAATTATAATGACAAAAAATTCTGATTCAATCCAAGTTAAATGGAAATTAGAAGGAGAGTGGGCAGAGCATGATGCGAATGTAACTCTAATCGAAAAAGATACATGGTCAGTTAACTTACCTCCTACACTTGGTAGTACTATAATTCAGTACACTGTAACAACATCTAATGGAAATTTTTCAATAAAACAACCATTACTTACTATTGGGACATCTACAATTGATTTTGAAGGAACATTATTAAGTGCTAGACTCCAATCATTTGCTTTTGCATCAATAATAATTGGATTTATTTCAACATTACAAGTAGTTATTTCAAAACCTAATAATTTAACAATTGAAAATCTATCGGGATTTTCAGAAATTAGTAAAGATAGGAAAAGGTATACTAAACATTCTGAACATCCTGGATGGTTGTGGGATAATTTTGAAAATAAATGGATTGCAGAACAAGATAATAAAATACCTGTAGGAGATGATTTTTGATGGTTAGTGCTGCAACATTTCATGCCGCAATTGTCGAAATAACAATAGGAAGCTTAACCTTGGCTGTTATCTGTAATTTATTATGTCTCCAATTCGCCTTTCCAATGCCTTTCGATAAACTGAAATTATCTGAAAATATATTGATAACAATGGATCGCGCAGCTCTTATGGGTGCATTATTAGGTTCAGTAATGATGCCATTTGCAATTTTTACTGGAACACTTTCAGTTTCTGGTAATCCGGCGGGTTCAGAATTACTGTATAATAAATTTCTATACAGTGGTTTAGCATTTGGATTCTGGGGTTCATATTTAATTGGACGCATAAGGATGGGTTCAGAATTATGGAAAAATAAGAGATATAACTTATTACAAGTAATTACATCAATTTTTGCTTTTACTATGACAATAACTGTCGCTTCGATTGGTGGAAAAATTGTTAGAAATGAATCCATTATGGATTTGTTACCATTTTGGCTCCCAATTGAAAAAACTATAATTATCAATCCAATAATTTCCAGTTTATTGATTATAATTGGTATTTCCTCTATATTTATAATGTATAAAATGAAAGATATTGTAGAACAAAAAAATTAATTTAAAATCTCTCTAATTTTTTTAGCGTGATTGTCAGGAGTCAAATCGAGTTCTGAAATCTTTCTTCTTCCTGCCTCTGTCCATTCTTTTCTATTTTTTTCTAGGCCAGCTTCTTTCAAAGCAATACGCCAAGCAGAAAAATCATTTCTTTTTAATAATCTCCCACTTATCCGATCAATTATTGTATCTCTAAAACCTCCTTCATTTACAAAAATTGCTGGTACTCCTATTGAAAATGCTTCTATAGGAGTTAATCCAAATGCTTCTCCATATGCCATACTTACTATTGCTCTAGAATTACGCATCAGACTAACTAATTCTGGAGAGGATAATCTTGGTGCTATCCAAAGATTAACATCTAAATCTTTTGCATATTTTCTTAGTTTTTCTATATCTTTTTCATCTCCTCCGCCAACATGAGCTACTTCTATATTTGTCTCAGCAGCCATTGAGATAGTTTCCCATGTACCTTTTACCCAGCTAACCTTTCCTATATTCACAATATATTCATTATTACTAGGATATGGATTTTCGATATCATTATTACTTTCTCTAGGAAATTCTGATGAATCAACACAGGGCCATAACACATCTGTATTTATTCCATAGACTTCCTTTGCCATACTTGATGAATAATTAGAATTACTACTTATTAGTGATTTTTCCCTTAGATTAAATTTCTTTATAATCTCTAAATCCCTTTTTCTAGCCCTAGAAAGCAATAATTTTGTTAACCACAGACTCCTCTTGGGTTTTCCATCGATATTTCTATGCAAAACATCTTCATGCAAACCCCTATGTGGTTCAAGAAGATGTAAATGGCATGAAACATGCTCTGGAATGTGTCTGAAAAGACCGAAACTACCGTCACCACTTACAATGTGTATACAATCAATTTTTTTTATTGTTTTTATCAATCCATCACATGTCAACCAAGCCTTTGCGGCAGATTCAATACCAGTATCCAATATTGTAGATAAAACATCTTTAGATAAAACCCAATTTATTTTCGGTGCAAATAATTCAATCTCCAAATCTTTACATAAATTTTCTAGTTCTGGAACACTATGTAAAGTAGCTATTTTTACAGAAAATAGTTTTGTTAATGATGGAATTATTCGTAATAAATCTCTTTCGGCTCCACCCATGGGAGCAAAACTACCCTTGGCAACTATCAAACTTGGTCGAACTTTTTTTTCCGACCCCGAATATCTGCTCATCATGTGCCACATAACCCGTTCTCATTTAAGCACAACATGTTTGGCGAGACCATGGTAAGGCGTGTTCTCCTAGCTCGTGGAGCATCTTTACCAACAAATAATGGTCTTGGAAGGGCCCATCACTCTATCGAATCTATTCTTAATCATGCTCTTGTCCCAAACTGGACTAAGTCCTCTGTAGTTGAACATCAAAATACTTCTAATATATTCATCAGACTTCTAAATAGATGGATCAAACATCCAAAAAAGGTTACTTTAGAAGCATCTAAAGAAGGAATTGATTTATTACACATTACAGATCAAGAACAAGCGCATTTAGTACCATATAAATCGAATATTCCAGTTGCAGTTACTATTCATGATTTTTTCCATATTAGACCAAGGACTATAGAAGCTGGCGACGTATATGTATCAGTAGGAAATAATAAACCAAATTATATTCGTAAAAGAGATTTGAAAAAATTAAAATTGGGATTACTGAGGGCGGATATTCTAATATGCATATCTGAGGAAACTAAATTAGAGGCTGAAAAACTATTTCCTTCTAAAAATACTTTCTTAGTTAGAAATGATGTAGATGTAGATTATTGGAATCCTTACAAAAATCCTATTTCAAGAGATATTATCTCTGATTTTGATGATGAATCAAAATGTTTAGTTATCACCGTGGGAACCAACGCACCTCGAAAAAGACTCGATTTCATCAAAGATGTATTTTCATATCTTCCAAAAGAAATCCGGGAGGATATCAATTTAGTAAACATAGGTAGTGACATTAAAGTCTCAGAAAAACAACTTATTTCATTCTTCCAACATGCTGAAGTATTATTATTTCCGAGTATATCGGAAGGTTTTGGATATCCTCCTGCAGAGGCAATGGCAGCAGGTTGTCCAATAATAGCTGCAAATTTACCTGCACATAATGAAGTAATACCTCAACATTGTTTGATCGATCCAGTGAATATAGATATTTGGGTATCTAGTATTATAAAAATTCATAATGGATGGCTTAAGTCTGGTAAATCAGATAGAATACCTAATGATAAATTGATTGAGCATGTAAATAAATTATTAAGTCCCAAGAGACATGGAATAGAACTATCTAAAGCATATGATGAAGCAATAGAAAAGTTTGAAAAATAATTTTCTAAGCCATTGCTGTTAACATAAAGACTTACTTGTATAAATACTAAAAGTGATTGCGAAAATCACATTATGCTCAGAGTTCAATCTCTAAAAAAAGGATTTGGTTCCGGTCGAAATAGGCTAGAAGTGCTTAAGGGAATAGACTTAGAAATTACTTCAGGAGAACTAGTTGCTCTAATGGGGCCTTCTGGATGTGGTAAATCTACACTACTAAATATCATTGGAGGAATATTAGATGCTGATTCAGGAAAAATTTCTTTACAAGAATATGAATATGGGACTAAGCCACCGAATAAAGTAATTAATATCCGTAGAAATGGGGTTGGATGGATATTTCAAGACTTCCACCTCATAGATAGACTATCTGCTTTAGATAACGTTATTTTTGCTTTGGAGTTAGCTGGTTTCACCTCTTCAGAAGCGATGTTGAAAGCTAGAGATGCTTTGAACAAAGTAAGTCTTGGAGATCGTATGGATTTTATTCCTGATCAACTCTCTGGCGGCCAGCAACAGAGAGTAGCTATTGCAAGAGCAATTGCCGGAAATCGTCCTCTATTATTAGCTGATGAACCAACTGGTAATTTAGATGTTAAGAGTGGTGAAGAAATAATTGATTTATTCAAAGAATTAGCAAAGGACGGTGTATCGATATTGATGGTTACTCATGACCCTATTTTGGCTTCCAAAGCCGATAGAATGTTACTACTTAAGGAGGGTAAAACAGCCGCTTCTGATATCCGTTCAGCTTGGGGAGATAGTGCGGGGGCTGAAGAAAAATGAATTCCTCAAATGGAGATAATTTAATTGATCAGATTGCTATGCAAGAAGGAGATGAAGGAGAAAATATTTCTGATTCAGAATTTGATGCCCCATTAAAAAACATGTACTCAAAAAATACTAGTTTTATTGATTATTTACAATCATCTAAAATTACAAACAGAATTATTTCTTTTCCCGATAATATTATCATGGCAGCTAAAAGTTCTTGGAGAGGGCGTGAAAGAGTATTAGCCGCATTTGCTGGTGTTTTTCTTGCATCATTAGTTATCACCACTGTATTGGCATATTCAGTAGGTCTTTCTTCAGCATTTCTACAAGGTGCATTAGAGAACGATGTTTTCGATGCTCAAATAACCTTTGATGAAGATCCGGGAAAAGACTTCAGAACGAATAATTCCTTGCTATGGGAGTCAACATGTGATGAAATATTACTCACAGAAGGAATATCTGATTGTGGAATTGTTTATGGAAGACAAGGAATAAGGGCCAATAGTTTCTTTGATGATGATAATATCAAGGCTCAGCCATTAGTAGTAGATTCTGTTACAGCGATTACCGGGGATTGGATAAATGTAAGTTGGGAGTATCCAGAAGCATCAGAACAGGGACCTCCAATAAATGATAACAGACCAATTAGATTCTATGGAGATGGTGTTTGGGATGGAGAACTAGGAGATCGACATTCTAGAAATACGCTTTATGGAACTTGGCCTATTAACCATAACGACGCAGAAAATAATAGAAGTATAATTCTACCATCGCAAATTGCTAGTAGAGCTGGAGTTTCAATAAATGATACAATCGAATCATTGACTTTTACATATGTCAGTGCTGCTGCAGGCGGCTCGGAATTAGAAGATATTTCTGGAAATTGTGCTGGTGAAATTGAAATAAATTTCGATTCGGGATTTCAATTTTGCAGAGAAAATCTTACAGTATATAACCTAACAATATCAGCAATATATGAAGAACCATCTTTTGGTAATCCAACTTTATTATTTAATCCTTTAATGGTTTCAGATTCAGTACTGAATGATTCTCAAAAGTTAATCCTCATGGATAACGATCATGGTTATTTGGGAGTTTCTGTTGATAGAAATCTTCTTCCAACATCTACAACATCAGCAGCCACTTCATGGCTTAATGATTTAGAGAAAAATTTAGAAAATAAAGAATATGCTGATTCTTCAATAAAAATAAGATATAATGATGTAATATCTGGTACAATAGGATTTTTGAATATATTTTTGGGGATAATCCAAGTATTTGATTATATTTTAATGATACCAATTATAATTTTATCTTTTTCAGTTCTCATTTATGGCCTTGTTTTGTCTTTAGAACAACGGAAAAGGGAAATATCAATTCAACGGGTAATTGGAGGTACTGAAAGAAATCTAACTGGAATGATTTTATTAGAATTAACTGTCTTAGGATTTGTAGGGTGGTTCACTGGTTACATATTAGCACTGTTGTCTGTCCCATTAGTATTGGATGCAGTAGGATTCATGTCATTCCGTTCATCGGATATAAGCGTCAATCCTTCTTTATCATTTGGTACAACTTTTATAATTATTCTATTGACTGTGGGTCTGACTTGGTTTTTCGGAAGAAGTAGAGTTAAAGAATTTTTAAGTATTGAAATAGATGAAGGTGTCAGAAAAGTAACAACTCTTAAGAAATCAAGATTTTTCTTACATATTACAATTTTTATGATAGGACTTTTATCCTTCTTTGAAAGTTGGATTGAAAGTAATGGAGGATGGGGTCCATTTGACTCAAATGGGATAATATCAAATTTCATTGTAAACGCCTTAATACTATTATTCGGGCCCTTTTTGTTATGGATTGGCGGAGCACTTGTTCTTGGTCGCTTAGGTGCTTCAGGGCCAAGAATTTTCACTTTTATTCTAGGCTGGTCTCCATTGGTGACAGATATTCGTAGAGGACTCAAAGGCTCTGGATCTAGTGAATCTGTTAACCGATTAGCAGTAATAATGTTACTAACTCTATCTATAGTTACTTTGGCTGCAGTACAAGGATACACCGGTACTGTTGTAGACGAACGTACAACATCTGCTCAGAATGGAGCAGATCTCCAAGTACAATTTAGCGCTCCGATGACTGAAAAGCAAGCAAGAGATCAAGTACAACTCGCAATCCAAACAGTTGATAATTCTAATATTCAAGATATAGATTCAATGACTTCAGTTGGAGATATATTTACCAACGTAAAAGGAGACGACTCAAGATTAAGAACATGGATATTATTTGATAATCATGAAGATACATTACTTTGGGACACTCAAACAATTCCGACAAGTATAGCTGATGCTTCTACATTGTGGACTAATGATTGGTTTACCGCCGGTTCGAATGCTCGTAGCCAACTTGATATTACGGACTCAGACATTGAGAGTTTTATCACAATTGAATATACTAATTATAATTTCTCATTTGGATCAGAAGGATTAGAAATAACTTCGACTGTAACGGAAACCAACATTCAGTACATGGGCCGCCATAGTTGGATACCAGGTCTTGAACCTACACAATCTTCACAAGTTATTACAATAGGTGAATCAGCATATAGATCATTGGTAGGGAACCAGGCTGCAGATTCATTCACCTCAAATAAATGGTTTTTTGAATTATGTGATGAAAAAGATAGAAGTTGTGAAGATGCATTACGTCAATTAAATAATGAGATATCAAATAGTGTAGGAGTTTCGTCTTCTACAGATTGGCCGACTGTTCACGAAGAAAATGAGCGTAAGGGAGGGCTAATATATGGAACTCCGGGTCTATTAAGTCTACAATTTGTGGTTGCTTCGCTTGCTTCAGTAGCATCGGCTTTTGTCTTCTTATCACTTGTATTAACACAGAGAAAACGTGAACTCGCTATACTTCAGGCCATAGGTGCGAGCCCTAATCAGGTAATCCGATTGGTATTATTTGAAATTATGGCTATTCTTTTAGTTAGTATGGGATTAGGGGTTATACTAGGTTTGGCAATAGCCGAATCTTTCAATGGTTTCTTTGGTATATTCGGATTTATATTTCAAATATTTTTAGGAGAATCGGTTCCTATTGACAGGGAATTGATATGGCCTTGGTTTGATTTAGTATTAGTCAATAGTTCGGTATTGATTGCAGTTATATTGGCATTACTATACACAACACGTAAAGCATTAAAATCAGATTTAGCAATAGTACTTAAGGGGGAATAAATCTGAAATTTGGTGATAATGTTATTCTAAATGCAAATGGTCTATTTCATATCTATGAATCAAAAGCAGAAGATGGAAACGTGGTTGCACTTAGAGGAATTCATGTCTCTATTATTGAAGGTGAAGCAGTTGCTGTAGTTGGCCCCTCAGGCTCTGGAAAATCTACCTTATTGAAATGTCTTGGAGGTCTAATGAAGCCCACTGCTGGAAATGTATCATTAGTAGGTAAACGTATGACAAGACTCACAGGAAAAGAACTTGTTGAACTCCGGCAAAAAACTATTTCTTTTATTTTTCAAGATTCTAACCTACTTCCTCATATGAATGCTTTGGATAATGTTGCCCAACCACTAAGACATCAAGGAATAAGACCTAGAGTAGCTAGAAAAAAAGCTCAAGATTTATTGAATAAATTAGGAGTAGGCGAACGTTCTAAAGGTTTACCTGAACAACTTTCAGGAGGTGAACAGCAAAGAGTAGCTATTGCTAGAGCATTAATTACAGATCCCAAATTAATTCTAGCAGATGAACCAACTGGCGCTTTAGATCCAATAACAAGCAGAGAAGTTTTAAAATTATTTTCAGATCTTAACAAAGAATTTGGAGTAGCATTCCTCTTAGTTACGCATAATAGAGAAGTTGCATCATTTTGCAATCGTTCATTAGAATTAAGGGAGGGTAGATTTGTAGCACAACATGGAACTGAAGTAGATATCTCAGATCTTTCAAATAGTAGAGAATTAATAATTGATGATACTGGAACGGTAACATTCCCTCCTGATGTTTTATTAAAAATTGGAGGACCAGGTCGTTTTGAAATTCCTATCAATGAAAAGGATAAAATTCAATTGGAAAGGGTTGAAGAAGAAAAGATAAATTTAGAAACAAGTAAAAAATTGATTCTTTCCCCCTCTTGTCCTGCTTGTTTTCATAAATATTCTGATACTAAAATTCAATTATGTCCCGATTGTGGTTCAAGTAGGCCAATGATTGAAGACAATAATTAAAGAACAATGGACCTTTTCGTCAAAACATGCTTCCTTCATTCAATGTTCTTGGTGGAGAATTAATCGAGTGTTCAATAGATCCTTTAACAGGTTGGTTCCGAGATGGATGTTGTAATACTGATAGAAATGATAGGTCATTACATACAGTTTGTTGTGTTGTTACGGATGATTTCCTAAATTTTGCATTGTCAAAAGGTAATAATTTAATCACGCCAGCTCCACAATTCAATTTCCCAGGACTTAAGGATGGAGATAGATGGTGTGTATGCGCACAAACTTGGCAAGATGCATATGACGTAGGATGTGCTTGCCCTGTAGTTCTTACCGCTACTCATGAAGAAACTTTACAAATTATTTCTTTAGATAAATTACGAGAATATTCTCTACAAACAATCTCTTGAAATTCCACTATTAGTTCCATCAGGACATACTGTATAATACCATTCTACCCCACTAAAGTCAGCACCATCAATAATTGCTCCAGTTAAGTCAGAAAATTGTAAGTCAACTCCCTTCAGACTAGCACCACTTAAATCTGTGAAATTTAAATCTGCATAAGTCATATTCGAATTATCAAATACAACTCCATGAAAATTAGTATTTGATGCCTTTATGAGATGAAGATTACTACCCTTAAAACTACTATCAGCAAAATTACCTTCTCTCATATCAGCATTTTCCATATTGGAATTTTCAAAATCAGATTCAATAGCAACAACATTTGTCAAATCTGTAGAAAGGAAAGAGGCATAAAAGAAATTAGCATATTTCATATTCGAATAAGATAAATCCGCATACATGAAATTTGCTGCTACGAAAAAACCCTCATCCATATTTGCTTCAGATAGGTCCGCATTGGTAAAATCAACTATGCCAAAATCAGATCCTGTTAATTCAGCTCCTGAAGCATTAACATTAGACCAATTAGTATTATCAAAATTTGTATAAACTAAGTTTAATCCAGACAAGTCAAGATACCTAAAATCACCAGTTTCTAAAGCTTCCAGAACTGCTGGATCTACTTTATCAGGAGGTGCTGCACAACCAGATAAGATTGATGCAGTTAAGAAAATAGCAATAACCGATTTTACTATTTCCATATTCCTCGCCCTACTATTACTCCATTAAATATGTTCATAGAAAAGATATTAATCAGTACTCACTACCTAATTCATGAACTATGTCACTCATCTGGAATGTGCCTTTACTGGAGAAATTGTTGAGAAAGGTATTCCTCATACTCTATCACCAGCTGGCAAACCACTTTTGGTTAAGTATGATTTAAAAAGAATGAAAAAAGAAATTACTAGAGAAGATATAGAAAACTCTACTGAACCAGGTTTCTGGAGATATTTACCACTTCTGCCAGTTTCTAATCCCGATAATAAGGTGTCACTTGGTGAAGTCATTACTCCTCTTATAACACTAAAAAGTAGTATAGACCACTTACATGTAAATCATGGTAATGTAATTTTCAAGGATGAATCACGTCTTCCTACTGGCTCATTCAAAGCCAGGGGTTTAGGTATGGCTGTGTCAATGGCAAAAGAATTTGGCTTCCAACACCTAGCTATACCAACTAATGGGAATGCAGGCTCTGCACTAGCAGCATATGCAGCAAGAGCCGGCTTGAAATCAACCGTCCTATGTCCGGATAATACTCCTGTAATCAATACTTCTGAGACTTTAGCCCAAGGTGCTGATACATTTTTAGTCAATGGATTGATAGGAGATTGTGGCTCAATTATTAATGAAGGAAAAGAACAAATTGGATGGTTTGCAGTTTCAACTCTAAAAGAACCCTATAGAATTGAAGGAAAAAAGACAATGGGCCTTGAGTTAGCAGAGCAATTAGGATGGAATTTACCAGACGTTATATTTTATCCTACAGGAGGAGGAACAGGCCTTATTGGAATGTGGAAAGCTTTCCATGAATTACTTGAATTAGGATGGATAGATTGTAAATTACCGAGAATGATAGCAGTTCAGTCTACAGGATGTGCTCCTATAGTTAAGGCATGGGACGAAGGTAATAGACATGCAGAATTTTGGCATAATGCAGAAACTTTAGCGAGTGGGATACGTGTTTCTTCTGCAATTGGGGATTTTCTTATCTTAGATGCTGTAAAAGAATCTGGAGGATTTGCAATCTCAGTTACAGATGAACATATCACTAAGATATGCGAACATGTAGGTCAAACTGATGGACTTTTACTTTCTCCAGAAGGAGCTGCAACATTTGCAGCATATGAAATATCTCTTGAAAAAGGATTAATTGATAAAACTGATAAAGTAATATTATTTAACACTGCAACGGGATTGAAGTATCCCTTACCAGAAGTAACAAAAAATTTAGTCAAAGAAGATGATTTTGATATATCCAAATTCAATTGACATTAGTATAAAGCCTATTCTTATTATATTTTAATGAAGACTTTCTTAACCTATTGATTAGTGCAAAGAGATAGTGTTGTTTCAACACATAATGAGGTCAAAAGTAATGTTACCAATAAAAAATCAAATTTTAACTGTTTTAATAATTGCCATGATGTTAATATCGGCTGGATGTTTAGGGAATAATGATGATGAAAAAGAAGCTGAAGATATTCAACCTATTCTTCCATTGACAGGTTGTATGGACATTACCGCGATTAATTATAATGAAAATGCTACAATTTCAGATGATAGTTGTGAATTCCCTGACGATCCCGCCGATGATTTACTTTCAATACCTCACAGAGATGGGTGTGATAATACCAATCCAATACATTGTATGTTACCATTCCCATCTGATGCCTTTTTAGTTGATGATGATTCTACCAATACCGGTAAAAGAATTTCATATTCGTCTAATACAATACCAAGTTCTGGGACAGTTTCACAAATAAATCTCCCCATTATTAATCAAATAGATGGTGCTAGTCCAAATACTCAGATAATGACAGCTTTTGATACAGACCCCGATGTTTCTAAGATGGCTGGACAATATAATATCGAAAAAAGTCTTGAAAATGGACATCCTTCGATGATAATCAACCAAGATACAGGAGAATTAATCCCACATTGGACCGAAATAGATATCAGATCTGATGAAAATGAACCATCAATAATTCATCTAAGAACTATCAAAGCATTAGATCATAATACCTCCTATGTAATATTATTCACAGATCTTAAAGATTCAAATGATACTTACATAGAAGCTCCAGTTGGCTTCGCTGCTCTTCGAGATGATGTAATAACTAATTCTCCTGATATAGAAGATAGGAGATCTGATTTTGAAGAATTATTTACATGGATAGATGAAAATACTGATAGGTCAATTAGTTCTTTACAAACAGCATGGGTTTTCAATACCGCATCTACAGAATCGTTAATTGGTCCATTACTTTCTATGAGAAATGATGCTTTAGAGAGAATTGGTGAAAATGGAATAGGTTGTACTCTTGAAACAAACGAAGAAGTATTAGACGAAGATGGTAATAGAAGCCATTGGATGCTTACAGGTACTTATACAGCCCCTCAGTATACTGAATCATTTTTTCCTCCGACATTAATCCGAAGAACTTCAGATACTGATCGAACACCTGTTTTCGTGGAAAATAGGGAAATACCGTTTTGGTTAGTAATTCCTAATACTGCTATCTCTAACCCGGCGGACTTGACTATTTGGGGGCATGGTTTCCTTGGAACTGGCGATACTTCTGGATTACAAGGCTGGGCTAATCAAAATAATGCTGCCATGTTAGGAACTAGTTTTTATGGCTGGTCAAGTGATGACACCATAAGCATAGAATATGCAGTATTGGATATGGAGAAATTCCAACATCAAGCAGAAAGATTAGAACAATCTATGATTAATCAAGTAGTGATGATTAAATCATTCATGGGTGTTTGTGCTGATTTACCTGAATTATATTACAATGGTAGTAGCTTAATAGATAATTCCAATCCAGTATATACTGGATATTCTAATGGCGCTATTAGGGGACCATCGATAATCGGACTTTCGCCAGATCTTAACAGAGGAGTACTATGGGCTGGAGGCTCCTCCTTTTCACATATTATAGAAAGATGTACTCAATATGACAGATTTCATTTTATTTTTGCAAGCGAATATGGATACTCGAGTCAATTAGATAGAGCAGTAGCAATTTCAATCATGCAATCTCTTTGGGATTCAGTTGAATCAGATACATTCCTCTCTCTTAGAGAAGAAGGATATCTCGATCAAGTCGAACCTTATGAATTAATGACATTATTCTCTATCGGTGATTTACAAATCTCCAATATTTCATCATCTAGGATGATGAGGACAGCTAATATCCCGATTCTGGATTCCTCAACTATAATTCCATATGGTATCGAAATAGTCAATGAATCACATGAGGGTTCAGTAGGAGTTTTCTTTGATGGAGGATATATACATGCGCCAGATGGGAATGAATATGGAGAAGAACCACATCCAGCACATAATGCAATAGGTGCACTAAAAATTGCTCGTGATATGGCTTTTGCATATTTACAAATGCAAGATATTCTAGATACATGCAATGGTGATTGTACATTTACTTCAGATAACCTAAGTTGGGGTTAAGACAAAAAATATGACTATTTAAAAAATAAATTACTATTTACTGGTCGAATTATCTATATTTTCTTGTTCTCTTTTTTCTTTTAGAAATAATACTAATGATTCTAAATTTGAAAATTCTATTGTCACCATACTGATGTTATCACAATCCTGACAAATAAATCTCTTACCAGTTTCATAACCCATATATGGAGTTATTCTAGGGCTAAAACAATTTGAGCAGACCTCAACCATCTTGTCACTTTGGCTAATCCAGTCAATGCCCATACCACAACGACATTATCTGATGTATTTAATAAATTGTTATATTTATATTATTTTTTATGAATCCGTAGACAACTCTAAAGCAAGCCTGCTTGAAGATGATTTATGTATGAATATCCGGATAAAACTGTTTTGAATTCAGAAACAGATACTTCTCTTTACGGATTTTATGCTTCTCTGGGTGCGGGGGGATTCTTATTAGCATACGCAATTTATTACGTAACAATAGTTAATGTAACTAGTGATTATGCATATTTAACTCTAGGAATTGTTACAGGTGCTACCGCAATATCTTGCATAATATTTCACGAATGGTTGAACAGAACAAAGGGGCAATAAAGAAATGAAAATGCAATTGAAGAATATTCTGCGGCTACTGCTGTTTTAATGGGTTCTCTTTCAGTAATATGGCTCTCTAGATTTTTAGTTTTCTTTATGGGAATAGAAAATGAATGGATCGAGATTCAAGATAGTGAGATATGGATTCCAGTATGGCTTTCATTACTTCAAACAATTTCTATAATTATAGTAATGGAAATAAGTATTAAAATGATTAATAGGCATTCATTAGGGACACTACCTAGGACTATTGTTATTTTAGCGCCAATCAGTCTAGCATTTAGTGCAATATCGATATGGATGGATTATTCTAATGGTATTTTAGATATTTTTCTAACTTCTTCATTTATATTGTTAATGACAAGTTCGATACTAGCATCACTTCGCCTTAATAGATCAGCATTATATTTACTATCGTCAGGCTTAGCAGTTGTCCTTCCCCTATTATTGGGAATTTATAATTTTGAACACTTAAGCTTACTAGTTCCATTCGTTATAATAATAGGAATAACTGCTACAGATAAAGGCCTCTCTCAACAGATGATTGAAAGAGGTTCTGGAGTCGTTGTTTCAGCTATTTTATTCGCACAAATTATTGCAGCAGGTAATCAAACATCATATGTTTTTGTAGGATTAATAGATAGCCCTGATCCTTTTGGATTAACCTTCTGGTTATGGGTATCACTATTGATTGGTTGGTTCGCACCTACGGCCATGTTACGAACTCCTGCTATGCCAATAGGTCTTGCCCTTTCACTAACTTTGTTATCTGCAGAAGCATCATTAATTGGTTGGTTTATCGGATTTTTGGCATTTATTTATTTAGAAACAAGAGAACAAGCCCGAGATTGGGTAGTAAAAGCAACATATTTTGCTATGATTATCGCTTGGCTCATTTCAAGTGTTATAGGAGTAGAAAATGAAATTGATTTGATAAATATCGGTGATTTCACTCTTGATTCAACCACAGCATCGAGCTTAATACTATTTCCTTTAATATTAGCATTAGGTTATTGGGGCCAAAGTAGAGGTAGATTTGGGAATATTTTTGGTCCCTCGTTAGTAATTCTTGCCGCATCACTAAATATTGTACTATTGTCTGAATCAAGTATTTTTTTCTCATTAATTATAGTAGTTTCATCAATAACTACATTCTACAAATACATTAGTTCAGAGCAAAGAAGTTTTGATGCATTATTAGATAGGAATGTGTATGCCTCATACGTTCTTTTACCAATAATATTCGTAAGTTTACAAGTAATTGGTACCTTTTAATTAATCAGTATTGATATATTTTCTATTATTTTTGCCTTAATAATTTATACCATTTGCCATATATATAGAAAAAACTCTGAAAACCTTATTTTAAGGTCAGAATTTACCTTTGTGATAATATTAATCTTTATTGCCTTGGTGGCAAATATTCCAGAAGAATCTAAAAAATCAATTCTTTTTTAGTAAATTATTACTCTTAATTTTAAACGACTGTTTATACGTAACCCCAATTGTAAATCCATTTAGTGAAGACAATGACAGATATGGATAAATTATGGAACAAACTCGAAGAACAAATTAAATCTGACTTCTTTATTCACAAAAGTGAGTAAAAATTTTACTATTTTCTCTGACCTACTAATGGATAATATAATCTCCTAATGGCTTTTGGATGGTAATATGAAGTACTTTGCCTCAGTCATCAGTATTATGATGATAACTATATCTCTTTCCGGCTGTCTTCAATCCAATGTAAACTCAATATTTTCTGATAAACAATCTCGAATAGATGGTGAATTTGTTACATATGGAAATGGCATGGCAGTCGACATCAATCTCTACGAGAGCTTTTTAGAAATTCCATTTGATTTTGTTTTTAGTAATGTTGGCGAAGACGGTCCAGAACCTAGCATAGGAATAACTTCCAGTGGTTGTATATTTTTCATTGCCATGGAATTACCAATGCGTTCATGCGATCATGGTTTGACATGGGAGAATACTCGAGATTTCACTCAGGCACCTTTCACTAGTGATCCATATGGTTGGGTAGATCCAGTCACTGATCGAGTTTTTAATATACACATGATGGGTCTAGAATCAACTTGGATTGGATGGTCGGATAATGATGGAGAATCGTGGTTGGGAAACCCGCATGATTCTGGTCCACTCCCACTAAATGATCATATTAAACTTGCAACCGGGCCTTGGACTAGTGACGGGTATGGAATACCTGGTGTAATGACACCACTTTATGATGAAGCTGTATATTTTTGTTATAATAAACTTGCAGGAATATTCTGTTACACTAGCTTTGACGGAGGTGCTACTTTCGAAGTAGGTGGTCAGATATTCGGACTTGCTACTACAAATGGAGGCTTACATGGTGCAATTACCACTGCCCCTGATGGAACTGTATATGTAACTCCTAGAGTTGAAACTCCTGCAGTAATTTTTTCTAAAGATAATGGCTTATCTTGGGAAACTCGTGAAATGGGAGAAGATGTAGGGACTCCTAATCCTCGTAAAAACTCTGAAGTCGCTACTGATACAAATTCCAATGCATATCACATATGGTCAGGACAAGATTTTGGCGTATACATGTCACATAGTGTAGACTCTGGTGAATCATGGGAACAAGAAAGTATTAGAATTAGTCCTGTAGAAGTAATATCTACTACCTTTCCTCAAATTGATGCTGGAGATCCAGGAAGGATAGCAATTACATATCTAGGTAGTGAGAATTCCAGTGAGTTAAATCTTTCAAATATTGATGGAGAACCTTGGGATGGAAATCCACACTATGCATCTAGTAATGTTAGTTATTACCTCTACATTACATTCAGTTTAAATGCTTTAGATACAAATCCAATTTTTCATACAATCAGAGTTTCTCCGGATCCTGTTCAGGTAGGAAGTATATGTCTGAATAGTGGAGATTGTAGAGATATCGGTGGTTCTAACAGAAATTTACTTGACTTTAATGATTTACATATTGATAGAGATGGACGTGTCTATGTTGCATTTGCAGATGGTTGTACTGATAGTTGTGCAGAAAATCTCAATTCTACAGCCGAAGATTCTCGAAACAGTCTAGGTTCAGTTTACTACCTTGGTAATGGTCCAAGTTTATATGAGTCAGTAGGTATGCTAACTGAATTTTATCCTCCAGAAAATAGTTAGATAGGACTTTTTAATTTAGTTATTTTTAGTAAACTATTCAAGCATAGTCCATCACTAGTCAGATATGAAAATCGCACGTCACAGACTAGTTGCCGAGAATTTGATTGATTTATACAATTTAATAGATTCAGTAATATTGAAGACAAAACTTGAATACCCTAAATTAAATGTTGAATTTGACGATCATATCACTAATCTTTACACCGGCTTCAATCCACATTATCATCATGAAGAAGGATGGTCTACATCTGTAATCATTAATCAGGTAAATGAATCATTAGCATAAATTATTCAATATAATTTATCAAAAATGACGAATACTATAATTATCTACCTCTAATTAAATAATTTCACCAATCTTATTTAATTATAAGTCATTTACGATTATATGTGAGTGACACCAAATCTAACCAATTAGCAGATATAATTCGTTCAAGACCATTTACCTATCTTACTTTAATGCTAATTATACCTTTATTTGTTACTGCACCTCATGTTTTACTCGATTCCGAAACTCCAGAAGGAATAACTATCCTCCCGCCCTCTAGTCACGAACCTCTTAGTGAAGGGTTTATTCTAATTATTCTTGATGGAGTCGGTGAAGGTTGGATGCTTAATGAAGAGAGTATGCCATTGTTAAATGAGCGAAGAGAAAGTGGTGCCACTCTTCATTTGAGGACTGGACCACTTACTCTTTCAGCTACCTGTGTCTCTGAAATTATGAATGGTGTACCTAATTCTCCGAGTGATGGACTTCGAAATTTCAATTTAGAACACCCTGGTGGCGATGATGCGTGGACGCTTGCATCAAGTAATAGCCCACTATATGATGTTGGATTAGTCGGTAGTTATGTTTTTGGAAATATGTATGGAGAAATGCAAGACTTACAATTCACAAACACTTTCCTTGGTCATGCAGACTATTATCAAGGAGATGAAGATACTGCTGATGTCTTATTTGAATGGTTTGAAAATGATTCTTATAACGTAATTGGAGCTCATTTTTCAGGACCAGACAAGGTAGGTCATAGATGGGGAACTACTGGAGAGAAGTATTCAGAAAAAATTACACATATAGATGGTCTAATTGATGAGGTTTTAGACGCAGTTCCAGAAAACTGGACAATTCTTGTTACTGCTGATCATGGTATGACAAAACTAGGAACTCATGGCTCATCTCAAGATGTAACTAGAGAAGTTGCTGCATTAGTTTGGGGCCCTAGTATTATTCCTGGTTCACATTCAGAAGGCCATCAACGTGATATTCCAGCACTGACTATAGCTGTACTTAATCTACCCTTCCCAGTTCAATTACATGGCCAAATACCACTAGATATTCTTGATATTTCTGCAATAGAAAGAGCTGAACTTGATATGTGGAATTGGCAAGCTGCATATGAAAGACAAATTTTTCTTCAATCTATAGATAGGCCTGCAGCAAATGACATACGTCCTGATATAATTGAATGGGATAAGATACCAATAGATGCTGAGTTTACCAGATTCATAGATTTATTAATTTCAGCCAGTACATGGAGCCTTCTTGCCGCTTCAGCAATTTTATTAGTTGGAATGGGGATTCCAAAAACTATTGAAGAACGTAGAGTTTCTGCAATATTCATAACCGTTTTAACGGTGATGATAATGAGTCATGCCTTTATTGGGTATGTGACAATTTTTCCTAGACTCATAGGAGCCTTTTCATCAATTTGGATAGTTTGGTGGTCATTAAATAATAATGAATACCCGAATCTTAATTCAAAGAAGAAACAGCATAAATGGATTAGTACTATGCCAGAATGGTGGCCATGGTTAGCTGCCGCTTTAGTTCTAAGTTTCAGTAGTATAAGGCTGTGGTTTACTTTAATACCTCTAACTTGGATTATTATAAATCGTAGATTTAAAACTAGCGATAATTTTCAAACTAATCATGAAAAATATTCTTTATTAGCACTGGGAAGCATTTCCTTACTAGCTATTATGGGAGTTCATGAAAGGCTTGTTGGAGAACACTGGGTTTTACATTTAGTCCAATCTGGCTGGCCAGATAATAATATGAATTTGATATTTAGTATTCTTATTCTTTCAATAACTGGTCCCGTTTATAGATATCTTAGTAATTCAGAAGAATACAAAATAGAAGGTATTTTTACTTCACTTTGGTTATTACTAATACTGTTTGTAAATTGGATTGAAATTTCTTTAATTGATATAATTTCTCTACTAACCATATTGATTATGGGTATCGTAGGAATCTCTCAACGAGCAAATATTATCCCTGACAAATTATTCAATATAAAATTACCAAAAGAACTCGATATTGCCGCATTAGGCGGTCTATTAGTTCTAACGTGGGGGGCTTGGTCATCAGCTATAACTCTGTTAATAATATCTTCAATTGATGTACTAATGCGAACAGAATGGAAATGGATTACGTTGGAAAAATATAATCTAAAAAATGCTAAACCATTCATTGCTGCAGCAATTCTCCCTCTGGTGATATGGACACTTTGGTGGACAATGCTCGGTCAAGTAAATGGCTTAGAGGCATGGGCTCTCCCCCATCCAAGGGAACTCGATCCTGGTAGACTTATTGTAAAAGGCGGATATGTAGGGGCTAGAGATAATCCTCCTACAGTATGGATGGCTATTTTGATATCCTTGCCACTACTACTTTCTTCTACAGCAATAGTATCAAAATTAAGACAGAGGAATCTTTCACTCCGCCCTTATGCCCTTGCACTATCTCTACAATTGGTAGGTTGTTTTGCAACTTTAGCATTCGCACCACCATTCCCAAGACTTGTATTTAGTTTAACTTGGAATATTGTATTCTCTATATTTCAGATTATTGCAGTTTTGCTTTCCCTAGGAATGGAATTCTCAATCAAGAAGATTATTAAAAATAATGGTAAATTAGTTATTTCATAACTCAGGAAATACTCAATCCTCCTAAGAAAAAGACCCATAGACCAATAATCATTGCTAATGTGAAGAGATGAAATATTAAAGAAATAATTACATTAGTTGTAGGGTCATCGATTAAATTATATGGAAATAATTTCTTTACTTCTGAGAATCCACCTTTGATTCCAAATAATGGTCTTGCCCAGACGGCTCGTCTAGAAATCTCAAAGCAGAACATTACTGTAAACATAACAAATATTGTACCTAAAGTCAAACCAACATAATAATTTAGACCAATAATCCCAAAAATAGTAATGGGCAGAAATGTTAGATGGAGATGGACAATATAGGTCGGGTAAACTGCTTCATTAAGGTATACTAACCACTTACTGGGCCGATTAATTAGTTTAGATGCCCAACTGAATATGAATAAACACCAGAACCAAGCATGAAAAGACTGAATAAAAGCAGCCAGCATAGCTTCCAATGAAAATGCTGAACAGGCAAGAGTTCCAGCACTGCTTTCAAGAATACACTGAGGACTTTTCATCCACCCCCCCTCCATTACATTTGGTATTCCGAATTCATCAATTGATAGAAACCAAACAATAGCTAGAAAGGGTGTAAAGATGGTGATTGAAAATCTTATTTTATCAATAACTTTGAAGAAGTCTTCTTTAACAGAAATCATTAGAAATCCGAATAAGAAATAAAGTAGATAGCGTGGGAATTCCCACCACATGCCAACTTCTCCAAACTCCCATGGTTTGAATAAAATGCCATTTATACTGAGTATTATAGGGGGTAAAAATAAGATCCCTAATCCGTAACGAATATTGAATATAGAACGCACAAATATTACAATTTTTCCACTGGGATTATTTCTGACATGAGTAAATAATGGAGTTAGTAAAACAGAGTAAATAAGTAAATTATAGATAAACCAAAGATGTCCATATGGCATATCATCAGAACCAGGAAATATGCTGAATAACCTAATTGTAGAATCAATTGGACTAAAAACTCCAAAAAATAGAATATATGTGCCGAATAGTAATGGTAAACCAAGCCTGATAAATCTTTCATTGATGTAAGTTTTCCATGTTCTTCTTCGAAAAGCGAATGCTGTTCCCATTCCCGAAATAATGAATAATGCAGCTAGTCTCCATTGATGCATTACTGTAATGATAAAATATAGTGGAATGTTGAATAATTCCATCTCACTATCGTTAAGTTGTTCAAGAGAGAAAACAGCATAATGAAACCAAATTAATAACCCAAATAAGATAACACGTAACCAATCTATGTCATATCTACGACGTGAATCAGTAATCAGTAGTTTATTCTCATCCATTTATGGTGTTTGCATAACCAACTAAATTAAGTATCTATTCATTGAATAATGTTAACGGGTCATATTAAAATAAAATAATTAAGTCTTTCCAGATAATAATATGTCGGATAGCGGGGAAGATAGTAACCATTCATCTATTTTTAAAGAAGGATTTTTCCTGATATTGATTGTTTTTTGGGCTATATTTTGTTTATTTACCATGGGATTATTAAATATGTTTTTACAGCCAGAAACAGATCAGGTTTATGGTCATGTTGAAGAAGGAACTGAATGGTTTGAAGAATATAGAGAAATAAAAAGTACAATCAATGGAAGACAAATTTATAGGGATGAATATCGATGTTATGCATTCCTAAATTATACATATACTGTTAATGAAGAGGTTTTTTTCGGTAACTATGGGGAACCTGTAGAATATACCGTATATAAATCGAGTGTTAGTTGTATCGATACCACATTACAATATTATAATTCTTCATTCAATGTATCAGTATGGTACTATCCCGATGATCCAGCCAATAGTCGTTTAACAGAAGATGTGGAGGAAATTACTTCTACAGTAACATGTTGTTGTTGTTTTCAATTTTTTATCGGTGTGATTTTAATTCAATTAGGGAAACGTAAAAAAAACCAAAATAATACTTCAATTTCATTTGAAAAAATATCCGCTTCTCAGTCTATGACTATTTCAGTACCAAATAAAAGATTAAGAAAAACAAATTTAATATTTGTATTTTTGAAAAAAATTATTGGAATATGTATAATAATTCTCAGTATTTTGCCTCTCTACATTGTTTATGAGGCTTATACAAAACCAACTTTACAGGGAGATCTCACAATCCCCTTTATATGCTGTGGTTTTATAGGTACTTTGATTGGTTTAGTTTTATTGTTTCCTACAAAGAATAATATCAAAAAAACCATAGATATACCTATTATCATTCTCGAAGATGATAAAATAGTACAAGAAGAAATTGAGCCTACTCAAGATATTGAGTGGTGGAATACTTCAACAGAAGATAATTAATCCAATTTAGAGTTGATCTGCTGGTAGATTACAATAATAATTCTATGCTACTAAAGGCATGAAACCCATTATTGTTATTGCTACTGATGCATATCCTCCAACAAGGAAAGTAAGTATTTGTGCTACGTTCATACCTTTACCATTGACGAGGTATTAATTAAAGAGTGTTTATTTTTGATAAAGAGTGTTTGTTTTTGATATAATCTAATATATATCTTTGTATATCTGCAAATCATTTTTACGTACATTTGAAGTTTAGATGCCATTCTCGAAGAACGTATTAGTATGACTGAAGACACTACCGACGATAGTTTATCATGGCAAACTACTGCAGGTGAACAATTCAGTAATTTGAAAGAGAAGATGATTGCTGCAACAGAATATACCGGTAAAAAAGTAAAGGAAGTTACTAAAGCAACTTCTAGAGAGTTAGATAAGGCAATTGCGCGTTGGACTCCTTTACCTCTTTCTCAAGAAGAAATTGAACGTTTAACTAACTTGAGAGAATCTTTACCTCGTGCTCCTGATGCCCCATCTCTTGAAGATATTGCACAATCAATGGGTAATGTAATAATTCCAACTGAAGAATATGAAAATCTATTGACATCATTTTTAGCAAATGAAGAAATAAGGAAAGAACAGGAAGGAATGTTAATAGAATCATTGGCTATTACTCAAAAGTTGTTGGAAGCTGAAAAATCATTAGAAAAAATGAAAATTTTAACCTCAGATCTTAAGTCAAGAAAGGATAAAAAACCTCTTCAGGAGCAGGGTTTGAAAGAAAGTCTAGGGACCTCTCTAAGTGAAATTATAATGTTACTTGGTTTTTCTGTAATTTGGCTTTCATTAATCATTGGAACTACACTTTACATAGAATCGTTTAATTTAGTCATAGGAGATTATTCTGTGGATTTATTTATCTGGTCGATTGGTACAATGATTTGGTCCTTTGTACTTCTTCAACGTTTAGAGGCATTCAGAACAATTTTAGCGATGCCTCTCGGCATGAGGATTCAGACTTCCTTAGGAATCGGGTTAGTAACTGCCATGGCCCTTCTTTTGACTAAAGAAGAATTTGCAGCAATTGGAAATGTTTGGGGGTGGACATCTACAATAGCTCTTTCAGCCCTTCTACTCTCTGGTTTCGCAAGAGGATTACTTAATTCCTCTAAATATTTAATTAAATTTAATAAGATCAAAGAAGTTGAAAAAATCAATAAAAAATATTAATTATTTACTTATTTATTCCATTCCTTTTTTCTAAGAAAGGATATAAGCACATAACTTATGCGATATTTATGAAAATTAATGCATACGCGATGATAATCGTATTATGCTTTTCATCTGGATGCCTACAAATGCAAAAAGAAAATTTATCAGAAAGCACTGATAGTGAAGAAGATTTATTATTCGAAAATATAGATTATTTAGAATGTATGTTACATGAGGATCTTGAAAGATGTTGGAATGTTTTTATTCCAAGTACGGTAAATATTTCAGGTGCTCCTTTGATTATTGATTTACATGGAAATACTTTAAGTATGCAAGATCAAAGAAATTTATCTGACTTTGATGATATCGCCTTTGAAAACGGTGCAATTGCAGTTTGGCCTCAAGGTTTCGATAATTCCTGGAACTCAGGATATTGTTGTAGTACGGCTGGAGAATTAGGATTAAATGATACTGGATTAATCATGAATATATTAGATAAGATAATCTTAAATCATTCTGTTGATGAAAGTAGAGTATATCTTACTGGTTGGTCAAATGGATGCTCCCTAAGTCAGAAGTTGGCAAATGAACATAGTGATCGTTTTACAGCTATTGCGTGCATGTCGTATTATCTACTAGATGATCCAGCACCAAGCTATTCACCAATTCCAATAATGGAAATACATGGACTTCTCGATCAAATAATCTTGTATTCCAATGACGCTATCCATCTTCCAAATATTGAAGCTCAAGAACATGGAGCTATACAAAATTTACTAATGTGGGCAGAAATGAATGGTTGCGAGGGATCAACTCCTGACTCAAATACGCCATCAATATTTTATTCACAACAGACCTTTACAGAATGTGGGAATAATTCTATGGTATCTTTGGTGACTCTCTATGCAGCAGATCACAATCCATATGAAAATACTTTTGATCCCGATGGTCCTTTAGTTTTCATAGGAAATGGTGGAACTGTAGATACAAATGGAATAGCATGGAATTGGCTAAGTAGTTGGGACTAAAGAAAATATCTAATAAATTATTTACATAATTTAAGTAGTCAACAAACCGTTTCCTTCAAATCTATAACGGTGGTCTTCAGTCTATGAAATCAGTTATCGCGGCCGTCTTAGTAATACTAGTGGCTTTACCACTTTCTTCTTCCAGTGTAGCATTTCCCGATTACATTGAAGATGATATTCCGTGGTGGGAAACCACCTCTATGGATAAAAGACCGGGATGGAATCCATGACGCAATATGGATTGCTATCGATAGTGATCTTTATGATTGGGTTAGAGATGATAATACAATAAGTGTAATAGTTGATTTTGATCATCAACCAATAATAGAAGATCAATATATGTTGGAAAATGAAGTAGGTTTTGAAACTCAGTTTAGATATCATTTGATAGATAGTATTGCAGGTACGATACCAATAGACAATATAATACAACTTTCCAAACTTCCGGGAGTAGTAATGGTGGAGTTAGATGGCATGCTCACTATCCAGATGAATGAGGTTAACGAAGTTCATGGGATACCAATGATTTGGGAAGATACTGGATACACTGGTGAAGGAAGTGTAGTTTCTATAATTGATACTGGCATCGATTCTTCACATGTTGGATTAGATGACTTAGATGATGATAATTCTACTAATGATTTTAAAGTGATAGCTTTTTATGACCCTGTAAATAATCCTGAAAAGACAAATGGAACCGAGATAAAAGCATATGATGATCAAGGACATGGAACTCATTGCGCAGGAATCACGGCTGGTACAGGAGCACCTACTTACGATTATGTAGGAGTCGCTCCACAAGCACAATTAGTTGGGGTAAAAGTCCTCGATTCAGGAGGTTCAGGATCCTTCGCAACAGTAATGGCGGGAATGGAATGGACTGTTGATAAGAGGCATGATTTCAATATCAGGGCTGCAACTATGAGTTTAGGAGGAATTGGGGCGATAGAATGGACATCATCAGAAGAAGAAAGCGTCAATAGAATGGCAAATGAGATGGTTAGGGCTGGAGTAGCTCTTTTCATTGCGGCTGGCAATAGTGTATTTAGTGCCCAAATAGGAACGCCAGGTTCTGCTGAGGATGTAATTACTGTTGGAGCGCTAGATAAAGACACCTCAATCGCCGTTTATTCTAGTCAAGGGCCTACGGAAGAAGGACGAGTCAAACCTAATCTCGCATTCGTAGGATCCAGTGTTAATGCCCCAGAAGCAAATTCTGGTGATGGATATGTTGCGTATTCTGGCACTAGTATGGCTACTCCAGGGGCAGCAGGTCTTGCAGCATTAATGTATCAGGCCAATCCTGATTTATCTCCTTTTGATATTAGGAATATTATGCAAGAAACAGCAACTTACAGAGAGTGCCATTACATGGCTGCAAATGAACCATGCGCTGAAGATTTAATCCCAAAAAATAGGCAGAACAATGTTTACGGGCATGGCCAGGTTGAAGGTTTACCAGCATTACTTGAGGCAGCTAATTACGTGTATGGATTGAACACTAATATTACTCTAAATACAACCACTGATATTTCTGAAGATAATAGAATTTATCTGAACCCCAGTGACTCTTTCGAGGTCTCTGTAATGGGAGGACCGGTAGAAATACAATGGAGGACATGGGATATGAGAGATAATTGGATGAGCCATCCTAGTTATAATTCAGGAGATCAAACCTTTGAAGTCAGTTACAAAATGTTGGTCGATAGACTACAATATTTACCAGGAAATCAGATTGAAGGCAATCAGACTGTTATGTTGAGGGCCATACTTGGTGATGATGCTTCAACCAATTTAGTTACTCATATTTATTTACTTGGAGGAGAAGGTAGTGAAGCAAATCAGAATAGAGAATTACCAGGCTTTACATCTATTTTAGGGATTATTTCAATAATAAGTACTGCAATAATAGTTACAGGGACACGTAAGGAATAGGTCTTGATTTGACAATTATCAATACTATAATCGCAGCTTTATTTGCAGGTTTTGTAGCAATTGCAGTTACACTGTTGATAGAAAAATATGGAGGAGCGATTGGAGGTATTTTGGGGACTATCCCAACTACGATAGTTCCTGCAGCAGCAGGAATGGCTCTGGCAACCAACGATACTGATCTCAATATCAGCTTAGCAATTGTCCCAGCAGGGATGCTGATAAATGGATTATTTTTAGTAAATTGGAAAATTTTACCCACTTATTTTAATAACACTGAAAAGATGTATACCACATTATTTATTGTTATTATAATATCTTTATCAATATGGTCTTTATCCGGATTAGTAATTTTAAGAATTATTGAATTCGGTTATGATTCTTCACTATCTTCTTTTGAAATAGGGTTACTTGGCCAATCATTAGTAGTTATTCTTGGAGTTGGAATGTCCTGGCATATCGATTCAACTCCTCGTGGGAAAAATAAAGTTAACAATTATGTTTTATTTTCAAGAGGTATTATGGCAGCATTCGCGATAGGACTTGCAGTATGGATTTCTAGTCTTGGATATTCTCTTCTTGCTGGACTAGCATCGGTCTTTCCTGCTATATTCCTTACTAGCATGGTTGCATTATGGATTTCTCAAGGACCATCAGTTCCAATGGGCGCTGCAGGACCAATGATATTGGGAGGAGGATCAGTTGGATTATATGCAATCATAGCAATGTGGTCATTACCTAATTTTGGTATTTTCTTAGGATCTTTACTAGCATGGTTTTTGGCAATTATTTTATGGTCTGTTCCATGTTTTCAGTTCGTCAAATGGAGACAGAGTATCTAAAATTAGTGCCCAACTGTAAATTATGATATTTTTTCCCATAAATCTTCTAATTTATTATGTAAATTTTCTACGGAACCGTCATTGATTATCTCAAAATCAGACATTTCAGCAGTGGCATCCAAATCTTGTCCTGCAGCATCTTTAGCCTTTGCTTCTTTATTTTCTTGCTCTAAAAAAATCTGCTTATCAATGGGATCGCCTGGCCTTGCCCTACTTTGTAATCTTGCCCACCGCATTTCTTCACTGGCTTTAACCTCAATAAGTACAAAATCTCCTCTAGATTTTAATGAAAAAACCTCTGCAGGAGTCCTGATTGAATCTATCACTGCATCTTCTCCATCTATTATTTTAATCAACATATCAGCCAAAATTCCTCCGCCACCTTGTCTTCTAAGTTCTCTCCCTCCTTCAATTAATGCATCTCTAGTAATCTCTTTGTTGTGTTCCCTTAACCACGCTCTGATGGAGTCTGAACAAGAAAAACTCTTCATTCCTTTTTTAGAAAACCAATCAACAAGGGTGGATTTTCCGGATGCATTTCTACCTGTGAGGCCTATCAACATATTAACACCTACAAGGAGGAGGAAGATATTGATTTCGTTAACCCCAATATCTTCTAGTACTTGCATATTTGAGCTCCGCCTCATGAATTGATCGTAGAAGAGAGGCACGATTTCCAGGAACTTTTCCTCTTAAGATTCTGGTAGCTGTTTCCTCACCAACACCTCTTCCCATCAGGCAGACGATTGCATCTAAACCATGCGTTTTAATCAATTCAGCATTTTTTACTACTTTATTCTTAACCTTAAAGTCCTTACTCTCAACCATCTCCATTAGTCTTTTTTCCATTCTTTCAGGAGAACATGCCAACATAGTACCGCCACATAATGAACAAGGTTCTAATTTTTTATTTATTCGCGCGACCCTTTTCCTAGTTTTATCGTGACAATTGATACAAATCAAAGATACTCTTTCATTTAATAGCCTTAGTTCTAATCGCTCTCGTAATTCCTTATCTGACCACGATGGCAATAATAGATCTCTTTCTGCTTTTGGAGATATTCCTAATTTACCTGGGGGGGTATGAATCAGTTTAATGGAGTCATCCTGTATGGATTTTAATACATCCATTGTTCCTTCAACATCCATCCTCTCATGGAATAACTTATCCAAAGCCTCCTCTATCACAGGTGTTCCTTTGTACCTCTTCATCAAACCTCTAAGATTCACTTTTCTAGGATCTACTCCTTTCTTTAAAACACCCATTTTTTTAGCTACCTGGACCACTCTCCATCTTACAGTGCGACTATTTGGTACTGTCATTCTTAGTATCGAAGGTAGAGCAATTGCCGGAGTATCCTTCAACCATCCCATTATGTCTGATGCATTTGTACTGGGTATCTGAAATGAAATCCTATAAGGATCTATCAAAACTCTACCCATTTTTCCTTCTCGCATCGAGCCCATAGATTGTATAAAATGTGCTAAAGTTTCATTTATTTTTGAACCCTTACAAGTATTCAGTGTTATAGTTCCTTGTCGTTCTTCTATTGTCATTGTTTGACCATCGGGAATTTCACCAGTTGCATCTAAATGTTCTATAACAGCAGAAATTAAAACATCTCGAGCAGATTCGCTTAGTGGGTAATCATCTAACTTTCCGATAATATCTTTTACATCTATTGCTCCCACTGATTTAGCTGTAATTTTTCTTAAAAGACCAACTTCTTCAGCTATTTTTTGGGGTACAGGGGGTAATTCTCCTGCCCATACTGGTGCAGAGCCACTTTCTCTTACTGGTCCTACCAATAATTCTTCTTGTTCCGGATCAGCATCAACTATCTCCCATGTTCTTCCCGCCATTACAAATCTTCTAGCATTATTAATTGAATCTTCATTATTATCATCCAATGATAACACAAAAGCCTCATCTACTGATCCAAGTATCTTTCTAGTAACTGCATCTCTCACGCGATATGATGTTTCATCAGGTATCATTGAAAGATGATCCATTCTTGTTTTACCTAATCTTCCTGCAGGAGAAAACCAACCATTTTCAAGTGATTTTGGTAGAACTTTAATCAATTTATTCAACCATTTACTTTTTTGTAAATCGGAATATTCTTTTTCCCAATGAGGTCTTTCTGCTGGAAAATCTCCTCCAATTTTCTCTGCTAACTCTTTCCATAATCTAGTAGTCCATTTTGTAGGATCAGAATTCTTAGGATCATCTATTAATCTAATTAACCACCTATCATCAAGAACTCTTAGCACGGCTAAAGTAGATTCATGCTTCCATTCTTTGAAAATAGAAACTTTTTCTAAGATTTGAGTTGGTTTATCTAGAGGGACAACTCCTCTTTCTATTGCCATTTGTAAAAATTGATTTGCTGCCACAATTCTTGGATTAGTACGCCAACTAACACCTCCGATTTCACCATTCATTGCTCTACGTGCTATTACACTACATTCCGAAATGCCATCAACTTCCCATGCTAGAATTTCCCCTCCACCAGTTCCTCCAAGATAATGTTCAGCCCTGCCTACTCGTTGTAGTAAACTATCTACAGATCTTGGACTTTGTAACTGATGAACTTTTTTTATGGAGCCTATATCAATACCTAATTCAAGACTACTTGTACATATAAGACCGTTCAATTCACCATTTAGTAAAGCTTTTTCCACATCTCTCCTAGTTTCTGCTGCAAGACTACCATGATGCACCCCTATATTCAAGTCGGGCATTATTTTCCGTAATCTCTGCGAAACAGTTTCTGCCGTACTTCTTGAATTAACAAATACTAATGCAGGGGATTCTTCTTTTAAAGTCCTAGTTAGTCTTCTGAATGCTGCTATTGAGTCAGGAGAAATATGCCATTCTGTAGATAATATTTCATCTTCAGTACTAGGTAGCTCCTTATGTACCAAAACATCAGTTTTTCTTGGAGCAGGGCCAATAATCGGCAAAGCATCTTCAGAAAACCATTTAGCTACCTCTTCTGGATTTCCTACTGTTGCGGATAGTCCAATAATTTGTATTTTTTCCGAACAATATTCTTGTATTCTTTGCAGTCCGACTAGTAATTGTGAACCTCTTTCAGAACCAGCCATATCATGTACTTCATCTAAAATAACTGCCCTGACTCCTGCTAGATGTTTTCTAAGGCGACTTCCTAAAAGCATTATTTGAGCAGTTTCTGGAGTTGTGATGAGCAGATTAGGAGGTTTTTTCGATTGTTTCGTTCTCTCTTTTTGTGATGTATCGCCATGCCTGAGGCCAACTGATAATCCAACAGGCTCCAACATCTTTGACAATCTTCTATCTATATCTCTATTTAGAGCTCTTAAAGGTGTAATATACAATACAGAAAGTCCTGACCATTTTTCAGTTAGACATTTGGAAATTATTGGTAATATTGCAGATTCAGTTTTTCCACTACCAGTAGGCGCTACTAGTAACCTATCTTTCCCATTAACAATATCGGGTATTGCCACATTTTGAATAGGTGTCAAAGTCCATCCTAGGTCCTTAACCAAGTCATTTACACTCGAATGCAAGTGCTCGCTGACTCCGGCCATAACTACTCCTCTAAGGGCTAATAAGAAAACCCTATGTTCAATAATTTTCTATATTAAAGATTAATTTTATATGAACTTATTATGAAAGGAACTATCTCTAGTTATTCATTCGGCATGTTGATTATCATGGCACGCCCAAGAAAAAATCAAGTTGGCCCACTCAGAAAATGGTGGAATTCACAGAACGAAAATCACTTTCAAATCATAGGAATAATTTCTATAATATCAATTGCGACATTCCTTTGGACAATGGCATTTCTATTTATTCTTGAGGGAACAACTGACCCCGATAGAGATCACCTAGTGCCACATCATTGGTTGGGCCTCATTATATCAATTATTATTTCATTTTATGTCCTACCAGAATTTCTATATTTCTTAAATCAAAGACAAAATTTACAAGATATTTTGAATCTAGATTCGAGGTCAGAAGTACTTAAGAGAAGAAAAGAGGCAGAAAATGCGGCAGATTTACTGGGAAGTAAATATAGGGCTAGATTAAAAGGACTTTATGAAGAGTTGGGAATTAAAGTAAAAGGTAAGAAATTCGCTATAAAATCATTACCTTCCAAGAAGAATAAATTCTCTAATTCATCAGGAGCATCTGAAGAGGAGGAATGAGGTGTCAACTTCAAAAACTTCTGATAAAATAGATTTATCCAATACAAATCCGATTAATGATTTTATTCGAGAAGCGTTTTTGGCAATAGGTTTGGTTTTACTAATTTTAGGCTCTTTATGGATTGCAACAGGGCAATTCCCTCCCATGGTTGTAGTTGAATCAGGATCTATGATGCATGATACTGAAGATGGTTCATTGGGCGCAATAGATCCCGGGGATTTAGTATTAGTAATGAATCCAGATAGAGTAGAAATAATAACATTTGTTGAAGCAATGCAAGAGGAAAATGAAAATTTTGGATACACTAGTCATGGCATGGAAGGTGATGTGATAATATACAGTAAAAATGGTGGCAACGATACTCCGGTAATCCACCGCGCAATTCTGAAAGTTGTTACAAATAACACCCAGCCCGGAGAGGAAACATGGGATGTGAAAGGGACATCTTTAAAAAATGTAAAAAGTATTAATCTAACAATAAATTATCCATGTGAATATCATAGTGGTACTTACAATCTAGAAATAAAAGATTGGATTCCAAATCATGCAGGGTATCTGACTACTGGTGATAATCCAAATAGTAATGGATGTAAAATAGATCAAATAGTAGCAACGGGACAAGATGGTAGAAATGGTCTAAAAGATGATCAGGGCAACCCAGTAACCGCAGTTAAGGATGAATGGGTAGTTGGAGTAGCCTCTTCTGAAATACCTTGGATAGGTTCCATCAAACTATTTACATCCAACACTCACCATTTTGTTACTGGGGAAACTTGGACAAATTTATCATTTACAATTCTTTTTGTGATATGTTCTCCAATGATATACGAGGGAGTATTCAGAAAGAAAATTACAGATTTAAAATCTGAAGAAGAATAATCATAAGTATGACATAATTACAGGAATTATAAGAATAATTAGAAATATAAAACTACTATTATTACTTATTTTATTTGCCCAAGACTCTATTTTTACTGGGTTAATGCCTCTATTAAAAATATTATTATATAATACCAATGAAGAATGTACTCCATCTTTTACAATATGCCCTCCATCGAATGGAACCATTGGAATTAGATTAGCAAAACCAAGTAAAAAATTAATCCAAGCTAACCAGAATAAGAAAGTAAATAGCATAATCATACCTGATGTTCCAAGAATTGATGCAACAACTCCATCTCCTGCTGAAAGCATAGCTTGTTCTCTTAGATTCATTACTTGGCCCTCGCCAACTAGTGGAACACCTAGCATAAGAAGTGGCATTATTGAAGTAATTATTAAGGCCCCAAGAATATTATTATCTCTTACTGCATTCAAAATTGAACCATAACTTTCAACTCCAACTAATCCATCACTTAATCCACTAACTCCAAGAAAAGGAATTTCAGAATCAGGCCCAACTCCTATCGATTCCAAGTATTCTTCCGTTTCTTCCATATTACAGTCATCATTTTGCTCACATAAACCTATGTACCAATCATGACGATCCATAAGAGTTACGGGAATTTCTCTTTCTTCTTCCTTAGTTTCTTGGTCAAAATCAGCTGCACTCCAAGGTCCTGAAAGTACTGTTAGTATTATTCTATCGCCAGGTGAAAACTTATCCATTTCTTTGCTAAAAGTATCATATTCATATACCGGAAAACCATTCATATGAGTGATTATTTCATAGGGTAATAGTCCAGATTCTTCAGCCCCTGTATCCTCAATTATTTCTACTGCATGTACTCCTGGATTTTTTGCTACAAACCCACTAGCGGTTGAGGATAAAAGAATAATGACTATGTATGTAGCAATTAAATTGATTGATGGTCCAGCAGCAAATAATCTCATTCTATCACGGCGAGGAGCCCTATACATCTCTTCTTGTTCTGGTTCTGCAAAAGCCCCCATGGGCAGTGGGCCAACTAGCAGTAATCCAAAACTCCTAATTTTCATTCCATGCGCTCTAGCCTGAATTCCATGACTGTATTCATGAATTATTATGGCTACTATTAATGCTAAAACTGGCCACCAGAAAGGAACAAAACTAGTCACACCGGGTATTAGTAACAAATCTTGAGCAGGAATTGGTTCACTTGGAGGACTTGTGACACTACTTCCAAAACTTAACAAAAGTAATAGTACGACTCCTGCCATCACAAATAGACAAATCCAAATAGAAATTTCACCATATGCTCTCCAAAATTTCCTATTCCTAGAAACTGTATCTAATATTTTTTGGCCCTGCCTAGTTCTTAACATTAAAATTATTCCAAGAACTCTTGTCGCATCCCATTTATCTAAAATTCCATTTTCCTCTAACATTATTAAACCAAAATACCAAACAGCGATTGCTACCACTACAAGTAGTGAATCACTAATTTGGTATGTTATAAACAAGAAAATTAACGGAAGTAGTAAACTTCTACTACGTCTTTCTTGCTCTCCCATGTATATGGGTTAGTATTTACCTTCTTCAACCCGTTGCTCAACCTAACGCAAATAAGATTACAGATATCTACCTCGGAAGAGTATGGAAGATGATTCCCCAAGCCAACAAAAATTGGATAAAAAAACTATTAATTCATTAATTAGAAAATCTGATAGTCTAAAAAAAATTCTTAATCAGGCTGAATTAGGCATAATTAAACAAAAAATAATCGAGGTTAATATCAAACTCGATGAAATTGAAAATAAAATGTCAAATCCATTTTTGGACAATTAATTAATATTGAATTCAGAATCTAGTTTAGAAATAGTCGAGGCTATATCTTCTACTATTTCAAATAGGGAATTATCCTTTGTATAAACCAATAGTTTTGTTCCATTGTCTACTTCTTGATATGCGCATATTGCATCCAATCTTATCCTTGTCAATCCAACTTCTGTCATTGTCATAATCCAACTTGTCATCAATCCGGCCCCCCTACAATTTGCCTTTAGTCTATTCCCTTCCATTATCATCCTTATCGATTTATAGAATAATGTTATTTACTCATATTTTAATATAATATTTTCTATATTATATTCAAAAATGTTCAAAAAGGGCATCGTTCTACGATGTTTATGAATCCCCGTACTCAAAAGAGTCAAAGAAAATTCAAGATGCCAACAATTTCTAAGGCAAAAAAGAATAAACCCGTAGTGGAAAAAACCGTTGATACTTCTTGCGATACTCCTGGCTGTGGATGTGGAAACTAATACAATTTTATTTGAAATATTTACTTGTTTTAAGATAGTTTATTCATTATTTTTCTTATCTCCTCATTTGAAATAATACCTATTCCTTTCAAAAGGATATTTTTAGAATAATGTTCTACTAAGAACCAATGAATAGTTTCTTCATCTGGAATGTCTAATTTGTCTCTGAAGTCTTTCTTGTCAAGATAAACTGTAATAGTTCGTTTACGGATATTATAATCTGTAATTCCTAATCTCATAATAGTATCCAAGCGTACTTGTCGAAACCAAGAGGTTTTCTGAATTATAGGAATTTCAATTATGTCATGACTTAGATCCAAACCATTACTTTCTAAAATTTTAATAGTTTTATCGACAAGTTCTTGATGCCATCTTTGAAAAGCAACTATTATGATGATATTTTTATCTAAAAAATTATCCGGAATTATAACTTTTTCTTTATTGAGATTTTTTCCATGAATTGTAGGAAAAAAATTAGCCATATTTTCTTCACGTCTCTTTTTCATTTAATCATTATTCAAATAACTCCTGATCATAATTGTTATGATTATGATGGCTCATGGACTAGTATAGGCATCATAATCTTATGAAAATATATTAATATTAAATCAATTTTTACCTATAAATGGAACAAGTCCTGAAATTGTATCTCCAATGACTCTACTTGCTAAATTATTAAATGTACTTGGAATAGGTGAAAGATATACTTTACCAGTTCCTGAAATGATATTAACAAATCCCTCTCCTCCAGCAAATTTGGAAAAAAGACTCTTTCCAAGGAGTTTTGTCTCATATTTTAAATTCGCATCTCTTGCAACTGCAAAGTTCCCATCTACTGTGATTGTATCATTTACCAAATTTACCACCTGGATGGGCCCCTGTGAATAATATACTAGAGTTCCAGTTCCTGAAACAGATGTTTGCCATATTCCTTCTCCTCCAAATGCCATTGTTTTAAGTCCTTTATTTCTAATAATTCCTACTTCAATTCCCTCATCTGAACAGATATATGCCCCTTTATCTAAGATCATTGAATTACCATTTAACTCCATAATATGGTATTCCCCAAATGTTGGCGGTCCAAAGATTACTTCTCCAGTACCGGTGTATGTCGGCCTGAATATGGATTCACTTGTTGCTAATGATTTTAAAAATCCCCCGACACTAGGTGATTTGGTTTTCATTTCTATATTTCCAATCATGTAATGCAATGCGCCGGACTCTGCACGCACTGTTTCTCCATTCAATGTAGCTTTAACCATCCTCAATTCTTCAGAATCAATAATTTCATATTTAACCATATAAATGTTGCAATATTTTTTGTTATATAAAATTAACCAATTTTTAATTTGATAGGTAAATTTCATACAACAATCATAATTCCGATTAAGCATGTATTGCAGATATACAAAGATATATATTAGATTATATCAGAAATAAACACTCTTTAATTAATACCTCGTCAATGGTAAAGGTATGAACGTAGCACAAATACTTACTTTCCTTGTTGGAGGATATGCATCAGTAGCAATAACAATAATGGGTTTCATGCCTTTAGTAGCATAGAATTATTATTGTAATCTACCAAGCAGATCAACTCTAAATTGGATTAATTATCTTCTGTTGACCATCGAGAATGAGTTGGCGAGTGAACAGCAGTAAATTTGGATAATGAAACTACCATTATTATGAAGAAATTGACTAGAAGTGCACTCCTCATCATATATTTGCCCGATATATCATGGTTATAGAATTCTCTATAATTAATTATTTTGAATAGACAAAGTTAATTTGTTTAATCTAACTGGTTATATTATGGCAGAACGTGAATCCCTTAGGCCTGTAGGTACCATAATGATGACTGTAGCGGATATAGAGAAGGCCCAGCGAGCGTGGGGAAAAGGTATCGTTTCGATATCAGCAGCAAAAAGTGCTGGAATAGACTATTTAGAAGTAGCTCGTTATCACGTAGAATCTTTGTACGCCTACGACATTGGTCCCGTTTTGTTCAAGCCAACTTTTGCTTCAAAGAAGCAATTTCGCCCTACATTCGAGGGCGCATTATCTTATTTTGTTGGAGGTAATAGTACATTTCCTGAGGATAAAGGCTTCGCTATCAAAGGCTGGAAAGAGGTACGTTTTGAAAATGAAGACATCATCATAAATGGTACAACTTCTATGGTCATGGGGAACTATTTCTTTACAGCATCAGAAGATAATGAGGTTAAAGTAGAATTTTCCTTTGGATATATTGTTGACTCCTCTGGAAAACTGCGTATTCATCTGCACCATTCTTCCATGCCCGCAGAAATCTAATTTCATTTGTACTCATAATATCAAAGTCATACTATTTTTTATTACTTTTTGAGAAATAATTATCGCATTATAAGAATATAATATAAAAAATATTTTGACATCAGTATTCCGATTAAATTAAGAATAGAAGTTGTCTAGATGTATATATGTCAATCATAGCAGCATACAACGAAGCCTGGGACAACGGAAATGTAGACGCACTAGCAAAACTTATTCACGATGAATGTGTATTTAATCCACATGTTGGTGGTATTACCATGAGTAAGGCAGATATTTTAGGTTTTGCAGGTAGTGAAAACACACCAACTTCAGAACATAACCGTACTCTATTCGAGAATGAAGAGGTAGGCATTGCACATTCTATCGTTCACTTTACTAACGATTCGGACTCTGAGGCTGTCTTATCCTTCATGCGTTTCAAAGATGGCCAAATAATTTCAATGGAAACTGGTGCTACTCCGCTTTCTGAAGATTACAAATTAATTGGAAATTGAATATTAAATTCCTCAATCTACTAATTCTATCTTTATTTCAATCATATTGGTTTCTATTAATCAATATTTTTTGATTTATTTAATGTATCTAAACGCCCAAGACCGATCATCAAGATGGCTATTAAGATATGAATTAAAGGAATAAATAATAAATCAAATCTATTTCCTTGTATAACTATTAGATAGCCGGTAAGTAATGACATACATCCAGGTAATAATGCAAAGACTTGAAGTAATTGTCTAGTTTTTTTCCAAAATCCAAAAATCAATAATATTAAGCATACTGGTACGGTTACTATGGATAGCAAAGTACCTCCTAAGATTCCACATGCTTCTGCATTGATACATAATCCATGAGCAGTATTTGGAATAAATATGATTAAAAATAAAATTGAGATCAAAAATGTACTTTGACTACGACCCTCTCCCTTTGACAGTTCCATACTTTCTCACTAGTATCTAAGCACTTAGTTATTTATTTTTTTAATTTCTTAAAATTGTAGCAATATTTGCTAATAACCAAGATGAAGCAGCAAATAACTGCAAATAATCGCTGTTTGAATTAAGGCCATAAGTAAATATTTTTCTACATTCATATGAATAAATAAAATCCTAATACTAATATATTACACAATACTGGAATATAGAAATGAGTAGAATGGAAGGTAACCATAAATTACCTGCCAAGGTATTTCATTGGGGATTCATACTTCTCTATGTATATGGAATATTCAAACAAATCGATGACATATCTGAATTAGAGAATTCAAGATTACTTATATTTGAGGTATTCTTTGCAATTCTATTTCTCATTATTGTTATGATGCGATATTTTTACATGCAACAATTCGAGACTTTCCTAGGTGCGCACGAACCCGTACCTTTAGTTCACAAATATATTGCAAAAATAATTCATAAAAGTATGTATTTCTGTTTGGCCCTTCTACCTGTTACGGGCTTATTGATTGCAGCCATGTTCACACAAGGAATTACTGATGGGCCAATACAAGATTCTATACTCGATTTACATGGTTTTTCTGCTGACCTTAGTTATATTCTCATAGCAATTCATATTGGTGCAGCACTCTATTCTCGAATCAAAGGAGAGGGTGTTTGGTCATCTATGGTGCCACTTTGGAATGAAGAAATACCATCAACTAACACTAAAATTATAAAATTAATAACTTTAGAAAATGAATATTTCAATAGGGTAGAAAATTTTATTTCTTCTCTGAAGAAGTGAAGATCTATTTCTTATCTCAATATCTTTACGATTATAGAAAAATCTTTTTTTAATGTGTTCTTGCAAGGTATGTGAATGAAGAAAATGTGAAGAAAATTTGGACATATATTCAACAGGCAGGAGATAAATTGGTAGGAAAACTTCCGCCATCCGACTATCATCCTAAGGGAAGAAATCCATATGCTCATGTAGCTATTTGCGTTAAGAATAAGTTTGGTCAGACATACAAACAAATACCTGATAAGAGATTAATAGAGGTCATTGAATACATAGACTATCTGGTTGAAAATCCATCATAACCTCTCCCAATAGAATAAATGCCTTCTACCATGCGACGCACTATGGATGCCGATAAGCAAAAAATCAAATCTTATTATAATCTTCCAACATGGCTCTTATTTTTTGTAAGCATTTTAAATATAGTATCAAAAAAAATCACTACGAATTTTCTATGGTATTTATTCACAAGACCTTTGAAATTTAAAACCCCAAGTAGAGAGTTGAACTTTTACAATAAAGTCACTTCCTCAAAATTCTATTCTGAATATATTCAAAAAAATATCGAAGTATATAAATTTCCTCAAAAAGGGATTAAAGTATTATTCATTCATGGCTGGAGTGGAAGAGGAAGTCAATTTTATAAATTTATAGACTATTTTATCCCCGAGGGATATGACATTACTGTATTCGATCTTCCTGCACATGGTAAATCTGAATCAAATAGAAGTAATTTGCCTGAATTCACAGATATTATCCGTGATTTAGAAAAATCCCAAGGGCCCTTTGATGTAGTAATTGGGCATTCAATGGGGGCTTTAGCATGTCTCAACTCTATTCGTTTGGGGGCGAGTTTTGAGAAAGTGGTATTGATTAGTCTGGGAGCATATAGAATAAATCCAATTTTCACTGGTTTTATTGAATTATTTAATTTACCAAGTGATTTTTATGTAGAAAGAATGTTTAAAAAATTAATATCTGAGAAAGGCAAAAATCCTATTGATTACGGACCTGAACAATTTGTTTCAAAAATTAAAAATCATACCCTTCTTATTCATTGTGAAGATGATATGGAGGCCAATATCATGATATCTGAATCCGTATATAATGATATGGAAAATGGTAAATTATTCAAAACTAAAGGTCTAGGGCATAGGAAAATTTTGGGCGACAAAGAAGTAATTGAAAGGATTATTAAGTTCATCGAAGAAGATAATTGAATATTCAAAATATAATCTATTACAGCCCTCATGCCTCATTTTTTCCAAACAGCTCGATATCTAATAACGTCGGGATCATCATTAGAAAAATTCCCTTTGTTAAAATCTATTTTCTTTAAATTTCTTCCAATAGAGTCAATAAAATCATGAGAAAGAGGCCAAGGAGGGCCATCAAATTCTTCTTCTTTTTCATTTAACCTACCTATGCAAACTAGATGTCCAGATGGAGCGAGCAAAGGCGACATATTACGAGCAGCAATAATGCGAAGAGACTCAGGAATCGCCTGAAGAATATGAACTTCTACTACCAAGTCGAATGAACCATTCCAACGTTCAGGAAGTGAAAGTAGATCGGCTACCTGCCAATCAATATTTTCTGAAAGATATTTCTCCCTTGCCCAATTGACTGCAGATGCCGAAATATCGAACGCAGTTACGTCCCACCCCTGCTGAGACAAGTATAGTGCATCCTCTCCAAGCCCACAACCAACTACCAAGGCACGACCTCTAGTTTTTGATTTCTTTATCCATTCTACGAGAAAATGGTGCGGCAAGCCATTTGACCAAGGAATCCAATAATCATCTCCATTAGCAGATGCATAAAGTTCTTCAAACCAATCTAGTGAGTTTTTATGTACTCCATCTCTTATCCTACGACTGTTCTGCCTCACCTCATCCATATTACTTCCGGCCGATAACTTAGATATTATCAATGTGTATTTTTTCTTCTCCTGTAATTAGATAGAACTATACACGGGATATCTTACAGTAATATATGCATAAATTGGGTACCCCAATATCATGCATAAAATCGAGGGATGGCTCCATCGGAATTGGAGCCATGATTGTATTCATTGCACTTATTTTAGTTGCTGCTGTAGCTTCCACTGTTATCATGGAGACAATAGAGAGTCTACAACAGAAAGGAGAAAGTACAGGTACCGATGTAAGTGCAACGGTAAATACCAAACCACGCCCAACTAGCATAAGTATCATCGGAGAAGGTGATGGGGAGTTATTTTGTGCCACTGAAAATGATAATTGTGATTTTGTTGGAACTAAATTGATTCGTTACGTTTCTAACGACGATTCTTCAAAATTCTTTGATTTAGAACTTACTGACGGAACTCCCTGCACCAATGGAGTATTTGGTGATCCTCATATTGGACATACTAAATCTTGCTTTATATTGGATAGTAAAGAATTGTTATTGACATGGGAAATGACTCCAGGATCGCTAGATGTCCATGCACAAGACATAAAATTCCTCATTTTTTGCGGTGAAAGTGATACACTACAATTTGATTCTAACGATATGGTAAGTGCTCAAATGACATTTTTAGATGGGACTAACACTGATGGCGATGAATCTGCATTTGTAGAAAATGATGTTATTGAAGCTGGCAAGAAATACCGTGTACCTCTTTTACTGTATTCTTGTATCCCATCAGTAGGACAGGAAATGTCCTTGACTTTGTATGCAGATGGAGGAGGAGAGACAATAATAACATTATATTTTGCATCAATAGAAATTGGTCATAAAGTATACTAGTTGTATTATTTCCACCACTCATTTCCATCAGAAGATGTAGATTTAAATGCTTCTTCGGCAAATTGAATTACTCTATATGGGCCTTCTTTATGTAGATTGTATTCTTTTTCTCTAACTAATTAAACTCCAAATGATTCATTAACTTTAATGAAATCACCCTCATCTTTACTATTGAAATAAAATTATGCTAATGTCACTAACCTTTCATATTTTTACGATTAATCGACTAATAATGCATATTACTACTTTTTTTATATAGCCTAAACAAACACTTCTTCATAAATAAATTTACTCTGGTAAGATTATGAATAATAAAATTGTTATTCCTTTAAAGAAAATTAAGACTAGTTCTAGGATAGATTGGTGGGAACTATTCTAACTGATATCATAGAAATCCCGCTATTGCGAAATATCAAAATTACAAATAGTAACTATGGTTTTGATATACTCATTTGCATGTAACTCTTTTATGATGATTTGCGACTATTATCATAAGGATATTGGACTTAATTATTATTTCTTTACCATAGATTATTAGCACAAGTTGTTAACAAAGATAAATCGGTAGAATATAGATTAGAAGTCTGAGTCCCATCAGGACAAATACAACTTCCGAATATGGTTCCATCTAGTTTTGTATTAGAGAAGTTTACACCTGTAAAATCATAGTTGGAAATAGTCATATTCGTAAGATCAAGATTGGTCATATCTGAATTTACAAAAGATGTATTGGCCTCTGCATTCCCATAGTGTTCTAATAACATATCTGGCCCTAAAATAGCATATTCTCCTGATCCATCTGGGATAGCCATACATGTATAACTATCTGGTAATGACAAAGGGCAGGTTTGAAGATTCCTTGCATGTATCTTATAGAAGTCAATTCCTGACATATCTAAATTAGATAGATTTGCATGAATTATGTTCATTATTGGTCCAATAATATTATTATTTAGACAATAATATCCATCAGGTAATTCATTAGGACAAGATACCAAATTTATCGCCCTAGTATAAGAAAAGTCAGAACTTGTAATATTAAGATTCGATAAGTTTGTTGTACTTAATTCCAACCTTGATAAATTATCACTAGGATTTAGAATAATGCCATTAAATGTCATATCTCCAAAATTGGTCCTTCTGACGCATAACCAATCCTCCGGTAACGTCTCTGGACAGATTATATCACTTAATTTAGAACCACTAAGGTTTAGATGAGATAAGTCTAAACCACTTAGATTTTTATTATAACGAGAATTTACATTAGGTCCAATAATAATATTACCAAAACAATCTGAACCATTATCTAATAGAATAGTTGAACAATTATTATAATTAAACCAGTTAATAATCTCCACATTAATATCTAGAAGATTTAAATTCTCAGCAGCAACAGTGACATCGGCATATTGGGCTTTTAATGACATTAAATTAACATTATTCATAAATATTTGATAGGCATAAAAACTACCAATGTTTGAATTATCCATTGTGACATTTACCCAATTACCATTCTGGAAATACATATAGCCATTTGTACTTTCAACATTAGAGAAATCAGAATTAAAAATATTAACCTGATAAAAATACGAATTTGTAAAATCAGAATTAGAAAAATCTGAATCACTTATTTGTAAATTATTAAAAGTACAACCTGATAAATCAGAATTAGATACATCTACTCCGTATATGTTACCGCTATTAAGTGTACACCCTGGGCCCAGATAGAAGTAATCGTAATCATCGTAACTTGGTAAATTAATTCGATCTGACGATATTTCATTTTCTTCAATTATTTCATAAAATGCATCTTCTCTTTCCTGATACTTAAGATTGTTAATTCTATCATAATATTCTTGATTTGCATCGAACAATACAAATATCTGATCAGCCCAAAAATTCATTCTTAAAACCTTGTAACAATTCCATTCCGATGGAAGAACAGAGGCACATCCTTGCATATAATCCAAATTTAATTGACTAAAATTTATATTTTCTAATATTGCCCCGTCCATATTTGAATAACTAAAATCAACATCAATCAAGGTCGATCCAGTAAAATTAGTATTTATTAGATTCGTATTGACAAAGATAGAGCCAGTAAAATCGGAATATGATAAATCCATATTTTCAAAATTACAACCAGTAAAATCGATTCCTGTAAGGTTCATACCCGACCCAATTTGATCACATTTTACGAATTCATTTTTTATGTCACTTTCTGATTCAAAATATTCAATATTAACATCAGAAACCTCAGCAGAATAAATTATTACTGGAATAATTGGCCTATCCATTTCACCAGTCGAAACTTCAGATAATTCCGTTATTGCATCACATCCCTCTATTACTTTTCCAAATACAGTATGTACTCCATCGAGGTGATAGGGTTCCGAATCGAGAGGAATTATGAAAAACTGAGATCCACCACTATTTGGTTGAGTAGTTTTAGCCATCGATATAGTACAAGGTATATGCCTTAGGCCATTATTGGCTTCATCTGGTACATTCCAACTTGTTTGGTCAGGACAGTTTTCTTTTGAAGTTTCAATTCCATTGCAAACGCCATACCAATCAGCAGCATATCCTCCAGTACCATCATTATTTTCAAAATCTCCACCTTGAATCATGAAGTTATCAATAATTCTATGGAACCCTGAATCAGTATAATCTCCATGGGTAATATGTTTTCGGAAATTATCTACATGGTTAGGTGCTGCAGTATGATTTAATCTAATTTTAATTTCATATTTGTTATCTCCATGAGATATTTTAATAATTGCCTCACTATATTCTACCGGATTATTATCTGAATTATCGACTTCTTCTAATAAATCAGTGCATCCAGATAAAGGAACTAATATAATAAGGACGGTTAAACTAAGAGCATAAATTCTCATACCATTCGGTCTTCGACATTAAATTAAAACCTACGTAATTAAAAAATTATTAATTAAACATTTTCTATCAGTCAGAAATAGACAAATAGTATATCCTTATCGATACAATGTAATGGATTTGATGTTGGTTCTTTCATTTCTATTTTTTATGTCTATTTTTGCAGCAGTAGGCCTGGCATCTATGTTTGTTAAAGAAGATACAACCGATGATTATCTCGTAGCTGGTAGAGGGATGCATCCAGCATTAGCTGCATTATCTGCAGTCAGTACTTGGAATTCTGGATACATGTTTATTGGTTTTATTGGATTTACTTACATGCTAGGTTTCAATGTTATTTGGTTAGCCGTATTATCTACAATAGGACAAATTGTAGCTTGGGCATGGTTGTACAAATTTATTCAAGAACAGGGCCAAGAAAGGGGCATCCGTTCACTTTCTTCTCTTGTTGCTGATCGGGCTGGCGCACCAGAAGCAAAATTAGCTGCTATATTGTCAGTACTATTCCTTAGTATTTATGCAGCCGCTCAATTAACCTCCGGAGGAAAAGCCCTGTATGTCATGATGGGATGGAATGAGACGATTGGAATCCTCATTGGCTTTGTTCTAGTTGTAGCTTACTGCTACGCTGGAGGAATTAGAGCTTCAATTTGGACAGATGCAGCCCAGTCATGTGTAATGATAATTGGCTCAACTATTCTATGTTGGATTGCACTACAAGAGGTAGGAGGTTTCGGAGGCCTTACTGAGGGGTTGAAAAATCAAGATCCAATACTTATTGAATTTCTTCCTCCTGATTTAAGATTTGGATTTTCAATGTGGGCATTCGCATTCTTTTTAGGTGGTTTAGGCGTTGCAGGACAACCGCAAGTAGTGTCTAGAGTAATGACTCTTGGTTCTGATTCGGATCGCAAACAAGCCATGGTTTGGTTTTTCATTTGGCAGATTCCATTCACAGTACTAATGCTCATTATCGGCCTAGCGAGTAGAATACTATTCACTAGTAGTGATTTCGATCCAGAACTTGGCTTACCTATGTTGGCAATGGAATCAATGCCACAAATTGGCGTTGGTATGATTCTTGCGTCTATTTTTGCTGCAACTATGTCAACAGCAGATAGCCAAGTTCTAGCATGTACTGCTGCCATAACAGATGATATTAAACCTGAATGGAGCCAAGATCATAAAACCACAAAGAGAGTAACACTGGTGGTGGCAGCATTTGCAACTATGATTTCAATAGGTGGACTATACATTCCTGGTGGTGACTCAGTATTCACGCTAGTTATTCTTGCCGTTTACGGTCTTGGTGGAATTTTCATCCCGTTACTGATTATACGATGGATGGGATACAAACCTGACACTACACATTCTATTGTGATGATGGTCTCAGCTTTTGTTGGAGTTATAGGATGGAGTCTACTGAAATTTGGAGATTCAGATGGAATATTTCCTTCTGTACCTGGCATGGGAGCTGCATTCATAGCTCACTTTGTAATGAATCAAATTCGAACACCAGAAATATCTTCTCTTGGAAGATTTGAGATACCAACTCAAGAAAAATTGGCAACTTTTGCTATAGTAATCGCACTAGGCTTAGTTATGAGTGAGGCCGTGTATTATGTCTCCGCACCTGATTCTTCAAATGTATCTAATTCTACAGGAGGCTATCTTGTAACATATACCGAAGAAACTATCCTTTTTACTTCAGGCTCTGAATACATAAATGATGGAGAAACCTTGTCCCTTTCATTCAATTCTGACTCAATTGAATCATGGCCAAATGGAACCAACGTGGTGGGGGCTTTGGTTTATATCTCGTTCGATGAAGACGAAACTAGTAGTGGACTAGGTTGCGCAGTAGGAGGTGATTCTGAACCTGATACAATTACCGGCACTGTACGGCATAATTTGCTTAGATTACCTGATTGGAATGATACTGATTCCTCCCTTAATCAACAAGGTAATTTTGGTATTAAATTAGGAGAATTTGATGAAGGTTATCCAGGATTTTTATTAGGGCAGTCTCCTTTTTGGATATGGTTCACTGCAAATGCGGGACTTGCAATAAGTAATAATGATACTCAGTCGAATTATTCGAAATCTGAAATTCAAAATTCTATCGATCTCGGTGAAGAAGGTCTTGGAGATTATTTCCTTGATATTACTGTTGATTCTGAAGAAGGTGGAAGCTTCCAATGTCAACACAACGATGATGGAGAACAAGTCGACTATGAAATCCAACTTATCACTTGGGATTATAATATCGAGTGGTGCTCAGATTGTGAAGTATTCGTACCTCCAGTTGTGTGAGTACACCTTTGCCAATATAAATTGACATTAGAAGTAGATTTTATTTAAATGATTTATCTGTAGAAAATTAACAGCAACCATCACATTTACAATCTAATCCACAGGGCGAGCAGTCACAAAATTATTCAATCGCCACATTTCGAGTGATAATACTTTTTGATAATCTCTTTAATCATTAATAAATCATATAGGTCAACAGTTAAGTAAGAATCAAATTCCGATGTAAATCATGAATTTGAAACCAGTTGACTATGATTACGGAATCCCAGAAAATTATTCCTTCGCTGCCGAAGTTACTTGTGCTAACGAAGATGCCCAGAAAATGTATGTTCTTGCACATGGTCATATGTTAAATTACAACCACGAAGAAGCAATTGCATGTTTTACTAAATGTGCTGAATTAGATCCAAATTGTGCCATGGCATGGTGGGGAATTGCATATTGCGTTTCTTCTAACTATAACTGGACTCCTGGATTAGGATCTGGTTATGATCCAATTCAGCAAGCTATCTCTCTCAAAGATGGATGTACAGAACTGGAACAAGATCTAATCGACGCATTAGCTGAGAGACATTCTGAAGAAGCTCGTGATGCAGCAGACCCCTCAGTTCTCAATATGGGAAATAGTCCTGAACTAAATATTGCATTTGCTGAAGCCATGGCTCCTCTTTATGAAAAATATCAAGGAAACTTAGATGTTACCGCAATATATGTCGAGGCTCTAATGAATCTGAAAGCATGGCAACTTTGGGATAAGAATACATCAACTGGTGAAATTACTCCTGCAGATGATAATACATTACTACTAGTACAGGTTCTTGAAGATGCCTTCAAAAGTAGTGAAGAAGCAAAAGTTCATCCTGCACTCTGCCATCTATATTGCCATGCATTAGAATTGTCTCCATTCCCAGAAAGAGCACTCCCTGCAGCAGATGTTTTGCGTACCTTAATGCCAGGATTAGGCCATCTAGTTCACATGCCATCACACATTGATGCTTGGGTCGGTCAGTGGAAAGAAGCCATTGACTGTAATATAGCGGCTGTAGAAGCAGATGACCGTTATGTTGAGATTACTGGTAACGAATCACAGTTCTATAAATTTTATAGGATGCATAATCACCACTTTGTAGTTTGGTGTGCAATGTTTGATGGGCAATATGAAACTGCTCTAAAGTATGCACGCAAAGCAGTCAGTACTCTTCCTGCTGGAGATGCTGAATCAGGAGTGCAATTTATGTTAGCTGGAATTATACCGATGGGGGCTATTTTCCTAGAATCTTACGTTACGATGCCTTGGCACGTATTGATTAGATTTGGTAAATGGGATGAAATAATAAGTGAACCATTACATACAGACAGAGATGTTTTCCCTGCTGCAATTGCAACTCAGCATTATGCTAGAGGTGTTGCTTATGCTTCTAAAGGAATGGTCCCTGAAGCAGAAGCAGAACAAGCTCTATTCAAGGAGGCATTGCAAAATCCAGCTATTGCGGGTCGAGTACTTCACAATAACTTACTATTCCAAAATCCTAGTGATGGACCTTGTATTCTTTTAGTAAATGATGCTATTCTTGATGGTGAAATAGAATATCGTAGACAATTCTTGGCAAAGGAAAGTGGACAAGTAGCAGACTTTACTGCGGCCTTTGATCACCTCCGTCGTGGAGTAGATCTTTCTCTAAATCTTGCATACAATGAACCTTGGGGTCAAATGCAACCTGTTCGTCATATCTTAGGAGCATTACTTCTAGAACAAGGACACATTGAAGAGGCCGAAGAAGTATATCGTGCAGATATCGAACTTTGGAAAGACAATATGTGGGGATTACTGGGGCTAAAACTTTGTCTTGAGGCCCGTGGTGATACTTCAGGTGAATTACAACAAGTCTCTGCTTTATTTGAAGAACGTAGTGCCCGCGCAGATATAGTACCAGCAAAAACTTGTTTCTGTGCTCAAGACAGCGTCAAAAGTGATTGCTGCTAAAACAAAACTAAATCAAGAATAGAGAGATTTTTATCTGTCAAAGAGATTTTTGAACCCTAATGGTAAATGGATGGTAAATTCTTTTATGTTGTTGGTATTATTATTCAAAAATTATTTTTTTTTGAGGCCAATATCCGTTCGTTACTCTGTTTGAAAAGAATCAGATTTTCTTTTCTAGAAAGTTTTCTATCAACCATCGGATAAGGGTAATCTGTTCCAATAATACATTCCGATGACTTCTGAACAGCAATTGGAGCCAAATGTGGTTCGTAAATGTACTTTGATGGAAACATAGCGAGTTCTGGTATCCATTGACGAATAAAATTTGTTTCAATAGTTTCTACGTTAAGACTTGATTTAGAATCAGGACATGGGTTATAAATCCGATAATAAGGCATTGAAAAAGGAGCAACCCCTGCAAGCCAAAGCCAATTACCATTATTCAGTGCCCAATCAGAATCAACTAATTTCTTTTCAAAAATATCTCTGCCATATTTCCAGTTCTGCCAAAGTTGCCCACGGGTTAGAAAGCAAGAAACAGCATGTCTGCCTAGGTGATGCATCCAACCTGTCGACTCAAGTTGCCTCATCATAGCATCAATATATGGAAAACCCGTCTTACCTGATTCCCATGCTTTTATTTTTTCATTATCATAGTCCCCCCAACGAATCGTTTTGCAATTTGAATTACCTACATCATTATCCCAATTTTTTACTGATCTCGAAAGAAGATAAAACATCTCTCTAAACATAAGTTGCCCATGTAGTGACTCAGGAGGATTTTCGTGTCTTGAATTAAAATGAATTCTTAAACATTCATTCCAAACTAACCTGGGAGAAAGACAACCATTACTAAGGTAAGGAGATAGTCCTGTAGTTGTTGGTTCCAGTGGATTATCTTTTTTATTTGTTGAAATTGTATTCGGTTTTTTGAATGAATTGACAAAATCTGGTCTTTTGGAAATTTTCCGTTTTAGTCTTTCTAATCCTTCTTTTTCACCTCCAATAAAATAAGAATCAACCATATTAAAATCCAATTTCAATTTTGTTAATCTATTCTTGAGCATATCGTCTGTTACATGGTATTTTTTAATTGGATATTTCTTAATCATGTTAACCATAGCATCTAAATCGAATCTCAAATCATCCGGAGGAGATAAGGACTCACCAACAAAATATCCATTCGGACTTTCTTCAAAATTTTCTCTAAATATTTTATCAATATCTTTTGCTGACTTAGGATTTACATAATTTGGGGATTGAATTATTATTTCTATATCCAAAATAGTATTAACCGCAGGAAATATTTTAACACCAATACCGGAATGTGATAAATTATCTTTTATTTCATTAATAGAATTCCGTTTACGTGGTTCAGAACAATAATCACATATTAGATATTTTAGCTCAGAATCTAAACTTTCAATGATAGAACTAATTACTTCTGACGATTTACCATAAAGAATTAGAATGTTTGTACCATATTTCTTTTTAAAATTTTGATTTAAGTCTAAAAGGGACTCAAATAGGAACTTTTTTCGATTATGGCCTATGGCATTTGAATCTTGATTAAACCATTCTACATCAATAATATATATCGGAATAATTTCATCTATTTCTTCTGAAGAATGTACCCAATTTAGTAGGGGATTATCATGAATTCTCAACAAATTACGAAACCATACAATTGCTTTTCCCATCTTTTTATCTCCTTTTATCACTAAATTCAAACTAGATTCTAACACAAATTATAAACAACTGATAGTGATTAGAAATTTAAATTTTTGTTCAGAATAGTATATTTTTTTTTCAGTTAACATAGTGTACTTTTTACATTAAACCTAATTCGAAGGTATATGGCCAAATTAAAAATTGGAGATTCTGCTCCAGATATTTCATTGCCAGCAATAGACGGAAGTATATTTACAATGTCTTCAAACAAGGGTAAGAGAATTATTTTTACCTTCTATCGTTTCTCCACTTGTCCCTTTTGTAATATCAGAATTAATAAGATTATGAAAAGATGGGATGAGTTTCCAGATGATACCATTATGGTTGGCGTTTTTGATGCCGAGATATCCGATCTTACCGAAAAGATGGCAAAACACAACCCAAAATTTACGATAGTAGCAGATGAAACATACCAGTATTTCCTAGAAAATGGTGTCCATAAATCCATTTCTAGAGTTTTATTTGCACCATTGAGGGCACCAATAACTACTTTGCAGGCTATATTTAAGGGATACATACCACTGACACTCTCAATGTCCAAAATGTCGACTATACCAGTCGATATTTTAATAGATGAAGAAGGAAAGATTGTAGAGGCACATTACTGCAAAGATACAGTTGATCATCTGCCCATAGATCGTCTAATTTCATTTGCCAAGGGCGAATAAATATCTTATTTTAAAAACCAGAGTAAATTTTTCAATTCTGTTTGAAAGCACCTGGCAGAAAAGTCCAACGAATATCTTCTGAATTGGTTCCTGCATAGTATTGTTTAATCCTAGGATCATTTGCAATTTTATCATGATATTCAATTAGTCGAGGATAATTAGAAATTACTGCAGCATCTATTCCATCATAATTTCCAGAGAATAGGCCGAAAAGACCTGTAAATAATTTAAGATCTGCAATACTCATATCATCGGTACCTGCTGCCCATCCAGTCTTGGATTCACTAATTTTTCTTTCTAATAATAGTAGATTTTTAGTACCATTTCCATCAGGTCCAAATACTTCCTTTCTCAACCTAATCCTTTCATCGTCATCTGAAATTCCAAAGGTAGAGTCTAGTGCCTTGGATAAAGGCTCCATTCCATCTATGAATTCATCTGCTTTTGCTCTTTGAAATTGCTCATCAGGAACAAAACCAGACATCCTGCCTACGAATCTTAGTATTGCTGTAGATTCTGCGATAGTTCCGTTTGGAGTTTGCAAAACAGGTAACATACCCCAAGGGAGGTCGCCATTATCTTTCATCGAACGATATTTTATCCCATCTACAGTAACATCTTCCCATTGCTCTCCAGAAAGGGATAATGCAACACGTATCGCCTCCGCTCTTCCAGGTGTTGAGAAATAAATCAAACGTAACATATTACTCCCTCCTGTCTCACTCTACTTGAATAGTCTCCCTATGATTTAATTATTCTTTATCAATAGATAAGTTGGATTTCAGAAGCCGCACTAAGTTCAATTACCCCAGGAGGACCACTCCATGTCATCCATTTTTCATAACCTTGGAGAAGCTTTTCTCCTGCATTCTCAGATGTGACTCCATTAGCTGCTTGGGAACCAGTTGAACAATAAACATTTATCGCACCTTGGGTGACTGAATTTAGAATATCAAAAATCATATTACTAGGAAAAACTTCCATTTGATTTATACTTTTAAGATATCTTGAATTTAACATTTTAACCCCATTTGCAGCGAAGAAAATACTAACATCGTGTCCATCTTTAATCGCTTGAGATGCACATGCTAATCCAACTACACATTTCCTCAAATCTACTTCCGGATCAGTCACTATTTTGACAAAAAATTTTTTACTCATGATCGCTGCATCAAAAACAGGTATTTTATGAATTTGGTATATGATACAAAAAATATAATAATTTTCTTAACAACAACCCTCTTCTCTCAAAGGAGCGCTAATAAATTGAACCTTATCTACACTAGGAGTATTTTGTAATTGTTTAATTATCTCGCGATAATCTTCTGCACTCCCAATTGATTGAAGAATATCGACACAGGAATGACTATGCTTTAGGCAACTGTGATTATAGGAACTTATCGATAATTTTTTAGAATGCCTAATATCTAATAATTTATGTTCGATTCCATGTTGATAATAGACTATTAAATGACCTTCAAGTATTTCATCATCTTTCATCTTCATCAGTTCTCCACGTTGTTGCATATCTGCGAAAAATAAAGAAGCATCCCGAAGGAATCTGCTCCGATTTTGATATCCAGATTTTTCTATAATATTATCTAGGTCATTTGCAAATTTTTTGTCAGTACTAAAAGATATAATTTGACTCATATTTTTGCCGGATAAGAACGAGTTAATAATAATTACCAAATGAATATTTAATAATATTAATTAAATAGTTAATAGCAGGGCGAGGAGGCTATGAACACGCAATGGAATAGAGCACTAATGGTAAGTTTGATTATGATTATATCAAGCATGGCGGGGTGCCTAGATGCTGAAGAAGATGCCCCTTTACCTGCTGATAACGATATTGAAGACAATACTGATACTGGTAATAATACAACATCAGATGACCAAATTTTACCTTTTGGTAATGTAATGGTTTCAACATACCATGTCGGAGAATTAGTTTCTGCAGTAGCAGGAGATCATGTAAAAGTTGAATACATGAGCCAAAATAATATTCCTGTCCATGATTACGAGCCTTCAGTGGCAGATATAGTTCGTTTACAAAACAGCGACCTTTTCTTCTATCATGGATTAAATCTTGAGCCTTGGGTAGATTCTACACTTTCCTCTCTTGATAATGCACCTCCCTCCTACATGACACACGCAATGCCATCAGGGCAAACTACTCTCGATTATGAATCAATGTTAGTATCTAACCTATGTGAGCTATTGAATAATGGACCATTCGAAAGTACTACACTTGCAATGATGTCAGAGGATGACCATGATGACCATGATGACCATGATGATCATAATGATACTGAGGACCATGATGACCATGATGATACCGATGACCATGATGACCATGATGATCATGATGGCCATGAACACTCTGAAGCTGAGATGACTTTCGAAAACCCAGAGGCTTGTCCGGCAGATACAACAATTCAGGTATTTCACATGGAAGAAGGAGAGCACATTCTAGAGTTTGAGTCAGAACATGATGAAGACTTCAATATGGCCGTGCTCAAAATGTTAGGAGGACATGCTCATCATGACCATCATGACCATGGCCATGGAGCTGGTCCCTTCGAGTGGGCAGGTATGTTCGAGATGAGTGACGCTACTCATACATGGTCCATGCAGAAAGTTGGTGGCGACTATGCTGATCCTACTATGAGACTTGTACTAATACCAACGGATTCACCTACTGAAGAGAACATGCACTCCCTAGAATCTGGTGTTGAAGCACTAATAGAAGGAGATTGTACTGTTGTTGAAGATGGAGAAACCATGACCTCAATTGCTGCGACTGGTTCCTGTTTCGAATTACATGTTGGTACTGGAGATGATTCATTATTCACTATTGATACATCTGGAATATCAGGTATGGCAATGTATGCTCAATACGTACCTACCGAATTTGAGCGTGATGCGCATTATCTGAAAGACTCTGCAGGAACCGATATTGAGCCAATCGCTCAAGAAGGAGCAGGTGCTCATGATGATCACAGTGATCATGGTGATGATCATGACGATCATGGTGATGAAATGTGCCATAACGCAGAGGCACATGAGAACTATGAATCAACTGAGGAAGAGTGTGAAGCTGCAGGGGACATGTGGTTAGGGCATGATGATCATGTTCTACGAGAAATCCATGCTGAACTAGTTGCACATACACTTTCTTTCTTTGAGGCAATTTCTATTGAAGGAGAATGGATGGATGAATGGAACTCAAGTCAAATTATAGATTCTGATTCCTGGAATAATAATACTATCACTCATTATGATAATGATGAGATGTGGGCTGTTGCGGAGAATGGTGCAGCCTCATGGAGCCCTGGGCTTTGGTCTAAATATGATTGGACATGGGACTCTGGAGAACTGTATTATTGCCAGTCAACTTACGCTGCTGAAACCGAGGCTGATGCACTATCTGCTGAAAACGCGATTGCTACGGACTTAGATACTGGCTGTGGTGGATTCCCTTGGAGTCAAATGGATCACGCTCATGATGACCACGATGATCATGATGAAATGGTCTGCTATGACATGAGTACTCACACTGTAAATATGAGTCTTACAACTGAATCCGACTGTCAAGCTGCTGGCTTGATGTGGACTGCTGGAGACAATCACTCCGATGAAGAGGAACACCATGAAGTGGGAGCAGTTGTTATCCATATTGAGGCAGAGGGCGATTATGGGTTTGCTTTACCTAAAGATGTTGAAATCTTTGTAATGAAGGGAGAAGGAGGGCATGAAGATCATGACGACCATGGAGCTGGTCCCTTCGAGTGGGCAGGTATGTTCGAGATGAGTGACGCTACTCATACATGGTCCATGCAGAAAGTTGGTGGCGACTATGCTGATCCTACTATGAGACTTGTACTAATACCAACGGATTCACCTACTGAAGAGAACATGCACTCCCTAGAATCTGGTGTTGAAGCACTAATAGAAGGAGATTGTACTGTTGTTGAAGATGGAGAAACCATGACCTCAATTGCTGCGACTGGTTCCTGTTTCGAATTACATGTTGGTACTGGAGATGATTCATTATTCACTATTGATACATCTGGAATATCAGGTATGGCAATGTATGCTCAATACGTACCTACCGAATTTGAGCGTGATGCGCATTATCTGAAAGACTCTGCAGGAACCGATATTGAGCCAATCGCTCAAGAAGGAGCAGGTGCTCATGATGATCACAGTGATCATGGTGATGATCATGACGATCATGGTGATGAAGACGGGGATAGTTCAATAGTTGCAGAGGATGGTGAGTCTTTCACATATGATCCTCACAGCTGGCTCGACCCAGAGGCTTTTGAAGCACAACTTAATGTTGTTCTAGAGAAACTAATCTTAACTTTCCCTGAGGGGACTAGTGATTTTACCGCTAATGCTGATTCATACAAAGCACAATTGCAAACTTTGGATAATAATTATGAGAACGCATTCGGAGAAGGTGGAACTTGTGTTGCAGGAGGCCACGATAAAACAATAGTAGCAAACCACAATGCATACTCCTACATTTCCGTAAGCTATGATATCGACATTATTACTCTGCATGGATTAGATCCTGAAGGAGAACCTTCTCCACAGGATATAATCAAAGTTACTGAGGCAATTAATGAAAAGGGAATAACAGTTCTTTTCGTTGAAGAATATACTAACCAAAACGCAGTAAATAGTATTGTTGAAGATACAGGAGTATCAATAGAGATATTGTATACCATGGAAATGGCTCCAAGTGACGTTAACGATGACTACCTGTCCATGATGAACAAGAATCTTAACAATCTTGTTGATGGAATAGGATGCTGATTAGGAATATTAGATGATAAATGATGAAAAGAAGGGTGAAGACATGCATACGGTCGATACCCTTCCAATCATCGTAATATCAGTTATTTCCTTATGTGTATTTGGTTATTTAATAGTAGAATTTTATTTGGCTAGAAAGGCATAAAAATTCATTGATATACAATGAATCTAATAGTTTATCTTGGTTGGACTTAATATGAAAACGGTACCATCAAGGCAAAATGCCTCAGAAGTGCCGATTCTTAAAATAGATAATTTAACAGTTTTTCGTTCTGGTAAACTAGTCTTAAAAGGAATCAATCTATCTATAAATAAAGGAGAGTTTGTTGGTTTAGTGGGGCCAAATGGTAGTGGGAAGTCAACACTACTGCTATCTATTGTTGGAGTTTTGAAGCCACAAAAAGGTAATATCAAAGTCTATGATTACGCTCCTCTTTCAAGAAATCTTCATGGAAAAATTGGTTGGGTTTCTCAGGCTGCAGCAAATTTGCCTCAAGATACTCGTATCACTGTACGCGAATTAGTTCATTTGGGTACTTTGAATGCCAAAAACTTATTTTCTTTATCAAATAAAAAACGCCGAAAAAAAGTGAATCTAGCAATCAAAATGGTAGGATTACAAGATTTCGAAAATATGGACGTTGCCAGACTATCCGGAGGGCAACGCCAACGCGCCGTCATTGCTCGTGCACTTGCAACTGAGGCTGAATTTATCTTATTTGATGAGCCATTAGTTGGGATGGATCGCAATTCCAGAAATTCCTTATTAAAATTACTAGATAAACTATGTCATGACGGTGGAAAAACAATTCTGATGGTTTCTCATGATTTAACTGCTATACGCCAAACAGCACATAGGATGATTTTCTTAGAAGAGACAATTAATTTCGATGGTCCCGCTGAAGATTTCCCGGAATTAGAAAAGCTTGCCAATTTACGAGGCATTCACCATGTACATGGAGATGATAATAATTCTGATCAAACTGTTGAAAAGGAGGGAAAATTGTGGTAATTGATACATTTATTATCGATTTATTTTCTCCTTTTTTATCTTATATTGCACCTATAATGCCAGGTGAATATTTCCCAATGTTCTTTAATGGTGATATTCCAAGTTTACAGCGAGCATTAATTGCTTCTATATTGGTTACAATTGTAGCGGGATTTCTTGGAACATTTCTATTGATTAGAAATCTTGCATTAATTGGGGATGGATTAGCACACATATCATTTGGTGGTGTTGCCATTGCAATTGTTCTCGGTGCAACCTCTCCGCTAGCGTATGCTATGATGTTTAGTATTATTGCATCCATTTTAATTTATGAATTACAATCAAGAAATATACTAACTGGAGATGCATCTATTGCCATTTTTATGACAGGGGTGCTATCACTAGGACTTGTAGCCTTAAGGGTCTCTGGAGGTGCCATTACGGCAGAAATTCACAGTTACTTATTCGGTTCTCAATTATTAATTAATACAAATCAACTAAATTATATTTCAATTGTATCTATATTATCACTATTTGTATTATTCTATACCCGTAATGGATTACTAGCAATTTCAGTTGACCCATTGTCTGCTAGAGTACAGGGAATCCCCGTCAGAGGGCTAGGCCTCTTATTCAGTATTATTACTGCAGCAGTGGTTGTAAGTATGGTAAAAATTGTCGGAGCATTATTGGTTACTGCATTACTAGTTACGCCTGCATCAACCGCTCAATTAATCGGCCGTAGTTTCAAATCATGTTTAGTTTGGACACAAATATTTGGCCTTAGCTCAGTCATTATAGGACTATATCTTTCAGCAGAGTATGATGCTGGACCTGGCGCAGCAATCTCTTTAGTTGCAGCAACTATGTTTACTCTTATTGCTTCTTGTCAAACCATAATAAGAACTTTTATTAATCCAAATGATAATTTAAACTGACTATTTCCTCAACGTCTACTAATGCGAATTGATAAATTATAATCAAAATAATTTTGATTTTACTAATTATTCATTTAATTTTAATTCAAAACTTCCCTTATCGCTTCCTCTAATTCTCCAAACGAGAATAAAACTTCATGAAGTTCTTCCTCACCTTCTTTCTTAACTCGTAAATAATTACTAGCAGCTGCTATTTTGTGGAAACTATATGGTGGATCGAAATTAATTGAAAAGATTTTTTTTATCACATCGTTTACTTCAAACCAACTTAACCGAATTTCAGATGTTTCAACTTGATGAGGTAAACACTCAAATCCTCTATGGCTAAATGTCATATTTGATTTATAATTTGACTCATATTCTTCATTCCATTCTGAAAAATTAACTGTGACTCCGCTAATAAAATCATAGTGATTAGTTGGAATATATGCAATTATTTTTCCATCTTTAAATTCTCTATAATCAGTCTGAGGAGATCTCATATCTTCAAAAAAAACTTCGATGGCTAAGTGACCCGGAGGGTTGTCTCCCCAAACTCGAAATGTCATTGTAGCCTTTCCAATTTCGTCTATTCTTTTCCTAGCACTATCTGTAAGTTCAAAGGGTAGCACGATACTTCTTCCTGTAATTTTTTGTTAAACTTTATGTAAATAAAAAACTCTACACATATTTCGAACTAACTGACTCCATCTTACAAAAATATGAGATAGATAATTATGTAATATTATCTCTATTCTGAAATATTTGCTAAATTAACATTATTAGAAATTCTTAATATCATAATACCTAGGAACCCACTTAGGGCAAATAAAATCATTGAGGAGACACCTGTTGATGATATTGCCACTCTAATGATGACTGTGGATAATACAAAACCAGTATTTCTTGCAAGATTGCCAAAATCAGTGTAAAACCAATAAGACATTAATAGTATCAATATATCTGCTAGAATTAGAAATGTGAAGAAATCTAAGAAAAATATCTCTCTATTGACAGAACCTCCTCCTTCCATTGCCGAAGATATCCATCCGGTTAGTGACATTATTGCTATTATTATAAAGAATATTAGCATCACATTTGCAATGGCCTTTTTTGTAGATACGAATGACGATACATGATCTGATATATTATCATCATGATCTAGGTTGCTACTTATTTTATAATATGTTAGTGAAGTATAAAATAAGACCAAAAATGCACAACATTCTACGAGTAAAAATCCTAAATCATCATCTATCTTCCAATCATCAGAAAGTTCTATCACAGAGAGTCTTTTTAGAATATCTCTGACAACTAATAATGTTGCTATTTCATACTGTTTCCCAACAGCAGAAGAAAATGAATTCGGAATTGTTCTAATTAATTCATATATTTCATATGCTAATAATATTGAAAACGGTGTGTAAAGTGAAGATAGGGGTGAACTTACTAACTCCACAGAATCTCCTTCAATACTTATTAAATCTGTAACATATAATGCCCATATTAGAAGGTGAGTAATAAAACCTAATATTGCTGATCCTATTGCAATTTTTCGTACAATCTCATCTGATTCACTTCCCATGAAAGTATCAAACACTCTGTCCAAAACTTTCTCCATGCAAGTTGTTACAAAGTTATACTATTTATTATGAATTGTATTAAAATTATACAATTTTTTTAATCTTTTTATTGTATTTTAATTTTTTAATCTATGATTTTAATTCCTTTTAAGATAAACTCAATCATTCATATGCATCCTCATAAATCTACTATTTAGATTGAAAAATATATCAATATATTTTGATATGAGAAGTAGTTTATCAATTACCTTCTTCCTTTTCACCCCCACCATTCGGGATCTCCTGAATTTCCAGAAACCTCTTCTGAGATATTTTCAACTTGTTCTAAAGGAGAAGTAACTGTTATTGTTGCTTCTGATTGTTCAATATACGTCTGTTGTTTTTCAGGTGTCTTAACTGCAACAGCTAAAATTCCCCCTGTTATCAAGAAGAAAAATCCACAACATATTGTAAAGCCACCGAATGCAAAACTAAAGAAAACGGATATACCTTCACCAATTTCGTCCGTTATAATTTTCCAAGTATCTACAAGATATACTTCAGAACTTGACTCTATTCTATAATTGCCCCTGTCTGTATTCCCAACTGTTAATGGAGGCCATATGGTACCATCCAGGAGGATCATCTTCATACCCTTCTGGAATAGCTGAATTCTCTTCAGTACATTTAACCTCAAGAGAAGTAATTGTACCTGTTTCATTTTCCATAGTCATTTCAAAGCTTTCACAACTAACGCTATCTCTAACCATCACTAACATTTCTTTTCCTTCATATGCGTAGTCCCCATTATCGCCATTCCATTCACTTTCTTGTATGGGATCCCAGTTTCCAACATCATTCACTGAAGAACCGCCCAAACCAATCATAATAACTCCAATTACTAGTAGGACTCCGCCGATGGAAAAAAATATCTTAGCCGATATATGCATTGTGCAGAGTAAATGAATGAAGATTATAGTATTATCTCATTCCAAAATTACTTAACTTGCATTCATCAATATGATATCGGTAGGTAAAATGATTATATCTATTCATTAAGACGCAAAGCCATGAGAAACTTTAGACCATTGATAATGATATTAATTATGTTAACATCAATACTATCCGGATGGAGAGGATATGTTGTTTTTGAGTAATGGAGGCAATAATAGATACTTATTCTATCATTGGGATAATCCATATTCTAATTTACATTATATTTGATTGAATATTTTGGAGGGAATATTATCTTTAGCATAATTGAATCGTTGCCAAGTCCAGAAGAATATCTAGAATTACGCGCTTCTGCAGGAATGGCCCCTAGATCTCAAAAAGGGGCAGAAAAAGGAATAGGAAATGAGTTGTATTGTGTACTTCTAAGAGTTGAAGAGACTGGTGAAGTAGTTGGAATGGGTAGAATAATTGGAGACGGAGGGACTGTTTTCCAGATATGTGATATGGCCGTAAAAATCGAATGGCAAGGCAAAGGAGGAGGTACGATGATAATGGATTCCCTCATGAAATATATCTATGAAAATGCTGAAAAATATGCCTACATAAACTTACTAGCTGATGTGAATGGTTTCTATGAAAAATGGGGATTCAAATTAACAGCTCCACGTTCTATTGGTATGAGTCTTAAAATAAATAATTAGTGATATATGTATATATTCATCCCTCTATAATAGAATTGTTTTTCTACTATTTACTTTCCATCGTCAATCACATGAAGAAGCAGAGGGACTTTCCAGTTACATTATACAGGATACTTCTTTACCTTTCAAGAATGCGTTCAAATGAATCAAATACAAAACAATTAGTTAGGATTGAAAGAGCTACCGGTATAGACAGGAAGGAATTGAAAAATCTATTAAATAAACTCGTTAAAATGGAATTAATTGAAAATCAAGACTCAGGAAAATTAGGCAGAGGAGGGCATCCTGTAGTCCATTGGGAAGTGACCGAGAATGGGAGAATGTGGCGTTCCGATATTGGTAGATTTATCCAATTGGGCCAAAGAATGGAGATTTATCCTAAAGACTTCTTTTACCTTCCTTCAGATGATATGAAGATATAAAAATAAGAATATAGGAGGTTATTTAACCCCCTATATCATCCCTCCGAATATTATATACAGGCCCCCAATCCGATAAACGTGTCTGGACCAAAACCCGTAGACAAAGTCACTAAAGGACTGAATGCACTTGTTGATGAGTTCTCCTCAGCTGTTAAAGAATTAGTAAATGCAGGTGAAGAAACTGTTGTACATCTTGCAGTAGGCGGCGGACGCGCAATAAGTGCGATCATTGATGCAACCGGAGAAGTCACGAAGGTTACAGTAGAGACTGCTGGTAACGTTGTAGGGACGATTGGAGATAGTGCGTCAAGAATTGTCAAGGGAAATAAGAAGGATAAAAAAGAAAAGGAGAAATAAATATGGTAATGAAAATATTTGCATTAGGAATGACTTGTATGGCAATTGGAGTCGGTGGAGCAATGGTCGGAGCTACAGTAAGTAGTTTCAGGCACTATGCCGGATTAGATGAAAACCTAGGCAATGATATACAAGAAATAAAGGAAGTAAAAAAATCCAAAATAAAAGGAGGTAAGAAATAATGATTAGAGAGTTAACTATCTTGGGAGTTATTACACTTGCATGGAAAGCCAGCAATTACATGGCTATTGCCGGTTCCGCTGGCGCAGGTTATAAATTTGGAAGAAAATATGGAACCATGATATGCCAATATAATGATGACATTGTAGATTCTATCTATACAAAATTAGGACAAATAGAAAATTAAAACTTATTATCCTAATCACCTTTAGGATGATTCAGTTCTGCTTGAGATGATTGGTATGATTTTTGATTTATTACCTTCGTTTCCTCCTGAAACATTAAAAGATTGGACTTTTGTTGTTTTACTATTATCTTTTGTAATAAGGATTTTTTTAGTCCTGAGGCCAATAAAAGAAATTTCCAAATTTTTTGATGGTCAACCAGTTGCTGGATTAAAGCTAATCAGAGAATTAGAAATTAAAGGAATTAATCAATTTGTAATAACCGAAATTTCTCTAGCCTTACTTCCTGCAATACTTGGAATTCCTATTATGTATTATTTTGGAGTTGATGATGTTTTAATAACACAGATGAATTCAACCATCTTGACTTTTTTCATAATTGGAATGTTAACTTGGTTATATGTCGATTATAAGAATTCAGATAATACCAACAAAAAACTGATTTACGCAATTAATGAATTAGATGCCATGGCAGAATCATTATCCTCACTAAAAAGAATCACTGGTTTAGATAAACTAAATTTGTTAGTACAAGCTAGAAAAGGTCTAATCAAAATAAAAAATCTTTCAGTTTCCAAGTTACCAAAAAATGTCCAGAAGGCCGGCAGTACTTCGTCTGACTTTTTATCATCTCTAATATCTCCAGCAACTACTTTTTTAGGAAATTTAGGAGGTGCAATTGCTAATACGGTAAGTGAAAAGATAACTGAGGTGGCAACTTTTGGACTCTCAGAACTTGATGAATTTTTAGAAGATGAATTTAAAAATTACACAAAGAGAACTTATGTCCAGATAATCACTACTTTGATGCGTACCTTAGCACCATCTATTTTCGTCACGTTATTAGCAATTTTTCATCTTAATTATTACTAGATCTTTGATTAGTATTGTACCATTCGCAATATTCCAATTATTTGTTTTAGTTGGAATTCAAGAATTAATTTAATTTTTAATTATGTTTCACAATTTTTAATAATAGTGTAATTTTTTTATTTAGTGTAAATATCTTTACTTATTCTTTTATTATTATAATTTATTGCCGGACGCTATGGACATCCTACATAATGTAGCTGGACCAGTTAACCGAAATCCAGTAAAAGTGGTTGTAGCAATTTTAGCAGTTACTAGCTTAATGTTAGTTGTTTTAATAAATGCTCCACCAGCAGAAGATCCTAGTCAAGCCGGTTTCATACCAGAGAATGAAGTTGTTGATGCATTAACAGATATTGGAGAAAAATTTCAGACCGAATATCCCGTTGTTACTTTAATAAAATCAGATGATGTAGTAACTAGTTCAGTATTTGTAGAAATCCTAGATTTAGAAATATCTTTTGTGAATAATGAGGAAATACTAGGTAGCTTACTCGATCCTGAAAATATAACAAATAATATTGTTTCATTACCAACCTTACTAGCAGGACAATTTGATGCTAACGAGAGTACTTTATCAGAACTAAAAGAACTCTATGAAGGTAAGAGTGATGAGCAAATAAAAAATGCGCTCAGAGAAGCAAAAAATGATGAAAACCTGGCAGATGCTGTATCCAATCTTCTTGGAGAGGGAGATGGTGACGCTTTGGCAACTTCGACTGTTGTAATTCTAACATTCGACAATAGTAACCGTGATGGTGAGAATTCTGTACAGGCTCTAGAAAGAATCACTAAAGTAGAAAAATTAATGGGTGAAGTAGCTGTAGACTTCAGAGAAAATATCTTTGAAAACACATTAGTCTATTCTCTTGGAGTAGGTGCTATAGATCAAGAGGTAAATACTGAGTTTAACAATGATGTAAATAATCGTTTAGGTATATTTGTATTAGGTTTCATTTTACTAGTCCTAGGACTAACATTCAGGTCTTTCACAGATGTTAGTTTAACTCTGGTGGCACTAACAATTTCCATCATCTGGACATTTGCATTTGGTATCATTTTAGACTTTGAAGCAAGTTTCTTTTTGACAATAATACCAATCTTACTAATTGGATTAGGAGTTGACTATGGAATACATCTGACTATGAGATATCGTGAAGAAGTTGTTGAAGATGGAGATTTAGATAAAGCCAATGAGACTTCAATAGTATCTGTAGGTTCTGCATTATTATTTGCTACCATTACTACAATGATTGGTTTCTTCTCAAATCTTTCTTCAGATATAACGCCAATAAGGGAATTTGGCATTCAAACTGGATTAGGAATATTATCTGCTTTCATAATATTTGTAACATTCCTTCCCGCATGTAGGATATTAATAGATAGAAGAAGACAAAAAAACGGTATTGATATTTTATCAGAATCGAATATCAAGGCAATAAAAGCCAAAAAAATTGGTAGTAAGAGTAATGCTATTTCGGACAGATTCATGAGTATTGGGTCATTTTTAGCACTTAAATTTCCGGAGAGAGCAATTGCTTTCTTTGTGGTTCTAACTATTGTTGCAGGTTACGGAGGAAGTCAAATTTCATCTGAATTTAATGCTGAAGACTTTTTACCTCAAGATGTAGAAATTGTCCAGGAGTTCAATTATTTCCAAGATAATTTTGGTTCTAGTGTAGGTGAAACCTCTTTTATTTATATTAGTGGAGAAGATGTAGCCACCACGGCAGTCTTTAGAGCAATGCAAGAAACACAAGATGAACTTTTAACAAATATACCAGACACTGATAATAGAGACAGAACATATGTTACAGATGATGAGGAAAAAGTATTATCTCCTTTGGTAATTATGAATCTCACGGTAGAAATGAATTCTACATTCGGAGAAATGTTCAATGCTTCTGATGTCGATGAAGATGGAATACCTGATACAGATTCTGATGTGAAGGAACTTTTAGATTGGATGTTTGAAAATCAGCCTTATATGATACAAAATTTCATTTATTTAGATGAAACTACTGATCAATATACAGTTTCATACATCATGGTTGGTACAAAGTCAAGAAATACTGATTACATTCAAGTCAGTGATGAATTGAATAGAGATATTAAACCTCTACAAGATATAGAATCTAGTAGTGGAATTAGTGTAGTTGCAACTGGACAACCTCCTGTTTTTGTTGTAGTAATGGATACAATAACCTCTACAATGATTCAGTCTATTGGTTATACTATTATCCTATCATTTATTGTTTTAACAGCAGTATTCTGGTTGAATGATGGTCAACCAATTCTAGGACTTCTGACTATGATTCCTGTAATTTTAGTATTAACTTGGATTCTTGGAACCATGGTTGTTATTGGTTACAGTCTGAATGTTATGACTACGCTAATAGGGGCACTGACTATCGGCCTTGGCGTGACATATGCTATACATATCTCTCATAGATTTATTGAAGAGTTAGAAGAACATCATTCATTGGAAGATGCAGTAAATAATACTGTAAAGAATACTGGATTTTCTTTATTCGGAGCTGCCATGACGACAGTTCTATCATTTGGAGTATTATCTCAGTCGATATTGGTCCCAATGCAACAATTTGGGACAATAACGGCTCTGACAATTCTATTCTCATTCCTATCTTCTGTCTGGGTTTTACCTAGTGTGTTAGTTGTTTGGGCAAAACGTTCCGGACTTGTCGAATCATCATAACATAATGCCGCCGAAATATTGAAGCATTACTAGAATACTCATGATTCATGAGCAGTGATGACTCTAAGGCTTCATCCAAAGAAGTTGATTGTCCTAGGGGTTGTGGGACAATGGAATATCGAAAGAACAAAAAAGAGTTTTCCACCCTCTCGGAACTCCCTTGACATTCTTGGGCCTCGCTGGAATTGCCTTAGCCCTTAAATCCCTTAATTCCATAGAGAACGAAGGTGTATTAACTAATTCAGAAATTATTACTTTTATCGTAGAATTATTTCCGGGTGTGGCACTTCTTTTTCTGGGCCTACATCTCACCTCACTAGTTACTTCAGATTTATTTTGTGGAACATGCAATGGTATTATCTTTGAATCTAAATCAATAGATAAAAGGCTTAACAAAGGTATTTTTGGAGTTTTTCAATCAGCGGATTTTATCCGAGAAAAATTATCCTCTTCTGTCAAAACTAGTGACTTTGACTGTATAGATTGCATGGATAAAATGAAAAAAGTGGATATAATATTCATACATCATGCTAAGGAACGTAGTTTGTTGAAGCCAGATATTTTGGAAAAAATTGAAGCATGGTCAGGACATCAAAAAATTATAGAAATAGACGGATGTCCAAATTGTGATTTAATATTTTTTGATGCAGGAGAAGAAAACTGGTTTTCTAATGATGGAGTACTAATTCAAAAAGATTAATTTGAAATAAATGATAAATCTAATCAAATAAAAATTTTCTTTTCACTAGGAGATGCCAGTAATACCCATAATATTCCTAGACCAATCTGTATTGTACCAGTAATCGCTATTACTTCTCTTAACTCCAAAAGTTGATTCTCCAGTATCAGGGCAGCAGCAAGTGCTGAAGCCCCCATTGTGAATGTTATTACTAAATAATCAGTTCCAGCGACTCTTCCTCTCCATTCATCATCTGAACGTTTTTGGAGCATTGTCGTTGAATAAACCCAATTAACTCCACTACTAGCATGCGCACAGAAAACAAATACTAGTAACAAATTAGTCCATTCTATTTGTGAAACAAAAACATAAAAAATTCCTGAAACACCCACTGAAACTCCTAAAAGGTAAGGAAGAATATTTTTTTGTTTCATCAATGGCTTGGCAATTATTGGACCAAATCCAGATCCAAATCCTCTAATCATAAACAGCAAACCTATTCCCGCTGCAAGTTCTCCAAAGTTTGTCTCCATTCCAATTAATATTAGTAAAAAAACTTGTGCTCCACCACCTGCAGCCCACATTCCTTTAGCAAATACAACTCTTCTTACAGGAGGTCTACCTCGAATATATTTCCATCCAGAAATAATTTCAACTATGGCTTTTTTCGGAGTTAATATGCCTTCCACTGGATTATCGGGACCGCCAGGGGGTAATCTTGAAATTAATAATATTGAAAATAAGAAAGTTGTACAGTCTATCCACAAAGCGGTAGTAACTCCAAATTCTGAAATCGTAAGGCCACCTATTCCTGCCCCTATTCCCAAGGCAACTGACCAACCTCCTGAGCCCAATGCATTAGCTGTAATTAATTCATCATTTGTACAAATCTTTGGTAAATATGAGAATTCTGCAGGGTCGAATAAGGACTTTGCTAAAACCATCACAAAGGCAAGTAAATAATATGAAAATAAACTATCTAATAAGTCAAGTGAAACAACACTAACTAGCGCAATAAGAGAAATAAAATTAGATAACATCATCAATCCTTTCCTGGAATATCTATCAGCAAACATACCTGAAAAAGGATCACATAATGCCATGCCAAAACTTCTGGTCACTAGTACTCCTGCAATTGCAAGTGGAGAGTTATCAGTAGCCTCGCCCGCTAGGATAAATAGTGCAATTACTGTGAACCAATCTCCAACGTATGAAATCATATCTGCCGTAAATAACTGACGAAATGGCTTATTCTCTTTCAAAAGTTGAAAGTACCCAACATCAGACACGGCTTTGCGCATATACTAACACATATCATGTCTACTATGATGAGAATACCTAAGAAGGTAAGGTCAGAGGATAGAAACATGGTCGAACAGCGTTTAGTATGGCTAGACTTAGAAATGACAGGACTAGATCCACATGAAAATACCATTATTGAAATAGCCACTATAGTTACAGAAGGTAATCTTAATATTGTAGCCGAAGGGCCAAGTTTAGCAATATCTCAACCTGAAGAAGAGTTGGATAAAATGGATGAATGGAATCAAACCCATCACACTGAAAATGGATTAATAGAAAGGGTGAGAAATAAAGGCGTCCTAATGAAAGAAGCAGAAGAGCAAACAATAGAATTCCTAAGACTACATTGTCTCGAAGGCGTACCTCCATTATGTGGTAATACAATTGGTCAAGATCGTCGTTTTCTTAGAAAATATATGCCTGAGTTACATGATTTCTTCCATTATAGAAGTGTAGATGTAACTTCAATAAAAGAAGTAATCAGGCGATGGTATCCTAATTCTCCGAGATTTAGTAAACGTTCGGGTCATAGAGCAATGGATGACGTTAGAGGGAGTATTGAAGAATTAAATCATTATAGAAAATATGTATTTGACTCAAAATAATCTTAATGCTTTTTAATAAATATTCTATCTATATATTTTTTGAATTTAACAAAACCCTTTTTCTAGTATTCATGACTTTTCACATATACATCAGAGAAGGGTTATGATTATGGACGGCCCATGGACGAATATAAATATGAAACTAGTTGATACCTCAAACAAACATGGAATGCCAATAAGCCCTGTATTGCCCGAACATATCAAGAATTATTTGATAGATATCGATGGTACGATCGGTGAAGATATTCCCAATGAGGAACCAGAGCGAATGGCTATAGCTGAGGCCTATCCAGATGCTATTTCAACAATCAATAATTGGTTTGAAGCAGGACATCAAATTTGCTTTTTCACTGCCCGTACAGAAGCTCACAGACAAGTAACAGAAACATGGTTAGTTGAGAAAGGTTTCAGATACCACTCATTATTGATGGGTAAGCCTAGAGGGGGAAATTACCATTGGATTGACAACCATGTGGTACGTGCAACTAGGTATACTTCGAAATTTACCGATCTAGTAAAGAAGAATGCAGAGATAGAAGTATTCGATGACTAACCTTTTTTCGTGTCATAATAGCCAATCCACAAGATATGGCATTACATCATGAGATTTGGTGACAACGCCCATATGTCCTCCGGGAACTTCTATTATATGCGCATCATTCATAGACGATGCAACTATTTTACAAGCCTCAAATTGATGAGGAGGAGTTTCTTTACTTAACGTGATGAGAATGGGGTGCTGTATACTTTCGTAAAAAGAGGGAGGAGTTTTATCATAACATAACATCCTTACCTCACTGAGAATCTTTGGTTGTAAATCAAGCCATTTATGCTTTCTTTTGGTTGCCATAGAGTCCCATGTCCCTTGAACATTCCAATAGTCGACAAAGTCTTTTAGAAAATCTTCTGGACCAAGATTTTCTGTGAAAAAAGTTTCCACTACTTCTCCAAATTCGTCTTTCAAATCGTCCCTTTCAGTATACTGAAGACATCCCCAGGCTATCGGTTCATGTAATGCTATTTTTTTAATCATTTTTGGATACTTCTTAGCCAGCTTTAATGCAATAAAACCACCATATGAGTGACCAATAATATCGATTGGAGAATCTTCAGCTAATAGAATTGCTTCAACAGCACGATAGTCTATCCATGGATCAATTTCTCCAACTCCTTGCCATTTATCTGTACCCGAATAGCATAAGTAATGAGGGCAAATAACCTTCTTTCCTTCAAGCATCGGAAAGATATTTGTCCACTGTCTAGAATCTAATCCAGTACTACATAATAGTAGTACTGTTGGTCCATCTCCTATTTCTTGATAGTGAAAATTGTGACCATCAACTTTGAGTTTTGGCATATAATGTCCAATCAAAACTGAGTAATATATCCATTGACATCAAGTATCATTTTTGAAGAATGGACAAATTCTATTTGTCTGTATTTGATAATCATAAATATATAACAATTAATACATTCCACAATCTGTGAAAAAGCGTATTGTTGTTCTAGGAGGAACTGGTCGAATAGGTAATAAAATTTCTGAAATAGCAATCAAAAGAGGGTATGAAGTTGTTTGTTTGGGGCGCTCTGCATCAGTTGAAAATACTCCTCTCGGAGCGATACCATTCCAAGGAAATGTCACAGATATTAATACAATATTAGAAGCAATCAAAGGAGCAGATGTTATAATTTTAGCATTATCAATTCCAAGAAAATCTAAATCACCTTTCGCCTCAGTAATCGGTCCTTTGGATTTGCATAGTTCCTCTATGAGATTGCTCTTGAATGCATTAGAAAATACCGATACTAAAAGAATAATCAAAATTTCCGCTCAAGGTGTCGGAGATTCACGAAATCGTACAGGTATTCTATTTAGAATTCTAATAAATATTAGTAACTTAAGATTTGCATTTAAGGATCATGAACGAGCGGATAATATGTTAAAAAAATCAGATTTAGATTGGACAATAATACGCCCTCCAATTCTTAAAGATGACATTCTAAATCAAAAAATTAGGGGTGGAGAATCATTGGTGACTCGTAGTAATACAAGTATTTCTCGCACTGATTTAGCAGAATGGACAGTAGATATAGTTGATAATTCAGAATGGTTTAGACGTTGTATTACAGTTTCAGCAGAGTAAAATATTATCATTTTGAACACATATTAAAAACTACTAACGTGAAACGTGATTTATGGCCAATAGTTCGTTACATTCTCCCAGAAGAGATCAAAGTGGGAATAAAACTCCCAGTAGCGCTTCAAGGCTATGGTTTATTCTTGTAATATCATTTTCAATATACTTGGGATGGTACTATAGTGCAACTAATTGGGGAATCTGGTTTCTTTGTTCTTTAACTACAGCTACAGTACTATTGAACATTGGATGGATTGTATTTTCTAGAATATCTGAGAAGTATGAACCAGTTGAATTATTCACATATCAAAATGAACAAGAATAATTAATTCCGATTCCATTATTAATCAATATTCATTTATTGTTATAGAAGTAATATTACATGTCATACATGTTGTACTTCGTAATTCTCTGGTTACATACTCTTGGTACAATAAAGGCGATTTACAAGCAGGGCAATTAAAGATAGCTAATATTTCCATATCTCTCAGTTACCCAATGATGCTTTACTCTATAAAGTTAGTGTCTTTTTTACACCATATTAAGGTGTCATTCCCATCTTCCTCCGAAAAATATATTTATTTTTCTAAGAAAACATTCCCCTTTTCATCAGTAAGTACAATATTTATCCCAAAACCCCTTTTATGAAATGAAATTAATTCTAAATCATGTATTCTATGGCCTGTAATTGCTGTGCCAATATATGGCTTTAATCCTGTTATCTTTTCATCTATCTCCTCCGGGGATAATTTTCTTCTTGCTCCTTCAATATCATCAAACCATGGAAAAATTCCTTCAGGAGAAAATCTTACTCCTAATATCATATCGCACCCCTCGGTCCACTGTGCCGCATCTGCATCCGCAATACTAGGTAATGCAGGTGCATTCGGATGGGTATGTAACCAAGTTGTGAAACGACTGCCCCTAACTCCTCTTTCTTCAACAAATAAACCATCATTCCATTCTTCAGGGACATGATGTACTGAAAACGCATCTCCTCGATTGACTAAATGAGGCTCGCCAAGAACATATCCTTGACCTGCAAATAAGTCATTTTGGTAATCTTCTCCTCTATATAAATCTTCAACTTCTCTAGGATTTTTAATCTCTGGATTGGGGTCCATACCTATCAGAATTTCATCTGGAAGTGATTCAAAAGTCCAATTAAGGATTATTTCAAGTGAAGATACGGGCATCAGAATTATTGCTGGATAACTATCTTTATTTTCTAACGACTGTCTATTGTATTTTTGAGCAGATCTCACTAGCCACTCATCTACCATGGTCCTATTTAGGAAGTACTTCTGAATTAAATACATCACTTATCTTACATCATTAATTATATTCCTAAATAAGAAATAATTACTTATTCATCCCACCAATTTGGTGCATTAAACCAATTTTGATGATCAACAGGTCTATCTAAAGTAGGCAAAGTTAGGACTTGATATCCCGCAAATATTGTCATCCCTACCGATGCACATGGTGAAGGAAGGTAATCTTCTCCAGTTTCAGTAACCACCAATTGAATAGTATGCCCCTCAGGAATTATTACATCCATGGGATTAAATTCCATCAGCATCCTATAATTCGTCATGGGAGATGTTGGTAGTGATTCATATCCTCCTTCTCTATATCTAACATCCATAGTTGCATGACCCAATCTCAATCCCGATGTACCATCAAACATTGTTACGAATAATTGCCCACCATTGCACATATTTGTTCTAGCATCTACATGTAATGTCGGTAACCCTGAGATATGCATATCATTAGCTAGAGGTAGGCTAGTGATAGTCATTGATTGTTGAGAATTAACCGTTCCTGACATTCCTCCTTCCCAATCAGCAATTGAATACTGTACATCTTTGGTATCTTCTGCTGGCCATGTTTCTTCAATATGCCACTCTCCATCATTTCTTTGTACTTGTACATATGACTCAGGTTCCTCACCTATATTTTTCAAGTAAAATTCAAACCATGGAAATAATTCAACTGCCCAATCCATCCTCGTTACACTTGGAAAAGCCTCTCCTCCATATCCAGATTCTAATTCCTCATGAACGCTGGGTTGATCAGGATAGTTATGCCCCCATTGTCCAGAAATAGTTCGGACATTTATTCCAGCATCCTTCAATAACTGATGTGTTGGGAATGCATGATACGGATCAACATTCCAATCTTGTAAGCCCCAAACAATATACACACTACCTTCATAGTTATCTATCACATCCTGTAAGTGGTATCTTTCATCCCAATAATCATTCCATTCATCTCCCCCTAAACCTGCGCCTAACCATGTAGTAAAAGGACTCAGTGGGCCTATGGCATCATCAGAACAGAATCTCATATCATCAGTAGTAGCATCAGCAGTTGCTCCTTCATAGAGTACATCGTACAGCATTGCTCTAGCTTCGCTAGATCCATTTCGATAGAACATTTGTTGTACTCCAATTGAACCAGATATTGGCACAATAGTCTTAAGATGTTCAGAAGGATTTTGTGCAGCCTCCCAATTCGTTGTTCCTGCATATGACTTACCCATCAATCCAACATTACCATTAGACCACTCTTGTTCTCCAAGCCAGTGAACCGCTGCCTGAATTCCTATCTGTTCACCAAGACCTTTTACATCCTGACAGTGAGTAGATTTACCTGTACCGAATGTTGATATCTGGGCAAGAGCATAACCATGTGGTACGAATTCTTCTAAGACCCATAAACCGACTCCTGCATCTGGTATAGTATTAGGATTAGAATCTGCACCTACAACTCCTTCTCCTCCAAAATCATAGTATGGGTGTACTGTTGCAATTACGGGTACTTTTGCCCCAGGTGGGACTTCAGGCATCCATAACGAGATATGCATTAGGGCAGGTTCTGGATATCCTACATCCTGCTCAGAGATTGGGAGATCAACTTCTACAAAGTATTCTGTTGGGCCAGACCAAGAGTAAATACCTTCAACTGGTAGTTGACTTCTCCACCCTGTCATATTCAATTCCATATTTTCTCGCTCATCAACTGATGTTTCCCACCATTCATATTCTGAATTACTAAAACCACCAGGTCCTGCACCAGACCAAACCGTCGAGATGAAAATTATCCCCACAACCGCTACTGTTGTGAATAAAATTCCAACCTTTTTACCTAAACTTAAATCAACTAAGAAAGGATATTTTCTGATATCAAAAGACCTATGTCCTTCAATTATTTCAGCATCCAAAGCCTCAACCATTGACTCTGCGGTTAGTTGATAGCAAATTATACTAGTGCTTTGATGGTTAGAGTCAGAATTTTACTATTCTGACATCTAGAACTAAATGATCCCAATGAGGTGCATAAGATTTAATTTTATTTATTTCTATCTTTTTAACCTTGTATTTTAAATTTAATTTTTCCAACCTTTCAGTTGTTTCAGAGGCTAGTTTTTGATGATTATTGGATGGTGCCAATCCATGAATGTGCAATACTCCTCCACTATCTTTCAGACATTTCAATGCAATATCATAAGATTTCTCGGCTGAGGGAAGAAGACCTAAAAGTATCCTATCGGCAATATTTTCTAATTTATCTGTGGTTAATCTATTATCTCCTTCAATTATTGTACATTTATTTGTTACATTATTATTTTCTAAATTAAACCTCAAGGCATTTATTGCATTATTATTCCATTCACAAGAATATACATGCTTTACTTCATCCTTTACTAATATTGGTAAAGTGTAGTATCCTATGCCGCAAAACAAATCAATAATTATTTCATTTTTAGTTATTATTTCACCCATTCTTCTTCTTTCGTTTATATTGCCAGAAGAGAACATACATTCCGTCAAATGATAGCCATATTTTATTCCATTTTCTTTTCGAATAACCCAATCATTGTCCCCGTGCAAGATTTCCACTGTTGATTCTCTTTTTTCTCCAATAATTTCTCCAATTCTCCCAACTCTTTTTACTTCTAGAGATTCAGTGATGATTTTCCATATTTCTTCTTCATGAGTTTTCCATTCTTCATCTCTGAATGAGGAACTTGGGATTAGTACTACATCAGAAAATTTTTCCCAACGTTTAGGGACTTCTTTTACTAATTTATCTATATCTACTAAAGAATATTTTTTTAATTTTAAATATCTACTTATTGAAAGTAATAAATTTTCATAAGGACTAATTTTAGGCATATAATCACCCATTGAGATGTTGATATATTCTTTCCGCCATCGATTTACCTATCCCGGGGGCTGTCATTAATTCCTCAATATTTGCATAATCTATTCCTTTTCTTCCTCCAAATTGACGCAATAAAGATTGTATTTTTTTTGCACCCAGACCTTCTATTTCTTCTAAGGGATCTAAAAGTGTTTTTTTCCCTCTCCTCTTCCTATGATATTTATTGACAAATCTATGGGCTTCATCTCTAGCATGAACCAATACTCTTCCATTTCGATTCAAAATTATTGGATCCCTATGCATCATGTGAAGCGTTTCTTCCTTCTTTGCTAACGCTGCAACAGGAAAACGATTATGTAAATCATATTTTTCTAACATATTCATTATCGTTTTTAAGTGAGTTTTACCTCCATCAAGAAGTAATAAATCTGGCCATTCTTCTTGTCTTTTTAACCATCTTTCAATTACTTCTGACATCATTCTCAAATCATCAAGGGCATCAGTTTTGACTCTATATGTTCTATATTCTTTTTTATTTGGTCTGCCTTTACGTAGGACAACGGAGGCCCCAACTCGCTCCTCTCCGGACATTTGAGCCATATCAAAACATACAACATAATCCATTGAATCTAGTTTTAGTAATTTAGCACAATCATTTGCAGCATTTTGTTCTAGACTTCCTGAACTAATTTTCCGATGCCTTAATACATGTATCTCTGCATTTTTATCAGCCATTCTCCTCAATTTAGCAAATTCACCACGTTTCGGAATCCTTATCTTGATCTTCCCTTCTCTTTTACTATCTAGCCAATTTTCCATTGAATCCCCCAAAGGAGAAGGAATTAGGAGCGTTTGAGGGGGCTTCCTATTTGCATAATGTTCAGACAATACACATGCAACAGATTCTGAAATATCTCCTCTATGAATTAATGGGTAATCTACCTGGCCCTGAATGACGCCATTCTTAGCATGTAATATTGTTACCGACCCTGTATCTTCTCTAGATGCAAATCCTATAGCATCACAATCTTGGTAAAAACGACTATGAATAATTTGTTGAGATATTGTTCTTTGAACTGTTCCAATCATATCTCTGATTAATGCAGCCCTTTCATATCTTAGAGATTTTGATTCTTTATCCATTTCGTCTTGTAAGGATCTAATTAATGCCCCTGCATTACCATCTAGTACACTGATTACAGCGTTTACTATTTCTGGATAACCATCTGGATCTACACAAGGGCCTCGACATAGTCCAATGTGCTTCGAAAAACATCCATCCTTTCCATTACAATCTTTGTCTCTGATTCCAAATTGACTTCTAAGCAACTGAATTACTCTTTTTGCCGCTCCAGCATCAGGAAAAGGCCCCCATCTCAAATCTCCATCAGAAGGAAATCTTGTGTAACGAATTCTTGGAAACTTTTCCTTCGTTAAAGAAATAAATGGATATGATTTATCATCTTTTAATCTTGAATTATATCTTGGTTTATGTTTACGAATTAACTGTCTCTCCAGTATGAGGGCCTCACTAGGGGACTGCGTTACTATATATTCAATATCGTCAGATTCCATAATAAGACTTGGAATCATTTTCCTATCGGGGTTCGAAGAGAAGTAAGAACGCACTCTTGAATGTAAGTTAGTAGCTTTGCCAACGTACATTACTCTCCCATCCATTCTACGAAAAAGATAGACTCCAGATTTACTTGGAAGATTCAATTTGGCCTGTTCAACTGGCATGTTACAGTGATGCGCCGTAGGTTAATGCCCATGAACCCTTGACCTCTCCGATGTCATATGTTGTCAGGGGCTGAGTTAAGAATACTCGCTCATTTATCAAAATTTCAAGGTAATGAAGATGCTAAATGGGATATCCCTCGAGAACAATCTCTTCCAGGGATTGCAGAATCATTGGGTGTAGTAAGATCTGCCTTACATACGCCACTATCCTCATTGGAAAAATACAATTTTATATTTTCAAGAAGTGCACGCGTTTCAGGCATTGGCTCCCGAAAAAGAATAGTTATTCACATAACTAATAAAGGATTAACGGCCCTTTTATCCAGTGAAACACCAAAATCTAGGAAATATCGTAGTTTTGGACCAGTTCCTAATTTAACAACCCTTCATGGGAGGGACCAGGACATAAAGAAAATTCATGATTTATTAGAAAATGGAAAAAATATACTTCTCAACGGTCTTCCTGGAATAGGTAAAACAAGTCTTGCCCGAGGAGTCGCAGATTCTCTAATGGCAAAGGGGTGGATCTTACGTTGGGCATCTTGTGGAGGCGATTCCGATATTTCATCAATAGCTGAAATGTGGCTGGGCCAATCTGGATGGTCGTCACCAGAAGCCATTGCAACGAATCTCGACTCCTCACGAAATTTATTAATTATTGATGAAATACAAGAATTAAATCAAAGACATATTAACAATATTGAAATCCTACTTTCTGCAATATCTAATATTCAATCATCTGTTTTAGTTATAGTAAGGGCACCTAGCCCATTCAGAGATTTACCAAATTATGAAACTATAAGATTAGATGGGCTCTCATACGAATATGCGAGAAATATTCTGCCAATTGATTTAGATGAGGATTCTGCTTTGAAAGTAACAAAATCATTAGGAGGACATCCTTTAGCACTACATTTATGGTCTCCAGAAGAAGAAATTCCAGAAAAAATTGAAGCAGTTCAAGAATATGTAAAATCTACAGTATTAAAAAGACTCAGTGAAGAAGGATTAGAAACCTTAGATGAATTATGCTTATCTCCAATACCTTTGAATTATGATGAATTATTCTATCCTTCAGGAACCAGTGAATTAGATAATTCAGCAATATTAAGATGGTTAGGTAATGAATTAGAAACACATCATCTAATACGAAATGTCCGTAGAAATAATTTCTCTTTAGAAAGTTCATATGCACTAAATTCAAAAATGGCCAAAAAATGGGCCAAACGTGAAGGATATAGGGCAAAAAGGTTGGAAGCACATTTCCGACTTAAGTCTGGACAAGATCTCGATTCTGAATGGTTAATCACCAATCTTTCTGAAATAATCAACCAAGATAGTGCAGCCGCGGCCATCATTGCAGACCAGGCTATAGAAATTTGTGATAATAGTCTGTTGAGGGAAATGGCATCTGATATAGCATTAGAGAGGGGTGAAACTGAAATTGCAGATTTACATATTGGAGTTCTTCCAGAGGGCCCAAGAAAGAAACTCCGCCAGGCCCGACTTGCAAGAATCAAGGGGAATTATAATCTTGCAGAAGATTTAGATTCTCAGGCAATGGAAGAACTTGATCCTGTACAGAGAATAAAGCATGAAATTTCTACACTTGTCAGATTATATGATGATAGACTACCTGGACCTATAAATCATTCTTTAGCAGAAAAAATAAACCAAAGAATTAGCATTTTAGATATTTCTGATCTACCTTCGGAACAAAAAAATCCGGCAATGCTTTCTATAAATCTTTTAAAATTTTCAATCGCATCAGAATTACAAGATCTCTCCTCTGCAGCGACTTCAAGAAGTTTATTAGAATCACAATTAGGTCATAATCATCCAAGATTAAGAATTCTTGATTTAAGATCTCGCCTATCTGTAAGAGAAAATAATGCCGCCTCTTCAGAATCAATTGAAGCAGCAAAAAATGAAATTGAGAATTGTAACAATTTACTTGATAAAATTAGTTTGATACATGCAACTTTAGAGGCATCAGGAACTAATTACCCAAATTGGTTAACTGAAAAACATACCAATATTTCTAAGAAATTTTTACGAGAAGATATAGCCGCATATCGAAGAATATCTGCACAAAAATGGTTCTGGAAAGGATTATTGGAGCCCGAAAGGCAACTTTCACACTGGAGAGAAGCTTTAGGTAGATTTAGAAAAGCTGAATGTAATAACGCAGCAAATGAGTTATTAAGAATGATATCTACAATAATATAATTATATTTCAGCACCAATTAAAGTTCTCGTTTCTGAAATTCCTGGTATATTTCTTATATCTTGGATAATGCACCTTGTTAATTCAGACTCTTCTTCAGCTTCTATTTTAACAAATAGATCATGCATACCGAAAACAATCCATTGCCCAACAACGGTCTCAAATTTACTTACAGCTTCTCTAACTTCCACTTCCTTTCCAGGGTTAGTTGTTATCAAAACAAATCCAACTGCCATTATTGAGCCTCCACTGCAATTAATGTCTCAGTATGTTGAACTCCAGGTATGGCTCTCATGACGCCAATTAATGTCTTAGCCATTTTACGTTCATTTTCAAAATCAATTCTAGCTACTAAATCATATTCGCCATAAGAAACATGCGTTTCTGAAATTTCTTCAATTTCAAGTAGTTTTTGATAAACTAAATGTTCACTTCCCGGTGCCGTCCTAATTAAAACAAAAGCCGTACTCATGATTTCACTAATACTCGCCCTTGCCACGTGTTTATGACTTCTACGATTGATGAGACATTAATAATCACTCTTAGTAAGGGATTACATAGTGCCAATGACTCGCTAATTCATGGATGTACACTTCTCTCATTTTCAGAAGCGTGCTATCTTTCTAGTATTCATTATCTTAATCTCAAGCATCGGAACCATTACTACTACTGCTTCCCAGTCTAGTAAAACAACTGTAGTTTGGTCTGGCTCAGTCTTTCTTGAGGACGGTTTTAATGTCCAAACTGGTCAAATACTAATTGTACAACCTGGGACAAATATTGTTTTGGGAGATGAAGAAAATATAGTAATTGATGGCAGAATAAGTGTCCAAGGTACAGAAAATTCTCCAGTCACATTAGAGGCTAGTTCTGGAAATCATGACGGTATTGTATTTAATGTGACAAGTAATAGTCATAATTCTATAATTGATAATTTGACAATTAATGATGCAAAATACGGTGTAACAATTTACGGAAGCGACCCCATTATAAATAATCTAATCATAATCAATGCGGATAGTGTAGCCGTAGATTTATTTGATGGGGCATCACCAATAATAACAAATCTGACTATTGAAGGAGGGGGCCAAGATGTACACGGATTTTCATCATCTTGGAGGTACGGAATAGGGCTATCAATCGGCTTTGAATCCGCTCCAGTTGTAAATGGTGCAAATATAGATGGATTAATAACTCGTGGTTTGAATTTCTGGGGTAAAGCAGGAGGATTATTTTCTGACATCAATATTTCAAATATTTCTGGTGCAACTTTATCGGTATCTGCAGGTGTCTGGGTTGAAGACTCAATTCCGCTACTAACAAATACAAATATTAATCGCTGTGATAATGGTATATTTGTTAGACATCAAACAGAGGCTTGGACTACTAGGCCAACCTTTTCAGACATAGTTGTAGAAAATAGCCAATATCGTGGAATAATGGTTGAACGGTATAATCATAGTCAATATTCAAATTTACTCACAAACGCAATTTTTGAAAATTTAGAACTTAGAGGTACAGGAGGGCCAAATGCAAAAACTTCTGGATTAGGTTATGCAGCATTTGATATTAATACTAGTGGAGTCCATATAGATGGCGCTATAATAGAAGATAATATTGCCGTAGGGCTAAGGGCATATATGACAGACTCTTCTACCAAAATAGAAAATGCTACTTTTTTAAACAATGGACAAACATCTTTTTCTGCTCCAATTAATGACCGGGCTGGATTATTTTTTAGAAGTGTAAGTTGGGGCTCAAAAGGCCCAGCTGTGATTAATAACTTAATCGTAAATAATTCAATCGGACCAGGCATATTAATGATGAAAGGAGGAGTAATGGGTAACAATTGGGTCGCATCAGAGAATGGGGCCAATGGCGTAGATTTCCGTGAATTTCATCCTAGGGTTGATCTAATAGTGAGTAATAATAATATAAAAAATGGAGTATACATTTTTGACTCTAGTAATGTTGAACTTTCTAATGTATATACAAGTGAAAATGGAGTTGGCCAATCTGATTCCGAAGATGGCGCAGGTATATTTTTCCATGATTCAAATACCGTAATGAGTGGTGGGAAAAATGTTAGTTGTTTTGTTTGCTCATCTATCGGAGATCAACATGGAATTCTTATTAAGAATAGTATCGACTTACAGTTAAAAAATATATTAGTTAAAGATGTAGTTTCTCAAGTTTCATTAAATATAGATAATTCAGATGTTACTTATTTTGGTAATATTATACTTGATGATGTAATGATCTTGTCTAATTCTTCTGATTATGCATTAAAAATGATTGAAGTCGATGCAAAAATAAATGATTTAAAAATATTAAATGCCAATGGTGGAATGTACTGGAGTGCAAAAGGGATATCCAAATCTTCAATGTCAAATAGTGTAATTTATGGTATTGAAAACGGATGTTTAGATTTAATAGATCATATTGAATTGCTGGTTAGCAATACTAGTATTCACTGTTTCTCAAATAATCCAACTTTAGATAATAGTTTTGTTAATTTCACACGCACGAATTTGTTTCAAAACTCATCCGTGCAAAACTCATTTATTCTAGGAGATAATAATCATATTAGATGGATTTCATCATTGTATATTCTGACACCCTCTTCTTCAAATGACAATAATATTTTTGATATAATGTGGAGTATAGATGTACATACAATTAATCAACATTTAATGAATATTCCATACGCAGACATCAATTTAACATTCGATTTTTATGAAGATAATTTAACATCTACCCAACCATATTCGGGGAATTATCTTTATGGTCCTTTTATTGGAAAAAGATGGACCTCGCAAAATGGATGGGAATCAGATAACACAGTTACTTCTAGTTGTAGTTACGATGGAGTTCAAAATAATACATCTTCATTTATCTTAGATTCAGATAAATCAGTAATTTGTAGGCTTGATATTTCAAATCAAGCACCTTTCATAATTTGGGAGATCCCTGAAGATGACTTTCAATATTCTAGTGCTAGCATAGTTATTTTTGATGCTACTGAATCTTGGGATTTAGATTTAGATGAAATTACTTTTACATGGTCAAGTAGTTTGGATGGAGAATTTACATTCTCTTGTTTAAATGGAGAAAATATAGATAATTATTCTTACATAATCGCAAATGATGCTTCTCAATGCTTATCTGATGGAGTTCACCAGATAACTCTGGAAGTATGCGATATTGAAAATCAATGTGTCAATGAAACAAGGACAATCGAATTAGTAAATTTACCTCCGATACTTTCTGTTGGGACTATGCCTAAAATCAATTATCTAGGAATTCTTTATCTTGGCCAAACAGCAAATATTAGCGTTCTATTAGATGGTACTTATGATCCAGAAGAAGGTGATCTTTGGTGTTGGTTGGAGACATCATATGAAGAACCTGAAATTCAAGAAGAGCCAAATTGCCCCGAAGAGATTTCTAGATCATTCGTTGGCGCGCCTAATCAATTTAATGTTACAGTATTTGCTTCAGACGGCATAAATCCAAGTCGCAGCTGGACATTTAATGTCAGATTATACAATGAATTGCCATCTGCAATTATGCAAATATCTAGAGTTGATAACTTATCTTCTAATTTAGTTAAACTTGATGGGGAAAGTACTATAGATCCAGAAGGAGACAACGTTAAATTTGAATTCTTGAGTAGCATAGATGGTCTACTATATTCTGGACTTGAATCGACAAGTACAATTGAATGGCTAGGATATCTTTCAAAAGGGACACATAATATTACTATGAGGGCTAGTGATGATTTACCTAATCATGCAGGGCTCTGGACTAGTTATTCAATAGAATTAGAAGTACTAAATTCACCTCCTGTTGCATTAATTTCACAGCCAATAAATGGCATTATGGCAGAATCCGGGGATTTACTGAAATTTGAGTCTACAGGGTCTGGAGATTGGGATTTGGCATGTTCAGAATTAATTGACAATGGAAGTAATTTACTCTGCAACCCAATATTATCAGAAAATGAAGACCTAGTTAGTATCTTATGGGTAAGCGATAAATTAGTAGAACCAATTGGTACTGATTGGACGTTCGAGACTCGCCTGCCATCTGGAAACCATAATATTACTCTTTCATTAAATGATGGTAGTCAGCAAATAAGTAGCTCTCCAATTAATATAATAATAAACGAATCTGCACCTATACTGGTTCTTGATTCACCAATGCCTGATGCCCAAGTAAATTCTAATTCTCCCGTTTTATTTGATTTTCGAAATTCTTTTGATCCAGATGAAAATTCATTTTTAGTAAGTATTCATTCAGATTTGATGGGAGTCATTTTACAAAATAAAACTACAGAGTATTGGTACAATGATTACCTTTTGGCAGGCACTCATATCCTAACTATAAAATTAATAGACTCCAACGGCATGGAGAGAATTTACACACAAAAAATAACAGTTTTTGAATCTGCTCCTGTGGCAAATATTCATAATTTAGTAGATGGTCAGTATATTCCTCCAGGAGAGCCTGTTAATCTAGATGCTTCATCTTCCTATGATTTTGATAATGATATCGTATTATACCAATGGTCACTAAATGATGGTACTATTATCAGTGATAATCAACAAGAATTTGTTAATTTTAATCCAGGTTCTATACAAATAAATTTACTTGTCCAGGATTCAAGAGGGGCACAGGATGCTACTTCAATTAACTTAACAGTAGGCTCCAGTTACCCAAAACTTGATAATTTGATTATTTCAATAGACTCAATTGAAGTAAATGTTCCAACTGAAGTTTACATATATGTCACGCTAGATGACTCCGATGGTACAACAAATCAAGTAAATGGTGAAATGCTCAGCGGAGGCATTTCTGAGGTAATGATATTCAGGGATGATGGAGAAGGTAGTGATGAAGTCGCAGACGATGATATCTGGACATATAGGTCCAATTGGGTTGTTTCCGAAGGAAACTGGGTCAAAATTGAGATATGGGCCCTTGATGGAGAACTTGTTAGCCAATCTCAAGTAGAAACAATACCTATAATTAAACAAAATAATGATAATTCATTAGATTGGTTATTTAGTGCAGGGCTACCTATCCTAATTTTTTCAATGATAATATTCTCTTTGTTGGGTATTTATTTTGTCAAAAACAGACGTATCCAAATCGCTAAAGACATTGAATTAATTGAATCTTGGTCAGCATTCGTTCCAAGAGATTTAGATGATGAATTTGATAAAAAAGAAGCCTAATTCTCTTCTTTACCCCAGGGAGAACTCTTACTAAATAATCCAAATCTCAACCAGAATAATCTTCGTAGATTTAATAATCCATCTCCCCATGTATTAATTTCTGCATCTCCCACTCTGACTCTATAAGGAACACTAATTTCTAGGGTTTTATTTGAAGGAAGATAGCGTCTTGCCCTTATTTTAAATTCTTGAGATAAGGGCATACCATCATGCATCGGTCTAACTTTAACATTATCAAAAATTGATTTCTTGAAAACCCACATGCCACTTTGTGAATCTTTAATTCCATACCAAAATAACATTCTAGCAGTGGTTGATAATGTCCAATTTCCAAATCCATGCATTCCTGACATCGCTCCATCTTCTGCTTTCGTTAAACGATCACAAGTAATCCAGTCTAAATCATCATTTAGTAATTTACGTACTAAACCGGGTACTTCTTCCCCTGGGTATGTGCAATCAGCATCCATGGTTACAATAATCTCTCCTGGGGCTATTGCAAAGCCAGTTTTGTAAGCACGCCCATATCCTTTTCTTTTTTCAAGATGAACCGTAGCTCCTTCTTTTTCTGCTAATTCTCTAGTAGCATCAGTTGAATTACCATCAACAATTAAGAAATCTAATTTATCGCACCAACCATCATTTGGTACTGACCTAATTGTATCAACAATCGCTGCTTCTTCATTTCGTGTAGGAATTACAACGGTTACGTGAACAGGTAATGAGTCTGACATATTAACGAGCACCCGAGGAAGAAGTCTATTTTGAATGATACTATTGTTAAATCACCAACATTATCTTGAAAGGTTACCGACTAGGGCTGTATAAGGTCTTACTATGCATGTTGCAATGTTGTCTGCTGAATATCCTCCTAGGTGGGGGGGAATGGGGTCTACTGTGTATCATTTGTCTGCTGCTTTAGCAGAAATGGGACATACAATATCAATCATCACAAGAAATGGAATGAACAAACCCCCTGAAATTGAGGGGGTAGAAGTATTCACAGTTCCTTGGAAAAAAATTCCAATGGAATTCACACGTTCCTATGGCAAATATGCACTAAAAGTATTAAAAAAAATTAACTCGATAAAATCTGTAGATGTTGTACATTTACATTGTCCAATGATTTCATGGGATAAAAATCAATTTGATGAATGCAAGAAAAATATTGCTCCTGTGATTTCTTCTCTACATGGCTCATGGCTCGGCGAGAGGGATGGATTGTTTATCGCTTCAAAATATAAAGAATCTGCGGTATGGGCAAACCCAAATGATATTACTATGAGATTTACTGCAAAAAGATACGCAAAGTTTGAAAATATAGCAATCAATTATTCCAATATTTGTGTTGCAAATTCAAATGCTACAAGAGGAGATTTCCTAAACAGATATTCTCCACCAAATAATTGGAATTGTAAAGTTATTCACTGGGGCGTAGATACTGAAATGTTCTTCCCATTAAGACAAGATAATGAGGACGACTTTATGCTATATTCTAAAATACGTTCAAAATATAATATTCAAAAAAATGCAAATTTATTGCTTGCTGTTGGCCGTTTAGCAGCTAGAAAGGGGTTCGGAATATTATTACAATCATTCTCAAAAGTCAAGAAAAAATCTCCACATTCGATCCTAGTAATAGTTGGCCGTGGAAATCTTCGTTCCAGATTACTAAGGCAAGCCAAAAGATTAGGACTAGAAGGATCTGTATTTATTGAATCAAGTATGAAGTTCGATGAATTAGCATTATTATATCGAGTTTCAGATCTTGTAGTTTATCCTTCATATTATGAAGGACAAGGGCTAATACCATTGGAATCAATGGCCTCAGGAACTCCTGTAGCTACTGTTAATCATGGCCCTTTACCTGAAATGGTCGATAGTTCTGTAGGATCATTATTCACTATGGGAGATATTAATTCAATGTCCGAAGCAATATTATCTGAATTGAATGATAAACCAAAACTATTGGAAAAGGGTAGGTCGGGAAGAAATTTAGTTTGTGAAAAATTTACTTTTAAGCAAAATGCCATCGACTTCTTAAATTTATATGAAAGCATAGTCAATTAGTCGGATGCAGGCGAAAAACTTGATGGTAATGTCTTACTCGGCAGTATTGATAAGATGTCAGAAGAAATGAAATTAGGTAAGCTAAAATTCAATACTACCTCCAATATCGCTATTTTGTTATTAATTTCAGTGCTGGCAATAGTACACCTTGAATCAATACTCCAACCCTTGGTAGTCGCTATTTTATTATTTTTCCTTATACGACCTCCTGCTGAATGGTTGGAAAAGAAAATCGGAGGCCATCCATTTATGGCTTATGGTGCCCTTGTAGGCATTATCATGGGCTTCTTATTTGTAGTTTCTAATGTCCTTTTTTCAAATCTACAATCTTTCACTGAAGAAGTTCCATACCTATCTGAAGAATTAAGAAAAAAACTAACATGGTTCGATGACAATGGTACAATATTTGGTTTTTCCTTTGATACAGCTGAGGTAACTGGACTTATTACAGTAGAGAAGATTGAAACATTCGCAACAAATCTAGTTGGTTCTCTAGCAAGTTTTACTGCTAGTTTAGTTACAGTATTGATATTTTTATTATTTATTATTTTAGAGGCTGAAACACTTCCTAAGCGCATCAAAGCAGCATATCCTGCAGATGTAGAAAGGATTACTACATTAGCCGCTTCATCATCTCAAGGAATCAATGTTTATGTCGTTACTAGAGCTTCTGTTGCATTCGGGCAAGCTATTCTTGCTGCTTTAATTTTGTATTCTTATGGAATTCCCGGATGGTTTTTATGGGCTTGTATTACTTTCATGATGGACTTTATCCCCTATGTAGGGGCATTAATATCACTTTTATTTCCAATTGTATTAGGTTTAATCATACTTTCGCCAAGCTCTGCATTATTTTTAATTATATTACTCATAGCAAACCAACAATTATGGGGCGGAATAATCGAACCTCAGATAGCAGGAAAACGTTTGGATATTTCACCCATTGTGTTGCTACTCTTAGTGGCATTTTGGGGCTGGGCATGGGGAGTATTGGGTATGGTATTAGGCGTGCCACTCGCTGTAATAATGAAATTGACTCTAGAAAGTGATCCGCGTACTAGGCCGATTGCAATGATGCTATCTATGAATCCCAAAAGTGAGTGATAGATATCTTTAAACTATTAAAACGATAATTCCATCTGCTTTTATGCAAATATTTTCGCCGATTCCTAGATTATGCAAGCCTCTACTCGATAGTGATAATTCCTCGCCCTCTATATTCCATTGAGCACCACTCAGATGTACATTCTTACAATGAGTTAGGGCAAAAATAGAAAATTTCTTATCCTTTTCAATAAATTTTTCGGTAACTCCACGATTGGGATGAATTCTATATGACGTCCTATTCTCATGATGAAGAATTATCTCAATATCATCTTTTATTTCTGACAAAACTCCCCATATGCCCAGTAAATGTTCTGGACTACCTCCATCAATTCCTATAACCTCTACTTTTGTAAATCCTTTATTCACAAGATATTTTATCGACTTTCCAAAATCGCTTACGTCCTGATTGGGTAGGTATTCAATCTTTTTTTCCCACTTATCAAGATTTATTGAATCTAAATCTCCTAATACCTTTTCTACTTCAATGCCCATTGACAATGCTTTTTCTGCACCTCCATCGACTCCAAATATTCGATTACCTTCTATTACTACTTTTTTTACTAAATCTTCTGAAGGAATTTCTCCATTACACCATAACACGGCTACCATATTTCTCATTATTTCCTTTTTCGTGCTATTATCTTACCTTCCAATACTAAATCCATATCTTCTAATAGAACAGTAGATTTTTTTACGACTCCTCTTTTTTGTATTCCTGTGTTTGAACTACCTCCTAGCGCTGTATTGTCTCCAAAACTAAAATATGAATTACCTCTAACCACTTGATCTTCAAGCACATTCCCAACGACCTTTGCCCTTGAATTCATGCCAAATCCAAATTCTGCAACAGTTTTGTTCAAATTCAAATCAAGAATTCTTTTGCTATGGGGTGGGATATTAAAACTTTCAATTATATCTTCAACACCATCATAGCCAGATATTTCAGTAACTTTTCCTTTTACTATTTTCATTTCAACCGGTTTGGCCAATAATTCTCCCTCCCATGAACCATCAAAAACTATCTTTCCCTGCATTGTACCCTCTTTCGGCATTGTAAAAATTCTTCCAGCAGGTAGATTTGTCACTTGTCCAGGTCTATTACAAATTCCATTATCTTCTAAAATCCATCTTGATCCAGTTGTAAATTTTACATCAGTACCAGATGGAGTCATAACGTGAACCTCTCTTCTTCTTCTGAATACATTATTCATTCCGGATATTTCAATTTGTAATGCATTATAATCAGCAGTAATTCCGCCTGTTATGAACATCTCTTTACTTATTCCTGGCATAGATGCTATTCTCACTCCAGATTTTGAGGCGTTAATTCTCGCCTTTGTATGAGTCAGTGATTCTCTAGTTGCTATTAGGACAACTCTTGATTTTCGCATTAAATCTCCGACAGGACTTGGTGGTTCATTACCCGGTTTGAAAGCCGGAGGAATCATAAGAAGTAGTACTCTATCAGTTACTTCGGCCGCTGCTTCATACAGTGCCCTACCTATCTCAGAAGTATGTGTATCAGTAATTATAACGACATCTTCATGATTTCTAATTTCCATACATGTTCTGACTATCGAACGTGCCGAAACTATCATAGATTCGACAATCTCTTCATGAGATAAATCCTCAATGCCTGTGTCTTCTGTCATGTCTTGTAATTTCCAAATAAACAAACCAAATAAATACTCTCAATCATTTCTTGTTTTTATTTATACAATATGGACAATATTCCATAATTTTGTAATCTTTAGATTTTTGTTCTTCTTTGGACAAAGGTTCTCTGCAAATGAAACACATCTCGATCTCGGTTTCTTCAAGTTCTGGATTTAATGCAACCCTTTGGTCAAATACAAAACAATCTCCATTCCAGTACTTTCCTCCAACCTCTTCAAAGTAATTTAATACACCTCCATTCAATTGAAAGACATTTTTCCACCCTTGATTTTCCATCACAACTGAGGCTTTTTCACAACGTATCCCTCCTGTACAAAACATCACTACTGGTTTTGTTTTATCCACTTTTAGATTTTCAATAGCAGTAGGAAACTCTCTAAATGTCTTAATATTCAAATCCACTGCATTTTCAAAAGTACCTATTCTCAACTCATAGTCATTTCTTGTGTCTAGAAGAAGTATATCTCTTTCTTCATCCAGCCATTTTTTTAACTCTTTAGGATTAATCGATGGACTCGTATGTTCAACTGGCCTGACTTCCTCCATCCCCAAAGAAATAATTTCTTTTTTCTTTTTAACAATCATTCTACGGAATGGTTGATACTCTGTATAACTTATTTTTAGGGAAATACCTGCTAAACGTTCATCAAGTTCCATGAATTGTAAGTATTCATCTATGAAATCTTGAACTCCTGCTATGAAAAAATTTATTCCATTATTACTAAAATATATTGTTCCCTTTAAATCCAAATCGAGACATTTATTTAGAAATTTGATTTTCATGTCTTCTGGATTGTCAATATTAACAAATCTATATCCAGCAATATTAACAATCATTATTACACCATTATTGTTCTGGAACTATGTCCAATTTAGTTTGGCGGTTTTGGATTTCTTTCTCTAATTCTAGTATAAATTCTTCAAGTCCTATCCCATTTCTTTGTGTTCCATTCCTAGCCCTTACAGAAATTGTCATGTTTTCAGATTCTTCATCTCCTATTATCGCCATATAAGCGGGACGCATTTTTCTATGCATTCTAATTTTTTTACCAATTGTGTTGTCTGAATCATCACTCTTTACTCGTATTCCAGAGTTAATTAATTTCTGTGAAACTATTTTTGCATATTCTTTATGTTTTTCAGAAATAGTGATTATTTGTACTTGAATAGGTGATAGCCAAGTAGGGAAATTTCCTGCCCAGTGTTCTGTTAAAAATGCTACAAATCTTTCATGTGTTGAAAGTGGTGCACGATGTATAACAAATACTTCTCCATTATCGGATCCGGTTTCGTCAGTATACTCCAGATTAAATCGTTCTTTCGCAGCAAAATCAAGTTGAATTGTCGACATAGACTCCTCTCTTCCTATTATAGTAGTGAATTGAATATCTACTTTAGGGCCATAGAATGCTGCTTCACCTATACTTTCTTCATATGGAACTCCTAAATCATCTAGTATTTCTCTAAGATGGTTTTGCGTTTTTTCCCAATTATCAGCCTGATCGATATATTTATCGGTATTTTCTGGATCCCATAGTGAAAGTCTGAAATAATAATCATCAAAACCAAATGCTGAGTAATAATCTTGTACCATTTTAATATTATTTGCGAATTCTTGAGCAACTTGTTCCAATGTACAGTATATATGTGCATCATTCATTGATAACATTCTAACTCTTAGAAGGCCTGCCAAAGTACCTGACATTTCATTACGATAAACTGTACCATATTCTGCAATTCTCAATGGTAAATCTCTGTATGAACGTTTCTTGTTTCGATAAACTAGGTGGTGCATTGGACAATTCATTGCTTTAAGATAATATGTCCCATCGTCCATTTCCATGGGAGGATACATCCCTTCAGCATAATGGGGCAAGTGTCCACTTGTTTCAAAAAGTTGCTTTTTAGCTAAAACTGGAGTTGTAACTCTTTGATAACCATATTCTTCCTCAGTCTCCACAGCAAATTTTTCAATAGATGATTTTAATATTTCTCCATTCGGTAACCAAACAGGTAGGCCTTTACCTATCATTTCATCAATCATGTATAATTCCATTTCTCTACCAATTTTTTTATGATCACGTTTTGCTGCTTCCTGTAATTGCTTCTCTCTATTTTTTAGTCCTTCTTTTGTTGCATAACACATTCCATATATTCTAGTCAATGATTCTCTCTTTGAATCTGCTCGCCAATATGCTTGACTTGAACTTGTAAGTTTAAACCATCTTATTTTGGAGGTATATTCTACATGTGGGCCTCGACATAAATCTACAAATTCTCCTTGCCTATATGCGGTTGAACCTGTTTCATGACCTATTTTATCATCCATTATTTCCATTTTAAATTTATTATCAGAGAATAATTCACGTAATGAATCATTAGTATATTCTTCACGAATTATTGGTATATTTTCTTTCATTATTTCTTTCATTTTATTTTCAATTTTCTTTAAATCTTCATCGCCAACTGGTTGCATAAAGAAATCATAATAAAATCCATTTTCTATAGGAGGCCCTATCGTTGGCTTTGCATCAGGAAATAGTTGTGTAACCGCCTGTGCTAGTAAGTGAGCACAAGAATGTCTTAGAATGTATAATCCTGCTTCAGATTCTCCATCAATAGCTTCAATTTTACAATCTGAATCTACTTTTGTCGACATATCCATTTCAATCCCATCAATCAGTGCAGCTACCGCTCCAGATTTACGTCCATGAATGTCTTTGATTATATCACCAGCAGTCACGCCAGCATTGTATTCACGAAATTCATTATCTCCGACTTCAATCTCTAATGATGACAAGAACATCTCTCCAGTATTACCGAGATACATCTATCGTATGAAGACATTTACAAAATATTACAACAAAAGTACATATTAACGTATTACAAATTGCGTACCGGCTTCTCCTGAAATCATTTTTTCCAATTCAGAAAGTGATCCTATGACTGCCCTCTCTCCTGTTTTATTTACAAATTCACAAGCAGCTTCTACCTTTGGCCCCATTGATCCGGATTCGAAGGTATATTGTTCCATCTGTTCAGGAGTTACGGTGCCTAATCTATGTGCTTTATCTGTCCCCCAATCTAAGTATACGCCATCTGCATCTGTGGCTAAAATAAGCACTCTAGCATTCAATTGAGATGCAAGTAAAGCACTGGCCCTATCCTTATCTATGACTACTTCAACTCCTTTCAAACTTCCATCTTTTTGATACATAGTAGGGATTCCTCCTCCTCCGGCACAGATTACTACAGTCCCTTTTTCTAATAGCCAATGTATTGGCCGTAACTCAAAAATTCTCTGTGGAATTGGAGAAGGCACCGTCCTTCGCCATTTACCGCCATCAGGCTTGATGGACCACCCATTTTCTTTTGCTAATTTATGGGCTTCATCCCTTTCGTAAAGTGGACCTATTGGTTTAGTTGGACTTTTGAATGCAGGATCTTCTGGGTCGACTTCTACCATAGTCAATATTGTAGCAAATGGAACTTCAATAGGCAGTAAATTCCCCAACTCTTGCTCAATCATGTAACCTATCATACCTTCTGTTTGTGCCCCTAAAACATCCAATGGATATTCTTTGACATCCGTATATGCTGCAGATTGAAGTGACAAAAGTCCTACTTGAGGGCCATTACCGTGAGTGATTACCAGTTGATATTTATCTACCAAAGGAGCAAGTGCTTTAGCGGCTATTTTTACATTTTTACGCTGATTTTCTGCTGTCATTTCTTCTCCTCTTCGTAAAAGAGCGTTCCCTCCAAGTGCTACTACCGCCCTCATGTATTGGCCCAGGGGGTATGTAGCGATAATAACGTCCATCCCTACCCGACCTCATGCTCAGAGTTGGACTTGTCGTAAATCCAGACGCAGGACTGGGAGGAAAATTAGGCCTCAAAGGATCTGATGGTAAGGCAGATTTAGCCCGCTCTTTAGGTGCCGATGACAGGTCTGGGCCAAGAATAACAACTTTTCTTAACTACTTCTCATCATTACATAAAGCAGATTTAAATGATATTTCTTGGGTAACAAGTAAGGGAAGAATGGGCACTACTTGGATACCAAATGAAATTGACATAGGTTCTATAAAAACAGTACATGAATCTCAAGGCGAAACAAGTTTCGTAGACACTAAAGAAGCTATCAGAAAAGTCATAGATTATGGCGTTGATTTGATAGTTTATGCAGGAGGCGATGGTACAACTAGGGATATTGTGGCCGAGTTAGATAAACTTAATAATTCTAAATTGCCGTTGATAGGCGTTCCTACTGGAGTAAAAATGTATTCTGGCTCATTTGCTGCGAGTCCTAAAGCGGCTGCAGAGGTTTTATCTGCATGGATAAGGGGTGATTTGTTGGTTGCAAGTACAGAAGTATTAGATTTAGATGAAGAAAGATATAGGAATGGAGAATGGATTGTAAGACACTATGCAGAAGTAAATACTCCATCTAGTCCTAGGTGGATGCAAGGATCAAAACAAAGAGTAGAAGTTAGTAGTGAGGAAGAAATTATCGAAGGTCTTGCAGAGCATATTAAAGAAATTTTAGTCAAAGAAGATACTATGATAATTTGGGGTTCTGGAGGAACTTTACAGTCTATCGGTGAATATATTGGTTTTAATCTCACAACTCTTGGAATCGATATTTCTCTAGGCAAAAAATTAGTTGGCATAGACTTAGACGAACAAGGTATTCTAAAACATCTAAATTCACATTCCGGCAAAATTACTACCCTCTTATCTCCTATGGGCGGTCAAGGTTTCTTAATAGGTCGAGGAAATTTACAATTATCACATTCAGTTATTCGTAAGGTAGGTATTGATAATATTCTAGGAGTTGTTACTCCTGCTAAATTATTGACCGTTAGAAGATTAAGAATTGAAACAGGAGATGAAAATCTAGATTCTGAGTTCTCGTCAAAAAAATATATGAAAGTATTACAAGGATATAGGACAACTAGAATTTTACCTATATCTATAGATTAGATTTCAATTCCACATGCTGCTTTCAACAATCCAAGGAAAGGAGGGCTAGGTCTGTTTGGTCTAGATTTAAATTCTGGATGGTATTGTGTTCCAACATAATAAGGATGATCTTTTAATTCCATTATTTCACATCTCTGACCTGTTTCATCTTTGCCAACAAAAATCAATCCTGCAGATTCAATTCTTCCTATTAATTTTGGATTTACTTCGTATCTATGTCTGTGTCTTTCATCGACATAAGATTTACCATCATATAATCTACGAACTTTACAATCATCTACCAAGAAAGGAGTAGGTTTAGAACCAAGTCTCATCGTACCTCCCATATGTGTTTTTGAAATTTCAGGCATGAAAACTACAACATGATTCTTATCATCACCATCATCAAATTCAGCTGAATTTGCATTATCTATTGCTAGTACGTTCCTACAAAACTCTATAGTTGCTACTTGTAAACCTAGGCAAACACCAAGGTAAGGAATATCATTCTCCCTTGCATATTTCGCAGCATTAATTTTTCCTTCAATACCTCTACCTCCAAAGCCTCCGGGCACCAGTATTCCATCTGCTTGTTTTAGTAACTCCCATGAATTATCATAGGCTGTAAGATCAGACGATTTCACCGTTTCTTCAAGATTAACAGATTCTATCCAATCAATAATTAATTTTTTGCCAACACTATATGATGCATGTTGTAATGCCTTTGTAACGCTAAGATATGAATCAGAAAGGCCAGTATATTTACCAACCATTGCTATATGAACTTCTTCTTCTAAAGAATTAACATGATTCGCCATAATCTCCCATTCATCAAGTAAATTACTATTTTTTGGTAAATCAAAACTTAGTTTGGATGATAATAGCTCACTTACACCTTGCTTATTCATCATTATAGGTACATGATAAATATTAGCAACATCATGTGCAGACACTACTGCGTCCGGAGAAACATGACAAAATTCAGCTAACTTTTCACGCGTTTCATCAATTAATGGAACTTCAGAACGGCACACTAAGATATCTGGAATTATGCCCAAACCTCTTAATTCTTTGACAGTGTGTTGTGTCGGTTTTGTTTTTTGTTCTCCAACAGGTCCCATTACTGGTACTAAACTTACATGTACAAAACAAATATTTTCTTTACCTACTCTAAATTGAAACTGCCTCAAAGCCTCAACAAAGGGCGCACTCTCAATATCTCCAACAGTCCCTCCAAGCTCAATCACGCATGCATCAGGAGAATTATCTTTCTCATCGCTTGATATATGCGCAATATTTTCAATCCACTCTTGAATTTCATTAGTAATATGAGGGACAACTTGAACTGTTTTTCCTAGGTAATCGCCACGTCTTTCTTTCTCTATTACTGATGAATATACTTTACCTGTCGTAATATTATTATCTTTTGAGAGTGCAATATCTAGAAATCTCTCATAATTTCCTAAATCAAGGTCTGCTTCTCCTCCATCGTCCAATACAAAAACTTCTCCATGTTCAAAGGGACTCATTGTTCCTGCATCGCTGTTTAGATAAGGGTCAATCTTGATTGCAGTAACGCGTAATCCTGCAGATTTGAGTAATACGCCAATGCTACTTGCAGTTACTCCTTTGCCTAATCCTGACAGCACCCCTCCGGTGACAACGACATACTTCATGTAATCAACGGGATTTGAAGCGGATATGCTAGACATATCAACATTGGCCATAAATAAACAGTAGGATGTTACTTTAGGTTCATTTATTGAGTACTATACCCAAGGCCATGTCCGTACCGGGGGCCCAATAGAATTATGGTTACGGGAGCCCTTGGTCAAATTGGTACCGATTTAGTCGAAGAACTTAGGAAAAAATATGGAAATGATAATATTTTGGCAACTGATATTAGAAAAATAGAAGACAATCCAGGAGTGGAGAATGGTCCATTTGAGATTCTAAGTGTTATCGATTCAGATTCAATGGATAACATGGTCAAAGAGTATGATATCCAAGCAATTTATCATTTAGCTGCTATTCTTTCCGCTACAGGTGAAGAAAAACCTGAATTATGTAAAAAAATAAATGTTGGAGGAACTGTTTCCGTTTTAGAAACTGCTAAAAAAAATAATTTGAGAGTCTATGCTCCCTCATCCATAGCAGTCTTTGGCCCAGATGCACCTAAAACAGCACCACAAATAACTCCTCTTAATCCAAAAACAATGTATGGTAAAACAAAAGTAATAGGTGAAAACTTGGCAAATGAGTATTGGCACAACTATCGTGTAGACACTCGAGGGCTTAGGTATCCTGGATTAATTTCATGGAAATCTCCCGCAGGCGGAGGGACAACTGATTATGCAGTAGAAATATTTCATGCAGCCCTTGAAAAAGGCCATTATGATTGTTTCGTCGACTCAAATACGAGACTACCAATGATGTATATTGATGATGCAATAAGAGGTACTTTGGAGTTAATGGAGGCGCCAATTAATGAAATTGGTAATTCAAGATCAGGTTACAATATTTCTGGACTCTCATTTACTGCACAACAGTTAGCCGATTCAATTGCAGAAAAAATAGATGGATTCACATGTAACTTTATTCCAGATAAAAGACAAATATATGCTGATTCATGGCCTGATTATATTGATGACTCACAGGCAAAGGAAGATTGGAAATGGAAAGCTCAATTCAATCTCGAAAAAATTGTGGATTCAATGATAGAAGGCTTAAGTGACTAATTAATCCTCTTCAGTTTCATTTTGCCAATCTGGAGTTTGTGCATCTTGCTTGGCCCATAGTACATCATCAATTCGAAGGACACTATTTACGGCTTCAGTTGCACCTGAAAGGGCATGTCTGGCTACGAATAAAGGATCCAGTATTCCAGCAATTTCCATTGAAATATTTTGACCAGTTTTTGCATCTAGGCCTATCCAAGATCCATTTTCAGGATCATTATTCTGGGCGGCAGAGAGTGATAATACAGCATCTATGGGATTTATTCCTGAGTTTTCTGCTAAAACTCTTGGAATAATCTCTAATGCTGCTGCATATGCCTCAATTGCCAATTGTTCTCTTCCAGATTGACTAGTAGCATACATCCGTAGGTGTCTTGCAAGATGAGTATGGCTGGCCCCTCCTCCTGGTAAAATCCAAGATTCACGTTTTAATCGATGAGCAACTCCTAAAGCATCATCAAATACTCTTTTTATTTCACTTCTAATTTCAGGAGTTGTTCCATTAATGATAAAAGTCATACCTCCTCCTTTTTTACCTTCTATAGTTGTATATTTTACGCCAGCAATCAACTCCTCGGAATGTTTTGAATAATCTCCAATATCTAAATCATTAATTTTCAGTGGATCTCTTATTGGTTTTGCTCCAGTAATTTTGGACAGTAATTCAATATCAGATCTTTCCATTCTTCTGTATGTAATTATCCCCGCATTCTTCAAAGGTGCAACTGCTTCTTCAGGTACACCATCTCGGACGATTAAAATATTTACTCCTAGCATTTTAATATGTTCAACCATTTCTTGTAATTTATCCATATTTCTATCATGAAAACTTTTTAGTGCACCCGTATCACTTACTTCAATTGAAGCATCCAATTCTATTTTTTTACTCTCAATATCTCCATCTATAATGGCAATTTTACCATTTTTTGAAAAAGAAGGAGTTGAACTATCAAGTCTAGTTTTTGCCAAAACTAATCCATGAACTAATCGTGAATCTTTTATTCCTCCATTATTGACTTGGAGTCTTTTTATCCTCAATCTTTCTAAATCATTACCTCCTTCTACACCTACTAATACAGAAGCAGCTTCTAATGCACAAGCAGTCAATATTTTTGATGCACCATATTCAATTTTTCCAGCCAAAGATGTAGATACAATGGCCAATTCAGATTCTGGTAATTCGGATTTCTTTGATATTCTTTTCAATTCAAGTAATGATTCCTCTAATGCTATATTATATCCGTTTAAGATTACTGAAGGATGAATTCCCATCCTAACCAATTCAAGAGAATTTTGAAGTAATTCAGAAGTCAATAATATCGTCGTTGTAGTGCCATCCCTTGCAGATCTATCCTGTAAAGAAGATGCTGAAATCAATAATTTTGCAGTTGGATGATCTACCTTAGCAGTCTCGAGTACAGTAACTCCATCATTGGTCACTAGGACAGATCCTCCGTCTTCTACCAACATCTTATCTAGGCCAAGTGGACCTAGGGTTGATCTTACTGCTCCAGCAAGCGCTACAGCAGCTTTTACATTGTTAACTAATGCAGCATGGCCTTGGATACGATCTGTATCTTCTAGAGCAATATCATGTTCCGATTCAGTCATTATAACCTTGCGAAGAAAGAATTTGTTTTTAATCCGCTTGTTCAGTCTACAATTTCGATATGTACTGAAAACCGTTGTATTAATATACCTCTCTTATCTCCCACTATACAACCGCAGGTTAAGTAGTGATGTATCATGTCCGACATAAACAGTGATGAATGGGAAGAAAATATGCTAAAGGAAATGGCAAAATTATTCTCTTCAATGGGTATGAAAGTAGATTATGATATGCTAAAGTCATTAATGGGGCAACTAAAAAATCGTTTAGAAGAAATGGGAATGGATCCAGAGGATATGGCCAATTCTAATGTTAAAATGGATTTCAATAAAATAGATGCTAATCTAGGTCCTCAAGATATAAAGAAGATGATGGACCATTTGATGGAAATGGGTAATACAGATGGATTTGGCGATTTACTCAAGAATATGGGGATAAATACGAAAATAAATGAACCAATAGTCGAAGTTAAGGCGGAAATAAATGATGAAGATTCTTTCGAAGAAGAAATCAACGATGATAATTTTCATGTACATGAAGATAGAATGTACTTTACAGTAGACATATCCAAATATACAGATTTAGAGGGTAATCTTATGGAACTTAATTTAGCCGCCGCAGGTAGTTTATTACAAGTTATGAAAACTACACAATTACGCCCTTTCAAGAAATTTAACCTACCAGAACCAGCCAGTCGAATTATTGAATGGACATTTAATAATGGAATATTAGATGTCACTTTTGATATTAATTCAACAATGTATATTTAAAAAAAGGAGATTAAAAAAATGAGTGGACCAGTAATAGGAATTGATTTAGGAACGACCAATAGTTGTGTTGCCACACTAGAAGGGGGGCAAGCAGTAGTTATTCCCAATTCTGAAGGATCAAGAACTACTCCTAGTGTAGTGGCATTTACCAAAGATGGTGAGCGTTTGGTAGGTATTACTGCAAAAAGACAAGCTGTTACCAATTCAAACCGAACAATACTTTCTGTTAAGAGAGAAATGGGCACGGATTGGTCTCAAAAAATAGACAAAGATGAATATTCTCCACAAGAAGTTTCTGCATTTATCTTACAAAAATTAAAAGCAGATGCTGAAGAATATCTTGGAAGGGAAGTAAAGCAGGCTGTAATCACCTGCCCTGCTTACTTTTCAGACGCCCAAAGGCAAGCAACAAAAGATGCTGGAAGAATTGCTGGCTTAGAAGTTCTTAGGATAATAAACGAACCAACGGCAGCTGCTTTAGCATATGGTGTTGATAAAGACGATGATCAAACAATATTAGTCTACGACCTTGGCGGAGGTACTTTTGATGTTTCAGTATTAGAAATATATCAAGTAGATGGACAGCCTCAAATTGAGGTTAAAGCAACTAGTGGAGATAATCGTTTAGGAGGAGATGACTTTGATCATGTTGTGGTTGATTGGCTTGTTTCCGAATTTAAAAAATCTACTGGAATTGATTTGAAGAAAGATTTACAAGCTATGAGCAGACTTAGGGAAGCTGCTGAAAAGGCTAAGATTGAGTTATCTTCATCTGCATCAACACAAGTTAATTTACCTTTCATCACTCAAAATAAAGATGGTCAACCAGAGCATCTGGATATACCTCTATCTCGGTCAGATTTTGAGAAATTAATTAGTAAATTAATCGAGCGAACTATGGCTCCTACTAGAAGGGCAATGAAAGATTCTGGAGTTAAAAGAGGAGATGTAGATAAAGTAATACTTGTAGGTGGTTCAACTAGAGTTCCCGCAGTACAATCTGCCATAGAGAAAGAAGTAGGTAAAGCACCATTTAAAGGCATCAATCCTGATGAAGCAGTAGCTGTTGGAGCAACACTACAAGCAGGGATAATTGTTGGTGACGAAGGAGTTACTGATGTATTACTACTAGATGTAACTCCATTGTCTTTAGGAATAGAAACACTTGGAGGAATAACTACTTCAATGATTGAAAGAAATACCACAATACCAACGCGCAAGTCTGAAACATTCTCCACAGCAGCTGATAACCAACCTGCTGTAGAAGTTCATGTATTACAAGGGGAGAGGGAATTTGCTAAAGATAATATCACTCTGGGCCAATTTCACTTAGTAGGAATACCTCCATCTCCTCGTGGCGTTCCTCAGATCGAGGTAACATTTGACATAGATGCAAATGGAATAGTTAATGTTTCTGCCAAGGATCTTGGAACAGGAACTGAACAATCAATAAAGATAGAAAGTCAAACTTCTCTATCTGAAGATGAAATTCAACAAAAAATTTCTGAGGCAGAAGAATTCGCAGAAGCGGATAAATTAAGGAAGACTAGAGTAGAACTTCGTAATCAGGCTGATAGCATAATTTATCAGACTCGTAAGACTATTGAAGAGACAGGAGAAAAACTTTCAGAGGAAGATACGAAACCAGTATTAGAAAAATTAGATGATTTAGAATCCCTAATTGTCAAGGATGAAGAACCAATACCATTAGAAGACATTGACGATGCTGCAATACAAGCAAAACTTGCAGAAATAGAACAGTTGATGCACGGATTGTCTACAAAGATTTACGAGGCAGCAGCCGCAGAAATGGCTGAGCAAGATTCAGAAGAAAAATCTGAAGATGGAGTAGTAGAGGCAGACTTTGAAGTTGTTGATTCCGATGAAGAATCAGATGATTCCTGATTCACTCTTCTGTAATCATTCTATGTAGCGTTCTAACATGTACTCCTGATGTCCCAAATTGAAATAGTGGATTACTAGATTCAGATTTAGCCTTCCCGCCTGGCCCCCATGCTGTGCCAGCTATGTCAAGATGAGCCCAAGGTATCTGTTCTGCCTTTTCATCAAAGTTTCTTTTTGGAACAAATTGTTTCAAAAAAGCCGCAGCAGAGTTCGAAGAACCGGCTCTCCCTCCTGATGAACCATTTCTTACATCAGCAAATGCAGAATCTGTCATATATTTTTCAAAATCTGAGTTTAGAGGCATTCTCCAAATACTTTCTCCTTCTATTCCTGCAGCTTCTTTTAGCCTCTTTTGTAATGAATTATTATTACTCCACATTCCTGTTATTTGATTGCCTAAGGCAACTACAACGGCACCAGTTAAGGTAGCCAAGTCAATGATGTATTCAGGATTTAACTCTCCTGCTTTCCATAAACCATCGGCCAATACGTTCCTTCCTTCGGCGTCGGTGCTGAATATTTCAATAGTTTTTCCGGAGTAAGTGGGGATTACATCACCGGGCCGATAAGCACCTGATCCAGGCATATTTTCGGCTAAGCAAACTATTCCGTTTACTCTTTTCTTATATCCAGTTGACCAAAGAGCCTCCATCAATCCGAATACTGTTGCAGCGCCGCACATATCATACTTCATATCCCACATTCCACTAGTAGGTTTAATTGATATTCCTCCTGTATCAAATGTAATTCCCTTGCCGACTATACAAGGCCTCTGAATATCTACATCTTCATCAGGATTAAGTGTAAATAGTACCATACAAGGTTTTTTGTCACTTCCTTTACCAACATTAACTAATCCGCCCATGCCTAATTCCTGTAATTTATCCCAATCATAAACTTCAACTAATGCATTATCTTTATCTGATGCCCATTTAATTGCTCTATTTGCGAATTCCATCGGATATAATACGTTGGCAGGTTCATTCCCTAAGTCTCTGGCAAGATGAACTCCTCCTGCTAATGCATCTAATCTTTGTAAGCCCTTTTCTAATGATTCTTGATATCTGTTAGTGGACTGAAAATCTACATTCCAAGAATCTAGACATCCATCCTTATCTGCCATTTTATGATTATCAAAACTGTAATCCCTTAACATCATGCCTTCTGCGAATAATAGCATATTTTCTACATTCCATCCAGAAGTAAATCTAACTGTTATATCTACTCCTTTTTTCTTTGATAATACTGCAATTGTCCTAGCCCCAGTGTTCCTAATTAATTTCCTAGTAAACTTTTCTTTTTCACCCATCCCAATTAGTAATACTCTACATTCTTCAGTCCACACAGATAATCTTTGACCTCTTTTCCCTTCAAAATCTTTTGAGGATACTGCAGATCTAATTAAACTACGTTGCTTTCTATTCAAACCATCCAGCGATTTGTTAGGTGCCTTTGAAATTCCTTCAAAAAAAGGTAATATCAATTGCATTCCAACATTTCCAAACTCATTTATTGTCCAATCCATAATTACGCCTAAACTTACGATAAGTTACTAATATAGAAAATTTACTTATCAAAAGTTGATTATAGAGATATTTTTAATTTCAAGATCTTTATATTTTTCACTCTAAATACTCTTTTTCATTTTTTATTAATGCTACGCCAATTATTGTAACTATACTCATTATCCATGAAGGTGAAGGTAACAAACCTCCAATATTTTCTTTATCGACCACAACTAGATCATCTGAAAATTGTTCAGAAACCCACTTAGAAGAATCAATTACTCTCTTTTGATAGTGAATACTCCAAATCCCGTCATCAATTAAACTAAGATTGGTAGAATCAATAATTACAATTGTTTCATTGGTTGCATTTACTCCGAATATTTCTGAATGCCATAACAAACCACCATTTGAATCAGTATAATGGAAAGAAGCATTTGAGGTACTTGCATGGCCTAAATTAACAACATGTGCTTCTAATTCATCGTCCATAATTTTGAAATTTTCTATAACTAAACGAGCACGCCAATACCATACATTCTCAATTAAATATTTCATCACATCTAGTTCTTCCTCCAGTCTATCAGATAATGATTCTACAGTACCAAGAAGAAACTGCTCGTCATCAGTTTCGAATGTAAATGTAGGATATCCCATAACTCCATAACCATAATCTCGACTAGTCCCACAATTTGGATAAAGACCTTGATTAGCATTGCGGATTGGTATATCTGAGATATTACTATTTACATCATCTCTGATATGATGAAACATCTCCCAGTCCGAAGGTTGTTCAGGCCATTTTCCCCAAGGGTACAACATTATCCAAACGCCAGTATGCATAGTGACATACAAATCTGCATCAGGAACTACTGTATTCATGTAAATCGAATTCGCAAGAGTCTCAGATTCACTGAATGCGCTACTCCCGGGCTGTGTAGAATCACAGGTATTCCAGTAATGTCCATAGTTACGATTCAAATCTACTTGATTTACATTCCATCTAGTATCAAAATCATTCCCATCGGCATTGAGCATAATCAGGATATGTAACTCAGTATTCCTTAGAACTTCTATTACTTGCACATTTCCCTCTATCCATCCTTCTATGTAAAATTCAGCAGTAAGGAATGCAAGCTCAGTACCTAGATGTTCATTTCCATGATGTCCACCATCAACATAGACTACATCTTTTGCAGATCCATCAGATTTATTTTCTTGACTCCAATCCGAAATCTGTAACATCCAAATTTCTCTTCCCAGTTCTGTTTGTCCTACACTAAGTAAATTAATAATATCTGGATTATTATCTGCCCATTCATTAACATCTACAGTCAAAGTAGCATATGAATGATACCAATGCTCCTGAATTATATCTGGTTGCTGAGCATCTATGGTAGGCATCATAGAATTTGCAACGAGTACTAAAACTAGTGTCATTGTTAGTGTTCGATGCATATCTTATGCGGCACGTATCCGTTTGTTGAATCCTTCTACTTAGAGTGTTGAAATATGGCATGCAATTATTTTTGTAGCGATCAATGCAGCATTAAATTGTGTCAATCCATTTTCCCCTCCAGGTAAAATTTCATTGATATCGGCGCCTAGTACCTTTACACTATTATTTGTAAATATTTTTTCAATTATTTCAATTGCCGCCCAGTACGATAGGCCACCAGGAACTGGGGTGCCTGTAGAAGGAACTATTCCAGCATCAAGACCATCAATGTCAAAAGTAAGCCAAATAGGACCCCCTATTTGTGTAATGCGTTCCATTAACCTGGGCCAACCAGTATTCCTCTCTATCACGCCCAATATATCTCTAGCATGCCAGGTTTCTATTCTATCATCAGAATCAATTATTTTTGCTTCTTCTTCACTATATGCTCTTATGCCTATTTGAATAATTTTTCCCACACCTGCGTCCAAACACCTTCTTATCACTGTACCGTGCGAAAATTTTTCACCATTTAGCGTATCTCTTAAATCCGCATGTGCATCAATTTGTACTATAGTAACCTGATTTAAATTGTCAATTTCTGGATGTTCATTAAGGACTTCTATAATGGGAAGTAAAATCCCATGCTCGCCTCCTAAAACTACTGGAAATTGCTCCCCATTAATCCACGGTTTGATATATTTTTGTATTGAATCTAATTGCTTTCTCAATGTCGACTCTTCTGATGACCATTCTTCTGCTGTATGAAAAGATAGCCCACATGGAATTTCTGAATTTAGAAGTGGGTCATACAATTCCACCTGAGAACTAACTTCAATACATGCATTAGGTCCATTGGATGTACCTTCATTCCAACTAACCGTCATTTCGAAGGGAATTGGTAATATTACCAAATCATAGGGGCCCATTTCTGCCTCTTTTAACCCCAAAAATTTTGTCTTCTGTAAATCTTTCACAAACCGGGCGAGAGCATCTTAAGATTAATCGCTTCGGATTATTTTATTCTTAAAATTACACTTTAAGTGAGATGGTTGAAATAACGAAGTCCTTCGCATACTGTATATAAGGAGATAATGCAATGGGTCTAACACTAGCACAATTAACCCAAGCAATAAGGACTAAAGTTGATATTGATATGGAAACTGTGGTTGCTGAAAATATAGCAGAACACGCATTGGGATTCTTTGGTTTTTCTAATAGGATAATTGATAATGCCTTAGAGCCAACAGATAGAAATCTTTTTTATCAATTACAAGATTATGATTTATTGACTACAGAATCTGAGGAAACTACTCTTTGGGATGGTAGAGAATGGAGAATTCATTACTGGAAATTTAAGGCAAATGCGGAAGCTTTAGCACTAGCAGCTGCTGAGGCGGCAAAAAATCAGCATTCTTTAGTTGATGTCGACCCGTATGCAGGAGTTTATGATGATGTACCAACTGAATTATGGAGAGAACGTTCTGGGGTCGATGATGATTACGAAGAACCTCTATTCTAATTAATCAAGAGCATCATACCGTTTGATTCAAAGGATAATAGACCATCCATGTATTGTGAAAAGTCGTAAAGCGCCTCTATTAATTTTCATTATACTTATTTTTAGTCTAACTCCCTTGACGACTTCTGGAGATGATTCTAATCCAGAAATAACCTGTGAAATAGTTGCAGATTGGGGTATTGAAAAAACTGGTCCAGTTTCTAACATTAGTACAGAAATTATACATAGATATGTAGTTAATTTTAATCCAGTTTATGAAAATGGAACATCCCCCGGGGGCGTTTCTGTACTAACTCATCATTTCCGAGATGGATTGGATATTTTATCACATGAAGATATATCATCTGTTATTGCAGGAGGTGTTATCGACATAGTCATAGATTCGCAACCTCTTTTCGGCGATATCATATCTTTATCTATCGAAACTAGTGATTCCTCCTGTTCTAGGGAACTATCAATAACTAATTGGAACCAACCAATTTCTGATCATGAAGTAACAAGAGAAACTACTTGGTCACTAGAAGGAGGGGAAGAATATACCAACCAATCTATTATGTTTGAAGGAAGGGGTTGGCAAAAAAGAACTAATTCATTATTGGAATCAAATGAACTAGGAAATGGTTCTTTACTACTGGATTTGTCTGATGGGTTAAGGACAACGACTCTTTCTCTTGATTTGAGTAAAGTTTGGTTAAATGAGTCCTATGATGGCTCTGAGTTGGTTTCTCAAGATTTTGAAATGGTTGGAAGTGGCTCAATTATATTGACAGATATCGAAAATGAAGATCAATTATCTATCAGTGCAGAAGTCAAAGATGCCTTGATTATCCGTTCGTGGTCAGAAAAAACTTTGACTGAACGTATCCGTCTTGATGCTTCCGGATGGCTTTCGTTCAATGGAGGTTCTAACGAAAGCTCTGAAGGAGGATTTGGTGAAATAGAATTATTTTATTATGAAACATGGGACGAAAATGGGATTAGACGCTTACAAGATACTCAAATAGAAGCAAATGTTTCAGTTAGAATTAGTGGCTTCGGAGAATCATTTTCATTTGAATTGGATGACTTCCTATTCAGTGAAAAGTGGGAGGACGGGATACGCGAACATCAATCAATGAAAATGTCCGGTGCAGGTAATTTTGATTTTATTGCATCAGATTCACCTTTTATCGAAGTCAATGGTACTATTCCGATTATCCATGTGGAGTCATTAGGTGGCGAAACAATAGCTGATACAATCATTGTAGACGGGACTTATGATGGCGATGCCGAAGGCAGCTTTGGCCTCGTAAGGGATATCGTTGATTCTGGTGCATATGCAAATGAAAGTGGAGAATATTTTGAAGCAGATAAAATTAGAAATGAATTCTGGTTTAATATTTCTGCAACTCCGATAGGCCCAATAGATCAAGATTTTAATGCAGAACATAATTTAACTTACGAATACACAGTACCTCAGGAAGATTGGGATAATAGAATACTAAAATATGAGTATATAGAAGATAACGGGTCTGTTAATTATGAATATCCTTTAAATTCTCCCACAATTATTCAACCAGAGGGCCCTCAATCTAATTCCATATTTTCTAATCCAATATCTAGAGAGACCGGCGTAAGTCCTGAAATATTATCAATAGGCGATCATTTTACTCTTATTGGTAACTCGGCACTGCCACTCGAGGTCAGTGTTATCGACTTAGATACCGTAATGATAGATTCTCACAGTGTTTCTATAGCTCGTTGGGAAGGTAATTATATCAATTCTAATAATGCTTATGGAAGCGTAGTGAACGAGGGTTTACTTGCCGGTTTATTACATGAGGTATCTCGAACTGTAGACTTTGGAGATTCAAATAATGAAAATAATGAAAGTATCCAATTTCTTGAATATCAATTAATTGATAGTATCCTATATCCTTCAATAATTACGTCTAATGAGAATACAATTCCTAGTATTGATATTTCTTTGGGATCATCAGTAAGGTTTAGAGAAGGTTTCTTATTTAATGAAGGAGGAAAAGCACATCTTGAAATTCTAGTTAATGATACTGATACAGATGTAATTTCAGTTATAGGAGATTTTTCAGCATTGGGTCTGGGGCAAATTGATTTTTCTGATTCAGGATTAGATGGCGATTTAACAATCAGAGATAGTATTTGGACTTCTGAAATAATTCACAATGATTTACAATATGGAATTATTGAAGTTCCGATGATAATACAGGATATATGGACAACTATCACTCAGAATATATCAATATTGGTACTAAATGAAGCCCCAAAAATGTCTTCAATAGATTTTGCACCTCAACAAGTATATCGTGGTGAACAAGTATCGATCACGATAAAAGCAAGTGATGGCCATGGAGTTGAATCTGTAGTTGTTGATTTACTTGGAAATGGAGGAGTTTTGACTTCACTTGATCTAGTCGGAGAAAATTGGGTTGGAGATTTTATCCTCCCTGAAAGTTTTATCCCAGGTGGACAAAAATTAAACATACGCCTTACAGATGGCGTCGGTGAATCTCGGACAACTTCTCAGATATTTTCTAACAATCAGTTTAAAGATGCTAATAAATTAATAATTTTAAATGAAGCTCCTTCAATAGATAATATCACTATATTTAGAGATGGCGAAATAGTCAGAAAAGTTCTAGTTCCTGAACAAGGAGCCCCAATAACACATACTCTTGAAGTTGTAATCAATGATGTAGATGATATCTCATCAGCTCAGATAAAAATAGGTAGATTAGCTCCAATAGGTAGTTCAAACTCGTGGTTATTATTAGTTGATGATGGCAGTAATGATGATAGAATTGCAAATGATAATATTTTTACAATTTCTTTCAACGTTCGAAATACACTATCTGAGGGAGAATTTAACATTCAAATACGTGCAACTGATAATTATCTCTCCACTACTCCAATGGATTCTCAGAATCATATTATATTTTTAGAAAAAGGTTATTCAGATGATTCTGGTATTGAAAAATGGTTATCTAATAACTTAATAACAATAGTCTCTTTTTTTATGGTTGTTTTACTGTTTATAGGCTTAGGTGGGGCATTTTACTTACTACGAAATTCTGAATTATGACCTATTAAAACAAAATGGTACGAGTGCCGGGATTTGAACCCGGGTTCAGGCGTTGGCAACGCCCGGTGATAACCACTACACTACACTCGTTCAATAGGTTGGAAACGGATTTCACTTTTCTACACGTCGGTGAATGAGTATTATAGGTCAGATACTAATTTTAAAATTTTATCTCTTGTTTTTCGATAAAAATCTATATCAAGGCCATGTGGATCATCCAATCCCCAGTCTTCTGATATATTCAAGTCGGGACAACTTACTCCACATCCCATGCTAATAATTTTATCATAACTCTCTGTTTCAATATCATCTACCAATTTAGGAAATTGATTTTCGAGAGATATTCCTAATTCTGAAACTACTTTAATCGCATTTGGAGCAATATCTTTACCAGGATTGGTTCCTGCAGATGCAGCATAATGCCCTAATTCACGTGATATCGCTTCCGCCATTTGGCTTCGACATGTGTTGCCAACGCAGACAAATAGAAGTTTCATAATTAAATTGTATAGTTTCAAATTAATTAACTTAACTAAAATACTCTTTATAGTTAATATATCATATACTAATTTTGTATAAATCTCTATGGATATAGTTGAAGTACATCCTCCACTACCATAACCCATGGTAGATTCTCCAGTAAGCCACCACAAAGGATCAGATCAAGATAAACCCGGCCAGGATAAAGCTACAAATGAGCAAAAATCCAAAATGGAACAAGCTTACAGAGAGATGCAAAGAAAAATGCGAATTGCTAAATTAAGTGATGATATAAAGCATAAAATTTTAGTTCTTTCAGGAAAAGGTGGTGTTGGTAAGTCTACAGTTGCTACTGGACTAGCATTATCATTGGCAAAAAAGGGAATGAAAGTTGGATTAATGGATATTGATATCACAGGTCCAAATATCCCAAAAATGTTAGGATTAGATGATACAGATTTAAATGTAGAAGATGGTCAAATTTTTCCTGCAAAAGGACCCCATGGCGTCAAAGTTATCTCAATGGCATTCTTAATAGAAGATCCAGATAAGCCAGTAATTTGGAGAGGCCCAATAAAACTAGGTGCAATTCAACAATTCATTGGAGATGTTGCGTGGGGTAAATTAGATGCCTTAATTGTTGATTTCCCTCCAGGTACTAGCGATGAACCTTTAACAGTAAGTCAACATCTTCCGGGAATAGATGGTGTAGTAATAGTAACTACTCCTCAAGAAGTGGCTCTTATGGATAGTCGCAAGTCGATAAACTTTGCAAAGACGATTTCTGTTCCAGTATTGGGTGTTGTGGAAAATATGAGCGGATATACTATTAGAGGAAAATCTGAACCAAATTCAAAAATTTCATTATTTGGTCCAGAAGGAATTCCAATAGATTTTATTTCTGATGAGGAAGGAAATTGGTCTACTACTCTTGATATATTCAAAAAAGGAGGAGGCCATTCCGCTGCAGAAGAATTATCTGTGCCATATTTGGGTTCCCTGCCGTTTGATCCAGGAATTGTTAGGGGCGGAGATGATGGTGTCCATAGAATAATTGCTGATCCTGAAGGTGAAACAGCAAAAGCTTTCGATATTATCGTTCAGAATATTACTAATTCACTCGATGCAGACTCCACTCCCTCACTAAGAATCACTTGATTTTTTGATAATCATGGGTCGAATTGATTTCATAAAAGGCACTCCCAAGTATTACTGACATGGCTGCTGAGACGGGAATATATATCACTTGGGTGACAGGAGCAATCCTTCTGAGTGTTATTTTTATGCCATTATTCAAGCCTGCATTTGCTAAGATAACTATTGATGGTTTTATAGATATGTTTAGAAGATATTGGGCGCATATCATAATAGTTTTTTCAGTATACATCTGGAAAGATTTATTCGACGGTTTGGATAGATCTTTAATGGCAAATACTAGAATTGATATGACGCCATATGTTTATGCCGTTGAAGGAGATGTAGTATTGTGGATACAAGACGCCTTTCGTTCGGCCTTCATGGATGAGATTTTGACACATTTTTATGTCATGGGATTTATGGCTGTAACTTTTTCTTCACTTATATATCCTATTTATTTCGATGACCGTTACATGGCAGATCGTGTTTGTTTGTCGATGTTCTGGGTATATATATTAGCAATTCCATTCTATTTGTTCTTTAATGTAAGAGTAACTGGTGACTATATTCCCTTGATGGAAACTATTGCATATGATCTGACTCCTGAAATACATAATTGGTTCACTAGAATTGATCCATTCACTAACGGAATGCCTAGTCTACATATTGGGCTGCCATTCGCAGTGTGGCTAACTATGAAAAAATGGGATGAAGATGGTAGATGGAATAAATACAGAAGTTTTTTATTAGTATTTATTTCACTTACTGCATTTACTATAATTTATCTTGGAATTCATTGGTTAGTAGATATAATAGGAGGAATGGTAATTGCAATTTTTGCTGTAAAAATGACAGAAAAAAGTCATAAAAAATTGTGGGAGATTTTTGATGAAAGAAGATTCTCTCGTCGATTAGCAAGGGCTCTGGATAATCCAAAAAGATCTTTAAATGATACTATAAATGAAATAATGAATGTTTTTGAACCTTTCAGAGAACCTGGTAGGAAGCAAACAAGTCTTTTCATTGCAGCACTTTTAATTTCAACAGGCAGTGTTCTACTTTGGGATGCAACACATCAGCATTTCCCAATAGAAGGTTCAGAATGGCCTACTTCTACTTCTGGTTCTGGAGGTTGGCTAGTTACCATAGAAGAACTCCCTGACGAGACTATCTCAATAGCAGCATGGAATACTACATCTCTAAGAAATTATTCAGTATCTACTAAACCATGGAATAGTTTGCCAAGTGTTGCTATTTCGGATGAAGGTTTTGTCTTATTCAATCAGAATAGAATTGATTTCTTTGAATTCAAAGATGATATCCAAACTTTACAACCCTTATCTAGATATTATCCTGAATACGTCATAAATGATGTCTCTCTAGGTTCAAATTCAGAGGGAGTAATAATAGTAATATCTCATGATTATACTTTAACTTTATTAGATAAAAATGGTGACATTATCTCTTCTCCTATTGTTAATGGGCCATTTAAAAATATAGCTGCATCAAATAATTTAATTGCTTGGTCATCGAATTCTACTAACGGACCTATGGTGAATATTACTTCTATCGACTCTCAATTAAGGACCAATATCGAAATCAATTCCGGCGACTCTTTATCTGATGTCACTTTATTGTCTGAGGATATAGTTATAGATTATTCTAATTCTTCAATTAAAGATTTGATAATGGATGAAAAATGGCTGATAGCATTGGTAGATTTGGGATATATGGATAGATTAGTTTTAGTAGATATCTTCACTGGAAATCAAAGTATTTTGGGCGATCCTCTCTGGCAATCTTCATCCCCTAGCATATATGAAAATAATATTGCGTTCTTGCAAATACCTACTTGGAATCCAACTATATTGAATCAACAATCATTAGAAAATAATGATGTTTGGTTATATAACATCACAGATAATCAATCAACACGTTTAACATATGATGATTTAAATCAAATCCAGCCGCACGCCTTGGAAGATAGCATAGTTTGGACTGATGAAAAAAGCAATGGAGACTTAGAAGTTATTGTTTATCCGTTGGAGGAAATTTTCCGTCCATATTCTTCTGTATTAGTACAATCAGCAATTTTGATGTTAATTCCTTTGTTATTTGTTTGGGCTTCACAATCAACAAAGGAGAATTATGGTTGATTATTCGGCTAGTCTAAACATTTCTTCAAGACTCATTCTTGCTTTATCTATGATATTCTTGTCTATTTCTATAATTTGTTCTGGCATTGGGTTTTTTAATGCTTGTAATATATCTTCGAGCTGTGTTTTTTTCATATGTCTGCACATTACACAAGCACCAATTAAATTCAAATCATTTTCAGATTCTGCGATTATTCTCTCTGCAGTGCCGCATTCAGTTATGAGCATGATATCCTTTTTACCATTTGCAGACAATTGTAAAGCATTTTTTATTAAGGCTTCACTACTCCCAACAATATCACTTTCTTCTAAAACATCTATATCACATTCGGGGTGACTCAAAACAGTTAATTCAATACCTTGTTGATTCATTCTTTCTCTCCAAGACCTAATCTTCTCTCCGGTAAAAACTGCATGTACTTCACATTCTCCATCATAAACAATAACTTCCTTTTTTCCTTCAAGGGACTTTTGGAGATGTTTTCCCATAAATTTATCTGGTACAAAAATTAATTTTTCACCTGGAAGTTTCTCGCATATAGTAAGATAGTTACTACTAGTAACACAGACATCACACTCAGCCTTTACTTCTGCTGTAGTGTTGATGTAACATGCAACTGGAATATTGGGATATCTTTCTTTCAAATTTCTTACATCTTGCCCATTAATCCCATCACTCAATGAACAACCTGCATCAGGTGAAGGATGCAAAACAGTCTTATGAGGACTTACTATTTTTGCAGTTTCAGCCATAAACCTAACACTTGAAAATAGAATTGTTTGTTGAGATGCATCTCTTGCAGCTTTTGATAACGAATAACTATCCGAAACTTCATCGGCCACTCCATATATTATATCTGGAGTTTGATAAGAATGAGCAATTATGAACACGTCATTTTTCTTTTTCAGATCATTTATTTCTAATGTCAAGGGAGCTATGGTTTTACACATATCAATAGTCCATCTTTCTCTTTGTTGAATTACGCCATACAAACGCTCGGCCTCTGCGTAAATATCTACTTCAGAATATAATTTTGAGACAATAATGCCTCTTTGCTGAGGAGGGCTAGGCATCTCCATACTCACATTAATCGTTATACCCTCGAATGAAACCGCTTTCAAGGTATGTCATATCCCACGGGCATGGAAGCCGCCGATATACCAATGTGGATTGCCCGTAAAGTAATTCACCAAGGTGCTGAAGCAACCGTCACTTCAGGCTCATGGTTAGGTAAGTCAGCAGTATTAAAAATGAGAAATCCAAGGGGATATCGTACCCCTCATTTAGATCGCAAGTTAACTCGTCAGAGATTATCCGTAGAAGCAAGGGTACTAGGCAGACTTCAATATCATAATTTAATTTCTCCATCATTGATAGATCTTGATTTAGAGCAAGGTTGGATCCTTATGTCAAAAATTGAAGGAATTACTTTATTCGATTATTTGAATAATAAAGAAAATTTGAATTCCAATGTAATCAATTCATTCGGAAAAATAATCAGGAAGTTACATGAAATTGGAATATCTCATGGAGACTTGACGACTCACAATGTTCTTATTGATAATGATGGAAAACTTTCACTAATTGACTTCGGCTTAGCTAGAATACTTCCTGAGGTTGAACATTTGGGTTTAGACTTACAAGTTCTAAATGAATGCCTTACTGCAAGTCATTCTGAATTCGAAAATGCAGTAAATGATATGATTGAGGGTTATTTAAAAGCAGATTCACAAAAAAATAATTCAATTCCTGCAGAAGATGTAATTTCCAGATTCAATGAAATTAGAGGAAGAGTCCGTTATCATGCATAGGTGAAATTATGAAAATACTTTTTGCTACGGGTAACCAAAATAAGATAAATGAAGCAAAAATTTTGTTTAATGAATTAGATTATTCTATTGAAGGCTTGAAAATAAAAGGAAAATTACCTAATTTTGTCGAACCTCAATCAAATGATTTAGAAGTTGTCGCAGTTTCAAAATTAAAGCAGGCCGTATCATTATTAAAAAATAATAATCTAGAAGAATATGCAATATTGGTTGAAGATTCTGGTTTATTTATTGATAAATTTAGTGATTTCCCAGGTGTTTTTTCATCATTTATTTATGACTCAATTGGTTTGTCAGGTATTCTTAATTTACTAGAAAATTCTACTAATCGTTATGCTGAATATAGGACAGTAACAATATTACAATGGAAAAATAAAATTTGGAAATCTTCTGGTATATGTAAAGGTACAATTTCTAACAAAGAATTAGGTGAAGGAGGTTTTGGTTATGATCCTATTTTTATTCCTCTAGAAGGAGATGGATTAACTTTCTCTCAAATGACTAATACGGAAAAATCTCTTATCTCCCACCGTAGTAATTCACTAAGGGGGCTATTAGATTCTCTAAAACACCCGTCAAAGTGAATAGTTAGTGGCTCTTGTCTAGTCTCGGGAGTGTTATGCCGTCGACGACAAAATTACTTACTTCATTATTACTATTATTTGGTATTCCTATATATTTGATATATGTAGTCAAAGAAGGTTTGGAGTTTCAAATAGCGGGTGGAATTTTTCTTTTGTCATTAACCTGTTTATTATTATTCTCTGGACCCTCTCCAATTAATCCACTCCTACTTCAAAAGGAAAATATAGAAATTAAGCAGCCTGAGATTGTAGATAATATTGAATTACCTCCTCCAGTTGTAGAAAATGAAGGTGCTAGTCATAGGCGAAATCAGAAAATAAAACGAAGTCGTGGTAGGTCCAATGTAGAAGAAATGCCAAAACCAGAATTATTGGAAATTATAAAATCATCACCAGTAATTGAGGAAATAAGTAATCCAAATATTGCTAAGATTGCAATGCCATATGTTGCCCCGATTGATGCACAATCTGAAATGGAATCTGAAATTGACTTTTTTATCAGTCAAAAGAGATTAAAAAGACAGGAATTGAAAAAGAAAATAACCATTGAAAGAAGAATGAAATTGGCAAAAAGAAAAGCCTCTAAAGTGAGTAATTGGACTGCAGAAGAAGATGGAGAAGATATCTCTGGATTATTAAATGACCCTAATCATGGTCTGATTATTTTGTCAGAATCAGAAGAAGTGGATAGTACGATACCGCATGGTATATCTTATGTACGCATCGATCAACAGCGAATTCTTAAGGTACGAATACCTCTAAATATTCCAAATAATATTGATAATATTCCTCAGTTACCTGATCTACCAGGTCTCCCTCCTCTTCCCGATCTACCAGGTCTCCCTCCTCTTCCTAATCCACCAGGTCTTTCTCCTCTTCCTAATCCACCAGGTCTCCCTCCTCTCCAAAATCCTCCTCCTGTAAAATATAGTGAAGACTGATTCTATTCATCCGTATATTGAAGGGTCATGATACACTCCGAAGTATATGGAAGAAGTATTGTTAGTAGAAGATATTCCTATCGAAGATGCAAGCCCTAAAGGAGCAAAAATTACTATTTGGACCCTTAATAGGCCAAATAAACTCAACGCACTAAATAACAAAATCCATGAAGAAATAAAGAAACAATGTGTCAGGGCCGAATCAGATGATAATGTAAGAGCTGTAATTATTCGTGGTGCACCTGCTCTTCCGCCACATGAAGGTAAGAAACAAAAACCTTCTTCGTTTGCCGCTGGAGCAGATATCTCAGAGTTTGAAGGTAAGAATTCCGATGATGTTAGACCTTTCTTTGAAGATAACGCATGGGAAGCAATATGGAACTTATCAAAACCAACTATCGCAATGGTAGATGGTTTTGCACTCGGAGGAGGTACTGAATTAGCATTATCTTGTGACATTAGATTTGCTTCAAAAAAGTCAAAATTTGGACAACCCGAGATAAATCTTGGATTAATACCTGGAGGGGGAGGAACTCAACGCTTATGCAGACTATTAGGTTATGGAAAAGCAATGGAGATAATACTCAGCGGTAATATGGTGAGTGCAGATGAAGCATTGAGAATAGGCCTTGTTAATGCTATTTATGAATCAGAAGAATTAGTAGAATCTACCATTTATTTTGCAAAGGAAATAGCGAAAAAATCTCCTCACACAATAAAAGTTGCAAAAAGAGTAATTCGTGCATCTCTTGATTTGCCATTCTCAGAAGGAATTCTGGCTGAAAGATCTGAATTCATCGCTTTATTCGATACTGAAGATAAAGAAATTGGTGTCAAAGCATTCTTGGAAAGGAAAGAACCATTATGGCTTGGTGAATAGTTAATTCTAATTTTTTTATCTCTGAATTGACTTTATCTCTAAAAACTCCTCAAGTCCATGGATGCCTAGTTCGCGTCCATTTCCCGATGCTTTAAAACCGCCAAATGGAGCACTAACATTAAAGAATCCTCCATTAATGCTAATTTGTCCTGTTTTCATATTTTTTGCAAATTCTAAAGCACGCCCCTCATCCTTTGACCATACTCCTCCAGATAATCCATATATCGAATCGTTAGCTAATTCTAAAGCCTCTTCCTCATTTTCATATGTTTTTATCACAAGTACCGGTCCAAAAATTTCCTCTTTCCATATTGTCATATCTTTAGTGACATTAGTAAAAACTGTTGGTTTTACATAAAAACCTCTAGATAGGCCTTCTGGCATACCAGTTCCTCCAGAGATTAATTTCGCACCCTCCTCTATTCCAGTTTGAATATATTCTGTAACACTAATTTGTTGTTTAGCACTGACCATTGGCCCACAACGTGTTTTTTCATTCAAAGGATCTCCAACTATGTAACCATTATTTCTTTCAACAATTAATTCACAAATTTCTTCTTCCATTATTTTTGGAATTATCAATCTTGTAAGGGCAGAACAGGTTTGTCCACTATTTTGATGACATGCTTGAATCGCTTTTTTAGCAACTAAAACAGGATCTGCATCTTCCAAAGCAACATTTGCACTTTTACCTCCTAATTCTAAAGTAACTCTTTTTACACTATCTGCAGCAGCATGGCTTACTGCAACTCCTGCGCCTGTAGAACCAGTAAAAGATATCATATCTACATCTATATGTTTTGCAAGATATTCTCCAATTTCAGAACCATGACCCGTCACTAGATTAAAAACACCATCTGGAAGGCCTATCTCATCAAAAATTTCGGCAAGAATGAAAGCACTTAATGGGGCTTCTTTTGATGGCTTTAATATCATAGTACAACCGGCAGCTATTGCAGGTGCAACTTTACCAATTATTTGATGAAGAGGGAAATTCCAAGGAGTAATAAATGCGCATACACCGATTGGTTCTTTAATTATTAATGAATTTCTAATTTCTTCTTCCCAATTATATGTCTCTAATATTTTAGCATAAGACCTTGCAACAACTCTCGGAGTTCCGACCATCGCAGTGCGTGAGTATCCTATTGGTGTACCTACTTCTGCTGTTATCATTTGAGCTAATTCCTCTTCACGCTCTTTGAAAGATGCAGATAATGCATTTAGAATTTCTATCCTATCTCCAATGTCACTTTTCGACCAACTAACAAAAGCCTCCTTGGCGGATTTTATCGCATTGTCTACATCTTCTTTATTTCCTGCTGGTACCGACCCGATAATTTCTTCATTTGAAGGATTTATGACCTCAATTCTTTCTTTATTATGGGATTTAATCCATTTTCCATTGATATATATTTCTTCGCGGTCATACATGGCTCTACGAAGGCGCCACTTCTTATGATATTCATGCATTTAAAATAGAAAATACCTTTCGCTAAGATATGGTTCTGACTGTTGATAGATATGAGAAAGGCGTCGCCTTGGTGTCGCTTTCGAGCGAAGCAGCAAAGAACACTTTTACAAAATTAAATTTTGATATCATTGTTCAGACTCTTGAAAATCTAATGGATGACAATACATGCTCATCAATTATATTGACTGGTAATGGTAAATTCTTTAGTGCCGGTGGGCCAATTAATGAATTTGCAGATGCTATAGACTCTGGAAAAATAGGTCAAATTGTCAGTGAAATGACTACTTCATTACACTCTTTGCTACTCAAAATAAGGGCTTCTCCTACAGTCTTTATTGCTGCTATAAATGGTGCGGCCGCAGGTGGAGGGCTGGGACTTGCCCTTGCTATGGATTACAGGATTTCATCCACAAATGCCAAATTAGCAGCAGCCTTTTTCTCTTTAGGGCTATCTCCTGACGGAGGAACTACGTGGCTTCTTCCTAGGTTAGTCGGTCCTCAGGTCGCAAGAAAATTCTTCTTTAACAATGAGGTGTGGGATAGTAGTTTAGCATTAGATTACGGTGCCGTAGATGAAGTTTGTAGTGAAGAAGATTTAATACATAAATCTATAGAAATAGCCAATAGTTGGGGTAAATGGGCTTTTTTGAGCCGGCGCTCAACCAAGCAACTATTGGATGCATCAACATCTACTTTTTTTGAAACTCAGTTAGAATTTGAACAAGCATTAGTACTTTCTTCTTCTCTTACTGCCGATTTTGCAGAAGGGGTATCTGCTTTTATTGACAAGCGTAATCCTAATTTCGGTCATTCAGAGGAGGAATAATACTGACTACAAGGTTAATAATAATGAGACATTCAAAGAGTAGTTGGGAAAATCTAAATCTGCCTGATCATGATCGCCCTCTTAACGAGAGAGGTCAAAAAGACGCACCAGTAATGTATCAAGAACTAAAAAACAATAACTGGTTACCAGATACAGTTTTTTTGAGTAGTTCAAAACGTACGATTGAAACTCTTGCCTTGATGAATTTCGATAAAAGTATTACAAAAATAGAAATCAAACCTTCTATTTATCATGCTTCAATAGGTGAATTAATCAATCAATTACAATTAATCGAAGAAAATAAAACTACAATGATTTTAGGCCATAATCCAGGCTGTGAACTGTTAATTAATCAATTAACAGGCAAGTGGTATCGAATGCCGACCTCTGCTGTAGCTTTATTTATTAAGCAAAAAAAATCTTGGATTCTGCAAGATATATTGAGGCCTAAAGAATTATGAAGCTTATAATTTGGCTAATATATCGACTTGGGTAAGTGCAGACCTAACCAAGAAAAATGCGACTATACTTCCAACTGTAAATGATAGCCCAATATACAAATGTGTTTCAAACATCAATATTGCTATCCCAATTAGTGATAAATAAGATACAGTTTGACATATCAAAGAAATTCTCAATAGTACACGATACTCTATCTCATGAACATTAGGTGAATCTTGAATATATGAATTTATTAAGAAGAAAACAGCCTGAAATGGTAAAGCAACAGCCAGTAAAGATAAGCATGCTACAGTAATTATACCAGGGTCTTGTGGATCAAGCTCTAGGCCTCTGAATAGTAAGTTACCTGTATTCAAACCAATTATTGCAGCATGTATGGCCCATGCTCTATCTACAGGCCCTTCATCTTGTGATTGGTCAGGGCCCATGCAGGTTTGTTTTTTCTTTGATTGTTGAATGTTGCCCTTAAAAATAACTCTCATATACTGTTTTTATGATAATATCATTTTTCTCAAAATTATTTTTATTATGAATACAGATCAAGATATTTTTTCCTAACTTTCTTTATTTTTGGAGTAATTATCATAGCACAATAGGGTTGAAATGAATTTCTTAAATAGTAATCATGATGGTATTTCTCAGCAGTATAAAATTTTTCTGCTGATACAACTTCAGTTACAATTTTATCTTCAAAAACATCTTTTAAATTATCAATTACTAAATTTACTAATTCTCTTTCTCCTTCATTATTATAAAATATTATACTTCTGTAATGATGGCCGATGTCATTACCTTGCCTATCTATCTGTGTTGGATCATGAGAAGTAAAAAATATCTCTAAGATTGTCTTCAAATTAATTATTTTAGGATTATAAGTAACCTCTACTACTTCTGCATGTCCGGTATTTTTCTTACATACTTGTTCATATGTTGGGTTTTCAACATGCCCTCCGCTGTATCCAGGTATTACTTTTGAAACTCCTTTTAATCCACTCATGACTCCTTCAGTACACCAAAAACATCCTCCGCCAATGACAATTTTTTCCATACAATCATCTTCTATAATTAGGCGCTTCTCTGGTTATTTCTACATCGTGGACATGACTTTCAGACAAGCCTGCGTTTGTTATTTTGACGAAATCACAATCTTCTTTCATCTTTTGAATATCATTATTACCTGTGTATCCCATTGAAGATCTTAATCCTCCAACTAATTGATAAATTACATTTTCCACAGGCCCTCTCGCGGGGACTCTACCTTCAATTCCTTCAGGAACATATTTTCTTGTATCTCCCTGTTCTGATTGAAAATATCTTTCATGAGACCCTTTACTCATCGCCCCTACTGAGCCCATCCCTCTGTACATCTTGTACGATCTACCTTGATAAAGTATATTTTCACCAGGGGATTCGTTGGTTCCTGCAAGTATGGAGCCAGCCATTACGCAGTCTGCACCTGCAGCTATAGCTTTTGCAATATCTCCACTATATTTTATTCCTCCATCGGCGATAACTGGTATTCCGTGGCTTTTACATACCTTTACAGCATTCATTATTGCAGTTAACTGAGGTACTCCTACTCCGGAAACAATTCTAGTAGTACATATGGAACCAGGTCCTATGCCAACCTTTACTGCATCTGAACCTGCCTCTATTAAAGCAGCAGCCGCTTCACCAGTTGCTACATTACCTGCAATTATCTGCAATCCTTCTTTACCTATTTCTCTGATTTTTCTTATAGTATTTAACACACCATGCGAGTGCCCATGTGCAGTATCTACAACAACAACATCTGCACCTGCAGCATACAAAGCCATGGCTCTTTCAATTCCCTTTTCACCAGTTCCCGTGGCTGCAGCAACTCTTAGTCTACCTCTTTTGTCCCTACATGAATCAGGATTATCACGATTCATTTGAATATCTCTAACAGTAATCATACCCGCGCAGTTACCTTGCTCGTCGACTACTATTAATTTTTCAATACGATTTTTGTGAAGTATCTTTTGAGCCTTTTTCATATCCATTCCTTTCGGAACGGTTACTAACTTCTTTGTCATCATTTCTGAGACTTTTGTCGATTCATCTTCAACAAATCTGATATCTCTATTTGTAATCAATCCGACTAGTTTTCCAGCATCATTAAGGACAGGAAATCCAGAGAATCCATATTTGGATTTTATTCTCCTCAATTCCCCTATGGTCAAATCCATGTCGACAGTAACTGGGTCAAGTATCAATCCAGATTCAAATCTTTTTACCTTTACAACTTCGCTAACTTGATTTTCAATTGTCATATTTCTATGAATTACTCCAATTCCTCCTGCTTGAGCCATTGCAATAGCCATCTGTGATTCAGTTACGGTATCCATAGCAGCAGAAATAATTGGTATATTAAGATCAATATTTTTAGTTAACTTAGTTGTAATACTAACTTCAGAGGGCATTACTGCCGATTCTGCAGGGAGTAATAGGACATCATCGAATGTTAATGCTTCGGGTATATTACCTGTTGCCATTAGGGATGGCCCTTAACTCTTCTACTTGAACAATTCTATTTTTGGACTAGGATTTTTGACTATACACGACATTAAAAAATAACGGTTCAGCGGGAAGTGTTGTTTAATATGCCAGCAGGTCTTGTAATTATAGGATGGAGGGAGTGGATATGTTTGCCTGATTTGGAAGCAGCTCCATTAAAAGCAAAAACTGATACTGGGGCTTGGTCTAATACTTTACACGCCATTGATGTAACAACTGATGATATAAATTCTCATTATGTTAAATTTAGGCTGAAAGAAAATGGTAGACTTATAAAAAAGGAAATTCTAAAGTGGAGGAATGTTAGAGATACCAGTGGCCAAGAAACTTTGAGACCTGTAATACGTACAAAATTAGAAATTTCTGGTAGAGATTATCAGGTTGAAATATGTCTTCAAGATCGTTCAAAAATGAAACATAGAATAATTCTAGGAAGGAATTTTCTTCGTAATGGATTCATAATAAATCCATCAAGGCAATACATGCATACAATGATCAGATCTGTCCCGAGGATAGTGGTAGATGAATAATTTATCCTCGGTCATAATTAAAATAGTATTCCAATTAGCCCTTTAATATGGTATATGCTGAATCTCCATATTCATTTCCAGAACCTTCTCCATGGTGGCTAAGGGGGTTAGCAATATTCATGTCTGTGATGTGTATTGGAATGTTATTTCAAGTCATTTCAGGTGTCTTAACTCCGTTATGGCTCGATGCAATACCCGATGATTATAATGAAATAGAGAAATATCCAGAGAATGGGACTCAAGAAGAAATTGATGAATGGACCATAAATGAGGATTTTTGGATACAGACAATCGACTATATTGATAGTTTAGAAAATATGATTCAATATTCAGTCATGTATGGAGTTATATTATTCTTTATCGGATTAATCTCCATCCCAGTACTATGGTCTGGAAATCGTGATATGGGTTTGAAATTATCAACAACATGGTTCGTTATCTACGTTATTAGCCAAATACATTTAGTGTTGATGTTATACTTGGATGTTGGACTCTATCCTGACTATGATTTTGGTGATGAAGGAGGAGGGACGCAAATTCCAGATTTCATAGAATCAGTAAGTTTACTTATTAGTGCTGGGCAAATTCTATTTTGTAATACAATTCTCTTTGCATTCCTTGCATTAATATATTCAAAAACCAAAACTCCAACGACATTTGATATCCCTTCAGGTTTTCATAAATCTCCGCCGTCTCAAGATTAATGAACATTAACCTATTCGGTGATGCCATGGTAAACATAGTGCAAGGTATAATGGTTGTAAATACAGAAACGATTCCTGGAAAAGTAATTACTGATACCTATGGTGTAGTTAGTGGTTCTACGGTGAGAGCAAAACATGTTGGAAAGGATATTTTGCAAGGCCTTAAAAATATTGTAGGCGGAGAATTACGTGCATATACTGAACTTCTCGAAGAATCACGTCAAGAGGCTATGGGACGTCTAGTTTCAGATGCAATGGCGCGAGGAGCCAATGCTGTAGTTAATGTCAGATTCGCCACTTCGGCTGTCACTCCCGGAGCCGCTGAATTATTTGCTTATGGTACTGCCGTAAAGGTAGAATAATTACAGCGAGGTTTTTTATTATGATGAAAAATAAAGGTTATACTAGGTATGGAATTTTAGTATTTTCAATAGTTATTCTGACCTCTTTAATCAGTTCTTCAGTTTCTGCCCAAGAACAATCTTCAAGTGATTCTGGTTCACCAATATTTGGTCTATGTTTTCTAGGTCCTATCTTCTTGCTAACAATATTCGGATTAATTTGGGCTATATTATATCCAACCATGCTTCTGTGGGCCTTTTTATTTAGTGATAAGAAATTAGATAATATGATCTTGAATACTGCCGAAAGAGAAGCCGAAATATTTTCCGAACTAGGACGAGACCCCCTTTCAACAGTAGACGGAGGATATAGAAAAGAAGTAAATACAGCTGGTATCGTTTGGTCTGGAGCAGTTTACGGACCTAGTCACTGGCATTTATTAATTGCATGGATTAATAATCTATTTGGAGGTTCAGTAGATATTTTCCAAAAAGTAATTTCTGCAGGTAGGGCTGAGTCTATGCAGAGACTTAGGGAGGCAGCAATCAAAGAAGGCTGGGATGAAGTTATAAATGTAAGAATAGATACTGCAGTAATGTCTCCAGGAACCAATAAAAAAGGAATTAGAGCTGTAGAAGTTTTTGCATATGGTACTGGCATAAAATATAGCTAATGCCAATCGCAGTTTTGAAGACCAATTAGCCTTTCGGCGTATTATCTGACACGCCCCCTTTGTGGGTTACGGAGTTGGAGGACTTAACCATGCAGAGCCCAATTACTCAGATAGAACCACAAATAGCCCACCGTTTAGCGAAACAAAGCTACCATCTGGTGGGGGAACATGGAGGAGTAAAAGTATGCCATTGGACTAAACAAAGCCTTACTGCGAACAGGTCGTGCTACAAAGGAACGTTCTATGGAATAGAAAGCCATGGCTGTATGCAAATGGCTCCAAATGTAGATACTTGTAATCTGGCATGTACTTACTGTTGGAGAGAGCCTCATTCTGATAGTCTAAATAAAATAGACGATGATCCTTATGATTTATTTCTTCAATCAGTTCGTGCACACCGTAGGTTAATTACTGGTTTTGGAGGTCATCCAAGTGTCCCGCGTGAAAAATGGTTAGATGCACAAGATCCTAAACATGTTGCAATTTCTCTAAATGGCGAACCAACTTTATACTCTAGATTAAGTGAATTCTTAGAAATTTGTCATAATCATGGTGTTTCTACATTTTTAGTCACCAATGGAAGCCTTCCAAAGGTTATAGAAAAACTTGATACATTACCAACTCAATTGTACGTTAGTGTTGATGCCCCCAATAAGGAAATTTTTGATCGTATTTGTAAACCAAAGTTTGATACTGGGGCATTCAATAAATTAGAACAAACCTTAGAATTGTTGCCTTCGTTAGATACAAGGACAGTTTGCCGTCATACTCTAATAAAAAATGAATCATTAGGATATCATGAAGACTATGCAAGGTTAGATAATATTGCAGATCCAATGTTCATTGAAGCAAAGGGTTATGTTCATGTAGGGAAAAGTCAAAATAATCATACTATTGAAAATATGCCCTCGCATCCAGAAGTATTAGAATTTTCAGATAAATTAGCATCATTAACAGGACGTGAAGTCCTTTCTGATAGGAGAGAAAGTAGAGTTGCATTGATAGGTAGAGAAATGATACCAGTCGTTTTACCAGAAAAAAGACTTGACTTACCTAGTGATTTAGGAATTGCCAAACCACAAAATTTCCATTTACCACAGGTTTGATATTATGTCTAACAAATCTACGAGCATATTTCTTGTATTTTTATTCTTTATTTCTTGTTTTAGTGGTTGTATCGATGACGATAAAAAAATAGTTGGAGAAAATAACTCTGAACATTGGTTAAATGATGTTGAAGATCGTTCAAATCTAATATATAGAAATGATGATGTTTTTAGCCGAGTTTCAATAAATGGTTCATACCAAATAGATGATGTACGATCAATATTTGTTGAAGTTCCAGCCATCACTATTGTAGATGGAGGTGCTGGATTGTCTGGAGATGCCGAAGTTCATTTGGGTTTGTGGCTTCCTAAAATAGAAGGCTGCGATATGGATTCGTCAGATATTCTTGAAGAATGTAAAGTTCCGATAATAGCTGAAATAGGCCCATATTATGATGATGGAGATGTAGATGCATTAACTCCAGCAGATAGACTTGGTCGTTTCCTTATAGAGAACTTCGTACCACATGGATTTGGTGTTGCCCAAGTTTCTGTGTTTGGCACTGGCGAATCGAATCATTGTATGGATCTGATGGGGCTTGACGAGCAAAAGGGAATTCATGCTGCAGTCGAGTATCTAGGAAAAGCACCATTTTCCAATGGAGCTGTTGGTATAATTGGTAAATCATATGATGGGTCAACTCCGTGGGAGGCTGCTGCAATGGGATCAGAACACCTAAAAACAATAATTCCAATGTCGGGACTTATTGGTGCACATGATCTTATGTGGCGTAATGGTAGCATGGAAGCAAGAGGTGCAATAATGCACAATGGAGTCTATGGAAGCTTCGGACTTGATGGTAACCTTGAAGATTCACAGAATGCTTGCGAAGGATATCTAGAAGGATATTACGCAGGTCCCGCCGCATATCTATCTGGAGATAATTTGGCGTGGATAGGTAGTGATTATTGGGAAGAAAGAACATTTTTATCTAGGTCTTTAGAAAATTATAACGGCTCTGTATATATCATCCATGGTATTCAAGATTGGAATGTTGACCCTCATATGGCATTCCCAACACATAATATTCTTATTGATTCAGGTTTCGAGGTAAAGGGCCTTTACGGGCAATGGGGACATGATTATCCAGATAGAATTACCGGCCATGAATCGTTGTCTACTGGAAGAGGGCAAGAAGCATTTCCCTATACTTTGAGATGGGATTGGGCAGATGATTTACTGGAATGGTTTGACTATTACTTGAAAGATAAAGGACCTCAACCCAGATTGATAGCAGAGGTGCAAGATAATATGGGTGCCTGGAGAGTAGAATCTGAATATCCTCCAAAAAATCAAGATTGGATATACTATGACATGGATATTTGTTCTGTAGTTTCAGGTGGAGAGGTAGTTACAACCACCTCCTCTATGACAATAGATTGCCCATTATTCACTGAAGAAACACGTATTATTGGAACTCCCATATTCCATGTTCAAGTAAATACACAATTTACCAGCGGCCATATATTTGTAGAAATGATTCAATCTAGTAATGGTATGCATCTAGGGCACGCAGTTATGGATTTACGTTTCCATGCGGGCGGAAAGGAGGGCCAAACTCTAATCCCCGGCGAAACCGTAACGGCTAAGATGGAATTCTTCGGAATGGATGTGATTGTGCCTGAAGGTGATGGAATCCAGTTGATTATTTCACAAACAGGAGAAGACTATGTCCCTAGTCCAATTTCAACTACGCCAATTACCTTAATTCTCGATTCTTCTTCTTTCTTAGGATTATCAACTGTTTACAGAAATTGTGATGATTATTTCCTCCCTCCAATGCATGAACCATACTTAAGCTGCATAGATTCTAATTAAAAGAAAGATTTTAATCCAACTTTCTCTTAAAAATAGGTATTGGTTTCATTTTATGCTGATTATTTTTATTCATTTTTAGATAAATATCCATTATTTCTTTTTGCCTAGTAGAATATTTTGGATTAAAACCATTTTCTACTTCTTCCATTGCCCATTCTAATTCTTCATATGTTGCTCCTATTTGATCCTCATCAGTTCTACTATCATTCCATAAACCGTCAGTAGGAGCAGCGTCTTGAATAGGTTGAATTATTTCTAATGATTCAGCTAAAAAATAAACTTCTGATTTGTAAAGATCAGCAATAGGTGATATATCTACCCCTCCATCGCCATACTTTGTGTAAAAACCAACTCCAAAATCTTCAACTTTATTTCCCGTTCCTACTACAATACCGTTCTTAGATCCCGCTAATGAATATAGAGTAGTCATTCTTAGTCTAGCCCGGGTATTGGCTAATGATAATTCTGAAGTACTGATTTTATCAAGTTTAGTGTTGAATGAATCATATACTTCGGTTAAATCAATTATATGACCTTCTACATTATTCCATTTTTTTCCTAGCCATTCGATGTGGAGATTTGAGAGATTTAATTGTGATGGTGTTTGATAAATTGGCATATTGACAACTATAGTATTTAGTCCGGTTTTCGCACATAGAGTTGATGTGACTGCAGAATCAATCCCTCCTGAAACACCAACAACTAGATTGGATATATTGTTACTTTTAGCATAATCGAAAATCCAATTAGATATTTCATTTCCTAAATTTTCCCAATTTTGTATAGAAATTCCTCCTAATGACAAGATACTCCATATTTCTTTAGTCGCCAATAATTATATGGCCAAGGCGTTAAGAAGCCGGCTATTAGCATCGGTATAATAACCCACCAAGTAAGTTTAGCACCACCAGTCAAGATAAAATCTACGAGATTCATTGCAGCCTCCATTGATATCATCGAAATCAGCGACATTCCTATTGCAACTCTAAAGGCTTCCTTTAGAACCATCTGAGCAGATAATATGAATGTTTCAAGCGCAATAGATGTCATTATTCCGTTAAACATTGCTAATGCCATAACCATCATCGGACTCCATTCAAGAGCAATAAGATATGGAATAAATTGAAACGCTGCTATAGTGCCAAAATCGCCAATACTACAACCAACTAAACACCATTTTGTATTGTGAGCTGATTGCCTCCAAATACTACTATCTCTCCAATGAAAATCTACACCTTTTCCATCGACAGTATAGCCTGTTGTCTTAATAGCAGATGACATAGTTTCTTTTGATACATTTTTGTGTTCGACAATCGCAAAACCAGACTCATGTGAAACTTCTGCATTTATCACTCCTTTGATAATTTCTAGGGCGTTTTTCACTCTTTCTGAGCATCCAGTACAAGTCATTCCTTCAACCACTATGCTAGTCGTTTCAGTCATAACAAAGCCAGATTCCTCATCCTTATTGAATACTACTAAACTACACTTCTCCGTTCTTAAAGAGTATATTCAATACATCGAGTTTGTTCCGACGCATAGATGGTAGTGCCAAATTCGCCCGGGGAACTCGACCCAGTCGCTCTTGAAACTTCGTTAATGGAAACCTGGTCATCCGAGAAAACATTTGAAAAATCAATTGAAAATCGTAAATTAGATAATTCTCCATTCACCTTTCTTGAAGGGCCTCCTACTGCAAATGGAAAACCAGGCATCCATCATGTACTGTCAAGATTGTACAAGGATATGGTTTGTAGATGGAAGACTATGGAAGGCCATATCGTGGAGAGAAAAGGTGGTTGGGATACTCATGGTCTTCCAGTTGAAATTGAAGTTCAAAAGAAACTAAATCTAATGTCTAATGAAGAAATCGAAGAGTATGGAATGGAAAAATTTAATCAAAAATGTAAAGAAAGTGTTTGGGAATATGAAGAAAGCTGGAGAGAAATGACAGAAAGGATGGCATTCTGGGTGGATATGGATAATCCTTATGTTACACTACATGACGAATATATAGAATCAGCATGGTGGTCATTGAAACAAATGCACGATAAAGGATTATTATTCCGAGGCCACAAAGTGTTGCCTTATTGTCCCCAAACAGGAACTAGTTACTCTACTCATGAGGTTTCTCAAGGATATAAAGAAGTTTCAGAACCTGCAGTTTTTGTTAAATTCAAATTAGTTGATGAAGACGCATCAGTGCTTGCATGGACTACAACTCCATGGACACTTCCTGGGAATGTCGGACTAGCAGTTGGACCTAATGTTACGTATTGTCGAGTCCGGGTCACATCTCCTCCTTCGGATTCTTGGGAGGGAAGAGGGCAAACGATGGTTGGTGAAGAATTAATTCTAGCAAAAGATCTACTTGGAGTTGTTCTAAGGCACCATATGGAAATAATTGATGAATTCGTTGGATCAGATTTAGTTGGTAAAGCATATCATCCATTATTTTCAAATGCAATAGAAAGAAAGGACTCGAAAACTGCATGGACAATTGTTGCTGCAGATTTTGTTACCACCACCGACGGTACAGGAGTAGTACACACAGCTGTAATGTACGGAGAAGATGACTACAATCTTGGAATGGAAATGGGTTTTCCGGCACAACATACTGTAGGAATAGATGGTAAATTTATCAAAGGTACTCATAATTTACTCGATGGACTTTACGTGAAAGATTGCGATTCTATAATTATAGATATTCTTCATAATGAAAATAAATTATATCGTGAACATATCTACACTCATGATTATCCGCATTGTTGGAGGACTGATCATCCACTTTTATATTATGCAATGGATAGTTGGTTTGTACGCATGACATCAGTAAAAAATGAAATAATCGAATATAATTCTCAAGTAGAATGGGCTCCTGAATGGACTGGTTCAGGTAGAGTTGGAGAATGGTTACGTAATCTCAAGGACTGGGCAATTAGCAGAGAACGATATTGGGGGACTCCAATACCTGTTTGGATTTGTCCTGAATGTGGACATGAACATTGTATTGGTAGTGTAGAGGAAATGAACCTATTGAAAACAGAGAATTCTCCTAGCCCTAAAGAATTGCATCGGCCATATGTTGATGAAGTCAGATTATATTGTACTAATGACGACTGTAAGGGGGAGATGATTCGCGAACCATATGTCATGGATTGTTGGTTTGATTCAGGCTGTGCTTCATTTGCTCAATGGCATTACCCTTTTGAAAATAATGAAAACTTTTCAGGTAGTTTCCCTGTCGACTATATTTGTGAAGCAGTAGATCAAACCAGAGGATGGTTTTATTCTTTATTAGCCGTTTCAACTACCGTATTCGATAGTATATCGTATAAAAGATGCTTATCATTAGGGCATATTTTGGACAATGAAGGCAAGAAAATGAGTAAATCAAGAGGAAATGTTGTCAACCCATGGGATCATTTTAACAAAGAAGGTGCAGATGCAATAAGGTGGTATATGGCAACTCAAAGTGCTCCGTGGAATCCTATGAATTTTGACCCTAATGGAGTTAGGGAAACTTATGGAAAAATGTTTTTGACTTTGTGGAATGTACACCGCTTCCATTCGGATTATGCTGCATTAGATGGCTTCGACCCCAATGATCAAAATAGTCAAATTTCTGTTGATTTAAGAAGTCCTTTGGATAGGTGGATACTATCTCGGATTAGCCATGTAGCAGAGTCTTTCCATGGTAATTTTAATACTTGGGAATTTCATAAGGCAGGCAGGGAATTAGAGAATTTTGTTGTTAATGACCTATCAAACTGGTATGTTCGTAGATCAAGAAGGCGCCTCTGGGACGAAGTAGACAGTAATGATAAGTGGGCGTGTCAAAACACTTTACATGAAGTATTAATGGTAGTTTGTCGCTTAATGTCGCCAATTTCTCCGTTCATGGCAGATAAAATACATCGAGATTTAACTGGGGCATCAGTCCACCTTGCAGATTGGCCCGTTGGTTCTAAATTAGTTGAACGTAATTTACCGCCTAAAGATTATAATTTGGAACAACAAATGAAACTCGTTAGAGATTTAGCAGAATCAGGCCGAAGAATAAGAGTAGAAAGTGAAAGAAGGCAAAGACTCCCCTGCCGGAATGGATGGATTATTGGAGGTCCTGATGTTTCTGATTTCTTTGATATTCTTTCAGAAGAATTAAATGTTGAAAATTTGATTAGAGAATCCGATTTAGATAAATTTCAGAAGATAGTACTGATGCCAAATAGGAAAGTACTTGGTTCAAAATGCCGATCTGATTTACCTCTTGTATTATCACAATTAAATGAGGCGGATCCAGAATCTTTACTCTTAGAGATTGAGGCAGGGATAGCCGCCTTAGGGGGATATGATATAACAATGGATGACATCGAAATAAAGCGCATAGAAAAAGAAAATTTCTCCGCTTCTACCTTATTTGGCGAAGATTATGGAGACGTAACTCTTGTTTTAGATATGGGTACTGATCAAGACTTATTATCAAAAGGACTTGCAAGAGATATAATTAGAAGAATTCAATCAAAAAGAAAAGAACTCAACCTTGATGTTGAAGCCATGATTAATCTCTCAGTCTGGATTAATGGATTAGTTCTTAACGATCTAGATTGGCAACATGTCCAAAATGAAACAAGAGCAGGACACGCATTACTGAATCAAGGTGAAATACCTGCTGGTTCTGATAAGTTTAGTGTGGATAATGTTACCATTTTTTTTAACACTACTTCATAAGTTCATTTAGTTTCATGATAGTATGAAAGTTGTAGAAAAACTCTATGGAATTTATCATGCCGATGGCGGGTTAGTTGGAGAATTAGCTTATATTTTTGGTAAATATACCGGAAATATACATTGTTCATTATGCGATATTACTCATAATAAAATTACAATGAAAAAAGAATGGAAAATTTTCTCTAAAGAATTATCAATACCGTTTGATTTGTTACATCTAAATGAGAGATCTACGGAAGTCATAGCTGCTTCTGAAAATAAAACTCCATGTGTATTAGTTCAAACAAATGATTCCCTTCATGTTATTTTATCATCTGAAGAACTTGAAAATTGTAATAAATCAGTAAATGATTTCACTTCTGCTTTGAATAATAAATTAAATTTATTAAATAATTAATATATTTATTATCTTAAATTAATATTTTTTAAAAATCTGCTCACATTTTGTAAGATTCAGGTAATAACATTTCAAGGCCAAACAAAGGATCCGGGTCAGTAGAATCGTGATAAGCGATAAATGAACCACCATCTGGGAGAATTCCCATACTAGCAAAGTCAAATCTTATGTCAGCACCTGCTCCTGAAGTCGAGTCTAAATCTCCCTGTCCAAGATATGTTTTTGTATCAGGTATTAAACTTTCAGAATATTCCCTCACATGCCATGCTATGTCTATATCCGGGCCCTCTGTACTCTGGTATCTGACATTTAATACAAACAAGTCATGAACTCCATTCGAATGAAACTCCCATTCTTCAATCCCACTTGCATGATTTTGTAAATCATAAGTATTATTTTCCCATGTTTCTCCACCATCCCAAGACATTAAGTGTTGTAATGTACTACCGCTTGCTAATAAACAATGTAATGCTGTAGATGAATCAATTGCACAATACTCAGAAGGTAATGAGGACCCATTGAGTGTTGTTGCAGACCACCAATTAAGTGATGTATCGACATAAGCATCACTACCGTCTATAAAATAATTTGGAAAATAAAGGCCCCCAGAGGGTACAGGAAAAGCCCTCATTTCTTTATGTGGTTTTGTAAAGTCCCATTCTTCACCCAATATTTCAGAGGTTAGATCAACTTCAATAACATCTAGAGATGAATCTCTATCTGGGAAACTAAAATAATCATAATTTAAACCATCAGTAGATATTTGCCCACCAATATTCTGTACTTGATGCCAAAAATTTGATATTACAATACTAGCATAATCGCCATTCCCATATATTCCTCCATTAATGGGGCCAATCACTTCAACTTGCCATGATCTATCGTAAAATGGCTCAGGAGTTCTATTGAAACACCAATTCCACTCTTGATTATCTGCATCATACAAGAAAGCATAAAATTGGTCGGCACCGCTAGTACTGGGGTAAGGAAACCACCCCATTGAAATTAAATCACCATTAGTTGCCTGTACTATGCTTCCTTCTCCCAGCCCTTCTTGCCCTGGGATTGTTGGTTTTGGTTCCAAACATCCAATTTGAGAAAACACGCCTGGTATATATTCATTCCATGTATGGCCTCTATCTTCTGACCAAGTTGGATATTCGCCACCAAAGTTTACTATCCAACCTTCTTTAGTACCTGCCAAATAATGCTCACAACAATTTCCACCTTCTTCATTACCAAAAATCGCCCAAGAAGAATTTCCCCAAGTTTCATTATATATCGGGTTTTCAACTACAAAATTTCTCGAATCATCGTGACTATTTGGGTCATCAACATAATCCATATCTTTGTCCCAATTTGGAATCTCGTCCCTTACTGGTGACTTATTTTCTTCTAAACATCCTGCGGTAAAAGTACTTATTACTATCAAAAAAGAAATGACTATTTCCTTATTCAGTATCTTTACCATTGTCTCACGGAGACAGAAGTAATATATCGCACTTATCTATTTACGTTCTAGAATTTTTTCAGAAAACATATTTTAATGATAAATATCTTTGAAAAGAATACTCAGTTACGAAAGTATATGGGGACGCATGAATATATTACTGATGGCCGAAATGATGATGTATGGATTTCAATCAATAAAAAATTATTTAAAAGATCTGATGCCAAAATATCCGTTTTTGATTCTGGATTTCTTTTAGGCGATGGAATTTGGGAATCATTCAGACTCCATCAGGGTAACCTAGTTTTCATAGATGATCATTTAGATCGTCTGTTCAATGGAGCTTCAAGTATATCTTTGAATATTCCATATTCAAAGGAAGAAATTTTATCAGAAATAGCAAATGTTATCGATTCAAATAAAATGTATGATGATGTCCATATAAGATTAATTATTACTCGTGGATTAAAGCCAACTCCTTATCAGGCCCCATGGGTTATCTCAAGCCCTCCTACAATGGTAATTATACCTGAATATAAAAAAGCGAATATAGGTCGTACCATAGAAGGTATTTCCTTAGTCACTGTAGATATAATACGCGGTACTCATAACTCTCAAGATCCTAGGATTAATAGTCTTTCAAAACATAATTGTATTGCAGCCTGTATCGACGCAGAAAAAAAAGGTGGCGAAGAAGGCTTAATGCTCGATGTAGATGGCTATGTAAGCACCTGCAACTCAACACATTTTTTCATGATAAAAGATGGAGAAGTATGGACTTCAACAGGAGAATTCTGCCTTGATGGAATAACTAGGCAGAAAATAATCAATATTTGTAAAAAAAATCAAATTCCTTGTTTTGAAAAAAACTTTACTATTGATGATGTCAGATTAGCAGATGAGGCTTTTGTCACGGGAACCTTTGCCGGTATAATACCAGTGAATAGTTTTGATCATGAAATAATAAGCGATGGCATCAGGGGACCGATAGTTGAAAAATTACAGAAATTATATGTTGAGATGATTGAGGGAGTTTGTCATGTCAAATAATAGAATTGCTATGTGGTCTGGTCCAAGAAATATATCGACAGCACTAATGTATTCCTTCAATAATAGAATAGATACAATTTGTATTGATGAGCCTTTGTATCCAAATTATTTATTGAATACTGGAATTTTACATCCTGGAAGGACGGAAATAATAGATAATCAAAATTGGGATATTAATAAGATAATCAACGAAATCTGTAGTGCTAATCTAGATGGGGCAAAAATACATTATCAAAAACATATGGCGCATCATTTACTCCCTGAAATGGATATTTCTTGGATTTCCAAACTAAATAATTGTATTCTTATAAGAGATCCAAAAGAAGTAATACTTTCCCTGTCTAACAAAATATCCAATATTAATTTAAACTCAACAGGTTTAATTGAACAGGTTAGAATTTTTGAATATATTCTTGAAACTACAGGTAAAAATGTAACAATTATCGATTCCTCAGATATATTGAAAGATCCTATATCCATGCTAACTAAATTATGTATGGAACTAGATATAAAATTTGATAAGTCAATGCTGTCGTGGAAGTTAGGTCCTAAAAAATGTGATGGAATTTGGTCAAAACATTGGTACCAAGAAGTTTGGAAAACGACTGCATTCAAAAATTACAAAAATAGCAAAATAGATTTATCAGATTCCAATGAAATAATTTATCAAGAATGTAAGCCACTATATGAAAAATTATATTCACATAGGATATAATTACCATTCTATTATTTATAAGATAAGAAATCTAAAAATTATATGCTTCTTATTCAAAATTTACCAAGGCTGATGCATCAAGTCATACCCTATTTCATCCGATCCAATGGGCAATGTGTAACTAGTGGTAGCACCATAATTTACATTAATATCTAAAGGGAGCCTGAAGTCTATATTTGGCACACATAGATTAAAGGCCATTTCAACTCTAACTGTCATCTTATCAGTGATTACTTCTCCTAGGGCAATATTAGCATCTTCACCTAGTGTATTGGTATTTCCAATTAAGCGTGCACCAGAATCTACAATTAGGGAATAATCAACTCCTAAACTATCACCATTTGCACAAACTGTTGATGTACTTATGTCATCAACCAATACCGAAGATGAACCTACTCCTAATTCCAAAAATAAAACTAATGAAAAACTCATTACTGATATTGAAGATATTTGATCATTGGCCCCTCCTGCGGCTTCTATCGAAGCTAATGTATGATCTCCAGCGCCAAAGTAAGCGATCCATGTACCATCAAAACTTTCGCCTTCATACATTATTATATTGCACCCCTCCTCTACCTTTATTGAAGAAGCATCATTATCCGTGGCCCCTAGAGCCTCCATTGCAGTTCTATCATAATCTCCTACATCGAAGACCACTGACCAACCCCCAAAGGTAGAATGTTGAAAAAGTTCAGCAGAACAATCTATGCCGCCTGCAATCCATGCTCCAACAAGCTCAACTCTTTTATTTATGCTATCGCTAATGCCATTTGAAACTGAATCTCCCTTTTCAGATATATCCTCTGCTTGTTTCATTATTACTGTTGTAGATATTGAAGCAGCAAAAATTAATGCAACGAATACTATCATCAAACCAATCCCCATCGATCCCTTCTCAGTACGAGGGTCAGGAAACATAAAATAAATTAGTAACGGTACTATTAGATATTATTGGACATTTATCAATTAAGGATTGATTACCTTCAGGAACTTAAACCATCATTTGAATTGCTTGTATTAATTCATTTGTTTTGGATATATCTATCATATGCCCTTTATGATGTTTAAATTCAGTAATTGGCCAAGAAACATCATTAAAAATATTCATGTGTTGTTCGCCTACTGAAATTGGAATTAGGTGATCTTTTTTTCCATGCATCCAAATAATAGGCCTAGGCCAAATCTTAGAAACAGCAGATTTCAATCCATCAGGATTTATGGTCTTAGTGGCAATAAGTACTAATCCTATTATCCTATCTTGAATACTTCGTTCTAACATCATTGAGGCTATCGCTCCCCCCTGAGAAAATCCTCCAACTATCAAAGGACCTTCAGGTAACTCTTGAATAACTCTGGTGACAGATTCATTTGCTTGTTTCATTGCCACTTCATTCAATGGATTTAATGGTCCTGAAGGGTCGTTAAACTCATCTCTAAGCCACCATGCGAAACCTCCTCTTGTTGGATGAGGGATTATTGCTTCAGGGCAAAATATTTTCCAGCCTTCAGGGACTATTTTTTTAGCCAATGGAAGCATTTTATTCGCATTACCAGTCATGCCATGTAACATCACTAGTGTACCTTTCATCTTTGACCCTCATAGTGTCCAAGATTGAGTTATACCACCAGCAAAGATTAATCTTAACATACTATTCCCTGTTAATGTTGCAGTGAGTGTATACTCTTCACTAGGATAAGGAATAGTTCCTAGAGTTCCAAGCTCACTTGACCCAGGGCCATATGCCCTAAATAGAGCGGTTGCAGATAAATGATCTCTTAGTGTCAATGTAATAGAAGATGATCCACCTCCACATTCAGCATCTAAAAAGTAAATCATTTCATCCCATTCTCCATCGTTTGGATGATTACTGACCAAAAAAGAATCTTCAATTTCTATATCAGGGCCGTTACTTTGCCATGTGTTGGAGTAAAGATCTCCTCCTCTTACGAAGTACACATCTCCAGAATATATATCTCCTTTTTCTACAAACATCATCTTCAATTGTTCAATATTTTCATTATCAGTCCATGTGAACATTCGAAAGAATTCTATTTCTGAATCATAAGAGTAAACTAATTTCGACCCTTCGTCCGAGGAAGCTTGAATAACGGCAATATTTCGGTCTATTGATATCACATTTGCACTCCATTCCATGCCGAATAAAGTATAATTCCAAATTTTGCTTAATTCTAAAGGAAAATCCATAACTAGTTGGGGGACGCCATTTTCAAAGGTGCTTAAATCACTATGTGTCATTCTTCCCAAAAAAGGATTATGATTCAAGACTGCATGCCTTCTTGCTTCTGTTAAACTGGAGATTGTTAACATGTATGCCGTACCTTCTTCTTCACTATCTGAAGCAACGACTAGTTTAGCCGTATCATCACTATATTCTGGTGTGGTGAACGTGTAAAGCCAATTTTCTCCAATTTCCCAAGTAGGGACATCTATGATATTATCAGAATTTGCATCTGAATCATTTTCAAGTGCAGTACATCCTGACAATATTGTACTGAAAAATAAAATTGCCATTACAAATGAAAATACCTTATCCATGAAATGAGCACATCGCTCATTGGTCAAGAGTGTAACGGTAATTGGTTCAGTTATAGATTATTCAAAAATTCAAGTAACCAACCTTCGGCATTCAATTGACCAGTTCCCGCAAGTACTACGGCAACTATTGACATTAGTTTAATAAGAATGTTAAGTGATGGTCCTGAGGTATCTTTGAAAGGATCTCCTATGGTATCTCCAATTACTGCTGCATCATGAGCAGAATCTCCTTTCACTGCACCTGAAATGTGCCCTTGTTCAATAGCCTTCTTGGCATTGTCCCAAGCACCCCCTGCATTAGCCATAAATAAAGCCATCAAAACACCTGTGACAAGTGAGCCGGCCAGAAGACCTCCCAATGCATCCCAGCCTAGTGCCAACCCAACTATGACTGGTGCGGAAACTGCTACAACTCCTGGGCCAACCATTTCTCTAAGTGCGGCCTGTGTTGAAATATCTACACATTTCTTTGAATCAGGCTTGACCCCCTCAACTCCGTCTAATAATCCAGGTATTTCTTTGAACTGTCTTCTTATTTCTATCACCATTTCTCCTGCGGCTTTACCAACGGATGTCATGGTCATAGCTGCTACTACGAATGGTAAACCTCCGCCTATTAGTAGGCCGATTACAACCATTGGATTAGTAAGATTTAACTCCAAATTTCCATCTATTGCAGCAGTATATGCTGCAAATAAAGCAAGTGCAGTTAATGCGGCTGAACCTATTGCAAAACCTTTGCCAACTGCAGCGGTGGTATTTCCTATCGAATCGAGTTCATCAGTAATCGCCCTGACATCATCTCCTAGGGCACTCATTTCAGCTATTCCTCCTGCATTATCTGCTACAGGCCCGTAAGCATCGACAGTCATGGTGACTCCAACAGTTGCTAACATTCCCATTGCAGCCATTGCAATACCATAAAGCCCCATTTCTCCTCCTCCATTGAATTCATTTGCACCCAATATTCCTACAGAAATTAATATTATAGGAAGAAATGTTGACTTCATTCCTACTGAAAGTCCAGCAATAGCATTTGTTGCTGGTCCAGTTTTCGACATCTCTCCGATGTGGGGAATAGCTGTAGTTTTTATTCCAAAAACAGGTTCAATACCCGTATAGTATTCTGTGACTAAACCAATCATTATTCCCACTATGCTCCCAAGTACTACTGAATGCATTACTCCCATTTCAACATCCATCAAATTTTGTGTAATTGATAAATATCCACCAACCCAGAATAAAATTGCAGCAATAAATGTAGTATTCCTCAAAGCTGCCGCTGGATCAGAGCCATTTTTTAAGAAAGTCATAGAGAAAACACCAATAATTGATGCCAAATAACCTATAAGTCCAAGCATAATCGGCATTATGACATAATCAACACCCATTTCTTCGGAATTACTAGCAATAATCATTGCAGCGATAATTGAACCAACAAATGATTCAAAAATATCAGCACCCATTCCTGCTACATCGCCTACATTATCTCCAACATTATCTGCAATCACTCCCGGGTTTCGCGGATCATCTTCTGGAATGCCGGCTTCTACTTTACCAACTAAGTCTGCTCCAACATCTGCTGCTTTGGTGTAAATGCCACCGCCAACACGAGCAAAAAGGGCTATTGAAGATGCACCCATTCCAAATCCAGCCGCCGCTGATAGGTTTTCTGTATCAGGATTAGCTGCATCTAACCAAAATGCTACTAAAGATATCCCTAGTAAACCTAGTCCTCCTACTGAGAGTCCCATAACTGCTCCACCATTGTATGATACCGCCAATGCTCCAGCCTGACCCTCATTCTTAGCTGCCATAGCAGTTCTACCATTAGCAGAGGTTGCTGCCCTCATGCCAGAAAATCCGGCCAATACAGATGCAATGGCGCCTGCAAAGAAAGCTATTGATGTCTCAAAATCATTTAGGAAAAATAGTAATATACCAACAATCACTACAAATACACTTAAGACTCTGTATTCAGCATACAGGAAAGCCATCGCTCCATCTTGAATTTCTTGAGTTATATCTCCTACTGTCTTATTATCAATTTTCACTTCATTCACTTTTCTGTATAATACGAATGCAATCAACAATCCTAAGATTCCTGCAGCCGCTGCAAATAATGGTATATTTTCATTCATGGGGGTTACCTTCTGACTCGCGGACCAAAGAGTTACTTATAACCGGAATCCTGATTAAAGGTATGATAAGGCACCTATTAACTAGTATTTTCTAATACGATACGAGCAAATGAAGAAAGAATGCTGGCACCGTCATGCTCTCCTTTGAATGATGCTAACTCTTCTTTTGTTATGTGCCCCCATTCATAAGCGCGTTCTATTCTCTTTCTAGCAGCCTCTGGATGAAATTGTATGCCCCAAGCAGGCAGTGGATTATCGGATTCATCGTATACTCTTATTGCTGTAATTAGATTATGTTCGGCCATGCCCACTAATTTACTTGATTTTGGTATTGTGACAACATGATCTTGATGAGTATAGAGTCCGAATATCTGTGAATCAGAATTTAAATGCGATGTTAGCAAAGGATCGTTATTCCCAAATTCAGTTAGTTTTAATTCCCAAATTCCACTTGATAAAGTATCAGCACGTTCTATTTCACTACCTAGTGAGTAACATAGTAGTTGGTGTCCAAAACAAATTCCTAAAGTAGGAATGCCAGATTTTGCAGTTACTCTCATCAAACTTGCTGCCGGCCCCATCCATTCTTCCCAAATACTAACATTTCTCCTAGATCCTGAACATACTAAAGCATCAATTGATAGATTATTTACCCATTCACTCATCATAAAATCGTCACTACTCATTGGCATAATTATTCTGTTAAAATTTACTTTTTTAGATTCAATATCTACTATATTGTTCTGCCAAAAAGGATATTCATTATCCCAGTTGGGTACATCTTCTTCTTTTAGTGGCAATTGAGAAGTCTGTTCTGTTTTATATCCCGATTCAAAAGATTGCATCTGAGGAGTCAATAGTAAAACTTCAACATCAGCATTCTTCAAAAATGGTCTTATTACTTCCTGATTCCCTCCGTGTCCAAATTCTGCTCTTTCAACCAATAAATCAAGTAGTAGTATCCGAATATGACCAACCATGGACACCGTAAGGGGGAGTGTTTGAAAGCCTAACCCCTCTTCCGTGTATCAAGGGAGATTACCAAATGGTAGACAAACAAGTTATTCTAGAGTCTGTAGGTCCAGTCCAAGCCATACTTGATGCACACGACGGCGTCGTAAATGTTCTAGATACTGCGGATGGAGTGATTATGATTTCATTGGAAGGAGGATGTACGGGCTGTTCTGCTACCCCAATGACTGCAATGCAAATATATTATTCACTCATGAAACTAGAAGATGTAAATGATGTTATCTTCGTAAATGGTGAATTACCTGCATATATGCGTTCATTTATTGATGATAAATTAAATGTAGAGTTCGAATAATGGCTATTTATCTTCTCTTCGCATTTTCATTATTTCATGAGGATTAGTTTCACCTTGTACGTCTTTTCCCTTTATGTTAAGCGATGCAGTTATTGCTACAACTATTGCTACTACTGCCAATGGTCTAGCAGCATTTCTAGATTCCCATAATTCCCCTCCTAAGTAATGTAGGAGAAATAGAGATAATGCAGAAGTTGAACATAATATCATAATAGCTCTTTGAGCTAATAATTCTCCTTCTTTAGTTCTAGATAAAGTTCCGATTGATATCCAAAGTATGGTAGAAATTCCACAAAGACTGAGTGAGATGTTTTCAACTACATTGACCAAATCCATGCCCATCGGAGACCCTCTTACTTGTTTAGATTAGTGAAGCATTATGAAACACAAGAGGGGCAAGATGAAGTTATATGACTCCATGTACTGGTCATGGCGAGTATATCTGGATGGAGTCTACCTATTCCACGTACTACTTCTCCTCCATTCATGTCAAAAACACAAATTGCAACTACTTTTGAACAAGTAGCAGTATTACTTGAATTAGATGGAGCTAATAGATTTAAAGTTATAGCATATCAAAATGCAAGTCGCGCCTTGGCTACTTTAGAAGAGGATTTACTATTGGTTGTTGAAGAGAATAGACTTACCGATATTAAGGGAATTGGAAAGGGAATTGGTGGCCTAATCTCAGAAGCAGTATTACATGGTTCCTGGGGTAGTCTTGGCGAATTATATGATAAAATCCCTCCAGGCCTTATTGAGATGACAGGAATACCTAGTTTAGGTCCAAAAAGAGTCAGATTACTTTATGAAGAATTAAATATCGACTCTCTTGAGAAATTAAAAATAGCATGTGAAAATAACAACATAGCTTCTTTGCAAGGTTTTGGAGCAAAAAGTCAAGAAAAGTATCTTGAAGGTATCGAGTTACTCCATAGATATCAAGGCCGTAGTAGAATGGATATCGGCCTAGCCTATGGGCACTCTTTAGAAAATAAAATTTCAAAAATCCCTAATGTATTGAAAGCACAACTTGCAGGAAGTGCTAGACGAATGAGAGAAACAATTGGCGATTTAGACATAGTTCTAAGTGCCGAAATAGAACATCAAGAAAAAATAATTAATCAAATAATGAACTTCTCAGGAATTGCCGATGTAAAGGGCCAAGGAACTTCTAAGATTAGCTTGATTTTGGAATCAGAAATGCTGGCAGAGCCTATTATCAAAAAAGAATTAGATTTTGGTCTTTCAGAAAATATTTCAGAAAGATCCCTTAATTCTACAATCGATGCTCAAATTAGAATAGTGAGTCCTGAAGCATTTCCATTTACATTAGCGTACTTTACAGGATCTAAAGAACATAATATACGTATGCGCCAGAGAGCAATTGATAAAGGATTGAGGTTAAATGAGTTTGGACTTTTCTCAGAGAAGGAAGCAGGCGATAAAATAGGAATGGAAGCAGCTAAAAATACGCTTATATGTAATACTGAATTAGACATCTATAAGAATTTGGATATGGATTGGGTTGCTCCCGAATTACGTGAAGATATGGGGGAAATAGAAGCATCATTGCAAGGTCTTTTACCAAATCTAATAGAGATTGATGATATAAAAGGTGCATTCCATAATCATACAACTTCTTCAGACGGTGCTGCAACATTGGAAGAAATGGCTAATCACGCATTAAAACTCGGTTGGGAGTATTTGGGAATAGCAGATCACTCAGAGTCATTAAATATCGGAGGAAGGCAAATAGGGATTCCGAGTGATGAAATAATCAATCAATCTATTGAGATTAATAAATTGAATGAGTATTATCAAAATGAAAACATAAATTTTAGATTATTCCATGGTTCAGAATGTGATATATTATCGAATGGTAAATTGGACTATCCCTCAGAAATTCGCAATTCTCTCTCACATGTGATAGGTTCCGTTCATGCACTAGGAAGTTGGAGGAATAGAGACGAATCTACTAATACGGAATTATTGATAAAAGCTATCGAAGATCCTACATTTACAATATTAGGTCACCCGACTGGTAGGATTTTACAAGGGAGAGAAGGATTCCCTCTAGACATGCATTCAATTTTACGTACTATGGCTGAATTTAATGAAGAAGGAATTTTAAAAGCTGTTGAAATTAACGCATCGCCATATCGTCTTGATTTAGATTGGAAATTTTGTAAATACGCTAAAGAAATCGGTGTCCCAATATGTATTAATCCCGATGCTCATGATACTAACGGATTGAATGATATTTGGTATGGTACTCAAATAGCCAGAAAAGGATGGCTAGAATCAAATGATGTACTTAATACAAAGTCCGGAGATGAAATCGAAATTCTCTTTGGCAAATAACGAACCTTCATCAAATATTAGCATCAGTCGGAGGCATGGGACTAGCGCGCGGGCTTGTATTTGTGGGAGTAGCAGTATTGCCAAGTTTAGTACTAGGCCTTGTTTCTTACATTGCACTAGGAGGTACAACATCCGATTCAATGGAAGGGGGAGAATTCATGTATGGTCCTTGTTATGGAATACCTGCTTTGTGCTTAATAATTGCTTTTATTATGGGATTAAAAGATGATCAGAGGGAGTAATGATGCGCCGTATTGATAAGGCCACTAGAATAGGAAAATTATTGGACGATTTGTATCCAGAACAACCAATACCTTTGGATCATATAGATGAATACACACTTCTTGTTGCAGTAATGCTTTCTGCGCAAACGACGGATAAAAAAGTCAATCAAGTTACTCCTAAGTTATTCCAAGTTGCTAATAGTCCCATTAAAATGAACTCTCTTGAAGTGGGCGAAATCCAAAGTATAATCAGAGAAGTTGGTTTAGCACCCACTAAAGCAAAAAATTTGAAAAAAATGGCTAAACAAATAATAGATAATGGAGGAGAAATAAAGCCCGACTGGGATTTTCTGGAGTCTCTTGCAGGAGTTGGCCATAAGACGGCGGGGGTGGTAATGTCACAGGCTTTTGGTTTACCCGCGTTTCCAGTAGATACGCACATACACAGATTAGCTAAGAGATGGGGCTTGTCAAAAGGGAAATCCGTCATTCAAACTGAATATGATTTGAAAAGAATATTCTCTGAAGATACATGGAACAGAAGACATCTACAGATAATATTTTTTGGAAGGGAACACTGTCCAGCCTTGAGGCATGATTTACGAAATTGTCCCATATGTTCATGGGCTGCGTCAAAAAAACAAATTATTTTAGAATCGAGAAAGTGAAAATATGGATATTTTTAAAGGTAGAATAACGTCTTCGTCTTTCTCATCTGGAGAAAGAATAGTCATCGGAGATTGGGTAGATTCTCCCCTTGGGAGTTTCACCAATATAATGTGGGCAAGACCTGATGGAAAAAGAATACTCATTTCTCCTTCGCCAGAGTGCGCAAGTTATGTATCCAACCTCTATTCCTTTGAAGAAGTAATAATTAGCCCATTAAATGTCAAAAGAAAGAAAAAAAAATATAGAGATTGAAAGTAAAAATTTATCCATATTTATAGAATGGGGATGGAGTTTTCCAATCCCGTTCAATCGTCCCAGATGGTTTATCTCAAATTTTGAATATTTTTTCGCAAATTTATTTTTTGGTACAAAGACACATGGGAAGACAAAAGATAATAGAAAAGAATGGTATATGGTAAGAAGTATATCACGGGTAAGGCATGCATCTGCTAAATATAAAGGAAAATCCTTCGGAAGTATTGCAAAAATCTCATCTCCAATCAATTTTGGGTTTAGCGATCCTCCTAAAAATCCATCATCTGTACGTGTAACTTCAATGATCGAGAAAAACTAGATTTCATGTGTGATGACTATTGCGCAATGACATGGTCGAAGAAGTAAAACTTTCTGTAGGAGATATTGCGCCTGATTTCGAATGTACAATTACAAACGGTGAAAAAATAAAATTATCTAAAATTATCAGTCAAGGAGAAGGCGTTATATTATATTTTTATCCTAGGGATAATACGCCTGGTTGCACTACTCAGGCATGTGATTTTAGAGATAATTTTTCAAGATTCAAAGAAACTGGCTGGAAAGTCATAGGAGTCTCCACGGATTCGTCTACTAGTCATGAAAAATTTACTAATAAATTTAAATTACCATTTGATTTAGTTGTCGATTCTGACTCAAGTCTTCACAAACTATACGGCACATGGAGAATGAAAAATATGTATGGTAAAGAATACATGGGATGCTTAAGATCTACATTTGCTATTTCCAAAGATGGCTCAATTTCATGGGTAAAATATGGAGTTAAAGTAAAAGGGCATGTTGAAAAACTAATCATAGAATTAGGTGCTGCTTGATGAAAATTGAAGAAAAAAGACAATTAGTTGCATCTTTTCTAGAACATTGTATTACCTATTCTGATGCATCAATATTACGTAAAAAAGAAAGAGGTAATGATATTAAAGAAATAGATAAATGGCTGGCATATAGGGATTTCTTGAGAATAACCGTTAAAGAAATTATGTCTAAAGAACTAGACTCATGGCTAGAAGAAAAAGATGTTTCATACAGGCCAGGAGAAAAAAAATAATTTATTCCTTTTTCAGTTCAGATAGTCCAAGCCTATGCTTCTTAGTATCTATTCTCATTTTTGACCCTGGAATCATTATCAATGTGTCGGAATCATTCAAAGCGAATGCAGCCACTCCATTATTTTCTGCTAACTGATTTACTTCACGATTACATTTTGCGGTTTGACTAGGCATATGAATTAAACCAGATAAATCTACCAAAATAAGATTTCCTTCTGATAATTCATGGCCCATTCCAGTAAGTTGTAAGCGATTTAGACTATCCGGTTTTAAGTATATTACTTTTCGATTAGGCTTCTCCAACAGGCGCTCTGTTCTTTCAGAAACACGCGGATCCGATAATATTAGCATAGCATTATTATTATTCGATTCATATTTGTCTTTAATTGAGTTTTTTATGACTTTATTCATATTTGAAGGGTTAGGATTTGGTAAACCCAAAAGTCGAAAGAGATTGACCATACTGCCTCGGAACCCTACTCCTCAAAGAGTGCTTCGATGTCTTCTTCACTTAGGACCTCATTTATGGTCATTTTATCTTTCTCCGATTCTTCTAAATTTATTACACTCAAAGATTCAGAAATTATTTCTTTATTTTCTTCTTCAATTTTCCTTTTCAATTTTCTTTTATTTTTTTCTATCTCATCATCTAAATTATCAAATATCTGGTCAATTGATACCGCGGATTCTTCCTCTCTAGCATCTGATTCTTTATTTTCTTTATTCCTTAGTGTTAATATTGTCCCTGCTAGAGCAATCAGTATAATTAGCAAGATAGACGCTGAATTTTGCTTAATACTTGTTGTAAAGTCAAATGGAGACTTAGCCACATTAACCACCATATATACAGAATTACTTTCCGACTCATCATAAACGGTCAGTTTAACATTTTTCTTACCTTCTGTGTCATAAATAACTTGTACCCATCTTCCCTGGATATCAACATCATTTGATGGATCTCCGTCATTATCAGAGTCTACTGAGACATCCGTATCCCAATGATAAATCATATTTTCAATATCATACTCTGAATCCACTGTCCCATTAGCACTCAATGAAATAATATCTCCTTGAACTGGATTTATTTCATCTATACTTGCTACTGCAGCAGGCCTAACATTCCTAACATCTATTTCTATTTCTATACTCGCTGAAGCACCATCATCATCGGACACATGGAATATTATATATTCTGGAGCTATACTTACATCATCCCATGTGTAAGCCAAGTAATTACTATTGTAATCACAATCATCATTAGCCAGACCTGATGAATCAGAATCTAGTAATGGATTAATATCAAAACATGAGTATAAATCTGAAATATCATTATCGGTATCCGAAACTCCAATATTGAAAAGTAACTCCTCTCCTTCTTCTACTGGCAGCCTCTGATTTAGGGATACTATTGATGGATTAAGATTTATTATTTCAATCGGAATAATTAAAATTTCTTCTCCATTATCGAAAATTAATGGTGCACCATCATCATCAACTATCTGTAGAGTTGCCAATTGAAGGCCACTGTAATTATAGGTATGATTTATGAAACTCTCACTTCCTTGTTTTTGATGAATAATTTCTGGATTATTTTCAGCATCCGGAGACCATGAAAACTGTAGGCTATCGATATCATTAATGGAATCACTTGCCCACGCGCGTATGGTCAATTTTTCTCCCTCATCTGCAGTAAATACGCCTCTATTATCTGGAGTAATTTTTTGTGCTCCTGTATAAACCTCTATTTGACCATTATAGGGGGCTATATTAGTGACTTCAACGGTATATGTTTCATATACTGTTTCACCATCATCATCGGTAGCCGATACACCAATCGAAAAGCCTCCTTCTGCAACAGCAGTTACCGTACACTTAACCCCTATCTGACCTTCTTTACAGGATGTATTATTCCAAAGAATATCAACAGGAGAGTTTGGCGTCTGAGTATCTGGGTCATTTCTTTCGGTGATTTCAAACGTCACTTCCGAAAGGACTGGAATGGTATCATAATTTGCCACAAGTACGATTTCAGGAGGTCTATTGAGCACAATGATAGATGCTACTGTTGAAGATTGATCACTTTCTTCATCTATAATAGTCAAATATATGCTAAAATTACCATCATCACCCCATGTCCATTCCAATTCACAGTCATCTTCTAAAATAGTATCCAAACCACCTCCTGTAGTTTCTATATCGAACTCACAAACATAATCTCCACCATCATGGTCTACAGATGAAAGGCCACTTATTACAACCTCTTCTAAAGTATTAATCATATTCGGTAGAGATAATACTGCCGTTGGCAAAGCTCCGATATATACTGAAAATAAACCTTGGTTATTCGACTTATTACCATCTTCAGAAATATTTTCATCTGGATCTACTAAGAATTCAAGATGAGTAGAACCAAAAATTTGATTTTCTGGAACTGTCCAGTTAATTTCTACTCTAGATTCTTCAAGACTACTCAGTGAGGGGACATAAGTAAAAGCAGTATTCCCATCTGGTGAATCAACTCTTAATTCAGTGGGTGGAGAATTAATCAAACCTCTGTTAAGAACTGGTACTGAGAAAACTAAATAATCTCCTGATATTGCATTAAATCCTATACTGGAATCTAAAGTTATTGTATTATTATCGCGTGTCCTTTCTACTGTCACTCCTTCATTTCTAGTTACTAAATCTACCTCGTGGACATCTAAATCCATACTTAGTGAAGAAACTCCTATTACGTTCTGATTACTAATCCATGAAATTATGCCATGGCTTGCAAAATCACTATTTGATATCGAATCATCTGTTGAGTTTCCAGTGCTGAATTCCAAATAACAAGTTCCATTTTCATCAGTGATTATCTGTCGAATTTCATCTTCAATTTCATATCTAAAATCCATTGTCTGATTAGCAATAGGAGATCCTTGATTAGTAACATTTATCCAAGCGAATATTTCAGTATCTAAAGGGGAAAGTGGGTATTGGATATCTATTTCGATCACGTTCGCTCTGGTACTTGGTTGATAAGTAGTTAATTCATGTACGGCATTGAATCCTATGCTCTCTGTAAACGATGATTTAATGTCTCCTTTTATGGCAGGGCAATACCATCTGTATCCGCTTACCTCTCCATCACTATTGTATGTGGTAATGTTATATGATTGAGAACATCCAGTATAACTTACTCCAGAATAACCTTGAGAAACAACCGACCAGCTTGTCGAGTTTTCATCATTTGTATCATCAGGGATATCTACACCAAGATTGCTCTCTCCACTGTATTCTGTTTCTTGATGGTAATTTACACTCCAAGTTTCACCAACACTTAATGGAAAATCTAATCCTTCTAAGGCAGGAGAGTAAGAATTTGTTACATTTAATTCTGCAACATCAATATCTATGCACCAAAAAAAGACATAGTAACAAAAGACTATTTCCACAATTGCAGACTGTGAAACTACAGCCATGTCAGAAGCACGAATAATCTCTGTTGTTAGCATATCAACAGTAATATCGCCATTCTGACCATCCAAATTAACATTATTTGCCCCATAATTCCCGATTGATTCTAGTTTGTATGTAATCGAAGAGTGATTATCAATTTCCGATATGTATATTTCAGTAACTGTTTTTTCCAGTGTCCCAGATAGATACTCGATATCAGTGGAAACTCCTGATGATGTTATGAAATTCCCAACATCAAGATAACCTTCATACATCCAATTATCATTAATTTGCCAACTTTGTACGTCTACTATTCCCGTTTGCGAACTAACCTCGTTTGTGTATTGCAAGTTATATGCTAAATTTTTATTTTCTGAACTCACAATGGTCAATAATATCGATGATAAAATTAGCAAAGTAAGTAAAATTACTTTACCTCCGACTTTTCTCATAGCCCTATGCAATGGCCATTATGGATAAAAGTTGGTTTTCTACTGATAGAGTAAATCTGCTAATTCATCTTGAATAAATTGTACTGCTTCTAAGATTTCATCCTTGTGACGAGCACCTGTAATTACCATTTTTCCACTGCCAAATATTAGACATACTACTTTTGGATAATCTAATCTGTAAATTAAACCTGGAAATTGCTCTGGTTCATATTCAACTTTATCAAAAGGTAGATGAAATGTCAGATTATTCAAATTTAATTTTCTGGGTAAACCCGCTAATAACTCGCCTTCTTTAACTCCTCTTATTCTTGGATCATCATCCTTTATTTCTTGGTCTGTTGCTGCTCTAAGAGTCCCGTCTTCATTTACTATTAGTTTACAATTAATATCATCTCTCTCTGCTATTTGATCGTAATCCTCTGGAAAATATAGGGAGTATGTAGCAACCATATTTTGAACTTCTATTTCAACATCTTTAAGATCCCATGTATCGATTCCTGCAGCCTTTAAATCCTCAGTCATACGTTTAATTCCGGTATGGATATTATCTTCATTTTTACCTCCAGTACAAACTGCTCTTCCTGATCGAAACATAAGTATTGCAAGTTTCGGATCTACGACGCGATAAACTACCCCTGGAAATTGTTCTGGTTCATATTCACAATTCAATTGTATGGCAATATCTGGCAAATCTAGTTCTTCTGCGACTCTTGTAGATGCTACTACATTTACAACAGTTAAGCGTTCTTCATCACTAAGCATATCTTGCCCCACATAATATCACTTATAAATGATATTTTATTTAGGGCTTGAATAAAATAGTCATAAAAACAAAAAAACTATTTTTTAAATTATTTTTACACCCTTAGTTCCTATTTTTGAAATCATAGGTATCCCTCCTGCAATTTCTATCTGTTCAGATACTCTTTGAGGATTTCTCGATATTGCAACAATACATCCTCCTCCTCCTGCACCTGTCATTTTCGCACCCAATGAGTATGGCCTAACGGCTTCAACTAACCTGTCCAAAGAATCGCTGCTGACATTTAGATTCTGAAGATGTTCATGGCATTCATCCATTGCCAATCCCACGGCTTCAAAATTACCTTTTGATAAAGCATCAAGTCCTTTGAGAGTAATTTCATTAATTGCCTCCATTTCATCTTTTTTACTAGGTACTTGGGATAATAAATTTGCAACTCCTGCAACCATTTTTCCTGTAGGGGAGCTCTCTCCAGTAAATCCTAATATCAACCATATTCCATCTGTCTTTTCAGGCAATATTGATTTATAAATTGACCAAGAACGTTTTCCTTCAGGAGTAACTAATTCAGTATTAAAAATATGCTCAGTACCTTTTACGGGCTCTCCAGATACTACTACACAACCTCCAAGTGCACTTGTTGCAGTATCAGTTGGACTAGCACGACCCTCTTGTGCAGCTGCCTCTGCAGAATGTCCTATTTTAGCCAATTTAACAATATCTAATTTTTCGTTAGGTTTCATCATCTTATGTAAAGCAGCACCTATGGCGTTAGACAAGGCCGCTGAGGATCCCAATCCAGCCGCGGGGAATAGTTGACTTTCTATCTTTATATCCAGTGGCTCTCCATTATAATAAAATATTTTATGTAAAATATGAGAAATATGTGGGTGTTTGAACGGATCAAATTTTTCCCCTCCAATCCGCCATTCTTCAGATTTTTTTAATGAAACGCGTACTCCTTGGTCAATGGCGAGGGCAACTGCTGGATGGCCATATACTACTGCATGTTCTCCAAAAAGTATGCATTTACCGGGCGCGAATGCTTCTACCATACTACTCCGTAAGGGATATGGAAGATTATCATTGGGGAAACCAATATTTGTAAATTAGTAAAGCGATTATTTGAAACCTGATACACTATACGGTAGAATATTAGTAACTCTATCTGAGGGGATTTATACATGGAACATCCACTATTAATTAATTATGGCCCGGTTCCTGGATGGGTTATTTTAATCATCTTAGGCGGATTATCATCTAGCTTTTTCTTATTTCATTTAAGTAAAGCCATACGTTTAGTCATGCTTGGTTCCTCAGATGATAGATTTGATTCATGGGGCATAAGAATAAAGGAAGTAATGGTAGGATGGTTAGGACAAAAAAAAGTACTAAGAGATAGAGTGGCAGGAACAATGCATGTATTGATGTTCTGGGGATTTTTAATGCTAGCATCGGATATGCTTGATCTTGCAACTGCCAATTTCTTCTCAGATAATATATTGCCAGAATTACTTATTGGCCCTTGGAATGGAGTTGTTGAATTAGGGTATTTGTCAGCACTAGTTGGAGCCTCCGCAGCACTAATTAGGAGAGTAATTTTTACACCTGAAAAACTTAAAGGAAAATCTCAATTAGAAGGTAATTTTATTTTGATTTTAATATTGACTATTACGACAACATCATTTATTATAGAATCAAAAGAAAATCCCATATCTTGGGAGCCCATTGGAGTTTGGGTTGAATCATTAGGCCTTTCAGATTCCTTTGCGATAGCATCCTATTGGGCCCACATGCTTGCAATTTTTACATTTCTGATTTTGATACCACTTTCAAAACATATGCATTTAGTAATGGCTTTTCCCAACGTATTTTTTCACGATACAGAACCAATGGGTAAAATGCGTCCTCTTGCTTTAGATGAAAGTGGTAAAGCAGTCTCTCTGGACGATTTAGATATTGATTCATTTGGAGTTAGCTCTTTTGGTCAGTATACATGGCGTCAGTTAATTGATGCCTGGTCCTGTACCTCATGTGCCAGATGTCAAGACGTTTGTCCTGCATATGCCTCTGGAAAAAGTCTGAACCCAATGCAGATTATCCATGATGTAAGGGATTATGCCAATGAGAATGCACCAATATTGCTTAGCGGCGGACAACCAGAAGAAACCATGATGCAACGAATTACTGAAGATGCAGTTTGGGCATGTACTACTTGTAACGCTTGTGTGGATGTTTGCCCCCTATACATAGAACATGTGCCAAAACTTACAGATTTAAGACGTAATGCAGTTATGGAGACTATGGAGTACCCTGAAGTACTGAATGTTGCAATGGGCAATCTTGAAGCGGCATCTAATCCCTATGGTTTTGGAAGCCATGAAAGGGCTGATTGGGCTGCTGACTTAGATGTAAAAGTAGGTAAACCTGCCGAATATATTTATTTCGTTGGTTGTGCTGCTAGTTTCGATGAAAGAAATCAAAAAGTGGCCCGAGCAACAATTTCCTTGATGAAACAAGCAGGGCTTGATGTAGGGATACTTGGTATGCAAGAGGGATGCTCCGGAGATCCAGCCAGACGTGCAGGAAATGAATATTTATTTCAAATGTTGGCAGAAACAAATATTTCTACATTTCAAGATTTGGGGGTGAAAAGAATTGTCGCATCATGCCCTCACTGCTTCCATACATTAGGAAAAGAATATGGCGATTATGGTGCAGATGAATTAGAAGTCTTCCATCATACCGAAATAATGGCAAAATTACAAGATGAAGGAAAATTACCTGAACTGGATAAAAATGGAAAAAGCATAACATATCATGACCCATGCTACTTGGGCAGAATGGGAGACATTGTCGAAGAGCCAAGGGCAGTGTTGGGTGGCGTTGATGTGGAAGTTGAAAGGCATGGCAAAGACTCTTTCTGCTGCGGTGCTGGAGGTGCTCAAATGTGGATGGAAGAAGATTCAGATAAGAGAGTTAACAAAATTAGGGCTGAAGAAATAGCTGCAACAGGTTGCGATACAGTGGCTATAGGATGTCCTTTTTGTTCAATCATGGTAAAGGATGGCCTAGATTCAGTAGGTTCTGAAATGGACGTCAAGGATGTAGCAGAATTACTTTGGGAGCAAATAGTTGCCAAAGATGAAGAAATACAAAAAACATCGTTATCAACACAGGAGTAGCATCTTAAACTCGAGCCCTTTCCTGATATTATGGACAATGAATTCAAATTCTTAAATCAGACTATGCCAAAATTAACAATGATTGTCGGCTCATTACTTATGTTAGAAGGAGTATCATTTTATTTAGGCACAGGCATGACTAGTGTTACTTCATTGATACCGTCATTTTTTGGTCTACCATTGCTATTACTGGGATATATGGCTAAGATACAGCCAGAAAAGAATCATGTATGGATGCATGCGGCAGTTAGCGTAGGACTTCTGACCTTTCTCGGAGGAGGAATGGCATTAAAGGGGATAATTGATTCTGACTTCTCTGCTTCTACTTTGGCCCAATTAATCATGTTATTCGTCGGAGGAGTATTCACTTATTCTTGTATACAATCTTTTATCCATACAAGGAAAATGAGAGAAGCCCATGAGAATTAAAACACAATTATAAATCTCAGATTTGAATTCTTTTTTGCTAAATCAAAAGATTAATGCAAAAAATAAATATTTATCTATTGATTATTTTCTTCAAATATAATTCGGATTCGACATCCTATAAAATATAAATGGATCATACATCAATTGGAAGCGACATAAGAAGATGCTAGATATATTCCTATCCCATATGCTAAAACAGTTGTAGAAATTCCTACTATCATAGAATTTTCAAAAGACCATCCTTTACGAAGTAAATATGGAAGCAATATGAATAATAATGTTGAAGGCAAAACTAACCATAATATGCTTTCAGCGAAATCAGCGACTTGTGCAGTATCTTTAGTATCTTCATATAGCCAAGTTAATGACAATACACTGACCAAGGGTATAGAGGTCAATAATGCACCAAAAACTGCTGATTTTTTTGCAACTTCACTTACAATTACCACTACAGCCCCGCTAAAAAAACCCCTTGACATTAAATTAAACCATTCCATAGTAAACGAACTGATGGGCACTAACTCAAGTTTACCCCTGAATATATCCAAAATTAATAATCCATTGTTTATTTTCACTAATTTAGCGAGAATTTAAGTTATAAAACAATTTCAGATGCACATGTCGCCTGAACTTGATAGGCCACTGATTGGAGTTACTTGTTCTATAAGGGAATCAAAATTTGCAAAATGGACTATGGATGCAGCAATTTTACCTTCAACATACACTTCTGCTATCGAACGCGCGGGAGGAATACCAGTACTAATTCCTCCTTCTATATTTTCAACTTCTGTCTTGGATAAAATAAATGGAATAGTTATAGCAGGAGGTCCAGATATCAATCCTTCTGAATATCACGAAGAATCATACATAAGTACAGCTACATATTATCCTGAACAAGATGCTTCAGAGAGGGCCTTGATTCAAGAGGCATTAGATAGAAATATGCCAATGTTATGTATTTGTCGAGGCATGCAACTTTTGTCAATAATTCATGGAGGACATCTCCATCAACACTTGGACAACACTCTAGAGTACGGGGGGCACGGAAGTTATGACGGGCAATCAAGTGAACATGTGGTGACTACGAGTGAAGGTTCAAAAATTTCTTCATTGATGGGCCCTCATGTGACAGTAAACTCTACACATCATCAAGGAGTATCTGATCCAGGATCATTAATAGTAACGGCCCATGCTAAGCATGACGGGCTAATAGAAGCTGTTGAAAGGCCAGATTTAAGATTCTGTATAGGAGTTCAGTGGCATCCCGAGAGGATGGGAAAAAATCATGATATTTTATATTCTGAATTGGTTAAATCAGCACGAAGTTGAGGTAGATAGGTCGCGAGGAGGATGCATTTATGGTTTTGAAAATATATGACACACGCTCTCGTATTAAAAAAAAATTCATACCTATCGTTGAAGGTGAAGTTAGTATTTACGTCTGTGGAATTACTCCATACTCTCCGAGCCACCTCGGTCACGCTCGGCAAGCTATTTCTTTTGATATAATCACAAGATGGTTTAGGAAATTAGATTTCAAAGTTATTTATATAACGAATTTTACAGATATAGATGATAAAATCATTAAAGTTGCTTTAGAAGAAAATGTAGGCTTCAAAGAAATTTCAAATAGAAATATAGATAATTATTTTCAGGTGATGGACAAATTGAATGTTCTGCGTGCAGATAAATATTCAAAAGTCACAGAAACAATCCCAGAAATAATTGATATGATTTCGGTATTATTAGACAAGAAAAATGCATACTTGGCTGAAGATGGAGTATACTTCGAAATAGATACAGCACCAGAGAAATATGGCCAATTAACAGGGCAAACACTTGAGATGGTCAGATCGGGAGCAGGAGGAAGAGTTAGTGGAACGGGAGATGGAAAACGCGATCATAGAGATTTCGCTCTTTGGAAAAATGCGAAAGAGGGGGAGCCATATTGGTCTAGTCCCTGGGGGAACGGGAGGCCGGGATGGCATATTGAATGTTCAGCTATGTCTTTGAAACACCTTGGAGAAACTTTTGATATTCATGGAGGAGGAAGAGATTTGATGTTCCCTCATCATGAAGCTGAGATTTTTCAATCCGAATGCTGCTTAGGAAAAGAACACGTAGTAAAGTACTGGATGCACAATGGAATGATTAATGTTGATGGTGAAAAGATGAGTAAGTCATTAGGTAATTTTACAACGATTTCTGAAACTTTCGAATCCGTTGAACCCTTAGCACTTAGATATGCTTTACTAAATGCCCCTTACAGACAACCAATAGAATTTAATCAATCTATATTGGAAGAATCTCAAATACATCATAATAGACTATTAAATACATATTTGGAGGCATCTAAGATTACCGAAGCGGGAGTTTGGGATGGAAATAATTTTCTTAATTCCGCTACTGAAAGATTTTTTAGCGGCATGAATGATGATTTTAATACTAGAATAGCATTTGTTGAGGTCCAATCTGTGGTTAAAAAACTCAATGATGGGATTTCTAAAAATGATGAAATTAAAAATATCTCAGCATATTTGGGATGGTTAGATGAGTTTGCAGGTAATATCTTGGGACTTCTTCCAGATAAAAATATTCTAAATTCACTATCTAAAAAGTCAGACATAATGCGAAATAAATTATCATTAAGAGTTGAAGAACTACTAATGCTACGTCAGAAGGCCCGAGATGAGAAAGACTGGATTAAAGCCGATGAAATAAGAGATGAATTAAATTCAATGAACATTACAGTCGAAGACAGCCCAGAGGGTGTAAAATGGAAAATAATTTAAGATTTAATGTACTCAAAAACTTCTGAATAATTCGGCTCTATTCCGGGATTATCTGCAATCCAGGAATATCCTATTGAACCATCTTCTTCTATTATGAATATAGAACGCTGACTTGCTACATATCCGGGTGCACCAAAATTTTCAATATCGACTCCATATGCCTTTATTGCAGTTCTTTCAACATCACATAATAGTGGGAATTTGATATTATTTTGTTCAGCAAATATTTTATTTGCAAATACATTATCAGCAGAGATTCCAAATATTGTCACGTTTATTCCAGAAAATTTCGTCAATGAATCAGAAAATGTACACATTTCAGTAGTACAAACTCCAGTAAATGCGGCTGGATAAAATGCTATAATCACTTTTTGCCCTAAGTGTTTACTTAGTGTTACCATCGATCTATCATATGCCATCAAAGTGAAATTAGGTGCTTTATCTCCTACATTTAACATGTTTATCGCAGAACGTTCTACATTTCAATATGTATGTATGATTTTAAACTTTGTAAAATTATTTTTCTGATTGATTTAATTTTAACGCCAAAAACGGACCAAAGATTATCTATTATTATCGGAGGGAGGCAGATATGGCCGATGATGCTGTCAACGCATTGATACCAGTTGCAGCAGTTGTTCATACATTCAATACAAATGCAGTACTTAATAATTAGAAACAAAATAAGGTGAAATAAATGGCAGAAATATCAAAGAAAAATCCACAAATATTAGTAATAAAAGGTCCAATAAAAGACGCAGGAGAAACTTCTTTACTAGAACTCAGAGATAATTCCACAGTTGAAATGGAAATACCATGTTCAGAGATAACAGTAACTGTAGAAAGAAGAATTCAAAGAACCATATTACATGGTGGAGAGGGTGATGATTTATCCGACCAAGGTGCCGAATCAGCAGTTTATGATATTGAAGCACATGTTGGAGTAGACGCTTACACCACGGTGATGGGACTTTTTAGAGGCGGACAACCCACTATTGAAGAGCCATTCGAAGGAGGCCAAGTAAAAGTTGCATTCAAAAATATTAATTACAGCGCATCTAAAAGATTATTGAAACTACAACTTATCGAAGATATCATTTAATCTAAGACCTGTAGTCAGATTTTTTACGTCTATTCCTAGGCCTAGAAGGACTTTGCCCTTTCCCTCTCTTTCCGCCTCTTGGTGTTTGGGAGTTATTTTTTGAATTTTCATTGTTACCCCCCTCTTCTTTTTTGACTGCTCTTCCCTCTTTTTGAATTATATTTTCCTCCATTTTCACTTATCTTACTTCTTTTTTCACCTCTTGTTGTTTGGGAGTTATTTTTTGAATTATCGCCAGAATTTTTTCTTTCACTCGCGCCCCTCTTTCCTCTTTTTGAATTATCTCTTCCTTTAGAAGGTCTTTCTTTTTGTTTTCCTCTGGAAGAAAAATTTCTTTTATTCCTTGATATTCTATTTCTATTCCCTCCAGATCCTCTTCTCCTTCCACGATCACTCCGATCTCCCTTTTCGGGAGGTATTAATTCAAACTCGTTTTCTTCGAGTACTTCTACTTGCGGAAGAGTATATCTATATTTTACACCAACTTCTTTTTGTATCCTTGAGTACAGCCTTTCCTTTGACTTGGGGACATAAGATACTACAATACCATTAGTTCCTGCTCTGGCAGTTCTTCCGCCCCGATGCTTATACGCCTTTCCATTCTCTGGTGGATCATAATTTATTACACAATTCACGCCTTCAACATCTATTCCTCTTGAAGCAACATCAGTTGCAATTAACACCATTGTTCTACTTGTACTAAACTTACGCATTGCCCTATCTCTTTGGTTTTGATTCAAGCCACCATGTAACGGTGTGCAAGATATACCTTCTCCTTTGAGTTCTTCATCTAGGCGATTGACACCCATTCTAGTCCTACAGAAAATAATACTTCTTCCAGATTTTCTGACGATTTCTGCGGTAACCTCTACTCTTTTATGGTTCTTAACCTTCCAAAAATAATGTTGCATACTGTCAATACTAACTTCTTCTGGCCCGACTTCAATAGTTATTGGATTTGTTTGATAAGTTTCAACTATGTCAATTACATCTTCATCTAAAGTGGCACTAAATAGTATAGTTTGACGATTTTCTGAACACATTTCTATTATTTCGCATACGGGCTCCATAAACCCCATATCTGCCATTCTATCTGCCTCATCTAATACTATTATACTCACATCATTAAGAGATAAAGCCTTTCTTTCAATTAAATCCAATAGTCTTCCCGGGCAAGCAACTAATATCTCCACGCCATCTTCAAGTCCACGTAACTGGTTACGATAGGAAACTCCTCCATAGACTGATAATACATTCACACCTATCGCCTTAGCTAGGGGTTTGAGGACACTACAAATTTGCTCTGCTAACTCTCTCGTAGGAGTTAAAATTAGTGAAGTGGGTCTTTTTCTATTTGCCTTTTGCGTACGCGCAAGAAGAGGTAAGCCAAATGCCAACGTCTTACCAGAACCCGTTGGAGCTCTACAACATACGTCATGCCCTAGTATGGAATCAGGTATAGATTCACTCTGAACTTCAAATGGCTCTACTATTCCTTGCTTTTCTAAAGCTTGTACCAAATCAGGGCCAATTCCTAAGTCTGAAAATACAACCAAGAAGCATCCCTAATCGAAGCGCGCTTCGGTATGCTATTTAGCATGGTTAGTATACTAGACAGTTATAAGTTCGACCTTGTTATAGAAAATAAAATTTTTTAACATAAGAAATTTTTAGTTTTTTATACATTTTTTCATAATGTTCTAATTTCGCGAGCACCAGTGCCGCCATATCCAGTCCAATCTTCAGGTTTATTTCTAAGAATTGAATTTATTTGATTCATGTGCTCCTCTGTTATTCTTTTAGCAATACTAATGCACCCTAGGTTTTCCTCCATCTGCTCTGGTTTGGTTGCACCTAAGAGTATCGTACTAACATTAGGATTCTTCAGGCACCACGCCAAGGCCAATTGAGCAGGTGAGCAATTGAATTCATTTTTTGCATAATCAGAAATTTTCTTAACAATTTCAATTTGTCCTTGTTTCTTACGATTTTCCAAATCTTCTATTAACCATTCATAACCTTCTTGAGTTGGCCTTGAACCCTCAGGAATTCCATCATTATACTTACCAGTAAGAAAGCCCGACCTCAAAGGTGACCAAATTGTTGTCCCATAATTATATGGTGGCTTGAATAGAGGAAAATATTCCCTTTCAAAACGATTTCTATGTAGCATATTATATTGTGGTTGTTCGAACATTGGAGGTTCTAAACCTTCTGATTTGGCGAACCATATAGCCTCCATTATCTGTGCTGCAGACCATTCTGAAGTTCCCCATGAAGTGGCCCAACCATTTCTAACGACATCATTCATCGCTCGTACTACTGTTGACGTTGGAGTAAGTGGATCAGGCCTATGGCAGAATACCATATCTACATAATCAAGTTGTAATCTTTCTAAACTTGCATCTAAACCTTCTAAGATATGTTTCCTCGATAATCCAGATTCATTAACTCCAGTCCCTCCCCAAAAAATTTTTGTAGTAATTATTAATTCTGACCTTCTCCATTTTTCTGGGTCTTCTTCACTCAATTCTGAAAGGGCTATTCCGAATAATCTCTCAGCCTCTCCATTTGGATTACCATATGCTTCCGCATGATCAAAACAATTTACACCAGCATCTCTTGCAATTGTCATACATCTTTTCGCCATTTCAATGCCATTTTCTTCTAGTAAACTATTCTTAACTCCATAAGTTGCCCAAAATCCATATGATAGTACTGAAACTTGTAAACCAGTATTGCCCATCATTCTGTAGTACATGCCCTCTTTCGCCATATATCAGTTAGTCAACTTGTAGATTTCAAGATTGCGGTTTATATTTTAAATTTTTTTTATCATTTTTAATTATTTTTTAAGATAACTCTAATATCCCTACTACTTCACATTAAATATGCAGAGCTCCGAAATATTATCTAAGAGTAATGAAATAAAATCATGGATTATCGAAAAGAGAAGGAAGATACATAGGCACCCTGAATTGATGTATGAAGAGTTTGAAACTAGTAAGTTAGTACAAGAAACCCTTAAAGAACTCGATATTCCATTTCAGAAAGATATTGCAATAACGGGTGTTGTTGGAATTTTAGGTAATGGAAATAGCCCCTGTATAGCATTGAGGGCAGATATGGACGCTTTACCGATACATGAAGAGACAGATATAGACTTTAAGAGTGAAATAGATGGTAAAATGCATGCCTGCGGTCATGATTGTCATACTGCAATGCTATTAGGAGCTGCCCGAATTCTTAAGGAGAATGAAGAATATATCGAAGGCACTGTAAAACTTATTTTTCAACCTGCTGAAGAAGGTGGGGCAGGAGGAAAAATGATGAGGGACGAGGGAGTTCTGATGAATCCCGATGTTCAGAAAATATTCGGTTTACATGTTGCAGGGCAACTCCCTACTGGTATGATGGCATCAAGAGAAGGTACTTTATTGGCTTCTGCAGGTTCATTGAAGATATTGGTTAAAGGGAATGGAGGCCATGCCGCTGCTCCTCATAATACGATAGATCCGGTTATTACAGCTTCTAAAATCGTAGTAGAACTACAGTCAATTATTTCTCGAGAATTAAACCCACTTGAATCCGGAGTGATTAGTGTTACAATGATGAATGGGGGTGATGCATGGAATGTAATTCCATCAACTATGGAATTACAGGGAACTATAAGGTCATTAACTTTAGAAGGATTAACAAAATTACAAAAAAGAGTAAAGGAATTATCCGAATCAATAGCAATCGCCAATCGTTGTGAGGCAGAGGTAACTTTCCCAGGTCATGATTATCCTCCTACCATCAATGATGCAGATTGCTGGGAATTAGGCAAATCAGTGGGTAAAGAAATATTAGGTAGCGATAAAGTAATAGAAATGCCCCCAATAATGGGGGGTGAGGATTTTGCATATTATACTGAAAAAGTTCCAGGTTGTTTTGCATTCTTAGGAGTCAGCAATCCAGAAATAGATGCAATTTATGATGTACATCATCCCATGTTCAAGGTAGATGAAGATGCATTACCATTGGGCTCTGCAATTCATGTTAATTGTGCGCTAAAATCTCTTGATGATTTGTCAAAACTGAAACCAATTAACTAAATAGTTTTAATATCTCAATTTTTACGGGTTAATATGGAAATAGGTATTGATAGCTTCGCAGCTGTTGAAATGGGCGATATTGAAAGTACGCCAGAAAACAGTGCCCGGTCCTTAGACGATCTTCTTGTTCGAATTGAACATGCGGATAAAATGGGCCTAGATGTCTTTGGGATAGGAGAACATTACCGAAAAGAGTTTCTTGATTCGGCACCCCATATGATTCTATCAGCCGCCGCAGCACGTACAAATAATATTATTTTAACAAGTGCGGTAACAGTTTTGAGTGCCGCAGATCCAGTTAGAACATTTCAGAATTATTCAACCTTAGATTTGTTGTCACATGGTAGGGCAGAAATGGTGGTAGGGCGTGGTTCATTTACGGAATCATTCTCTTTGTTTGGATTGAATCTTAATCAATATGATGAGATATTTTCAGAAAAATTAGATTTATTACTTTCAATAAGAAATAACGAAACAATCAATTGGAATGGAAGATTTAGGCCTTCTTTACATAATCAAAAAATATATCCTAGGCCATTAAAAAACCCATTACCAGTTTGGCTGGGGGTAGGTGGTTCTCCTCAATCTTTCATCCGTGCTGGATTATTAGGCCTACCTCTTATGATTGCTGTAATTGGTGGTGAAACACATCGTTTCAAGCCATTAGTAGATTTATACAGAGAAGCAGGTGAAAAAGCAGGACACCATCCTGAAGATCTAAAAGTAGGATTACATTCACTGGGTTATGTTGCAGAAAATTCTCAGAAAGCTAGGGATGTATATTTTCCAGGTTATGCAGAAACTTTTACCAGAATAGGAAAAGAAAGAGGATGGCCCCCAGTCACTCGTGCGAGATTTGATGAGCAAACAGGCCCATTAGGCGCATATGCAATAGGAAGTCCAGAAGAAGTTGCCGAAAAAATACTCCGTCATAGTAAAGCATTAGGTGGGATATCAAGATTTTCATTTCAAATGGATAATGCTAAATTATCTCATAAGCAGCTCATGGATTCAATAGAATTAATTGGTCAAAAAGTTTCTCCTATTGTCAATGGTACATATGATATTCCAATTTAATTTTACATAAAAACACCTTCTTCACTAATAATGTAAATAAGGAATAAAACAAATAAACCGATAACTAATGGTGTTACTAATAATCCTAATGCAAATCCGGTAGGTCCATTAGTTCTAAGTCCCCATATAATGCCAATTATGTAAATTAATGGTAATATTATGCACATTGTAAATACTCCAATTTCTTCTACGCCTATCTGGAGTAAAACTTCTGACAAGACTCCTATAATTATTGCAAATAAAGGGCCCGCAAAAAGTCCGACTATAAACCAAACGACATTATTATGCTCCAACGTGGAAGTGTTGGCCATATCTATTCCTTCTGAGATTTCATTTATTACCGGATTAATTTCACTAATTAAGGTGGTTTTTGGTCCTTCTTTGTGTCTCAGGCAATATCCAGAAGTCCTAAATTCGAGAGCATTACATCCATCATAAGCACATTTATTATCTCCCATGTTAAACGATAAATGACTCATGTGTTAGTTTTTATCACGACATTTTGTGTGATTGTTTTTATTAGTGACTATTGAAGGATAGTCATGGCCGATGCACAGTGGAAGTCTGATCATCTTCCATTTCCTATGCCGAAGAGAAGATGGTCATTAAGGCAAAATTGGATCAACCTGACTTTCTTACATTGGGAGGTTGATCCTGAATTATTACGCCCCTATATTCCTGAAGATTTAGAATTAGACACCTTTGAAGGGAAAGCATATGTTGGTACAATACCATTTATCATGGAAAAAGTAAGGCCACATTTTCTCCCTTATTTACCATTCATCACTACATTTCCTGAGTTCAATGTCCGAACATATGTGAAGAAAAAAGGTAAGGCAGGAGTTTTATTTTTAACACTGGATGCTCAGAGTCACATAACTTGTGCCTATGCGCCTAAGGCATATGGGCTACCCTACAAATATGCAAAGGCAAATGTTAAATTTTCTAAAGGACATTATTTTTGGCATTCAAAACGTACCTCTGATGGTTTAGAATTAAAAGGTAGCTCTAAATCAGTAGGTAATATTAGAAAAGCTGAAAAAGATACATTAGAATATTTTTTATTCGAGAGGTATTGCTTATATGTTTCACATAAAGAAAAATTATTCATGGCACATACTCAACACAATCCGTGGGAATACTATGATGGAGAAGCGATAATCACAAAGAACTCTTTGACAGAATTTTTTAACTTAGGAATTAAAAATTATCTTTCTCCGGACTTAGTTCACGTGACGCGAGGAGTTAAGGTAAAGACTTGGAATCTTGAACCTATACACGGTGAATAATATGTCTGGAGCTGATATTTTATTAATGGATGGCGATTGTGGTCTCTGCTCAAATGTTGCACTTTTTCTTTATCCTAGGCTTAAAAACAAATCATCATTGAAATTCATTGCCAACAATTCCGAAGAAGCAAAAAAAATTATTTCTCAATTCTCTTTAAAATATCAAGATGCAGATACTGTATATTTGGTGAAAAATGATAAAACATACATAAGATCCGCAGCCGGAATAAGATGTTTACTTCATATGAAGTTTCACTATAGGATTTTATTTCCTATTTTTTGGCTTATACCATTGCCTTTCAGAGATTCAGTTTATATTATTATTTCAAAATATAGACATTACATTTTCAAAAGACCTAATAAATGTATTTTTCCAGATTTGTAATAATTATTCATTCAGTTTAGGGATTGGAATAGATAAAATATTCCACTACTAATTATACCAGCCATGACTATATTATGAATCCAAATATTCTTCATAGATTCTAACCATCTTTTACCTATATTTACTCCCATTAATGCTGCCATAACCAAAATGATAGTAAGTTCAAGATATTCTATCAAGTCGTTATACCTAAAAAATAAATAAACCGGAATTCTTGATAAGTCTACACAAAGAGCGAGTATACTGGCCGTTGCAGCATAATTCATTTTATCTCTTAATCTTCTTGTAAGGAACATCGCCCTAAGTGCGCCCTGGTGCCCGGATAAACCTCCCATAAATCCCGATCCAAAACCTCCAATTTTATCATTGGCTTCAGGTATTTTATAATTAGTCCAACGCTCACTAAGAGTTAAAATTGGTAATATTATTAAGAAGATTCCTATTACTGCTAATAATGGCTTTTGTGGAACACCATTATTCAACAATGCACCTAGTATTGAACCAATAATTAGCCACACACCGTAATGCTTTACTGCTTCAAAATCTACATAGTCTCGTAATGATATATATTTTGCACCATTATGAATCCCATGTATTATCGCAACTACAGTCACTGCCTCGTGAGGACTCATTAATAGTAGTGTAATGGGCGTCAACATTGTCGACAATCCAAAACCAGCAGGGACCGTCAAAGCCGAAGCAAATATTACTCCAACAAATATTATTATTATTATTATTATTTCCATAATTGAAAGTATTTAAAAAAATGGAAGAAAAATTCTCTGCCTGAATCACAGACAGAGAATTCTCCTTTTTTGGTGTAATCTATTATTGTTTAAAATTTAAGCCATCATAGATGATGCTTTCTTAGCACCCATCCATGCAACTATTCCGAAACCAATTTTATTAATCATATCGGCAACGTTGTATAGGATTGCCATAATCTCTTTACCATCAGATCCTGCATCTACCATTTCTGTTCCGACTAAGTATCCAAGAGGGTAAATGATCCATCCTACTAGGATGAAAGTTCTTAGGGCATTTGTACTCCAAACTAACTCTTCTCTGATTTTACTGTTGTCTACTCCTAATCCATCATATAATCCGAATGGTAAACCAGTTGCTACCATAATCATTGCCCATCCTACTCCACCAAGAATAAGACCTAATGCTTCATTTATTACACCTGTTTCTCCAAGGTATCCAAATGAAATCATTATCAAAGCACCAACGAAGCATACTCCTGTGAAACCGAGGCCTAACACTTTGTTATCGGTAATTGCATCTTTTCCAACAAGGGAAGGGAATTTCAGGGCCATTAGAGGTACTGTGATGATCCAATCCATGTATCGGTAATCAGTACTAACTGCGCCAGTGTCTATGTACACGCCACGCATGTAATAGTAATGGAATGCAGCTATTCCTACAATCAATGCAGAAATTGTCATAGTAGTTCTGAATTCTGGAGCAACGTTATTTCTTTCACTCATGAAGAACACAAAAGCAGCACCCATTGAGATATAACCAATGAAGAAAAGGAAGAAAGTAGCTCTTCCTAAATTATCTCCAGCATATTCTACTTCGGGGTTGACTGTTGCAGCGTTTACTGACTGAACAATCATTAATGCTATTCCAACTAAGGTCAACACTATAACATTCTTTTTTAGGCTAATTTTTGACGATATCGTACCGTTCATATCGCGGCCATTAATCAATGAGTTATAAGTAGTTGTATTCTACACGATTTTATTATCATTTTTTTAATAAATTTTAAAACCCAACTTTATACAATATTGGCTTTAGGGTTATTTATGGTTAAAGAGATTAGAGTTGATTATAGAGACGGAGGTCGAATACTAATTCCGGAAGGTGCCGGTCCATTGGATTTGCTCAAAGAATGGATAAACGAAGCCGTGAAAAAAAATTTAATTGAAGCAAATGCAATGTGCCTTTCAACGATTGGTATTGATGGCACCCCAAGAAGTAGAATGGTATTACTGAAGCATATTAACGACACTGAGATTGGTTTTTTTACAAATTTGAACAGCGATAAGGCTTTGGAAATTAATATGAATAAAAAAGTAGCAATAACAATGTTTTGGCCTCCATTAGAAAAACAAGTCAGAATTTTGGGAACGGCCTCTGAGTTTACACGCGACGTTGTATCAGATTATCATTTTTCACGGCCAAGACTAAGTCAGATAGCCGCGTATACATCTACTCAAAGTAAAGAATTAGTTTCTATAGAAGTACTCGACGAAGAATTTAAGTCTACTGAAAGAAAGTACAAAGATAAGAAAATTCCATTACCGGACCATTGGGGCGGGTACAAAATTTTGGTAGAATCGATAGAATATTGGTCAGGAAGACCTAGCAGATTACATGAAAGAGTGATTTTACAATCAATAAATAATGAATGGAAAAAAACTCGGCTTTATCCTTGATTATTCTTCCATCCAAGCTTCTATTTCGTTACTGGCTAGTATCAATGTTGGAGCCCAGAGGCCTACAAATATTCCTAACATTTCATCATCACCGATAAAATATAGGTACAATGACCCTACTACCGAAAACATACTTGCTACTAATCCAATTTTTGCTATTTGTCCACTCATAATTAACTACCTTGGCCATTACTAAATTGTTATTCATTATGAATCCTTGTATCTATTTGTGATAAAAGTCCTATTTTCATTACAAGTTTAATTGAATGAACCAATCCAGATATACAATGCACCTTGACCTTCTCGGCAAATTAGTTATAGATGAAATTTTAAAAATTCCAGAATTAACTAATTTTGAAATAGATAAATTAGAACAAATACCACTTGGATATTTAAGAAAAAATAATAAAACAATGCTTGGATGTTGTAGATATAAAAAGAATAGTAGGTGGATAAGGAGGAATAAGAGAGGTGAGATAATAGAAAGAGGAAAAGATTTTTGGCCATATGAAAATACGTTAGGTCCCGATGATGTCAGGAAAATAGACATACATCCTGATCTATTGGCTGATTCTCAGTGGGAACGTTTAGCAGCCAGTGTTCTTTATCATGAATATTTGCACGCATTAGGATTCAGGCACTGTTCTACTTTTAGGAAACTAGAGTCCTTGTGGCCAGACAAGGCTGCACGTTTAGGCACTAGAAGAGTAAAACTTAATTCTCCAATGTACATTAGCTGGTTAACAAGAAATGAATAAATTTTTTAAATTCACGATATTCTAATATTTCAATTGTTCAAAGATGATTTGAAAAAGGATATCAATTTAGACTTATATTCATCAGATTCTCCCCATATTGCATCTACGTGACCTCGATCACTAACATACCATGTAGTTACATTTCCTCCTTCTTTATTCATTTCTTCTTCAAAGTTCTCAGAATGAATTATTGAAACCCTTGGATCTTCTTTCCCATGAGTTAGAAATACTTCTCTATCTCCTGCATTTGTTGCGGCTTCCATTGGCGAACGAGCATCTAATTCAACTCCTATTAACCAGCCACCTACTCTAACTGCTGGGCCTGCAAAGAATTCAGGATACCCTAATCGTCCTAATTCATTTTTTACCAATAGTGGGAAATCTAATACGGCGCTATCAAGCCACATCGCTCCAATCCCTGGCTCTTCTGCAAATGCTATTGCTGCACCACCACCTGCTGAAAAAGCAGACATCCCAACCTGCCCTGGTGCGTATTCTTTCTCAGTTATTAGCCAATCATAAGCCCCCAAAATATCCTTATACTCAATTTGTCCAACTGCAAAGTAATCATCCACTACTTCACTTTCACCGTAATTTCTAAGATCAAATGATAATGTATTTATTCCCCCTTCTGTCAAATATCCTTGTATCAAAAGCATCTCTGGTTTACATTTTCCATTCATTGGCATACCATGTGTTAGGATAACAACAGGGGCATTAATATCTACTTCTACATACCAACCTTTGAGAGTTATTTCACTATCTCCTCTCGGTGAAAAACTAACATTCTGATACGAATCAATTTGATAATTGGATACATCTAAATTTTTCCGGATATCTATTCTCTCAGCAGAATCATTCCATGGTTCAAAACTCTCCCAATCATCATCAGTAGTCCAATTATCTGGCGTATTATTTGACCACATGCCGCAACCAGGATTAATCGAAAGGGAAGCAGAAGCTACCATATAACCGATTCCCATGTATCCCAAAGGTAGCATCATCGCCGTTAAAAAAAACGCAATTTTTATTTTCGATACATTGAATTCAAATGCTATTTTTGTTGTATCTTCGCCTTCAGCCACACTAATGCCAAAGCAAAAATACTGATTATACTTTCTTTGATTTTATTGTTAATTTATTTTATTCCCAAGGATCTATTCTTATTACGTGTTTAAGTAATATTTTTGCCGAATTATCTGATTTAGCATTATTTGCGGCGTGTTTCAGCATCCTCCTTAACCACCCCATCTTCATCAGAGTACGACTACGTTCCACATTAATTTCTAATTCTTCCATTGAACCTTTAGTTACTATATTCTGAAAATCCTCTTGCAACCGTGCAGCATGGTCATAATATACCAATAATAAATCCTCTATTGCATCCTCTTCTATCTTCATTCCTTCAATATCACGAACCATCATTCTAATGTTTGCCTTTGAGAGAATATCTCCTGGGGCCACTATCTCTTTTTGAGTAATATTATTTCTAGAATCATTATTCAAATGCTTTTCGTTTAACATCTCATCAGTTTGAATATTTGTTTTATTTTTACCAATAATTTCGAGTGCAGAGTCTAGATGACGTTGCATAATAGTGCCCATTTTATCAGAATCAGCAGAATCAGATGCGTAGGATAATAATCTTTGTAGATATTTTTCTAATATTTCATTGGCAGAAACTACGGCAGAACTCCCGACAGAATCTAATTTTTGGATTTTATCTACCATCAAACCCCTAGTTCTACTGTAACTCAATCTAGTCCGTTCTGGATCTCCAAGCGTTTTTCTCTTAGAATCATTTAATAATATTTTTTTCTCCATATTTTCAGTAATACTATTCAGTTCAATATTTAATAATTCGACCAATGTTTTTTTGACATCTCCGGAAATTCGCTTATCCACTCCCATGCCTTTAGCAACTTCGCTTACATGGGAAGGAGCCCAAGGTTTTGTCATATTAATCCGAAGTACTACATTCGTTTAATTGTCTCTAGTGGTTTAAAATTCAAATATCTCTCTACATATGTGATGTGATCTAAATTTTTATTCAGTATTTAGATTAGTATTCTGTTTACTTATTCCTTTATTTGCCACTTTCTTTATTGTAATGGACAATATTAAAATCGCGGCAAAAGCTGCTAAAAATGGAAGTATTAATGCAAATATCGTAAAAAATAAGGCACCAATATTTTCTATGGTTGATACTATGGGGTTCCCGGCGCCTCCAGTTAATACTGTGGAAAAACCTCTAGTGACAACTGTTGCTCCTTGAATTCCTCCCGATACTCCTCCTCCCGCTATTATTGCTAATGACCACTGTAGAATCGGACTCATTTCTTCTCCAAGAAGCATCGCAGTCATCCCTGTTCCCGCTATTATTGCCGCTGGACTGGCAATACCATCTAGTAAATTATCTACCCATGCGATATAATATGCCAATGTTTCGATTATTACTGCTGCTCCCAGTAGAAAGATTGTAATCTCACTTTCAAAAAATTCGAAAGAAGTACCTCCCAGATCCAGATTTAAGTTTCCAAACTTTATGACTAATGAAAGTATAAATGGAGGAAGAAATATTCTAAATCCTGCAGCTGCTGATATGCCTATGCCCATGGAGAGAGCGACCAAGGCTTCATACACACCCATAAATATCCAAGGTTGCATTTACAATTAAAATCTTAGGAGCCTTTACTTACGATTTTAGATAAGACCTTATCAAATGTATCTAGAGTTTTTATTGCATCTTCTTTTGTTATGACCATGGGGGGCTTAATTTTTATTACGTTTTTAAGTGGCCCGTCTATGCTCAGTAAAAAATTATTTTTTAGCATTTCTCTAACTATTTCTTTAGCCTCATAAATAGCAGGTTCTAAGGTATCTCTATTCTTAACTAATTCAATGCCGAGGAATAAACCCTTCCCTCTAACATCGCCAATTAAAGAATACTTTTTTTTCAGTTTTAGTAACCCATCAATAAGAATATTACCAATTTTTTCTGCATTCTTTATTAATTTTTCTTCTTCTATTACGTCCAAAACGGACAATCCAATGGCACATGAAACAGGATTCCCTCCAAACGTGGAGAAAAACTCCATTTCTTCAAATGAAGCAGAAATATCTAATGTCGTAAAAACTGCAGCCATTGGATGCCCATTACCTATTGGCTTTCCCATCACAACTATATCTGGCACTACATCATGTTCTTCAAATGCCCACATGTGAGTTCCTAAACGCCCAAAACCAACTTGTACTTCATCAATAATACAAAGTCCTCCAGCGGCACGCACTTGTTTGAATACAGAGGACAAATATCCCTCAGGTAGCGGTATTTGACCCGCACAGGAAAGCATAGTCTCTGCCATGAAACCTGCTATGGGGCCAGATTTATCTAGAACGGTATTAAATTCTTTGGCATAATTTCTCCCTCTTCTTCTGTAGGTATCAGGGATAGGAACTACATGTACCCAAGGTTCAGATTTTCCCTTACCGCCGGGGCCTCTAAATTTGTATGGACTTAGATCAATCAGCATAGTAGTATGTCCATGGTAAGCACCCTCCATTACAATCATATTTTTCTTACCTGTGTATGACCTAGCAATTCGTACTGCTAATTCATTGGCTTCACTGCCAGAATTTACCAAGTATCCTACATTCAATGAAGGAGGAAGAGTTCTGGCCAATCTTTCAATATATTCAGTTAGTCCTTGGTAAATATATCTTGTATTGGTATTTAGTAATGCCATTTGCCTTTGTCCTGCTTCGACTACTCTAGGATTAGAATGGCCAACATGACAGACATTATTCACCAAATCAAGATATTTTTTCCCATCAGCAGAATAAAGATATTGCATATCTCCTCTAATAATATGCAGGGGTTTTTCATGTGCTATTGAAAGTGCTTTACCAACATATTTTTCCCGTTGCATTAATAACTCATCTATCGAATAATCAGTACTCACTTCTTCGACATCCATAATGCTTAATATGGCCTATGATAATTTAATATTTTGATAAAAACCACAGATAATACAAAAAAGGTATTTACTTCAGCAAAATTGTATGGCTTACACAGAAGTCTCATTGGCAGATGCCTCAGAAGTACTTGGCTACACCAATCTTTCTGATATAATCTCTATACAGAGATTGGCAGGAGGATGGGCAAATTCAAATTATATATTGAATTTACGAGATAATAATAAATTTGTATTAAAAGTATGGAATGAACAATCTGTAGAAGAGGTAGAATATTTACTTACTATGACATCTTACTTAGCCAAAAATGGCGTCCCTACTCCAGAACCAATAAAATTCAAAAATAATAAATTTTTATTCATAAAAAATAACTTGGCTTGGACCATACTTCCATTTATTGAGGGAGATTGGTTAAAGCCAAACCACTCATCATTATATTCTCTTGGCCAAATTCAGGCTAATTTACATCTCATAAAACCGCCTCTAGAATTGAAAGAAGAGTTTTCCATGGGCCATAAATTATTTCAAAAATTATTCACTTTAGCCGAAGAAAAAGATAATTGGACAGATTTTCTTATTATGTTAAAAACCGAAAGCTCAATTTTAAGTAATCTCATTGAAAATCTTCCAAGAGGAATTATTCATGGAGATTTATTTCCCGATAACGTGTTGGGTTCGAATAGCGAAGTCAAATCAATACTCGATTTTGAAGAAATTTGCAATGATATTCTTGCATTTGATCTAGTCATGACTTTTGTTGGCTTTGGATGGGAAAATAATTTGCCAGTGTCTGAGCGCTGGGTTTCTTTACTTGCAGGCTACGAATCAATACGTAAATTAACTGAGGAAGAGATTACTGCATTACCTCATTTACATCGTTTAGCCACACTATCAATAGCTGCTTGGAGATATTGGCAATTTGTAATTAATATGCCAGATACAGATCATACCGATAGATATTTACAAATGACCAATAGGCTTGATAAAGAACTTCCTTTCTAAATTTATAGAGTTTTTGAAACTACACAAATTGCTTTGGTTTTATTATTGAAACTAATAATAATACTAAAATAACATTATAGAATAAAAATCCTGGAATTGCCTCATTTTTTACTTCATCATCATCTTCTTCATCTGAATCAGCAATACTAGGTTTCACAATAATAGTACCTATCATTCCCATTTGTTCATGCGGTTCACATACATATGTATACGTCCCATTAGTTCCAATTTCAAAATTAAATGTATAATCTACATTTGTTTCAGGATCTCCTGAGTCAAAAAAGCCATTTTCTTCAACAGCGTTATGTCCTAAAAACTCCCCACTCCAGAAAAAGCGGACCGATTCTCCCTCATTAAGCGTTATTTCTGAGGGAGAAAATCTAAAGTTTGTACTGTCCACAGTAACTATTTTATCCGATTGAGTATTCGAGTTTTCATTTTCCAAAAAAGATGCTTCTACAGCCCATAGAGGGGTTAAAGAAACTAATACAAAAATCATCACTTGACGTATCTTCACAGTAGGCGGTAGTAGTCTTTGGCTATGAAATAATGTTTATATTAAAAATTAATATACACAAGCCATAACCACATTATCAGTAGAATCCAGCAAGATAATATGAATGCACGCGCCCTCCATAAAAGTCTATTATTGGTTAATGTTATTCCAGCGTGCCAAATTCTAGATATTACATAAGATATGGCAAGAGTTAGCATAATAATGTCAACTGTTTCTAAAGTTATAGCTAAAATTCCTGCGGCAAAAAATAACACAGGAGCCTCAAAAAGATTGACTAGGTGCTGATCTGCTTGTAAGACAAATCTTGGTGGCTTTTCTCCTTCAAATGTCTTAAAATATCTCCAGTTGAAACCTTCTTTGACAGATTTTTCTCTTCTTAATCTCGCAACAATTCCTACATAGAATGTTAGTAAAACTTGCCCTAGTAAAGGCAAGAGCATCAATTTTTCATTCATAATGCCATCAAGAGGTTATGATATTTAAATTACTATTTATTTAGGCGCTTTCTTTCTTTTACGCATTGATTTAACAAAAATTCAATTTGCCCGTTAACGGATCTAAAATCATCTTCTGCCCATTTACGTATACTTTCGTAAAGTTTAGAGTCGATACGTGTCAAAAATTTCTTTTTACTCATGTCTATCTATATCTCCAAGAAAAAAACAAAGAATAAATAATTATTATCAGTATAAGGTACCGGTATTTACGACAGGAGTTGTGTCTGTCTCAGAGCAAAGTACTACCAATAAATTACTGACCATGCTAGCCTTCTTTTCTTCATCTAATTCAATAATATTTTTCTCACTTAATTGCTCTAATGCTAACTCTACCATCCCAACGGCACCTTTTACTATTTCACTTCGTGCTGCGACAACTGCACTAGCTTGTTGCCTGCGTAGCATTGCCTGAGCAATTTCTTGAGAATAAGCCAAGTGACTGATACGTGCTTCTAAAACTTCTATTCCTGCACGTTTGAGTCTTGCTTCTACGGAACTCTGTAACTCCATGGCGATTTCTTCTTGGTGACTAGAAAGCGCAATTCCTCCAATGTCTTTATCTTCAATAATGTCATATGGATATTTTGTAGCCATTGCTCTTAGTGCCGCTTCACTCTGAATCTGAACATAATTATTATAATTATCAACTTCAAATAATGCTTCAGCCGCATCAAAAACTCTCCAGACAACAACAGCAGCAATTTCAACAGGATTTGCATTTACATCATTTACTTTCAATTTGTTAGACTCAAAATTTCTAATACGAAGAGATATAGCTGTTTTTTGATATAGTGGATTTATTAGAAATCTAAAACCCTCTACTCTAACTGTACCCGAATATTTTCCGAAGAATTGTAATGCTTTGGCTTCATTTGGTTGAATAATCATATAACTGTTGGTATATATCATCCACATTGGGCCAGTGATTATTATTAAAGCACCCGCTGAACTCCCTGAAATTAAAATTACTAAATTAAACAATCCTAATACGAGATGTAATGCTAAACCCACAAAACCATTTAGGCTCCCTTTTTCAATATCTTGTATAATCTCTTCTTTCCTAATTACTTCATCTGACATGTTATATTCAATCCTTAAGGTAAATAGAATATTATAAATATATCTATATAATATCATAATGATATTATTATTGATGGATTAAATAATGATATTTCTACATTTCTTCTGCCCATTCTCCATTCCTAAAAATTGGTACAATATCTCCATCAGGAGTTATACCATCTATATCTAGTTCTCCTGACCCAATCATCCAATCAACGTGTATCATTGAACTATTTCCACCAGATTTCTTAACTGCTTCCTTGTCCAAACTAATCTCTTCTATAAAACACTTTGAATAGCATTGCCCAAGTGCAATATGACATGCGGCATTTTCATCATATAGTGTGTTATAAAATAGAATTCCAGATTGGGAGATTGGAGATGAATGAGGTACTAATGCTACCTCGCCCAACCTTCTAGAACCATCGTCAGTTTCTAACATCTGAAGAAAAACTTCCTCTCCTAATGATGTTCTTGCTTCTACTATTTTCCCCTTCTCAAACCGTACTTCAATATCTTCAATCAATGTGCCTCTGTAAACAAGCGGTTTCGTAGCTTTAACATAACCATCAACCCGATCCGCGTGAGGAGTAGTAAATACTTCTTCAGTTGGAATATTCGGTGAGCAAATAATGCCATTCTTGGCCATACTTGCTCCTCCTTTCCAGGCATGTCCATCCGCTAAGCCAATAATTAAATCTGTACCAGGTCCAGTGTAGTGTAACGATTTAAATGAATAATCATTTAACCACTTTTGTCGCTTTTTGAGATTCGAATGATGCTCTCTCAGTTCGCTAATGGGATCTTTTCCATTAATTCTAGAAGCAGAAAAAATAGCCTCTGCTAGTTTTTTAACCGCATCTTCTTCTGATAATTCTGGAAATACTTGCTTGGCCCATTTACTACCTGGATATGATACTATATTCCAATTAGTTTCAAAATTTGTTATTTTTTCCATGGCGGGTTTAGATGCAATAGACATCGCCTTACCTAATCTCGAAACTCTTTCTGGATTTTGACCAGACAATAACATTGGATTATCAGCTGAAATTGCCAAACGAGCAGTATTATTCCCAAACGCTTCTGCCATCCCCTTGAACATCCATTCAGGAGCTCTATCGAAACTTTCTTCGTTACCATACCTGTACTTTGCTAGACTTATTTCTTCGTCTGATAATAGAGTAGTCACAACTCCTGCTCCCGCTCGATATGCCTCCTCTACAATCCTTCTGACAAGAGGCAGCGATTCTACAGTAGAAGTAATAATTAAATCTTGTCCATTTTGTAAATTTAAACCAAATTTAATGCATACTTCGGCCATTATATCTAGCATCTTTGGGTCAAAGTGTAATCTTTCATCTTCTGTCATACAACTTGCGTCTATATTCTATGTATAAATTATTCATATCCGATATCTCAAAATTTTGAATATACATAAATACTAAGTCTATTTTAACAAGTAATGAGAATACTTATGGAAGATGACAAATGGTGGAATTCAGCCGATGAAGAAGAAAAATCTCCAAAAGAAGAAATTAATGATTTGTTGAATGAGGCCGAGAAAAAAAGACTACAAAGAGAGGAAGAAATTGCAGAAGCGGAACATAAATTAAAAATATCACAGCTTCAAAATCTTACATCTGATGCCGTAAATGGCCCGGGCTTAGGAATTCCTGAAGTTGGACCTGATGGTAATTTAATTAACTCAGAATCATCAAACATTCCAAAAATAAAAAATCCAATGGGAAATAACAATTTGAATAATTTAAAATCAGGAGAAGACGAAGAAATTGTAAAACAAACTAGTTTTTCACTACCTAATTGGTTATCTCCAGGTGAATTGATTTTCGTTTCTATCGCGCTAATATTGACAATCGGGTCATCAATATTGATGACATATCAGTTCACTAATCAAGTTGATTGGGAGTTAACTGATGCTAAATTGATTGGTTCAGATGACATTCAGTGGATGGAAATAAATGCTACTATAGAAAATGAAACAGGGTGGTTCGAAGATGTATCACAAAGATCATACACGTATGAGGACTGTTATTATGATGATTATGGAGATGAATATTGTGATACATACACCGAATGGTATGATTATTTCGTATGTTATGCCGATCTAAATTTATCATATTCTTTAGATGGAGTTTCTTATATTAATTGGCAATATACTCCAGAAATATCGGGCGAGTGGCCTTGTTTGGAAGACATAGAATTTTATTTCCAAATAGGGGATAATGTGTCTATTGAAGTAAACTTAAATGATCATTCCGACTATCAGGTTTTTGCTATTTCTCATGGATCTCCTTCAGGAACAGTTTGGAATGAAATATTACTATTTCCTGCAGATTCTTATGATATTTATCTATATTATTCATGTTATGCTGATTTATTATATTCTTATACATACTCTTCTGGTTCTGCAGTGGAAACAAGTTATACTGGCTCATTCTCTACCTCATCCATTTCGTCCAATACTCCTTGTATTAGTGATATAGAAGGCCAATACCCAATAGAATCCGTAGTTCAGGTATATGTTAATCCAGAAAATCCTTCCGAATCAGCTGAAATACATCCTAATAAGTTTACTGTTGATGAATTATTTTGTTGCATGTTATTATTGATAATATTTTTATTAATATCATTTATTTATGTCCGTTTCTCAAATTATGACCAACAAGTAGGTTTCCAAGGAGGAGATCAAGGATATGGCGGCTATGAAGGAATGCCTCCTTTCACTGGACCTTGGTATTATCGCCCATTTTACAGGCCATATGGTTATTTCAGGCGAAGACGTCATTTTCATAGATCTTCATCAGGAAGAAGAGGAAGGAGGGCGATGAGCCGTTCAAAGTGGTGGAGGAAGGCCTAGAGGGAGTAGAAGATCCGGTGGCGGCGGTAGATCCGGTGGCGGCGGTAGAAGATCCGGTGGCGGCGGTAGATCCGGTGGCGGCGGTAGAAGATCCGGTGGCGGCGGTAGATCCGGTGGCGGTCGAAGAAGATAATGAATTTAGATTTCTTTTTTGCTGAAAGTTAGTCTGTAATTGTATGTTTGATTACTTGTAAAATACTCAGGTACTGAGGCAATAATGACATAAATCAAATCACCCCGATCTGCTACGATTGACGCTCTACCTCCAATGCCTCCACTCATTATGAAGGGTACATGTTCAGTAATTCTTCTTCTCTCCCGGTAAGCACTCCAATTTTTTTTAATCAACACTCTTCCTGAAAAGTATGACGGTGCTCCCTCACTTCCAAAAGCATCACCTTCCAATTTAAATTCATACTTTCCTTTTCCTCCGTAATCATTCTTTAATTCTAGAACATTATATGACCAGCCTCTAGGCATTAATTTCTCCGTTGGATGGAAAATAATATTCTCGTTTGAATCTCCTATTTTTAAATTCCTTGAACTCCATCTAAAGAACCAATTGATTTAACACAGATTTTTTTACTATTCCACCTTTGTATATCTATAAATTTTTTTTTGTACGTTGGAAAGATAACTAAAATCATCCGTGTTACAAGCAGCCCAGTATGTAAAAAATTCACGTAAATTTTGACTTCCAATCTTTCTAAACAGGTATTCTGCAGGATTTACTTTATCCTTTATTTTAAATATATCAGTTATAATATTTTTTGGAACATTACATACCTCACAAAGAAAGAACAAATAACATTCCAAAGCATATTGACGTTGATTAAGCTCTTTTTCATTTGGATCGCCAATTTTCTTATTATGTTCTGTATGCCATATGGCTAAATGAGGATTTGCTGTTATGAAATGAACTCTCTCATAACTAGTGACGGATTCTTTTTGATTTGCACGATCGGCAGCATACCAACTAGCTGATGCTTCAATATACCAACCCAACTCGTGCCATTGTTTTGTCCTTTTTCTATACCATTCATTCTGAAAGACATGAAAACCTTCATGTCTAACCAGATCGCCATCTGTGTCTTGCCACGGTAAAGTCATGTAAGGTAGACCCATTCTGTTATCTTTAACCATGGCATACCACTTATCTGGGAATAAATCATCTTTTTTTGTAGATCCTGAGTAATACAAATCAGAGTCATGAATGTAGACATTAAGATAAAAACCCAATCTGACATTTTTGGGGTCACTCATTCCTAAATTTTTAATACAATCCTCTCTAACTTTGTATAAAGTTTTCAAGATAAAATTTGCACGACTTTCCCATTCAAACCTTTTATCCCACCAAACTGCAAAAATGCCTAACGTCCTAACTTCCATAAGTTCAATATCTGGAATCTTATCTCCGTCTCCATCTCCAAACAGAGGTTTAATTCTTAACCCCGGAGGTTCTGAGTCCATATCAATACCAAATTATACGATGTAATAAAATAGATGGGATGTAAAATAAATTATTTTTCTAAATTTTCCTATTTCAAATATTAATTACAGGACCAGGATTTTCCCAATAAAAGTACATCTGTCTTCCATCTGTTGGATAAGGTTCAATATTTGTAGCAGTAAAATATAATTTATTTCCAACTCTAGTGAAGATATCTTTTCCCTATCTCCTGCACTACTGCCGCCTTCAATACATCCTGCAAAAATAGATATCGAAAATATTAGCACTAAGGTAACTGCATTAAATTTCATAAACTTGCCAATCTTTGGAGGCTAATAAGTAATTCTAAATTCATAATTTGTATTCTATCAAATTATCAGAACCGCCGACAAATACTATTTCATCTCCTCTAAGGTCAAATAGTACTGGAACAGTCCTATGGCCAGTTTCCATTACCAATTCTCTTCTTAATCCATCATGGTGATCCAAATTTATTTCTGTATAACTCAGTCCTTTACTTTTCAAGTATCTTTTCGCCATTGAACAATAAACACAGATAGTTTGTGAGAACATCAAAAAGTCAGTTTTACTTTTTTTAAAATGCTCATTAAGCTGTGACATTTTCTGTCCCTCCAACTAATATGGCATCTTTCGGGTCTTCATTTTCTAACCAAAGATTTTCTCCTAAATCTCCTCCTGAATCATCATCTCCAAATCTACCTTCAAGAACCCTATCTGTCTCATCCGGATCTATGAATAATAAGAAAATTACGGAAATTAAGGTTAGAGCAGCACCAATGTATAGCATTGTTATGTAATCAAAAGTAGCAATCATCCTCCCGGCAAAGAGATATGCTAGCACAGCAGAAAGATTGAACATTGACATGTATGCAGTAAATTGCGTTCCTCCTGCTTTACTATATGTAAGTCTCATAGATACTGATATAACACATATCCAAGCAATTCCGTATATTATTGCCTTTATACACAAATAAATAGTCATGATAGTGGTATCTTCCCAATATGCATTAAGTAATGCTAGTCCTGCATTCGCTAGAGCAAGAAGGGTAAATCCAATCATTGCTATTTCTCTGACTCCATATCTGTCTCCCAAAAATCCTCCAAATATTTGCCCCAACATCGTGAACAAAACTACTATTCCTCCAAGTATTGCATTGTATTTTTGTTGTGACCATCCTGCTTCATTAATGAAAATATCAACGATTATTGGGTCTACGAATAATGCCAAGTCGGAAAGTAAACACAAAAATATTAGTAAGAATGATGAGCGAGTAGAAAATCCTTGTACAATATAATACGCTGTATTGGCAACATTTACTTTTGCATTGGACGGGGAAAATGCCAACGGACTCATAATTTCTGGTAATTTAACCCCGAAACCTTCTACAACTATCATTAAGATAGATGCCATAATCAAATATATTCCAAGAGTACTAATAATGGATAATTTTACAAAAATTTCTTTCACGATGCCTTCAATAAGTGGCTCACTAATTAGGTAAATAATATCTATTCCACTACCAAAAATCCAGGTCACTAATCCAATCCATAATAATGCAGCAGAAATACTAATTTTATTTTCGTATATATTATTTGCAGTCCAACGAGCACTTCTGAATTTAGAATCTTCATTTTCTTCCCATGCTAAATTTAAATCTTCTTTGGAATCAGTCAATACTTCGTCGACACTATCATTCTCGACTCTTGAATTATCCCATGGAAATAACTTATTTTCAGGTTTCTCACGTAAAAATAGTGGTAATAGCATAATCAAAATTAGTAATGGAATTTGTATCATTATTACAAATTTAATACCAAACATTGGAACTAGCATGCCTAAAACCGCCCCTCCAAGTATTATCCCTCCTCTCTTTGTTGCAAACATCATTCCATTAGCCTTGGCTACTTCATCGGGCTGTAATACATCAACAGCCAAAGCATCTACACTCACATCCTGCAATGAGGAGAATAGATTATGAATGAATAACAAAATCGTGACTAATGCTATTTTATCTATAATATTAGGTACGAAGAGAATAGTTGCAAGAGAAATCACCATCCCTGATTGAGCAAATAAGATCCATGGCCTCCTTCTACCATATTCTGGAATTACTAGTAAATCAATCACTGGACCCCATACGAATTTGAAAGTCCATGGAAGTGCGATTGTAGCAAAGAGAATCGCTATTTCTTCCGGAGGAGTTCCGTTATCAGATAAGTATGCTACAAATGCAACATAAGTAAATCCGGCAGGTAATCCTTGCGCTAAATACAGGACACATAAAGATACCAATCTTCTAAATTGATTTTCTATTAATGATGCACCATTATTCCACTCCTTAACTATGTTTCTGATTACTTGCGGAAATCTTCTCGGATCATATTTGTTGATATCAAAACTTTCTTTTTGAGATATTTCACCCTTTTTCTCTAGTTTATCTATCCATCTTTCACTTATTGCAGCATAGGCCAAAATTGCTAATGCAATGAAGAATGGAATGAAGAATATATACGACCCTATTGATATTAAATCGCCATCATCGCCCATATTTGAAGCAACTTGATCGACAAGCAAAACACGTTTTGCATCAACAGTTGAAATCCTGTCTTCTGAGATTACCAACCTAGCATAAATTGTAGAATTTCCTGATTCTTCATGAGGGAGAAGTTTCACTCGCCATTCCGACCAATCTCCGTTTCCTCCTACGTCTGCAGCTCCATTCCATTCGCCACTTCCTACTCTTACCTGTACTTCTCCTCCTTGGCCTGAAATTGCTCCAGAAGATGTTCCAGAAATATAACTCTCATTGTGTATGGTTTGTAGAGTTTGTATATTCATAGAAATATTAAGCGAGCGGTCTATATTTCCTGCAGATTCCACAAATGCTACAGGATCGGCCTGGCCATATCCAAATTCGTTATCAGGTCTAGTTTCTAATAAACTACAATCATTAAAGCCCGGGTCATCAAGTAATACTATTTCTCTTTCTATCGAATCTACTCTGATAATATCTTTAAATTCTTCAGGAGTTAAATCAGGGTTAGCCTGTATCATCAATGCCGCTATTCCCGCCATCAAAGGAGTTGCCATACTCGTTCCTGATTTACTAGTATAACCGTCACTAGTTGCCGCATCAGGTGCCATTATACTGGACCCTATTACTGCCACATCAGGTTTTACTCTCAAATCAGAGGTATATCCTCTACTACTATATATTGCCAATCCCAAGTTCTTATCCAAACTACCAACAGTCACTGGAAGTTCTGCATCTCCAGGACTGTCAATGGTATTACAACCCGCAAAAGTCGCTCCGCCGAACTCATTTCCAGCAGATAAAGTAGTTATAATTCCCGCTTCAACTACATAGTCCATTTGTCTACTCCATGATGAACTCCCATCGTTATCAATATGATTTTCTATTTGCTGTTCTCCAAGGGACGAAGTAAGTATATCTATACTATGCTTTTCCTTATTTTCCATTGCCCATTGTGCGCCTTGGATTATATCTTCTATGTCCCCATCACAACATGCAAGTATCGTGACAAGAAATGCGCCAGGGGCCGCCCCAACATATCTTAATCCAGTTGCTGTATCACTTTGTCCGCCCCCAGTTCCTGCAGCAATTCCAGCAACATGACTACCATGTGTGCCCGAATCATAAGATGTAGAAGGGTCTTGCTCTTCATCTGTAAAAACCGCATCATAAAAAGCTACTATTTTCGGATCACAATCAGATATTGGTTGAGGATTAGGATCTAAAGGATTAGGAGGCTCAGTTACACAAGTTAATGGATCGTCATCCATGTCATTCAATCCTTCGTGATCTCCCCTGACTCCTGTATCTAAGATTGCAATAGTTGAACCTGTACCGTCTAATCCTAAATCATTCCAAACATTATTTACGCCCATATTAGGAACTGCTTCATGCATATTAGGTTCTGCTAAACCTAAATCTTCAATCATAACTACTCCTTGTAATGTTAAAATCCCTGAATGACTAGTAATTTCTTCTATTGGAATTGTAACTATCAAATTATCAAGATGTTTTGGCCTAAATGTGACTTCTCCGCCTAACTCTTCAATTGCGATTACATCAGCATCAGTTGGGTGATGATCAAAGTTAACAAATATTCTAGAACTTCCTTCGGGGGCTCTTTTCCACCATTCATTTTGAATTTCAGAGGGCTGTTGTAGTAACCATTCTATCCTGTCGTCTATACTGTTTGAATTCTTATCTCTACTCCAATCCAACCACCATTCATTATGGATTCCAGATTCTACTCTCTCGGTCCATACTCCTTTGGCATCCAAACCTCCTCTGGAGTTATCAGATGGCAGTATGGCAGAAGTTGCCAATGGTAAAATGAAAATCATGATAAGAGAACTAGCCAATAGTGCCCTCCGCCCAACCATGTAGGAGACGAAAGTAATCTAACGTTTGATATTTGGCACAAAAAAATCATTAATTGACATTTATCATACTTTCAAATTCGTTTTATTTTCTTTCTATTTTTCGTCAATTACAATCCCTAAATCATCATAATTCCAATTGATATTTACCCATCCGAATCTCTCTAATTCTTTAATGACCATTTCTTTACTATTAGGTGCACAAAGTAAACCCACAGACCCACCGCCACCGGCACCTAATGCCTTCCAACCCATAATTTTCTTACTGTCTATTAACGGTTTGAGTTTTGAATGAAATGGAGCATGAATTCTCAAATCTAACATATCTACTCCTTTACAAACCTCTCTAAGTGACTCTACAACGATTTCTCTCCTATCTTGTTGTAATCCATTTGCCATCATTCTAGCCGCCTTTCTAATTGTATGTAGTCCCTCTAAAACCGACTCATCGCCATCGTTATATTTTTTCCAAACCTCTTCATGTAACGCGCCAGAATTATGTTCAATTCCAGAATATAAAATTATGAAATGTTTATGTAACCAATTTTTTGAAGATCGCATTGGCTCAAATGGTAATGGCTCTACTTGATCTCCAATGAAAAGTAAATGATTAAATCCGCCTTTGGCAGATGCCCACTGATCCTGCCTCCCTCCTTTATTTTCCAATAATTCTTCAAATTTGAATGCTAATTCTGCAATATCTTCTGGGGTCTTATTTTTTCCAGCTATTGTGGCTATTAATCCAACATTCATGGCTCCACTCGTACCCAATCCTGATCCTGTTGGGACATCACTTCTGTATTCCACTTTTTTCTTTCCTTGCTCATCCTTTTCCATTGAGAATTTGATATATTTATCAATAGTAAAATTTACTACTTCTCCTCCAAATTCAGATGCAAATGGCTGCACATCAGTCCAACCTCCTGCTAAATCTACTCTGACAGGGACTCTGACCTCTATGCGCTTTACCATAGGGTATGCTAGCGGTATTCTAAATTGATACTTTCCGACCGAAAAGAATGGGTATGAGTACTCCCTCCGACCCTCATGGTGTCTGATGTGGAAGCCGCGGTTGAGGCGTTTTCGAGTGGTAAGCCAGTGATGATTTTCGACTCTTCATTTAGGGAGCAAGAAACCGACTTACTATGGCCTGCATCAGCAGCCACACCAGGAATAATGAGGAGATTGAGAAAAGATTGTGGGGGTTTACTCTTCTTGGCAATAGGAAATGAAGTAGGAGAATTATTCGGATTACCCTGGTTACAAGATATTCATTCTCATCCTAAATTGGTAGAAGAAAATCCGGTACTGTCTGAATTAATTACTGATGATCTGAAATATGACTCAAAATCCGCATTCACACTATCACTAAATCATAGAGACACATTCACGGGAATAACAGATAAAGATAGAGCTTTGACTACGCGTAGATTTGGAGAGTTAACAGATGAATTATTTTTTAACAAATCAGATAAATCATATGCTCGTAAAGCATTAGGTAAAGAGTTCAGAACTCCTGGTCATATTCCATTATGCCGTGAATCGCCAGGGGGACTTAAAGTACGCCAAGGACATACAGAACTAGCAGTTGCAATAGCACGACTAGCAGGCCTTCCAGCCTGTACTATTGGTGCAGAAATGTTACAGCCCGACGGAGATGGTGCGCTAACAGTTGAAGATGCTAGAAAGTATTCTATTGAGAATGGAATACCAATGTTAACCGGTGAAGATATTTTGAGCGCATCCGGGATATATTAACAAATATGAGTTGTACTGGAGGGTTTATTACATGTCTACCGTAGTTATGGCAGTAGGAGTTTTCGACCTCCTTCATGCCGGTCATTTACATTACTTGGAGCAAGCTAAATCGTTGGGTGATAAATTAATTGTTGTAGTTGCTCATGATGAAACTGTGAGAAAGCGTAAACATGAGCCTATAACGAATCATAATTTACGTAGAAGAATGGTAGGTGGCCTAAAACCCGTTGATGAATCAATAATAGGTAATCCTCCTGAAATATCTATCTTTGAAATATTGGAAAAAGTAATGCCAAGTAAAATCGCACTAGGATATGATCAAAAACATTCAATCGATTCAATAAAGAAAGGACTAATTGAGCATGGTTTTGGGCATATCGAGGTTGTTAGGGTGGAAGGACTTTCTGATGATTTAGATGGTACTAGGAAAATTATTGCAAAGATATTAGATATCTGGCCTAGTAAAAAAGGCGGACCATATGAGGAAGATTAGATGTTCACAGGAATCATACAAGGCACTGGAACTATCGTCTCCATCGACCGAAAAATATCATCTTCAACTTTTTCTATAGATCTAGATAATTTAAGTAAAAATTTAACTTTAGGTTCAAGTGTATCAATAGACGGTGTCTGCTTGACAGTTACAAGTCAAGAAAACACATTAGTTTATTTTGACGTAATCCAAGAAACTCTCTCACGCACAACACTTGGAAATGTCAAAGAAGGAGGATTGGTCAATTTAGAACGCGCGCTCAAAGTAGGTGATGAATTGGGAGGGCATCTTCTTTCGGGACATATAATGTGTACATCATCTGTAATATCTAAAAAAAATAATGGAGAAGGAGTAGATGTTGAAATATCTTTAAATGAAAAGTTGAAGCCATTTATCATGGAAAAAGGATATATTGCCATTGATGGAATAAGCTTAACCATAGGAGCAGTTAATTCCAATTCTTTCAACTTACATTTAATTCCAGAAACTATTGGCCGAACTACAATTAATTCCAAAACTGAGGGCAGTATGGTGAATATAGAAATAGACTCGATGACTCAAGCAATTGTAACAACAGTATCCTCAATGATGAAAGAACAATTAAAAATAAGTGAGTGATATCATGAAAGTAGGTATAATATGTACATCATTTCATAAAGAAGAAATGGACATGATGTTACATCATGCTTCTGAAGAATTAATTTCCAATGGTCTTGAATTGGAAGTAATAGAATGGGTTCCAGGAGTTATGGAAATTCCACTGACTGTAAATAGGATTCTAAAAAAGAATAATCTGAAAGGTATAGTAACTCTTGGAATTATAGAAGAGGGAGAGACACAACATGGCGTAGTCATAGGCCAAGCTGTCATAAGTGCAATAATTAATTTACAACTAAAATATAATATTCCAATAGGTCTTGGAATAATAGGTCCTGGTGCCAAAAAAGAACATATCGCTCCAAGAATAAAGCCCCATTCAATAGCCGCAGTAAAAGCCGTAGCTAAAATGTTAAAATAATGTCTACAAGTTAATGTTCAAAAACACATCCCATATTGGAGGGTATATGACCGATGTAGTGCGTAACGTGATTATCATAGGCTCTGGGCCTGCAGGATATACTGCGGGGCTATATTCTGCTAGAGCGTTACTTGAGCCATTGATGTTTGCTGGCTATATGTCTGGCGGCCAGTTAATGCTTACTTCCGATATTGAGAACTTTCCTGGCTACCCAGAAGGAATTGGAGGCCCAGAAATGATGTTACAATTACGTGAACAGTCAGAGAGATTTGGTTTAGAAGTACATGATAAAAATGTCGATCGTGTGGATTTTTCTAAACGCCCTTTCAAAGTTTGGGTAGAAGGAGATTTATTCTTGTCAAAATCAGTAATAATTTGTACTGGGGCTGAATCTACATGGCTGGGCGCAGAGGGAGAACAAGAACAAAAAGGAAGGGGAATAAGTACTTGCGCTACTTGCGATGGTGCATTTTTTCGTGATGAAGAAGTAATTGTAATTGGGGGAGGAGATTCTGCAATGGAAGAGGCAACTTTCTTAACAAGGTTCGCTAATAAAGTTACAATTATTCATAGAAGAGATGTTTTCAAGGCATCAAAGGTAATGTACGAGAGGGCAGCAAACCATCCAAAGATTGAGATTAAGACTTTTAAAAATATCAAGAAATGGCTATCCGACGATAAAGGTCTTGTGGGTGCAGTACTTCAAGATTCAAGGGACGATACCGAAGAACAAATTTCTTGTACGGGAGCATTTATTGCCATAGGGCACAAACCAATAACAAATTTCTTAGAAGATCAAATTAAAACTGATGAATCTGGATATATAGTTCCCAGTAAATATACTATGACAAACATTCCTGGTATATTCGCAGCAGGAGATGTTGTTGATACTAGATATCGGCAAGCAATAACTGCTGCCGGTATGGGTTGTCAAGCAGCGATGGATGCAGAAAAATGGCTAGAAGACCAACATTAAGGTGATATATTGGAAACTTCATTAGAAGTAAAATGGATAAATAACAGAATCGCTGATATTTTCTATTTACTACATTTTTTTGTCACTATATTCTGTGGTATTATGTGGATTGGGCCATATGAGTGGATGTGGTGGGGCGTTTTCATATTATACGGTTTAACTGAAATACTCTGGTTCTTCCGAGACGGATACTGTATCTTAACTGACATAGAGCGTTATTTTAGAAAAGTTCCGAGGCCAAATGACGCGGCTGGACAAAACTTTCTCAAAAGACTAATGAAAGAAATCTTCAATTTAGATATAGACCCCAAAGCTGCTCAAATATTCACAAGATATTGGGGGTTGATGGGTTGGTCAATTGCATCTATTAGACTATTCATCATCTAGTAAATTATCCATATCGACCGAAGGGCACTTGTTTAAGGTACACTTCGGATGGCCATGTATGATGAATTATCAATTTCCGAAGCAGAGCGTTATGCTAGGCATTTATCTCTTCCACAGGTGGGTTTAGCAGGGCAGAAGAAGTTAAAAAACTCTTCAATTTTAGTCGTAGGTGCTGGAGGACTAGGGTCTCCTTGTTTGTTATATTTAGCCGCTGTTGGATTAGGCGAAATAGGAATAATAGATGATGATAAAGTGGACGTTTCTAATCTCCAAAGGCAGGTAATTCATTGTACCTCAAACTTAGGTGAGTCAAAAGTAGATTCTGCCAAGAGAAGACTATTGGATTTAAATCCAGATATTTCGGTTAAAATTTACAACAAACGGCTAAATATTGATAACGCATTAAATCTAATCAAACAATTTGATATCATAATAGATGGAACTGATAATTTCCAAACTAGATATCTGATTAATGATGCTTGTGAAATTTTAAATAAAGCCTGGATATTTGGTAGTATACATCAATTTGAAGGACAGGTGTCTACATTTAACGTATCTCCAGGATTAAATTATAGAGATTTATTCCCAAAACCTCCTCCTTTAGAACTAGCTCCAAACTGCGCAGAAGCAGGTGTTTTGGGAATTTTACCCGGTATAATAGGCTCTATTCAAGCATCAGAGGCAATAAAACTGATTCTTGACATTGGGGATCCATTATCTGGAAAACTATTTTTATTCAACGCTCTTTCTATGTCTTCTAGAGTCTTAAAATATGATGCTAATGTTTCTAGGAACTTAATATCTGAATTATCTTTAGAGTCTGAATATTGTACAAGTAATTCTTCTTTGAACTCTGGTGAAATAAATCCTATTGATTACATAGATAGAATTAACAATGGTTGGAAGCCATTTTTATTAGATGTTAGAAGGGAAAATGAAGAATTAATATCTCAAATAGATAACACCAATTTAAGAATAAATCACACAGAAATTCCAAATAGACTTCAAGAAATACCTTCTGATAGGGATTTAGTCATCTATTGCCGTTCAGGGGTTAGATCTGCTGTAGTTCAAAGATTCTTAATTGAATCTGGACGAAAAAATATCATTCTCAACCTAAAAGGTGGAATCTTAAATTGGTCCGATACTGTAGATTCAAATGTTAAAAAATATTAGTTATGGTATATATCAACGTAGTAACGCATTTATTTATGGTTTATATTGTCTAAAATACATCTTTAAATTATTATTTATTAAAAAATATAAGAAATATGGTATATTATAATTTAGTATACCGAACATTTGTTGTATGAACACCTCTCCCGACTAGTTATGGCAGTGGCAAGGCACGGAGTTTGGAGATGCCCCGATTGTGGGCATCATCAGATATGGAAAACTCGTAATTATAATACATCACGATTAGATAGACAGTGTGAAAAATGTGAAAATAGGGCGAGAGTAACTCTTGATAGGTCAGTTTCTGGGCAAGGTAGAAACAGGACTGTTAAAATCTGGGAAAGGCCTTCTAACGTTCCTCTGGAGGAATTGATTACCGAAGCATCACGTCGGAATGATAAGAAAATCGAAACTAATCATATTACTGAGGAATCCGATAAACCATTACAGACCAATTTACCCATTTTTTGGGGGTAAAGATTGGTCTCCTATTTCTCCACTAATCTTCTCAAAGGCATTGAAATCAGTAGAAGTTAGGAATGAATTGCTGAGATTTGTAGCAGAAAGACATGATGGCCATCTAAATTTTATTTCATCATTATGGGATTCTCAAGATATACCTTTAAAATTCAATGGTTCTTCTTTTCATCTTTTTTCAAAATCCTTTATCGAAAAAATCGATCTTTCCTTGAAAGAGAGATTATTCTCTCCAAATCTTTCCAAGTTAAGTCAATTAGAGATAATACCACGCAGAAGTGGAAATCTATATTTGAATAGGCGGACTTCTAGATTTCTAGTAGATATTTCACTGTGCTTAAGAAGGATTGCATACGCCCAATCAGTTACAATAGAACAACGATTAGATTGGCAAAGATGGATGATTAGGACACGTATCTTAGACGAGCATCTAAAAGATCTTTATACAAATGGTATCTCTAGTCCTGATGGAAATAGCTTCACCGGAAAGGGCTTCCGTTCTACATGGCAAGAAGCAGTTGTTGGATGTGCCTCTGCATTGAAAAGCATAGAATTTGTAGATAAAAATGATAATATTGGACCTGATATCATTGCTCCTATGATAAGAGACACTGGTCTTGCTCTAGCAATGGGGCAAACACCTTCGGAGATTTTCGCAGCACAAATGGGTAAATCAGAATCTTACATGGATGGTGGAATATATGGTGCCGGAGGACGTGATTTACATATCGGTAATTGGGAAAAAGGAATATTACCTCCAACGGCTCCTTTGCCCATAGCAAGTGCTACTACAACTGGAATAGCATTAGCTTCTTCACGTTTAAACATTCAGCGTTTCCACTTAGCACCTGTGGGAGAGGGTTGTAGCAGTAGTGGAGAATTCTGGGAAGCGATGAATTTTGCAGGAGCAAGGGGCTTACCGATTTCTTACATGATTCAGAATAATCAAATAGCATTAGATACATTTACCGTAGGACAATCAGGTGCAGAAACCTATGGTGATAAAGGTCATGCAATGGGCATTCCTTCGTGGTCAATAGATGGCTCAGATCCTTCTGCTTTTTTCGCTTCTACTGCTGTAGCAAGGGAGTTTTCTTTGGAAGGGGGCGGTGCAACACTAATTCATGTTGAGACAATGAGGGGGTGCGGACATGCACATCACCATGACGATCTATATCTAGGTTCAGTATCCGGAAATCCTCCAGGATATGTATCTAGGGAACTTTTGACTTATTGGTCTTCTAAAGATCCATTATCAGTTCATAATGATAAATTAATTGAATTGGGAGTAAGTCACAAAACTATTTCAAAGATTCAAAATGAGGAGGAGAAATACGTCGATACATCGAGAAGAGAAATGGAAAAAATGCCATGGCCAGAAGGAAATAGTGTAACTCTAGGAATAACTTCGTTACATGATGCAACAACCCATTCTCAACAAATAGATAGAATCATTTCAAGTAATGTCATATCTAATCAACCATTAAAAACGGGCGAATACGCTCTAGAGTTCTCTGATGCTCCTAATTCATGGACTTTTAGTAGAGCAATACAAAACGCAATGGTCGCACTAGCTGAGGAATATGGAGATAAAATAGTATTCATGGGAGAAGATATGGAAATTGCAGGTGCGTTTGGGATGAATTTATCACTGAAGGCAAAGGGGCACTCCGACAAACTACTTGATATGCCTTTATCTGAATCTATAATAATCAATTCTGCCACTGGTGCTGCACTAGGTGGCTTACGTCCAGTAGCAGAAATTCAATTCGGAGGTTTCGCAGCATTAGCCATGAATGCATTAGTAAATAATACAGCACAATTGAGATGGAGATGGGGTGCCAATGTACCTCTTACGGTAAGGATACCACTTGGGGGAAAAACCCGTAGTGGACCTTTCCATGCAAATATTATAGAATCCTGGTTCATTAACGATCCCGGTCTGATTATTGTCTTCCCAAGCAACCCTCAAGATGCTTATGATTTGTTAATTGAAAGCCACTCTTTACCCGATCCAGTAGTATTTCTAGAGCATTTGGGCTTGTATGGGCTTAGAGGGGGATCTACTGGGTGGGGCGATAATATAAATCAATTAGTAGATATTAAATCTGTTCATAAAAGGATTTCAGAAGGTAAAAATTCGATTGGTAAGGCCAGAGTTATCAGGGGTGGAAAGGACGTAACAATTGTAACTTGGGGGGCGATGGTCCATGTCGCACTAAATGCAGCTAAAAAAGTTGTAAAAAATGGTCTTGAGGCTGAAATAATAGATTTACGAACTTTACTTCCCTTTGATGCCGAAACATGTATCAAATCGGTGAATAGAACTTCTAGACTATTAATATTACAAGAATCCCAGTGGACAGGAGGATTAGGGCATACAATATCTAGTAGAATAATGGAAGAAGCATTTTGGAATTTAGAATCTCCTCCTGTGGTAATCGGAGCGCTAGATACTCCCGTTCCCTTTTCTCCTCCATTGGAAGATTACACCATTCCCACTTCGGATCTAGTTGTGAGACATATTGAGAGGTTATGTAGTCAGTAATTACCAAATAGTCTTGAGTAATGCCTTCACGCGTAAGTCCTATCATGGATGAGATTTTAGTCATTTTGGGATTCATCCTTTTAATTCTGGGTGCAGAAGGTTTCGTTCAAGGGGCAGTGGCATTAGCAAGTAAATTTAGAGTACCTCCTCTATTAGTAGGATTTACGATTGTTGCTTTGGGGACTTCATTGCCAGAATTGGCTGTTGTTTTAGAGGCACTAGATACAGAAGGAGGCGATGATATCGCCATTGGAGGAATTATTGGCTCTAATATTTCAAATGTAATGCTAGTATTGGGTTCTGCAGCATTATTAGGGGCTTCTGAATATCCTGGAAGAGGAATAAGGAGAGATGCAATAGCCGTTTTAATGGCAACATTAATTTTGGTTGGAGCTACATTATTTGGCTCAATATCTCAGCTTCTTGGTGTTTTTATGATTTTTCTGCTGGTCGCCTTTTATGCCTATTCATACAATCATGCAAAAAACCATAATGTTCCTCCAGAAAATGAAAACTCAATGATTTCTAATAATTTATATTTCGCAGTATTAGTATTGATTGGTGGAGGGGTATTGGTATGGATAGGTGCAGATTTACTTATGACTGGCGTAATCGGGGTAATGGATAAATATGGAATTTCTCAGTCAGTCATTGGTTTGACTATAGTGGCACTAGGCACCTCACTTCCTGAATTCGCCGTCACAGTTATTTCTGCTTTAAGGGGGCACGGGGGAGTTGCCCTTGGAAATGTTTTAGGTTCCAATGTTATGAATATTTTAGGAATTTTGGGAATCGCTTCGATAGTTGGCGGAGGTATATCAATATCTTCAAATTTTGCCGAAAGAGATATTTGGTTATTATTACTTTCTTCGGGATTAGTATGTGGAATGCTACTTGATAATAGAGAAATTGGCAGAGGGGTTGGCCTTAGTATGGTGCTAGGATATCTTACTTATATGGCCTTATTATTTAGTTAGATTAAATATATTTTGTGATTTATATGGCCATTAGGAATAATGAACCAGTTTTTTCTGTAATTTTAGCCGCGGGAAGTAGTAAAAGACTTGGCCAACCAAAGGCTCTGTTAAATATTGGTAATACTTCTTTAATTGATTTTACTGTTAATAGGTTAAAAGAACATAATTTAACAATAATTATCGTTACAAGAGAAGAACTATTTTTAGATATCAAATGCTCAGTGACAGGTGCGGAAACCATAACTAATCGTGTGCCTGAGGAAGGTAGAACTGGATCCCTACAGGTCGGATTAAAATTCATTTTAGCGAACTATTCTAAGAATTTTAAAGCCTTAGTTGTCCCAGTAGATAGGCCAGGTTTTTCATCTTCTACACTTTCAAAAATTCTTTCCATGACTCAAACTTCATGCCCTGAGAAAGATGGTAAAGGCGGGCATCCCTTATTATTATCAGAATTAGATGTAAAAAGAATACTTAGCCAAAACCCAAAAACTCCTTTGCGTGAAATTATAGAACCAAATAGATTCGAAGTTATGGATAAATACTTACATCTCAATGTCGATACACAAGAAGATATCTCAACACTAACTAAATTTATTTCTTCTTTTGAAAGTAATGTTTATCGATGAGATAATACTAATATTTACTTTAATTGTATAATCCAATTGCTCTTTAGGGCAATTCATAGATTAATCACAAATATAGGAATCTCTTAGGGCATTCATGACTCGTGCCGTTCTTTCTTGGGTATTGGAAAAGTTAGAGGCAGGGCATGATGTCGCTATAGCTACTGTTATAAATTCAAATGGCAGTGTTCCTGGCAAACCAGGTGCCAAACTAGCCATGGTAAAAGGTGGTGAAAAATTTGGTACAATAGGTGGAGCAGGGTTGGAATTAAAAATTGAGAAAGCCCTTTATGATTTAATTGAAAAACCATATATTATGGCTACCCAAGGAGGGAGAATAGAGAATTTCATACTCTACAAGGACGGAAAAGGAAAAGAAGTAACAGCTTTGGACAGCCTATGTGGTGGCCAGTTGACAGTCTCTCTAGAAGTAGTAAATACAACCCCTCATATTCTAATTATCGGAGGGGGGCATGTCGGGAAATCGGTATCATTAGTTTGCGATTCTATATCATGGTCATACAGTGTTTTTGATGTCAGAGAAGATTTTTCAAACAAAGACAGGTTTCCTCTCGCCAAAGAATTACATTCCTCATCAGTTTCGAATTTCTTGGATTTAGAAGATCATGATTCTCTCTCGAGATTCTCTGACATCTTGATTTTGGGGCACGATTGGAGTATCGATCAAGAAATTTTAATAGGAATTTTATCTAAGATAAAAAACCAAGAAAGGCCAAGAATTGGTTGTATAGGGTCAAAAACTAAATGGTCAGCGTTCAAAAAAGCTGTATTAGAAGAAAATATCTCTAAATCAATACTAGAATCCACCAGGTGCCCCATAGGTCTAGAAATAGGGGCACATTCTCCTGAAGAAATAGCAGTTTCCATATGCGCTGAAATAATTTCTTTAGATGCCGATAAAGACTCAATATCTAACAAGGGGGAATAATAAATGGTACGAATTTTTCCATTTTATATTTTAACTATACTTATTCTTGTACCTTTTGGCGGCTGTCTAGATAATGATACAATAATCAAAGGTGAAGATGTAGAATCAAATTCATTTGGCGCTTTCAGTGTAGTCGCACCAATAGATACCGGCATAAATGTCTATCATAATCATTTTATCATGGAGGATGAGTATCCTCAATGGCTTTTAGATGGTCTGGGAGTAAATAAAATATGTAAAATTACTACTAATGGTTCTTGGGAAGAAAGATATAATTCTGATAAAGAATCATGTTGGGATACCATAACCTCCATGGATATTGTGTGGTTCAAGGGTACAAAGATAATCGGGACTTCTCCCGATGATGATACGGATATTCCTATACTCGATGACCCCCAAGATGGCCATGGTTCTGCAGTTACAGGGGCAGTTTTGAATGCCAATCCAGATGCAGTAATATTTTTTGTAGAAGGTTTTAGTGACGCCGCTGTACTTGCAGCTACAAACCAACCACTTGTTGATATAATTACAACTAGTTTCGGCCCCATTGGATCAATCCCGGTCCCTGGTATTGAAGATGCTACCAAAATAGCAGTTGTCGAAAAGGGCAAAATTCATACAGGAGCTGCTGACAACTCACCGTCTCCTGCAGTACAAGATTCTACTGCTGGACCTCCATGGAGCATCGGTATCTCTGGTTACGCCGAGGAGGGTGATGATCAGAAAGAAACTATGAGTGGTTCGTATCCAGATATAGCAGCAGATTGGACTCAGATATTACCTAATCATGATGATATCGATGGTTATCATGAGACTTCAGGTACTTCATTTGCTACCCCAAGGACTGCTGGATTACTCTCCAAAGTTATAGTAAGTTTAAGAGATGAATTTGGTGATTTTTCATCTGGAGCAAATCCAGAAAATAGAAGTAAATTTATTATTAATGGTACAGAAGTTAAATTATCAAATGATGATTTAAGGAATGCCCTTAATGCCTCTGCATGGTACCCCTCATTTTCAACATGGGATCCCTTATCTGGGACCACACCAATTTCTCCGGTGGCCCCATGTACTCAAGTTGGCTGGGGCGTTGTCAATGAAAGTAATGTACTCCCTATCATTGAACATCTAAATGGTACCAGTGAAATTCCCAACAGGCCATCAGACGTAGTTCTATGTATGGAAACCAATCAAGCCATCCGCGAATCATATTGGTCATAATTTCCGTAGGATTCAATACATGTTCCTTGTTTGCGATAAATATGCGCAAGGTCGCCATAAGGTGGAACATCAATTCACTGCGTGGTTCAGATGAAATATCTCAAATTCTAGATTTGGTCGAGAGTATTGAAATACTTGGCCATCTTTCAATATCTAAAAGTGGAATAACTCAATTAGCCGAAATAAAATTATGTGAAAATACTAAAATTGAAGATATTTCTAATTTATCATATTTCCAAATAATCAATAAATATAAAGAAGATGATGATGGTATTTTAGTTAGCTTACTGTGTACACATCCATTAGCAATTTTAGGCGTTGAGATGTCCAATATTCATTTACAGACTCCATACAAACTATGTTCACAATCAGGTATGGAATTAAGAATCTCAGGCATTTCAGAATCGGTAAGAAATTTTGTAGCATTAATCAGAAAAATATTACCTCCTGATAAAATAAGTGTCCAATCAGTTAAGGGGAATTTTGATAATGGATGGACGGATGATTTGACGACTAGACAAAAAGAAACCTTATCTTATGCAGCCTACAGAGGATATTATAATTTAGATTCAAAAACGACTTTGAAGAAGTTAGCTGATGAACTTGGAATGGCTAGGAGTACCCTTGGTGAACATATTCAAAGAGCAGAATTAATAATTTTACGTAAAGCAACTGAAGATTTAAACTTACAAAAAGATAATTTAAATCCGAATACTCAAAGAACTATGGCGGATGGGAATTAACACTTATGACCCGATTCCGGCTTCCGATGGTCCCTGCTTCTGATGAAGTAACTTGGACTTCAACAATTAATGATGTTGATTTTTCTACTACCATTGAAAGTAACTCTATTTTATTAGATATTCTAAGGAATAAAGGAGGGAGTCTTGGTACAAAGAGGGGTTGTGATTTAGGGACTTGTGGTTGTTGTACAGTTCTAGTAGATGGTATTCCAAAATTATCATGTTTGACGCTAGCAAAAGAAGTTGAAGGTTGTGAAATTACTACAGTTGAAGGGTTGTCAATAGGACATCATCTTCATCCGATACAGGAAACCTTCGCCGAATATGGTGGGAGCCAATGTGGTTTTTGTACACCTGGTTTTTTGGTAGTAATATCTGCATTACTTGATGAGAATCCAAAGCCAAATGAATCTCAGATAAAAACTGCTATTGAAGGAAATTTGTGCAGATGTACTGGTTATCAACAAATAGTCGATTCAGTTAAGGCTGCATCTGAAATAATGGTTAATAATATGAAAATTAAAGACTCAACGGCTCCGCAGAGCGACCCTCATCCGGGCTTTAAATAACTTGAAGGTATTATTATGTCTAATGAAGATGAAATGGTAGGTTACAGGCAACAACCGGGTAAGTTACCATTTTCTAGGCCAGGTTCAGGAGGTAAAAATCAATTTAGTAAATTAAGGGATATAGAACTAATACCAGAAAGTCAAGGAGGGAACAAACTCCAGCCTAGAGGGGGTCATAGGCATGATAAACTAATTAGTGGATCATCCATTGGTAAGTCTACTGCATTAATAGATAGTAAATGGAAAGTGACTGGTAAGGCTAATTACGGAGATGATATAAGATTAAATAATGAATTAATTGGGAAAATTGTACGTTCGCCACATCATTATGCCCGTGTTCTTTCTATAGATATAACTAAAGCAATGGAATTAGAAGGAGTTATTGCAATAGCAACTGGATCCGATGCAGAAAATTCCTTTGGAGTATTGCCGGTAACTAAAGATGAACATGCAATGGCAATAGAAAAAGTTCGTCACAAAGGAGATTTAGTGGCTTGTGTAGCAGCAGTTGACGAAAGTATTGCTTTAGAAGCAGTAAGATTAATTGAAGTAGAATACGAGATATTGGAAAGTATTCATGATATGCGTAAAGGATTGAACAATTCTAAAAATCCAATTCATGATAGGGGCGAATACCATATTGGAGAATCAAATGTTCAAAAACGAGTTTTCCAAGAGTTTGGTAATATAAGTCAAATGATTCCTAATTCTGTTGCTAATCACAAATCAAATTGGATATTTGCTGGTGTTAATCATGGCTTCACCGAACCTCATGCGGTAGTTGCTGATTGGGATCCTTCAGGTAGGCTGACTCTTTATACTCCTCAACAGGTACCACATTATGTTCATCGAGCTTTAGCAGATGTATTACAAATCCCTATGCATCAAATTAATGTATATCGAACATTCGTAGGAGGGGGTTTTGGAGGTAAATCTGATCCATTTCCTCATGAAATGTGCGCCGCTATTTTGGCTAGGAAGTCTGGTAGACCTGTTAGGATAACATTTGACAGAGAAGAAGTATTTTGGGTCAATAGAGGGCGACATCCATCTAGAATTGAAATGGATATCCATGCAGATTCTGACGGTCGTATATGTGGAGTCCAAACAGATGCTCTAATTGACGGAGGTGCGTTTGCATCATTTGGCCATGTAACTACATACTATAATGGAGTTTTACATACTGCCCCATACGAATTAGGCGCTTTCCATTATACAGGAGCTAGAGTTTGGACAAATAAACCAGCAAGTGGTGCCATGAGGGGCCATGGAGCAGTTAATTCTAGATGTGCTGTTGAGGTAGGTTTAGATGATATCGCCGAGCAACTTTCTGTAGATCCAATTACACTTCGTCTTGCAAACCTTTTACCACCCTATTCTGCAAGTATAACAGGTTTTAGGATAACTAGTATTGGTATGAGAGAATGTTTAGAGCGTGTTAAAATAGCATCAGATTGGGATAAAAAATTTCGTAAATTACCTCTGGGTCATGGCATTGGAATCGGCTGTGGTTTTTTCATTTCTGGCAGCGGCCTACCAATACATTGGGATCCCAATAAATTCCCTCATGCTACTGTCCATTTGAAAATTGATATGGATGGAGGAGTAACTATTCATACTGGAGCCGCAGACATAGGCCAAGGTTCAGATACGGTAGTTGCACAGTCTGTTGCAGAAGTTCTAGGACTGCCATTAGACATGATACGTGTCAGAAGTAGGGAAACAGATACATCTCCCGTAGATTTGGGATCTTATTCTTCAAGAGTTACATTCATGAATGCTAATGCTGCAATATCTGCTGCAATGGAAATAAGAAAAGATCTTTTAGCAGCCGCATCTAAAATAACAAATACTGAAATAGGAAAACTAATTATCGGAGATAGAAGGATTTTTGCCAAAAAAGACCCTGCAATAGGAGTATCATATCTCGAGGCGTTACATAAAGCACAAGAGGATAGAGGTGCCCTTACTTCTTCCGGTTCATATCGCACGCCCCCTATGGGTAGAGCTCACAAAGGTGCTGCGGCAGGACTTGCTCCTGCCTATTCATTCTCTGCTTATGCAGCTGAAGTGAAAGTAGATATGGAAACAGGACAAACCAAAGTACTCGAAGTTTGGGCTGCCCACGATTGTGGTAAGGCATTAAATCCACTTTCCGTCAAGGGCCAGATAATCGGCTCTTGCCATATGGGATTAGGGCAAGTATTGAGTGAAGAGATGAAATACAGTCGTGGAGGCCAACTTCTCAATCCTGATCTCCTAGATTATAAAATTCCAAGTATCCATGAGATGCCAAAAGTTAATCCCATAATAGTAGAATCCAATGATTTAGAAGGACCTTTCGGAGCTAAAGAAGCGGGAGAAGGACCTCTATTACCAATACTTCCAGCAGTTTGTAATGCTGTTTATGATGCCTCTGGAATAAGGATAAGTGAATTGCCAATAACTGGAGATAGATTGTACAAAGAAATAGAGAAGAAATGTAAAAAATTAAAAATAAATAGTCCACTTAATTTACCTAATCCTTCTCTTAAATATTCTGATTTGCAATCTACACTTTTGAATAGAGCCTCCGAACATTCCAAAAGAGATATGGATAGAATTCTATCTGAAGAAAAAACTCCATATCATAATGGTGCCTTGTTTGGGATGAATCCAGAATTACCAGGAGATGAACAAGATTCTAGATGGGAAGTACGTGTTATACCCGATGAAGAATATCTCACTAATCCTCGATTAGCAGGAAGTGCATGGAAACATGTAGAAAGAAGAAAAAGAGGTGACTTATCTTGAAAATGCCTCCGTTTAAATTACATACGCCGTCTTCTCTAGATGAAGCCTTCAAAATCGTAGAGACACTCAAAGCCGAAAACTTAGATTATGACTGGATCGCAGGAGGTACCGACTTACTTCCTAATTACAAGTGGCATATAAATACAAAACCACATGTTATTTCATTATCAAAAATCAAAATTTTACATAAAATTTCAAAAAATCATATTGGTGCAATGGCAAGACTCTATGACTTATCAAAGTCATCAGAAATACATCCTTTAATCGCTAAATCTGCAAGTTTAGTTGCTAGTGTAATGATTAGACGTTCCGCTACTTTAGGAGGGAATATATGCTTAGATACTCGATGCTTTTGGTTTAACCAATCAGAAGAATGGAGGGAGTCAATTGACTATTGCCATAAATGTGATTGTGGAACTGGTGCTGATTGTAGGGTAATCCCAAATCAAAATACTCTTTGTGTGGCAACTTATCAAGCAGATTTAGCACCAGTATTGATGTGCTTGGGTACGACTATTCACCTGGCATCCCCAGAAGGCAAACGTTCATTCCCAATGCATGATTTTTTCAAATTAGATGGTATTACAAAAAATATATTACTAGAAGATGAACTAGTAACTCATATCACCCTCCCAAGTGATATATCTGAGTGGGAAGGGGACTATCAAAAACTTACTCAACGTGATTCATGGGACTTTCCAGAGGCAGGGGTGGCAGTTTCATGGAAAAAAGGAATTACAGGCCCTTCTGATATCCGCGTTGCAACAACAGGAATAGAGCCAATACCACGTTTTCATGCTGAAGAATCTCAGAGGATATTGGACACATGGTCTGGAGAAAACAGCGTCGAGGAGCTAGCCGAATCAATAAGAAAATCTGTCAAACCTGTTCTAAACACATGGTTCCAACCCTCTTACAGGAGAAAAATGGTCAAAGTTTTATCTAGACGTGCAAGCAAGGGTTTACTGGAGATGTGATATGACAGCAGCAATCAAAATTTCTACTTGGACAATATTAATTTTATTTGTTCTAAATACATTACCTTCTGTTCAATCTCAAGGAGATATTTATCCTTGGGATATAGAAATAGATTTTGAAAATGATGATTCAAGTAACCCATTTGATATTTCTGAGGAAGGAAAAGCAACGATTACTTTTTTTATATCTAATAATGGACCTCTTTCTATGGATTTAGAGTTTGAATTTGAAGGGCCTTTCCAAGGAACCTACTCTGGCCCTTCAGATGCCACGGTTAATGCTAATTCTAATGAATCATTTAGTCTTGAAGTATCGAAGATCGATGTTATTGATTTTGCTGCAAAGACACAAGAAGATTTTCTAATAACTGCCAAAGTAGTTTCATTACAGGGAACCCCACAATTAAATCCCTCATCTAAAGATGCAGAAGGAAAATTAATCATCCCTACAGTCTATAGCCTAGGTTTGGAAATATCTGACCCAGTTGGACCTATGAATGCAGGCACTGCTACTCCTTTGAGGGTATCAGTAACTAATGAAGGAAACATCGAAGACAGAGTCGGTGAAGTAGATATTTCTGATAACTGTCCACTCTTAACTCCTAACAATGGGCTAGATTCACTTTTGACTAAAAACCTTAACCCTGGCCAATCAGTTCAAGCAGATTTAGAATTAACTGCCTCCGAAAGTCATCCAAGGAGGACTTGTAAAGTAGAAGTTTCAATTGCTTCTAATGGTGCTATGAACACAGGCTCTTCTTCCTCTCTTTCCAGTAAAGAAGTTCAGATTACAGTAGATCCTACCTTGTCGAATGTTGACAATTCCATCAGTCCTGTGGACGATACTACAACTACTACTGAAGTTGTTGGCTCAAGTCTGCCTTCACTGGGACTAATTTCTATAATTTCCTGTGTTTTATCTGCACTTGTTTTTACTAGAAGAAATCAAACTCAATAAATTCTAAAAAGAATAAAAAAAGATTATATTACAAAGATGTAAAAAATAAACTTAAGTAAGTAAATTAAATTTTATTAAGAAACTTTGGGCAATAACATATATTTGTCATTCTATTGTCGCGAAGCATTGTAGGTACTACCTGCTTATTTTAATTAGAGTTGGTTAAGATGGCTAGAGAGAAAACAGATGAAGAAAGATTCTCAACAATTGTCGTAAGTTCACTTACAATTACAGTAGTTTTACTGTTAATCTTGCCAATGTTATTTGTTGCAGGAAAAGAGACAGCATATTCTGCCTATGAAACTGGGGATAGCGAAATTTATCAATTGGCTCAATTAACTGATATGCGCAATAATCTTGATGATGAAGAACATTATTTTATCGCAAACACCATGTCAACTCCAATGCTTGTAAATGATTGGAAAGATCCTCATAGAACTATGTTGTTGATTATTGGGCCAGAAAAACCAATCGATGAAACAGAAGCAGAGGAGATATACAAGTTTGTTACAGAAAAAGGTGGCAAAGTAATAGTCGCATCCGATAATTCCAATGCAAATTTACTATCTAAGAAATTTGGAGTAACTTATTTTGACTACAAATATGATGAAGATAAAGATAAATTTGTGGGAGGGCTTCTTGATGAAAATCAACACTGGGTTGAATTCGATGAATCTGGACAAGTAAAGAGGGATGCTAATGGTGGTGAAATTGTGACATGGAGGAATGTATGGACTGTAGCTTCTGTTGGTCAAGACGTCGAGAGTATGTCTACGGCTGCTTTAAGACAAGGTTGTTCCGCATTTAGTCTAAGTACTAATAATCCAATTGACTGCCGTATTCCCGTAATGCTTAGGGCTCCTACTGGACTTAAATTTGAACCATCTACTAAAGATACCACCGATCCAAATCACAGAGAAATAATGACACTTGGTGCAGCATCGACATCGGCATTCATCGATACGCAAGGAAATGGCGACCCTGGAGATCCTCTCAATCCTGCACCCGGAGATCTAAAATTAATAATGAGATTTGACTATCATAATATTTCAGTACTTGACCAATTAAGTAGTGGAGGAAGTGGAAGTACGCTTTCAGGAGGCGTAGGGGAACTTTCTGTTTCTGGTAGCATAACTTTCGTTGCGGATGAAGAAGCATTCTCTAATCGTCTGTGGACCTTGGATGAAGCAAAGAAAACAGGATTGAGGGAATCGTGTATTGTTGAAAACTGTTGGAATCAGGAAATCAATAGTAATAGTGATTGGTTGGGAAATAATAATTATTTTAATGCATTAATACATGATATGATGGAATTTGATAATTCTGAATTGTCTGCTAAAATTAAGAATGGAGATTTCGCTGGAGACAAATCTAATTTTCAGATAGTATTTGATGAAAGTCGTCACATTACAGGCGTTATTTCTGCTCCTTTTGTAGAGACAATGGGGACAATTGTTTTGTTAACCTCTAATACCTTTTTGAAGTGGTTAGTAGTTCTCAATGTAGGTTTATTATTGTTAGTGGCTATGATGGTTGTACCACAAAAAGAAAATTGGAGACATGTCTTTGATTTAACTAGATTCTCTGAAAGGCCTGGTAAATTAGATCCCAAAACATACAGGACCCGTGTCCAACAGGCCCTATTCACAAAAATCCGAGTCCATCACGATTTATCTCGTGATCAAATGGCAACAAAACCTCCGGCGGAAGTCCAGTCAATGATTGGAGACCCACGTCTTGTGGAATTGGCTTATAGCCAAAGCCGTACATACACGTCCAAGGAGTTACGCCAGTTGATGCAGGCAATTCGTCGTTGGGGTAAAAAAAACTAATCAAATGGAGAAATAAATATGAATGCAACACCACCAGTAGATGCACCACCAGCACCGCCCTCAAATGCCACAGATGCAACTTATGCGAAAAAAGCAGCGGAAGCCCGCGGCACATCTAAAACAAACGAAAAATTAACTGCAGTTGGAGCAATCGCGCAAGCAATTGGCACAGAAGTTCAGAAAGTAATTATTGGTAAGGCGCACGTAATTGATAACGTATTAGTAAATATTCTTTCTAATGGTAATCTTCTTTTCGAAGATTATCCTGGTCTGGCCAAGACATTGATGACAAACACTTTCGCAGATGCGTTAGGTTGTGATTTCAAGAGAGTACAATTTACTCCTGATTTGCTACCTGCGGATATTACTGGAACAAATATTTATGATGCTAAAAAAGGTGAATTTACATTCAAACCAGGTCCTATATTCTGCAATCTTCTTTTGTCCGATGAGATTAATCGAGCCCCTCCAAAAACTCAAGCAGCTCTATTGGAGGCTATGCAAGAGAAACAGGTTACCATAGGCACAGTTACTCATAAATTACCGGCTCCATTCTTAACTATGGCAACTCAAAATCCAGTTGAACAAGAGGGTACTTACCCACTACCAGAAGCGCAGCTTGATAGATTCATGTTCAAAATGAGTGTAGGCTATCCTAGCCGTTCTGATGAAGATGAAATTCTTGCCCGACGTATCGCTAGAAAGAAAGATGCAGTTGAAGTTGAAACTATTACCGATCCTGCCCGTGTTGTCGCAATGCAACAAGCCATAGAAGATGTGTATGTTGACCCTGCAGTTAGGATGTATATGGTAGAAATTGTTACACAAACTCGTGAACACAACCAAGTTTTAGTCGGCTCATCTCCTCGTGGTTCTCAAGCCCTATTGAAAACTAGTCGTGCAGCCGCAGCAATGCGTGGTCGAGATTTCGTTACACCAGATGACGTAAAATCAATAGCAAACTTAGCAATAGCTCACCGTTTAATTCTCAAACCTGAGCATCAGATTAAGGGAGTAAATACTGAAGATATAATCAAGGAAATTTTGAGAACCGTTCCAGTTCCAACTGTTTAATTAGTCTGACGGAGTTTTTGGGATTATGGCATGGAGTAGAAAATCTGCGATGTTCGCATCTTTAGCGGTAGCCCTCTATCTCCTGGGATTAGTTCTACGTAATCAACAATTAGTCACTGTTGCTGTAGTTTTACTATCTTTTTTGACTTGGGCTGCATTCCGCACTAGCCATGCAGACGTATCGTCTTCCGGTAGAAGGATAGATGATACCCAGAACGATGAAGGTGTAGAACTTCAAAATATTTTAGCGATGCGTAAAGTTTCTTCTTCAAGAATTTTTGAAGACGGTGAAATTGATGTTTCTCTAAGGCTCCAAAATAGATCTAATACTTCTAAGGTATTAGAAGTTAGAGATCGTGTTCCCGAAGTTATGAGGATCAAGAAAGGGGCCAATTATGTTTTGATGGAATTGGGACCACAAAGAGAAACTGAAATATCATACACAATTGAAACTCCATTAAGGGGATTCTATACTATTGGGCCTGTATGTGTAAGAGTACAAGATGCTTTTGGGCTATTCCATAATGAAAAGGAAATACATCTATATGAAGATTTTCTCGTTTTTCCTAAAATGGAAGATATTAAAGATGCAATGATTAAGAGCAGAGTTCCCAAGATTTTTACTGGTGCTGTAAATATTAGAAATCCTGGAGAAGGTTCAAATTTCTATAATCTAAGGGAATATATTCCCGGAGATCCTATGAAGAAAGTAAATTGGAAGGCTACTGCAAGACAAGATGGAAAGATGATGGTCAATGAATTTGAAAAGGACGCAGTTAGCGATATTATTATAATTCTTGATAGCAGAAAGATAAGCGAGACAGGTCCAGTTAGTAGAAATTCTTTGGTATATAGTACAAGAGCAGCAGCTAGTCTTTCACAGTATTTCTTATCGAGAAGAGATTCCGTAGGTCTAGTATTATATGGGGATGAAATAACTTCCGTGGATAGAGACACTGGTAAAAAGCAACTATATGTATTGCTGACTAAATTAGCTGGATCAATGGCAAAAGGAAATACTCCTTTGAAAATTGTAACTAACAGAATAATGCCTCATATTAACAGAGGTAGCCCAGTAATATTATTATCTCCTCTTGAAGAAGATCCTACAATAGTTGACGCTGTTAGAGATTTGAGATCAAGAAATTTTGAAGTTACCATACTATCTCCTAGTAGTCTTGAATTTGAGTTCGATGCTAGGAGGTTGGACAGAACCGGATATGAAGTTCTTAAGACTGAGAGGGACATTTTAATGGCAGAATTAAGAGGTTTGGGTGCCTATGTCATGGATTGGGAGCCAGATATGATGCTTAATACTGCTCTAACTGGGGCTAGAGGATTTTGAGGTATTTTTATGGCTGAAAAGACAAAACCTCAGGATAGTGACACTGCACATTTGTATGACAGTACTACTTTACGATCTTCTGCTCCAAGTAGAAAGGCTGCTGCTGGAAGACAAAAGCAAAATACGGAAATTCCGATTGATGCGATACCCGAGGTCCATGTCCCAGGTTGGGTTGAGTCAATTTTCGGAGGTCCAGTAATCAGTTCAATGAAATTTCTCCCCCCAGATAGGATGGTCTCTTCATTACAATTGGCTTCATCAATTACTTTGGTTCTATTGTGTTTCCTGACTTTCATGATTACACCAGTAACTGGGACAGCATGGTTTACAGTTTCTAATATGATTGGTTTAGGATTTTTTGGTGGATTATTGCACTTTATAATAATAGGAATCGGCCTCATAGGTGGAATGTATGGTGTTTTCCAGCGAGATCAAAGAGCTTTACTAGTTTCTTATTTTATGTTAATTATCGTAACAATAAGATTTGCTGGGAGTAAAGTAGAATTCGGTCTAAATTTTCTTCCAGAGGGAGAAATTGCACAAAAATTCCTTCTAGTTCTTTATGCGGTATTTTTGGTTATGTTCATCGAACTTTCTAGTGGCATCATTAGATTCTCAATGTTAGATACCTCGATAAGAACTGGGGAAGTGTATGTAATGGGTATACAGAAAATTACATCTCGCTATCACAAATCTCTGATGATTGCTCCTTCTATAGCAGGAATTGTTGCTCTAGTAACTTTATTCATTAATCGTATAATTCCTGCAATAATTGGCATAATAGATCCAGTTTCAGCAAGTAGATTAAGGGAGAGTGTAGAACTTACTAGCGTATATGGGGTTGCTTTAGGTACGATGGTAATTTTTATGATTATAGCAGGCGCCTTTGCTGTTAATTTACCACTTAGGATACAACAATTCAGAGATAAAAAACCAAATTAATATTATTTAATATATTCACCAATAATGCCTAAATCAGCTAATACTAGCATTGCAACTGCCTCTACTACGGGGACTGCTCTAGGGCCCAAGACTGGATCATGCCTTCCACCAACCTTTAATGATCTAACTTCATTACTCGGTAGGTGCAATGTAAATTGTTCTCGGGGTATGCTACTAGGTGGTTTGAAATGAATCTTTACATTCATAGGTGCTCCTGTTGAACGGCCCCCTAAAGCACCATCAGCAAACCCTTCTTCTGATCCTTTTAGGAAAGGACTTTTTTTTCCTGCTAACCATACATCATTATGCTCCGAACCGCGCATTAATGAAGAATTTGTACCATGTGAAAATTCTACTGCACGAGCCCCAGGAATTGCCATCAAACCTCGGGCCAATGATGGTTCTAAACCATCGAACCAAGGCTCTCCCACTCCAATAGGTAAACCTTCTATTAATAATTCAACAACAGAACCAATTGTATCTTTACTCATTCTTATTTCTTCTAAATAATTTGACATAGTTTCTGCCGCTTCAGCATCTCTACAATTTAATCTCCCCATATTACTATCTTGGTTTAGTTTACTCTCTCTATCCAATTCAAATAGCTGCTTAGCAGAAATATTTCCGACTTTTAGTAAATGTGCAGTACATTTCCAACCTATCTTTTCTAACATACTTCTGACCTGACTTCCTGCAGCAACAATTCCAAATGTTAGACGTGCCGACTGAGAACCACCTCCTCTTGGATCGTTTACGCCACTCGAACGTACATATTCTACCATATCTGCATGCCCAGGCCTTGGTTGATCAGGTAAAAATGAATAATCAGAAGATTTTACATCTGAATTCATTGTAAGTAATAATATCGGCCATCCAGTCGCCTTTCCTTCATGTACTCCAGATAAAATTTCACATTTATCTAATTCCTTTCTAGTGGATAGTCCTTTCCGGCCAGGTCTACGTCTTTCAATATCCTCTGCCAACTTTTGATTATCTATTTCCGTTCCAGGAGGCACACCTTCTATGAGTGCTCCTACGCATTTACCATGACTTTCTCCAAATAAAGTAATTCGCAGCCTTTCTCCAAGTCCCATGCCCATTACTCTACTCTCCTTTTATTTCATTATGAAAAGTGGTCCTTATCAAACCCATCTCAAATCTATTAATTATTTCAGACATAATCTCTATTTCGTTTTCATAGCAAATAATGCTGATGGCAGGTCCAGATCCTGAGATTCCTGCAGCTATGGCGCCATTTGCTATTGCTAAATTACATATTTTTATTGCCTCATCATCATCATTTGCTGCAGCAACTCCTATGCCGTTAGCCGTCATTGCTTCCAAAACATCTCCTTTTTCAATTAGTTGTAATGCTCTACTGAATAGGGTTTGATAACCATCAAAAGAATGAATATTTATCTTAGATATTCTACTCTCTCTTGTACCAATTAAAACAGATAAAGACTCTTCTATATGGCCTTCAGATATTATTGATTCGGAAGCCATTTTAGTTGAATCAATTAATTTCCAACCTTCTGTTATAGAACTCCATGAGTCATCTATACTGCCCGTAATTGTACATCCCGATTTTTTTTGTGCCTTTACTGCTAAATCAATAATTTCATAATTATTCAGTTTAGTCCAAGATGCAGAATCGAGAGATTTTATTGCAGCACATGCAAGCGCTGAACTAGATTTTAGTCCCTGCCCTATTGGAATCTCACTCATAATCTTCCATCCATACTCTTTGGGTACAGGAAATCCTGCTTCTTTCCAACATTCTATGACGGACTTCAATAGATTATGTTCATCTTGCGAATTTTCATATTTTTTATCTATCAATTCTACTCTTGTTAGTAAATTCACTCCAATCGAACAACCCTTTCCTGTTCCAAGAGCATGTAAAATAGAAACTCCGCCTCTAGCCTCTCCTTTTCCCAAGACCTTCATATTTCTCTAACTCCTCCTTCAATGGGATTTCCAATATGCCGCATCTTTGAGTCTTGCATTATAATAATCTTATCGCCAATTTTTATATTGGTTACAGATATAGCCATTCCTGAATCATCTATCAACCGTACAGTTTCTGCGTGTTGAATAATTATATGTCCCTTTACTTCTTCGTTAACGTATGTAATTTTTAAAAATGGCCTTCTCTCAATTTTTATTCTACCTATTACTGCAAATCTTTCTTTACCATATTGATTGATAATTTTTATCTGGTCTCCTGAAATCAATTCACTAAGATATTTTGTCTTATCATCTTTCATCAAAATATAAGAGTGTATGGCGCCTACATTTATCCTAAATGGTCTGGAAGGGACAAATTCAGAATCCATTGTTTCGCCATGTATAAGGCTTAATGCATTAGACGCTGAACCAACCAAAGCACCCTCTCCTGGTTCTAATCTTTCAATTAAATCTATGCAAACTCTTTCACCAAAACCACCAGATTCAACAGATATTATTTCAGCAACGCTCATTTTTTTATTTTTACTATCCTTTATTGGAATGTTTACTATTTTTTGCTCCTTTAGCTTTAAGGCTTCATTCCATATTTCTCTATCATTGGGTATTAATAACGCATCTACGCCGTGCTCAAGAGCGAAAATCGCACCAGTAATTTCAATCTTATTATTTATAAAAACCGCTATTTTTGTACCTGTCCCCAACGACTTTGAAATTAAATTTTCTAAAGGAATCATTGTCCATTTCGTACATCTAACTAATATCCAAGGAACCAAACCAATCATTGACAAAGCCTCTTCTTGACTTTTTTTATCTTCTAACAATATATCTGCAACATCAGGAAAATCTCCTTTCCAAATTCTATCTGCTGAAGTAGATAATTCTTCAGAACATCCATTTGAACAATCTATCCAAAGTTCCATTTCTACTCCTCTAAAAGTTCCATGGCTTCTTTTGCACTCATTCCTTCATGTACTATTGCTCGAAGGGCTCTAACATTCAATCCTGGCCTTTTACTACCAAAAACTTGCCTTCCAATACATACTCCACTGCCTCCAGCCAAAATAGATTGTTCTACAATCTTTAGCAGTTCTACAAAAGTATCTCCTTTGGAACCTCCAGCAATAAGAACGGGTATTGGTACCGCTTCAGTAACTTTTTGAAAGCTTTCTACAGATCCTGTCCAGGGCACTTTAACTACATTACATCCAATTTCCCATGCCAATCTAGCCGCGTGAGCTACTCCATTTGTTTGATCATCTTCAGATATTATGAGATTTGGTCCACGAGGATACATCATTCCAAGAACTGGTATTTTTAGAGCCCATGAATCTGTAGTCAAATCTCCGATTTCTATTATCATATCAGCCTCACTATCCTCTCCTATATTTATTTGTCCAGAAACTCCAATAGCACCTCTATCTAAACACTCCTCAGCAGTTGCAATACTCACTTTCTCACCTGATCTATTTCCTCCGTTTATTGTTGATGCTGAAACATGACAAACAAACCTATTCCATTTTCTAATATTCATTTGATGACTTAATACACCTTTATGGACTACAATTGCATCTGCTTCGGCATCAATAAGTTCTGTAATTATTCCATCAATATTTTCTAAACCATCTTCTGGATACTGCGAAATACCATGGTCCATGGGTATCCAAACTCCTTTGCCACCTGGCAAAATCATATCAAGCCGACTTTCGAGACCTTCTACCATGTACTTCCCAAGGACTACCTTCTTGAAAAACTTCGTTTTTTTTATTTAATATATTTTTAGGTTATTTGAAATTATTAGATTTTCAAATCTACTATCATTGGGGCATGATCGGAAACTTTCAAACCCCCTTCTCTAAGTATGCTTATTTTTTTAAAAACATTATATGCAGCTTCATTAGCTAAAATATAATCTATCCGCCAACCTCTATTCAATGTTCTAGCCTGACCTCTGTTGGACCACCAAGAATATGGTCCTTTTTTTTCTCCATATTCTATTCTTAGTAAATCATACCAACCCGTTGCTAAGAATCGTGTAAACCACTCTCTCTCATGTTCAAGAAATCCTGAAGTATTTCGGTTACCCGAAGGATTCCATATATCATTTTCAGTATGGGCAATATTCAAATCACCACATAGAAGTACTGGTTCATCAATATCTATAAATTTTTTAGCCCAAATAAGTAAATCCTCCAACCATTTATCCTTGAATCTTTGCCTCTCAACATTGGCCCCGCCATTTGGTAGATATATGTTAATACAGTGTAAATTACCATGTTTTGTGTGTAGTACTCTTCCTTCAGAGTCTTCCATATCAACAGTAGTTGAAATGCCACGGCCCTGTTCAGATATCCCCACTCTGGACCAAGTCGAAACTCCGGAATATCCTTTTTTTTGAGCTGGATGCCAAATCACATCATGATTTTTTGGTGGCATCCAACCATCTGGCATCTGTTCAGGTAAGGCTCTAACTTCTTGAAAAAGCCAAATATCACTATCTATCTTTTCAATAAATTCATCAAGACCTTTACGACTTGCTGCCCTTATCCCATTTAGATTCCAAGTCACAATACGCATTTTTAATTCCTCATTGGGATAAATCTTTTACTTTTTCAACCAGATCCATTTTTCTAAGTCTATAAATGCCTATTGGAGTCATTGCTACTGAAATTAATAAAACAATAGTCATTAGTTGTATGGCAACACTTGGGACAAGAACTACTGGGAAGAAGAATTGCCAACTAGATAAAGATGAAGCAAGACCAACCGCCCCTACAAATGCAAAAAGTATCCCAACTAATCCTCCAATCATTCCTATCAATATACTTTCAAAGAGAAGCATTATTCCAAGGCTAGAGGTGGAAGAACCCAATACTCTCAATGTAGCAAGTTCAAAATCTCTCTCGGCGATATTCATAATCATGGTGTTGAACATTACAGCTAAAGTGAAAAGAATTCCTAATCCCATTATTGCACCAAGAACTTGAGTTTGCTGTTCTAGTATATCTTCGATGCCACTGAGTAAATCTTCTCTTTCTTGGATTCCACTAGACATCTCTCCTAGGTTCTCATCTATCTGGACATCTGATGGTAGATTTAGATATACTGATGTAGCATTAATTCCAATAACATTAGCTAAATCAGATTGTAAAAAGAATATTGTACGGGTAATTTCTCCTCTGGCTGAACCTACTATTTCAACTTCTATTTCTGAACCTCCAACTAAAACTAAATATTGCTTTTCAATTGACCATCCAGTCATTTCTAATGAACCTTCATCCATAATGACCTGTAAAACAGAACTCCCAGGAATCGGGATTTCCCCTTCTATAATTTCTACACTACGCATAGACTTTCCCTCTGAATAACCATTAAGGCCCACTAGAGTAATACTCCTTTGAATATTTGAATCTAATATTGTTCCTATTGGAGCCTCAATAATAATTTCATAAGAAGCACCATTTTCTTCCGCCCAATCTATTACTTCAGATTCTCCGTCTGATTGAATGTATACTTGAGCATCCCATGTTTGTCCTTCTCGTAATCCGCCGACTATTGTATCCTGAAGGCCTACAGTCATCATTTGAATAGATCCTGCGAGCATTAATGAAATTCCAACCGCCAAAAATGTCATACCTAATCTGACAGGTTTCCTAAGGCTCGAACGAATAGATAGACCTAGAAGAGAAGGGAGCCAACTGGTAAGTGAGTGTAATCGTTTTGAGCCAACTCGTATCTCAGATTTTCCTCCAAGGACCTCCAAAGGATCGATCCGTGTTGCTTTCCATGCTGGAAAAACTCCCGAAATAATGACAATAAACATCGTTAAACCAATAATTGATGCATAGATTTCCAATGGTATAGTTCTCTCGATAATTGGTATACCAACTATTTGTTCATAGAAATTCAACATACCGTTCATTCCGTAAGGCCCTACTAGGGAACCGAGTAAACAACCCACAAAACCTATGCCAATAGGTGCAATTAAATATCCCTGCATTATTAAATTTCGAGGTATTCCGAGAGTTCTTAATATTGCTATCTCACGAGTTTGACTTTGGACTAATCTTTGTAAGTTGAGTGAGATAGTTATGGCTGCTATAAATTGAATTAAAATAGTGAATGGAGCTGCCATTTTTTTAGCCCCTTCGAGATCTTGTCTCATTATTTCAACAGACTCAACTTGTCCTCGATCACGTATTCTTCCATCTAATCCAGTCTCTTGCATGGATTCAATCAATGAAGATTTGGCAATATCTATCTCATCTCCTTCATATGTTTCGGTATCAGGTAAATCAAATGAGGGCGTACCTTCGATATCAAACATTATCGTATTTGCCATTCCAAGGGATTCGCCAGTCAACCTGGCCATACCAAGATGGGACAAATAACCAGTAACATACTGCCCTGATTCAGGGGGAAAAAGAGAACCCTCTGGGGCCATATAAATGTGCAATGGATGGTAAGCAAAACCTACAATAGTAAAATCCATAATCCCATTTCCAGATCCTATGGTGACGGTATTTCCTAATTCTAAGGATAATGCTTCTTTGACATGGGCATCAATTACTATTTCATCGGCATTCGTTGCTGGATAACCTTCTGAATGACCTTCTGGAAACCATAATCTATCAATTTCATCTTCAGGAGATATTCCATGCCATACAGAATTGATGACATTCTCTTCTGAATTCTCATTAATATGAAACATTACGCCATTAATTATCATTCTTCCTTCACAGGAATCTAGAATATTGTATCCACTAGGCCAGATAGATTCTGCTTCTGTACATAATGATTGAACTTGGTCATTAGTCCAGGTTCTGGATTTGTTATCAATCCACAAATCTGCAAGATTTGAGCCCGAATCTGAATCCTCATACACGGAGTCATACATAGGCTCTAAGTTAGCAGAATATCCGCCAAATGCAATTCCTGCAAAGACTCCGACAAATATCATTCCAATTACTGCAGCTGTACGTAATTTTGTCCTAGATAAACTCCTTGCAAGTCTTTTTGTAAGAAGGTTAGACGACCTTCCAATTAGAAAGTTTGATATCATTCCAAAAATCACAAAAAATCGTAGAATATTATCACCTTCCATAGAAAATTAAGGATCGACTTGCTCATCTGATACTATCTTTCCACTATCGATTCTGATTACTCTAGTTGCATATTTGACAAGAGACTCATCATGTGTAACAATTATCAAGGTAATCTCCTCATCCTTACAAGCCTCAACTAATACTTGCATCACTTTATCAGAGGTTTCTGTATCGAGATTTCCCGTTAGTTCATCACCTAAAAGAAGAGTTGGTTTTTTTGCAATACTACGTGCTATAGCTACTCGCTGCTGTTGACCACCGCTAATTTCTCCAGGAAATCTATCTTTTTCAGATTCTAGGCCGACCAAAGTAAGTAATTGTTCGGCTCTTTCAGGGTCTCTTTTACCAGCTAATTCCTGTATTAGTAATATATTTTCCATGACAGTTAGATCTTGAAGAAGATTGAAAAATTGAAACACATATCCTATGTTCTCCCTTCTAAATGAGGTCATTTTTTCCGAATTATGCCTAGGAACTTTATTCTCTTTGAATATGTATTTTCCATTGGTTGGACTATCTAGCGCAGAAAAACAGTTTAGAAGTGTCGTTTTTCCGGAACCAGAGGGGCCGAGTAGAATAACTCTCTCACCTTCATGAATATCAATATTAATGCCATCAAGCGCTTTAACTACACCTGCTGGAGTCTCATAATAGCGTTCTATGTTTTCCATTTTGAGTAATTTCTTCATCTAAATACCTTCTTTAATTACCTGAAAAAAATGACATAGAATCTCTGAACAATTCTTCTCTTCTACGTCTTTTATTATTTCTTAAATGAATTATGGTAAATGCAAATACTAAGAATATAAGGAATGGTATGAATGCTTCAGCATGATATTTTTCCATGAATTCTATTATGCCTTTAGCGCTATATGCCCAAGTTATCGAAGCAGCAGTCCCTCCAAATAGGCATGCTGCCAAAACTCTCTCAAATCTCATTCTAGCAACAAGGCCGAGCATTGCTCCTACTAATACTCCACTTGCCATGAAAGGGATCCAGACAAATACTATTAATCCCCAAAAACCATATTTATCTATTCTTTTACGATTTTTTAATGCGACATATTCTACAGAGGATAAAATATCTCCCATGAACGGATTTTGTAAAAGAGCACCTGGAATGCCTCCTCTTTTTGCAACCATGGCTTCACCGGTTAATTCATCACTGCCTTGCTCAACTCTTCCTGGATTGGCATAATCAACTAATGTTGATTTCTCATTTCTGGCACTAACTATGAGAGATCTTTCTCCAATATATTCACTTAATTTATCATTTAACAACTCATATAAATCAACTTGGAGCTCCTTGAAATTAGATTTGAAAAGAAAATAAGCAAATTTTTGCTGAGGCCTGTATATAATTCTGATGAAAACTGAATCACCATCTGCCATTATTGCTGACCCATAATCTATTAGATTATTCTGTTTGAACCATTTTTTCATAACGTGCCTAAATTCTTCTTCTAATTTACCAAATTTACCTATTGATGAGAAGAATTCACTATAATCTTCAGATAATGGTATTTCTCCAAAATTAGCAACTATCATTTCAGAGTCAATGATGATATTAGACAATTTCTTTCCTGCTTTGTCTATACAAACAGATTTTAATTGAATTGGACGCATTTCTCCAAATATTGCAAATTCTTCTAAGATATCCGTAATCATCTTTGCTTTTACTTCTGTGGGTGCAACTATCGTCTTACCACTGGTCCTGTAAGGTACCAAAGCATCAATCGAAAGACTTCTATCTTGTATCTTAAAACCTTCCAAATCAATATTTATTCCAAATTCTTCTGCAGATTTCTCAACAGTCCTTTCGATCAATCTTTTCATCTGTTTGGTTGATAATAAATCATCTACATCTCTATGATATAGTCTATGCATAAGCGGATATTGAACGCATAAGAAAAATATAGACATCCCAAGGGATACTGAAGCCAACCACCAAGGAGGGACTCCTGCGCTGCCACCAGTCAACATAGCAGTCTCCCTGCCTCCGGCCCATTCTAGGCCCATTAATGCCCAACCCCATATTCCTAATTGTTGGAAAGACATACATGCTCTTTCTTCTTCATCATTAATTTCGGGTATTTTTTGCACTTCAGAGTTTCCATATTTACCAAAAGTAATTAGTTTTATCAGTGGAATCTCATTAGTTACTCTACTTTCCATGTGCAGCTCAACTTCCTTTTGAAGATAGTTGATGTGACTACTATCATTAGTATAACTGGATAATTGTTCCTGACTTAAATGTGAAAGATTAACTATTTCATCCCAAATATAAACTTCTAAATAAACAATATAATTGCCATCATCAATATCTTCAGATTGTAGAGTTATTTCCTGATTCCCCAGGCCCCCAAAATAATTTGTTGTATTATTTTCATTATTATCTAAATTAACTATCATTATAGTACTTTTTTCAGAATCAATATTTTGAGTTTTTACTCTAATATTTTCATCAATAGAATATATTTCAAAATACATAACATTTCTTTTATCTAAGCAATCTTCTGAATCAAAAACTGTTCCCGATAAGGTATCATCTACAAATATTGATTCGGCTGCAATAACTCCTGATGATGCAATAAAAACACTTCCAAAAAACATCAATCCGGCCAATACGCCAAATACTAATGTATAATCATCGCTAGTCCTAGGTCTAATTGTATTTACAAGAAAGGTTTTATCTGAATTTAACCTTCTCTTACGTATTTTTTCTAATTCTTTATCTATTACTATATTTTCATTTTCTTTAAGTGAATTTTCTCTATTATTTTTCCCATTAATTTGTATTGAATCAATGCCTTCTTCAGGCATTTCAGATTCCTCGCCTTCTTTCACACCTTTCCGTGAATGACTATACATATATTTATGACTCATGTACACAGCATTATTTGAAAAATTTTTTTGATTTATTACATGGAATAATATTCTGCTAAGTTTTAGTTGTCAACAGTAATTTTAATGTCCTCCTACTACGTAGGAGAGACATGGGTAGAGAGAGCAGGACCAATTCTACTATCTCATTATTACTCACTTTTATCTTTTTATCGCCCTTAATACTCACAATCACCACATCTTCTGATTACTCCATATTACAAGAAGAAGATCAAAATTCAAAATCTGTAGAATCTATGATTTATGTTCCAAATAAACATCCTATTGGCTTACAAGATATCTCTGATCCATCTCACGGATGGCCTGATATTGACAATATAGGAGAGGCATGGTTATTTTACAGGACAGCATATTATATCCCAATTGATGAATGGAAGGATGTAACCGATGAACAAATAATTAATGGTTGGCATGTTCTTGCTCATGACTACCCTGTTCCATCAAATTGGAAGGAAGAATTATCCTCTATTGGAGTGGATTGCTTTTCTTATTTGCCTCCACAAGGATTTCATTGTAAGGTCCCAAAATTATCTCCAATGATATTGTCAGATTATGGAGTCATAGGGGCATTTCGATTAGATGGCACAGATAAATTAGCACCAGACATAATTCCAATTCTTGACGGTGCTGATTTTGGTCAGATTATGGAAAAAGATAGATATCTAATAAATTTAGTACTATCTGGTGAGGAAGAAGGAAATAATTTACTCTCTGCGGGTATTGAAGTAACTATGCTTTCTGGTGTATATTCTTCAGTTGTAGTTGATGAGAAACAAATTACCTGGCTTTCTCAACAATCTTTCGTAGAATGGATTGAACCCTCATATCCCAGTGTATCGTTCGATGATCAGGCTGCTGATATTATAAATTCCGATTTATTATGGGATTCAAGTTACATGGGAGGGCCCTCTAACACATTGACGGGTGAAGGAATAATTATCGCTGTAGCAGATGGTGGCCTAGATAATTCGAATGAATGCAATAGTATAGAATCATGTAATGCTGCAAATCCGAACATAAATTCTGATTTTCAGGGGAGAATAAAAACTATTATCTCAGCTACTGATAATACTGGTAGTTGTCCGGATGGAAATCCTCATGATTTAAGTGGTCATGGGACTCATGTCTCAGGATCTGCTCTAGGTTCAGGTTCCAATTCAGAAGGGCTTTACAAAGGGATGGCATATGAGTCCGAACTATGGTTTTACGCAATGTACAATGAAAATAGTTGTAAAAGTGGACTAAGAGCACCTCTTGATATAGTAAGTTCTCTTTTCACTCCGGCTTATGAAGCAGGTGCAAGAGTACAAACAAACTCATGGGGTACCGACCCAATGAATCTTCCAAATCAATACAATGCTGGTCCTAATTATTATACCTCATACAGTAAACAAATAGATGAGGGGGCCCATCTATATGATGATCTAGTAATTCTTTTTGCCATGGGCAATGAAGGTAAAGATAGTGACCTAAACGGAGAAGTAGATATAGCTTGGTTACAAAGACAAGCTGCTGCAAAAAATAGTTTTGCAATAGGCGCTACTGAAAATTGGAGACCTGAATTAAGTATTAACTGTGGTTTGTATCAAGATAGTGATGATAATATCAAATTTCCCGCAGATCCAATAGAAAGTGATTTTGAATCAAATAATATTGAAGGAGTTTGGTGTAATTCTAATAGAGGACCTACTCAAGATGGTAGGATTAAGCCTGATTTGGTGGCTCCAGGGACCCGAATTATTTCTGTCTATTCAGCAGATGATGATGGGACACATGGTTCCCCCCTATCCTCTAATGATAATTACATGTACAAATCTGGGACTTCTATGGCCACTCCTATAGTAGCAGGTGCCTCAGCACAACTAATACAATATCTAAATAATATCGGATACTCTTCTCCTAGTTCTGCTTTAATAAAGGGAATCTTCTCTGCAACTTCCATAGATATGGCAGGACAATATCCTCCATCTTCATCTGTACCGTTCAATGCTGCAGTTCAAGCAATACCGAATAATCATGAAGGATGGGGTAGAGTAGATGTTTCACGGGCTGTAGATAGTTCGTTCATTGATCGATTAGACATTGAAACGTTAGAAACAAAATCTATGAGACTAAATATACCTATTGGAACTCCTGAGTTTAGAGTAGTGCTTTCATGGACTGATAGCCCAAATATTGCAGTTTCGTCATGTGCCACACAATGCCTAGTGAATGATTTGGATTTAACTCTCAAAGACCCTGCTGGAAACATATGGGGTGAAGAGAATGGAGATTTAAATAATTTACTTGGCATGACAGTCTCTAATCCGGATGCTGGAGATTGGGAGGTAATCGTAACCGGGACAAATGTCCCCGAAGGACCTCAAAATTTCTCAATAGCAACAAGTGGAAATTATATGCTAACAGATATGAGTCAGCCAGTTTCAGGTAGCCTTCAAGAAGCTGGTTTTCAAGAAGGGTCAATATTTACTGAAACTACTCTCTCCGTTGGTTCAAATCACGTTTGTGCAATTCTTGATGATTCTTCAATGAGCTGCTGGGGAGATAATTCCAAGGGACAACTTGGGGACGGCACTACAGTAGAGCGTCAGACGATGACTTCTGTAGATTTTGGAGTCGGCCGTACTGCCGTTTCTATTTCTGCAGGACAAGATCATACCTGTGCAATACTTGATGATGCTAGCTTGAAATGCTGGGGAGATAATTCTGATGGACAATTAGGGGATGGTACTACATTTAATTCAAATATACCCGTGAATGTAGATTTAGATTCTGAAATTCCTATTTCTGTCTCTTCTGGATTAAAGCATACATGTGTTGTTTTAGTAACTGCAACATTAAAATGCTGGGGAGATAATTCTGAAGGACAATTAGGAGATGGAACCACTTCGGACTCAACAGTTCCTTCAGACGTAAACTTGGGCTCTAGTAAAGTATTAGCAATCTCTACTGGCGCATACCACACATGTGCTGTAATTAATGATCCACTTCTAAAATGCTGGGGAGATAATTCTGAAGGACAATTAGGTGATGGCACAAATACTGATCGCACTAACCCCACTACAATTTCTCTAAGCCCAAGTCCAGTTGCTGTTTCTTCTGGTAATATGCATACTTGCTCAATATTATCCGACTCAAGTTTATATTGCTGGGGAGATAATTCTGAAGGGCAATTAGGTGATGGCACAAATACAAATTCTAGTTCTCCATTATCAATATCCTCTGGTTCAAATACGATTTCTTTGGGAAACTCTCATACCTGTACTTTAGATAATTTTAATGCCTTAAATTGCTGGGGAGATAATTCCGAAGGACAATTGGGGATTGGTTCTACGGTAGATCAAATATCTCCAACTCAAGTTATTTTTTCAGGTGCAAAGTTTCCCATTACAATAGCATCAGGTGGAAACTATTCCTGCTCATCCCTGAATAATGATTTATTATCTTGTTGGGGCGGTTCTTCTAGTAATTCTATCTCAATGTCTGCATCACCAACTAGCTTATCAATAGATAGATGGTCATATATTAATGCAGCAGAAAGAGATTTGGACGATGATTCCCAATTGAATATATTTGATACTCATATAATAGGAGATTCAGACGGAGATGGAGTCTCTTCAGGTCAAGATGTAGATGATAATAATCCTGCAATAGCGGTATCTTGTTCTATAGGGGAATATGGAAGATATTCTTGCCAACCTGCAACAGTTGGTTTTTATGTTAATGTGCCTGGTAGTATAATCAAAATACCTGCAAGTCCAGGCTATTATGTTTCCAGTGATGGCGCTACATCGCAAGAGCCATGTTCGATTGGAACTTTCCAAATTTTATCTGGAATGGACAAGTGTGATGACGCTAATCCTGGTTACTATGTCCACACCACTGGTTCTAGTTCTCAGTATGCATGTTCTGGCGGAACTTATAATCCAAATACAGGTTCACAAAGTTCTGTAGATTGTGTAGGTTCAGATGCAGGTTATAATGTTCCAATAATAACTTCTATAAATTCAGGAAATACTCATTCATGTGCAATCCTTGATGATGGTTCTGTTCGTTGCTGGGGAGATAATAAAAATGGACAATTAGGAGATGGAACTAGGACCAATAGTATATCTCCCATTCTTGCCGCTACTCCTTTAGGAAAATCAGCCATATCATTATCAACGGGAGCTGAGCATACATGTGCTATTTTTGATGATGGAACGCTAAGGTGCTGGGGAGGCAATTCTTATGGTCAATTAGGAGATGGAACGTTAATTGAGAGGACAACACCTACTTTGATTAATTTAGGATCAGGAAAATCTGCAATAGGGATTTCACTCGGACAAACTCATTCATGTGCCATTTTAAATGATAATTCTGTTAAGTGCTGGGGGAGTAATTCTAATGGTCAATTAGGAGATGGCACAACTATCGATAGTCCTAGTCCCAAATCAGTTTCTTTAGGAGATGGAAATAATGCAATTACAATTTCTGCTGGTTCTTACCATACTTGTGTTGTAATGGACAATTTATCAGTAAGCTGTTGGGGGGACAATTGGCATGGTCAATTAGGAGATGGTAGTAATGACAGGAAATTAGAGCCTGTTGGAATTTCACTTGACTCTGAGTATGAAACTAAATCTTTGGACAGTGGTTCTTTTCATACATGTGCAGTATTGATTAATAATTCTATATATTGTTGGGGTTTCAATTCAGCAGGACAAATAGGTAATGCCGAATTAGAAAATTCCAATACTCCAACACAGATGCAACTTTCTGATTCACAATTGCCTTCTAATATTGCATCAGGTTTTCATCATACTTGTTCTCTGCTAGAGGATAACCAGATAATTTGCTGGGGAGATAATTCTCGAGGGCAACTTGGAGATGGGACCAGTATAAGTAGACATACTGCTGAAATGGTATCAATTCCAGATGATAGATCTGTCATGTCAATTTCTGTTGGGCATAGACATTCTTGTGCTATCTTTGATGATGCTACTTTATATTGCTGGGGCCTTAATTCAAATGGGCAACTTGGAAACGGCGATATAATAGATAGTAATTCTCCAGACTTAGTTAATTTAAATCATGGTTCAGGTTCTCAAACTGCTTGTGAATCAGGTACCTATCAACCAGATTCCGGGCAAACATCGTGTATCTTGGCATCTAGAGGATTTAGTGTCCCAGATGCCGCATCTACAGGTCAAATCTCATGTACAGTTGGTTACTATTCTAATGTAGAGGGGCAAGCAGATTGCCTTCCTGCGGCTAAAGGATATTATGTCGATACCGATCAAGCAACAGGACAAATTTCATGTCCTGAGTTGTCATCTACAATTGAGTTGGCCTCTAACTCTTTCACAGATTGTATTTTGGATACGGATGGGGACTTCATTCCAGACTATATTGATGCTGATGATGATGGGGATGGAGTAGATGATGCCAGTGATTTCGACCCCCTAGATCCAAATGTATATGCAGATACAGATGGCGATAACATACCAGATAATATCGATGCTGATGATGATAATGATGGTGTAAATGATACTTATTTAGCACCAGTTTTAGATTCCAATGGAAATATTATTTTTGAAATACAACCCTTGGATCCATTTCCTTTGAACCAATTCGAATGGGCAGATACTGACTCTGATGGGATAGGAGATAATACTGATGATGATGATGATGATGATGGTCGAACAGATAATTTTGATACATTCCCTTATAATAGATATGAATGGACAGACTATGATGGAGATATGTTAGGAGATAATTTCGATGCTGATGATGATGGAGATGGAATCTGTGATACTAATACTGGAACATCTTTCACAGATAATTCTAATCTATATTATGGACAAAATCATGATATAGGTTCTGTTATTATTACTAATTCCAATGGGGCTCCGGTTTCAATAGATCACCCTTCAGTCCTTGCATACCTTCCAATTTCTTATCCATTAATTTATCCTTCAGATTTAATAAATCTCTCTACTAGTCATCCAAGTTATGATATTGTAATAGATAATTGTAATCTATTGGGTGATGCTTTCCCACTAGATCCTTCTGAATATCTAGATACAGATGGAGATACATTAGGTAACAATCTAGATATTGACGATGATAATGATGGATATAATGACTCTGTAGATGCATTTGAATTAGATGTTTCTGAATGGAATGATACTGATGGCGATAATATCGGAGACAATTTTGATTTGTTTGATAACGACCCTTTTGAATGGGCAGATTCCGATGGAGATACCGTTGGAAATAATGCGGATCAATGTATTTTTGTTCCAGGATTAAATCCCTCGGATGATAATTTCGCCCATTTACTTGCTATTGGTAATTTACTTGGCTGTATTGCAGATCCCAATCTAGGAGCCGTAGAGGAAAGAGAACCAATACTTCCAGTATTTACAGAAGTTGACTTTTTAGATATAGATAATGATAATATAATCAATCTTGTTGATTTAGATGATGACGGCGATGGAGTCCTTGATGTGGAAGATAAATGGCCCCTTGACAAGAATAGGCCATTTCCTCCTTCAGTTTATGCCATCAGTTTATTGAGTATTTTATTCCTTAGTTTGATGGGGATGAGATTGATTAATTGGCAGAAAACAAAACTTGCTAAATTCCGTTCCAAAAGAATAAGACTAGAATAATTTCTGGTGCAGGGGACAGGATTTGAACCTGCGAAGCACTACGCACTGGGACCTAAACCCAGCCCCTTTGACCACTCGGGTACCCCTGCTTGTTTAGGTGCGAGCGCTTAATGGTCAAGAAGGCAACGTATTACATGTTCATTTCCCATAGTATGATAACGTTGAGTTAATACCATCAACATGACTAATATGGCACGAATAGGAGTAGTTGGTCTAGGTAACTGGGGGTCTGCTCTCGCCAAGATATGGATAGAAGATGGCCACACTGTGTCCGGTTGGACCATAGAACATGATGTTTACAAATCATTAATGGAAGAAAGTATAAACCATAAATATCTACCTGGATATGATTTATCAGGTTTACAACCAACCATGGAAATTAATGATATTTTAGAAAATTGTGAACTAATTATAATGGCATTACCTAGTTCAGTAATAATTTCTGTTTTTGATAAAATGGTAGATAATCTAAGGCCATCACATGTAATAGTAGATTTAGCCAAAGGTTTGGCGCCTGAATCTGAAGATTATGAATTAATTTCTCAGGTATTGGAAAATAAATTATCTAAGGCTGGAAAAAATAATCCTGTAGTTGTAATGACAGGTCCTACCATAGCACCTGAAGTAGCCAAAGGAGTTCTTACGAATGCATTAGTGGCTTGTCATGATAAATCAGTAGCGGAACGTGTCTCAGAGAGATTATCAACAGGTACATTAGTTCTTACTCCTGCTGTAGATCCAATAGGGGCAGAATTGTGGGGAGCATACAAAAATACGGTTGCATTAGCCTGTGGACTGGTTGATGGTTTAAGGGATAGTATAGGGGGAGATAATCTAAAGGCTGCTTTAGTTCTAGCCGGTTATAGTGAAGGTATTTTCCTTCTTGAGAAGATGGGTGCAGGAGGGCGTACTGCATTCGGGCCGGCAGGTATTGGAGATTTGTATGTAACTTCAACAAGCCCACGAAGTCGAAATCGCTCTCTGGGCGAGAAATTAGCCTCAGGGATGCCTTTAGATGCGGCATTAGCAGAAATGCATATGGTTGCTGAAGGTGTACGCGCTACCAAGTCTTTCTTAGATTATTCAAACAAAATAGACGTCGAAGCCCCTTTCTTATCTTCTCTATGGTCCTTATTAGAAGGAGAATTAGAAGTGGAAGATGCTGTAAGGAAAATGGTTGAATCATATAGGAGTTAAGAATTTGGCTCTTACTGATCTTACTGAATTCGAATTGCGTCTGTTGAAATGGATTGCTGCATCTGATTTTACCGAAGTACCTTGGTCGACTAAACGTGCCGCAGAAGCATTCAAAGTTCCAGAAAAAAATGTTTATGAGGCACTTTCTGCCTTGACTGTCAAAGTAAAAGATAACATACAGATATCATATAAAGAAGGAAAAATAAGAATTATCGCATCCGATATCTAGTTTATTTTACATTTTTAAATTAGGAAAAATTATATTCCACCATGAAGGCTTTGATATATCTCCTTCTTCATTGAAATAAGATCTAGCACTAATTGATAAGAAATCAATTATTAATACTACTATGAATATTATTATCAAATATGATAATACCATATCGTATTGAAGAAATTTAAGATAAAGATTGATGTAATAACCAATCCCTCCCGCTCCAACGATGCCAATTACAGTCCCATGTCTAACATTATATTCAAACATAAAAATCATCTGAGAAATCAAACTATTTGCCATCTCGGGTATCACCACTCCAGTGGCTATTTCTATTTTTGATAGGCCCATAGATCTTGCAGCTTCAAGGGGTATGCTATTCATCCCTTCTATGGCCTCATACTGAAGTTTTCCAAGATAACCAACAGTGTATATCGTCATTGCCAAGACTCCAGAGAGAGGGCCAAAACCAACTAAAATAACAAAAAATATTGCCCAAATTATACTCGGCAAACTTCTTGCGGCTGCTAAAAAAACTCTTGCTAAATATGATATCCCAAGAGAACTCAAATTACGAGCAGCTAAAATTGATATGGGTAAAGATATAAGAGATCCAAAAATAGTTGAAACAAATGCTATTTTTATTGTTTCTGTCATTCCTTTCCACGCAGTTGAACAAGTAAAGTCAAAATATGGATATGCCGTACAAACTGGATAGGCTTCAGGTTCAATCACTCTCCAATTAGGGGGCCATAAAGATTCACCAAAGAAAATAAATAAATTCTCCAAACCTCCTGATAATCTACCCCAGTCATCTACCATCCCATTAAGTATCGAAAAAGAAAACATTATCATGATTAAAATAATAGAAATAACTTTAAATTTCAAAGTAATCATAGCTTAACCTCCAACATCGTCACTTCTGTTATGAATGGATTTATACGTCCATCATCGATTACTAACAATCTATCTGCCATAGATTTGGCCCTAGATACATCATGCTCCACAACAAGTAAAGCTGCATTATTACTTCTAATATATTCAACTACGCCTTTCAATACAGCACCCATCGTTTCCTCATCTAATTCACTGAGGAATTCATCTGCTAAGATTAATACAGGCTCTTGAGCTAAAGTTCTCGCTGTTGCAACTCTTCTTTGTTGCCCTCCAGATAATCTTCGAATAGGCTCATTTATCTTATCATATAACCCCATTTTTCTAATCGCTTCATGAGATTTTATTTTCGCCTTTGCTGAAGGAAAAAATGATAATGTAGAATTCACAATCTTTTGAATAAATTTATTTCCATATTTAATTTCATTTTTATGCCCTGCATTCGCTCCCAACATAACGTTGTGCATCACACTTGCATGTCGTACTAGTCCTAGCCGTTGTGGAATATATCCAACCATCCCTCTCTTGGGTTTGTATGGGATTTCCTTATCGCATACCACTACTTTACCAGAAATTGATTTTACCAATCCTGCAATAGTTCTCAATAATGTAGTTTTTCCAACACCAGAAGGTCCAGCAATAGCTACTATTTCTCCTGGAAATATCTCAAGATTAGGAATTTTTACTAAGGTTTCATTATTTTTATATCCTATTTCAACGTTCAGTAACTTAACTATTGGTCTTTTTACAACCTCAGTTGACGTAAAATCATTATCCATGCAGTAGTCACCAAGGTTTAGTAGAAAGTTTAGGCGACCCTAAACCATTATTTGGTATTGTCGGGGGACAAATTCTCCATTATTCTTTAGAAATTTGGTAATGTTGTAAATAATATTCGCTGATACCTGGAATATTTGTAATTAAATCAGAAAAATAACCTAGATGTTCTTGTGAAGTAACTCTAACTATTCCAATAGAATCAAAATTATTCTTCAAAATTTCTGATCCACAGGTTTTCTTTTCGGAATCTTCATCAATTACATGAATAGATATATCGTAACAACCAGTATATGTTTTTCCTGCAAAGGAGTAGTTTTCAACATACATCTCATAATTCAGGGAAATAAATGCATTCAGGATTGCAGTCCTACTTTGTACATCTAAATTTTCGGGATTATATATTAATGCACTAGTGGGAATTTCACTATTAAATTCCAGCAAAGTATATTCATCTATATCAAGACACCAATCGACATTATCTTCTTTATTTTCATTATCACAATGTAATTCTAAAGTACCTTCTTCAACAAAAGCAATTTCTCCAAAATCCTCAGAAAGACATTTCAAAGCACCAAAATCTCCATAATATTCTGAGCCAATTTCAGGTATCGAAGAATTTGAATTAAAGAAATCAAATATTGTATTATTCAAAGAACCAATCCCATCCGTATTATCTATATTTTTTACATAATTATTTTCAATTAGATACCCCATTGGCAATAACATTCCGGACAAACTCATCCATTCTGAATGACAAGAGATTTTTCCTTCTAAAAGGGCATAAGGATTAGTATCTAATTTGTTATCTAGATAAGCTGATGCCATGATACTACTTTCTTTTATTACAGCTACTGGTTTATTGTATGTAAGCTGATTTAATTCCTGTTTTGCAGCCATAGCAACCAATCCAAACTCTTTCCATGCTATCCAAGAAGCACTACTATTCATGATTGCAATGTCTGCGTTTCCTGTTGCTAAAGATTCAATTATTTCTCCTTCATTTTCAACATTATATAGGCTAACTTTTACGCCTAAAATTTCTTGTAGATAATCAGAAATAATTTGAGGGTCGTAAATACTATTTGCACTTTCTTCAACGTTTTCAATTGCAATTATAATCTCTTTGATGGAACTAGATAACGTACTATTAATGGCATATCTATCATTGTAATACGCTGAAATTCCTGGAATATTTGATATTAATGAAGAATAACTGCCTAGATGGGAAGTAGTGTTAGTGGCCTCAAAACCAATAGTATTTAGTATATTATTGAGTATATTAGATGCTGCAGGATCATTTTTCATACTTACAAGAATATTGGTAATTTCATCACTTAAGGAATTATCTAATATCGATGGGTTATATACAACCGATTGACTAGGCGATTGACCGAACACAGGTAATGATACATAGTCTTCAATATCAAGGCACCATTCTTCATTGTCCGATTCAACGATATTATTACACATTATATCTACAGTATTTTCCTCGATGAATGCTACATCTCCAGCTTCTTCTGATAAACATCTCAATGCCCCTGCATGCCCATAGTAAGGAGTCCCTATTTCGGGTATCGAGGAATTAGAATTAAAGAAACCATAAATTGTATTTCTAATTGTTTCTACATCATCTGCTTCACCGATTACATTAGCATATCCATGCCCAATCAAGAATCCCATTGGCAACAACATCCCTACTGAATTTAACCATCCAGTATGACAAGAAGTCTTACCAGAAAGAAGTGCAAATGGGTCTGAATATGGATTTTCATCTAGAAATGCTTCTGCAATATTACTATCAGAACGTACCCAGGCATTTGCATTATAATACGTCCTACCATCTATATTGAGATCTGCCGCCATAACTCCTAAATTATATTGTTGCCATCCCATCCAGGCAGAGCCAGCATCCATAATTGCGATATCTGCATTTCCAAATCGTAATGCCTCTACCATCGCTCCTTCCGAATCCACACTAAATATTGATACATCATAATTTAGTTTCTCTGTTAGATAATCTGATAATATTTGTGGATTGCTATCAATTTCTAGAGAGTTCTCTTTTATTTCATATGCGATTACCAACGTTCCTAAATAATCATCATCATTTTCATTTTCTAAACAACCTGAAAAAATAGTTATTAAAAAAAATATTACGACAAATAATACATGAATAGTTTTTTTTTTCATTTTTGTCCCTCCAAAAATATCTATATACTCTTTGTATAATAATTCCCAACTTTTCATACCTTTTCAATGTGAGTTTTACGTTATCATATTTATCAGAACCTTACTGGTCAATGATAGGCGTTAAATTGAATGTGTATTTCTAATTTTTAACAGATGACGCTATTATGATAACTGTGGTGCAGGTATCTACGCCTATCATTGCCGTAAAGTGTATATTCTCTGATATATTGAAAACCATTATTGCAGAGTTCCAATATCTGAAGCTGTTATGCCTAACATATCCCATGCTGGTTGGAGATGTGCACGAACTGCTGTTTGATAATCAGTTCCAGCTACTGGAACATTAGAAAAGTCATATATTCCATTTATTCCTGTAGTTCCAAAGCCTGGTAAGTGAGAAAAAGCACCACATTCTGCTTCGCTCATCTCAGCGCTGGTTGTATGAGAATCTGTATTGTAACATCCTGTAAACATTGTGGCTCCATAATTAACATACCAATCGTATGCTTCACAAACTGTCTGACTTACTTCTGAGGTAGAATGAGTAACGCTATTGTAACAAGTATCTACTCCATCATTCATCTCATAATCTACTAACCATACATAAGCTGAACATGTTGCATTATCTTCATTAGAAACTTCATGAGAGAACATATTGTAACATCCAGTGAATGAAGATCCACCCATCTCAACATCCTCATAGTAACTCCATGCATTAGTAATTGTTTCATTCCAAGTACTATTCATTGTATGTGTCACTGAATTGTAGGCTCCTGTATATACTGTAGCACCATAGTTTGGCAAGAACATATATGAATCACATTTTTCTTCTGTATCATCTGTGGAAACCTCATGAGTTTCGATGTTGTAACATATGTCTGATCCATCTCCCATGTCATAATCTGTCACATACATGTAGGCTGCACATTCATCAGATAGTGCTGAACTGACAGTCATAGTTTCTCCATTATAACAATCATTACCTGGAGTCGGATTACTTGCGGCAACTGTAGATTCGATGACTCTCCAGAAAGAGTACCCTTCAGCTTGGTGCGTCTGAGCATCTTCTACTGTTTCATCAGTATTCATTTTATGTGCATATCGAATCGTTGCTTGTGAATAAATTATTACTAAATTCTTTACTATTTTGTCTCTTGCAGATGTTGCTCCAACCAAATCTTCTGCCTGAAGAGCTGCTAATCCTTCATTCATTGCTTCTAGTATTGCAGCATTCGCTTCTGCTGTACCATCTGAATTAGCAGTGCCAAAGTTTCCTGCTCTTTTATCTCCAGTAGCATAAGCTGAACATGACACGGATTCATCAGTTCCATGATACAATCCCCATCCTTCGTCCCAAGCGTGTTGTGCATCATCTGCTCCAAAGTTTCCTGCTTCTGCTTTTTCTATTGCAGCATTCCATTCATGGACTGCATATGCAATTAGATATTGATTTTGTACTCCTTTTTCTACTGCTTGTTCTCTGACACTATCGGAAGCACCTGCAAACATGCCTGTACCATCTAAGGCGGCCATCAAATAATCATCTAATGGGGCATCAATGCCATAATATTCTGACAACCCATGTTTCTTACCTGATGCAGAAGCATGCTGTTCTAATGTTTTCATTGTCCCATCACTCTTCTCAACATTCTTGCCATTTTGATAAATATCTTTTATTGTATCCCAATCATGATCTTCTGCAAGTTCCTTGATATCGCAAACATCTTCACTCATTAATCGATATACATCGACATCAGTAACATAAGTATATCCTCCATCTTCAGCATCTAATTCAGGCCCATCGCTACCACTACATCCTGCAAATGCTGATGTAGCAAAAAGTAGTACGGCCATTATGGCAATTGTCTTATTTTTAGTATTTTTAGTCATTTTTTCATCTTCCTCAAAGGAAAGTTTAGGACGCCCTAAACCTTGCGACGCAGGTTTGGTTATTAAAATTTAGGCTGACCTAAATTTAATTTAGTTAGAATTATTTTAAAAACATATGAACGATATAGTAATGACCTCCTGCCTCTTGATGGGGCTGTGAACAGTGAAAAGCCAAGGGTGCCTGTAATCATTATTTGTTTAATTTTCATTATGATAAGTTATATGCCTTTTTCTAGTAATAATCATTCTCTAAGTCAAGATATTACCAGAATGGACCAATTTGGAGGAGGAGGAGGAGAGGCAAGTTTTGAAGAGCGCTGCAGCAGAATAACCTTCGAAGATATTTTTGAATATTCAAATGCCGAGTTCCATTTTCATGTTAATGAAGACTGGCAATCTGCAGAAGTTTTTGCAACCGCATGGATAAATTGGTCAATGGCAGATGTAGTTAGAGAAAGACTCGATAGTTATCTTGGAGGAATCTTTCCAAGTGGCGGCGATGGTTGGTTATCTACAGATGAAAGGGATGCAGTAATGTCTATTGCTGCTGATTGTATAGAGCACACAATCACTAGAATTGGAATTAGAGATGGACCGGCCCATAGGGGAGGAGTTGGTGTTGATTGGAAAAATACGACATGGGAGGGAGATAGTATAATTGTCAATGAAATCAATGGTGTACCTTCAAAACATTCTGAATTAAGAAGTTGTGAGTCATGGAGCCCAAATAATCCTTGCTATGAGATACCTGTTACCCCTTCAGAGGATAGAGATTGTAATACTGATACCGATAATTCTCTAGGATTAGATGAATGCCGCTTCATGTTATTCCTAAACTCTACTTTGGAATTATCAGGTATTAATAATCCAGATTCATTCACTATGGCATTTAACGCATCTAATATGAGCAATGCTGAATTGTCTTTTACATTTCCAGTAACTAATGACCTTAGACTAGATATGTGGGAAGAATGCGAAGGCAGGCATGTAGGGTCAGAACAAAACATAAATCAATTATATTCAACTCCATTAAGAGGTAGTTGTATTGGAGATGGTTCTTCAAACTATTCCTTGAACTTGAATGATGATGGAACTATTGGATATTCTATATCGCCAAACTCAGAAAGAAGTAATTGGCCATCAGGTGAAGATATCTTTGCTGATTTTACTACTTTGCCAGTACCTGTGGATGATCCTCCATTTTGGTCTACAATCGCTCCTATTAATGGCACATGGTTTCCTTTGTCAGCATACGGAGACGTAATGTTGGCAAGTTGGGACCAAATATCTTCTTGGTTAATCGATGAATCTGGAGTCTCAAATCTCATCATCATTTGTTACGGGGATGGGAATTCAGATATTTGGCAAGAGTCTGATAAATCATTATGGGCCAATATTCAGTATTTGTACGATATCAAATGTGAAGCTATTGATTCTTCAGGGCAAACCTCGGGTAATAGAACATGGCATTTTGGCGTTCCAATATTATTATCTACTTCTTCCCAATATCTTCAAAATCCTCATCCCATTTCCATAGATTTATTGGATAATTGGCCACCTATATTGGTTTCTATTTCATTTTCTCAAGGGGCTAATCCCGTATTCTCACAATTTTTGGTTGAATCATCGGTTTCTATCAATATTTCTTCAAATGGATTGATTCCGGGTGATATAAATACTCATATTATGATTGAAGGAGATAATATATATCAACTATCAACAATATATGATTTAGGTATAACCAAAGAGAGCTCACCTCCTATCCTCGTAGCATCCTCTATGGGATTTTCAACATCTAAAACCTCACATTGGACAGCCAGTGGTCAATTTAGTGATCCCGATGGCGAAGACGTCACCTTTTCATTTTATGTCGATGACTCTTTAATGGGAACAGTAGATTCATCTGGAAATACTTGGTTAATCCCTGAGATTAATTTTAATTTATGGCCTGAAGGAGAATATAATGTTAAGCTAGAAGGTTGTGATGCTTCTGGTATATGCAGCGTCTTATTTTTCGATTTAAACAATAGTCATCTTTACGCTGAGGAAACATTTTTGAATATTCCCGATAATTCTGATGATGACAGATCAATACCATTTGGAAATTTATATCTTACAATCATTTCCTGCGCCGGTGCTCTCATGTACACCACACGTCGCGATTAAGGTATGAGTTTCTCCGGGGAGGTATCTAAAAAATCCCATGAAGGAGGTATTTTAGCATCATTCGAAGGTAAACCACCTAGCCTTGGAACAAATATAAGAATCACAGGAGGAAAAACTCTTGGTAGAGTTCAAAGTGTAATTGGAAATATTGAAAATCCCTTGATTCATATCTTTCCATTGTCTAGAGGGATTGATAGTTTAAGTGCAATAGGGGCTAATATAGAAATTGCTCCAAGAGACAGAACTCCAAAGTCTAAGAATAATAGAGTCAGAGGAAGTGATCGTAATCGATTTCAGAAAAATAATGATAATATGAAATCTGGAGATTGGATTTGTCCCAAATGCAAAAATCATAACTTTGCCAGTAAGAGTATTTGTAACCGTAAAAATTGTAATACCAAAAAGCCCAAAATATCCAATCAAAAAAACAAAGACACTATTGATTCTAATATTAGGCCTGGTGATTGGATATGCCCTAAATGTAAAAATCATAATTATGCTAGTAAAGATATCTGCAATCGTTCGAGCTGTGATACTAGGAAGCCACGAGAAGGAGTCGGGCCAAAGACAACTAAAAAAAGATATAGATCATCGAATCCAAGGTCAACATGGTCTCCAAAGAAAACAAAAAAATCTAATAACAGACGCCGTTAAAATCAATAAAGACCCCAGCATTCTTTTCTAAGTTGTATTTCGGTTGATATATGTCCAAGAGTCCCGAGATGCTTTGGCTTGATGTTTTGGATTTAGAAGAAAGTGGAGATAGGGAAAATGCTCTATTAAATGCTAAATTAGTAGTAGAGTTTGATGAAACCCATGCAGATGCATGGATGGCAATAGCTCGCCTAAATCTCCCTCCATTGTCTAGGGGGAAACCATTGATGCCAAATCTGAAACAATGCTCAATGGCAATGTCAGCATTGAAGAAAGTGACTCAATACGATTCTGATAATGATCTTGCTTGGGAATTGGGAGGAGCCCTTCTCATAGATCATCTTGGCATGCTGGAACACGGACTAGATTGGTGGGAAAAACGTAGGAAAAACGAACCGTATCAAGTTACCCCCTTAGTTGAACAAATAGGCGTATTAGCAAGAATGGGATATTATGAACAATGTGCATCAAAACTAGATGAATTATTCAGTGATGAAATGGATGCGCCATCAAATAAACAATTATTGAGGATGCAGGCTGTAAGGCAAATGGTTGAAAAAGCAGCAAAGATGGAATCTTCGGAAATTTTCAAGCCCCAAGACAAATCAGATTCTAGGTGGGAAATAATTAGAAGAATGAAAAATAAGAAGCCAATTACTGAAAATAGATTCTTATTGACATTTACTGCACCAATTGTCTTTCTTCTGGGAATTATCGCTATGGATTTATTAGGAGATACGGCCCTAGGAACAGTTGCAGTTTTTCTGATAATACTCTTCTTATTTGCTACAATAAGTAGACTATCCAATAGTCTATTGAATAATTTAAATCGTCATGCTTTAGACTTAGATCGTGCAATAGATTTTGAATCAACTTCTGGAAAAACATGTATTCCAGTTGACATTAGGGAATCTAAATTATACCTATCAATGTTAGAATTAAAAACTCCTGCATTAAAAGAAAGAATGGAAATGATTATTAATTCTGATGAGAAATTATCTAAAAAGTGGTCACTCAATATCCCTTAGTTTATATCAATAAATATTCAGAACTACAAACCGATGATTTGACTAGTGATGAACTTCTCGCAACATTATGACTAATTCAATCAATGTTGAGTCAATTTCCGGTGTGCAGAATAAAAAAGTACCAAGTCAGTTAGTAAATAACTTACCTACTTTATACTGTTATGAGACTTGTCCGTTTTGTTTTAAAGTTAAAGCATTACTAGGCTCTAGGAAAATAGAATATTCTAAGGTCGAAGTTAACCCAATGAAACACACAGAATTAGAATGGTCTGACTGGAAAAAAGTACCTGTTTTTGTTGATTCCGACGGAACTCAAGTAAACGATTCGAACTATATCTTACATTATATTGATGAGAAAGGAAATAATGATTTTCCCCGCCATGGAATTGATAAAAAACAAGATGAATGGATGGATTTCTCTAATTCAGTTTTAGGAAAATCTATAGTTGCAGTGATATATTCATCGTATTTTTCCTCATTAAAGGCCCTTGATTATGTAACTAAGGTTGATAATTTTTCCTTTACAAATCGTATCATAAATAAATGGTTAGGTGCATTCATAATGTTTTTTGTTGGAAGGAGTCGTGCAAAATTATTTCCAATGAAACCACGTGAAAATTTACAATTCCAGTTGGATAAAATGGCCCAAGGTTTTGAAGGCGAATACTTCGGAGGCAGTGGTCCAAATGGTGCAGATTATGCTAATTATGGGATTCTTAGGTCTATGCAAGGGCTCCATGGATTTGATATATTGGAAAATCATGATTTAGTTCAACCATGGTATATTAGGATGCAAAAATTGTCTGGAATCTAGATTAATTATCTTCTAAATCCTTATTGTAGTGTAAGCCTATGTTATTATTTCTGTAAATAGATGCTTCAACAACAAGATTAGCAACATCAATAAGATTTCGTAACTCGACCAAATCCTGTGTTGGCTTACAAGATTTCCATATCATCTCGACCTCATCTGAAATATGATGTATCCTTCTTCTAGCTCTGTATAATCTATCATAACTTTTGACAATCCCTACATCTGAACTCATGGTAACTCTCAAAGCCTCTAAATCAGTTCTCAATGGTGCATGTTCAATCAATACATCCAAGTCATCCGCCCTCCACATGGGTGTATTACTAATTTTTTCCTTTTCATCTAAGTCGATATTATTTATTATATTTTTAGCAGCTCTATTTGAATAAACTACTGCTTCTAAAAGGCTATTAGAAGCTAATCTATTTGCTCCATGAAGTCCTGTACAAGCAACTTCTCCTACTGCGTAAAGGTTCTCGACAATATAACCATTTGATTTCGCCTGCCCCTCATTATTGACTGAAACTCCTCCAACCATGTAATGGGCAGCAGGAGTAACTGGTATTGGTTCGGCGCCCACTTCAATTCCATATACCTGTAACCTTTCTGTTATCGTTGGAAATTCTCTGACTAAAGTGTTAGAATCTAAATGCTCAGTTACTAGAAAGACATAATTATCGCCACTTTTTTTCAGTTCTGCATCAGTCGCTCTTGCTACAACATCTCTGGTTCCTAAGCTACCTAGAGAAGAATAATTATGCATATATGAGAATTTATCTGGACTATTTCCCCCATCTTTCTTCCATTTTTCATACTCAGAAATAGTCATTAATATGGCCCCATGGCCTCTTAACGCTTCACTTATTAGAAAAGTACTTTCTGTATCCAATCCTATTGCAGTGGGATGAAACTGAAAAAATTCCATATCTCTAATTTCAACACCTGTTCTATTTGCCATGGCCACTCCATCTCCAGTGGCTACATTTGGATTAGTAGTTCGTTTGTATAATGTCCCTGATCCGCCAGTTGCCAGGACAACATTTGTAGCTGGAAGGGTATGCACTAAGCCGTTTGGATCTAGGCACCAAACTCCTGACACTCCTTCTCTTGTATTGCCATATTCCTTTTGTATCAAGTCTACTGCCATCCAATTTTCTAGAATATTAAAATTTTCATTAATTTCAGCATTAGCATCTTCCGTCAAAGCCCTTTCAATTTCAGCACCAGTACGATCTTTTGTATGCAATATCCTGTCATCAGAATGCCCTCCTTCTCTATTCATATCATATTTCCCTTCGGACCCTATGTCAAATCTAACTCCATGTTCTATCAAGTCATTTATTCTGTCTGCAGCTTCATTAACAACTGAGCGAACTACATCTTCATCACAAAAACCACCTCCGCACTCTAATGTATCTTGTATGTGCATCTCTAAAGCCTCCTTATTATCGGTATCTAATACGCCTGCAATACCTCCTTGTGCCCAGTTCGTCGACGAAGTGGATATTTCTTTTTTAGTAATCACTGCAACTTTCAATCCAGACTTAGCACATTTTACTGCAAGAAACAAACCAGCAATTCCTGACCCTATAACTGCAACATCTACAGATTCCATCAACATAGGTTTAGGAGTTGCCACAAATGCTCCTAATGGCATCCAAACAAGAATCTTCGTACTACTAATTCTGTATACTTTGGCATTTCTGTATTCCCCCAAAAATCGTATTGAATAAACTAAGTCCTCCTCAACCTTCATAATCCTCAAGGTGTCGAGGCGATAAATGTCGTCAGCGTTTTTTCGTAGATGATTAAGGTGATGGGATGCATCTCACTAGAATAGAATTAGAAAATTTCAAATCATTTGGAGGGATTGTCAGTATTCCTTTGGAGGAGGGTTTTACTGGGATTACTGGCCCAAATGGGTCAGGAAAGAGTAATTGTGGAGATGCAATACAATTTGTTTTAGGCCCCAAATCTACTAGATCATTGCGAGCATCTAATGTTACAGAATTAATTTTCAATGGAGGGGGAAGTAGAAAACCAGCAAAAAATATGAGTGCAACATTAGTTTTCTCAAATACTCCTGAGTCCGATGGCCGCAGACGTCTCCGAATAGAAACCGAAGAAGTATCATTTACTCGTTCAGTCAGACTAAATAGAAAGGGAGATCCTATCTCCTCATATTCAATTAATAAAAATCCATGTACTGCTACCGAAATGCGTAGAATACTGGCAGAAGCAGGATTAAGGGGCGACGGATACAATATCGTCCTCCAAGGAGACGTTACTAATCTTGCAACTATGACTCCTCATAAAAGAAGAGGGATATTAGAAGAAGTGGCTGGTGTGACGGCTTATGATGAAGAAATAAGAAAAGCCAATAATCAAAGAAAAAAGGTAGAAAATAGTATAGAGACAATTGATATTTTTGAAGACGATCAGAAGAAAAGACTGAAAGATTTAGGTAAAGAGAGAGAACAGGCATTAAAATTTAAGGATATGAAAGATGAATTAGATGAAGCGAAGATAATTCTTAACCAATCTAGATTTAAAAATAAAGTAGATGAATTAAGATTACTTGGAGATGAAAGATCCAGATACATAGATGAAAAAGATATTTTATCTTCCGAACTTACTATCGGAGCAAAGAAAGTTAATGATTATGATGAAGAAATGGTCAAAGTTTCTAATACTCTTGATGAAATGCTGGGGGGCGATGCAAAAGAAATTTTGGACAAGATAAAAGAATTTGAAATTTTAATTGAGTCTGGAGGAGATAGAATTGGAGATCAAGAAAATAAAATTCTTCTTGCAAATCAGGAGATTAATATATCAAGAAAAGAATTATCTAAAGCTGAAAAAGCACACCAAGATGCAGAAATTAATCTTACAAAGGCCAACAAAGCAGTTTCCAATGCTATGGAATCTCTCAGAAGTGCTGATAAAAATGAAAAAGAAGCTAGAAAAGCAATACAATCAGGTGACAAACACGGCCGCGACCTAAATAGACAATTAGGCCAGGCTACTGAATCTGAGAATCTAGCACAGTCAAAATATGCAGAATCCCAATTAAATTATGACAGGGCCGAGCAGTTATGCCAAATAGCATCTGATAAATTAGCAGATTTGGAAACAGAATATGAATCTGCCACACTAGATAGGGATGATCAACAATTATTGGGAGAAGATATACAAGAAAAAAAACCTCTAGTTGATCGTGCTTCACTTGCAGAAAATTTAAGAAAAATTCAGAAACAAGATACTCTTTTATGTGGCGATAGAGAAAAATCGGAAACTAAACTAAGGAATGCTGAACGTGAATTGGAGAAAGCCCGTGCAAGGCAAGAGGCTAAGTCTTCGCGACCAGGATCTGCATCAACAATTGCTGCACTATCAAAATTAAGGCAAAGTGGCGAAATTAGTGGAATTTTAGGTACTCTTGGAGAATTAGCAACTCCTAAAGATTCTGCACATGAAAGCGCATTAGCCCACGCTCTGGGAGGGGGTCTACGTAGTATCGTCGTAAGAAATGATGATGTTGCCTCAAAATGTATTTCTTGGCTAAGTAAAAATGGAGGAGGTAGGGCTACTTTCCTCCCTCTTAACAAATTAATAATTAATAGACCCCAAGGAAGGACTTTGTTAGTAGCTAGAAACCCTGGAATAATCGGTTTTGTTCATGATTTATTAAATTATGATATTGAAATTGAAACAGCCATAAAATATGCTGGAAGAAATACCTTAATTGTCCAAAATATGGATATTGCAAGAAAAAATATGGGAGGAGTCAGAATGGTCACTATAGAAGGATCCGTGATAGAAAGTTCAGGTGCAATGACTGGTGGATCAAAAATTAGAAATGATCAGCTTTCTTTTGGAGGAGGTAGTTCTATTAATAATTTAGATAAGTTTGAACGTGCAGTAGATGAAGCAAGTCTGATTTATTCCACCGTGGAGGCTGCTCTAAAGGAATTGAGGAGTAATGAACAATTATTAAGGGCAAAGATTCATGGTTTGGATGATAGCGATCATTCAGTAAAAATCCGTAATTGGAAGGCCGATATGGAAAGATCACAACGTTTGGTTACAGAGGTTAGTAAGAAACTTAAAGAAGCTAGAATTGAGTTCCAAAATCTTGATAATAACAGGAAAGTACTCTATAAAGAGTGTGAACGTAATAATATTTCTTTAGAAGAACACAAACAAAAACGTATCAGGTGCGCAGAAAATCTTCAAAATCATACTCCAGATCATTTATCTGAAATATTGAGAAGTGCTGAAATTACTAGAACCGAAGCGGAGAGGACAAGACTTGCATCAGATGCAGAGATACATACTGGTAAACATACATTGGAGATTTTAAAAATTAGAGTTAATGACATTTCTCGTCAAATTTCTCTACAAGAAGATATATTAAAATCATCTGAATTAGAAATTAAAAATATAAATATCTCAATAAATAATGCTGATAAGGAATTAATTCAACTAAAAGCTAAATCTTCTCAATTCGATGAAGAACAACAAATACTCCATGATAGAAGAGATATTATAGTCGAAGAACGTGCTAGTTTGCGTGCACATATTGCAAAATTATCACAAGACAGGCAGACATTATCTTCCAGAGTGGATGAATTAAATTCTCAAATTAAACAGAAAGGCTTGCTCGTCAATGAAATGGCTGAAGAATTAAAATATTCACAAATTAGTTTACCTTCAGGTGATATTCAACTTCCAACTGTGTCTGAGGCGGAAAAGAGTGTGCAGGGACTTGAACGCCGCCTCAGTCATCTTGGGGATGTAAACATGTTAGCAATAGAACAATATGATATTGCAGTTGAAAGAATAGCCGATTTGATTTCCGATGGGAAATTATTGAGAGAGAGAAAAACTCAATTAATTTCAATTGCCGAGCAATTGGAAAATGAGAGAAAAACAAGACTCCTTTCAGTATTTTCTCATGTGAATAAAAATTTCAGTAGAGTTTATGAGATATTACAACCATTGGGCCATGGTTCCTTAAAACTTGAAAATATGAAAAATCCATTTGAAGGAGGTTTAGAAATGGCTTGCGTCCCCCCAGGCAAAAGTCGCAATACTAGGAGAACAGCATTATCCGGGGGTGAAAAATCTATGGCTGCACTCGCGTTAATATTTGCAATACAAGATTATGAACCATCTCCATTTTATTATTTTGATGAAGTTGATCAAAATCTTGATCCATTTAACTCTGAAAGGATTGCAACACTTTGTAGGATGAGAAGTAAAAGGGCACAATTTATTATGGTAACTTTGAGGAAAGTAAGCCTAACTCTTGCAGACCATCACATAGGAATAACACACGCAGGAGATGGCTGTAGCCGTAGAATAACTGACTTCGATAGATCCGCTGCTCTACAATTAGGTGAAGAATTAGAGGCTGAACAAAAAGCCAAAGATGCTTCTGATGCAGATAAAAAAGCAATGCCCGATCTACCCAATGCAGAAGATATGCCCCGAACTCCCGAACCATTGAGTGCACCAAAGAGCCTCGGAGGATTAGTAGATAGGGCCGGAATAGAAAACTCTGAAGAAAAAATTGATAATGGTCTTAGTTCTTTAAGGGAAAGGACTGATGAATTATCTGAAGAAATTGAAACAAAGGAAAATATTCAAATCTTAAATGAACAAAAAATTGAACAATTGCCAGTAAAATCAAAGGAGGTTTAATTTTGTCTATTTTTGAGACAAATATGCGTGAAGATATTGTCACAAAATTACTTGGTAGCGATATCGACTTAGAGACAAGTCGTTATTTGGATAGATTACTTGAATTAGCCTCTCTCGAAGAAGCAGAGCACCAGTTCCTAATAGATCCCTTCGATCGTTCAGTAGCTTTAGTATTCCAATTATTTAATTCATCTGATCTTGATCCTTGGGATGTCGATCTAAGTAGTTTTTTGGAGATGTTCAATGAAAGAATTGAAAATGCAGAAAATATAGATTTACCGACTTGTGGTAAATTAGTCCGTATGGCATGGTCTATATTAAGGAATCAAGCATCTTCACTTATCGAAAGACAAGAAAGAGCACTACAATACGATGATGAAGAAGTTTGGGACTTTGAAGGGGGTTGGGAAACAGAATTTGATGATGAAGATTATAATTTTTCTCTAGGAATATTGTCCGGCGCTGCCGATGAAACATTACCTTCCATGTTTGAAGGAAGAATTCATCGTGACGAAAGTAGACCAGTTACTCTTGTAGAATTATTAATGGGATTACAGTCTGCAGGTAAGTTAGCAGAAGAGCAAAGGTTAAGGGAAAAAATTGCTAGAGAACGAAGAGAGTCTAATGACCGCGCAAGAGCAAGATTTGGCGGTAGTTTACATGTAGAAAATTTAGAAAATGATTTAAAAAGAACATGGGATGCCCTCAAAAATAACACAAGCCATGATTCTCAGTCTGTTGAACTTAGAGAAATCGTCTCCACTCTTAATAAAACATCGTTGCAGTCAGGAATGAGTGAAGAGGAAGCAAAAGCGGAAGCCCAAGTAACCGCATTAGTGTCTGCTTTATTTTTAACAAATAGAGGTTATGTTGATATATTTCAAGAAGATGGAAGCGATGGTAAAATAATACTTAGAAATCTATGGGAAGAAGCTCAAGATTTTTCTAGCCTAACTAATCAATTACATCCTAAATCAATTTTGGAGGATGATAAAATTGTCTGAACCAAGTCTAAACATGATATTAGAAGCCATAGTTTTTGGCGCGGGAAAATCTATGTCTATTGCCGAATTATCTGAATTGGTTGATAAATCACACTCAGAAGTAGAGGACGCAATGAATAGTTTACGTTCAACATTGAAGAGAAGAAAAGATAGCGCTTTGCAATTGACTGAAGTTTCAGGACGATGGATATTTGAGGTAAAATCTGGGCTTTCTCCATTTTTGCCAGAATCCTTTAGGGCTGATATTCCTCAAAGATTGCTACCTGCTGCCGCTTTGATTGCTTATCACCAACCCATGAGCCAAGCCCAACTCGTTGATATGTTAGGTCAACGTGCTTATGATCATGTTAGGGATTTATCTAATAGAGGATTAATAGATAGAAGAAGAGATGGATTAACCAGGAGACTAACTACAACAAGAAGATTCGCCGAGTATTTTGGTTGCCCAGAAGTAGAATTTCGTAAAGTTCGTACCTGGTTCAGGGAAGAGGCAAGTAACATGGGACTAACTAGTGCACAATTAGCTGCCTCACTTGCCCCAGATGAACAAATGACTATTTCCGAATTCTCTCAAAATGATTCTACTTCTGCAGAAATTAAATAATAATGTATTGCAGATACTATTCAATTCTTATTTCTTTCAATTCCTCATTGACAGCAGCTTGTGTTATTCTAATTCCCTTTTTTCTAAGATTAGATGCTACAATATCAATCTCTTTACCTTCAGCACCAGCTGTTACAGCCATATTTCTGACATGTAATTTCATATGACCTGCTTGTATCCCTACGGTAGCCAGTGCCCTTAAAGCACCTAAATTTTGTACTAATCCTGAAGCTGCGATAACTTTGGATAATTCATCAGCACTTTCCACGCCAATTAATGCCACATTAGCCTGTGCAGCAGGATGAACTCTAACCGCTCCTCCTACTAATCCCACGGCCATTGGTAGTTCAATAGATCCAACTAAATTACCCTCAGAATCTTTTTCCCAATGTGTAAGTGATCCATACCTTTCTCCTTTATATGACGCATAACTATGTGCTCCAGATTCTATTGCTCTCCAATCTTGACCACATGCAACAGCGACAGATGAAATTGCATTCATTATTCCTTTGTTATGCGTCGTTGCTCTAAATGGATCTGCCTTCGCAAAGTGGTATGCTTGTATGACGCCCTCGATAATTTCTTGCCCTCTGACTTTATCATCTCCTTTATCTGACATTTCTTCTGGAGTAAAAGTGGCATTTATTCTTGCTAGTCTGTGTACTGCAAGATTACTAATTATTCTCAATATTGAAGTTCCTTTAGATATTGTTTCAAGTAAAGGTGCAATTGTTTCTGCCATAGTATTTACTGCATTAGCACCCATGGCATCTCTACAATCAACTAAAAGGTGTACAATTACCATTTTACCGGACTCAGTATCTATTATTCTAACTTCAATATCTCTACATCCTCCTCCAAATTTTACTAGAATAGGATCTACTTCATTACATTTTTTAATCAACATTTCCTTAGATGATAAAATATTTTCTTTCGCCTCATTTGGATTGTCACAGTTTACTATCTGTATCTGACCAATCATAACAGGTTCATCATTGTCTGACGTAAAACCTCCACTCATGATGCACCTTTTTGCCATATTACTTGCAGCAGCAACTACACTTGGTTCTTCTAGTACAAATGGTATTAGGTAATGATTACCATCTATTATAAAATTCGTCGCCACGCCAATCGGAAGCGAATAAGTGCCTATGACATTCTCAATCATCCTGTCTGCCGCATCTTCACTGAGCTCTCCATTTTGAGACCATGCTTCTACATGTTCCGGTTTAAGATTGGCTATTTCTGCTAATTTCATTCTTCTTTCTGCTACCGATAGTTTGTAAAAACCCTCTAGGCGACTATTGTCTACTGGCATATCAATCAGGCAGTCCTAATGGTACGTACTTCTAATATTTACGAATTATAAATTATTATTTTTACCTTTTCCGACTCAATATTGTTATTAACGCTTCATTAACGCTTCATTAATACGTTAATAACCCGTTAATAACCCGTTAATTTAATTTGTATAAAAACATGATACTAAGAAGAGATATCCTAATTTATCCCTTTCGGATTCAAGTAAAAACCCGTTAATTAGACACTTTGATAACGTTAGCAAGCGTCAATATTATATGCTCATGCTTGCACTGGCCAATTATGGTATTAGAAAGTAATTCTGAACTTTCAATTCCTATGTTGCGTGGAAACCCTTTCGATAGCCGTCCAATAGAATCTTCAAGAGTAAATGAAATAGTTGGCCGTGATGATTTACTATCTACGTGGGCGGAGCTGGTAAGATCTGGTTCAACAAGAATGTTATTACTAGTCGGAGAGAAAGGCTCAGGAAAAACATCTTGTATTAATGCCATAAGTACAATATCTCCCATTAGTACAATCTGTCAATATTGGCCTGAGGAAAATCAACTAGTGAAAGTGTTACATGAATTATCCGTTTCATTAGAAGGTTTTGAAGTACCATCTACGGTACATAGAATTTCAGAATCATTAGTTAATTCACTGGAATCAAAATCAGGTTCATTACCTTTAATTGCACTTGATTTTCCTTCAAATGTCCATATGGATAAATTTCTACCAAGAATAATTCCTATCTTACAAAGATTAAGGGCATTAGTTATAATTTCACTGACTCCTCAACAATTTACTTCACTAGATGATGAAATTTTGAATATTTTTGATGCCCCAATACATCTTGATGGTTTAAAAAAGGACAATATACAAACCTTAGTCGATAAAAGAGTGAGGAAGAAAGCCAAAGAAAGATGGATATTGAGTGCAAAATTATTACAATCACTTTATGATAAAACTTCGGGAAACCCTCGGGCTTTAGTAAATATTTTACAGAATTTAGTAGATGAGCATAGAGGTATCGGAGCATTTGGTTCTCTAGAAAAGTTACAAGGTTGGCAAAATGAATATTCAATCAAAACTATGGAAAAACAAAATAATACAGATGATGTTCATGATTCATCTTCAATTGTTGAAAGCAAAAAAACTAATAATCAAAAAATGCAAGTCCAAGAAGTTGAAATTGATCAAGAAGTTGTCGACGAACAAGACGAACAAGTTCATATTTTAGATGAAATAAACGTAGATAATAATGATTTTACTCTAATTAATTGGGGTGATGACTCCGAAATAACTCAACCTGAAGATGAATCCGTTGAAATTATTAGTAAAGAAGTAATTCAGAGTACTGAATCAGAGAATAGATTAGGTTACCTATGGAGAGAAGAAGAAGAAGAAGAAGAAGAAGAATTTAATGATTCTCCACCGAAATCAAATAATGTTAATTTTGGGGCTTTTGGGGCAATGATTGCTAGATCAAGAGATTTATCGGAAAATAATAATTTACCAGGGAAAATATTTAATGAAGAATATATTGATGCAAGCGCTTTTGAAATTAACGATAAATTAAGTCAAAGCAAATATCCTAAATTGGAAGAAAATAAAATTAATAATATACCGATAAAAAAGGAAAATTATAATTTACCTGTCGATAAATTAGTCGCTGACACACAAGGAGAAGTATGGACAGTAGATCAAGAAAATGAAAAATCTCTTCCTATAAATCCTCTCTCTAAAAAGATAATTAATACTTCTGAAAATATCTCTGAACAAAATAATTTATATGAAAATCTCTCTGAACAAATTTTCTTTGATTCAGCCGCGGATGACCAAGGAATTAATCATGAAGATAATTATCAAAGAGATTCTCAGAAAATTAAAACAAAAAACTCTCTAAGTCCTAAATGGGATGAAGACATGCCATTTAGTTTGGATTATGCCTCTCAATTATCTGATTCTGAAAATATTATTGTATCCAAAGCAATGGTAAGAGACATTTCACCTTCAGATAGTGAATTACAGGCTCTACTTCAAGTAGGAAGGCCTAGGTTATCTCAAATATATAATGGTTTGAACAAAGCCGGTATACTCTCTGTAAGAAAGAAAGGACGCTCAAGATTATTTAAAATCAGTGCTGCTGCTAAATCTTACTTTTGATGGTGTTCGATATGGCAAATGATTTATTGACAGTTGAAAAAATTGAAAGATACCTTATGATTACCTCAAAAGCTAGGGACAAAGCATCTCCAATAACGAAAAATATAGATGATGAAAATAAACTTTCCATAATGCTAAAAATGTGTGATGACTACACATCAGATGCTAGGCACTTCCTTAGGTCTGGAAATTTAATTGATGCATTTGGCGCAATTAATTATGCCCATGCTTGGATTGATGCTGCAGTTAAGATAGGACTTTTGGATGGCCATGGCGATGATACTTTATTCACCCTTCCTTAATCCAATAATCCTTAAATTCCTACTCGAAGTGACTTCGATATAGGATCCTCCTGATTTTATTAATCGTTCTTTAAGTTCTTTATCCACAGTTAGTACCGGCCAAGAATTCTCCAGTGAAATATTTAACAACATATCGTCTGTATGACTCATATTTTCAATGTCCGGGATAATTTCACATTTTATTTCAAGCAATTTAAGTGATAATTTTCTTCTTTTTAGGGGCACCCTTTGAAGCTCATCATTAACACTTTCAATAACTTTGAATTCAAATTCTCCTAAAATATCTGTCATTACAGAATCTATGTTCAAATCAGCATCTATCAGAGCGGCCCATCCACATGCGTCAACCAAGACGCCCACCAAAATATCACCCAATTATCGTTCCATGGCCAATTAAACGCCACCTTGTACCAATTCTTCTGGATAAAGTTACTCGACTTCCTGATTTTGCACATATTGGTAATCTAAGTTTAATGCTAGCCTTTTTCCCTTTAATTGCAGAAACAGTGCCTACACTTGTTGCTGTTGCTGAATTAACCATTAACATTTCATTCGGTTGCAATGGCCTTACTTTATTCGATTTTTCCTCTGATGCCGAAACCATATACTCCAATAATTCTAAATTGACATTTAATTCACTCCAAATAGGAGGTAGTTCTCCCTCCCTCGCCATCACTTGCCCTGATAATTCATCCGCTTTAGTTGATACTGGGTCCATTGGGGTCGCAATTCCGCAAAGTCCTCCTGCATGTATATTTTCTAAATCCAAACCTCCACCTTTAACACTTTCAATAATTGTTCTTAATGGCTCCCATCTAATTTTATTGCCTTCCTTAATTCTTCTACCTGGTGCAATTAGTATTTTATCACCAACACTAAATGAACCTTCTACCACACTACCGCCAATTATTCCTCCTTTGAGTTTATCAGGCCTAGTGCCGGGTCTATTAATATCGAAAGAACGTGCAACATACATCAATCCCTGATCTTCATTTGTTCGATTAGGCGTAGGGATTGTTTCTTCTATTGTCTTTATCAACATGTCCAAGTTTACATCATGATGTGCAGAAACCGGTATAATTGGGGCACTTTCTGCTATTGTTCCTTTAACAAAATCTTCAATTTCTTTATGAGAGTTAATAGCTCGTTCTCTAGTTACTATATCAATTTTATTTTGAACAATAACTATGTTCGATATCCCTGCAATTTCTAGCGCGGCCAGATGTTCTCTAGTTTGTGGTTGAGGGCATGTTTCAGTGGCTGAAATTAGGAGCAGAGCACCGTCCATGATTGCGGCTCCTGAAATCATTACCGCCATCAAAGTTTCATGCCCAGGCGCATCTACAAAAGATACAGATCTCAAAAACTCTTCTTCTGCATCCTTTTTACCATTTGGATTTTTTCCTTTAGCGTAGTATTCACCATTCTTCGTAGAGTAAAAGGCAGTATCGGCATAACCTAATTTAATACTTATTCCTCTCTTCATCTCTTCAGAATGAGTATCTGTCCAAGTACCAGATAGTGCTTTTGTCAATGTAGTTTTACCATGATCGACATGACCGACCATTCCAATATTAACTTCTGGTTGTTTGAGATGTGTTTTTGCCAGACTTAATCACTCCTGACGTTTCACTCCTCTTCAGATTGAGAATCTTCTAATCCAAATATTGAACCTAGATTTCTTTTTCCGACTTCTACAACCTTCAGATTTATTTGCCTAGTTTCTTGGCTGATAACATTGCCACGAATTCTTCTCCTTCTTCTCAAACCATCTTTTTTATAGATGTATAATTTTCCATTTTTCTTAACATATTTTTTTCCTTTGTAACCTGTCCCAGCAGTTACTAAGACAGATTTTATCGCCCCTCCTTGTAAATCCGGGCGCATAGGCCTGCCAGTAACGTCTGAACCTCCAGTTATTTGCAATTTATATCCAGTAAGATTCTTATCGCCTTCTCCTACGAATCCTCCATCTACCGAATCTCCTATTTTTTTACCTATGAAATGATTATAATTAGAGCCTGTTATTTCCATTGGAAAAGACCTCCCATTGAAAGATGGATTCGTATCATTAATTATAGCTTTGAATGTTTGCTCGCCTGCCATAAGAACACCTTGGACGGGATTGCGACATAAGGCCCCTATAAGAGCGGTTCGGATGTTTCTGATAATCGCCTATTGTCTAATCAAAGCCTTCTCAATTCTACTTTCCAATTCTCCAGGTGATGCATTTGTTATTGTAATATGTTGTGTACGCCCTCTTCCGGTTACTGAATTTGCGGTTTTCGTATCAATAAGGCCCTGTGTCTCTAGTATCTTGAGATGCTTCCAAAATGTAGTATGGCCTTTGGCTTGCACTCCATATTCTTCACAAACTACGATATACAACTTTTTTGCGTCGCCACTAGAGACTGTATCTTTCTTCTTCAGTCTTCTGCAAATTCCAAGTAATATCATTTTTTGATGCTTTGATAATATATCAACTTGACTAGGCTCTATCGTTGTTACTCTGAATTCACTAGGCTCCACATCCTCGATAATGACCTCATCTCTTCCATCCATTTCTGCTCTACGAATTGCGGCTTCTAGTATTTCAATACTTAATCTTGCATCTCCGGTTGATGCAGAATATCTTCCAATTTTTTCTAAAACTTCTTCTGATATTGAACCCTTTCGACACCCTAAATCTGCTCTTTGTTTAGCAATCTCAACCAACTGTTTTTCATCATATGGTTGTAATTTTAATATATTACTCATCCCTAATGTTGAAAGTATTGCAGATTCAAACCTGCCCATCAAACCCAGTTCTTGGCTCACAAGTATTAATGATATCGTTCCCTTTTCATCTCTTCCTTCATCAATTCTTAACAATCTATAAATCAAATCTGAACTATCTTTGCGGATTAATACATCAACTTCATCTAATATTAAAATTAGATGTTTACCATGTGCTAATAGATTCCTTCTAATGGTTTGAATTATTTCTCCCGAACTAAATCCTCTTTCGGGATGCCGTGGATCTAAAGATGTAGCTATTCTTTGCAATACCTGTGTTGTACTGGAATAATTCCTACAATTAACATGCGTCAAACTAATATCTCGTAGTCCTTCTAATTTTTCACATAATTTCTCACTAAATGTAGTTGTAAGTACTGTTTTTCCAGAACCAACAGGGCCCATTATTACGGACTTACAACTTATATTTTGGCCTTCTATGCCATAAAACATCGATGCCAATTCTCTCAATTCATCATTTCTGCCAACTATTTCTGGCGGAGTCCAATCGAATGAAAAAACATCCTTCTTAATTAAAATTTTTCCAGCACCGATACGGTCCAGATATTCGGCCATTGTAAAGTTCTTAACGACCTCGTTATTAGTCCTATTCAGACATTATCCTAGATTAGTTTTTTTTCGGTGTTTTCATAGGCTATACTATGTTGCGATAGATGGGGGCGAGGGCAGTGGCAAGCATATTTTCTGAACCATCATCCAGAACAATTGCCTTTGCAACATTTTTAGCACTATTCGAATTGATTAATATTTCTGGTCAAATGGACTCATTTGTATCACTAATAAACAATGTACATATTCTACCTGAATTTACTACTCTAGAAGGTAAAGAAAAATTAATACTCATTCCAACCTCATTGAAAACGGCCTCTTTGATGTATTCTGACCTTCCAATTTCTTTATGGGCCGATTTGAAATTCCATAATCAGGATTACATCATCGGAGGGTATTTATTTTATGTTCTTCTAAGGATATGGATACATCGCCCTTCTAAAATATCTACAAAGAGAAAAAAACCAAAATTAATTACTTTCAAATCTAAAAGATGGTTTTTATTGTCCTTACTTTCTCTAATCAGTTCATCTTTATTCATAACTAATAAATTCGGAAAGCTGGCATCTTTGTACTCAAATACCGGTTTCAAAAACTTCCCAGAGGGGGCAAGACTTAATTCTCCGTGGGGAGATCCACGATGGATAGAGCCTTTGCCAAAAATTTCCTTGTTTGATTACTTGGAAGTGTTTTTAGTATTACTATTTGTTGCATTTTGTCTGAATAAAACATTTAAGATAACTCTGCCAAAAAGAATTAGAGAAGGCAATTTAACTTCCATAGAAAGAGTTTGGAAAAATACTGATGATGCAATTTCTTTAGGTATGGATAAATCTGATAAAGCATTACCTATGGTAAATAAGGCATTTTCTGAATTAGTTGATCTATTATCTGCTTCTGCATCGATGAATATAGCAGCCACTGCCTTGGAAGATGGGGATGTAAAAACATCATTTGATCGTTGGTCTATGCTTACAGCGGAAAAAGGCAGAGAAGCAGAAAAATGGATGGGTCTTTCTAATTCATTATCAGATATTGGAATTTTCAATGAAGGAGATGAAGAAGAATAACATCATTCTAATAAATAATCATAGGAGTTGCTAAAAAATGGCCAATAACTTGACACGTGAAGAAACTGCTGAAATTCTTGAAAAGGTATACATGAATAACTTTGAAGGAACTGAGCTAGCTAAAAAAATTACTAGTATTCCAAAACTCCTAGATAAATTTGAAGGTAAATATGAAAAAATGGTCACAGCTTTGAAAAAGAAGTATCCCAATAAAGGAGATACTTCAGATAATCCTCTTGCTGATTATACTAGCGTCGTGAAAGGCCAATCTAAAATTGAAAAGCAAAAACCTGAAGAAGAACCTGAAGAAGAACCTGAAGAAGAACCTGAAGAAGAACCTGAAGAAGAACCTGAAGAAGAACCTGAAGAAGAACCTGAAGAAGAACCTGAAGAAGAACCTGAAGAAGAACCTGAAGAAGAACCTGAAGAAGAACCTGAAGAAGAACCTGAAGAAGAACCTGAAGAAGAACCTGAAGAAGAACCTGAAGAAGAACCTGAAGAAGAACCTGAAGAAGAACCTGAAGAAGAACCTGAAGAAGATGACTTGACTTGGGAAACCCGGGAAGAAAATCCTGAAGAAAACTCACTCATAGAAATAGAATTATCTGAAGGAGAATTAACTAGGGTCCGAATTTCGGTTTTAATCGAAGAGGCATATCGTCAGAATCTAGATAACCCAGATAAAAAAATCGCTGGAATCGAAAAATTACTAGATAAGTTTGAAGGTAAATATGAGAAATTATTGGAGGCGGTATATAAGAAATATCCAATAAGAAATTCTGAAGAATTAGTGCCCATATCAAAAAATCACATTAAAGAAATACTGGAAGTAATTGAAAAAGACAACTCAAACTATGCAAAATGGATGGAATTAGCAGAATATTATGAGAATTTAGGGATGACTGGAAGGAGTAAAGTCTGCAGAAACTACGCAATCTCTCTTCAAGAATAATGCTAAAAAATGTAATTGCATAGGTCTATTTAATATATAAATGTCCATTCCATATCTTCTTGAGTGTGTCTTAAATGTCATCTAAAAGTAGCAATATAATCCAAATTTCTTCTCTTGTAATTCTTTTATCTTTAATATTTTTAGAGATAATAAATATTTTTAATTTATTAGGGGAAAAATTATTTTTAAGAGAATTACTCTTTGGAGGCGATCCCTTGCGAGAAGGTCCTATGGTAAGTTCTCAAGATATCATCATTTTTGTATTTATATTATTTCTATCGGTCCGGCTTTTTTCTAAAAGAGTTAAGACTACTATTATACCAGAAGAAGTCGCTGTAAAATTAGTTCAGAAAGCCAAGGTCGCTGAGAAGAAAGCAGCAGAAGCAGAAAAGAAAGTTGCTAAAGCAGAAAAGAAAGTTGCTAAAGCAGAAAAGAAAGTTGCCGAAGCAGAAAAGAAAACTGAGGAAATTGAAGAAGAACTTGACTTTGATGACTTTGATGACTTTGATGACTTTGATGATTTTGAAAATCAAGAACCTGAAGAAGAACCTGAAGAAGAACCTGAAGAAGAACCTGAAGAAGAAAAAATCAATCTCTCAATCATCTGAATCAGAAGATAGTGAATTAGATTCTCTCTTAGAACAGGCTTCTGAGTCAGAAGATATTCCAACTAGGGCAAATAGATTAATGGCCCAAGGAAATCTCTCAGGTGCTTTAGAAGTCTGGAAAAAGGCTACAATAAATAATGGTGAAAAATCTGAGTATTGGAGAGGATTGGCTCATGTATTAGATATAATGGGAGAATTAGAAAAAAGTAAAATCGCCAAAGAACATGCAGATAGACTTGACTCTCAAGTTATAGCTGAAAAAACTGGTAGAAAAATGGAAGATATACTTGCTGATTTATTAGATGATGGTATTTTGAATTTTAGTTCGGGTTCCGATTCTGTATCTAATGATATCAGTAATTCTCCCGGAATTAATAAAGAAGATTTGACTCTTATTCCAGGAATTGGTAAAGTCAGTGCAAAAAGACTTAATATGCAAGGAATTTCACTATCGAGCAGATATCAAAGATGAACGACTCTGATATAATGGCAATAATCAATTCTAAGAAATTAGACTCATGGTCGGACATGGCTAAAAAAATACTCGAAAATGATTAATATTGAATTTATTGAATAAGTTTTGTCTTTTTAGTGGCATAGTTAATATAAGACCTTTCATTGGATTATTGATATGGATTTGGAATTGCCCGACAACGTTAGACAAATATTGTTAATATCAACAGTAGTGTTAGTACTATTTGAACTACTCAATATGACTGGAATAGTTTTCGGAGGAGATAAATTATTCTTAGTCGATCTTATTACTTCTTCAGATTATGAAGCATTTAGGCCTGATACAGGATTGAGTACTCAGGATATTGTTGGACTACTTCTAGCAGCAATCATGGGTGCAGTTTGGTATTTATCTGCTGAAGATGACTTGGATTGGGAATCATTATTGGCCGATGACGATGAGGAAGAATAAACCGAATAAAATTATATTTATTTTTATTATCTTTTCCATTCACGGAATTTCATCAAATTGATATCCATTTTCCCATTTCTTTTCTCCCAAAGCAACTTCTAGTTCGAATGGAGTTATTAGTGCCTTAGCATATCTTACTGAATCATCAATTGCTATTCTCGGGCACGCAGTATTGACGAATGCATCAACAGGATAGAAATCTATCAAATCTGGACTTACATGATCAAGTGCAAGTAAATATCCCTTTTTTCCATGTTTTTCTAGTAATCTCTTCATACGAATAGCAAGATTTCTCCTCATTTGCCCAGGTTTTTCTCCTATCAATATTCCAAAATTAACACATTCATCTATCGCCATTATCAAACCAAATCTTTGTCTAAGTATTCTTTCTATTCTATCTAGAGACATCTCACTAGCTTCTCCATTATATGGGTCTAGTAATGCTAATGGTTTTCCTGTATGCATCACTAAACCTATTGGGTGAAAATCTCCGGAGCCAAGGAATAAGTAATGCCCAATATCGTCCCTATCTCCTGAATAATTACATCCTAAAACCTGTCCTGGGAATGTTAACCTTTCTCCTCCAACTGGTATCACAACATCAAAACCTGCCCTTTCAAATCTTTCCTTATATTCTTCCAGAAGGTGAAGGTGTTGTATTGAACCCACCAATCCAAGTTTATTTCCTTTTAAAGGAGAAACTCTTCCTACTGCATCTAGAAACCTTGCCTTACCATCATCTTCAGTAATTACAGGATTATTATTATTTTCTACTTCAATCAACCTATGTTCTGACATTGCTTTATGTTTTGAGATAATATTGAGGACCGGCTCTATCTCAGGATCTCCATCATAAGTTACAGGGATAAAGTGAGTTGGCATTCCTGAATCTATATTCATCTGACTATGTCCCATATGGGCTACCAATTCTACCCCCATCATCTTCATCTTATCATGAACTAAATCACAGGCACCATAACAAGGATCTGCAGCTAATATTACCTTGGCTTCAGAGTCTCCCTCTATCTTATCCATCATTTCCAATGCCTGCATCTTTAACCCTTCAGGAACTTGAAGTGCAATTAGACGATTATCATTTTCTTTGATTTTTTCAACCAATTCACTTAATTGAAAATCATGCCTTTCTAAATCCATAATCAAACCTCATTCAATTATTCCTACTTTTCCATCAATAATTTCTATCTTTGCTAAAGTTCTTATTGGCCATTTCGGTCTTTCTAAAGCCAAACGCTTCTTCCCCTCTCCTTTCTCTATTGCTATGACAATATCTTGCAGAATAACTCCCATTTCTTCTAGGGCTTGCAGAATTGGCTCTAAAGTTCCTCCAGTGGAAATCACATCATCAACAATTAGAATCCTTTCTCCTGATGATATATCATTAATATAAACAGTTGACTCGGAATATCCTGTTGATACATTTACCTTTACTTCACCTTTCATTCCATAAGTTCTTTTCCTGATAACTACGGTTGGCTTACCTGAGGCTTCTCCTACTGCTGCAAGAAGCGGTAGTCCCATTGCTTCTACACTTACTACCAAATCTATTTTATCCCAATCAACACTTTCTACTATCAAATCCCTAGTTGCTCTCAAGACCTCTGCTTCCATTCTTGGAATCCCATCAGAGATTGGATGTATGAAATAAGGATAGTCTCCTTTCCAAATTATTGGTGCCCCAAGTAGGGAATTTTGCAAGATTTCTAAAGGATTGGAATCTCCCATGTTATTCCACGACTATACTAGACCTTTCAAATGCTCTGAACCTTTTGAAACTGAAGTTGTACACGGTGTTGGAAATTTACAATTGGCTTTCCTTAAAGCATCCTTTGCTGCCAAATAATTTTCTGGTTCGGTTTTTATAGAAATTACTGTTTGACCTCTTTGAACTCTGGCTGCAGTACCTACATTTTTCCCAAATGAAAGCCTCATTCCTTGTGAAACTCTATCTGCTCCAGCACCAGTTGCTTGCTTATTCTCTCTGAGTATTTGATGAGGATATGTATGCATTCTGAGTGCGTAACCATCAACCCCAGCAGTCGTCCTAATGGTTGCATTAGCAACCTGTCTTGCTGCTTCTAATGCACTATCTCTAATTTGACAAGGATTATCTGCTTTTAATTCGATTGTTACTTTAAATTCTCCTGCTTCAGCTCTTTTCCTATTGCCCATATGATAACGTAGAATTCTATTGTTTGGGACACCACCAGTGTACTTTCTCCTAGTGAATGCTTGTCCCTTTATTTGACGATACATTACTGCTGGTTTACGTGCCATGGGATGAACCTCTTTTGTTGGCGACTAACCTCCCGTATTTAATAATAAGGCAATTATATGAGATTAATTAGAATGACTATTCATTCTTTCGCCTTCCTTTTGAACTTCTCTTACTCCAATCACAATCATTGCAAAACCAATTATCATCGATATACTAATGTTTTCTCCTAGTAGTGCCCAACCAGTTAATACTCCAAATACTGGAACTAAAAATATGTATGAAGATGCTGAGGTAGGGCCAATTCTTTCTATTCCTTTGGCGAACCACACGTATGCCAAAACTGTAGAAAAAGATCCTAGATAAAAAATCATTAATATTTCCGTTTTAGATGGTTTAGGAAGTGGGTCACCTATTATTTCATACAACATCCATGGACTTAACAACAGCCAACCTATAAAAGAATACCAAATTACTATTTCTGTTGCCGTTATATTTATTTCAACCTTATCCTGTATTGTTATTTTTGTAATTATCGAACTCGCTGCGAAAGATAAAGCGGCAATAATTATCATTATATCACCCAGAATTCTTTCATCAAATGGTATTTCTGTATTAGGGCTCCATCCTATGATAATAAATACGCCAATTATGCTGCATCCCAATCCAAATGATATTCTTTTACTTATTTTTTGACCAAGCATTGGATATGCCAGTAAGACAGTAAAAACTGGATTAATTGGAATTATTAGTGAAGCATCACCTGCCGCTGTCCATTTCATTCCATGCATAAAGAATAATTGATAAATCATAACTGCCAATATACCCAATATTATCATTGATCTCCAAGTATATCGGTCAGGAGGAAGGAATCTAACTCGATCTCCACTCATAGATTTATATAAAAACCAAAAATAGAACATTATAACCACAATTGCATATCTCAGCCATGCGGCAGTTGCAGGCCCTAAATTAGCTGGAGTATCAGAATCTATTCCATTGCTGAGTACTCTCCCAGCAGCCCAAGAAGAACCCCATATTATCGCAACACATAGAAGAAGAAAATGAGTGCCAATATTGTTTTGTACAGACACTAACTAATCACCCACGAGGTCTAAAATTTTCCTAATAAACATGGGATCAGTAATTTTTGATATCTCAGGATTTAGAATCTCTCCTCCAGTAAAAGTTGCCAAGGCCACCGCAGTCATTGCTATCCTATGGTCCAGATGTGTCTCAACTGGATTTTCAGGTTTTTTGGGTTTTTGTTTTCCTTCAATTATTAATCCATCTTCAGTTATTTCACAATTCATACCAAAAACTTTCAAGAGACCTGCTGTTTTTTCAATTCTGTTGGATTCTTTTCCCTTCGCATGTTTGGCTCCGATAATTTTACCTCCTCGTCTAATCGCTAATATAGCTGCAGCAGGAGTTATGAAATCACTACAATCTCTTAAATCAAGAATATTTTTTTCTTTATCTTTAATCATTTTAATTGAATCAGATAAAAAGCTACTTTCTCCTAATTTATCAATGATGAACTCTACATCATGAAGTTCTGACATAAGAATGGCAATTGGGATAAGACTAATTTCTTGAGGTATTTCGATAATTTCAGGTATCTTCAAATTATTATTTTTTAGAATTATCGTATTGTCTCTTCTTTCTACAGAAATTCCACATTTTTTTATAATTTCAAATGTTAATTCACTATAATCTCTACTTACTGATTTTCCAGTACATTCAATTATAATTTCTTTCTTAATTTTATGCAAAGCCATTATCAGAGAGGAAAGTGGCTGACTACTAATTTCAGTATTTACCAATATTCGATGAAAACTTATCGGACCTGTAATTGTAAATGGTGGTTTATTGGATGTAATCGAGGCTCCATTGGTAGTCAATGTATTATTTATTTCTGAAAAATCTCTATTTCTTAGAGAATCATCTCCATCTACAGTCACTACTTTGTCTAATAAGGACGCCATTGCAGTGACAAAATTAGCTGTAGTACCCGAGTTTCCACAATCTAAAATATTATCTCTGATATCACTTTCTAACAAATTTACTCCTCTAATTTTCCACTTATTATCAGTTTCAAACACTTTTACTCCGAAACTTTCCATACATTTTTTCATAGATTTTATATCATCCCCCGGCTCTCCATTAAATTTAATTATTGTTTCCTTTTCATTCTGAGATGTTATTGCTAACCACCTTATCATATGACTTTTTGAAGGAGGTAAATTCCATTCAACAGGGCCTGATAATTTCATTGGTTTCAGAATTATCATACTATCTCTCCATAATTCTCTTTAATCCAAGTGTCTATTATTTATTCTCTTATGAAATTTCCAAAATCAGATTCTCCATCCCAGTTCTTGGCTTTATCATCAATTATACTTTTTTCTAATGTATTTTCTATTGAAGTATCTATTTTCACTAAATTATTCTTATATAATATCTTAGGGCTTAAACCAGGTAAAAATATGGCTATCGCTCTTGGCACTCTCCCGGGATAAACTTCGTTAACATGATTTACAATATTGGTGGTACAAGTATTCGTCATAGTATTGTACCATTCGGGACTTTTGAATAATTTATTTGTTCTATTAAGATAAGATTCTAACATCCTTCTTTCATTACCTGGTCCCAAAACAATCGCTTCAAATAGGTGTGTTACTGATTTTCGTCTGCATCTAGTTCTGACGCCTATGACATCTCTTTCAGTTGCCCAAACATAAATTAACTCATACTGCTTAAAAAATCCTCTAATTGGATGGTATTTTTCACCTCTTTCCCTTCTTACTTCTATTGAACAACATATCCTACTTCCATCTTTGAATTCAAATCCCAAAATTGTATGGGCCATTTGCCTCTTCTTTGGATCAAAATATTCTAGAATAAACCATATCTTAGTTACTTCAGTTAAATTAAATTTCTTTTCAATCCACCTCTCATCATAATCTCTTGTACTTCTCCAATTAAAGTCTCTGATATTTCTTATTGTGACAAAATCCCCTTCAAAATCTGCATTAGCAAGTTTATCATTATCGTTTACCCAAGAGCGATCATTAGACGGTTTAAGCATCATATAGCGGATAAATAATAATGATACTACAACTCCCGCGAAAGCCATTATTATGCTCTGTATGGCACTCATGGAATATCTGTAAGTATATTGAAACTTGAACTTACTCCTATATTGGTGGCGCGGCAGGGGAGATTCGAACTCCCGCGGTGAAACACCAATGGATTAGCAATCCATCGCAATGGCCAGGCTATGCGACTGCCGCAACAAGCCGTGCACTTCAGATGGCCGCTTAAGTAGAGCGGTATCTCTATTCTTCTTCGGAGTCAATTAATTCTGCTGGCAGGCGTGCTGCAAAAATTATACTATCCATGTATCCTGATTTGTTAGCAGTTCTTAATTCCATGATTCTTGTACCTTTAGATTTCTTACCTTTGGTCGCTTTAGTTTGTGAAGCTTTAATTCTAATCATCATCCCTTTTTTGGTTAATAAGAAAAGATTGTCATTCACATTAGGTATGTGTTTGATACTAACAATTTCATCTCCATTGGTAATGTCTACGTCCATAGTATATACTCCTCTAGCGCCTGGACGAGTTCTTCTGTAACCATCTGTAATCATCTTTATATCGCCAGTTTTCTTATCTATTTTAGGCTCACCATCTGAATCTAAATCTTGTTTTTTCTCTGATGTTCCCAGACGACTCATTTTGGCCATTCCATTTTTGGTAATTGTCAATATTTGAGTTTCTGTATCCTCAGTTGCAACCATTCCTACGACACAACCTCCATTTCCTCTACTTCCTGTCCTTATGCCCCAAACTCCTGCAGAAACACGCCCCGACGCCCTTATGTCTGAACAAGCAAATCTACTTGCAAATCCAGTGCTAGAAATCATTACAATATCGGATTTATTAGTGCCACTTCTTACGTTTACCAACTTGTCACCTTCAAGTTTGAATCTTAGAGCATATTTGCCATTTCTGTTTATTTTAACATACTCTTCTAATTTTGTTTTCTTAATCAATCCTAAATGTGTTGCAAAAAGTAAAAAGTTCCCTTGGGGATTTTCCACTAGTTCTTTACTGATTGGCATTATCGAAATAATATTCTCTTCTTCGCGAAGACTCTCAAGTAAATTTCTTATATGGCTTCCTTTAGAATGCCTACTTCCTAAGGGAGTTTCCCATGCTTTTAGTCCATATACTCTACCTTGATCGGTAAATATTAACAACCTATCCTTACTAAAACAGGTTATAATTGATTTAGGAGTGTCTTCTTCTTTCGTTGCAACGCCTTTCAAACCCTTCCCTCCTCTATTTTGTATTCGGAAATTTTCTACAGGTGAATGCCTGATGTAATTATCTTCAGAAAGTGTAATGGCAATTGCGCGCTCTTCAATTAAGTCTTCTCTATCCATGGAAAGTGGCATAGGGTCAATGTAAGAGCGCCTCTCATCACTATGTTTCTCTACCATTTCCTCTAACTCATCTACTAATATGCCCAATCTTCTTTCCCTAGATGTTATTATTTCCATCAGATCATTTATTTTTAACTTCAAATCTTCAAATTCATTTTGTACTTTATTTACATCAAGCTGACTGAGTTGGTATAATCTCCTTTCAGCAATAGCCTTAGACTGAGCCTCACTAAATTCAAATAATTCTATTCTTTCAATTATTTGTTCTTTACCTTGTAAAACTAATTCAAATTGCTCCCTACTCTTACTTGCTTTACCTACTTCTATGACCTCATCAATTCTCTCTTGTGCTTTCACTAATCCCTCAAGAACATGCGCTCTAGCTTCTGCCTTATCTAACTCAAATTGAGATCTTCTTTCGATTACGTTTTCTCTATGCGTTACATATGTATGTAATATTACAGGGAGTGTCAGCAAGACAGGTCTACCTTCTAATATCCCCATCATATTTGCTGAATATGATTCTTGTAATCTACTTGATTTGAATAATTGATTTAAAACCGCATGAGGATCAGCATTATTTTTTACTTCTATCAACACTCTTATGCCTTCTTTTGAAGACTCATCTCTTATGTCTCTAATTCCTATGACAGTACCATTACTTACTAATTCAGCTATGTGTACTAACATATCAGCCTTTTTTACCTGATAAGGAATTTCGTGAATTATTATTCTTTTACCTTTTTTATCTTCAATGACTTCACATTTTGACCTCACATGAAATCTTCCTTTACCAGTGGAATACATATCATAAATACCATCTACTCCGTGAATCCCTGCACCAGTTGGAAAGTCAGGACCTGCGATGTATTGCATATATTCTTCTATGGTAATTTCTGGCATTTTTTCTTCTTTAACGCCTTGTTCAATTATTCTTTCAACATGTATTTTTACCGCTCCAGAAACTTCTAATAAATTATGAGGCGGCATTCTAGTCGCCATCCCTACAGCAATGCCGTCACTACCATTCAATAGTAAATTAGGAAGTCTAGCAGGCAATACGGTTGGTTCATTTTCAGAATCATCAAAATTAGGTTGAAAATCAACAGTTCTCTTTTCTATATCATCTAACATGTGTTTTGCAATTTTATCTAATCTGCTTTCAGTATATCTCATTGCAGCAGGTGGATCTCCATCAATCGAACCAAAATTCCCTTGTCCGTCTACCAAAGGATATCTTAAAGAGAAGTTTTGAGCCATTCTGACCATTGTATCATATATTGATTGATCTCCATGGGGGTGATATTTACCCATGACTTCTCCAACAGAACGAGCAGATTTACTAAATTTCTTTTCTGAAGTATGGCCTCCTTCATACATCCCATAAAGAACTCTTCTATGTACTGGCTTTAGCCCATCTCTGGCGTCAGGAAGGGCGCGTCCAATAATCACTGACATTGCATAATTTATGTAAGAAGTCTTCATTTCTTTTGTAAGTGGATGATTCAAAATATTACCTTCAGGGGCTTTATTTTCCGCTTGATTAGTTCCATCATCAAAACTTTCAGATGTCAAGATTCGTCACCTCCTTAGCATATTTTTCAATAAACGTTCTTCTATCGGGAACATCCTCTCCCATTAAAATCTCAAACATTCTATCTGTTTCAATTGCATCATTAACTGTTACTTTAAGCATTGTTCGTGCATTTGGGTCCATTGTAGTTGCCCATAATTGTTCAGGATTCATTTCTCCCAATCCTTTATATCTTTGTACACCAATTTTTGCATTAGGATTATCTCCTTGTAATTCCATGACTACCTCATCTCTTTCTTCATCTGAGAAAACGTACTTACTCACCCTTCCTTTCGTTAATTGATACAAAGGTGGCTGTGCAATGTATACATAACCTTCTTCGATTGCAGGCCTCATAAATCTCCATAAAAATGTCAACATCAATGTTCTTATATGCGCCCCATCGATATCTGCATCACACATTATAATTATTTTCGAATAACGTAACTTTTTGGTATCAAACATCCCATCTTGTACTTCTTCTCCAGGAGGAGTATTGCCTATGCCTGCTCCGAAAGCTCTAATCATAGTTTGAATCTCCGTATTTTTATATACCTTTACAAGATTATTCATTTGCCTCTCAACATTCAGTATTTTCCCTCTGAGGGGCAATATCGCCTGAATTCTTCTATCCCTACCTGTTTTCGCAGAACCTCCAGCAGAATCTCCTTCAACTAAATATATTTCACACTCTGCAGGATCCCTTGATTGGCAATCAGCAAGCTTACCTGGTAATCCCCCTCCTTCTAGTACCCCTTTTCTTCTAGTCAAATCTCTAGCCTTTCTCGCAGCTTCTCTGGCTTTTGAAGCTAGGAGTGCTTTATCAACAATGGATTTAGCAACTGTAGGATTTTCTTCAAAAAATTCACCCAGTTTCTCATAAACAACAGTTTCGACAATGCTTGTTACTTCACTGCTAACTAACTTATCTTTTGTTTGAGATGAAAAAGACGGATCAGGATGTTTCACGCTAACTACTGCGGCCAAACCTTCTCTGACATCTTCTCCAGATAGTGCATCTCCTTTCAGTAAATTTCTTTTTTTGGCATAATTATTCACACATTTAGTCAATGCTCCTCTTAAACCAGTCATATGAGTTCCACCATCTCTATTACGAATTATATTAGTATAACATAAGATATTTTCACTAAAGGCATCTGACCATTGAAGTGCTAAGTCTATGGTAACGGGGCCCTTCTCAGTTTCTCTCTCTCCACTAATTTCTATGACATCAGAATGCATAACTTCTCTTCTAGAATTTATTTGTGTAATAAATTCACTAAGTCCTCCTTCATAGTGATGTCTACTAACGTGTTCATCATCTCCTCTGAGGTCAGTTATAACAATCTCAAGACCTGCATTCAAAAATGCAGTTTCCTTTAAGCGAGTATCTATTTGTTCAAATTCAAATTCTATTACATTTGTAAATATTCCTAAATCAGGCTTAAAAGTTATCTCAGTACCGCTATCATCACATTTCCCTATTTCCTTCAACGGACTAACTGGAATTCCAGCTTCATATCTTTGATAATATCTTTTTCCTCCTCTATGAATTGTCATTTCCATCCATTCCGAAACTGCATTCACCGCTGAAACTCCGACTCCATGCAAACCTCCAGATACTTTATATGAACTATTGTCAAATTTACCTCCAGCATGTAATTTTGTCATTATTACTTCTGCTGCTGATATCCCAAACTCTTCATGTATGCCCGTGGGAATTCCTCTGCCATAATCTCTAACTGTGAGAGTTTTATCTGAATTAATTCCTACCTCGATTAGATCACTATATCCTCCGAGATGCTCATCTACTGAATTGTCAACAACTTCCCATATGCAATGATGCAATGCCGTTCCATCATGAGGATCACCAAGATACATCCCAGGTCTTTTTCTTACGGCTTCTAAACCTTCTAGGACCTGTATACTCGCTGCATCATATTCTTGATTATGTCCATTCTCAGGAATATTTTTCTTATCATTCATTATTTCACCTAGTTTCCTGAGGGTTCCCTAAAGGGAACCCTCATTTGAGAACAAATAACCTAGTGTAAGGGGGTTATTCAACCCTTGCAAAACTTATGGTAAAATCTATCAAATTACTATGTTTTTTTATGTTCACAAGAGTTTTTAAGAAAATCAAATCACACGACATAATTAAACAGAAAACTCAACTCGGCTTTCGGTATGGATATGCCGATGGTGTGTGTAACTTTGAGGGGATGCACCATTAGTGAGGTCCTAAAAGATGCAGCAAGCGCAACTGCAATAGGTGCTGATTTAGTCGAAGTAAGGCTGGACCTATTATGGACTAAAAAAGAAATTATCTTGGCCGAAGAAGGGGAAGAAAAAGATGTCTCAAAATCCAAAAAGAATATACTTTTTATACCCCAAGATCTGGATTATTTAGATTTAGATTCAGTACTCATTTCGTTGAGACAAGGTATTGTTTTACCTGTAATTTTGACTTGTAGGTCAAAAAAGGAAGGTGGTCATTTTCCAGGAACTGAAGAACAAAGGTTAGACGTATTGAAAAAAGCAATAGAAAGTGGTGTGAGTTGGATAGATTTGGAAATAAATATCAACTCTAAAGAAAGACTCAAGTTATGTGATGTGGCGAAAAAAGGGGGCACTAAAATTATCGCCTCATCACATGTGTATGATGATTCTCCGGATTCAAAAGAAATAATTCGAGATGTGAAGGATAACATCGATGCGGGAGATATAATAAAAATTTGTTATAAATCATCTGGAAGATCTGATGGAATAAATCTATTTGAAGCGGCTTGGGATTTGAGAAATTCAGATATTAAGACTTCTATTATGGGAGTTGGCCAAGCAGGTGATTGGAACCGTATTCATTCTCCTATTTTAGGCCAAGCAATAGTTTATTCAACCATAGAAAATGGTTGGCATTTGGCACAAAAGGGCATGATAAATACTGCTGATCTTAAAACTGCATGGGAAATGCTAGAGTATCAATAATTCATCAATTAAGCATCTTCTAAAAATGGAATCTGTTCTGGTGGTGAATCTTTAATGTCTTCTTTTGCACCATTTTTGTATGCGATATGTAGTGCTATTGGTATGACTATACAAGAAATTGGCAATGAACCAATTAATAAATATGCTGTAAATGGAGGTATTGATAATCTTTCTTCTACTTCTACTAATATTTCCGCATTCATATCGTCGCTAATTGAACCAAAATCATTAGGTCTACTATTGTCCCAACCATCTAGTACCAAATAGTAATCATTTGCTGATTCATCACCAAATATTGATGTCCATGAAGAGCCACTGGAATCTATGCCAACTGAAAATTGTTTATATTTTTCTCCTTCGTATGAATGGACATCTCTAAATGGTATCCATGTCAACATATCTCTCCATTCTACAGGCATTGCTTCTATTATTTCGGCCATATTTTCCGATTCTCTACTATTGTATTCTGCTTTATAAGAATCCCAATTACTCTTAGTCATTAAGTATACATCTCCTTTTGCTACGGTAGAATTACTGCCTAATATAGGGCTAAATGTTATACAAAAATTATACTTATAACCAGCCACTAATTTCATACTTATCGCTGTAGCACCTCCATTTTCAATAACAACTTCATATACAAAATCTTGCTTCAATGGTGCCTTCGATTCTGAATATCCCACTGAATCGCCAAATATAGGTATAGTACTTCCTGAATCTACATTATGAATTGTTACCGCTTCTTCTACATCCCATGAACTATCAATAGAAACTTCACAATCATTTGCTGCATTTACACTAGTAATAGTTGAATTAGTACCAAAAATAACTATTGGTAGAATTATCATTACATTTGTTATAATCGCAAAGAAACTATTTTCATTTTTCATCTCTCGCGCCTCGTTCTAATTGGACGAACATATCCTGATTCGTTATTCTTTCGTTCTTCAACCGTCAAATATTTTGGTTGAGGAGGAGGATTATGCTGATCCATTCCTGGTAATCCACCTTCTAATTTCACCTCCACTCCATAAGTTTCCATCATATCAATAGCATCAATTTCATCTTCATTCTTTTGTCTCATTACAAACCATCCAAGTACCAAAACAATTGCAACTAAACTAAGCACTCCAAAACTTTCTTTATTTGGTATGAAATCATTCAAAGTAAGGTCTGACAATGTTTTTGGTGAATTATCTTCAGTCGTAGAAAGTACTGTTATTACAAAATCCTTAGAAGAACATACTTCAACTCCATCGCATACCTGAACTGATATTCTCGAATCTCCTGGAGTATCCCAATTCCTATTTTCCCAATCAATCCAATCATTTCTGTAGTTTCCATCAAAATTAGAATCTTCAAAAACATTAAAATCCCAATTTATCGTTAATTGATTTGTAAGGTCTACATCCTTGTCATTTGTAGTATTGCCATCTCCATCGTTGTCTTCATACGCATCATTGTCCATCCATGCGATGACTCCAGAAGATAAATCATAATCAGAAACTTCAATATCTAATTTAATTTTATCTCCAACAGTTACGTATTCATCTCCTATTGGATTTAGAGTTAGAATATCTGGCGAACTAGAAACATGTACAGTTAGATATGTACTATTCGATTCTCCACCTTCAAAATTATCCAATACGGTGAATTTAATCCTGTATATTCCTGGTAAATCATAGCTATGCCAAACCATTGCCCCTAATGTCTCAGGCGAGGAATCTCCAAAGTCCCAAATCCATTTTGTAATACCATTCCAATCGGGATCGTTTAAATCAAGTGAATCTTTGCCAATAAATCTAGCATCTGAATCATAACTTTTTGTACCATCAAACATTATTGGCATGTTAGGGGCAATAAAAATCCCTCCTCCTTGTAGATTAGGCACTCGCCAAGTAATGTTTTCCGTATCTCCGGGGGCATATCCCAAAATGGAACCATTTAGGCTAGGTTGTCTAAATTCCAATATGGGAATGGGCAATGGATTTTCAATTTTGAAATAATAGGTCTTTGATGCAGATGATAACCCCTTATCATCTATGACTATTAGACTCACAGAATATAGTCCTGGTATTGCAAACGTTCTACTTATTGAATTAACATCATAAATAGATTCATCCATATCAGATATATTCCATACATGAATTAAAGCGGAAGAATCTCCATCAGAATCGAATGATGAACTTTGAAAAACATATGCAGTACTTGTCATTCCATCATTAGGACGATTGAATATCGCCACAGGTCTTTGATTATTAACTTCAATAATTAAATCAATAGTTGTATAATTCCCATCATCATCGGTTACTTGTAAAGTAACGTTCTTCGGACCCGGCTCTAACCAACTAATCTTAGGATTTGACTTGATAGATTTTGTCTCTGAAAAATCTGATGTCAATCCAACTCCCGTATCGGAAATATTTACTCCTCCTTCAAAAAACCACTCATATTCAACAATTATCCCATCGTCATCAGTGAAAATATCAGGCATCTCTAAAGGAGTTAGGGTATCAGTTTGCAAACTCCCTTGGAATATTTGTCTTGGTACTCTATTTAGAATATTGACTTGTATTGTATTTTCTGCGTAGTGTTTACCGTCAAAAATTATCAAAGTAAGTTGATATGATATGCCGTTTGAATCACCATCTACCCAAGAGTGGTAGGCTTCAAAAAGTCCCTCTCCAGATTCAATTATCCCATCTCCCCAATCCCAAGTATAGTTCAACTTCTGGAAAGGAACATTATCCAACGAATTGATGGCAGAAAATCTTATATTTTGAAATGTCAGAATAGTAATCTCATCTTCTATATCTACTCCTGCTACAGTAATTATTGGTATAGGCGTAGATGAATCATTTACTATAACGTCCCAAATTTGTATTTCTGAATAATAACCTCCTTGATCTTGAACGATTAATGTAATCTGATATTCTCCTTCTGCTTCATAAATATGCACGGGATTCTTGAGTCCTGAGAATTCTCCGTTACCCAAATCCCATATATATCCTATTGGAGTCTCATTATTTGTAAAAGAGCCATTGATATCTCCAAAACCCCAAACATCATAACCTCCTCCATATATATTCAAAGATGTCCAAGTTTGAGTAAGATTTGTAGCAATAGATCCTGATGCTTCCGGTTTCATATTTTGTAGATATGTGGGAAGGGAAAAGGCTGAATCTTGACTTTCACCTGTAATATCATATATTTCTACTCCAAATGTCCATTCTCCTGTTGTTGGGGGTGTAAACCAAATTATTTCTATTTCTGTTTCCCCATTTCCGGCAGTAACTTCCAATTGTATAGCGTCTTTTATTGTATTATTTATATAGGCCACAAATTCTACTTGAATTATTTCGAAGAATGCATACGAGATAATTTCAAAACTTAATTCAACACTATCTTCAAATCCATCATCATCTCTATCAAAAATATCTATTGAATCTATTGTAACTTCTGCTGGTTCACTAATTAAATCTGCATAAACTGTAAAAGATGCTGTAGGATAAGATCCTGACATTATCCCACAATTGACAAAATTATAGTCACAATCATCCGTTAACGAATTATACCAAACAAATAGGTAAACATCACTAGTAATATTTCCAAAGCCATGCACCAATCCTGTCCCTATTCCAGTTGCTGAATCTATTCTTAATTTTGACATAACCCATGTCCCAGTAGCAGCTTCTTTTACTAAAATAGTTCCAACAAAACCAAATTGTGTGGGTAAAACCATTAAATTTAATGGTTTTCCATCACCTTGGCTAAATTTATAAGATCTCATACCCCAGCCTTCAATACTTTCAGATTCACTTTGCCAACTATTTAGCCACTGGTTATTTTCTCCACTGAGTTGTGCTTTGCAAATAGATCCTGTATTGCACTCGGAGGTCAAATCTAGATTGGAGAAACCAAATACTCCTTGAGGACTGTCTAGTGAAACCGCCGCACTAAAATTTGCATAAATATCATTCATTGTTGTCCCTATTGGGGTTGAACCCGGTTCAGGATTTATTGCTAGATTTTCTATAGAGGCACCCCCAACTGCAGTGTCGGCGACTAGTCTTTGAATGGCGTCCCCTCCACCCAATTTATCTGAAATATACATCAAAAATAAGAACCCTGCTCCATAATCTGCAATCCTATCATTCCACCATCTGACACTAACACTGGAGTTTTGTGCCCACTCATTGGCATGATAACTCAACGTATCCGTGGTTCCAAAACACAAATATGCCGCCATATCTGCTGCTCCTTCATCAATCCATAAATACTCAAATGGATCTCTTGAATTATGTAAAAGATGTTCAAATTCATGGGCTAATATCGTATTTCTAGAATTCATATCATCTATATCAAAGTAAAGACTTTCTCTGATTGAAGATATGCCTGGTTGAAAATATCCTCCTGTACCTCCAACTCCGTCTATTCCATAAATCACTATTTCTATTTGGCAATTATTGTCCACATCTGGAGGATTTCCAAAATAATATGTATCTGTTGGATAAATGGTTGTTTCCCAAGTCGAAACTATATCATTTAGAGTCGTTGATGATACAATCTTGCCATTCTCAACAAATATAGCAGAGTTCGCAGAAATTCGCTGTACTGTAGCAGTTATTGTACCTCCAGTGGTTGAAATATTGTCACTTTCTCCAATGCTCCATGCATTCTCACAACTTCTAATGGAACTACTAGATTGTTGCCCATCTGAAAATGGTAATATTAGTCCCGGATATTCAGCATCTGACCATTGTTTTTTTAGAAAACTAGTTGCAGAAAAGATAGATAAATCATCACCGTTAAACATGTATTCCTTTCCCTCAGTGGTAGGGGAGAATTCAGAGAGGCCTGTTGTAATGAATTTTGTATCTTGCGTTTCAGACAATTCTTCTGAAAAAACACAAGGGGTAAAAATAGACAATGCTAGTACTGAAGTCATTAAAAACGTAATCAATGATTTAGTTTTGATATTATTAGCCGACATATTGTTCACTCACTGTATTAATGTAATTTGCTGGGCCAAAAGACATATTTTAACGTCAATGGAGCATTGTTCATACACATTGTATAATAATAAATTAAAAAAAATATTTTCATGCGTATTAATAGTTATTTTAATACCACATAATTCTTCAGCATCTTCTCTATGTACTGATAATCAAATGGACTTTGATATACTAAATATCATTGATCATCAACCTGATTCATTCACTCAAGGATTGGAGATTAAAGGAACCAGATTATTTGAAACTACTGGACTTTATGGAAATTCTAGTCTTAGAGAATTAAATATGACTACTGGAGAAATTTTACGCCAAAAAAACTTTGATTCAAATGTCTTTTCAGAAGGAATATCAATATTAAATGATTCAATAATTATGCTGACTTGGAAAGGACAGCATGCAAAAATATTTGATATTGATACTTTTGAATTAACAGGAAATTACAACTATACTGGAGAAGGATGGGGATTATGCAATAATGAAGATTTCTTTATCATGTCTAATGGGTCATCAATTTTATCATTTAGAAATATAAATGATTTTAGTATATTTTCAACAATTACTGTAAGAGAAAATAATAAAGAAATTATCAATATTAATGAATTGGAGTGTGTAGGGGATTTGATTTATGCAAATATTTGGAATGAAAATAGAATAATTTCTATTAATAGTACTAATGGAGTCGTTCAGGATTCTATAAATTTAGAATCATTATCATATAACCAAAAAGATTCAAATTCAGTTTTAAATGGAATCGCTTACTCAGAACAAGATAATTATTTTTTATTGACTGGAAAAAATTGGGAAAAAATGTATTCTGTTGAGTTTTTATCATCTAATGAATCCTTTATTCCCTGTAATAATTCTAATTTACAATCAAATAACAATCATATTAAAGATTATTTTACATTCAATCTTCTCTTCTCATTAATTAGTCTAATTGCAATTACAATATTTGTGATGCCCGGTTCATGGCCAGCTTTCACTTTTTTATTTTATAGAACATTTATGCGACAACATGAACAGCGACCTATCTCTGGGAAAGTTGACGAGGGAGGTGAAGAATAATGAAAACAGATATCGATTATGAGACTATGTCATCTATTGAAATATGGCTTTCTGATTTATCTGAAGATTCTGCAACCAGAATTTCTGCTGCATTTCTAATCATTGTAGGGAGCCTCTTAGGTACAATATTTGGGGTTTTGGCAATTTCAGCAAACCCAGGTGAGATATTATCAGGTTCATTGGTTAGTGATGATAATTATGCTGATATAAATGGAATTGTTAATTCAGCACTTATCGATAATAATACAGGCGGAGACCCAATAGAAGGCGTAAGGTTAACTCTGTTAAATCCTGATGGAACTGTTACTGGAAAAGAGACATTTACAGATCAAAATGGAAGATTTCAAATTCCAGAGGTCCCCCGTACATCCTCAATTCTATTTGCTTCCCTTGATAATAATATTTCAATCAGACTATTTCTAATTCCTGGAGATCATGCTCAGATACCGATAACTATGGCCCCAGGGGATGACGAAGAAGTAATTGAAATTGATTGGACCGGTGAAAGTAATCTAAATGAGGCGGTAACTCTTGCTACTATTATCGCTATTTTAACATTAATTTCTGGAGTTTTCGGAATAAGAGGAGGAATTGAAGTCCTTAATGGGAAGAGTTATAGAAAAGCATGGTGGTTCTCTTTCGTGGGTTTATGGAGTAGGGGTGGATTATTTGTAGGCCCCCTTTTAATAATCATTGGAATGGCATTATCCAGCCTCACCAAACATCAATTTATCCTTGAAGATAATAATATTGAATGAGGAATTTTATGTATCTTATTAGTATTGAAGGAGGGGACGGCAGTGGTAAAGGACTAGCCGCTAAAATTGTTACAGAAATTCTTGAGAAAGAATTTACATTCACATCAGTAGAAAAAACAGGTGAACCAAGAAGGGACCACCCGTTAGGTCGTTTGGCCATAGAATCTGTAAAAATGCAGAAATTAAAACCCGAAGGAGAAGCAGGATTATTCGCTGCAGATAGATTAGATCATTCACATGGATGGATTTTGCCCCATCTAAAAGAAGGTAGGTCTGTAGTAAGTGAGAGAAATATACATTCTTCATTGGTTTATCAAGGAATTGTTGGTAATTTGGGATTAGAAAGGGTTGCTCATATGAATTCAGCAGCACTAATTCCAGATCTTTGTATTTGGGTTGATTGTGATCCTGAAATCGCATTAAAAAGAATTAAAGCTGGAACATTAAGAAATTTATCAGATAAAAAAGAATATTTTGAAACATCAGAATTACAAAGAAAAATTAGAGGAGGCTACAAAAACTTACTTTCTGGAAGATTTGAAATGCCAACTCCCTTTGATATGGGGGCAATTATCGGTCCAATTCTTAATGAAACATCCGAAAATAACTTTCGTAAAAATTTAACTATAGCCGTAAAAAATTTCTTACATTCCAAACCATCTCCAATTAATGTTGAAACTCATGACGTAGAAATGTTCCATCTGAGGAAACTAATGAATTCATTAGATGGTCAGTCAACCTTGGAAGATATCGGATTACAACCTCTTAGAAATAATAAAAATTGGCTTGGAAATAGTAAACCATGGAAAATACTTCTGGATGCTCAGAAAACACATCATCAAAAACTCCAAAAATCTTCTAAAGAAGATAATATATTATTTCCCAAAAGTATTCTTAGTCATTCAATATCTTCAATCTGTGGTACTTTATCATTAATGAATTCAGCAGATATTTCAGAATTAAGAGAAGCATTAGGGCCAGTTAGGAATGTTTCATATAGTCATTCTAGAAAAATTATCAAATTCTTACACTCAGAGTTATCTTGGATATCACAAACCAAAACAATCTTATCAGGTGAAACTCCAAAATCACGTCTAAAAGATGATTATTACCCCTTTGGTAGACTATTATTAATAATTTGGCCTATAAGATCAGAAATTAAAAGATGGCAAAAAAGTAATCCAAATACTCATCTTCGTTTTTCTTTACCTCAGATAATTAAAGAAAGTCAAAACTTTCAAGCAATCAATTCTATGATTTCTAGATTAAATATTTTAGGTAACGGAAGGAAAAATAATAATAATAATAATAATAATAATAATATTAACTCTGAAGAAGATTTAATTAAATGGTGGAATGGTAGTTAAATTTATTTTATTTTTAATAATGACCCAATTGGTAAAACAACTTTCTCAGAATTTTCAAAATATTCTGGCTTCGCAGCTAACATTGAACATATTAACCATCCAAGTCCAAAACCGGCAATAAAGCCAGTGATTACTCTCTTTAAGTTAGTTGACTCATAATCTGTTAGCATCTGAGCAAAACCATCTACTCCTATGGGTATTATTGATAATGCTATCAGCAAAAACATTGCTAACATACGTGCATCTTTTTTATAAATTATAGAAAGTCCATTATCTGGAATTATGGTTAGAAAAGTATCTCTTATGGTCCATCTATTAGACCCTCTAATTCTAAAAAATAAACACCCAAAAACAATACCAAACAAAATTCCAACATCTCTTGTACATATTGGCATTTGGTTGTCATTTATCTCCCAGGAACGTTCATGTTTTTGATGGCAATTAATATCTCCTAATAAATACGTTATTGCCCAAATAGGATTCAATTCCGACCATGCAAAAAAGCCTCCATGCTTAGACTGATCATGTCCTATCTCGGAATCTTCTCCATTTTCTAAATTCCCCCAACTTTGTTCTGTAGCATAATCTATTGCGTTAGCTCTTCCTGATAATTCTGGAACAGAACCCTCTTCCATCATTAAAGGTGCTAAAAAAGATAATAAAATATAAAAACCAAATATAAAAGATAAAATTTTAGAAATTTTTTTCTCACTTTTTCGATTATCTAGTCCATTTCTGGAATTCATCTAAACTCCTCACTTATTCATTACTTCTAATTCTGATGTTAATAATTTACTTAACCAACCATGTAAGGAAGGGCTACCCATTTTCGTTAAAGTTGAATTTAGGAATGCTGCTATTAGTGCCGATCTAGCGTCAGATTTTGAATATCCTCTAGAATGTAAATAAAATTCCTGATTTTCATCTATGGGGCCATTCGCAATCCCATGGCCGCATCCAACAACATTAGATTCTGAAACCTCTAATTCTGGAATACCATCTGCTTCAGCATCTTTGGATAATAATAGATTATGAAAATTCTGTGCGGCGTCAGTACCTGTGGAGCCTTTAGAAACTTTTAGCATCCCTGTCCCAATAGTCCTGCTCTTACCTCCGCAAGCTGCATGCCATTTCAGTCTACTAAATGTCTCTGGGGCATCATGCTGAATTTCTATATGATAGTCAAGATACATATCATCTCTTGATAATATTGATCCAAGAACTTGTAAATTACTTCCATTTTCGCTCATTCTATATCTTAAATCAGCCTTTGTTCTCTGAGTTCCAGAAGAAACTGTACCTGTAATCATATTTGCATCTCTGCCTAATGTTATGGAATCTAACCTCAATAATACTCCCTTTTTCTGTAAACCTACTGTAATATCATTAATATTTGATCCGTTCCCAATTCTTCCAGATCTTAACAATCCCATCCATTTTGTCTCACCTTTAATCAGAGTTACCATTTCAAATTCACTCATCTCTCCAATATCAAGAATTAATTCTAATGAATCAATATCGTTATTTGCCTCTATTTCTAGCAATATTGGAGTTTCAGAAACAAACTTCCGCTCTGTTTTTAAAACCCATTTTGACTTTTCAGATACTGCTTTTAAAAACGTAGTCGCAACTAAATCTACATCAGGTAAAACTTCTCCTGACTGATTAATTTTTTGAAGACTAATTCCCTTACTTATTTCTGTACCATCAAGATTTACCAATCTTATTTTAACTTCTTTTATTACATCCGGAACCGTCTCAATATCGCCCGTTGGGTGAACTTTCCTCCACGGAGTATATCTCCAAAGATGATCTGCCCTATCTGTAGTTCCTGAGACTTCTTTGTACCTATTAATGGCATTCATATTAACACCATTTAACCAATACTTCCTTCCATTTCCAGTGCCATTAATTTATTTAATTCAACTGCATATTCCATCGGTAATTCTCTGGTGAAAGGTTCAAAGAATCCATTTACTATCAATGCTAAAGCCTCTTCCTCTGTATGCCCTCTACTCATTAAATAAAATAATTGTTCATCACTAACCTTTGATACACTTGCTTCATGTTCACATCTAGCAGAAGAATTTGCAACTTCCATTGTTGGGTAAGTATCAGATCTACTTTCATCATCCAATATCAAAGCATCACAAACAATATTCAGTTTACAGTTCTCTGCTTTTGGAGATACCGTGACCATTCCCCTATATGATCCTCTGCCTCCATCTTTACTAATGCTTTTTGATAATATCTTGCTAGTAGTATTTGAGGCTAGATGATGTATTTTCGCACCTGCATCTTGATGTTGTCCATTTCCAGAATAAGCAACAGAGATTACCTCCGCATGTGATCCCTCTCCTTTGAGGATAACAGATGGATATTTCATTGTTAATTTGCTACCTATGTTCCCATCGACCCATTCTATTTTCGCATTCTCATGCGCAATACCTCTTTTTGTGACAAGATTATAAACATTAGCACTCCAATTTTGAACAGTTGAGTAGCGTATGTGTGATCCTGGTAGGGCAACAAGTTCCACGACTGCAGAATGCAATGAATCTGTAGAATAAGTTGGTGCGGTGCATCCTTCTACGTAGTGAATACTACTTCCTTCATCTGCAATAATCAATGTCCTCTCAAACTGCCCCATATTTTTCGCATTTATCCTAAAATAAGCCTGAACTGGCATTTCAACATGTACTCCTTTTGGTACATAGATAAAAGATCCTCCAGACCAAACCGCAGTATTCAAGGCAGAAAATTTGTTATCAGAATATGGAACAACTGAACAAAACCATTTCTTGACTATATCTGGATATTCTTTAAGCCCACTATCCATATCTAGGAAAATAACACCTTGGGACACTAAATCTTCTCTAATGCTATGATATACTGCTTCAGATTCATATTGTGCGGTAACGCCTGATAGCCACTTCTGTTCAGCTTCAGGTATCCCTAAACGCTCAAAGGTGTTTCTTATTTCGTCAGGAACTTCATCCCAATCATTCTCAGTAGCACTTGAAGATCTTAGATAATAACAAACTTTTTCGAAGTCTATTTGTTCTAACATGCTCATATTACCCCATGTAGGCATTTCTCTTTCAGTAAAATGCTTGTAGGCTTTAACTCTGATTTCAGTCATCCATTCAGGCTCATTTTTAATTTTTGAAATATCTCTAACTACTTTTTCTGATAATCCTGAATCAAATCTTATCGTTGAATTTTCTGTATCATGCCATCCAGCTTTATAATCTCCTACGACGTCTCTTGCTTCTTGTGAACTCTCCATATTAATCTCCTCCATTTCTTACTTTTTCTTCTAACCAATCGTATCCATTTTCTTCCAAATCAGTAGCAAGAGTTGCATCTCCTGTAGCAACTATTTTACCATCTATTAAAACATGGATTTTATCTGGCTTAATATAGTCTAATATTCTTGAATAATGTGTAATTATTAACGCACCTGAATTAGTCCCTCTGATGGATGAGTTAATTCCAGTGGCAACAGTTCTAATTCCATCTATGTCCAAACCACTATCTGTTTCGTCCAAAATTGCCAATTGTGGCTTTAACAACATCATTTGCAATATTTCAAATCTTTTCTTTTCACCGCCACTAAAACCATCATTTACATATCGAGATAAGAATGAGGAAGGCATATTCAGTTCTTTCATTGATTTTTTTAGTAATTCTCTAAAATTTTTACCTTTGGCGGCTTCTTCACCATTAATACTTGCAACAGATTTCTTTAGAAAATTACCAACTTGTAGGCCAGGAACTGCTTGTGGATATTGAAAAGATAGAAATACACCCTTCTTCGCCCTTTCCCATGGCTCTAATTCTAGTAAATCTTTGCCATTAAGTTTTATCTCTCCACTTTCTACATCAAAGTCAGGATGGCCCATGACGATATTTGCCGTTGTAGTTTTGCCACTTCCGTTTCGTCCCATTATCGCGTGAATTTCTCCAGGGCCAATTTCTATATCTATGCCATTAAGGATTTGATTTCCATCAATGCCTGCATGGAGATTTTTAATTTTAAGAAGTGGTACTCCCGAATCCATAATCGACGTGCGTCTATCATCTCTTTTGAACGTCTCTCTTTTAAGGCCTGAATATCTCTTTTGATTCCCTCTCATTTTAGGTCAACCTAAAATTATAGTGGCCTATCCGAGTGTCGTGGATTTACCAAATGTCGATGATTTTGACTCAAAAAAAATTACAGAATCTTATCGTTTAGAAATTGAAGAGGCAATGAAAATAGAATCTCAAAAGAGAATATTACAAAATATTGATTCAGAAGAAATATCTAGATTGCAGGGGCTATCTCTAGTAACTTTACAAAAAGACTCACATGAGGATTTAATCCCTGCTTTAATGGCTCGTTTGGGGCCAGTTAGGGCAGCTTTAGACGGCCATGGAGGCAGTATTATTATTGATTATTCTTCAGTTGAAAAATTAAATAATGGTAAAAATGCACTATCTCTAATATTGAATTTAGATGGCGCATGTATATCTTGTGGTGCCGCCCCTGGGACATTGCAAGGAATTCAAGACGATTTAATGTCCGATAAAGAGATAATATCTGTTCAGTTTTCTAGCTCTATGTTGGAATGGTTCAATGATTTACAACGAGAATTTGTATTGAAACATGGCGGAGTATCTTTCATCTAAATTAACTTTCAAAGAGTAATTCTCTCTTCACAAACCGGGCACCTAGTTGCAGATATACCAATTGTAATCCCAAATCTTGAATTACAGAATGGGCAAACTATCTGATTATTATCATTTAGAGTTTCTTTTACTTGTTTATTTTCTGTTACTTCAACTGGAAAAACTTCAAATTCTTCTATTTCTTTACCTGTCTCTATTCTCGAAATCCTTCTTAATCTACGATTTTCTTTGTTATTTGATAAATTATCATCAGCGATCAACTCTATAGAGTCCAAATCAGTAGAAGGAACCATTATGTCGTCTTCACCAATAATATCAATTACGTCATCTTCAAGTTTCACTGAACCTTTTATTCTAGTTTTCCTCTTTTCATTAATCCATTTCATTCCTTGGGTTGAAGTAGTAACCATAATAATGGCACATAAAATTAGAACTGTCACTGAAACTCCAATAACTAAAATTCTAAATTCTTGATCATTATTTGATAATCCTAATTGAATCTTCAACCAATCGAGGACTGAAATATCATTATCCCTATTAGTTTCGTCATCGATCAAAGATCTAATTTGCCATCCATTATTGGATGTATGTAATATCAAAGTCTCAGTACTAGAAGGGGACTTTGTTGAGGTATGCAATTTACCGCTTCCTAGCCTGTCAGAAATTCCTAGCCACTCTTCTTCAAAATTAATCAAACCATATTGTATTTGAGGCCCCGTTGGACCGACATTATCAAAATAAACTTGGATGCCTCTTTCAGTCTCAATAAATTCAATATTTCTTAATCCTCTTGCAGGGAAGTTATTCATTTGATTGTTAATGGCCCTAAATGATGAATCTGCAATAATACATACTATCTCTGAGCCATCTAAACTACCTTCTCTCCAACATGATATTATCTTTTCATCTTCTTTCTCAGTAATTACGATCATCTCTGGAAGGGCAGCCTGGTCTCCAATGGCTTTCTTAAATGCCCAATCTGATTCATCTAGTTTGCCATGAGCATACCAAAGTCCTAATCTCTCTATTCCTGTAGTATCGTCTCTATTCTCTTGGTAAAGTAAGTGTATTTCATCTCCAACTCCAAATTCTATCTCTAAGTTATCTAATGATGTTGATGAAATATCAATATCTGAAATTATATTTTCATTCAATGACCAATCAGAAGAAGATATTGGTAAATCCGTGTTCAGCAAGAATATATCAGTACTTTCTTGAAAACTACCTCCAGCAAAAATATCTTGATGATATCCTGAAATTATTATCTCTGTATCTCTCTTATCCATATCTATGCCCCAATATTTTCCATCCGATAATAGTATCGGAGGCATTAAATCCTGAATTGGCGTCATTTGGCAAGATGAATCAACAGTTGAATAAGTCAAAGTCTGTTTATAGTATCCATTGTTATCTAAATATCTTCTTGTCCAAGAAAGATGTGCTATATTATCTTCATCAATTTCAACACTAATTTCTCCAGACCACATTTCTTCTAATACATTATTACATTGGACTATATTTTTACTTTGAGTAAGCTTATACATATATAATGACGAATCTCTCTGAGTGATTACTATTCCTCCTTCTTCCATATCAATTATTTCTAATGGTACTTCACCTACTTTGAAATTTAAATTCCTAGGGCCCGTGAGCGTAGATTTATCGATTAGTAATATAGTTTCAAAAATATTATTACTCCAATCCAAATCTGCAAACTCGCCACTGATGTCAACCCTTATTTCTAAAGGCCCTGACATATTCGGAATATACAAAAAGGAAACTTGTGTAGATCCTTGACCATATATTCTGGTTATTTCAGTATTAGATGCTTGTTGCCAGCCCTTATCGGTTTTTATTTCCAAACTTGCATCCACATCATAAGCATCGTTGGAGCCTAAGTTATCTACTCTAACTTCTACTACAAATTGCTCATTAGGGCGAGGTATTTCTGGTATTGTTTTTATTGCGCCTTCTCTTACTGCTAAATCAACTCCATTCGGCCGTGCAATGACTGGGAAACCTTCAGATAATCTATTATTGGTTTCATCACTTTCTTCGATTGTATTTATCGGATCAATTATTATCTCAATTTGCTTATTTCCTGATGTTGAAGGATTCCAATATAGAGTTACCTCTAATATCTCTCCACTATCTATTTTAGGTATTACGTATTCATCTCTTCTTGCTCCATCTTCTTCTAAAATTATCCCTACTTCATTAGCTGAAATATCTCCTACATTCCTTATAGATCCTCTTATTTCCAAGAAAGTATTGACATAGACTTCAGTTATTGGAACTCCAAACTCTTCAAATGATAACGCAGAGCTTCTAAAAATTAAATCTGGACTAGGAGGTATATTATCTACTATTATCTGCTTTCTAACTTCTTCTGATATAACTCCATTCCCACTAATCATTCTTACCGATATTCTGTGAGTCCCATCTGCAATAGTATTACTATCCCAATTGAATTCCCACTCTCCAGAGTCTTTAATCAAACCAGTTCTCATTACATTCCTGCCATCTGAATCTTGAGTCGTGTAGGTATATCCATTCCCGCCAATGGTCAAACCTTCACTCCAATCATCGGTCCCTATGCGCCATTGTACTATACAACCATCTACAGATTTGTATGTGCCTTGAATTTTTACAGTTCCCACTAATTCATTTTTCCCACTTGGACTTTCTAATATGAAATCTATTAATCCAATTCCATATGTCGATTTAGTTATATTACTCCATTGTAAAAATTCATTTTTCGCAGCAACTCTTACTATTATTTGAGATGCATCAACCTCATCTTCAGTAAATTCTGGAATTGTTATTGAACTACTCCAATTTGTTATACTATTATCTGTAAGTGTAGTTTCTGGAGTATGCCATCCAAGTAAAATTTCTTCTCTCGCTGGTTGATTGTCTTTAGGTTTATATTTGTAACTAATCTGTACTAAGACATCCTCTACAGTTCCATTTCCATCTCCTTGATCTACGTTACCTCTTATCCTATATATTTCTCCTTCTATCAACCAAGACTTACATACTAAAGTGTCTGAATTATCGGGGTCATATTCACATTCACCATCAACTGGATTTTCTATCTCGACCCAATTACCTGATCCCGCTCCCGGGCCTGTTTCATTTCCAACTGGGGGGTTCCCTCCATTTCCATCGCCAAACATTCCTCTCATCGTGGAACTACCGTCTATTATCCCAAAGCCGTACTGTGTATTCCATGAATAGCCCTCCAATTCTTCAGATTCCGTTCCTCTACTTTCGGAGTATTTCATAAGATATTCTTTTATTTTTTCCGTATTAGTTGAGTCTTTATAATCCATTATCCCTTCTTTAATACCTATCTGGAGCATTATTGCTACAAGACCTGCAACTGCAGGAGTAGACATGCTTGTACCGTCTTTGGAGGTATAACTATCCTTGGCCCTATTATTTTCTGATCCTGGGATTATTGATGTTGATTGAGCATGTTCTGCGGATATTATTCCTGATCCGGGAGCAACCACCCAAGGCTTCAACTCATCCTCATAATCTTCATCATTATCATTTTCCCTTGGTCCAGAATTTGAATAAGAAGCTAAAGTATCATCATTCCTATCAATACTATTTTTATCATCAATAGCGCCAACGGTTATCGCCTTATCCGCTGCACCGACAGAAGTAACTCTTCTTTGCCCGTCATTTCCTATTGCTGCTATACAAACAATGCCTGCATCAGATGCTTGATTTACTGCTTGCGCTTCTGCACTAGTGCCATTGTCTCCTGCATCATCACTACCAGTTGGAGATGATGCACTACCAAAAGACATCGACATTATATCTATTCCTTCACTAGAATCATTATTACCCCAATCTGTGTCTACATTCTGTGTGGCCCATTGAATCCCTTGTAAGATAGATTGAGAATTTGACCCACCAGCATCAGTCATCACTTTGACATCAACAAGATAAGCACCAGGGGCATATCCTTGATTTTCTCTATCGCTATCTCCAGTTCCAAGGGCAATTCCAGCAACATGAGTGCCATGGCCATCTCCATCATCTGGATCATCTTCTCCACTTGTTCCGCAAGAATTTCCTGAAAAAGAGGTCGCGTCACAACCTGCAACCCATTTGGGATCCTCTAAATCATTTGGATCATTGGTATTGTCGTTATTATCATCGGAAAAATCATCTAAGGAAAAGTGCTCATTATCTACTCCAGTATCCAAAATAGCAATTACGATTCCAGAACCATCATAATTCAGTTCCCTCATCGTTTCTGCATACAAACTTGATGCCCTAACCTTTGAGCCTTTGGTGGCTTTATCTAAATAAGGAACCAAAACATTTTGCTGCTCAATAAGAACCACTCCATCTAAGCTCCATAATTCTACTAGAGAACTAACTGGCACATGGTCCAATACTATATTATCCAATATTTCCATAGGCATAAACCATGATGTTTCTTCTTTCCATCCATGTTTAACTAAAACTGATTTAACTTTTTCAATATCAGTTTGCCCTGGATGCCAAGCATAATGAATAATTATGGCTACAGTATTTTTACCATCTAGTCCAACTATCGAAGTTGTTGACTGAGAATCTTTTTGACCATCTATTATCATCTGAAGATCATCATCCATTCCATTTTGATCGTGGTCATGCCAATAATCATACCACCATCCATATTCTTGAACAGGTATTCCTGCATCTGCCGGCGTATAATCTGGGGATCTATCTTTTTTATTGCATATATCATTTCCACAAATTAGCTGTGGAATATCAAGATTTAATGCATCTTTGTTAGTTATGTCTTCATTAGAAATATTTTCTATTTCATAATTTTGAATTTGAGCGCCAACTCCTACAGATAAATCAAATACTATCATTAGTAATGATATCAAGACCGGTTTGATGTCTATCCGCATGTCACTCTAGGGCAGCGACAGTGTTTTATCGTATAATTCCAACCAATATAAGGGCACAAAATTCATCATTAAGGCCAATTAAGATGTTTATCTGATTTAACACAATTCAAAATATAGGTGCCATTTCTATCTTCAGCAACTATTTCTCCATTACAAATGGGACATATGGTCTGTTCAGCTAATTCTTCTAACCATGCCCTTCTTGTTTCTTTTTCATCTCCCTCTTCACGAAGTTTTTGCAGTATTCTAGATATATTATCTTCCAATAATATTCCATTTTTAGCCCATGGGTTGTTCTCTATTTGCAATATTAAATCATCATTCATTTGCTTTGTTATTTCTCCTTGATTAGCCCTTGAAGAGTCTCCATATGCAGAGATATGGTGTTTTTTTACAATAATTTTTGCTGAAATATATGAAAGAAAGAATCCTCCAAGGTGAGCCATATGAGCCACATTTGTTTCTCCAGATGTTCCGGTCTGTAGGGAATAAATTTGTAATATCTCTATTCCCACTCTGATAAATGCTATCAACCAAACAGGCCAAGCACGGATAAGGAAAAGTAAAGGAAACTCTATCCTATCTTCTGGCCAACATGCCATATAGGCTCCCAAAAGGCCAAATGCTGCTCCGCTAGCACCTATTGCAGGATTCATCGAATCAGGATGCGTCAATATCCAAGCAAGATTTCCACCTATGAACCCAAGTGAATAAACGATTAACCATTTTTTTGCACCTAATCTTTGTTCTAGTGGCACACCTACCAATGCTATAACAAGTATATTACTCAATGTATGCACCCAATCTACATGCAACCAAGCAGCAGTAATGAACCTATGAAAATGTAAACTTTCATTCATAAATACTGGAATTAGGCCAAAAATTTCTATAGGCTCAAAAGAAAAGATACCACTCTGAGAAAAACTCAAAAAATATTGAATGAAATGGACCAATAGTAGAGATAATACCATTCCTAATGCCACACTTGTTTTATCTTTATGAGCATAAAAGAATGGCGTCAGTGCCAATATAAAGATGATACCAATCCAAAAAAAATCAGATATTTCTAACAAATCCCATTTCCAATCTTCATCCAACTGGAACCCCCCTCTCAAATCCAGAAGACATCCATGAATAGAATTTTTCATTAATAGAATTACTCAAACGGTATCACCCTTCCGCAAAGGTATGGTCGAAGGGCACCTAATAGAATTAGATGACCTAACAGTTATCAGGGGCAATAGAAGTGTTTTGAATAATATAAATTTCAAATTGAAAGAAGGAGAAATTGTAGCATTAGTTGGCCCTAATGGTTCTGGTAAAACTACATTCATTGAGTCCTGTACGGGAATTATTCCATTTAAAGAAGGAAAACTATCTTACATCACCAGTTCTAATGAGAGAATTATAATTAGAAATAAAGATGGACGCATCTCTAATTTGCCTCCTATTGGCATGACTCTACAAAATGATGGTTTTTGTGGAGAAGAAACCGTAGTTGAGAGGTTAGTGAGCGTTTTGAATTTACAAGAAGAAGAACAACAAACTCATTTGATAGACTCTCTTTTATCTGAATGGGGCCTATATCACCGCAAATCTAGTCGTATATCTCTTCTTTCCGGAGGACTAAAGCGACGTCTCTCAGTACTTTCAGGCCTTTCTCCTGCTATTTTTAGTGCAAATCCAATTTTAATTTTGTTAGATGAACCAAGTGAAGGTTTGGATGATGATGCCTCTGACATACTAATAAATTGGATAAGGACAATTTCTACCAGAGGTCATGGGGTAATTTTTACCTCACATGATAGTAATTTGATTAATTGTGCAGATAGGATTATCAGAATAGAAGAAAATAAACCAATCATCGAATCAGACGGTAATTCTTATGGAGAAATAATTAAAATCCCGGAGCCTGAAATAATTACAAAACCTATTTCTATCGTATCTTTAATCAATTGGGCGGGAAAAATGGAATTTAGGAATCCGATCGATACAATCGGACGCTTAACGCCTGCTTTAGTGGCTCTTTTAATCTCATTTTCATTGATAGGGAATATTAATCATAATACTTTCAATAATCAAATATTATCTTCGCTAGTATTATTACCTGCATTCATAACTTGTATAATATCGCCAGCATTAATCAATAGATTTAATGAAGCAGATTGTGGAAAATGGTGGTACATTAATTTGGGTACTAAATTCCGGCCAGTTAGTTCTGTTATTGGGGCATCACTTTTATTGCCACTTCCTCTAACTTATCTTTCATGGTTTGTACTAACTGGAAATAACGACACACTCTATTCTGAAGATGTAATTCTTTGGCTCTGGCTTCCTGCATTATCTATGATAGATTTAGCCATCGCATCTTCTGCATTACACTTTCTAGTATCAGACTTACAAAGATCAAACGCATCTTCAGGGGCACTACTGTTAATATTTTTAGCTTGGCCATTTTTAGAATTAACTGAAGCATTATCCGTTATTATGACCGATGGCATGTCTCTTTCTTTGGAAATTGGCTCTCCCTTAGTTTCATGTTTATTTGCCAGCTTAGTTTCTTCATTGGTATGGTTGGTTGTTGTATTTCTTCCAGATGCATAGATGATAGTATTGATGACCTATAATTAAGTGGACATATCATGCCTGATTACAAGACTGTCTCTTTGACATTAATTTTGTTAGGTTTATTCGGTGCTTCAATATCAATTTTATTAGGTTTTATTTGGGTTCCGGGAATTGATCCTTCGACTGTACAGCAAAATTCCGCAGAATCTTATAGAATATTATTTTGGCATGTTTCATTTGCATGGTGTTCCTTTTTATCATTCTTGATGTTATTCGTAGGCTCAATACTTTGGTATTTGAAAAATGATGATTTTGGATGGAGATTATTTTCTACTGGTTCAGATATGGGTTTACTATTCGGCTTGGGAGTCATAACCTCTGGACCAATATGGGGTTCAGTGGCTTGGGGTAAGCCATGGGATTGGGGTGATTTAAGATTAAATTCCTTTGCCTTACTGACCAGCGTCGCACTATTTCTAGTCATGTCAAGAAAATCTCAGCCAGATACAAATCAAACTAGAGATACACTTTCAATTATAGGCCTATTTGGATTCTTTTTAGTCCCCATTACTGCAGTAGCAACGACATTGTATAACAGAAGACATCCACCGATAATAATTATTGAGGGGGAAGAAACAGGTTTACCAGATGAATGGTTATTGATTCTTACATTTTCATTTTTTTGTTTTTGTCTTCTTTTTATAGGAATTTCAATACTCAACGATATGGTTAATCAGTTAGAATCAAAAATAGAAAAATATCAGCGTGCAATAGACAGAGGAGAGGATTGAAATTGACAGGTTTAACTGAATTAGCATTTGCATATGTAATTATGATTGGAATAATAGGAGGTTACGTATGGAATCTATTTTCAAAACTTACAGATATCGAATCGCGTATTAGTGCTGTTGAAAAGAACTTTTCAAAGAATAAATCTGATGATGAATAATACATTTACCATGAAAACACTTCTAACGTTAATTATCTAGGGTATTATCAGGCAATTACATGTCAGAGGGAGCATTTTGTATTACTTGTGGGGCTAATCCTCCTCTTTCTTCAGATAGAATGTGCGAAATTTGCTTCAGAAAAAGAAATCATTTATCCACAATTCCTGAGAGAATACAACAATATAGATGTCCAAAATGCAATAAATATGAGATTCGTGGCAGATGGTCAGAAATAGAAAATGATGATTTAGCGGATTTAAGAATAAGGGAGAACTTACAGATACATCCTAATTCCACTAATATCGAACTTGGATTTTCAATCGAAGAAATAGATGACAGAACCGTTAGGTTAAACGTCGATATAGTGGGAAATATAGAAAGTTATATTTTTCAAGATAATCATACATCTTTGATGCAAACTAGTAACGCAGTTTGCCCTGCTTGCACTAGAAAAGCAGGTTCATATTTTGAGTCGATAGTCCAACTACGCTCAGCTGGGCGAAAATTGAATTCTGTTGAAATAAAGGAAGTCCGAGATACTTTAGATGAAATGTTGGAAAATATGGAACCAGATCCAATGTTCTTCATAACTAGTGAAGGGCCAGTTACGGGGGGCTGGGATATGCAACTAGGATCAAAAGCGATGGCCAGAAGTTGGGGTAAAAAGTTGACTCAAAAATTTGGAGGAACAATAAAAGAAACATCAACAGTTGTAGGTTCCAATGATGGAATTGAAGTCACTAGATTGACAATGAGTTATAGAAAACCCGCTTATTCAATCGGAGATGTCATCAAATTAAAAGGTGAATTATGGCTTATCAGTCGTTGGCAGAAGGATGGGCCAGTTTTACGTAGAATGAAATTCTTTGAAAGAACTGGTTTGTCTTGGAGAGATATGGAGAAAAGTATTGTAATATGCTCAGTTAAACAACAATATTTAGTTGACATTTTAAATCGTGATAGTTCTGCTGTTGAAATCATGGATCCAGTTGATTATAAAATTGTCACAGTTGCACTACCATATGATGATGATCATCAAACATCTAAAATAAGAATTGGATTCATAGATGATATATGGTTAGCAATACCAGGAACTAATTAGGGAGTATAAATATGGATAATAATTATAGTATTTCTGATTTAATTAAAAAATTTGACAAACAAGATATGTGTGGCTTTACTCGAAGATTTGTTGATAATCTCGAATCTTCATTTGCCACAGAAATAGAAATAGATCAAGATTTAGATTGGTCTGGAGTTTTATGTCTTGGAATGGGGGGTTCAGGAGCAGGAGGGGATTTTCTAAAAACACTTGCAGATCATTCTGGAGGAATTCCCTTTGTTGTATGGAAAGATTACGGAATCCCTTCGTGGTGGGGTTCAGATTGGTTAGTAATTGCTACTTCTTACTCTGGAAATACTGAGGAAACTATTGATGCAGTCACTAATGTACTGGAACAAGGAGGTACGGTAATTGGTATTACTTCGGGAGGAAAACTCCAAGAGATGCTCTCAGAGAATGATAATTCTCTTTGTTTAAATATTCCTGGAGGACAAATGCCTAGATCTGCTTTTGGTCATTTATTTGGCACTCAATTATCTATTTGCTGGGCACTTGGAATTTTTCAAAGGCCAAGTAATGATGATATTATTGACATGCTAACTAGATTACGAAAATTATCTTCTGATGCAGACGCAACAGGAGATAATGCTCTCACACTCTCAATGGCTAAATCTATGTTAGGTAAGCAAATTGGAATAATTTCTCCAACTTTGTTAAGTCCTGCTGCAAATAGATTCGCAAATCAATTAAATGAAAATTCTGAAAGATTCGCAAGACAAGTTGATCTACCTGAAATGAATCATAATGAGATTGTTGCTTGGGGTTCTGCTGATAAAAAATCTCATTCTGATATTTATTTCTCATGGGAAGGGCTGCACCCGAGGGTAAATGATAGATTAAAATGGATGTTAGATGAAATTAGCACCGAATCCTCGTGGATTATCAATTGTGAAGGTCATTCTTTACTCGAATGTTTGCTTTATGCTGCACATATTACTGATTGGATTACTATAATACTAGCATTAATCGAAAATAAAGATCCATCCGAAATGACTCCAATTGTTTCATTGAAAAAACATCTTTCTTCAACTTAATATATTGGTCCCATAACCAGTCTTGGGTCAGGATAATTTATTAGATATTCTTCTCTATCTTTGGGGTCTATTACTCCTGGCATATCGTGAGATAATGGCTCAATTAATGATAATTGGAAATGAAGATGAGGATCCCATCCTCCATTTTCATGTTTATCTCCCATCCAACAAATTACTTCTCCATGAGAAATCTTTTGTCCGATTTCTTTACCTTCTATCGACTTTGAATCGAGATGCCCATAAAGGGCCCATACGGAAACTCCTTCGATTGAATGTTTTGTAATTATCACATATCCATAATCTCCATCTGCTGAATTATATCCATAATGGGAAATTTCACCATCATCAAAGGCCATGCATGGAGTTCCAACGGGTGCGCCAATATCGATTCCTATGTGGAGATATCTGCCGTCCGCGAATAAGTCTGTTTCATACATCCCCGGCCTCAATTCATCATATTTTCCAATATCATATTCAAATTTAGAAGGTTCATAATTACCTTTTGTGAAATCTCTAACTTCATATTCTTTCGGGAGATCTACTACTGGGTGATACTTGCTCGTCTGCCACTTAATCATGGCTTGGGATTAGGGGATGGTTATTCATTCCTCTTCCTTAGATAACTCAGCTTGTTCTGCCAATTTCCTCAAACCACTTTTTTCACGTAAATCTTTCTTATTTTTTGCTCCTAGTTGGCTTAACATTTCCGTTTGCCTAAGTACATTTCCTTTTCCTTCTACAAGTCTCTTTTCCGCCTCTTCAAATTTTTCTGATGCTTGTTTTAGCTCGAATCCGACTGCGGTAAAAGACTCTAAGAAAAGAACTATCTGATCATGAAGCGCCCCTGCTCTTTCTACTAATTGAATTTGATTCTTACTCTGATTTTCTCTTTTCCATAATTCTTGAATAAGAATCAATGCGAGCATTATTGTAGTTCCACTGACAATTTTTACTCTTCTGTTACCTATCATGTCATTATACAAACTGGGATCATGATGTAGTGCGGCAATGTATGCACTTTCTAATGGAACTACCATAAGTACAAAATCCAATGTTTGTATAGATTTCATATGTTGATAATTTTTATTCGAAAGTTCAGATGCATGTTTTCTAATTGATACACACAACCTTTCAATTGATGCCTTTGACGACATCTCATCATCAGCATTTACAAATTCATTATATGCCTTCAAAGATACCTTTGAATCAATAACTACCTGCTTATTATCGGGTAAATATATTACAAAATCTGCTCTTTTGCGAGTATTATCTATGGCAGTTTCACTATATTGTTTCACGTAATCTCGTTCAGATACAAATCCCATACTTTGTAATAGATTTTCAACTACTACTTCTCCCCATGCACCCTGAGATTTAGAGTCTCCTTTGAGTGCCCTTGTCAAATCTTGTGTATCATCTGATAATTTCAATCCTAATTTCGACACATTTTCTACCTTCTCTCTAAGTGCTGACTCTCTGTTTATCATAGATGCTTCAATTGTATCCATTGATTTCTTATATTCCTTCAATACCATCGAAAAATCATCAGTTACTCTCTTAAATTCTTCTTTTTTTTCCCTTTCTGCTTTACTTTTGACATCCTCAAATGCCTGTTGTGCTATTAATTTAAAAGAATTAGTCATTGCAATATTTCGTTCATCCTCCACATCCTTCCTTTCGACCTCTCTAGCATTATTTTCTGCAATTTTCTTTTCATTTTCCAAGCGAGTTATTTCTAATACTCTAGCCATATGCTGGGACATAAATAACCAAACAATTGCTGAAGAAAAAATCACTGATATTATGACCAATACGGTAGTCAACGTATCAACCATATCCACATTTTATACTCGAGGGTTCTTAAAATTTAGTACAACTAATGATATTTTATCGAATCAATAAACAGTTGCTCTTAGGTACTTTGTGTTCATATGGGGGGCATGATAGAATATGGGAAAGTAAATTGTGCGATCCTTGGCTCAAGAGGACTTGTAGCGCAGCGTTACCTTCAAAGATTAATCAATCATAATTGGCTAGTCCCAGTATCTGTAATAGGCTCAACTTCTACTATAGGTCAAAAAATAAGTGATTTACCATGGTCTTTAGATGAAGAAAGGCCCGAACTGCCAGAAATAATCGTTAAAGGATTGGGAGATTTAGATACACTAATTGATTCATTAAAAGCTGAAAAGGTACAGATAATTTTCTCGGCAATTCCAGATTCAGTGGCAAATAATATCGAACCTATCCTTGCTAAGTCTGGTTTTAATGTGATTAGTCATGCATCTGTGCATCGATTAAATAAAAATATTCCTTTAATAATTCCAGATGTAAATCCAGATGAATTAAAATTAATCCAATCACAGAATTTTGATTCTGGTTCACTAATATCTTGTCCTAATTGTATGGTAATTCCACTTTCATTAGTATTAAAACCGATAATTTCTGAACTTATTTGTACATCAATAAAAATTAATACCAAACAATCATTATCTGGTGGAGGTAGGAAATTATTAGATTCAGGGCGAAAAGGGTTAATTATAGATTCTTCAATACCAGGCGAGAGAGAAAGTATTATTCATGAATTGAATAGGATATTATCTCTAAACGATTATCATGAAGAATTTAAATTGAATTTTGAAGTTTATTGTTCAAGAGTATCTCGTGATTATGGCCACTTAGCAGAGATAGAATTGACTTTCGATGAGGATGTTAGTGCACACAAAATAATAAATTTATGGTCCAAATATTCCACAAAAATTCAAAAATTAAAACTTCCTTCTGCTCCTGCAAATACATATACATTTATTGACAGTAAAATAAATGCTAACTCACATAGATGGGTAGGTTCAGACTCTAAAAAACCAAGCATAGACTTATGTTCTGCGATGTCCATTGCAATTGGTGAAATTGCAGTATCTAATAAAAAATTAAAATTCAAGACAGTCTCTGAAAATACTATCAAAGGAGCAGCAGGTTCTGGAGTCTTATTGGCCGAACTTCTTCTTGCCGATGGAATAATTCATGATAGAAATACATCCTTAAATAAATTAATTTTCTAATTCTTTTAGATGAGTTTCAAACGATATAACTCTTCGGAGGTTTAACATGAGGGTCCGTAAATTGGCTATTAATCTCTCAAATTTAGAAAATCACTCTTCGAAAAATGTCGATTTAGAACAATACAGTATAGATGGTGATTTAGCCGCAAAATGGCTGTCCGATATAGTTTCATTTGGAGACTTAAAGAAAGACTGTCGTGTGACTGATTTAGGTGCGGGTAATGGCATACTAGGTATAGGGGCATTTTTTCTTGGAGCGGAGGAGGTAACTTTCATTGAATCCGATTCTGAAGCTTGTAAAATTATAAATAATAATATTAAATCATTAGAATTCCAAAACCATTCTAAAATATATAATATGCATATTGATAATCATAATATCCCTATCATTGATACTGATTTAATAATCACAAATCCACCTTGGGGCAGACAGAAAGAAAAAGCAGATAAACCCTTTTTACAGTTAATTTTAGATAATTACAAAACTGCTCATATATTACATAACTCCAAGGCTACTCATATAACTAATTTTTTTCAAAATGAAGGTTGGGAAGTTGAAAAATACGGCGAAGCCGATTTTTATCTTCCAGCAACATATAGTCATCACAAACGTCAAAGAGGTAAGACAGAAGCAGGTTTTTGGCGTGTTTCTCCTACTTGAGATACGTCAAATATTGAACCGTGCTGTTCATAGATGATTATATCTGCCCAGCAGTATGATTGCCAGCACTGGAGACTCCGTTTTTCCTGGGATGCCTGTTATGCTACCAGATGGTGTTCAGTGTGGTACTGGCCTATACAATGGAAAGAAAGGATTAATTGCTTCCTTTACGGGTAAATTAGAAATTAATGATGGTATACTAAATTTAATACCAGACAGACCTCAAGTAAATATTCCAAAAATTGGAGATACATTTATTGGCCAAGTGAATCGTTTAAATGCCAAAACTGCAGAAATCAAAATTCTACACATAGAAGATACAGATTCGGGTCACAGAGATGTGCCAGCCTTGTATCAATTCGCGGATATATATATAACAGAATTTGTTGATCGTTTTGTCCCTTCTGCAGGAGATGCCATGAGGGTTAGGGATATTATTCGTGCCAAGATAATTAGTTCAGATCCAATAATTAAAGCATCAACAAAGGGGAATAAAAGTTTAGGAGTATTACATTCACTCTGTCCTGCTTGTGGTTTGGATCTTTTAATTAGTGATAAAAAACCTGATTTTAATGTTACATGTAATAGATGTGACTATACTGGTTACAGAATACTTTCTTCTGATTTTGGAAAAGGCTTTAGTTCAGAACCTGATGGCCAAATATCCATATTAAATAGAGAAGGAGAAAGATGGTCTCCTGCTGCCGATTCAATGCTTGGCCATGATGGTGCACGGCCATATCTTTCACCTATGGCTGATTTTCGTAGAGGGTGTACTCATAAAAAACCGGAGACAACAAAGACTAGGAGAGATGGTTTTTCTAATAATCGCCAACAAAGAAAAATGCATTCTACTAATTGTACTTTATGTGGAGTAAAGACTGAAGTACCATTTGCACCTACTCCCGGGAAACCAATACGCTGTAGAGATTGTATGTCTAAGGTAAAAGAAGGAAAAGCATCAAAAGATGAATTATCTAAAGAACGCGAAATTCTTATGAATGCTAGATCGAAAGCTTCTGAAGCAGCAGGAATCAAACTGTTTATTGCTAGTTTAGATTATGGGGTTACTGAAGATGATCTCAATACATTATTCTCACCATTTGGAAATGTAAAAGATTTACATTTAGCATTAGATAGAGAAACAGGTAATTCCAAAGGATTCGCTTTTGTCACATTTGAAAATGTTAAAGATGGAAAAAAAGCCATTTCCGAACTAAAGAATAAGGAATTAAATGGTAGAAAAATATCTGTTCAAGAATCTAGACAAGACTCATCTAGAAATAGAAAAAATCGTACTAGGAAGTAATTATTCCGAAGACGTGAAATTCTTGATTCGATTCGAGAGTTCTGAATACTTATGGAGGGTTGGTTGGTAATAGATGGCTATGAAGATGAACCTGCTGCCTTTGGCGTTCCTAATTATTTGGGATTTCATATAAGATATATTTGCGGTGTTTTAGAATATAGAGGAATTCCATATACATACATGACAATAGATCAATGGAGAATAAATCATAAACACAAATTATCCGATTCCAATGGCAGACTAGAATTGAAAAAAGAATTGTCTGAATTGGACGGTGCTGTTATTCTTGCTGGGGCTATTGTTCCAGGGAAATACATAAGAGGTACACCGATAAGTAGGAAAGAGTTAGATCAATTACTTTCTATTTTTCCCAGTGGACAACCAGTACTATGTGGGGGCTGGGCAATACGTCACTGGAGATATGACGGATGGACTCCTCTTCGTAGTAATTTATTCTGTACTGTACAAGATACGGATGCCTCACTAGATAATTTTCTTTCTACAAATATTTGGAAAAATAAGAAACGTACACCCGAACAATGGTCTAAATGGGCCTACCATGGGTCTTCCTCAAAATCCGTAATAAACCACCCTGATTTATTCACAGAAGATGGTAGAAATGGTCCTTTAACATATGAAGTAGAGTTATATCAAGGTTGTGTACGCTTCAAAAGGGGGTGTAAATTTTGTATCGAACCAAAGAAGGGCATACCAATTTGGAGGAATGAGAATGATATTCTAGATGAGTTAAATTCTGCAATAGATAATGGAGTTAGAAATGTAAGATTAGGAGGTGCCACAGATATTTACACATATAAGGCAGAAGGGGTTGAAGACATGGAATATCCGATACCTAATCCAGAACCAATCCTAAATATTTTATCCGAATTAAGAAATAATGAAAATCTTGATATTCTGCATGTTGATAATGCTAATCCCTCAATTATTGCTGAAAATTTAGAAATCTCTTCTGAAATAACCAAAGGAATGGTAAATCACCTTTCAGATGGAGCTGTCCTATCTTTTGGTTTAGAATCTGCCGACCCAAATGTGCATAATGAAAATTGGCTTAATTGTAATCCAGATCAATTAATAACAGCAATAAGGCATATCAATGAGTTTGGAAGAGAAAAGGGACCACGAGGCCTCCCAAAATTATTACCAGGATTGAACTTTATAGCCGGCCTCAATGGCGAAACTAAATCTACCTATCAGATGAATCTTGACCTTTTAAATAATTTACGATCGCAAGAATTATGGGTTCGTAGAATTAATATTAGACAAGTAGAGGGATCTGGATTCCAAGAAATTCCTAGTAAATTATTTAATAATTTTAAGGAAAAAGTACGTAATGATATGGATAAGCCACTTTTACAAGAAATGTTCCCATTAGGTTCAATTTTGAGAAAGGTATGGTGGGAGTCTCATGATAGTAGAATTCGAGATCCAAAGCAAGTAATAGATAGAAAACACCACGATGCTTCAATATATGGCAAATCCGGGCTTACATTTGGTCGCCAAATAGGGGCTTATCCGATACTCATTGGAGTCCCTTACCAAATACCACTTGAAACACAATCTGATATTCTAGTCACGGGGCATGGAATGCGTAGTATCTCTGGCGTAGAAATAAATCTAAATCTCAATAAAGTCACTGAGAGTCAAATTTCTGCTGTCCCAGGCATAGGAGATAAAGGAGCATGGAAAATGGTTAGCAACAGGGCTAAGAAATTCAGAGATAAGAATTTTAAATTCAATTCTATCAATGAACTATTCTCTTTATCAGATGTCAAAATACCTCAAAATGCAGATAAAATTTTTGATATTAAATAATTATAAAAGTATATTTAAATATTCATCTATATTATCGCCCGCCTTGACTTTTTCTGGTTTTTTATCAGGCATAAATATACTAGCATCACCTATCAATATTCGTCCTAATCCATCTTTCCATCTAATTGCTGTACCTTCACAAAGCCCTATTACTGGAGTTTCATTAAATTGATGAAATTCAGAAATTCTACGATCACGCGTCTCTCCTCTATGCATCTTAAATTTCTCATCATCCATATACCAAATATTTCCTTTATGATAATGTGCATTAATTTGAAACTCCACTAACCCCAGTGTTTCAAACGTCTTTGGCATTACAACTGGCATATCATTAGTAGTCATCATTGTCGGGCAAGCGATATTAGATCCCGCACTAACTCCCATAAAAGGAACTCCATTCTTTACTACATTTCTCAAAGAACTAATTAAATCATTTTCCTGTAGTTTTTTGGTCAAAAGGAATGTATTGCCTCCTCCGACATAGATTCCTTCAGAATTCATTATGGCTTCCATGGGTTTCTCAAATTCTTCGATACCAATTAATTCTGTCTCATTCAGGGGCCACCATTTTTCTCTAACTTTTCTTGTATAATCACGTTGATCTTTTTGTGCATAAGAAATAAAAAGGACTTTTCCAACACCATTAAATAACTCTTTCATATGTTGATGTAGAATTTTAATTTGTTCTTCTTTTAAACAACTATTACCACCACTTGAAAGTAAAAGATCCATATTATCACTCAAACATAGAAGTCACTCGATACTTCATTTTCTTCAGAATTCAACAATTCTTCAATTGATTTTGAGGAATTTACTTTCTCCATAATTTTTTTTGCAGTTTCTTCGGTCACATCTAAGTCCAAATCAAGAGGGATATTTAGGGCAGCATCTATCCATGATGCCATTCTATCTGCTGCTAAAGCATCAGCACTGGCTCCAACTGTGTCAGCGATGAGGCCAATTGTGGGTACTTTATAGATAGGAGATAATGATACAAGGAGTCCTGCAATTCCTATTATGCCTTCTTTAGGCTGTTCTTTACTTACTTGAATATCATTATTTTCTAAATTTCTTCTGACATTTTCATCAGAGCATATCACATGTATTTGCTTTTCCTCGAGTCCTGCTGTTAATCCCGCAAGGACCAATAGTTGTGGAGTATTATTTTTACTTGCTAGCTTCAATATTTCTTCTGAGACTTCGAATTGTCCTGCTGCAGTCATTGGTTGTAAATCTCCTCCTATGGTAATTATATTAGTATCATCGGGTAATATAATTGAATTTATTTCAATTCTTGGGGGTAGAATTAAACCTTTATCTCCAAGTACTGCATGAGGCGGCAAATCAGGATGCAATATCCATGCCAAAGTCCTAGATGGATGCTTCTTAATTAGTCCATCAACAACTAATTTACCAACATTGCCAACACCTGGGACTGCCTCAATAATTGCAATATGTTCTGGCAAATTATTACCAACAAGCCAGTGAATTTTTGTCCTATTCATCTAATTTACCTTCTTTATTGGTTGTTGGTAGAGAGTCTAACCATTCCTTACTCCCTGCATCAAGTCTTTTCCTTCTCCGATTACCTTGAGGATCTTCGGGAGAGTATTTCAGTGGAGCGACAACCTCCATTAATTTCCCACAAACACTACAATTAGTTTCAAGTCCATATTTGTTACACGAAACGCATCTCTTCAATTTACTTCTTGCCATGGCTATACAAAAAAGGCATCCCTTGTAATGAAGTACATGAATTATCGGATGCTTTAGAATCACTTAGAGCCTTTCAATACTGATTGAACCTTCGACCGAATCCATATATTTCTTGCTTACTTCTTGCGCGGCTTCCCAAACAGACTCTGCAGTTGGATAATCCGGTGCACGAATATCGACTCTGTAATGAGGCGCTCCATTATAATGACATGTGAGAGTAACTTCTTCTAAATCTTCAGCACATGATTCTGCTGCCATTAATACTTCTTTTATCGCGTTAACACCTTCTGAACTCCATACTTCAATATCGAAATTCCCTCTAATTTCTACAAATGGTGGAATGATATTATCTATTGCTATTTCGGTGACTACTCCTATCCATTTCCCGGAAAAACCTGCATCTGTTAGCGCCGTTTCCGAAATCGCACATTCTTCTAATGCGCCATACAAAGTCCCAAATATATCAGTCATTTCTGTAGATTTTTTACTGACTTCTTCTTCTTTCCAATTCATTTTTTCTGAAACCAAACGCATCATTTGTTCGGCCCTCTGTTGATTTTTCCTACCCTGCAAAGTATCTCTTCTTCTTTCATCTGATACTGCTTTAATAGAGAGGTTTATACTTTCTTTATCTTTTTTTACTTCTATTACTTTGGCTACTACTCTCTGTCCTTCACGAACATGCGATCGGATATTTTTTACCCATCCGGCAGAAACTTCACCAATGAATACAAAACCTTCTTTGCCCTCATAAGAATCTAAATTGAGATATGCTCCATTTTCTCGAACATTTTTAACTGTACAAACAAGCAATTCACCTTCTTCAGGCCAATCATCATTTTTTACCATTATCATATCCTCTTTTATTCGAGGGATTCTACTATTGTGCAGCCACTTAGGTCTGCCTTTCCGCCTGCAGGACTAGCCAAAGTAGATCCGCATACAGAACAAGATACAAGGGTAGCTGCTCTATCAAATAATATCGCCTCATTACCACAATCACGGCAATTTACCCTTAGAAATCTTCCACTCATTTAGTTTTCCTCATTTATCTACAAGTTCAAATTTTCTAGCTCGCTTTCCAGCTGGAGAGTGAGCTTTACCAGTTTCTGTACATCTAAATATCAAATTTACTCTTTTTGTAGGTTTTTCACCTGAAGGCTTTGGTCGCGGGAAACCACGATATCCTGAAGTTACCTTTCTAAATCTCCTTTGACCCCATTTCAACTCGCTCGCTCTTCGCTTTTTGACACGTTCGACAGTATGCTCGGTATGCTTTCCAGCAAATGGACTATATCGCATTACCTTACGTGGCATTTTTACCATTTTACTCACCTTACTGTCTCTCGACGAAGCGGGCCACCGATGGTTCATATATGAAGTCTATCAAGACTGAATTAATTTTTTTTTATCATTTAATACAAAAATAACATGTACATAGCATGTAGTCCAGTGTGTATGGATTGGGCCGACATACAATTCTGGTTTGGTTTTTTATTACTTTTTTCTGGCCTTTCTTTACATAGAATGGGGCCTGCTTTCAAAAGAAGTAATTTCGGTAAGCCTACTTTGTTAATTGCTTCTGTATTAATATTATTGCCATCAGGTACGCTATCTTTAACCGAAGATAATTTATTATTTGTATTAAAGAATAATTTACCATGGCTCATTCTTTTTATATCTGGGGCATACCTCATTTTATATGGCTCACAAATTTACTGGAATAATATATCTTCAATTAAAATATCAGGATTAGCTCTGTTAACAATATCTTGGGTATATTATTTTATATTTCTCGATTTGTATCCCATTTGCTAATTATTTGGTTATATTATCTAATATTCTTGGAATGATAATTGGTTTAATATTTATTATTTGGGTAATTACTTTAGTAGAATCCAGAACTCCTAAAGTAGCAGAATCTTTACCATTATCTGAAAAAGAAAAGAAATTTATTATTAGTATATTGCGACGTAATTTGGAGGATAAATAAATATGTCATTAGGGATTCATGGCATTCTAGACTCAACACTTTCTGGTTTCATATTCATTTTATTATTATTTTCTATTCACTTAATTTGCTCCTATCATCCATATCATAGAATAATTCCATTACTAATGGTAAATATTTTATTTATTCTTCTGACATTTTTGTTTTATTTGTATATCTTGAACTCTGAATTAAATTTACTCAATCTATTAACGGAATCCATGGCTCTTTCAATATATTCAATTTTACTTATTTCACCATTTTTTTGCATATTAATAACATTTTCAATTTTAAAATTATTTCTTAGAAAAAGACCCGATGATCCCCTCCTGAAACTATTAGATACAATTTAGAAGTCGTATTTAGATTTATTTCGGGGCAACTCTCATAACAAGTTGGTCGGTGGCCGCGTTGTCTTCAAGGAGTGTTATGTATGTCCAAAGGTACGCCGAGTATGGGAAAAAGGCAAAAGTCAACTCATATTAGGTGTCGAAGATGCGGCCGACATTCTTACCACAAACAGAAATCAGTTTGTGCATCTTGTGGATATGGTGCTACTGCAAAAATAAGAAAATATCGTTGGAATAAACGTAATAGATCAATGTACCAACGCTAATTAGACAAATTTCTTCAGAAATACCTAAGTCCTTTGCACTAGAGCCGAGTTTGATATTCGATGTGCGGGATCATCGGAATTGTCGGACATCCAGATTCTCATACAGCTTCATTGATATACGACGGTATGCTTGTTTTACAGCACAGAGGACAAGATGCGGCCGGGATTGTTACAAGTGACTCAAATAATATTACTCATAGAAGGGCAAACGGCCTTGTAAGGGATGTTTTCACTGAAAAACATATGCAAAAATTAACTGGATCAATGGGAATAGGGCATGTCCGATATCCTACTGCTGGCTCAAATTCTGCGGATGAAGCTCAACCATTCTATACTAATACTCCATTTGGAGTTAGTATCGCACACAATGGCAATCTTAACAATAATGAAGATATCATAAATGGATTACTTGAATATGATCATAGACGAGTAAACACAAGTTCAGATTCTGAAGCACTTCTAAATCTGTTTGCTGCAGAAATACAGCGTTCGCTCAATGGTAGGCCAGGAGGAATGGAGTCTTTATCCGAAGATGATATTTTTAGAGCAATTGAAAGGCTCCACCTTAGAGTTGAAGGAAGTTATAGTGTGACTGCATTAATAACTGGATGGGGACTTATTGCTTTCCGAGATCCTAATGGAATAAGGCCCCTATTTATGGGTAAGAATGAATTGGAAGATTTTACAGAAATTATCATTGCCTCAGAGAGTGTTGCTTGTACAACACTTGGCTTTACTCCTGATAGAGACATCGAACCCGGTGAAGCAGTTATAGTTAGATTAGATGGTAGCATTTCTTCTAGAATATGTCATTCTGAAACATTACATAGGCCATGTATATTTGAGCATGTTTATTTCGCACGACCCGATTCTGTAATAGACGGTATTTCTGTTCATGATGCAAGACTTAGGATGGGTGAACTACTGGCCAAGAGAATATCTGAGCAATTTCCTAATCATGGTATTGAAGCAGTGATTCCTGTGCCAGATAGTGGTAGAATAGCCGCTCTAGATTTAGCAAAATATCTATCCGTACCATATCGTGAGGGGTTTGTCAAAAATAGATATATAGGTAGAACATTCTTAATGCCTGGTCAATCTGTTAGAAAGGATTCAGTCAGAAAGAAATTGAATACTATTGAAGGAGAATTTAAGAACAAAGTTATTTTAATTGTTGATGATAGTATAGTTAGAGGAAATACATCACGAAGAATAGTGCAAATGGCTCGTGACGCCGGTGCAAAAAAAGTATACTTTGCCTCCTGTTCGCCTCCAATAATACATCCTAATGTTTACGGAATAGATATGCCAGCAAAAACTGAATATGTAGCATATAATAAAAATAATGATGAAGTATGTGAGGCAATTGGTGCCGATTTATTATTCTATCAAAGATTGGATGATCTTGTTGAAGCATGCTTATCGGCAGGTAGCAACAATCTCGCCAGTTTTGATTGCTCGTGCTTTAATGGAGTCTATGTTACTGGAGGAATTACCGAAGAATATCTCAAAAAGATAGAAAGTATCCGTAATGATAAAGCAAAAACTACAAGCCCGACTTAATGTTAACTATAGTTTCATTAGTTCAGACTTTAGAATTGGCAAAGCATCTTCCCATGAAGCTACAATACCATAATCGGCTACGGTAAAGATAGGTGCATCGGGATCTTTATTAATTGCAACAATATATTTACTAGATCTCATTCCTGCTAGGTGCTGAATCGCTCCTGAGATTCCAACTGCAATATATAATGATGGAGAAACTGTTTTTCCTGTTTGCCCTACTTGCATTCTATGTGGCATTCCCCATTCATCTACTACTGCTCTACTAGCTCCAACGGCTGCTCCTAGAGTATCTGCCATACTTTCTAGATGAGAAAAATTATCTACAGACCCCATTCCTCTGCCTCCTGATATGATTATTTCGGCTTCTGTAACATCTAAACGCTCACTTGCTTTCCCAATCGCTTCAATAATGGAGATTTTAAGATTTGATGTTTGATCAACAATGCTGATTGGGGCTTCATTGCCTAATTCTGCATTATCGAATGCATTAGGTCTCAAAGTAATTACTGAATCTCCATCAATTAACAAAGTCTCTGTGGCTTTACCCGAATAAATCGGTCTGGTAATTTCAATTCCGGTTGAGATAGAAGTGACGTCTTGTATTATCGGAATACCTCTCTTTGCAGCAATCATTGCTCCTATTTCTCTTCCATTTGGTGATGCAGATATTACAATTGTACCTTCACAGACCGAATTAATCGCAGAAGACCAAGCACTCCCATCAAATAGATCAAAACAATCTCCATTAACAGAAATTACTTTCTCAACTCCTTTTATTTTTGATGCCTCAGAAGCACCATTTCCATTAGGACAAATCACTGTGGAATCTCCTCCAATCTTTGAAATGGCACCTATTAATTGATATACCGTTGGGTGAAGTAATTCTTCATTTGTTTCTGCTATTACTGTAAATTTCATTTTTCCACCTCATATTACATTTGCTTCATTTCGTAGTTTTGATACTATTTCTGGAATATCCTCGACACCTTCAAATATTTGCCCTGGTTCTTTTTCAGGGGGCGAATTTTGAGATTGTAAAGTTATATGTTCGGAATATTCTATTTCCAGTCCTAACTCTTCAGGCTTAATTGTTTCAATTATTTTCTTTTTGGCCATCATGATTCCCCTCACATTAGGGCGTCTTAGTTCGGATATTCCTTTATCAAATGTAAATACACTAATTCCATTTGAAGATACTTTTTCGGTTCCTGAATTACTAGGCCTAACTGAGATGAAATTATTATCATTAATACTAACTTCAGAGACCATAGTGACGCAGACCGCATTAATAATTTCAGCAACTCCTGGGCCCGTTGATCCAGAATTAGTATCTGCTGCCTGCTTTCCACAGAGGACCACTTCAGCACCATTCTTTTCAATTACAGTTGCTAGTATTTTTTGTACCTGAGTACTATCTAGTACCTTATCTTCTGGAATATGAATAAGTATATCTGCACCTACAGCTGCAGCATCTGTAAGCATCTTCCTTGCCCTATCGGGGCCACAAGTAATAGCAATTAAACTGCCTCCAGTGGCTTCTTTCAATTGTAATCCAGATTCTAATGCATATTCATCGTAAGGGCTCATAGACCATTTGCTAACGCTTTCTTCATCTACTTTACCATTTGAAATTGTGATTCTTGCAGTAGTATCTGGGACTTGTTTGAGCAGCACAGCAATATTCATATTTTTTCCTCTAGACGCTGTATTTTTAAATCTTCTAATTTTAAATTTCTAAATGCATCAAATTTCTCTTGTAAATGATTGTATTCCAGTTATGTGTCTGCCTAGAATGAGATTGTGAATATCATGCGTTCCTTCATATGTTTTTACTGATTCTAGATTAGCCATATGTCTCATTACTGGATACTCATCTAAAATTCCGTTGGCTCCATGAATATCTCTTGCAACTCGTGCAATTTCTAAAGCCACATCGACATTATTCATCTTGGCTAAAGAGATATGCTCAGGTATCCATTCCCCTACATCTTTCATTTTACCAAGATGATAAGCCAATAACTGCGCCTTCGTTATTTCCCTCAACATCCAAGCTAGTTTATTTTGTACAAGTTGGTATGATGCTATGGGATGATCAAACTGAATCCTACTCATTGCATAATCTTTTGCGGAGTGAAAACATGATTGAGCAGCACCGACTGCCCCCCATGATATCCCAAATCTAGCATTATTTAGACAAGAAAAAGGACCTCTGAGGCCCTTTACTCCTGGTAGAATACGGTCTTTGGGAATTTTACAATCTTGGAAAACTAACTCACTAGTAACGCTTGCTTTAAGTGAATGCTTCCCTTTCATTTCTGGAGCTGAAAAACCAGGATCATTCTTTTCTACAATAAATCCTCTGATGACTCCATTCAATTTCGCCCAAACTACTGCTAAATCAGCTATAGTACCATTGGTAATCCACATTTTTGCACCATTCAAAACGTAATGTTCATCCAATTCTTCAGCCCTAGTTATCATATCTCCAGGATTCGATCCATAATCTGGTTCTGTAAGTCCGAAACATCCAACCCATTCTCCAGTGGTCATTTTTGGCAGATAATGATTTTTTTGTTCCTCACTACCAAAATCCCATATGGGATACATAGCCAACGATCCTTGTACACTTGCGAATGAACGTAAACCACTATCGCCTCTCTCAAGCTCTCTACAAATTACTCCATATGCAGTGTAAGAGAGTCCTGGGCAACCATAACCTTTCAATGGTGCACCTAAAACTCCCATTTCACCTAGTGCAACTCGCCATTCATCAGGAAAAACTCCCTCTCGACATGCATTTTCAATATTTGGTATGACTTCTTCATCTACCCAATCACGAACCATATCACGAACCATTCTCTCTTCATCACTTAATAATGAATCAACTTCATAGAAATCTAATGCCTCATAACTCATGTTTCTCAAAACGACCTGAACGCATTATACAAATGAAAGTATCCGTACGAGAGGTACAGATTTATGCCCTACTAAATCTTATCATTATTTCATTAATTAATAATTTTTATATCTTTTTCGTACTAGTTTATTCATTATCATCCGGCAGTATTGAATAGCAAATTGCTCCCCGGTCTATTATGGAGAGATTCGACGTTAAGCGTGGATTAGTGAAGGAGATTACAGAAGAAGGCGGATTAGCAAAGGTTGCAAAGAAGTATTTCGATACTGTAAATGACAATGGAAAGAATTCATTCTCAGCCTCTCATGATATCATGGTATCTATAGAAGCACATTATAACGACTCTGGCGCATTAGTTGTCGATGTCAAGAATGTACCTCCTAATTTTGACGATAAAGAAGCGATGAAAACTGCTCAAGATAGCCGTAAGAAATGGACTCAATTTTTAGACGAAGTGACTGGTTACAATTCTAAGCAAAGGGGCGATAAAGCCAAAGAATGGGCTAAAAAATCGAGTAAAGCTAAATCTGCTATTTCTCAAGCACAACATTTCATGAAAGTATCTTCAAAAGTCTCTGATGATGTAAAAGAAAAAGCGAATTCTTTGATAATTGAAATAAACACGTGTTTGGAAAATAACGACTTTACCAGGGCTGCTAGCCGTGGTGAAAAACTGAATAAATTATTCCAATAATGGAGTTAAATAATGAATCATGACTTTATTGAATCTTTAGATTCAGAATCAAAACAAAAACTTGATAGAATGTTTTCTAGTTGTGAAGAAGTAGTTGGTATCGAACACGTTAGTAATATCTTAACTGGCTCATCTACTCATTCAGGAAGTGATATTATTAATGCATATATAGGATTAGAACCTAGTGGAAAGGCACATTTGGGATGGTTAGTTTTAGCCGAAACTATGAAGAATTTAATTAATGAAGGAGTTAATGTTACAGTTCTATTGGCCGATTGGCATGCATGGGTAAATGATAAATTTGATAGAGACATGAAAAAAATATCTCTCGCCGCAGACTATATGACTGAAGTTTTTAGAGTCTTATTGGATCATCCAAAAGAAGGTAAAGAAGCCGGACAGATACAATTTATGCGTGCATCAGTAGTTATGGATAGTGGAAAATATTGGGAACGTGTTCTAAGATGTTCGAAGAACATGAGCCTATCAAGGGTGAGGAGGACCTTTGGGATAATGGGACGGGACGAAGACTCATCAGAACATGACCTATCTGCATTTTTTTATCCTGCCCTTCAAGCCGCAGATGTATTTGAATTAGAAATCGACATTGCCCTCGGAGGGATGGACCAAAGGAAAGCACACATGTACATGCGTGAAGTTGCAGATAGGAATAATTGGATAAAAGCAACTTGTATTCATACTCCTATGCTTTCGGGCTTAAAAGGAACAAGTGGACGTATGGACTCATTTGATCATAAAATGTCTAAATCAGATCCTAACAATGCTATCTTAATCCATGATGATCCTAAAAAATTACAAAAGAAGTTGCGTAAAGCCTTTTTAGAAATAGGCAATCCTTCATCAGCAATCTTTGAAATTGCTAAGTTCATAATTCTACCTAGATTGGGAAAAATCATCGTATCTCCTAAGCCTGAATTCGGTAAACCTTCAACTTGGGATGATATAGAATCATTTACAGACGCGGTCTCTAATGGAACAATACACCCATTCGACGCTAAAATGGCTATTGCATCGGGACTCTCAAAAATCCTTTCTCCAATTCATGATTATTTCACTTTAAATTCATCTTTGTTAGAAAGCATAAATGAAATAACCGGTGAAACATAATTTTATCAAAACTAACTATCTAGAAAGAATAATGAACAGAGATGTCATAACCTATTGGGTAACGGTATAATCGAAGGTGAGTATTATGGCAGATGTTGGAATTGATGATATTGCTATTTATTTTCCAAAAACATATTTCGATATGAAGGACTTTGCCGAGTTCCGCGGAGCAGATTTCGGTAAGTTAAACAAAGGACTAGGATTAGCCGCTATGGCGATTCCAGATGCCCACGAAGATACTGCCACTATGGGGGCAAATGCATGCGCTCGTCTAATCGACAGAAATAATATCGATCCAAGAAAAATTGGAAGATTATACTTGGGTACGGAATCTGCCTTGGATGGAGCAAAACCTACTGCGACTTACATCATGGATATGTTAGAGCAACGCTATTGTAATGATTACGGTAGCAATTGTTTCCGTAACTGTGATGTTGTGGATATGACTTTTGCATGTATCGGTGCAGTTGATGCAATGCACAACACATTAGATTGGGCAGCAAGAGGAGGAGAAGTTGAAGATAGAATTGGCATTGTTGTATTCTCTGATAATGCAAAATATGACCTGGGCTCCTCTGGTGAATATACACAAGGTGCTGGCGGTGGCGCGATAATGATCCGGCATAATCCTAGGTTATTGCAAATACCTGATATATGGGGGGTATCAACTATGCCAGTTCATGATTTCTTCAAACCTCGTCGTGAAGTTGAAATGAAAACTGTTGTCACAAATGTGCTAGATTTAGCAGAAGAAGCTGGAGAGCCGAAAAAGGAAGGATTAGTAGAAAAAATCTTAGCAATATTACCAAGATCTTCAAAAAAAGATAATATCATGTTTGAATCTCATACTCTAAAGATACACAAGGATACACCAGTTTTCGATGGACAATTTTCTAATCGTTGTTATTCAGAATCCGTAAAAAATGCATTTATAGACTTCCGTTCAAAGGCGATAACTAATGGCCGTTATATCCCGGAAGAAGATGAAATATTGACTGAACAATGGAGTCGAATAATTGTCCATCTACCTTACGCGTTTCAAGGTAAAAGGATGTTTCCTGATGTCTTCCGCCACGATAGGAGAAACTTGCCCATGTGGGATAAAATAGTTAATGAGATTGGCACTGAACCATTCCCTGAAGATTTTTCCGATTCTCCTGAAGGTGTTGAAGAATTCGAAAAGGCCAATGATTCATACCGACGGTTAATATCAAAAACTGAAGAATTTAGGATTTTTTCTGAGAGTAGGATAGAAAAAACGCAGAGAGCATCAAGTCTCGTTGGTAATCAATATACTGGATCGATTTTCTTAGCCTTGATGTCAACAATGGAATCAGATTATAGCGATGGCGTTAAAATGGAAGGTAAGCATGTTGGCTTATGTGGATACGGAAGTGGCGCCAAAGCAAAGATTTTCGAAGGAGTGATCCAACCAGGTTGGAAAGAAGTTGCAAGCCAATTTGATTTGTTTGAGAGACTTAATAATCGAACTCCATTAGACAAGGATGTCTATGAAAAATTACATCGTGGTTCTCAGAAAGAATCAGTAGTAAAACCACAATCTGAATTTGCATTAGTAGCCATAGGTGGCGAAGGAGCATTAGAAGGCCAAAGAAAATATGCTTGGATACCTTAAATTAATATTAATTAATATTCAGGGTTTAATGGCTCTATTAATGACTATACGTTGAACTTCTTGGGTGCCTTCATAAATCTGAGTGATCTTTGCATCTCGGAAAAATCTTTCAACAGGGAAGTCAGTTGTATATCCATATCCTCCAAGAACCTGCACAGCACGTTCGGAAACCCACATCGCAGTATCTCCAGCGAATAATTTCGCCATACTTGCTTCTTTTGTATGCCTCTCTGTGCCTTCTTCGTAGTGCCTTTGTTTTGCCCAAGATGCTTTGTAAACCATCATCCTAGCAGCTTCAGTTTGAGTTGCCATATCTGCTAAGTAGTTTCCAATACTTTGATGGTAAGCTATAGGTTTACCGAAAGATTCCCTCTCATGTGCATAATCAAGTGCAGATTCATAAGCACCTTGGGCTATTCCCAAGGCTTGTGCCGCAATTCCAATACGCGAATTATCAAGGGCATTCATTGCTATGGGAAAACCTTCTCCTACGCCTTTTAGAATATTTTCAACCGGAACTTTACAATTTTCTAAGAGCAATACACATGTGTCGGATGATCTTATGCCTAATTTTTCTTCCTTTTTACCAACACTAAAACCTTCCATGCCAGAATCTACAATGAATGCAGTAGTTCCTCCATGATTTTTCACGCCAAATTCAGAATGATCGACATCTTTTGCAAATAAAACATATATGTCTGCACTTTTGCCATTGGTCACCCACATTTTTTCTCCATTTAGGATATAGTGTTTGCCATCTTCACTAATTTTAGCACGGCATCCCATTGCAGCTGCGTCTGTCCCAGCACCCGCTTCTGATAATGAATAAGCACCAATTTCTCCTTTTGCCAACCTTGTCAAATACTGTTTTTTTTGATATTCGTTACCATGAAGTGATATTGTCTTTGCACAAAGTCCAACATGGACACAAAACATTACTGAAAAAGAAGGATCAACTCGTGCAAGTTCTTCGATTATTATTGCTTCACTAATGTCATCAACAGGATTTCCTCCATATTCTTCTGATATTGTTATTCCCTGCAAACCAGATTCACAAAATGTCTTCCATTCTTCAAGAGGAGGGCTGGCATTCCTATCTCGTTCCAAGCATGTTGGTGCCAAAACCTCTTCTGCAAAACCTCTAACCATGTCTCGAATCATACTTTGTTCTTCTGTTTCTTTGAAGTCCATATCTATCCCGTTACAACGGGGCTAGTACACATTGTTAACTTCTCGCTAACGCCCATCAGGCTATTTTCTAACGAATCATTAAAATCTAAGGTGGTGGGGCCGGGCTACGAAAGTAACATGTCAGACGGTGACTTTTTTGAATTTAGCATAGCCCATGATAGAAGATATAGCCTCGAACATCTATGGATTCAGGTGTTAGATGAAAAGAAAGAAGAGGACATGACTGTAAAAATAGGACTAAGTGAATTTATTAGGGCTGATTATGGTGATATAATTAGAGTTGTATTGGCAAAACCTGAGGATGATAGTGAATTTAAAGCCGATTCTGATGAAGAAGAGGCAGTACCTGATGACGATGCTGATGCAACTCCAATTACGAGTGGAGACGAATTGGGAACGGATGATCTAATGATAACGGTCAGAACAGCAAACGAGAGATTACTAATTAATGCCCCATTTCCATGTAAAATTATTGAACTGAATGGCGATGTTGAAGATAGTCCAGATTTAGTAAATGATGATGCATATGGCGATGGTTGGTGTTTAATAGTGAAACCTCATGAATTTGATAATGATATGTATTTAAATTTAAATGAATATATTGAATATCTTAATGAGTTATAATTATGGCCATGATAAAGCAGACCATTCTTCTGGATCTGAATTTTGCCAGTCAATTTCGTTGAGTAATTCTAATACATCTTGAATATCTCCTAAATCCATTTCAATTTGTTTTCTATGTAACCATCCTTTTAATTTTCCAAGTCTAATATCAGGTTTTAGACCAGTAGTCTGGATTAAAATATCTCCATTAACTAATGGATTATTGCCTACTTTTAATGGTTCCAAATTATCAATTAATCTTTCAACTTCGTAAGTATTTATTTTTAGACCTTGGAGATATCTAAATAAAGAATCTTTTTGTTCTTCAGATAATGAAGCCCTGAATCTCCTAATTTCATATATATCTGTAATATCAGGTATTTCGATACCATTATCATGTAAAAATCTAATCATTTCCTTTTCTCTATTACTGATTTTCAATTTATTCTGAATATATTTGGATAATGCAACCCCATCAGATTTATATTTTTTACATATTAAGGCTAAATTTACGATATAATCATCGGATAAAATAACTCCAAGGTCTATTTCTATATTATCAAAAATTCTCTCTAAGACTCCTAATTCATTCATCTTTTCTAGTATTTCCATACTATTATTCGATATCATTATTTTCTTTAATTCTTGATTTATTCTCTCTTTAGATACATTATTTATCATACCAACATTATTTATTATCCCATTTTTTAATTCAGAATCAAAAGCCATCATTTGATTTTTTTTCAGCCCAATAAAGCGAAAAGCGCGCATAATTCTCAAACTATCTTCTTTTATCCTTTCATCTGCATTTCCTACACACCTTAATATATTATTGTCAAGGTCGGATATTCCTCCAAATTTATCAATTAAATTGTCATGTTCATCCAGTGCCATTGCATTAATTGTAAAATCTCTTCTTGAGATATCTTCTTCTATATCAACTCCAAATTTTACATTTTCTGGTCTTCTTCCATCTACATAAATACCATCACTTCTTAAAGTCGTGACTTCTATTTCTTTTGATTTACTACTATTTCTTACTTTGACAGTTCCAAACTTTTCACCCACCATAATTGAATGAGGAAATATTTCTAAAACCTCTTTTGGAAGAAGATTGGTTGCAATATCTACATCTCCGGTATTTATGCCCAAGACCTGATCTCTAATCCAACCCCCTACAATCCAAGCCCTACCTCTTTCTCTTATCTTCCCAATGATTTGTTTAGTTTCATTATCGAGATACGTTTGTGACACTTCCGGATGGCACCTCATGAATGCCCCTGTTGTATCTCATGAATGATTCCTTCGGCAGACAGTTATATTGATAGGTATGTTTTGCGAACAGTATGAAAGTCGAACTAATCCCTCTGGAATTACTACTCCCTCATGAAGAAATTATTCCTGATAAAGTAATCCAATTGGAAAAAATGACCATAAGATGGAATGCATATGTTCTCCCGCTTGTTGTTGACAAGATTACTGGAACTATACTCGACGGCCATCACAGATATAATGTAGCAAAAAATTTAGATTTACAATGTCTGCCATGTGTATTAGTTGATTACTTATCAGATGAATCCATAGAATTAGATATTTGGCCTAAATCAGGTAGAAAATCATTATCAAAATCTGAGGTCATTCAGGCTGGAATATCTGGCATTCTACTCCCAGCAAAAACTAGTAGGCACAGATTACCAGATCACCTTCCTCCTATCTCCATTCCCCTTTCTAGGTTAATGTTCCCTGCATTGAGATAGGGTAAACTAATATTCTTCTAATAATTGTTTAGATATTGTCGATAAAATTAAATTTTCTGAATTAGAAATTTCTTTTATTATTTTATGTGTTTTTTCATCTATTGGTCTACCTACTAGATCTTCAATCAATCTCGCAATCATATCTTCATTTCTTTCTGATTTAGATAAAATTATATTTCTTATTTCCGTAGCCTTAGGTTCTCTACTGCCTCTTAGTAATCTTGTTACAAATAAATCACTAGATTTTCTTTCCATATGTTCTGCCAAACCTTTTATCTTCCACCAATTTATTTCTCTAAGAGTTGATATAAGTGAATCAATAATTTCTATTGATTCAGTTTCACTCCATAATATGACCATCTGTTCAATTCTTGGATTTTCTAAGGATTTTTTTGCTAGAATTTTTATCACAGTGTTTACTTCTTTTTTTGTATTTTCCGAAGCAATATTTAGTAAGTGATTATCAAAAATATTCATTTTAGAAAGTTTTGAATCTTTTCTAATAATCTCTAGTGCTGCATTTCTGACTGAATATGATTGGTCATTTAATGCAGAAATGATTATATCTACATCTATTTCATCGACTTCAGTAATCTTATTTATTGTGATTTTTCTAATTTCTTTATCATTTGAGTTCAAACCTTCCAATATCATTTCATCAATTTGTTCACTATTCAACTCAAATTTTGACTCCCATCCAGATATTCTGACAGCTAGAACTTCATCAAAACACAATTTGCTAATTATGCCTATTTTCTCTTGACCAAGTCTTAATGATATTTTAGATGCTAAAACTCGTTGTTCATTATATTCCGAATTTGATAACTTATTGACTATTTCAGAATCATTCTTCCCGGCCCATTTCGTTACCGCTTCCATCGCCTTCTCTCTATACCATGGGTCATTATCATCTAATAAGGGCGAAAAACTCACTAAATTATTTGCATCATTTATTTCGAATAACTTTCTCACAGCGCGCCTTCTTTGCCTTTCATCTTTATGATTGAGGCGTAAGGTTGCTGGATGCCTCATAATTATACCTGCCATATTTTGATAATGAACACTTCGATTAGTAATTATGGAATTAAGTCTTCGTGCCCGCCTGTATTGGAATAATATTCACTATTAATCGATTCTATATTGCCAATATCTAATCCATCTATCCCAGTTAAAATAGGCCATAATGGCCCCAACCATTCCATCTCCGCTAACAATAACTCCATTACTGGATTCTCTAGGATTTCTTCTTCACTAGAATATTCATCAACTATTGGTATCCCTGGTGGGAGATTTTTAAGTGACCAAATTAGATTATTTATTCTATTCAATGATTCTTCTTCGATTTCTATAACTTCAAGAATTAATTCTAATGCACTTTCCATATGTTCAACTAGATTTTCTGGTTCAAGAAGATTTTTTTCTAACTCTCCTATATCCAAAGGGCCAAAAACAACTCCTCCTAAATCAGTATCTACCCATACATCACCAAATTTTTCCTTTTTTATCAATCTCTGATGTATAATGCTTCCTATTGGGCCAAGTATAAAACCATCTTCTTTTACTTTAAATTTAATTTCTGAAGGAACTTTTTTCATAAACCCTGTAATTAATACTCTATCAAAATGATTATCATTTATTTTCTCTAAATCACTCGGCTTATTTACTAAAATCTCACCTAATTCCAAATAATCTTTTATTTTATTTTCTGTATAATATCTTACTTCTTGGTGAGGCTCAATTATGGTTACTCTACCATTTTTACCAACTAAATTATCTAATAATGCTGATAAGTACCCTCCCTTTGCACCCATTAGAAGTATAGAGTAATTCTTTTTTATTTCTAGATGATGAAGCATTGTAATTATCATATGAGGTGCAGATATCGTCTTTGATATTCCTGATTCGGTAATTAGAAATGGCACAGGATTATCGCTCCAGAAAAGATCCAAATCATAGTCGGTAAATTGTGCTGGGTTAATCTCCATCATCGCTCTTTCTATTTCCTCAGAGACTAACAGGCCAGATTTTTTTAACTCTTCAATCAATTTTGCCATCGACTCCATCGAATCCCCTAATATGATGGTTGTAATACAGAGGCTTTGAATACATTGCTCCCCTGCTCTCCTTCAGGGTCCGTGGTCTAGGGGTTATGACGTTGCTCTTACAAAGCGAAGATCGCAGGTTCAATTCCTGCCGGACCCACCATTTTAACCTCTATTTTTTCATATAATTTTTCATTTATTATCTCATTAAATTTATGAAAAGGTCATTAATGAAGGCTCAATCGTCGTGTCGTGGTTGAACAGACTGCTGCTCTAGCTGCTCGTCTCTCTAGGAGATTAAAAAAAAGAAATTGGACTATTTCAACTGCTGAATCTTGTACTGGTGGTCTAATAGCCTCCATTTTGACAGATATGTCAGGTGCAAGTCGATGGTTTAATCAAGGGTGGATTGTTTATTCTAATGAATCTAAGACTCAACAATTAGGCGTTGATGAATCTTATTTCTTAGAAGGAAATGTAGGTACTGTTTCTCATGAGGTTGCGATAGGGTTAGCCAGAGGTGCACGTTATAAATCTAAATCTGATGTTTCCATAGGCATCACTGGTATAGCGGGACCAACAGGAGAATCTGAAAATAAAGAAGTAGGAAGGGTGCATGTTGCAATTATAGCAAAAGATTATTTTCTCGTTAGAAGAATGGATTTTGGAGATAACGACCGTTTGGATAATAAAAAATCCTTTGCATCTTTCGCATTAGGTCTGGCCTTAGAAGCATTAGATAAAGTTGATTCAAAAGATTCTAAAACAAAGAAAATTTCTAAGAAAAAGGATACTACATTGCAGACAAAAGAGATTGATATTTCTTCATTAGATTCTCTTTCTGAAGAGTGGGAAGGCAAGTTATCTTGGAAATCAAGTAAGAAAACAGTAGTTCAAGATATATCTAAAATAGACCTTGCATCTTCTACAGATTGGAACCAAGAAACCGATTAATTATCAAATTAGATAGATATCATCATGAGCGTTACTATCTGTCGCTTTCCCATGGTTTCTGAAAACTGGGCAGTTAGATACCGCGAACTAACCAACGCGGGATTAATTGTTCTAGGAAGTGATGCTAAAGAAAAAATAGAATCCTTATCAAGCATTCTTCCAATTTTAGAGGCTGCAAGGTCTTCAGATGTTAAATTATTGGATTCCAAAACTATTGATGATTTACTGACACTAGTGCCTAATAATATCAACAATTTACCAATCAATATAAACGATAATGCTGGACAGTATACACTCCCTAAGAAAGGGAATGATTCTCCCATTGGGAGGATAATAGCCGCTCCACAACCAGAATTAGAGATCGCTCCTCGCCGACATGGATTGGATTATTATGATATGATGGATTTTCCAATGGAAGCAAAAGATGTTGATTCAGAAATAGAAATTCATTTTGATATAACTGGTAAATCAATTACTGAAGGAACTATGTCAGATATTCAAAGTTGTTTTAACAGTCGTTTAAAACAAATTCGTAATCTTATGAAATCTAGCGGTATACTAACTAGAAAACCTACATCTATTTCAGAAGCCTGGAGAAATAGGCAAAGATATTCTTCGAAGGATTATGAAATAACTTTAGTAGGTTTGGCTGGGGGAACGCGTTGGGCCCGTAGTGGTAACTTGAATTTTGATATAGAAGATGAAACAGGTAAACAATTATGTACTCTAAAACCTCCATCTGATGCATCCCCAATTCACGCATCTATGGACGGTTTGATGGATGACGAAGTAATTGGAGTTACAGGTTATTTTTATGGCGACAGAGATCCAATGTTTGTAGTTCAAGACATTCACAAACCACCACTGGAAAATCATATCAAAAATCCTGCAGGAGAGGACAGAGCGGTTTCTGCAGCATTTTTATCAGATATTCACCTAGGGAGTAAAACATTTCTACAATCTCCATGGAAAAAAATGATTCATTGGTTCAAGAATGACCCATTAGCACGAACTGTAAAGTATTTTGTGTTGAGTGGTGATGGTGTTGATGGAGTTGGAATTTATCCAGGCCAAGATAGACATCTGGCAATCAAAGATTTATTCAAACAATACTCTGAATTAGCTCGTTTACTAGAAGAAATCCCCGATTGGGTAGATATCATAATTTTACCAGGCAACCATGATGCTGTAAGGCCTGCGGAACCTCAACCATCATTAGATCCAGAAATTCAACAGGATTATTCTGATGCTGTTTTTGTAGGTAACCCTTGTGATTTTAGTTTACATAATGTGAGAGTCCTATCTTACCATGGTAAGAGTATAGATGATTTTGTAGCAACGTTGAGATCAGTTTCCTATGATAAACCCGAAATAGCGATGAAGGCCATGTTAGAAAGAAGACATTTAGCCCCCTCCTGGGGGAATAAAACTCCACTGTCTCCTGAGCCAGAAGATAATATGGTAATCCGTGATATTCCAGATATATTCGTTACAGGGCATGTTCATGGCCATTACATAGGAAATCATAAAGGAGTAACTCTACTACATAGTTCTACTTGGCAAGATCAAACTGATTTCCAAAGAATGCTAGGATTTCAGCCAAAGCCATGTATTCTTTCAGTTGTCAATTTACATACCTTTGCTACTGCATCAATTCCATTTGTATGATTATTCAAGTTTCTCTCCATCAAATATTATTGGCCACAATTCTCTCAGATCACGTTTTTTAATAATCGGAACATTTGCTCTTTCGAATTCTTCAATCGCTCTTTCTCTTGCTGGATTAAAACCTATAAATTTAGAATCACCAACTTTCATGGATAAATCAGTGCTAGAATCTCCAACCGAGATAACGTTGATGGGATTTAAATCATTAATCCTAATTAATTTTTCAACCATTATTCCCTTATCATGTGAATATACTTTAGTCGGTGCACCTTTGGTTAGAAATCCTTCTTCATCCCATTCAAAACCATTCGCTGCCCAATCATCAACTTTCAGCATATTCGCAATTGTCCCTATCAGAAGATCAACGCCCGAGGAGACAATTGCAACAAAGACTCCTCTGGATTGTAACTCACTAATTACTTCTCTGGCACCAGGCATTAATTTAACGCCTGCATAACATCTCATTATATCGTCCATGTGGATTTTAGGCTGTACTTTTTTCCATTCTTCGACATCATGATTAACAAATTCTTCTTCTGTAATTTCTTTATTCAGAAACTTCTCTAACATTTCTTCATTTCTTGTTCCAAAATGTTCGTGTATTGCCCACCATGATGATATATTATCTATCAAAACTCCATCGCAATCGAATACTACTGCTTCTACTGGCATGATTCCCAGTTACTCGTACAACAGCTCATTAATTAATAATAGGTGATTTCATCACTAACAATCTCTTCGCTCATTCATGGTTAATGAAGGAGAGGATATCATGGCGATAAAAATAAGATTACTCTTCTTTGGCCCTTTAGCTGATTTAATGGGGCAAAGAGAAATTGAGGTAGCTTTGAATAAAGGAACCTCAGTCATGCAATTATTGAAGAGATTTCAATTATCAGATATAGTAAATAATGGGACAAAAATAGCAATAAATGGTGAAATAATTGATAATTTTGATTTTATTTTAATGGATTCTTCTGAAATCGCTTTTCTCCCTCCTTTTTCAGGTGGTTAATGTCGGATGTCCGAAGCATTTGAAGGATAGTACCTCTTCCTATCTATGTTATTATGGCACTTGGAAGCACAGAATTGATAATTTTATTTGCAGTTGGAATATTTCTTTTTGGGGCAAAAAGGTTGCCTGAACTTGCCAGGAATGCGGGTCGTGCAAAGGGCGAATTTCAACAGGGATTGAGGGACGTTTCGCAACCATCTAAAGCAGAAATAGATATGGACAGAGGAGGAGTTTCTGAAGAAGTTGCTAATTCCATAAACCAAGAAGAATAAATTACTTCTTTTTTCTACTTTTCAATTTTGACCCACACTCTACACATTCTCCAAGGTTTTTTTTTCTTTTTTGTAGGCTCACTTGGCATTTTACTTATTATTTTACAACCAATACATACGACTTCCCATTCCCAAATATCTTTTATCCCATCGGTATTTACACTCCTCCATTTTATTTCAGAATATTCTGCTAAATTTTGCATTCTATAATCATCTGTGATTAATATATATTTATTCTTCATTGCAAGTGCAAGAATTTCTATATCTGTCTGAGATAGTCCAGAAATATCTCCTGTTTTTTTGGAAATTTGAATTATTTTTTCTATACTTATATCTCCAGGATCTTCCCAATTTATTCCAATCGCATCTATTATTTCCAATCTATCTGGATAATTATTCATCAATTCATTCCTTTGCCGAGGGCTCGCTAAACTTCCGAATAATCTCTCAAGAGGCCATGAAATCAAAGCCGAAGTATCTACTACCTCCCCTTCTGCCACGTTATCGCGAGGACTCTTTATCATATCATAGGTATGTTTATTCATAAAATAATATATACTTATTTTTACTAATGTATTTTATTAGTGGTACTAAGTACGAAGTAATGTGCTAAGCCAGATTATTGATGCTACAGTTAATTGGGCCGATAATTGGGGGCTCGTAGGTTTAGCAGTAGTATCAGCAAGTGAAGCCATGTTTCAACCAGCACCTCCAGATTTATTGGTTATACCAATGGCATTGAATTCAAATGGTTCTATTTCAGAAATTATTGCTATAGTTCTTGTTGCAACTATATTCAGTGTTTTGGGATCTCTTGGAGGGTATGCAATTGGCATGTATGCTGGTAGACCATTTTTAGAAAAATTTGTTAAATCTGATACAATATCTAGGCTCGATAATATATTTCTAAAATATGGGACAACGGGAGTTTTTATCGCTGCAATTTCTCCTATACCTTACAAAGCATTTGCTTGGGCCGCAGGTTCGGGAAAAATGAATCTAAATCTATTTATTTTTGCTGGAATATTGGGGAGAGGAATAAGATTTGGATTAGAGGGATTTTTATTGGGTTTTTATGGTGATGAGTTCTCAGATTTAATGTATAATCATTTCTTCTGGTTAGCTGGAGGAATATTAGCTACCATCTTTTTCATCCCTTTGAGTATGTGGTGGAACTCACTTATTCAAAATAATAGTGGCGATTCCTGAAGTACTTTCAATCGAACCGATTATGTGTTATGCACCTCTCGCGAGTCCGTCGCTCGTGTGGTGTAGTTCGGTCCATCATGCCGCCCTTTCGAGGCGGCGACCCGGGTTCAAATCCCGGCACGAGCACCATAAATATAATTTTTTAATATAAAATTCGTTCATACTTCATGTTTTTCTAAGGGTATCTTTCTTTTATTAGCTTCTTCAATGATGACTCTGGTCCACTTACTAGTTTCAGAAGGAATGGCTAGAATATGCGTGGCTCCATTCAATATTTTTTCTGTGAGAGTATTGGGCGCCTCAGCCCTACCTCTATCCAGTAAACTTCTTGTAGAATCACTCCATTCTTCTAAAAATACAGCTATAGGAATAATATTGGCATCTGACCATCTTTCTGCCATATAATCTACGCCACTAGCACCTCCGACAATAATCAAATCCGGATATCCAAATTTATCAACCCATTCTTCTATTATCTTCTCAAATATTTCAAAGTCATAAAATCTACTCGAACCAACTATTGCTAAATTAATTATCTCTCCATCCTTGTTCAAATCTTGACTCCCAAAAGATTCAACAGTTTGCTGGCCAGTATGCTCGGTCACACTCTCTCAGAGGAGTGTTTACGGATAACTGCTTCCCTTTTTTTTGCATTATTCTCATACGCGACTTGATATTGTACGCCTGCTTGGACGATACGTGGGTGTGTACAATGACGCTTAATCTAAAAAAAATTAGATCTGAGTTTCCTATACTGGAACGTAAGTTACCTAATGGCAAGCAATTAGTTTACTTTGATAACGCAGCAACATCTCAAAAACCAAAATGTGTCATTTCAGCAATGTCAAATTATTACGAACAATATAATTCTAATGCTCATCGTGCAAATCATACATTAGCCGATGAAGCAACCACTGCTTTAGAGACAGCAAGAGAAAATATTGCTAATTTTTTCGGAACTAGTCCAGATCAATTAATATACACAAGTGGTGCAACTGAAGCAATAAATTTAGTTGCTTTCTCTTGGGCGCGACAGAATCTTTCCAAAGATGATATCGTTGTTTTGACTGAGATGGAGCATCATGCCGATATAGTCCCTTGGCAACAACTTTCAAAGGAAATAGGAATAGAAGTACGTTATGTGCCCATTGATACTGAAACATTTTCTCTAGATATGGAAGCATTTTCAGTTGCCGTTTCGGGAGCATCACTTGTTTGTGTAGTACATACTAGTAACGTACTTGGAGTAAGGAATCCTATTGAACAAATAATTCAATTATCTCATTCCTCTGGGGCGAAAGTATTACTTGATTGTGCACAAGGAGCACCACATGAAAAAATATTATTCGATGAAATGAATGCCGATTTTGTAGCTATTTCTGCTCACAAGATGGCCGGACCAACCGGTATCGGATGTTTATTAGTGAAAAAAGAAATTATGGATCATATGTCTCCTTTCATGACTGGCGGTTCAATGATAAGAACAGTAACTATTGAAGGCTCAACATTCCAAGAAGGGCATGCAATGTTTGAAACGGGGACTCCTCGAATTGCTGAAGCCATAGGTTGGGGGGCAGCGGTTGAATGGCTCGATAAATTTGATATGCATGATGTCCATTCACATGTGCAAAATTTAGCGTCATGGACAGCATCTGAAATGAGAAAAATTCCTGGTATCAGAATTTATGGTAATCCCGAAAATAAACAAGGAAGTGGGGCTGTATCATTTTTACATGAAACAATCCAATCTCTTGATCTTGCTCTTTTCTTGGATGAAGGAGGATTTGCAGTAAGAACTGGTCACCACTGTGCACAGCCTCTGATGGACGCATTAAATGTACCTTCAACTAATCGAATATCCTTCTGGATATACAATACTATGGAAGAAGCTGAAATGTTTGTTGAGTATCTAAAATATGTAGTGGAGAGATTCTCATAAAATTATATTTTAAGAATGGAAGTTTTAATATGACAGATGAAAATCATTGGCCAATTAATTTAATTCCTATCATTGAAGAATTTAAGGATTGTTTTGACTCAATGGACAGATATGAATTATTGTTCGATTATGCAAAAAAACATCCCACTCCATTATCTCCAGAAAATTGGACAGAATCTAATCAGATAGTTGGTTGTCAATCTCGTGCACATGTTGAATGTATTTTAGATGATAATGGGAACTTTTTGATGAAAGGAGGTGCTGATGCTCAGATAGTGCAAGGATTGATGTCAATAACTGCTATGGCTGTGAATGGTCTTTCTCCTAAGCAGGTATCTATATTATCTCCAGAATATGCGAATGAAATGGGAATACAATCATCACTAACTCCAAGTAGGGCGAATGGTTTTTTGAATATGTTTAGAAGAGTACAAGAAGAGGCAATAAAACTTTTATGAGGGCATTACATGATTGATGAATTAGAAATTAAAGAACATCTTTCGGGGGTGGAAGATCCTGAAATGAAAATTTCCGTTATGGACTTAGGATTGATTTATTCTATTTCTATAGAAGGCGACCATGTTGAGATAGATATGACACTTACTAGCCCCGGATGTCCAGTTGCACCTGAGTTAATGGCCGCTGTTCATCGTGCAGCATTAAATGGAAAAGGAGTAGAATCAGTACATGTTAATCTAACATTCTCTCCATTATGGGATCCTCGTATACACGCAACAGAAGACGGTAAATTGGACTTAGGTATTTTTTAACTCTCTAATTATTAATTGCGGCTTTAACAGTATTTGTCAATAGCATTGCTATGGTCATTGGCCCCACACCCCCTGGGACAGGAGTCATATAACTCGCTTTTTCTATAGCCGATGGTTCGATATCTCCAACAAGCTTATGTCTATCAGTAGAAGTATCAATTACCCTAGATATTCCGACATCTACTATTACTGACGAATCTTTAATCCATTCCTTTTTAACAAATCCAGGTATTCCTAGAGCCGCAATAATTACATCAGAAGCCATACATATTTTTTCTATATCTTTACTTCTTGAATGGGTAATTGTAACTGTTGCATCTATTCCTTTTTGTGCTAACATCAAAGAAAGAGGCATACCTACTATTCTACTTCTTCCAATTACAGTAACTTTCTTGCCAACTAAATTGATTTTAGCATTGTTAAGTAGTTTCATTATTCCTGCAGGTGTGCAAGGTATAAGCCCCCTCATGTCTCCTTGAACTAATTTGCCCAAATTCCATGGATGAAATCCGTCAACATCTTTTGTGGGATATATTCTTTCTGTTATTTTCAATTCGTTAATGTGCTTAGGTGTTGGACTCTGAACTAGTATTCCATGAATATCATTATTTTTATTCATTTCATCAATTATTTGTAAAACTTCCTCCTCTGAAGTTGCTACGGGTAAAATCATTTTTGTACTTTTAATTCCAGTTCTTTTACATGCATTTTCTTTATTTCTCACATAGACATGACTCGCAGAATCATCTCCAACTAGAATTACTGCTAAATGAGGTTCAATCCCATCTTTCTTCAATTCATTAACTTTGATTTTCAAACTATCCTCAATTTCCCGACTAAGACTTTTACCATCAAGAAGTACTGCGCCCATGAACCTACGTGCCAAAGGCCACGTTTTCAACTTTACAATGGAGCCCCAGGAGGGAGTCGAACCCCCGACCGTCTGATTACAAATCAGATGCTCTACCGGGCTGAGCTACTGAGGCGTATCTCGGGGCGGCCGTCTTTTGCACTTGAACCCTATAGTTTCAAATTGTATTTTTGAGGGTCAATTTCATTCGTAAACACTCTTTCGAGGTACTGTTGCCATCTAAGAGTAGTGAGTATCATAGACGTCTGAACATTGTAATTTCAGCGTGGATATGTATAGCCATTGGAAGTACAATTATTATTTCATTTGAAGGATCATCATTTTCTTTTGCCGTAGCTACGCCGCTTTCGTTAGGAGGTATCTTTTTATTATTTATAGGATTAAGTATGGATGTACAAAGCTCAATCTCATCCGAAGAAATAGCTTCATGGACTCCAGATTCTTCTTTACTTCCCGATGCAGGTAGGACTATGTACAGGGTAGATACAACTCTAAATGAGCCAATTAGAACATCAATATTGTGTGGAAAATGTGGTAAAATAGTATGGGTTAAAGGGCAAAAACCAATATCTTTCTCCTGTAATAAATGTAATATTCTTCTGTGGGAGGAAGAATGATTTTTCAGATTCTTATCATCGGTAATCATCAAGTGGATTAGTCTCTTGGATAGCATGAGAGTGTAACATGAGTTTAGGTAATAATGAACGTAAAATGCTACGCTTAATGCTTTCTAATCCTTCTAAAATATGGGAACTAGATGATTTACTTACTGGTACAGGATGGACAGATCAAGTACACGTGGCTGGATCAGGAGGTAATCTAAATGAGCAAGGATTTGTTGAAATTATTGAGAATAAGATATCAAGTGTTACTCTAGGACCTGAAGGAATAAAATCTGTAGAGATAGGATTGCTAGAAAGCAGACTTTGGGATTGGTTGATTTCCATAGAACCTAATCTGAGGTCTATGAAAAATCTACTTGATTCTAATTTTGAAAGACATGAGACAGGACCTGGAGTTGGAATCTTGAAGGGCCTAGGTGTAACTATTGAGAAGGGAATTTTCAATTTAGGCAATCAATCAAATATTTCTTTAATAATTAAAAATAGAACCTCATTCCTGAATAAATTATATGAAAATAATTATGACTTAAATTCCTTGGATGATGAATTAGTTAGCCATTTTTCTTCCCGTAAAGGATTAATCATTGTTGAAGAATCCATAGTAAGAAGTTGGTCTCTAACAAACTCTGGAAAGGAGGTAAAAACCTCAGATATTGAAGAAATAGATCTTATTGGAGAAATAACTCCTGAGTTATTACAAAGTGAAAATTGGAAAGATGCTAAATTTAAACCATTTGATGTTAATACGCCGGCCCCTACGCCTACTGGAGGAAGGCCTCATCCAATGCAATCTCTAATAGAAAGAATTAGATCTGTATTTCTTGAAATGGGATTTTCGGAGATTGAAGGAGACTATGTCCAATCAGCTGGATGGAATATGGACGCCTTGTATATACCTCAATCACATCCTGCAAGAACAATGCAAGATACTTTCTATTTATCAAATCCTGAGAAAATAAATGTAGACAAGAAATATCTAGATTTATGGGCAAATGTACATCAGAATGGACATGATACAGGAAGTAAAGGATGGGGATTGGGATTCGACAAAGAAGAATCAAAAAAAGCATTATTGAGAACACATACAACTGTTAACACTGTTCGACATATAGCCAATAATGCTAATCAGGCAAGTCGAGTATTTGGCATAGGAAGAGTGTTCAGGCAAGAGACTATAGATCGTACACATCTGCCTGAATTCCATCAAATAGAAGGAATAATACATGAACCTAATGCTAATTTACCAATGCTAATTTCTACTCTGAAGACTTTCTATGCCAAAATGGGCTATCCTGAGGTAAGAGTAAGGCCGGCATATTTCCCTTATACCGAGCCTAGTGTAGAAGTCGATATCTTGTGGAGAGGAGAATGGTTAGAATTAGGAGGGGCAGGAATTTTCAGACCTGAAGTTACGGAACCATTAGGCACTGAATGGCCTGTTTGTGCTTGGGGAATGGGCCTGGAACGTTTGGCTATGTTAGTACTGGATCTTGATGACATACGTCAATTGTACCAACCAGATCTAGAACGTCTTCGAAAAATGCCTTTGATTTGAATCTAGAAATTAACACTACACAAATTATCAAAAATGTAATACTGTTGAAATTAAAAAAGACACGCCCACCTGTTTTCTATTCATGTTTATTGATACTAGCAAAACCACATAGATTAATGCTTAAAAAACCTAAAAAAACCTAAAAAGGATTATATTCATATTATTCATCAGTTAGTGTGATGACATCTTTCAAAAATTCTTCTACATCCCAATGTATTCCTGAATAAGATACTCTTTTATTCATATTCTTATCAATGATATATGTGCTCGTTGAATGTCCAATTTCATATTCTCCTAGGGATTCCGCATGAGGGTCAATTTCCTGAGTTGTATTAGTTTCATTATCAAAGTCAATTATCTCGCAACTCAACCAGTCGCCATCGGGCCTTTCATATCCTTCATCACACATACAGTGCGCACTTGATCCCGTTCCCATGACCCAACCAAAATTATTACAATCTACTCCAGGTGGTAAATTACTAACGTTAGCATTACTCGCAGCCCATGCAAAATGCATGTCATTATTTATCACTATGGAGGAAAGATTTTGAGAATTAATTTTCACCCATCTTTCATTGTCTAAATCCCAATTATGTAACTCCCATGACCATTCTTCGTTAGCTTGCCAATCTCCTATTTTATTCTCTTCCATATTATAATATATTTCTGCAGATTCAAAAGAAGAATTAGCAAAGTCATCAAAGTCCAAATAGCATTTTCCATCTGGTAAGTTCCAACATTTATTATCCATCTTGAATGATGTATTATCGGGATTTAATACCCCAAATCTTAACATTTCATCTTCTGGAGGTAGACTATTAGTAATATGATCATCATCTACAACTACATTCCACGTATTCCAAACATTCTCTATTATAGATGCATTTTCATGTGTCAAATGATCCCATTCATAACCCATTCTTTCTGTCCATTCAGAAAGATGATCTACAGTGTCTCTTGCAGGATCTATTGTAACTGATAATATTACAACATCTTCAGCATTTTCTCCTAGATTATCATGTACATAATCTAAATTTGCAGATATAATCAAACAAACATCAGGACAAGTAGTATAGACGAATGCAACAACAATTACTTTTCCTTCATAATCTGCAAACCTAACTAATTCTCCATCCTGATTCTGTAATGTAAAATCTGGAGCAAGTGGTGGATCTTTGTATTCAGTCCCTAATATGTTTGAGTCATCATTCCCATCTATGCAACCAGGAAGAAGTAATATTAAGGACAGTAGTATTGAATTAAAATGAAGTTTATTCAAATAATCACCTACTCGTTTACTAGTAGTAATATATCTTCCATGACTAAATCCGGATTCCATAATGTGTCTTCCCACCAAACCCTTTGATTCATTTCTTTGTCAACTATTATTGTTCCAGTTGTATGGTCAACCCAGTAAGTTAGTAGTGGATGATGCTTTACTTGTACATCCGATTGTTCTGATTGTTGTGTGTTCAGTCCACAACCGTCTCCGTCTACATCTTCGCCCTCTGGAGTGTCTGGGCAAACATCGAAACCATCTGCAACACCATCATTGTCAATGTCTGAATCATAAGTTTGAAGGCCAACCTCAAAATTCTTCCATACCGGTTCTAATTCTTCTACACTGCCGGTCAGATGTGGCCAATCCAGACTTCGAGCATCTGAATACTCATTCATTACTGTAGTATTGTCAGTCCAGGGGTCGACAGTTATTGTCAAAATTACCACTTCCTCGCCATATACATCTCCTAATTGTTCAGATATGAAGTCTAGATTTGCACTTACAATTGGACAAACATCAGGGCATCTGGTAAATAAGAATGTAATTACTATGACTTTACCTTCTAATTGGGATAATTGATAATATTCACCATTTTGGTCGGTTAGAATAAAATCCTGAGCAGGTATTGGAGGATTTATGTCATCACCATAAAAAACATCTGATTCTTCTGTACCTAGACACCCTGGAGTAATTAGTATAATGGAAAATATAATTCCAATAATTTTATTTTTCATATCAATTTTCACTTCTCCTAAGTGTCAACAGTAACCCTGATATCAATAAAACAAGCAAACTTAATTGATATACATTTGCGACTTTTGTATCTGTCATTCCGCTACTTGAGTCAATTAAATCATTATTGAATGAATATCCAGGACCTGCTAAATCAAAATTAGAAGACTCAGTGTGATTATCAAGATATAGTACTAGCTTGAGTGTATTCCACAAAGTGTCATTTGACATTATCTTTATTCCATACTCCCCAGCCTCCCACTTTCCTGGTTCTATCCATATTCTACATTCATCTGTCATAGATGAGGCATTATATGGTCCTACTTCACATTCAATATCATCTAGGCCATCTCCATTACTGTCTAATAATATTGTTCTATTACTGTCCGCAACATTGTAAAATATCATTGTAGTATTATCCAATAACTGGGCTTCGGAAGGTTGTAAACTTTGATTTCTCATTATGAATTGAAAATCACTAGCTCCGTGTCCAACTGCCGTAGGCATCATTATTACTATTGATAACATTATGGCAAGCGTCCCACCGCGAGTCATATTTCTCACTCTTCATCCATTAAATCATACCAAAGAGGGGGATAATCATACATTGGATCATAGTCTTCATCAAATTGAATTACATAAATTCCTGAAACCATTTCAGATACATACACAAAACCTCTAGGATCATATTGCAAACCCCAATCAAATGGAATCATACAAGAAGCCCAACAGTCTGCCATATCATATCCTAATACTTCCGTAGCATTATCAATCCATGGTGGTCCTGCTGGAAGGTAATATCCTACAGTACGCGTCTCTGCTAATTGTTCAATGGCTTGAAATCCTCTATTTGGTTCTGGTACACCATTTTCCCATATTAAATCATCCCAAATTTCTCCATGATCTGTCATCCATGCACCTGCATGATAATGAGTGTAGTAGACATGCCCTGAAGGGCCAGTATCTCCATTATGTGGGCTAAAAATATATCCTCCTGGAATCCAATGCTGAGGGTGGCTACCATTTTCTTTCATACCCTCTCCTGGTAGTTTCCATTTTGAAACTAAGAAAGGTTGTGTTGGGTCAGTGGTATCGATGGTCCATATATATCCAGTATGATTTTCATTAGAGCCATATTCTGGTGCAATATATGTGTAATGTCTCCAATTTACTCCATATGTAGGATCTTCAAATCCTGTCCCACAGTGTGAAGGCCATTCTTCTACAGGGTCAAAAGTACTAATTCCTGAACATATAAGATAATCATTTGGCACCGCATAATGTATATTGTCATTCCCTTGATTGGAATCAAGCCACTCTTCTGGTGACATATTGGCATGCCCTCCTCCTTCTGGTCCATACCATCCTTCATCAGCAGAAGAACAACCCATCCATCTACCGACCTCTGGGGGCCATGTTATTCCTTCAGGATCTGCTATCACTGGTGGTTCTGAAACGTCTACCAATCTAAGTCCAGCACCCCAATAAGATGCTGCAAGCAATCTTTGTTGAGTTATTGGATGGACAAAATATACATGGTCATGATTAAAGATAGATCCTCCACAAGTTGTGTAGGGTTCTGGAGTGTATCCTCCCCATCGTATGATTTCTCTACTGGAATTTGATTGCTCTTCATTCTGAGTGGGAAGCCACGATTCTATGCCTCTCGGTACATAGAAAACTTGTGTTCCTTTGTAATATGTACCTGATCCTCCCTCTATCATTTCGGGATATGGATCTGCACCAAATAAGAATAGACTACATTCTTCTGTTGGATCCAAAGCACCTTCCCAATTACAATAAACTGCTAAATCTTGATTATGGAATCCTGCAGGAGGATTATTCCATTCTGCAACTTTTATTGGACTAGTTTTATCTCCAACATATATTACATCTAATCTATTAGCCCCGCTATTGGCATCATCGTCATTTGGTATTGGATCTAAATCACTATTTGTTAATTCATGATTTACTAATACCCAATTATTATCTTTAGTCACTTTAATATCAATCATTCTTGCAACTTCTGCATAGTATGTTGACATTAATACGATATCATTAGGCTTACTAATATCTAATATTTCCAATTGATTATAACTAGAAACATATGCATAGCATCCTCCAGTGTTATCTGCATATTTTACACAATCTTCTTCAAAATTTCCTTCAATAGCTATTTCTGAATTATCTCCAGGAGTCGGGCCGGTATTTTTGAAATCATCATCACAAGGCCTACCAGCAACATTATCTAATTCTGGTGGTGGACTAACATTCCCGTCACAATTTAGATTGTGGTAATCAATCAACTTAACATTCGGCGTAGAAAGCCTGTGGGCCAGCAAATCGTTATGTGAATGTTCCTCATTTTCAATTTCAATAACTGGATCTATCCATGTATCGTCCATTGTTTTCTCATCTTCATTATTTGAAAATGACAAACACCCTGAAAACGGTGCAATGAACATTAATAAAACCATAATTGCTAGTGGTAATTTGTTTATGACTCTCATGATGGACCCTCAGTGAGTACAATACGAAAGCCAACCAATGTTAAATCTAATTGATATATGGTCTGTCAATATCTAACTGAACAATGTATAATCCAGTTGTAATACATGAAAGATATGTATAACCTTCATGATATTCTGCAGCCCAAATAAAAGGAGTCCATCCAAAGTCATAATAAGAGCTGTCTAAAGGTTCTCCATCTTCAGCATGAGATATATGATATCCAATAGTTGATTCTGCATGAACCTCAGTTTTATTTGCATCACCCAAACCAGCAAGCATCATACTTTCAATATCTATGACCCATAAACCAGCATGATAACTTGAGAGATATATTCTACCATCCCAAGATCCTCCATGACTATTGTCGGGATATCCTTGTTGACCCGTTGGGAATATCTCAATATCTGCATTATGTGGGCTAAATAGCAACCATTCTTCACCACCAGGGATGTGGTGATCTTCAGCAAATGGTATTTCCCATCCATGTACTAATTTTGGAAGAAATCTCACATTTCCATTGTATAATTCGTACTCTGTAGTGTCCAGTAAGTAAGACATACCAGTTCCAACAGTAGTATCCAAGACTTCTGTGGATAGAAGGGTCAGATGCATTTTTCCTGCCGGATAACCTAAATGGCTAGCATCAACCATTTCATCAACAGGTTCTGCATAATGAATGTATGATGATCTTCCTCCATTTTCATTACCGGTCGTACCACTGTCTGGTTGTCCATCTCCATCAAAGTCTTCAAAATCCATCCAAAGACCAACCTCAGGAGCTCTCCAGTTACAACCTAATTGAGTACCAAATGACCCAACACAACCTCCTGCTATGAATGCATATTCCACAGGCGAATTCTGAGGGTGAGGCACATCGCTGACATCGAATATTCTTAAACCGGCTTCCCAATAGGCCCCATAGACATATGTTTTCCCAAATCTTGGATCATTAGTATCTTCTCCTGGCCATTTTTGGACTGTCATATCATGAATATATATCCACCCTCCACGGGTGCTTTCCCATGATACTTCTGCTTCACCAACTTTTAGTATGACAGGATTATCACTAGGGCCATCAAAATTAAGATGTGCAATTGTTATTCCTCCACACGCATCTCCCTGCCCTACATCGCATTGTTCATATTCTGGGTTTGCTACAAAAATATACCATTCATCATCTATCATTTGCGTGTAAAGATTGTGAGGGCCACTTGGATGATCTGCATCATACCAAGCATCTACAAATGTAGGATTTTCTTTATCTGTGACATCCACTAATGTTACCGTAACTTGAGCCGGATCGCCCCATTCTCCTACATTTGGATCGGCATTACCGGGATCTACTAATTGGTTCTGTACTATGACGTATTCTCTACCATCATATTGTAAATATTTGACATCTAAAACTTGAGTATTAGGATCAATATAAACTCCCATCACTGTAGTATTGTATGGATTTGTTACATCTACAATATGCATCTCACTCCAACCAGCGATATATGCATAGGTGTTTCCATCTGGAGATTCTGCAACTTGTACTTCTGCATTTCCAGGAGCTGTTAGAGAATTGAATGAAATTGGTTGAATATTTTCAGTATACATTACATGTTGGCTAGCATTCCTATGGTCATGACCATCATCTTGTAATAAAGGGTCTAACAACATAACTTTGGAACTTTCAGATTCTTGATCTTCACGTGCTAATAAGAACATACTTGTACTTGCAACAATTAAACATGCAACTAGTCCAGTTGCAAGAAGTATACGCCTTATCTCCATTATACTTGCGAGTAAGCGAGACATGTTCAAACCATCGCTCCTCTACGAACTAATATGAAGGGGCCGTTACTGTCTTTTTTACTGGTCATAATTATGATCTCAATACCTGCAAATGTACAGGCTCATGATCCTCAGAATTACACTATTCTTCTCTTTGAAGATGGGCCAACTCCTGAAGGAGTAGTTCCTGGAATACTAGTTGAGAACGACTCCTTATTCGTTAGAAATCACGATACTCGTGAAAATGTTAGTCATAGATTTGTTATAGATTTAGATGGAAATGATATTTTCACAGGAGTCGATGATTATGCTACAGGATGGTTAAATTCTTCTTGTGAACTGAATGAAACAGGTGAAAAAATAGATGAAAATTGTAATGCGCACATGATAATCAATTTATCAGCAAGTAATGGGTTCCTCCAAGGCAACATTTCAATTAAACACCAAATAAAAATTGGGGAAAATATAACTGAATTTGATTTCTTTGTAAATTTTGGCCCCGATATTCATGATATGGATGAAAATCTCCCGACTGGAAATGAACCAATAGAAGAAAATGATGATTCAAACCGAACTTTGATTTTTGTATTGTTAATCTTCTCGATTATTGGAATCTTATTGATTGTTCCCCAATTAATTAAATCAAATGAATAAGTTTGAGTATTTCAACGGTTGAACTCAAGAACTACTTCCGTTTCGGAAAGCCGTAGGGCGCTTAGCTCAGCTTGGAAGAGCACCTGGTTTGCAACCAGGTGGCCGGGGGTTCAAATCCCCCAGCGTCCACCACCCTCGTAGAGTCCGAACCCCTGTTTCGAAGTACTGCGGAAGAATTGATATTATACGTCTGAAGGCTAACTTCTCGCATCATCCATTCCGGTTGAGATGTAGCAATCGCAGGCTCCTTGTGTGAATTAGGATGTGCTCTACGAAATGCTTCCTCACTGGCTTGGGTATAAATTAGAGTTGAATAGTATCTTTCAATTGTCGCCACAGTATCGCCTAAAATTCCACTAACATCTTCATATCTTGAGCCAGTATTGAGATATCTCATCGCTAAAGAATGCCTATACGAGTGAGGTGGATATGGTCTAATTTTGTCCCCATTACGCAATGTAGTTGAATCTCGTATGAAAGCGAGCCATTCCGCAATAGTTTTGGCTGAAATGTAATCTTTTGGATCTTTTGTAGTTCCAGATTTTTGTGCTCGTGAAGATGGGAAAACGTATATATCTCCTCCCTTTGAAGTTGAAATCAATTTTTTATAATTGGAAAGGAACTCAATAAATCGAGGCTCGATACGATTTTGACATCTTTTTCTGTTTTTAGAAGCAGGGAATGTAATCATCCCTTCTACTAAATCGATGTTTTTCCAGAGGAATAACGCCGAATCAGATCTCCTTGGCGCGATTGAAAAATGTAGAAGGTGAGCAATTGCCCGCTCGTCATATTTTCCTTCAGAGATATATTTTAGTGCCGTTTGGGTCATTGCTTCCATCTCTTCGTTAGACCACCAACGAATGATATCTTCTTCCTTTTTTGGTTGCCAGAGATTCACAAAATGTAAAATGTCATTCAAATGTAAGCCCTTCAAAATTTGTATTAATCCTTCTCTGCGCTTCTTTATTGAACTCTCTTTCAGGATTTTTCCAGATCTAGTTTGTCCGTGCCTATATCTTTCAATTAGATTCAACCAATCATCCTCAGTTATGTCTTCAGGACGCATAACACCTTGTTCCATAAGATCACACGAAAAATAAAGAGGGAGTTTCTTGTCATTTCGTTCAGTTGTCCCTTTCCTATGGTTTCGAAGTCTTCCTACTTTGATTGCTGCATCGCAACCTCGTTTCCAGTCATCGTTTAATTCGATATCGAAGTAAAGTTGTTTACCTGCCATGATATGTAATATTTAGATTGTCATTTGAACATTTTCGTAGCCCGCCAGCAGACTTTATAAAAACGGCCACAATTATTGATTTTTATAAAAAATATTTGTCACACTTAGCTGATTGATAATCCTATGATTCACCCTGAAGCATAGGGTAGCGAATCCGCTGTATTGCAGTACATCGGTTACTATGGTAAACTCCGAACCATTGGGGTTGATACTGTAGCCCATTAATTATTCCAAATAAGCAAAGGGGGGCGCTATAGTTTTAGAATTCGCTAGCGAATGATTCGACCCACTGCTAGCCGTCCGAGGAATCTCTAGATCTCTCAATCCCGAAGAAGCTCGCCAGCCTGCTTGGCCCACTCGTCCCTCTTGACGCGACCGGGGAAGAATTCGATGGCTACGTTGACTTCCTCCTCTATCTCAGGCGTCATCTTGCTAATCTGCAAGAACGTGTAGATTCCGAGGGCGTTAAGCTTCTCCTCCAGGAACGGTCCGATGCCCTTTATCACCTGCAGGTCGTCCTTGACTAGGACTATCGAGGCGGCGGCGAATGTTCTGGTCACTCCCGAGACGCCGGTCAGTACGTTTCTGTTCTTCCCAGTCCAGGTGATGACCGATGTGCCAGCGGAGTCGCTGATTCTCGCGGAGCCGCTGTCGGCGAAGTCGGATGTACTCGCGACCTCTAAGGTATCAGCGCCCTCTTCGACGGCGCTCTTCAGCTCCGTAGAAGATGCCTTGCCTAGGGTCTCGAAATTGATGGAGCTCGCTCGCTCCCTCACTCTTTGTAACTCCTCTAGCTTCTTCTCCTCGTTGCTGGAGGATTTGGATGCGGCTGCCTTCTCGGCGGCCTTCTCTTCCTCTTCCTTGGCGAGCAAGGTCGCGGCTGCAGCCTCGTCTTCGGCCTTCTTGGCAGCTTTCTCTTGTTCTTCCTTAGCAAGCAGAGCAATGGCAGTGGCTTCCTCATTGGCCAACTTAGCGGCCTTTTCGTCAGCTTCTCTTTGCTTCTGTATCTCCTTAAGTTTTTTCTTATCGGGTTTTACATTGACCGTCCAAGAAATATATACACTTGCTCGTCCGAGCTTTAGTAACCCAATGAATTCTCCTCCTTCGTAAGTCGGACCATCAGTGTTATCATCAAAAACCATATTGATCATAATCTCTCCATTATCGTTAACGGCGATAACTCTTGTAGCGGATTTATTGTTATTCTTCTCACGCATTCCGAAGCGATTGCTGTTTGTTTCCTGGTTAAAGTCGATCATATCCACATTAATCTTCGACATGTTGTTGATCGTGATTGTTTCTTTGCTAATTACCGATTCACCAGGTTTCACTCCTTCAGCAGTAGCAAGGACGAACGGATCTTCCTTGGTGCCCGTACCATCGATAAACTGAGGTTCTGATGACGTGTTCTCTGGCTCAGGGCCAACTAGTACTATGCCCATTACTTTGTCACGTCCGATCAACAGTGCCAATAGTAGCAGTAGAAGGAAAATCAGGCAGCAGAAGCACCACATGTTACTAGATCCTCCATCACCGCCATCATTCTCATCATCAGTTATTACAGTGCAATCGCTGTTCGCCGGTGACACCGGCCCGTCGCATACCCCGTCGCCGTCAGTGTCTGGGTCCAGCGGATCGGTGCCCGCTTCCCTCTCGTCGGCGTCCGTGATGCCGTCGTCGTCGTCGTCATCGTCCTCGACGAATGCCCCTGTCGTGGAATCATAGTAGTCAGGCAGCACGTCGGGCATCCCGTCGCCGTCGGTGTCTTCCAAGACCTCGAACAGGAAGGTCGTCCTGACTGAAGTCCCGTCTGTCTGGTTCGCCCAGAGGTTGAACGTCGTGTTCCCCATCTGCTCTGTCGGCGTTCCGCTGATCGTACCGGTTGCTGTATCCAGAGTCATCTCCGTTGGGAGTCCGGGATACACCTCGTAGGTCGTTCCGGGTGCTGCTATACCGGCCGGTTGGAATTCGTCTGTCTGTGAGTTCCTCAATCCGTAGAAGCTTCCGCCGAAGTTCGACCCGTGAGGGTCGTCGTCCGGTCCTGCCAGGCATATCGGCGGGACGGCGTTGGGACCGTCGCAGATCCCGTCCGAGTCGGTGTCGGGGTTCAGTGGGTCCGTTCCCGTGTCCGAGCCATCGACGTATGTCCCGGTATCGGTCTCGCTCGCGTCCTCGAGCCCGTCGCCGTCGTCGTCCGTGTCCTCGACGAGGGCCGGGACGGATGTGGAGGTCCCGGTGATCGTGTCCGGCATGCCGTCGCCGTCGGTGTCCGCGTGGGCGGACGGGTCGGTCGGGAAGGCGTCGGGGCCTGCCTCGCAGACGCCGGTCACGGCCTCCGCGCCGTCGCAGTACCCGTCGCCGTCCGTGTCCGTGTTGGTGGAGTCTGTGCCCGTGGCACTCTCCTCCAGGTCCGGGAGGCCGTCGTTGTCGTCGTCCGTGTCGGCCTCGTTGCCGATCCCGTCGCCGTCGGTGTCCAGCCACTCCGCAGGGTCGAGGGGGAAGGCGTCCGGGCCAGTCTGGCAGACGCCTGCGACCGCTGTCGGCCCGTCACAGTATCCGTCGCCGTCCGTGTCCGGGTTGGTGGAGTCTGTGCCCGTGGCACTCTCCTCCAGGTCCGGGAGGCCGTCGTTGTCGTCGTCATCGTCTGCGACGAGTCCGGGGGTCGGGCCCTCCATCGGGTCGTAGTCGCCTGGCAGCTCGTCCGGAAGGCCGTCCCCGTCCGAGTCAGCGAGGCTGACCAGTCTGAAGTGGATGTCCTCGGAGGACGGGGAACTCGAAGCTCCGCTGCCTGAACCGCTGCTCGGCCCGGTCGAGGAATCCCAGGTGTTGCTGCCGGAAACCGAAACGGGTGAACCTTGGTCGGTGTTGGTCCCACCATCGCCCAACTGTCCATAGCTGTCCTGCCCCCAGCACTTCAGGTCGCCGTCGTCGAGGATGGCGCAGGCGTGGTCACCTCTGGCTGACATCGCAACGGTCGTTCGGCCCGTGCCGAGGTCGATCGCTGTGGATGAGGGTGCGGTGGTGTCAGTGTTGCTTCCGCCATCGCCCAACTGTCCATAGCTGTCCTGCCCCCAGCACTTCGCATCGCCGTTGTCGAGGATGGCGCAGTTGTGGTACCATCCAGCCGACACCGCAACGGCCGTTCGGCCCGTGCCGAGGTCGATCGCTGTGGATGAGGGTGCGTTGGTGTCCGTGTTGCTTCCACCATCGCCCAACTGTCCATGGCTGTCCTTCCCCCAGCACTTCGCATCGCCGTTGTCGAGGATGGCACAGGTGTGATAATCTCCAGCTGACACAGCAATGGCCGTTCGGCCCGAACCGAGGTCGATCGCTGTGGATGAGGGTGCGTCGGTGTCCGTGTTGCTTCCACCGTCGCCCAACTGTCCGAAGTTGTCCCGCCCCCAGCACTTCAGGTCGCCGTTGTCGAGGATGGCGCAGGTGTCGGACCATCCGGCAGACACCGCAACGGCCGTTCGGCCCGTGCCGAGGTCGATCGCTGTGGATGAGGGTGCGTTGGTGTCCGTGTTGCTTCCGCCATCGCCCAACTGTCCATAGCTGTCCTGCCCCCAGCACTTCGCATCGCCGTTGTCGAGGATGGCGCAGGTGTGGCGACTTCCAGCAGACACCGCAACGGCCGTTCGGCCCGTGCCGAGGTCGATCGCTGTGGATGAGGGTGCGGTGGTGTCAGTGTTGCTTCCGCCATCGCCCAACTGTCCATGGCTGTCCTTCCCCCAGCACTTCGCATCGCCGTTGTCGAGGATGGCACAGGTGTGATAATCTCCAGCTGACACAGCAATGGCCGTTCGGCCCGAACCGAGGTCGATCGCTGTGGATGAGGGAGCGTTGGTGTTGGTGTTGCTTCCACCATCGCCCAACTGTCCGTGGTTGTCCCGCCCCCAGCACTTCAGGTCGCCGTCGTCGAGGATGGCGCAGTTGTGGTACCATCCGGCAGACACCTTGTTGTTCGCATAGGCGGATGACGAGGTCGGGATGACCTCCGTCGCGGTCATTGTGTAGGTGGTGTTGGGTAGCTCTCCCTCGACGGACCCCGTGATCTCCCCCGTGGCCGGGTCCATCGTGAGGTCGGACGGCAGGGACGGTGATACGGCCCAGGTCGTGGTCCCATCCTGGAAGGGGTCGTGGAAGCCGATCGCATCGATCGGCTGATTCTCCACCACGGTGTGCGGGTTGTCCGAGCCCACGCTGAGGTAGATCTCGAAGGTGGTTGCCTCTCCTCCCTGCTCCGCATGTATCGTGTAGGTCTGGTTGCTGGCGTAGACCGAGGGCGTGCCGCTGATGGTGCCTCTCGAGATGCTCAGGCCGGCAGGCAGAGCGGGTTCGGTACTCCACGAGGCAGGTTGTGGCGTGTTGAGCGTGATCGGCGTCATCGCCTCGCCGAGTTGCAGCTCCGCGCCCTCGACATTCGAGGTGATCGTCCCGGTGTGGCCGGCTCGCTCGGCATCGAGGGAGTCCCGCTGATCCCCCCCTGCGTACCCGACCTGGGCCATGGCTACCATCAGGAAGGCCAAGGCAATGGCCCCCACGACGTTCGACTCCGTCCTTATTCCCTTACTACCCCGGTTAATCTTCACGTGCTAGCCCACGGATTATTGGTTTATTGACTTGACCTACTCAGCCGCTCTGACCGGCATAGAGATCAGAGGGTTCTGTAGTGGGGCTCTGAAGCGTATGCGCGTCAGAGGGTAGCGAGTGATTCGACCCATTGAATCCTCTTTGTTTCGGAAAATAAAATTCAAAGGGGTTTCAGCTGAACCCTTTGTATCTATCCGAAAACGAGTAGACGGTGCTATGTTTTTATTGCTCGCTTTTTAGAGGGGTGATTTTTCCAGCGTTAACTTTCATGGTCCAGAATATTATTCCAGCGGTACCAACAATCGTAGGAATTATCCAAAGAAACACACTGTTTGATACTGCAGTAAGAAGGAATGCGGTAACAGTTGCAATTGTTCCAGAGCCCATGAATATGACATGCTGTGTGATCCGAAGTTTTTCTCGGGGCGCTAATCCTTTTTCATCAACACGAGTCTGAACCCAAACAAGTCCCCCACAGATTCCCGCAAAGACCAGCGGCACAATTCCAAATATACGGCCTTCGCCATTTGATTTTATCAAATTGCTACCTGAAAAGATTACTGCGCTCGTTACAAATAACCCTAGCGCTCCAATAATCCCAATCGCTATTAAAATGCGGTCGATTTTGACAACTTCACCCTTTCTATTTACTGCTCTTCTCCAGCCTACTGCGACAATATATCCGGAAAATATTCCAATCATCAATAAAAAAAATGGCGCACCTAAAACCACTAACATAAATGATGATAATGCCACCATCATCATTGCGAAAGAATATATTTTCCCGATGCGAGCGTGCCAAGCCCTTCCTTTCTTGGTCATGAAAGCACCAGCCGCAGTACATAATGCGATAGAACCTGCAAAAATGTGAAAGATAAGAATGGCCATTTGAAGCATATTTCACCCCTATCATTTGAACAATTTAACTGATGTGGTGAAAGTAATACAAACGGCCCCACTGTACAGACGGGTATACCCCTTTGATCCGTATTACTATATTTGATAATGATAAGGTCTAAAAAAATATCACAGACCGGTTTTCTTCCTCAACTTTTTACCTGCCTTCTTAGCAACTTTAATTGATTTTTTTACCTCTTTTTTTACTTCTTTTGCAACTCCTTTTTTGGTTTTTTTAACATTCCTTTTTACCCTTTTAACGGCCTTTGATACCTCTTTTGAGATATGATATTCTAGAGACAGAGATTTTAGCAAATCAACCTCATTCTTCAATTCAAATTTTTCTTCCTCTAAAACTTCGTTTTCTAATTCTAATAGTGTTATATCTATGTCTTTCAATTCGGAAATATCCTCTATTTCTTTTTTTGCTAGTTTTCTGATATTCCTTATTTTTTCTCTATTTTCAGTTTTCATTCTTATTATTTCTATCTTCAATTTTTCAATTTCAATGGCCTCTAATTTATTTCCCTTAGGATCTATTTTATCGCTTGTAAATCCAACCTTTTTATTCAGATTGTCAAACTCCTTTTTTGACATCTTTTTCTCTGTCGAATCATCACCTCTAATCTTACTTAGGTTATTTTCCTTTGCCATCTGCTTCGTAACTCTTCTTCCTTCTGAATCTACAGTAGGCCAAGGCCTTCTTCCACTTAGCACCGAAATCCTGTGCATATTACATAATTGATCATTTGAAGAATTTCCTGCAAAATTAGATTTGGTTGGTTTTCGACATCTTCCTGCTCCATTCATCTTCATTGCCCTGCATTGATTGATTGGTTCTGTGCCAAATGGTAACAAAACTCCTCTTAACTTATTTTTAGCCCTCTTCTTTCTGGAATATTTTTTCTTCAGTGCTCTTTTTTTGTAATATTCTCCAACCTCAGGTCTCGATTTTGATTTTTTAGGTGGTAATTCCCTTATTCTTTTCTTTACACCATATATTTGTCTTGAGGTGAGTTTCATTTGACACCAACTACCTCCTCTGACATTTTCGATACCATAATCTCTCATCATTTCTAAAGTAATTCTATTTTCATCCAATGGAAATAATCTGTCATCCAACCACTTGACTTCATTTCCTTTTATCGGAGGATACTTCTTTGTCCATTTAGCACCCTCTCCTTCTACATGCTCCCAAATCCTAGCCAAATTTCTTGTTGTCATACCAACATAGAATTTATTATCAACCAATCTCAACACATAGATGGTGACCATATGAATGTAAGAATGGGGTTGGCTATTTAATATATTAATGAAATATTTTGTAAATAGACCCATGATTTATGTATACATGAAGGTCCTTTTCCTTCCGATTACTCCTGCAGCAATATTGCATCCCAAAATACTGAACTCCATTCAAGTTCAGCTGAGGTTAATCCTATAATTCCACATTTGCAACACCTTACTCTGATCTGGACAAACTCGGTTTTGAAATCCACTATGTCTAGGAAAGTGTCTATCTCTTGGCTATCGTCCCACTCATGCTCACATGTATTTTCAGTCATGGAGTTATACTCTGAAATCGGAGGCTATTGAAGTCATTCCTTGGAGATATGAGATCCCCAACGACATTGTCGTTTGAAGCAATAGGTATTCATGTTCAAACTCTGCATCATAGTACTAGCCATAACCTTTCATACCTTCGTCTTCGCTTCCTATATTCCATGCCAGAGATACAGCCATGTAATACAGCCAGCCAAGATGAATACCCATACTGGGTCTCCGACGGGATGGACCAAGGAGAACCTTCGATTTACGATAATGTGATGATCTGGCTCAGAAGCCCTAGAAGATGGAAGGACAGAAATCTGAAGCGCTACAAGAACATTAGGATATCCGCTAGGAAGTTCAGGTATACCCTAGGTAGCTTCACTCCCGACGACTTGAGGGACGACCTACAGTACAGCGAGTTCATCGAGTCATTACAGACTGAGATTGAGAGTTCCGATCTAGCGCAATCGACGCTGGACGGGTATCTTGGTTACCTGACTGGCAAGGTGATGATATACGGAGAAGTAAATACCCGAATAGTTGAGGAAGTCAAAACTCAAGTTACCATCATCAAGAAGGGGATGAAGAAGAGGAAAGCGGAACATAGAGGTATCGAGGATAAAGAGATTGTCGACCTGATTGGGTCCCTGGACGAGATGTGCGAGAACCCGGAGGAAGCCCCGAACCTTTCGAGAATCGCGAACGAGAACTCCTCGAACGCGGGGCCCGAACGCACGAGTCATCACCTTCTACTGGCTCTCAGAGCGTACATATGGCTGACACTCGTGAGCGCTGGAAGGGCCGACTCGATTAGGCGAATCAAGATATCAGACGTGAGTGAGGACCACTTTATTAGAGAAATAAGCAAGATGAGGACGTACTCGGAGGAGGTTCGCAACAACATGCCCGAGTGGGCGTTCGAGAGGGTCGAGCCCTACCTAGAATACTGCAGAGAGAACCACCCGGATGCCGTATTCTTATTCAGCGAGGACGAGAACAAGAGAGGGAGGGGGACGATCAACCCGAAGACTCTTCAAGAAATAAAAAAGGGTGCGATGAAGAATATCGGGATGGAGCCGACGAGCGCTGGTGGATACTACAGGCTCCACGACCTGAGAACAGTTTGGTGCGATTGGATGGGCAAGGGGGGCGCCTCGGTGGAGCAGATGTCTGTATTCTTAGGCCACTCCTCTCCCAAAGTGACTACAAAGTACTACTTCGCTTCAAAACATAAGGAAAGAATGAGGCAGGAAGCATGGGGGGCAGGTATGAAAGAACTTGAGGCTCTCTTACAGATACGTGGAAATACAGATAGAAAAATCGATGATTTATACAGTCAATTATACGACATTGGATACTTCTCTGACGGTAAAGGAGGAGGCATCTATCCCTCCTGTTGGGATGAAGATGATGACATGGTGGTCCGAGCTCCCGGACTTGAACCGGGGACCCCCTGATGGCCATTTGGCCAACAACCGAAGTTGTTATTTCCAGTCTACAGTCAGGTGCTCTAGCCAACTGAGCTAAGCTCGGATATCATAGACGAGCGTACCTTGCCTTATCTTGCTTTCCAGTGTTATGTAATTAATTATAGATGAAATATTTTTTTAATATATGTAAATTCATTTATTCGGTTGGAAAAAATGAGTCAACAAAACTGCCTCTACTATGTCGAATCTCCCTCAACTATTAAGAAGGGAAAGATAACTCTGTTGAATTGTAAGGCAGTAATGCCGGGGATGCATGGGGAGAAATATGGTAGAGGCGCCTATGAGGTCTATTGACCGAGAAAGTCATCAAATACCCCCTAAAAGGATACCTACAGCACTAACAGATAGAGAATTAGAAGATTATGGACCTGCTGATCCTAGAATATTAGTTTGTGGCTGTGGAGGTTCAGGCAATAATACGATGAATCGGATAACTCATATTGGAGTTGAAGGGGCCATTACTGTAGCCATAAATACGGATAAGCAACATCTCGATAATACACGTGCCATGCAGAAATTACTAGTTGGAAGACACATAACAAGAGGCCTTGGAGCAGGAGGAGATCCTGCAATGGGAAGAAGATGTGCTGAAGCTGGAAGAGATGTGATCGGCAATATTGTAGCAGGAGCAGATTTGGTATTTGTCACAGCAGGTCTTGGCGGAGGTACAGGAACTGGCATTGCACCTATAGTTGCTGAAGAAGCAAAGAAAGCCGGTGCATTAGTAGTGGCTGTAGTTACTACTCCGTTTTCTGTGGAACGTAAAATGAGAATGAAACGTGCTTTGGAAGGGCTAAATATGGTACGAGAAACTGCTGATGCTGTGCTCGTTTTAGATAATAATAGACTATTACATTATGTTCCTAATCTTCCAATGGAAGAAGCTTTCAGCATAATGGATCAATTAATTGCAGAAATAGTAAAAGGAGTTGTAGAGACAATTACTCTTCCCAGCTTAATTAATCTAGATTTTGCTGATGTTAGAACAATAATGAAAGGTGGAGGAGTCACTATGATGCTATACGGCGAAAGTGATAGAGGTCCAGAAGAAGTAGTTCATGAGTCACTTAATCATCCCCTATTGGACATAGAAATTGATGGAGCGACAGGCGCGTTGATTCACGTAACTGGAGGGCCATATATGACACTAGAGCAAGCCAATCAAGTAGTTGAATTAATGACTGCCAGGCTTTCTCCAAATGCAACGGTAATTTTCGGGGCTAGACAAGATCCAGCATTTGGAGATACAATAAAAGTAATGTCGATTATTACTGGAGTAATCAGTGAAAGATTGAATAATGAGATGTTAGATGCGGATATGCTAGGTGAAGCCTTAAATATCGCAAAAAAGGCTAGAAACAGGTCAGAAAGTGACTTTCAAAGATTTGATTGAGTATGAACAATAGAGGGTAAGTATCAAACGAGAGCAGTTGGGAGTGCGTAATATGGAAGCAGGGCGTGTCGCACTCTCAATTGTTCTCGCAACTTTACTAGCATTGTCTACTTTAGTAGCCCCATCTACTGCCCAAATAGCAGAGGATCCTAAGCAGCCCTCAGAAACAAATAACACCATGGTAATATTAGGATCACAAGATTTAGCAAATTGTTTTATGCATTTTGATGCCAATGATACCAGCGGTTCTGCAGATGAAGGATACGGGCAAAAAGACTTTTCAGAAGGTTCACAAGTTAATGTGATGTTTAATTGTCAATTAGAAAAATCATTCATAGAAAATTTGTATCTAAAAAACGGTTCAATAATTTTTGATTTTACTGTTAATATAGATTCCATGGACTGTGATGACAACAGTGATTGTACCAACTTGACTGTAACTATTTCCAAAGGTCAGCAGATAGTAAAGACTCAAGAATGGCCAGTGGAACAAGTAAACTCTGGAAATAATGTCAATCTAGAAATGGAAATTACTGTTGATGAAATGACAAATACATGGAATAAAAGTAGTCAAGAGCCACTGATTGAGTTTGAATATTCGGCTCCTGGGTGGAGTACTATAGGTTGTGCTATCCCAGGAATAGATTGTCCTGGGTATTTTAGATTGTATTATTACACTGTAGGGAATAATACTGGAACAATGGAATTCCCCATTGCCAACACGACAGATCCAAACAACCCAGGAAATGGAGGTGGCATGAATGGAGGAGCTACTGATAGTAGTGGACTTCCTGGTTTTGGATTAATGGCTGGAGTAAGTGCTCTAGCTATGGCAGCAGTGGCTGTTTCTCGTAAAACAGAAGAATGATTTAATCATAATTCTTCAAATGGAACATCTATCTCTTCACCAGATTCTAAATCTTTTATTCGGACTTTGTTTGACTTCCATTCTTCAGGCATTAGCATCACAAGCCTATCTGCTCCAATTCTTTCTGCGTGTTTGAATGCCCATTTCAATTTTTTATTTTCCAATACCAAATCAACAGTTCTTCCTGTATCTCTTAATGCAGCGGCAACCATTACAGATGCACTCCTTAATTCAGGATTCAAAGGTATTACGATATCTTCTATTCCACTAATAAGTTCAGGGATAAGATTCTTTTCTGCTAATAATTCCATAATAACCATGTCTCCAAAACCAAATCCAGTGGCTGGTAAATCTTTACTTCCTAATGTTGAAAGTAATTTGTCATATCTTCCTCCTCCACAAATTGCTCTAAATTTACCCTCTCTATCATGTGCTTCGAAAACTGCACCAGTATAGTATGCAAGACCCCTTACAATAGATGCATCAAATTCCACCCATTCTAGAATTCCATAAGAGTCTATAGAATTGAATAGTGAATTTAATTCAGATAAAGCCACACTTTCTTTCCCTAATGAGTTGGATAATTCGTCCATATTCTTGATTCCCAGTATTGATTGAATCTTGGATACTGCATCAGAATTATGGCCCAATTCAATTAGTTGTTCTTCTATTACATTCGCAGGTAATTTATCCATTTTATCTACAATAATACATGTCTTTGAAAAAATATCTCCACTGATTTCCAACGAACCTAAGACCTCTTCGAGAACTTTACGGCTGCTAATTTTGATGACTAGATCCTTAGCAGTTAGTCCAACGCCTTCGAAAAATGTTACTAATATTGATATTAATTCCGCATCAGCAGAAATCTCATTTGTACCCCAAATATCGACATTCCATTGAAAATGTTCTCTGCCTCTTCCTCGTTGTGTTCTTTCATATCTCCAACACTGAGGAATTGAAAACCATTTGATTGGCATCGATAAAGCTCCTGCACGAGCCATTACCATCCTTGCAAGTGAAGGGGTCATCTCTGGACGAAGTGCGACCTTGCGATTTCCTTTATCTTCAAAATTGTATAATTGTTGAGTTATTTCTTCCCCTTGTTTTCGTGTGTACAATTCTTCATGTTCAAGAACAGGTGCATCATACTCATCAAAACCATGTAAAAGTGCCGCATCTGTGAAGTTATCAAATAGCCAATTTCGTAATCTCATATCCTCAGGATAGAAGTCACGAGTGCCTCGAACGCCCTGTGTCACAGACTTGCCAAGAAATAGGTTAACTTCAAGCCCTACGTTGTTCGATGAACGCATCTAGCCTTTCTTTACGTGTAATACGACCATCCACAATAGGAAAAGCGTACATTCTTAAGCCTAAAAAAGTAAGGAAACCAAAGGCAGTTGTGTTTATTGCCCATGATATCCATTGATTCATTATTAATACTTCAACCATTATTCCAAAAGTCACAGTTGAAACTAACCATAAAATACCGTAAACCAGCATCATTCTGGTGAAACTTGAGCGAATATTGGAATCAGATTCGAATGTGAGCCATCTATGAAGTACAAATGCTTGAGCAGAGCTAATCAAAAAAGAAATCGCCCAAGCGATTGTTTCGACATAATTTGTCCACGTATTATAATTTACAAATATCCAATAAAGAATAAAAAATATCGTAACGTTGATACAACCAACAGCACAATACATCAAATACTCTCTGAATAATTTTGACCAAGGATATTCGTCTGAAACAATATTTACCATACTATTCACGCTAATTCAGCTTCCACATTGGAAAGCGTATGAGCAACTGTTTCACCGTATTCATTTACAAATGTTGGAGGTAAAGAAGAGCCGATTTGAACGATATAGGGATCTGTTCCTCCTGGTAATTTATCAATTGGAGCTTCTGCACCTTCTGGCACATTTCTGTATAGTGGCCTTGGCTCTAATTCATAATTTCCAGTTACAAATGTAATAAACCAATGAAATAATGCATATGGGATATAAAATATAGACATATAGCCTGATGGTTGCCAATTAGGAGGGTTTGTCGGTACAAGTCTGTTTACAAGCACATATTTATTCATGCTAATAAAAAGTCCTGCAGTTACGCCCCAAAATAGTAGAATAATAGAAATTCCATTTGGATTAGAAGGGTCCCATGGGTCATCCACATTTAGCAATAAATCACTAAAGTATGACAATATTAGAACTGAGAACATAATAGGGAATCCGAGGTACATGATGTAATCCCACCACCTGCCAATCCACCAATCATTATCTCCAGTATTAATAAAATCATCCCTAAATGGAGAAACTCCATGATCAAGATATTCACGGAAATTGAATCCTGAAATATCATTCTCATATTGCCATTCTCGATACTGGTTCCAACCATATTTCCATATTGAATATGCTATAAAAAGTCCGCTAAACATTAGACCGTATCCCCAAATATGATCTTGAACCTCTAAAAACTGGGGAAAGGCTACTCCTGTATCTTCATCCATTTTTATCCATAATGCAGCACTAGGTAATCCAAAAAGGAAAATAGCAATTGTTGTAAAGCCGACAGCTTTCTGACGTTCAATACCATGATCAACAAAATTTCTAACACATAGCTCAACAGTTGATATCATAGATGTTAGAGCTGCAAATGAAAGAGCTAGGAAAAACATTGTTACCATTGCTAATTGAATTGCAGGGCCCCCTGGTGCTTGTGCAAATACTTCTGGAAGAACTAAGAAAGTGATTGCACTACTTCCACCACTTACTGCTCCCAGAGGATCTTCAGAAACAGAGAAAACTGCCATCATTACAGTCAAACCAGCTATTATTGAAATGCTATTATTTGCTAGGCACATAGTTGCAGCATTTAATGTCGTATCTTCATCCTTGCGCATGTATACTGAGTATGTTATTGCCATCCCCATTCCTGCAGAACATGACCATGCCGATTGTGAAAGGCCATTGATCCATGTTTCAGGTTGACTAAGATATCCGGGTTGTATGCTAAACATATAGACAAAACCATCCAATGTACCGTCTTTCAAATCCATTACAAATGATAAAAATAATGCTGAAAAGAGTAGAATAAACAGTGAGACCATCAAAGTTACATTTACTTTCTCAATTGCTTTTGCACCCTTCCATATCGCTGCCATTGTTATGACTACAGCCAAAAATTGGAACGCGATAACTTCTGTTCGATCTTGTAGAAAAGAATTCCAAACTTCCGCAGTATCTACTTCAGAACCTAATCCACCTCTTATGGCTGTTTGGAAGTAATTGATACACCATCCTGTAACAACCGCATAGTAAAATCCTATTGCAGTAGATATCCATGCAGTCCAAAGACCCATCCATGCAAAATTATTTCCAGCAAATATTCTGAAAGTTCCAACAGTTCCTGTTCTACTTCTTTTACCAAGAGCAAATTCAGCAATAATTAATGGAACTGACCATAAAAATAGGAATATTAACCAGGGTATTAGGAATGATCCTCCGCCATTAGCTCCAACCATCCTAGGAAATCTCCAAATATTTCCTGTTCCTATTGCAGCCCCTATAGTTGCAAAAATTAAACCCAATCTACCGCTGAATTGATCGGATTTGGCGCCGGTATCAGAACTCATTTCATCATTCTCCAAAATTTATATCAGGAACTTTTGCTTGGTGAATTAGATATAATCTGAGACTTAGGCTCACGAGGCAATCCAAGGATTTCTTCGTTATCAGAAAACATAGCCCTCAATGTATACGCTAATCCGCCCCAAACAAAGGTAGCGATAACAAGAAACATCAAAGTTGCAAGAACCTTTGAACCAAAGTCAGCCCTATATGAGAGTGATAGTGTGTAATAATCACCTTGACCCTCTTCAAGAGTGGGGTATCTGAATGGGAAAGCGCCATTTGTAGTACCTAGCATTGCTTTGTAATGGATTTCTCCAACCACGGTATCTGGAAGTGGTATATCTGCAGATATTAAAGTACCATTCATCCCATCTTTAAGTTGACATTGTTCATTAAGTTCTGTAAATGGAGACATTTCCCAAGGCATAAAGTTCCATTCTGTTGGACCATAGTCATCTTGAATCCTAGTAGGTTCTACAAATCTCCACATCAAATGAGTTCTGGTCATATTAGATGTGAATGGGAATGTAGGATCTAGACACATGTTGACAGGAATATCGCCTGAATTTGGGATTAAGACATCTTCAGGATTTTGTAGAACTTGATTCGAAGTGGTATTTTCTATTCCTACAATTGCCCTATATCGAGGATCATCTGCAATTTCAGTCATGTAAAATGGTACACCTAAGTTTCTTACTGCTATGTGGGCAATATCTTCTGGATATTCATGGAATGCATTGCCTATTTCCATTGTGTAACAGTATGAATCATGAACTCCATAGTGCCAATCACAAAAATCACCTGTTGTAGGATATAGGTCTGATGATTGCATTGCAGCATATTCTGTCATTTGACCCATTACTGTCCCATGATATACAAGATATTCATCATCAGGAGAATAACAATTCGTACAATGGCCCCATGGCCATAAAACTAATTCAGAAAATGAATGCCATGATAACGTTGTCTTAAATTCGGAAGAACCGTCTCCATTATCATCATTCATTTCAGTCATATCTTGGATGAATTTAGTCTCAGGTTCGCTATTTCCTCCTAACCAGTCTTCGTCCACTTGTCCGTCTGCATCATCATCTTTTCCATCAACATGATCTTCATTAATTAATCCGTCACCATCGTTATCTTCATAATTTACTGGCCCATTATAAACATCATTGTTTGGGCCGGGTTCACCTGCATAACATGCGCCTGGAAAAAGAGGACCTGTTGCTCCCAGCGGTGCGCCCCATTCATATTGAAAATTACGATTCAAATCTACTCCGTCACATGCTGGATCAACTTCCTCATCGATATCTGGAATTGGTGTAACTCCAGTTACAGTATTATCTCGCAGATTCTTTCTCCAACCTGACTGATAGCAGTTTTCCCATGCAGTCTCTCCACAATATACTTCTCTATCATATCTGTTTCCATCTACATTCACCATAGGAATCAAATATATTTCTCTAGTATCGACCATGTCTGTGATAAATTGTTCTGAGAAGTCTTCATCAACTCCCAAATCACCTGGCCCGCAGAGTGTTCCGTCACCGTTACTATCTTGTGCAGATTCATTCAATCTGGAGCAGTCACCATCATTGTCTATTCCATCCCAACCGTCTTCATCGATTAATCCATCACCGTCATTATCTACTCCAGCCATTCCATAATAATGTGCTATAGTTTCTAAAAATAACATAGGAACTTCATATGACATCCATTCTCTTGCATGAAAATTTCCAGCTAGCATTATATCTGGTAATTCAGCATAATTTCCACAATCTCCGACAAAAGTGTTACAATCTCCTCCAGTAACTCCTTCCCTTCCTTCTCCCCCACCAGTAATTTTAACCCAAGGACTAGGATTATTGTAATACCAACCTTTGTAATCATCTAGAGACATTGTATCGCCTCGTTGATTCACCCCCCCTGGTAAACCTTCGTGGAAACTCATGATATCGGAATTACGATCGGCGAGATATTGCATTCTATCTTTCATAGTGAAATAATCATGATATTCTCTAAATTGTACTCTATCGTCTCCCCCCCACGGAAAGTACTGATTTACATAATCTTCTGACCAAATATCACTTGGCATTACTTCATTAAATTCTTGAGCTTCGGCAGGTGGAGCTAATGCAATTGGAGCACCTAATGAAAGTAGGAGAGGCAATAATAATGCAACAGCAGGCATTCTTTGGTCATATTTCTTACTTCCATTTAGTCTAATCGAGGTCATATGTTATTGTTGCGAAACGCCATATGGTCTTGAAACCCACGTATTCCAGTGCTATTTATGGAGTGTCCTTTATGAGTGATGTGTCGTCGGGCAAATATGGATGAATTAGTTGATTTCTTGGCAGGAGAACCTCAATTTTTAGATTTTTCACAGAATACTCTAATTTTAGTTTTACTTTGTGGCATTGTTGCTACAATCTCAGGTTTTTTGTCTAGAAGAGTAATATTTCCAAGATTAATGGATATTATTGCAAAAACTGAGAGAATAGATGGAAGAGATTTATTCGCCCCTAGGTCATTAGGATGGATGATAGGTTGTATAATAATGAGTATGACTCTAAACTGGATTTCTGCAAATGGTGAGCCGGTTTGGAATGATGAATGGATGGAGAACATATCAAATCTTTTCTATGCAGGATTTGTGATTTTGATGTTACTTGCAGCATTTAGATTAGTGGATTATATAGATGTTCTAATTGTTGTGGAAGGAGATAATATGGCTGCCAGAAGATCATTGGCCAGTGTAGCAGAATCTATCGGGAGAGTTGTTGTTGTTGTTATGGGATTCTTTATTATCGCAGGGCTGGCAGGTGTTGATGCTAATTCATTTGTAGCAGGATTGGGTGTAACTGGACTTGTTATCGCTCTAGCGGCTAAAGATTCTGTAGCCAATATGTTTGGTGCTATTTCGATATTGATTGATCAACCATTTAATGTTGGAGATTGGATTATTGTTGATGGAGTAGAAGGAGAAGTAATTTCCATAGGACTTAGAACAACTCAAGTTAGATCATCTGCAGATACAATGATTACAGTACCCAATTCTAATATAACTAATTCTTCTGTGGAAAACTTTAGTCAAAGGAGATTTCGTAGAATTCTTCCTACTTTTGACTTTGAATCTGATAGTGATCAAGATGCATTAAAGAAATTCTGTGACTCATTATGTGAGCAAGTAATTAATGATCCAAGATCTACAAAGTCAGAAGATTCTTGGGTCAGAGTAAAGTCTTTTGCTCCGTCTATGGTAATAGTTGCAACTAATTTCTATTGTATATCTTCTGCAAAAACGCAGAGAGAGTTTACAGAAGATATACTACTCATGGCCCGAAGTAGAGCGAAGGAAAATAATCTAGTATTCCATGAGCCACGAAAAAGACAGCATCATCAACAGATGTGAGGCATAAATATGGCTAGATTGATTCTTATACGCCATGGTCAATCTATTTGGAATGCAGAAAATAGATTCACTGGTTGGACTAATGTGGAATTATCTGCACAAGGAGAACAAGAAGCAAAAAATGCTGGTAATTTACTTTCAAAAATAAAAATTGATTCGATACATACTAGTGATTTGATCAGAGCTCAAAAAACAGCAGAAATAATTATGCAAAATAATGTATCTTCAAAGGGTTTTATCACATTCAAAGACTACAGGCTGAATGAAAGAAATTATGGTGAGCTGCAAGGTCTTAACAAAGAGGAAACTGCTGAAAAACATGGGGCAGATCAAGTACATATTTGGAGAAGGTCATATGATATAGCTCCTCCAGGAGGAGAAAGTCTCAAGATGACTGCTGAAAGAACGATTCCTTATTTTACTGAAAAGATTTTGCCAGAATTAGAGATGGGTAAAAATATACTTGTTTCTGCACATGGTAATTCATTAAGATCTATTGTAATGCATATTGAAAAATTATCACCTGAGGAAATAATAAATGTTGAAATACCAACTGGAGAACCACGTTTTTATCTTTACAGTGATGGAAAGATAACTAAATATCAGTAATTGGTTTCTCCGGCGGAGGAGATAATCTACGATAAAAAGAATGAGTAAAATAGCTAGAAATAATACAGATAGTAGGAATTACGACATCTAAAAGAGATTTTGGAGGACTATTGATTACTGTACTTACTCCTAAAAATATTAGCAAAAACGAAAGTGCGGCTATTGTTCTACTGTTGTACATACTCTTTTGGAAAGGTATTACTTTCGAAATTATCTGAACTGCTGGCGTGGGTGGTCCAGATTGATTGGCAGTTGATTCCAACACATCAAGAAGTGATTGTTCATATTCCCAAATTGCTAATCCTCCTCTATGTGTGTAAAAAACATCAGAAGAACTCCAAGAAGACGGTGCATAATCAGACCAACCGTCAATCAAAGATTTTCTTAAAGGAATAATTTCTAATGAGGATTGAATGCTGTAGTATAACCGTCCTAAATCTTGAATAAGGCAGGATAAATCTCGAATAGCAGGAAATTCACAGTCTGGTTTGTATAGTCCATCTGCCAGTCTTGGTGGACCTAAGCGAATAAAATAATCATCATTTTCTGAAATTAATATATCTTTGAAACGAATATCTCCAAGGCTCAACATACAAGTAGCCTTACGACTAAATGGTGCTCTCCAAATCGTATTTGCTCTGAGTTTTTCTTCTAAATTAATTAATCTATTGTTCCATCTCTTTTGATCCATTGGAGTCTCTCTAACTGATTTTACTGAAGAATGATAGATTCCTAATGATTTACCTGAATTATATAGTATTCGAGTTGCTATTTCTTCATTTCCCTCTTGTAATACATTTAATAATTTGATATTTGAATTGGTATAGAAATTACTTATTTTTCTTAGAATTATAAGATTTTGTCCTTTCCATGAATATCCTCCAGAAGGTTTATCCAAGGTTGGATGAGAATTCATTATTATGGATTCTAGTTTATTATCAGACCCCCATGGAAGAAATTCTGCAAGCCATCTAATATCAGAGGATTTGATTTCTACTGATAGTCCTCTTACGTTACCAGATTGAGAAATTATTTCCAAAATTTGAGAATCAGGAACTTCTCCCCATGTATCTAATTCTGATATTACACGTTTCCAATCGTCTAAGGATTTAATTGAGATAGGTTCCAAAATATCCATGCTCATTCTGGAACCGACTAAACGAATTGAATTGAAGCCAGATGGCGATTCTCCTTTGGTCTCTGATACTTTCATTGCAGAGGGTCGCCAAGGATTCTCTACTGCCGGCATGTCTAACACTCATATTCACGATAAGGTATCATTATTGATGCAATCGGTCGAAGAAGACTTGAATGGAGAGACCTCAACCGGAACATATGGTTGATGCTGTGTCTGACATTCCACTTGCTGTTGATATGGATGGGACCCTCATTTTATCTGATATGAGTTGGATTAGTATTTACAAAGTAATATTTAGAAAGCCTTGGCTAATACCCGGAGTATTATTTAATGAACTAACAGGTAAAAGGGCCAAATGGAAGCGTGATTTGGCTGAAAAATTAATTTTTGATCCAGCCAAGTTAGATTATCATGAAAATTTTCTAGAATGGATAACAGGCGAATATGCAAGAGGTAGAACCTTGATTCTTGCTACAGCATCAGATAGAATCGTTGCAGAACAAGTGGCTGCACATGTTGGACTTTTCTCAGATGTTATGGCCTCAGAGGGAGATTACAATCTAAGAGGTTTACAGAAAGCGGAGTCACTAATGGCTAGATTTGGTGATAAAAAATTTGGTTATGCCGGAAATAGTCATCATGATATTGATGTATGGAAACATTCAGGTCAAGTTATTGTTGTAAATCCTGAAAATGGATTATTGAATAAAATTGGAGATTCTGCTGATATTGTCTTTGAATAGAATGATAATTTAAATTGATGGTGATATAATGGGTCGTAGTAAAATTGGTGGTATGATTGATAATATTGCTAAATGGCTATTAAAATTTAGGATAATCTCAGTACCAGCAAGGTATATTTCTAATTCTAGACTAGTTTGGGGATTTATTTCCAGAACTGATAGAATACGAACTAAGAGATTAGGGACAAGAATAAGGAATGAAGAATTACCTGAACATATTTCTATAATAATGGATGGGAATAGGAGGTTTGCTTGGAGTAAAAGTCTCGGACAAGAAATTGGTCATTTTAGAGGAAAAGAAAAATTAAAAGAGGTTATGGAATGGATTTTGGATTTAAAAATAAAATATTTGACTGTTTATGCTCTTTCGACTGAGAATATTAGTGCAAGAGAACCTGGAGAATTAGAATCACTTTACGAACTATATGAAATTGGTTTAAATGAAATTGCAGAAGACCCTTTGATTCATTCGAATAATGTTAAAGTTCAAGCTGTCGGAAGAGTAGATGAACTACCTGAAAGGGTTAAAAAAGCAATAGAAAATGCAGAGGAAAAAACTTCTTCTTACTCTGATTATATCTTTACAGTATGTCTTGCATATGGCGGTAGAGAAGAAATTGTAGATGCCGTTAAAGGAGTCGCTGAAGACTATGCAAATGGGAATCTGAGATTGGAAATGATAAACTCAGAAGAAATTTCTAATCGACTCTACTCAGCAGAAATACCTGACCCAGATTTAGTCATAAGGACTAGCGGAGAAGAAAGAATTTCTAACTTTTTATTGTGGCAGATTGCATATTCAGAACTATATTTTACTGATGTTCATTGGCCATCTTTTTCAAGGAATGATTTGTATGAAGCAATAGAATCTTACCAATATAGGAGAAGAAAATATGGAAAATGAATTGTGTAATGTTTGTGGCAGAGATGGATATAGAAATCCTGCAGTTACAGTAGATGCCATTGTACTTCGCCAAGGCCCCAACGGCGGAGAGGTTTTATTGATTAAACGAGGACCTTTTCCTATTGAATGGGAAGGTAAGTGGGCATTCCCAGGGGGTTTTGTTGATTATGGAGAAAGTCCCGAAGTTGCGGTAATTAGAGAGTTAAAAGAAGAAACGGGGCTTAATGGTAAAAATCCGATCTCGTTAGCAATACTCGGAGAACCCGATAGAGACCCAAGAAAACATTGTATTGGGTTATTCTATATTGTAGATGTTGATCCTGAACATGAGCCAATTGCAGGAGATGATGCAGTAGATGCTGCATGGATCAATTTAGATAGTATTAATTCAGATAATATTGCAGGAGATCATATAGAAATAATTGGCTTATTGAATGACATGTTAAATGAATAATTCTAACAATAAGGTCTTGTTCGTTAGACTATGACTAGGAAGATTAAGATAGACACCGGCGGAAAAACATGGGCGCCGTATAGTCCTGGAATTTCAGTAAAAGATCACATATGGTTATCTGGACAAATTGGAGTGGATGCAGGAGATAGTATTGAATTACAAATGGAAGAAGTTTTATCTAAAATTGATAGACTATTAGAAGAGGGCAACAGTTCCAGGAGAGATCTAGTAAAAGTAACAATTCTAATGACCGATATTAATAATTACAGTGTAATTAATCGAATTTATGGAGAATGGTTAGAAGATATAATTCCACCATCACGTGCTGCTTATGAAGTCCCAAATTTACCCATGGATGCAAAAGTAGAAATTGTTTGTGAGGCATTTAGAGGTTTAGAATAAAAAATAGGTTGAGGATAATTAGATATTATCGGTATTGTATGCAAAGAAGTCATGTATGAAACTCTTTACGGTGTATCATGACAGTGTTTAAGGCCTATGACATCAGAGGTATTGCTGGTACAGAATTAAATGCTGAATTCTCTGAAAGGTTAGGCAAAGCGATTGCAACCCATCTTGATGCAAAAGTCGTTTCGGTTGTTAGAGATATTAGAGAATCAGGTCCCGAATATCATGCAGCTTTTGTCAAAGGTTTGATGTCTTCTGGTGCGGATGTAATTGATTTAGGAGTGACAACTACGGGAGTATTATATCGCTCAACTGTAGATTTGCCCGTTGATGTGGCAGTTGCAATTACTGCAAGTCATAATCCTCCAGAATATAATGGATTCAAAATTTGTGAAGGTACTATGCCCCTTGGAGGACAAGATTTACAAGATATCAGAGGTACTTTTGAAAAGGGAGATTTCAGAGTAGGAAATGGAACATACAAACTTGAAGAAGAATATGAAGAAGAGTATATGGATAAAATTCTTGAAAATATTGGTAATCTTGGAAGAAAAATAAAAATTGTACTTGACTGTGGAAACGCTGTTCCTGGGCCGTTATCAGTAAAAACATTAGAAAGACTGGGTGCAGAAGTAGTCCCATTATATTGTGAATGGGATAATTCTTTTCCAAATCATCCACCTGATCCAACTAGACAGAACAATATGGTAGATTTAGGAAAATCCGTAGTAGAGCATGGAGCTGAATTTGGAATTGGAATGGACGGCGATGGAGATAGATTGGGAGTAGTAGATGAAAATGGAGATTTTATACATCCAGATAGATTAATAGGAATATTTGCAAAGGACGTATTATCAAGAATTACTGAGGATACATCTGAAGATGGTAGAACAATATTATTTGATGTAAAATGTAGTATGGCTATTGAAGAAGCGATTCAAAATTTGGGAGGTATTCCACGTATGGTAAGAACTGGCCATACTTTCATGAAAACTGAATTAAGAGAACATCCAGATATTCCATTTGCTGGAGAAATGTCAGGACATTTTTTCATGAATGATGACTGGTACGGATTTGATGATTCGATATACAGTGCTGCTCGTTTATTGAAAATAGTCTGTAATGATAAGTCTCCTGATGAAGGTGGTAAAAGATTTTCACAAAGATTTGATTTTATGGCCGAATATCCAACAACAGATGAAGGAAAGGTACCATTAACAGGAGGACGTGAAGAAACAATGTCAGCAGTTTTGAGCGCATTTGAAGATATGGATAAATCAACTGTTGATGGCATTCGAGTTAGATATAAAGATGGTTGGTATCTATGCAGACCGAGTAATACGGAACCAATATTAGTTATGCGCGCTGAAGGAAAGAGTCAACAAGCGTTGGATGATATTCTTTCAGATGTAGGTAGGCGTATAGGGCATTTTGTTGATCTTGAAAAATTAAAATAATTATTCCAGATCTTGTGGACTAATCAATAATGGAAGTACCATTATCATTCCACAACATGCATTACAAAATAATACAAAAACTACACCTAGACCACCAAAAAATTGACCCAACTCTTCGGAATCAGTGGTAGATGTAGTAACTACACTTGTAACATAGGAACCTATAAGACCTGAAACAACATTGATTGATAATGCGCCCAAACCAATAAATATAGCTCTCTTCTTATAATTGTAAAGTTCGACACCCGCATAACCAAAGATGACAAAGCAATGATTGCAATTATTGGTTCAAGATATGTCCAAATAACAAAAAGAGTACTATTTTCACCTACACTATTGGCCATATCTAGTTCAGTAGGAATTGCTAGAAGTGCTAATAAACTAATTATAAGACCAAATACAGCCAATATTATAGCCAAAATACCGAATGCTTGTGGCGTTCCACTTTTGGCTCTTCCAACAACTTCTGGGGCAATAAAGCCTGAAACAGAACTAGGAGTTCCGGATAATTCAATTGTATTAGTTAAATCTGTAGTAGGAGGTTTGTCGACCTTTAAGTCTTCATTAGATTCCCAAATTGGGGATGATCCTTCGGGTGGCCCTTCCGGAATGAGTGAGAAGAGAAATATGTATTAAAATAATGCTTTTAGTTTAGAAAAGTTAATTCATTTTTGAGAATTTAGATGCAGAATCAATTAAACACTCTATTACAGGCATTTCTTGTCCTGATAATAAACACATTGTAGATCCTCCGCCTGTACTGTTATGATTTACTTTACTAGCAACTCCCCTACTACTTACTAAAGCACTTGTATGGCCTCCTCCAATTATTGTAAGTGCATCTGTTTCAATGCACATATTGAGTATTTCAATAGTCCCAAAAGCAAATCCTGGTTTCTCAAAAAATGAGGCGGGGCCATTCCATAATATACATTCTGAGTTTAGAATAATTGGCCTGAGATTCATCAAAGATTTGATACCTACATCATAAATGGGATATTCAGTAGGTAAATCATCAATATCCATAGGAATTCTTTCTTCATTTATTTCAACTGCTACATCAGATGGTATTATCAATAATTTAGAATGATTTTGGATTAATTTATTTGCCATGATCCATGTTTCATCGAAAGCATCTCCAATTGAATTGATAATGAATTCCTTATTTTTATTACCAATATCATAATCATTGGCCCATAACATCAGATTTCCCACTACTCCTACAAAGGCTATTTTATCGATAATATTTTTCTGTATTAAATTCAAAGCCACCCTAAGTGAATCATCCGCTTTTGCGCCACCTAGAATAGCGAGATACGGGCGAGGAGGATTATCCACGGCTATCTGGAGATTAGAAAGTTCTGACATCATCAGCTCGCCTGGAATGCAGGGTAATTTATTAGCAAAACCCGTAAGAGTTGGGGAGCTACGATGAGCTGCAGCAAAAGCATCTGTAACATATAAATCTGCAACCGATGAAAGTTTGGTTACAATTTCAGAATCTGATGTATCTTTCCAAGAATCATATTTTTTACCATATTCTTCGTTATGACCACGTACATTGTCTAGAAATAAGATATCTCCATTTTTCATATTTTCTATTCTTTCAATTGTTGAATCGCTACAAACATCTGGAATAAAAGTAATTTCACGATTAATTATCTTAGATAATCTATCACTATGCTGAGACAAATCTGAGAAATCGTCTTTACCCGGCCTTGATTGATGTGCTAATATGACCACCTTAGATTTTGAAAGTTTATCTAAAGTTGGTTTTATTGTCTTTAATCTTGAGTCATCTAAGAGTGTTTTATCAACTGGATTGAGAGGAGAGTTAACATCTACCCTATACAGTATAGTTCGACCATCTAAGTCATAGGCATTCAGCGAAAGAACGCCTTGCACATGTGACGCCACTAATGTCTTACATTTGGCCGTTGTGGAAGAGATGTATAATCAAATAAACAAAAATGCTTTTTGCTTATGGCATCATTGAGTATTATGAATTGGGACGTGGCACGTTTGACAGGTCCCGAAAATGAAGATTGGCGAGTACCAGTTTCTGAACTTGAAATTAGGCAAAATCTATTCTCTTCAAGACTATTAGCAGAAGGGATAGAGTCTGCATGGATTGATGATCCAGTTGAACTATATTGGTTAACAGGTGGTAGGCAAAATTCTGTCATGTTGATAGGAGCTAAAGATTCGGGGATTGAAAATAGACATTGGGTAAGGCAATCTTTGGAAAGAGCATTTTTTGAAGGTGGAGGAGAAAATTCACCACATATAATTGAAAAACATCCACGAATGAATGAATTAGAAAAATCATTAGAATCTTTAGGATGTACTCAACGTCCTAGTTTATTATTATCAAAAATACCATATCAAAGATGGAGTTTTATTAATTCTAAATTTGGTAATTTATCAGGAGATGTTAAAGATTGTACAAATTTGATCTACAATCTTAGAGAGATTAAATCAGACTGGGAAATATCTATGCATAAAGAAAGTGGAGAGATAAATCAAAGGATGTTTGAAGTAATTAGAGATAGAGGTGGAGAAGGAGATACTGAAATAAAAATAGCTGCAATGGCTGATGAGATTAGTAGAACAGCAGGTTTTGGAGGAAGAATTAGAATGAGGAAATGGCCAATGGATTGTGATAGAGTTGTTATTGCGGCAGGAGGGTCTGGTGCAGTTCCTTCATATTTTGACTCGGCCATTGGAGGACTCGGAGCAAGTCCAATATCTGCTTTGGGAGCAGGTTTTGCTAAAGTTAAGAAAAATGAGCCTGTATTGGTTGATATTGTACATCTTCATAGAGGTTATGTATCGGACTGTACAAGAATTTTTACTAGTGGGAAATTATCTAGTGAATGGATACAAAGATTATCTGATATGGAAGAAATTAGTAAAGCAGTAACTAAAAGTCTTGGTAACGGAGAGAATTGTTCTAAGTCATGGAATATTGGTAATTCAATGGCAATAGAAATGGGACATTCAAATAATTTAATGGGGATGCAGCCCGATCAGGCAAAATTTCTAGGTCATTCAGTAGGACTAGAGTTAGACGAAACTCCAGTGGTAGCTGAAGGTTTCGATAGGCCCTTAGAGATTGGAGGAACTATGGCGATTGAACCAAAAGTAATTTATAAAGATGGGGCAATAGGGATAGAAGATACTTGGCATAGGACTGAAAATGGTATGATTTGTCTAACTATGGGTGATAAATTTCCAGCAATTACTGAGTGGTGAAAATGACTAAAGCGGAGAAAATTGCACAAAAAGGTCTAGCTAAGATTCTTAGAAATAGAAAGGAATCACATGGTAAATTGATTACTGACAAATCAATTTTGAAAGGAGTAGAAGTTAGCGAAGCGGGAAATATAGATTTGTGGATTTGTCCGCCACACCCGCATTGTCCTTGCTGTTTGGATGGTTTAATTAGTCTCAGAAATGAAGTAAAAGAACACAAAGATATCTTGGCCTGTCATATAGAAATAGTAGGAGTTCCTGAACCAGAAAGATGGACAGCTGCAGTGAATGAATAAATCATCAATCTTTCCTGGCATTAATTTGTCTGTCCTCAACTTCTTTTAATTTTGATTTAATTTTACTGTAAAGCCACCATGAAGATATTGAAAGGCCGATTAAACAAATGAGTAAACTTTGTAAGAAAAATGGTTCAAACCAACTTGACATTTACTCGCCTCAATTAGAGTGGAGGTATTACATCTATTTCACACGCACCCTCAGGAGTCATACAACAGGACAAGAATCCTCCTTCTTTTACTAGATAATCGTCAAGACCAGGAGGTAACTCATCAGGATATTGAATTTGCCCTTTCTTTAATCTTACTAGACAAGTTCCACACGTTCCAGAAGTGCAGTTTGTCGGGATATCTACTCCAATATCAACAGCCATTTCGGCAATAGTAAGATTAAGATTAATTTTGGTTATTCCTAATGGTAAATTACCTCTAAAAAAGCGAATAATTTCTTTTTCTTCCATAATCAGTGAGCCTCAACGATCTTCCCATCGTGTCCATCTCCCAGTTTGTTTGTTAAAGTATAAACCAGCCTTTTTCATCCACTTATTGAATTTAGTTGCTCCAGCTCCGGTAGCGATGATGAATTCTTCTCTATGCTCTTGCGCTTGGATATATCCCTTTGCAGAGATAGTTTGATCTATCCACTCATCTATACTAATAAGAGTACCAGATAGTGTACTTTCCTCAATTGCTTTTTCTAACTGCTCAGCAGATGCTCCGGTTTTCTTAACATCTCTAGCTATTAAATCTTCAATGTTTGACGCATGTTTTTTAGCAGGAGGTTTGATTACAGTTAACCTAGGTTTAATATTAGGATCTAATTTTATTCTAGAACCATTACTTAATCTATCTTCAACGGATTGTGCCATTGGCGAAAGGAATTCTTCCTCACAATCCCAGCAAATAAATCTAAAATCAGTCATATCGTCAAGAATACTACTACCTCTTGGATCCATTTCATCTCCACAATGGGGGCATGCATGGAGGCAAAGAATTGGAGCAATTTTTCTTCTAAAATCGACAATATCTTGAGGCGTGCCAGATAATTCTAACATTTCATGATCTCTTGCTGCTTCTAATCCCCTAGTTTCTAATTGATCTCTGAGTTTGGATTGTTGTTCAACCTTTGATTCATCATCTAATGTATTTTCTAATTTAACAATAAGTTCTATTGTTTTACCTAGTCTATTCATTACTAGTTTTTTGTTCCTAAATGATTCTACACGTGCAAGTCTTAATTGTTCTTTCTTTTCTAATAATTCACCGTGTATATCATGAAGTTGGCGTTTGAAACGCTTTTCATCAATTTTATCAATTTTCTTTGTCCCATCTGATAAAACATCAGCCAAGTATCTTTGTTTACTTTGAGAACGAGGACCAGAAATAACAGCATCGAGAACAGATTTAGCAATTTCTTTTTTAAGGCCATAATTATTAATTAAAGTCTCAGTATCTAAATCTTTTAAGTCTCCAACTTTAATTCCACCATCTGAAAGTATTTGAGCAGTACTTTCATCGATTCCTCGACGTAGTAATGCTAGATATGTATCTTTTTTTGCCATGCCAACCCCTCAGTTTGGACGCCCTGTTAGTGGCTCGCCGCACCCTCCGCACCATGGGTTCCTCTATCAAGTGGTGGTAAGAATGAGTCGAAAAATTGATTAATTTGAAGATATTGTATCAGTTAAGATAGCCCAATGCTTTGGTTGAAGGTCTTCGGGGCGGAGGTCTAACCAATCTTCTGGCATACCGTCTATTGAATCATTAAAAATATTTGACATAGTTTTAATCCATTTTTTCTTATGCCATCCTTTGATTCTATTCAATCTCTTTGGAGACTTAGAAAGAGAGGTACGAATTTTCTTTCTTCTGTTTAAGAAACAATGCTTTGTAATTAATCTGAAAAATTTTCTATTAATAGGCGACAAGATATTTCTATTTGATGGAGTTAAAATCACTAATCTTGAGTTGATCTTAGGTGCTGGACTAAAGCAATTAGAAGGTACTTTTCTGTCTAGATAGACATCGAAATCAAGCCATAAAGACATTCCTAACGGTCCACGAGTATCATAACCTCTCGTCATAGCCATTCTCTCTGCGAATTCATCTTGTACAAGTAGTACGATAATAGATAATGGATTAATCATATGATAGTTTTGAATTTTTTCTAAAACAGGACTAGATATCTGATAGGGCAAATTTGAAATTATATGGGTTATATTATTCGGCCAATTTCCAATTAGTGCATCTTGCTCATTTAATGTGAACCTATCTCCTAAATCTGGAAATATTCTTTTGAGATGAGAAACTGATTCATTATCTATCTCTAAAGCAGTTAATTTCGCCCCAGAACGAAGTATCTCAAGAGTTAAAGTTCCAGGGCCAGGGCCTATTTCTAATACATTAGATTGTTTATTCAAAGGATTGTGATATTCTGATGCTAATTCTATAGTTCGTGAAATAACTTTCTCATCAACTAAAAAATGCTGACCCAAGGATTTTTGCGGTCTTATCCTATCACGTAAAAGGTCAACAAGAAGCCGAGTATTAAGATCATGGAAGAGTGACATATATCATACGCCGGTTCGGATTAAGAGATCAAGTAATCGAGGTACTTGGATGGAATCTTCCATTTCGATAACATATCTTTCTGCAAGTAATCTAACAGAGTCAATGGAACATTTTTCATCTATATCAGTAAAATTTTCCCATCCTATCATTCCCCTTGATTGCACCATTTGCTGTGCTTTAGATTTTCCAATAGAGGGTAATAATTGAAAAGAATGTACTTTTAGTGAAATATTATTCGCCCTATTAAAGAAACTTAGATGATTATCAGGAGTATTATTTATCTCTTCCATGATTGCTTCTACCAATTCTGATTGAGTATTTGAAGATATATCCTTGTACCGAATCTCTGAGATAGGCCCGATTTTTTCAGAAGGTAATTCAATATTATCTCCAGATTGGACAGTATCATCATTAAGTCTCGCCTTAATCAAGTACAAAGAAGGAGACGTGAGTGCTTCTATTTCATTTCCAAAGGGCCTTTTTTCTAATGTATCAAGTATTTTTATACTATTCTCGGAATTAAAAATATCTTCCTCGAGGCCGGGTTGTTTCCTAGGTAGCATATCTATCGTCCCTACCTGAAAGGTTCTACCTGATGAATATGAGCATAATAATTAGTAAAATATGTGATTTATAGTACGTGTTGTTTGATTATATCGATTAAAGACTCGATTTCAGATGTATCCATAGCTATTCTTTTACTTGCAATTACTACTCTAATATCTGCAACTGACATAGGGCATAATTCTGATATCTTAGCAGCTATTTCTGGATATTGCATTAGTTTCTCATTTTTCATAAGTTCATCAAATAATGATTTGAAAACTGTTTGTTCTGTTTTCAAATTTCCTGTAGGGTGTCCTTGTGCACTAGCAGCCCATTCTGCATGTTGTAACGCCATAGTTTGTTCATAAGACAATTCACCACGTCTCTTTTGTGCATCTAAAAGTAGGTCTCTTACAGTAGCAACATCTACAAATTCTTCTTCTGACATAATTATCCCTCAATTGGCCTTAGGTGTTCTGGTCTGGCGACGACGGTTTTTTGCATATTACCGTCTTTCACGCTAACAATGTATGCCCTACCTTGAACACCAGTAATCATTCCTGTTTTACCTTGAAATCTACGATGAGGCATGCCGCCTTGCTGGGCACCATCTAAAACGATGGCAACCTTATCTCCTTCCTGATAAGGATGCATAATACGATTAATAAAAATTCGACCTTTGTCTCTTTTATTCTTTCTTAGAATACTACGAGTGCCTTGTCGTAAACCATGTGTGCGAGTAACCATAATATCACCAAACGACTAAGGTCGTGGAAGCGGGCGACTTGCCGCGTATTATTAAGGACTCGGATTTGAGAATGCTTCAATTATCCTTATTTTCCTCATCATCATGTATTTCATTAACGTCAAGCCATAAAATTTCACAATCAACACCAAGTTTATCCGAGACAGAGGGATTAGTTCGTCCTTCATCAGAATGTACTAGTTCTTTGATGTAAGTTCCAGCTTCCGCACGGATACTAAATTCAACTTCATTATTTTCGATTATGATATTATAAATATCGACTATTTTCCTCTTTCTTATTTTATCTGCTCGTCTGTGAGAAACTCTTCGAGGAGTTTCCTGGTTTATTATGACGCCAGATAACTCTAAAATAGAATTTGTGATGAATTCAGCTTCTAATTCTTCAGATATTCTGAATCTTATATTATATGACTTATCAGAACGGGAATTCTTAATCTTAGCAATTAATGAGCGTTCTGTTTTAATCAAATTATCTATTTCCACTTTACCATCTGAATTTGTATTAATTTCCTTAACTAAATTTGACATTTCCGATATTCTACCCATAGGTTTCTTTATTTCTATTATGAAGGGACGACCTAGTCCTAACATTCTTACATCAATATCTTCCCTCCCCATTCCATGGAAACTAGTATCCTTAGCATCCAAAGCAATGCGTAATGGCTCCCCTACGAGATCTTGTACTGAGTCGATGTATTGAAGTCCTGATCCTTCACAAGAGTCGCATCCTTTATTTCTGCCTTTGCATGCCCTACACGGCCAACGAGTTTGGGGTATTTCTCGACTTAATTTCCTATACCTCCCATAATAATAAATTGGCCTAACATCAACATCAACCCTTAGTGTTAGCCCATCAACAAGAATCATAATATCAGGCTTATCTTTTACAAAATTGATATCTGCATTTAAATTATTATTAATTGTATTTTGTATATCTAACACCATAGAAGTTTTCAGAGGCATGGATTGTGATGCTCCATGCCTAGATGTAATCTCATGAGCTTCTTGAATGAGATCTTTAGGTAAATGAATGCCTATCTGGATTGTAGTATATTCTAAATTATTTATTTTCTCTATTATTCTTTCAACAATATTATCGACATCATCAAATAAATTCTCACAAAGTGGGCATAAATCATTACTAAACGATGATTCTAAAGAATTATCCCTGGTGTATGCTTCAATTCTTATTTCTTCACCTGACATATTATTTTTACCTGAAACACGTTTAAGACAATGATTACATGTACCTATTTTAACCATATGAGCTATGCCCAATGGAGTTGGACAGGGCGGTGAATTCCAATCTAGTGTTTTACCTTCAAATTCAAAATCATCACCATCAAACCATTCTTCTTCTGAATTAACTTGGATATCTTTTTCTTGTTCATTATCAAAATTAACGGAAGCAGAAGAATAGCCAGCATCCGAGAATTGATGCCATGTATCGTCATCATCGATATCCTTTGGGCTAGTTTTGGACATTGAATCACCTATCGAGAACGGTGCTAGCCTATTCTTCGATGGTTATTGGCAGAGTCCTTTACATTTGACTGCTTCGTTAGATTAAATTACAGTTCCGGAGTCCTCAGCAATACTTCTAAGATGAGAAAATGAATGTATTCCACTACTACAGCCACTAGGCCATATCATAGTTATTCCATAATGACCTACGGGTTCGATCATAGGTTTTTCCATTACTAATCTTGATACTTCCTCATGAAATTCTATTTTCCTTTGCTCATTTTCTTGTCTTGGCTTACATTTAGCACATTGGCAGCGGATACGAATTGCTAAATATTCAACTTGAAATGACTTATCATCACTGAATCTTAGAATACAAGATTCATCTCCTCTTTCGATATCAGTAAGAGTGGGGGTTTTGTCCATGATATACGCTACACTTCTACATCTTCAATGTGTGTATCATCTTGGAGAATTTAACAATAAAAAACTGAAAGATATTAATAATGGTATATATTGCTTAGTACATGAATCTACCATTAGAAGATGAAATATGGCATCGTGTGATGAAAGGAAATAAGCTGAAAGTTGGTAAAAAGAAAATGAAAAATATTGGCCTTCGTAGTATAATGATAATGAGGGACGAGTTAGAAGTTCGGGTTACTGATGCTCTATGTAGGCATATGGCATGGCCGTTACCTTACGGAGGAAAAGTAAAAGACGGATGTGTAACCTGCCCCCTTCATCAAACTAGATATGACTTAGAAACTGGAGAAGTGAAAGAATGGTCTCCTTTTCCATTAATTCCCATGTACGGTAAAATTTTAGGAAAACTCCGTAGACCAAGCCCCCTCGCCATTCACGTGGCGAGAGAACTTGATGGTTGGATAGAAGTTAAGCTAAGTAATTAATCTAACTTACTTCTTTGTGTTGCTACTAAAACTGCACCCATTACTGCTAAAACTAGTAATGGAGCTCCGAATCCAGGTGTTGCATCAGAATCATCTTTAGGTTCTGGAGTCTGGACGGCTTCCACTCCTGTTCCTACAACTACAACCCCATTCATATTCATTGAAGCGTGTGGTTCACAGATGTAAGTAAAAGTCTCATCAGCATCAAATGTGACTCTGTAGTCAACAGTTGTTTCTGCAGCACCGCTGTAGAGTCCGCCAACTAGTCTCATAGTATCCTCTGCATTCGCAGTTTCTGCGACGTTGTGGGCCATTCCTGAATCTGTCCATATCCAGCATACAGTTTCTCCTACTGCTATTTCAAGAGAGGTGTGATCGAATGCATATCCAGTATCATCAATTCCTACAAGATAATCGCATTCTTCCGGGATAGTTGGTGCATCTGCCGGTGGCATCAATACTGCATCAATTACATGTATTACTCCATTAGTGGTCATTACATCTGCGCTTGTTACAGTAGCTCCGGAAACAGTTACTGCATCTGCTGAAACAGTGAAAGTTAGCTCATCGCCATTTAGTGCAGTTGCTGTCATTCCATCTACTAGGTCTGTAGACAAAACTTGTCCTGCTACTACGTGGTAGGTTAGTATGTCAGCCAGAGTTGCTATTTCTTCAGCTGTATCGAAAGAATCTAGATCAATTCCAGCTGCTGTGAAAGCTGCATCTGTAGGTGCAAACACTGTGAATGGTCCGTCTGCTTGTAGAGCTGATACTAAATCAGCTGCTGTTAATGCGGCCACTAAAGAAGTGTGGATTCCTGTTGATATTGCCGTGGATGGAATGTCAACTAAATCTGCTGGTGGCATCAATACTGTATCGATTACATGGATTACTCCATTTGATGCAGGTACGTCTGCTAGTACTACATTAGCTCCGGAAACAGTTACTGCATCTGCTGAAACAGTGAAAGTTAGCTCATCACCATTTAGTGCAGTTGCTGTCATTCCGTCTGTTAAATCTGTGGACAATACTTGCCCTACTACTACGTGGTAGGTTAGTATGTCAGCCAGAGTTGCTATTTCTTCAGCTGTATCGAAAGAATCTAGATCAATTCCAGCTGCTGTGAAAGCTGCATCTGTAGGTGCAAACACTGTGAATGGTCCGTCTGCTTGTAGAGCTGATACTAAATCAGCTGCTGTTAATGCGGCCACTAGAGAAGTGTGAATCCCTGTTGCAGTTGCTGAAGTTGGTATGTCTACTGGTGGTGTCCATATGTATGATTCACAAACTGCTTGTGTAACATCGGTTAGAGCGTGTGATACTGTGTTGTAGCAACCTGTGTATGTTTGACCTCCCATGTCGAAATCTTCTACGTACATGTATGCAATGCATTCTTCATATGTTGAACCAGCTGCAATCATGTGTGTGGCTGTGTTGTAGCAAATTCCTATTCCTGTATATGGTGCCGGTGGCATCAATACTGCATCAATTACATGTATTACTCCATTAGTGGTCATTACATCTGCGCTTGTTACAGTAGCTCCGGAAACAGTTACTGCATCTGCTGAAACAGTGAAAGTTAGCTCATCGCCATTTAGTGCAGTTGCTGTCATTCCATCTACTAGGTCTGTAGACAAAACTTGTCCTGCTACTACGTGGTAGGTTAGTATGTCAGCCAGAGTTGCTATTTCTTCAGCTGTATCGAAAGAATCTAGATCAATTCCAGCTGCTGTGAAAGCTGCATCTGTAGGTGCAAACACTGTGAATGGTCCGTCTGCTTGTAGAGCTGATACTAAATCAGTTGCTGTTAATGCGGCCACTAAAGAAGTGTGGATTCCTGTTGATATTGCCGTGGATGGAATGTCAACTAAATCTGCTGGTGGCATCAATACTGTATCGATTACATGGATTACTCCATTTGATGCCATGACATCCGCGCTTGTTACCGTAGCTCCGGAAACAGTTACTGCATCTGCTGAAACAGTGAAAGTTAGCTCATCACCATTTAGTGCAGTTGCTGTCATTCCGTCTGTTAAATCTGTGGACAATACTTGCCCTACTACTACGTGGTAAGTCAAAATATCTACCAATGTAGCGTTCTTTTCTTCGGTATCGAAAGAATCTAGATCAATTCCAGCTGCTGTGAAAGCTGCATCTGTAGGTGCGAACACTGTGAATGGTCCGTCACCTGCGAGGGTTGAAACAAGCCCTGCTTGGGATAAAGCCGCTACTAGAGAGTCATGGACCCCTGTTCCGGCTGCATTAGTAGGTATATCTTCAGCATCATCTGCGGCCACAATCGGCGACATTACGAGACTGGCGGTCATTAGCAAGGCTATCATAACTTTTGAGTTAAACATGAATCCCCGTGCACTACTTACCCCTTTTATATGAATGTTTAAAACCACAGCTAATTAATTGATAAAAATTGGTAATATCCTACTAAATAACGAATCTATCTATTTCAAAAAATGAAAACGATTGATTATAAGTGCTAAGCAATTCAACTGGTTTGATACTATGGCTAACAATGAATCAGACGTAATAATAGTGGGAGCAGGCCCTGGAGGACTTGCATGTTCGTTGTTGCTTGCCAAGGCGGGACTTAATGTTAAAATAATCGAGAAAACAGGTTCTGTCGGAGGCCGAACAAAGGTAATAGAAAAAGATGGTTTTCGGTACGATAACGGGCCTACTTTCTTTCACTACACTGAAATCATAGAAGAAATATTTCAAGCAATAGGAAAAGATGCTCATGAGGAATTAAATCTAATAAAAATAGATCCAAATTATAGACTAGTATTCGGAGAAGGTGGCTCATTGAACGCAAGCACCGATATTGAATACATGGTAACTCAAATACAAGAATTGTGCGGAGAAAAAGATGCAGAAGGTTTTAGAAAATATGTATTAGATAATCGAGAGAAACTCAAATTATCTAAAAATTGTTTAAATTCTCCTTGGACCGGTTGGACTAATCTCGCTAACAAGAGAGCATTGAGAGTGGCCAAAGTATTGAGGCCGTGGAGAAGTGTTGCATCAGATTTATCTAAGTTCTTTGATGATGATAGGATGCAACTTGCTATGAGTTTTCAAACTAAATACTTAGGGATGTCTCCGTTTCAAGCTCCTAGCCTATTCACAATATTATCATTTTTAGAATTAGAATACGGCATTTATCACGCCAAAGGTGGATTAGGGACAGTAACTGAGAGAATGGGAATACTAGCAGAAGAATTAGGAGTAGATATTTGTTTGAATGAGCCTGTTGAAGAGTGTCTTTTTGAAGGTAAAGAAATAATAGGAGTTAAAACTGCAAAAGATACTTACACTGCCAAAAAATATGTGATGAATGTAGATTTTGCAACAGGAATGAAAGAATTGATTCCCGATAAATTAAGAAAAAGATGGTCCAACAAGAAATTAGATGAAAAATCTTATTCTTGCTCTACATTTATGCTTTATCTTGGAATAGATAAAAAATATGATTTGGATCATCACCAAATATATGCATCTAAAGATTATCATACCAACCTAAAAGACGTTACGGAGAACAAGATTACATGGGACGATCCATCGCTATATGTTCAAAATGCTTGCTTAACAGATCCCTCAATGGCCCCTGAAGGTCATTCTACTATCTATGTACTCGTTCCAGTTTCTAATGTACATGAATCAATTGATTGGGAAGAAATAAAACATGATTACAAGGACGTAGTACTCGAGACAATGAAAAAGTTAGGATATGATGATTTGAAAGAGCACATTGTATCAGAGACTATTGTTACTCCAGATGATTGGGGTTCTCGAGATATCTACAAAGGTGCTGTTTTCAATCTTGCGCACGGCTTGGATCAAATGCTCTGGAGAAGGCCGCAAAATAGATTTGAAGAATTGAATGATCTTTTCTTAGTTGGTGGAGGTACGCATCCAGGAAGCGGTCTACCAACTATATTTGAGAGTGGCAGAATAAGTGCGAAACTAATCTGTGCTGATTTAGGTATTGAACCAGACTGGAACGGTGTAGAAACTTGGTTTGAAGATATCAAGAAGCCTAAAATAAAGTCTAAAATGGTGGTTCAACAATGAAAAAAACAATGTTCATAGTTTTTTTACTCATTTTAACATCTCTTGGGGGTTGTATAGAAGAAGGTCAGTTAATAGATGAAGAAGAAATTATACAGTCATCCGCTCCGGAGAGAATGTCATTTACTTCCCTAATAATGGGAGATGAAAATAACTCTAATCTAGATTTAGAAGACTACGTTTCTAATAATTCTGTTTTACTAATTTGGGTAGCAGCAAATTGCAGAGGTTGTCATGATTGGACTGATGTAATAGCAAAAGAAGTAAATGATGGAAATATCAGTAACACATCAGTTCTAAGCATCCACAGATATGCCTCATTCGAAAATCCCTCATCTCTAGAAAGAGTTTATGGAGACAATGCGTCAAATCCAGTCTCATGGCCACTTGTTATGCCGTCTGAAAATACACCATTGATAGACTTGGACACTAGATTAGAAAGTGAATACTCAATTTATGATGCATTCGGAAATCCGTCTACGCCAACTTTACAAATAATGGATTCAACAGGAAAATTAACATGGACATCAAAGACTTACTGGGCTACAGAAGAAATTGTTGAAGAAATCAAAAGTATACTTAATTGAGGTTTTAATATGGATTTGTATGATTTATCTTTCTTTTTATCCACTATGTGGGTTGGACCATTCTGGATTGCTATGATGATATATCCTGAACATGAAAGAACTCAACAACTAATGCAGGGTCCTTGGTTTTTTATTGGGCCTATTGCAATATGGTTTTTAATCTCATTTTCAGATGTTTCGGGACTTATTGGATTGGCCAAAGACTCTATGGATCCAACAAATGCTTTACAGGGTTTAGCTGATTTACTAGGTACAAAAGCGGGTGCGTCTGCTGCATGGGCTCACATGGTCGCTGGCGATATATTTGTCACAAGATGGATTTGGAAAAGATGCATGCAGGCTAAGGCTGAGAAATGGATTATTGTAATTTCAGTATTTTTTGGAGTTATGTTAATGCCAATAGGTTTGGCATTAAATCTAATATTAGTTAGAGGAACACCTAATAACCAATAATAGTTAGACTCGAATATTGAAGAGTTATGAAAATTAGATTGCATCAATTTCTATCCAAGAGTGGTATCTTCACATCTAAAGCTAAAGTCAAAGAATCAATTTGGGAAGGGAAAATCACAATAAATGGAGTTATTATTAAAAATATGAGTTATGAATTTAACCCGAATAAAAAAAAAGTCATTTATGATAATAAAATAATAAAACTTCCGCAAAAAGAAAGTTATTTTTTATTAAATAAGCCATTAGGCTTTATTTGTTCAAGATTGAATTCACAAGAAATAAAATTAGCCAAGAAATCAGTTTATGAATTGTTCCGTGATGAAACGTCTGCAACTGTATATAAGTCACTAATAACCGTAGGTCGATTAGATGAAAATACTACAGGTTTCTTATTGGTGACAACTGATGGTAAGTTAGTTCATAAGATTACAAATCCAGAAAATAATATTAAAAAAACATACTATATTGAAACCACTGAATCGATAACAAAAGAACAAATTAATTCAATAAAAAATGGCGTACAAATATCAGTTAAAGATAATGGTGTAATTGTTGAAGAATATATTACTAGGCCGGCAATATTATCCAATATCAAAGAATTTAGTATGGAAATAACAATTGATGAGGGTAAAAAAAGAGAGATTCGTCGAATGTTGACATCTCTCGGGAATGAAGTAAAAAAATTACATAGATTATCTACTGAAAATATGCTTTTAAGTGATTTCAATATAGATTTTGGAGAATATTGTGAAATAGATATTAGAGAAATAAATGTTAATATATTCAATAATATTGAAAGTGATCGATAGTAATTAAGTTGGGAATCATTGAAATTCTAATAGTATATCTCCAATGTCATGGCTACCGGTGAGAGTGATATAGCTGCAATTGTTGTTGAAGGTGTCTATGAAGGCACGTTAGGCCATTTAGATAAAAGGTGGTGGTGGAGAGATTGGTTGAAACCAGTGTTATTCTATTTACTTCCTTTAATTCCTTTTTTTTATGTGGCTGGATGGTATCTCGGGTTCTTCTAGTAGGTCGAATTTAGACGAATATTCTGTTTTATAGTAAAATTTAATAATGTAATATCGAGTATTATTTGATATTTGAAAGTCCACCATCAACATGTATTACTTCTCCAGTAATCCAATCAGGAGCTTGACTTACTAACCATGAAGCAACATCACCAACTTCTGAAGCTAATCCAATTCTTCCCGACGGATTCTTACTGTTACTAATTTCTCTTGCAGAATCAGAAGATAAAATCTTGGAGGCTAGTGGAGTATCGGTTAGTCCTGGAGATACAACATTGATTCTAATGCCTCTTTTTGCGTATTCTGAAGCAGTAGCCCTAGCTAAACCTTCTAATCCAGCTTTAGAAGCACTAATTGCTCCATGATTTGGCATACCTATACTTGCAGCTGCTGATGAGAACAAAATAATACGTCCACTTTTTTCTTTCATCATTATTTTAGCAGTGGAGTTGATTACATTATGTGCAGTAAGTAGATTTTGCTCTACAGTCTCCATAAATTGTTCTGAAGAAGTGGCATGTGTAGGACGTAGAAATATTGTTCCAACTGCCAGAACTACGGCATCAATCCTGCCATATTCCTCCTTAATTGAATTGGCTATTTCTTGCATGTCTGAATTATTTCTTGCATCTACTGGATGTATTTTGATTCCCATTTCATTAGAAAGGTTTTCGAGATTTGATTCATCTCTTGCGCTTCCAACAACTGTCCAATCTTCGTTTTTTAAATTAGAGACAATACATCTGCCAATTCCACCAGTAGCCCCAATTATCCACACAACTTTATTTTCATTCATACTATCGCTTCCTTACCTAAACCTAATCCTTCTCTAAATTCATCCAAAGATGGGCCCATTTCAAGGATTAATTTAACATCTGGATGTGTCCTTATTACTAGTCCATCCATATACATTAGAGATCGGATAATCGGGAACGCTTCTTCTCCAAAATCAGCACCTGCATCTTCTACAGCAGCCCTGACTGTCTTCATCATTACTTCAGTTAAGCTCTGTTCCCCTACTGATCTATCTTCAAATCCATCATAAATGGACTCCATATTTTTCTTAAATTTCTCTATCTTTTTATCTGAAGGACGATTATCTGCAAGATTTAGTAATGCCTCATACGCATCATCTTTATCATTGTTTGATAAATTTTCAAAGAAATTAAAAAGTGAGATACTGATATTTCTTGGTGCGTCACATATGGCACCATTATCAATGAAAACAAAATTACCTTCTTTATTAATTATACAATTTCCTGGATGGAGGTCTCCATGAAAAGTTCCTACACCAAACATATAGGCTCCATGAATTCTGAATAATTCAATCAAGTAATCCCATTCTAAAGATTGCGACCTTATTCCTTCTTCCAGTGTTTTGCCATCAATAAATTCAGAGACTAGAACATCTTCATTAGATAAATTATCCCAATATTTAGGAAACTTTAATCTTGGCATTGGAAAATCTTTTGAAAGATCTAATTGGATTTGTTTTAGTCTATTACCACCCTTAATTTCATTATTCAAATCTAATTCCCTCAATGTATAATCTTCTACGTGATTTAATAATGCGATAGGATTACCCACTTTCCTTAGTTTAGGAGAAAATAGAATTAGGATTTTTAACCATCTTTTCATCCTATGAACATCTTTTTTGAATTTTGACTTATGATTAGCTTTAATTATTTTTACAACAACTTCTTCTCCAGTTTTAAGACGTGCTCGATGAACTTGACCAACTGAAGCGGCTGCCAATGGTTCTTCATCAAACCATTCAATAGATTCATGAAATTCCATAGGAGCTTTTAGTTTCAGTATTGAATGAACATCTTCAGACGGTATTGTAGAAGCTTGTCCATACAATGTTTGTAATTGTTTACACTTCTCTATAGACAGAAGGTCTGGCCTAAGTGCAAAGATTTGAGAAAGTTTAACCGCCAAAAGTCCCTGATTCTGAATCCAATTCAAGTTTGCCGGTCTCTTTTTTAATATTTGGTACATGAAACGAGTGAAGGTAAATAATCTCATAATTGTCCACCATAGTATTGTTACATTAATAAAAAGACATTTTTAATTAACCTTCATCGGACAATACTAAATTATATCTACAGAATTCATCTTTATTTTCCGATGATTGAATTCTTTCTATTGTGACTTCTTTCATTGAAGAATATCTGCTCAATAAAGTACCTTCAATTATGCCATCATCAAGTTCCCACAATGGCAGTTCATCTGAATTTTCTATATCTGGCAAAAGATGAACTTTGATGTGAAAAGTGGGATCTGCGTCATAACTTAGTTCACCAAGGCCAGCGTATTCATACCAATCCATCATTTCACTTAGAAATTCTACATGACCATCAATTTTCTTCAGACTGAATGCTAGTTCTTCTCCAATTCGATTTCCTACTTGACGAAGTAGCGAGCCGATATCGATGCCGAAAGTACTGAGACTTGAAATTCCGCCAGAACCTAATTTTTTCCTTGCGTCGCTTATCTCTAACCCGGATGCCATGAAAGCATCAAGATTGAAGGGCGTATCAGATTCAGGTAACTCTTCAGATATTTGTAATACATCTCTGATACGATCTAAGAAAGATCCTCCATCTAAAGTAAGTCTTAATGGATCTACTATTCTTTCTTCTGTGAATCTTTTTGATGCTAATTCAAAGGGTATTGCTTCTTCCCAAATACTTTCGATTAAATTTCTTTGTGATTCAGCAAATGGCATTGATTGGATGAGAAGAGCCGCATCTGTTTTACCTCGACCGACGGGGTTTTCTTCGGTATTTAGGTATTGAATAGCTTCTAACTGGTCCATTACCGTTCCTTGTGATTCTAAATCGTCACTGTGGCGAACTTCTACTGCTGGATCTAGTTCTGAAAAAAATCTGATAGTACGGCGATCTAATTGTGCCATTACTTTTACTTCAACACCTCTTTGAGCTGCTTTATTTACTTCTGCTAATGCCGTACTTCTGCACAAATGTAGTATTCCAAATTTGCCTAGAGTAAGAATTAATGAGTGTTCAGATTCCATTGCCATTTTTTCCATTTTGGAAAATATATGTACTCTTTCTTTTAACACTGCAAACTTTGGTTCTATTTCTAAATCAAGATTTATTTCTTCTTCAATATCTTGTGTCTTTCCTTCTTTGATATCCTTGTATCCTTGTTCAATTTTCTTTAATTGTTCTTTTCTAATGTTAATTAAATGTTCTAAAACATTTTTCAGAGGTGGGCTCGAAAATTTCATTGGCCTATCAACTGTTACTGTAACTAATCCACTACTTTGGAGGCGTTCAAGAGAGTTGTATGCATCTAACCTAGTAGTACCGAGCTCTTTAGCCAACTCACTAGCCTTTAGATTAGGTTTGGCCGATAGTGCAATAACTGCTTCTGTTTCTCTTTCGGACAAGCCAGCATCAATCAAAAGTGTATTCCAATTCATGCAAATCTTTCTCCATCTGTAATTTTACTCATTGCAGAGAGAATCTTTGCTACATGAGTCCTAGGTCTGAACAGCCAATCATAAACATGATGTATAGTATTATCTGGACCTAACAAAAAGGATGATTTTGCAGGAAATAAACCTAAATGATTTGCTACACCGAAATCTAAAGCAACCTTTCTATCGGGATCCGAGAGTAAGGTAAAAGGCAGTTTTAATTCTTCTTTGAATTCTTTATGTTGTTCTACTGTATCTTGACTGATTCCGACAACTTCTACAGGGGGAGTTAGAGAGCGAAATAAATCATACTGATCTTTGAATGATAAACATCCCCTCTTACAAGTTGGAGAACCGTCTTTTGCATAGAAAAATAATACCTTCCACTGGCCGTCTAAATCAGACAATGAAAAGACTTCTCCTTCACTAGTATTCAAAGTAAATCCTGAAGCAGTGGAACCAATTAAAGACGACATAATTAACTCTCCCATGTTTATAGATTAAAACCTAATCGTTTTTTAGAGCAGGTGCCCCATTCTATTCTTCTTGGTTGTTAAGTAATCTATATTGTTCGCAGAAATTCCGCTAATGTGGGAAAATCTCTTACTTACTGAAATGCCATTGTTTTCTAGTCCTTTTATCTTAAGAGGATTATTAGTCATCATTCTGACTCTCTCTATTTTCATATCCTTAAGCATTTCGGCGGCAATCTTGTAGTCTCTAGCATCTGCAGGCAAGCCAAGAGCTAGATTGGCATCTAAAGTGTCATATCCCTCATCTTGCAAAGCATACGCTTGAATTTTGGAATGTAAACCTATGTCGCGTCCTTCCTGCCTTAGGTACAATATTGCTCCTACTCCTTCTTCTTGAATTTTCTTCATTGAGAGTTGTAATTGAGGGCCGCAGTCACATTTCATAGAGCCAAAAGCGTCTCCAGTCAAACACTCAGAATGAATTCGGATTAATGGTGCTTCTACGGAATTGAGGTCGCCTGTGTAAAGCAACGAATGTTCCTTTCCGGTTGAATCGACTGTGACTCTAATTCTGAAGTTTCCATGCTCTGTAGGGAGCATTGCATCGGCTTCAATATCTACTGGTTCAGCTTGTTTGTCTACTTGTATAGTCATACTTGCTGAATCGTGCTTACACTTATGAATAGATGTTTATCACTATCTGTATTTTTGCTAATTTTATTACACATTTGAAAACATCTACTTATATCTGATAAGACACAAGCAGTGTTTTGTAGAGGCATCCGAGTGAGCATAATAACGTCAAAAATATCACGAATACGTCCTCTGAATGAGATGCCTATCAAATCCTCTGGTGATTACATCCTGTACTGGATGACGTCTGCCAGAAGATTCCATTACAACGCAGGTATGGACAGGGCAATAGAGTTGGCAATAGAACTAGAGAAACCGGTTTTAGTTGTAGAATGCATGTCAATAAGACATGATTGGGCGAATGAGAGAATTTTAGCATTCTCTGTTCAAGGAATGTTAGATAATATCAAGGTATTCGAAGAGAATAATATAACCTATCTTCCCTGGGTAGAAACGCATAAGGATTCGGGCAATAAACTCCTTGCAAAATTATCTAGCCATGCATGTTCGGTAATCACTGATGATTACCCTACTTATTTACCTAGAACCGTAATGGAAAGAGCGGCTAAAATTTGTGAAGTGAGAACAGAAGCTGCTGACTCAAATGGAATTCTTCCGATGGCTTGGGCTGGAAAAGAACATATGACTGCATATTCATTTAGAAAACACGTTCAAAAGAGTATGGCTGATGCACTGTTGAATTTACCGCAAAAAAACTCAATGGACGGAATCTCCGTAAATCTTAGATTTGATAGAAAAGAAATGGCGTCATTATTTGCGGCGGTTGAAGTAAAATTTACTCCTCTAGAATGGCTATGGAGAGTAGGGGAGACAGGAAAAATATCACAAGAAGCCATGTTACCGTTAAATATAGATCATGAAGTAAAACCAGTAACTAACATGAAAGGGGGAAGATTTGAAGCATTAAAAAGAATGGAAATATTCCTTGAAATCAATCTTAAAAGATATTCTACAGATAGAAATAATACCGAGAATCCAGCAGTAAGTACTCTTTCGCCATGGTTTCACTTTGGCCATATTTCAACAATAGAAGTTGTTGTCGAGCTCTTCAAAAGAAGTAATTGGACATATGATATGACTTGTTTCGAAGATATGGGTAAAGGAACCAGAGCTGGATGGTGGGGATTATCTGAGAGTGAAGAATCATTCTTGGATCAAATCATTACATGGAGAGAGTTAGGATTTAATTTTGCTCATTACAGAAGAGACCATAAATCAATAGATTCTATACCAAATTGGGCAAAAAAATCACTTCAAGAACATGCTGAAGATGAACGTAAGCCATATACCTTTGATGACATAGAAAATGCTCGAACAGATGATGAGGTTTGGAATGCTGCACAAAGAGAATTACTAAGAACAGGTTTAATACACAATTATATGAGAATGGTTTGGGGTAAGAAAATCTTAGAATGGGCACCTGATCCTAATACTGCGGCTGATTGGATGATTAAGATTAATGATAGATGGGCTTTAGATGGTAGAGATCCAAATTCATATACCGGAATTTTTTGGGTTCTAGGCCGTCATGATAGAGCATGGGGTCCAGAAAGACCAGTATTCGGTAAAGTGCGTTATATGACTACTGAGAGTGCAAAAAGAAAATTAAAATTGAATAACTATATCGACAGATGGTCAGAAAATGCCCCTCTACCAAAAGAAATACAGAGGCTATAGGATGCCAACAAATTACAAACATGAAACGATAGTTAATGCTGATGTAGAGTCAACATTTGATTGGTTTGAACACGAAGGATCATTCAGAAGATTAATGCCTCCATGGGAAGTTGCAGAGGAAGTTAGAGCAGATGATTCTCTGGAAGTAGGTTCACAAAGAGTATTTAGATTTCCAGCACCTGGTGCTCCTTTCTTCAAAATGACATGGGTTGCAGAACACACTGGATACGAGAAACCGGCTGATAATAAAGCATATTTTGCAGATACAATGGTCAAAGGACCGTTTTGGAAATGGAATCATGATCATTTCTTGACTGAAGTCGAGGGAGTTACAACAGTAGTTGATGATGTAACATACAGCGTTCCTTTTGGGCCATTAGGAATGTTAGTAGACAAGTTGCTAGGTGGTTCTTTAGTAACTGGAAGAATATCTTCAATGTTCAAAGCAAGAGAATATAGATTAAAGAGAGATATGGACAATCATATTAAGTTTAAACACATAAATAGGAAGAAAATATTAATCGCTGGTTCTTCTGGTTTGATAGGCACACAATTAGTCGCTTTCTTAGATACTGGTAATCATGATGTTTGGAGATTGGTCAGGAGAGAATCAGATCCTAGTAAAAAGGAGATTTCATGGTATCCTTCCGAAGGAAAAATTAACTCCAGCGAGATAGAAGGTTTCGATATAGTAATTCACCTAGGTGGCGTAGGAATAGGTGATAAGCGATGGAGTAAAAAAAGAAAGGCAGCAATTAGAGATAGTAGAGTAGACAGTACTACATTATTGAGTGATACTTTAGCTAAATTAGATAGTAAACCAGATTTATTTATGGTGGCAAGTGCAATAGGATACTACGGAAATAGAGGAGAAGATATTGTAGATGAGAATACTAGTATAGGTGATGATTATCTTACGGATATTTGTGGAAAATGGGAAAAAAGTGCTGATTCTGCCAGAAATGCCGGGATTAGGACTATTCATACCAGAACAGGAATTGTAATCTCTGCAGTTGGTGGAGCGTTAGGTAAAATGCTTTTACCAGCAAAAATGGGAGGAGGAGGCCCCATTGGAGGAGGAAAACAATTTATGTCGTGGATTTCAATGGATGACCAAATATATTCTATGTATCATCTCATGATGAATGAAGATACTGAGGGTGCGTACAATCTCACAGCGCCTAATCCTGTTAGACAAAAAGCATTTGCGAAAACTCTTGGAAAAGTTTTGAGGCGGCCAGCATTTGCACCATTACCTGGATTTATGATGAAAATAATGTTTGGAGAAATGGGAGTAAAGTTAACTTTGGATAGTCAAAGAGTTATTCCTAAAAGACTCCAAGAAATCGGATATGAATTTACGCATGAAAATTTAGAACCGGCCTTACAAGATTCATTAGGAAAATGGAGATGAATAATTGGTAGATTCACATGAGTATTTAGTGGGAACTAAAATCCCTAATTTTGATTGTTTGGATGATGAAGGAAAACCAGTTAATACTTCAGATATTGAGGGAAAATGGACGGTAATGTTTTTTTATCCTAAAGATGAATCGCCAGGATGTACATTACAATCTTGTTCATTTAGAGATAGGTATGACCAATTTTTAGAACAAGGAATATCACTTTACGGTGTTTCATCTGATTCGGTAAAATCTCACAAAAGATTTAAGGAAAGATATAGATTACAATATTCTCTTCTGAGTGATAAGGGTGGAGTGTTTGCTAAAGCACTAAAATTGAAGAAAGATTTTGGATTTCTTCGCGCAAGAGTTACATTCGTAATAGACCCGGAGGGCACTATTGCCTTTGCACATACCAGTCAATTAGGAGTTACCGGACATGTCAAAAAAGCATTAAAGGTAATAAAATCCCAAGGGGCAATAGCATGAATAATCCGTTTGATAAACTAAGTGAAATTTCTGTAGATAAGCCAAAAACTGTTATTGCAATAGCCATTATTGGTATTTTTGCATTATCTTCATTTGCTCAATACATAGTTTTTGATAATTCTGAAGATGCGTTTTGGCCAGAAAATGACACTACTTCACTATTATATGAAGTAGAAGATACTTACAATGTTGATTTGGATTTAGTTAGATCGATTGTAAAATTTGATGGAGATTTAGAAGAAGAGTCAACATGGATAATGCTTGCAAATGTAGAATCACAAATGCTTGGATATGAAGAATTAGTACCATTCCATTATGGTTTATTTGGGGGATCTCCAAATTCAGGTCCTGCTAGTTCGGTAATGTTCTGGCAACAAATACAAGATCCTGGATCAGATACTTGGTCAAGTGGAGTTGAGACTGCTCTGATGAATGTTGTAACGTCTGATGATGAAAACTTAAGTTCAGCAGTTGGAATAGCAATGGCTGCAATAACAAGTATTCCATCTGTAGATTATCCTGATTCTACAGTTCTAAACCAATGGAGTGAGACTAGTTCTGTCAGAGGAACTCCAAGTGAATGGCAAGCAAGAATGGATTCTGGAGATAATAATGCTGATACAATAAATAATTTGATTGGAATGGTATCTGGATTGACAGATGGTAGAGCCATAGAGCAAAATATGACTATTGCACCTTTACAGGGTCAACTGATGGGTGCTTTATCACCATTGAATGCACTACAGAATTTAGATATGAAAAGTTCAATGATGAGTATGTTCCCTACAGAATCTAGAGATGATCCTTGGACATTAGCTAATATGGCTCTGATAACTGTAGCCATCGATACGAAACCTTCACTACATGAAGTTGAATTAGAAACAGAAGTTTCTGTTTTGGTAAGTGATATGACTGTTGACTTAGAAACTAGTTTAATTAATTCTGTTAATATTGAATATTCTGAAAATGACGAATTAACAGTATTCAGTTTTTCTAGATTTGCTGAAGAACAAGCAGGAAATGTTGGAGCAGAGATTGGAATGCTAACAAGTGCATCTGTTGTAATTTTAGGAATAATTTTATGGAGGCAATTTAGAAGTGTTAGAGATACTAGCATTGTTATTTTCTTAACTTTATTAGCAATAGGAGCTACTTATGGAGTATCGGGAGTTCTAAAATTAGAATTCAATGCTGCAATGAATAGTATCCCGATATTACTTCTAGCAATAGGTGTTGATTATGGCCTGCACGTAGTGTTACGCTATCGTGAAGAATTAGTCAATATGGATTCTGAAGGAAAAGAAACGATGGCTGATTTCTCTAAAGAAGCAAGAATAAAGGCACTTAAAACTGGAACAATGCTTACTTCTGCTGCTTTAGTTGTGGCAATTTTCACAGATATGGTTGGATTTTTAAGTTTCAGATTATCTTCGCAGAATTTCTTAGTTGTCTTTGGGACAGTAATCGCAGTTGGATTATTTTTCATCTATTTATTATCAATAACTGCATTGCCAGCATTACTCACAGTTCTCAAACCTCAAAAAATTACTGTTGCTAAATCTGTTAAAGTAGAGAAAAGTAAATTCTCAATATGGTCAGGTGAGCAGGCACTCAACCCAATGACTGTGGTAGTTGCTGCTTTGTTACTTTCTTTGCCCGTAGGTGCAGGAATAACCCAACTTGAGATCGGTTTTGATTTTAGAGATCAACTGGATGAAGATATTCCAGTAGTTGCCAATTTCTTAATTTTAAGTGATGAATTTTCTGGACAAAATCAGCCTCCCCTATATGTTGTATTGAATGTAGAAGTCTTTAGTGAAGAAGGAAAGGATGCGTATCTAAATTCGATGTCAGTTTTAGATGCAGACCCTAGTATAACAGATCAAACGGGTGTCTGGGAAGTTCTAGAATTAGAATCTGCAAGAGATTCTGAATTAAGAGAAATATTAGATTCATTAGATACTACAAATCCAGAATGGTTATCATTACAAGATTGGGTAGATGCTAATCAAGATTTGACATTTAGATATTTAAGAGGAGATTTCAAACAAACTGTGATTAGTTTCCAAGCACCAACCTTAGATTGGCAAAAGACAGTTGATTTTGTTACTGAATTAGATAATTCACTTAATGAAGAAGGAGAAGCAAGTGTTTCTGGTAGAGGGTTAATTTTAGCACAAGTTAGTGAAGATGTGGCAAAATCTGCTGTAGCGTCAACTGGAATTGTAGCTGGTATTATCTTGGTAATGTTATTGGGAATCAATATTTCTAGAGAAAAAACATCTCAAAGAGGAATTTTGAAAGGATTTGTAATGTGGTTACCACTTTCAATTGTTGTTATTTGGGTCTATGGATTAATGGGATGGTTTGGATATCAATTAAACTCACAAACAGTAACCATAGGAGCATTAACGTTAGGTCTTGGAGTAGATTATGCAGTTCATTTTGTTACTAGATTAGATGAAGAGATTGAGCACGACCCAAATGCAGGAATAGTAAATTGGATTTCAATAACTAATGCAACCACAGGAAGAGCCATGATGGCTGCAGCATTTACGACTGCAGGAGGATTTGCAGTCCTCAATCTAAGCTCTCTCTTGCCTCTCAGATTATTCGGCCAGGTATTCGTAATTGCAATACTTTTAGCACTAGTTTCTAGTATAATTTTACTACCTTGTTTGATGAGTATTTTTGGCCTAATTCCCAAAGAAGAAAGTACTGTATAAAATAGAAAATGATTTGCAGATATACAAAGATATATATTAGATTATATCAGAAATAAACACTCTTTAATTAATACCTCGTCAATGGTAAAGGTATGAACGTAGCACAAATACTTACTTTCCTTGTTGGAGGATATGCATCAGTAGCAATAACAATAATGGGTTTCATGCCTTTAGTAGCATAGAATTATTATTGTAATCTGCCAAGCAAATCAACTCTAAATTGGATTAATTATCTTCTGTGAAGTATTCCACCACTCGATATCTTCGAATCCCAATATCTCTACATTACGAAAACTAGATTGAATGCTACTCGGAACATATCTTTGAGCACTCGCAAGAAGATACTTTAGCAACCCATTGAGGATGTCCTTTGTGAAGATTATCAATAAACAAGATATCGATACATCAAAACATATTGGCTGATTAATACATAGAACAACTTTCACTAATTGCTGATATCTCAGTGAAAAGTTCATTACACCGCCGATATAATAGTTGATGCCCATGGGCAGAACAGTACCGACTTGGAGAAACAGGATAGAGCGTAGAATAGACAGTTGGAAGCCTTTTAGGAGAGTTTTGAGGCATTCTGAGAGAGATGAATTTGATCGAATGTTGAATTCGGTGAGAAGTCGTTCTTCTGCTTGTGGTATGCTTCCAGCTTCAGATGTTCTTGAGCCCGCTTTACTTGCCATGCTAATAGATATTAACTCCAGACTCACCAAATTAGAGGAGGAAAAAATTAGAGATGGTTGAGGGATGGATTCTCGATACATATCAAGATTCAAACTCTGAAGGAATGGTTGTATGGATTAAATTGGATGATGGATCGGTTAGTAAGTACATATTCCATTGGGCACCCGTATTACATATTGCAGGTAATTTAGATGATATTGATGCACTTGAAGTGAAACTAAAGGAAATGGAATATCAAACACTATTTGGAGTAATGAAATTCTCAAGACAGAAGAGATTCAAAAGTCATGAAGCAAATGGAGTTTCAGAAGTTCTAGCAATTTCTATTTCCAGACCTTCTAAACTTAAACAAGTAGCTGATGTAGTTTCGGCAATTGGTAAATGGAGTAAATTTGATGTTTATTCGGTTGATCCTAAGCCCTCTCAAAGATTTCTTCATGATATGAATACACATCCATTCGGTAGGATAAGAATTTCAAATAATCAAATAATTTCACTGGATAAAAGAACAGATGCACAATGGACGCCTCCGCCATTAAGGCAGGCAATGTTGAAAGTTAATTGTAAAGATAGGCATGGAAAACGTAGCTCAAATGGATTGGTCACAGGAGTGACGATAATCGATATGGGACTTATAGGTTCTAATTCAAAGGGAATTCCCATTCATATTCATCTTACTCCTGAAAGAAATCAAGATGAATTTCTCTATGAAATTGAACGAGCAATACATTGGATTAATCCTGATGTTTTGATTACCAACAAAGGAGATAGTATAGATTTTCCAGCTTTGATAAATATTGCATCTAGACATGGTAGAGAATTAAGGCTTAGCAGAAATAAACGTGGTACTAATATTAGAAGAAAGGCAATTACAACTTGGAGCTATGGAAGAATACTACGATCAGATGCTTACCATGCATTAGAAGGTAGAATACACGTAGATATGGGTGCTTCCTTCATTGGTAAAGAAGGTGGCCTAGAAGGACTATGTGAACTTGCAAGAATATCTGGAATACCTGCACAAGATCTCTCAAGATTATCTCCCGGTTCTGCAATTTCGGCTATGCAGATAAGACAATCTATGGAAGATGATGTACTAGTTCCTTGGAAGAAAAATAGGCCTGAAGATATGAAAACAGGGACACAGATGCTCATATCTGACAGAGGAGGTTTGTATCTAGATCCACAACCAGGAGTTCACAAACAAGTGTATGAACTAGATTTTGCAAGCCTTTTCCCAAGTATTATAGCAACCAGAAATATTAGTCCTGAAACAATGAATTGTAAATGTTGTAAATTTTCAGAAGAAGATAATTTACGAACTGGTAAACTGCCTCTACAACCTGAAAGTGCTTTCAGAGAAATTGAAAGACGTAAACAATCTAGTCAAGAATTACAACTATTAGTTCCAGAATTAGGAATGCATACTTGTACTAAAAAATATGGATTCCTAGGTAGGGTTGTTGCACCTATTATTGAGAGACGTAGTTATCTCAAATCTAAAAGAAGGGTTAAGGGAGATGTTTGGGATAGAAGACAAAATGTTCTGAAATGGCTTCTAGTTACTTGTTTTGGATATACAGGATACAAAAATGCTAGATTTGGACGTATAGAGTGTCATGAAGCAATATGTGCTTGGTCACGTGAGATGATAATAGATGCAATGCATGATGCTGAAGAGGAGGGTTGGGATTGTTTACATGCAATTGTAGATTCTATTTGGCTTGTAGACTTACAAAGTAGAAATACTAAGGCTCGTGATGAATCAATATCCAGATTGATGTCCAAAATAGAGGCTAAATCTGGTGTACCAATAGAGCTTGAAGACGTCTATGAATGGATTGCATTTGTACCCAATAGAACTACAGGAGTTGGTGCTCTAACCAAGTATTTTGCACATGGGAAAAAGGGGTGGAAAATAAGAGGAATTGAGTTACGTCAGCACTCAACTTGTCAATGGGTAAGAGATCTGCAGAAAAGATATCCTAGAAGAATTACGTAAGAGACCACCAAAAGAAGGTACTAAACGCTCAATGAAGTTCTTTCATGAAGAAATATCTAAGCTTAAGAAAGGTAAAATCCCTCTATCTAAACTTATTTTGGGAAGAAGAGTTAGGAATAAGGCTGGTGAACATAAAGTGTTGAATTTAACAGCTGCAGCTTTACTTAGAGAACTGGATTTGGGCCAAAACACATATCCGGGTAGAAAAATTAGATTTGCTGTTGTAGGACAAGGTAGAAAAAATCCCTCAGATAGAATTAGGATGGCATCGGAGATCAAAACGGGTAAGCATTCAATATTAGGTCAAAAGGGCGATATTATTTATTATGAAGCACTTGCTTTACGCGCTGCTTCTGCACTATTATCTCCATTTGGATTATCAGAGGAAGAGTTGGCTTCTGGAGGATCTGTGCAAACAACTTTGGATATGTGGTCAGGTAAAATAAAATCTTGAAGAGAGACTTGAGGATTTCTTTTTTCTAATGGTTGTACAGTCATATCTATTGAATGTAGTTTTGCTGTGATTGTACTTTTTGATTGTGATAAAATTGTTAATCTATCATTAGCAGTATTTTTTAATTCGGATTTCATTGATTTAGAAAGAAAGGGTTTTGACTTGTAATTTACAGTCACTAAAACCAAAGAATTCCATTTTTTTGCTATATATTGGATAGCAGATAATGATTCTTTGAGCATAGCAGAGCCTTCTGCCCTCTTTACTTGACTATCTGCAAACATAGATGCTAGATCAGAAACGACAATCAATCTTCCCTTTCTTAAATTCTCATCAGAAGTTTGGGAAGCTAAACGTTTGATAATTTCGGCCATCTGATGAGCAGTAAATCCTCTACAAGCGTACAGATTATCTAACAGTTCTATTCCCTTTTTTTTATGAGCTAGTGGACGAATTAAGGTAGAAGGATCTAGTCCCATACCTCCGTCAATCCAATGTACGGGCCTTCCTTTTACTAATTCTTCACAAATCATGTGCCTGGTTAGATATCTAGTAGAACGTTTTGACCCTTCTATCAGTAACATTCCGCCAACTTCTGGACTTGGGAGGCTAGATTTGAGAAATCGTATTCCCCATGATACATTCTTTGGCTTGTCGGGCATGGTAATGTGTTAGATTATCTCGGCGGTATAATGTAGTTTTCTTTGTAGACGATATTAAAGAATAACATCTGTTCGACTCATATGTAGGAGTTGTAAACATACCACGAGTAATGATAATTGGTGCCAATAGAGGAATAGGTAGAGCTCTGTTGGATGGTTACTTAGAAAGAGGTTGGGAATGTATAGCAACATCTCGCAAAGAACAAGTTGCAGAAGATAATGTTAGTTGGATCAAATTAGATGTACGTGATCCAAATAACCATATCCCAATAACAGGGGAGTTAGACTTATTGATTTGTAATGCTGGTGTTTTTCTGGATAGGGGAGATAAAATTGGATCTGGTTTTGAAGCTGAATTGTGGGAAGATACATTTGCCACTAATGTAACTGGAACATACCTAGCAATAGAAACACAACTTGAGGCTTTAAGGTCTTCTAATAATCCGAAAATCGCTATAATTTCTTCTCAGATGGCAAGCGATACCACAGCACCTGGAGGGTCGTACATTTATCGATCTTCAAAAGCTGCCTCATTGAATCTTGGAAGAAACCTGGCAACAGATCTAAAGTCAGAAGGAATCTCAGTCGGAATATATCATCCAGGTTGGGTACAAACTGATATGACTAGTAACAAAGGCAATCTTACTCCTACCGAGTCTGCCAATGGATTAATAGAACGATTCTCGGCTTTATCAATTGAAACAACCGGTTGTTTTGAAACATGGGATGGGAAAATTCATCCATATTGATTGACTGTGGAATAATTACTCTTAACTAAATTATCTCATGTATTATTTTTGTAGTTGCCATTACTCTTCTTCATCTTTTTTAGAGATTACACTGAAATTAGTTACTGAAAGTGCAATTAATGCCATAATTGCAATAATTGGTGCTAAAATAATGAGTCTTAGGCCTTCATCTTTAGTGCAATCAGACGCATCCGAGGCTCCATAATTTGAACTGTAGGTTCCTTCATCACATTCAGTTTGAGTGATTGATGCATTAGAATCAACATAATATCCTGGCTCTGCAACTATACAGAATATTTGACCAGTCTGATTTTGGAATGTTCCTAATTCACATGGTATTTGATTTTCAGAACCATTGGTATTGACATAATAACCTGCATCTGCATTATCACACGAAGTTTGTCCATTCTTAATTTGGTATGTCCCTTCATAACATTTTATTTGCGTATATTGCCCAGTCTCAGGAACATAATATCCTGCGTCTGCATTAACACATGACGACTGGCCTGTAGATGCTTGGTAAGTTCCTGCTGCACATTCTGTTTGTGTTGTTTGAGCGGTTGAATCTACATAATATCCTGCATCTGCATCTAAGCAAGAAGTTTGACCAGCATCTGGTTGATAGGTTCCTATTGCACATGGGTTTGCTGAGATCAGTAGCACATAATATCCTGATCTGCAGTTACAGAGTTGCCATACGGTTGTATGTTCCTGACATCGTTTGATGGAGTGTTGGAACATAATATCCTGTATCTGCAGGATTACAGGATGATTGTCCAATTACGGATTGGTATGTTCCTGGAGAACATGCAGTTTGATTGGTAGATGCATTGGTATCAACATAATATCCTGTATCTGCAGGATTACAGGATGATTGACCAATTACGGATTGGTATGTTCCTGGAGAACATGCAGTTTGATTGGTAGATGCATTGGTATCAACATAATATCCTGATCTGCAGGAACAGGATGATTGTCCATTAGGATTGGTAGTTCCTGGGAACATGCAGTTTGATTGTAGCATTGATCACATAATATCCTGCATCTGCATCTAAACAAACGACTGCCCTGATCTGATTGATAGGTTCCTACTGCACATTCAGTTTGTGTTGTTTGAGCAGTTGAAGGAACGTAATGTCCTGCATCTGCTTCATCACATGATAACTGGCCTGTATCTGCTTGGTAAGTCCCTGCTGCACATTCTGTTTGTGATGTTTGACCGGTTGTAGGGACGTAATATCCTGCATCTGCATCATCACAATCATCATCACTTGATGCCCCTGTGCTTGGATTATATGTTCCTGATGGGCATGCAGTCTGATTTGTAGATGCATTAGTATCGGCATAATATCCTGCATCTGCATCTAAGCAAGATGTTTGTCCTGTTTCTGGTTGATAGGTTCCTATTGCGCATTCAGTTTGTGATGTTTGAGCGGTTGAATCTACATAATATCCTGCATCTGCATCTAAGCAAGATGTTTGTCCTGTTTCTGGTTGATAGGTTCCTATTGCGCATTCAGTTTGAGTGATTGATGCATTAGAATCAACATAATGTCCTGCATCTGCTTCATCACAAGACGATTGTCCAATGCCTGGTTGATAGGTTCCTACTGCACATTCAGTTTGAGTTGATTGATGCGGTTAGAATCTACATAATATCCTGCATCTGCATCTAAGCAAGAAGTTTGACCAGCATCTGGTTGGTAGGTTCCTGGGGCACATGGTAGTTTGCCCTGATAGATCCAGTAGCATCCAATGTAATATCCAGCCTCTGCAAAACCACACGAAGTTTGCCCAGTATCAGAGATTGATATGTTCCTTCTGGACATTCTGTCTGACTAGTAGATGCATTAGTATCGACATAATATCCTGCATCTGCATCTAAACATAACGACTGCCCTGTATCTGGTTGATAGGTTCCTGCTGCACATTCAGTTTGTGAGGATTGACCAGTTGTTGGAACGTAATTACCTGCATCTGCATCAATACAAGACAGTTGTCCAATGCCTGGTTGATAGGTTCCTATTGCGCATTCAGTTTGAGTGATTGATGCATTAGAATCAACATAATATCCTGCATCTGCATCCAAGCAAGAGGATTGTCCAGTAGATGCTTGGTAAGTCCCTGCTGCACATTCTGTTTGTGTTGTTTGAGCGGTTGAATCTACATAATATCCTGCATCTGCATCTAAGCAAGAAGTTTGACCAGCATCTGGTTGATAGGTTCCTATTGCACATGGAGTTTGCCCTGATGATCCAGTAGCATCAATGTAATATCCTGCATCTGCATTTCCACAAGAAGTTTGACCAGTATCTGGTTGATATGTTCCTTCTGCACATTCTGTTTGTGATGTTTGACCGGTTGTTGGAACATAATATCCTGCAGAAGCATCAGTACAGGAAGATTGTCCAGTAGATGCTTGGTAAGTCCCTGCTGCACATTCTGTTTGTGAAGATTGACCGGTAGATCCAACATAATATCCTGCATCTGCATCTAAGCAATCACTGGGAGTTGTAGAACCAGTACCTGCATTGTATGTTCCTGCAAGACAGGCTGTTTGTGATGTTTGAGCTGCTCCGAGTGTAGAATCAACATAATATCCTGCATCTGCATCTAAGCAAGAGGATTGTCCAGTAGATGCTTGGTAAGTTCCTGCTGCACATTCTGTTTGTGTTGTTTGAGCGGTTGAATCTACATAATATCCTGCATCTGCATCTAAGCAAGAAGTTTGACCAGCATCTGGTTGATAGGTTCCTATTGCACATGGAGTTTGCCCTGATGATCCAGTAGCATCAATGTAATATCCTGCATCTGCATTTCCACAAGAAGTTTGACCAGTATCTGGTTGATATGTTCCTTCTGCACATTCTGTTTGTGATGTTTGACCGGTTGTTGGAACATAATATCCTGCAGAAGCATCAGTACAGGAAGATTGTCCAGTAGATGCTTGGTAAGTCCCTGCTGCACATTCTGTTTGTGAAGATTGACCGGTAGATCCAACATAATATCCTGCATCTGCATCTAAGCAATCACTGGGAGTTGTAGAACCAGTACCTGCATTGTATGTTCCTGCAAGACAGGCTGTTTGTGATGTTTGAGCTGCTCCGAGTGTAGAATCAACATAATATCCTGCATCTGCATCTAAGCAAGAGGATTGTCCAGTAGATGCTTGGTAAGTTCCTGCTGCACATTCTGTTTGTGTTGTTTGAGCGGTTGAATCTACATAATATCCTGCATCTGCATCTAAGCAAGAAGTTTGACCAGCATCTGGTTGATAGGTTCCTATTGCACATGGAGTTTGCCCTGATGATCCAGTAGCATCAATGTAATATCCTGCATCTGCATTTCCACAAGAAGTTTGACCAGTATCTGGTTGATATGTTCCTTCTGCACATTCTGTTTGTGATGTTTGACCGGTTGTTGGAACATAATATCCTGCAGAAGCATCAGTACAGGAAGATTGTCCAGTAGATGCTTGGTAAGTCCCTGCTGCACATTCTGTTTGTGAAGATTGACCGGTAGATCCAACATAATATCCTGCATCTGCATCTAAGCAATCACTGGGAGTTGTAGAACCAGTACCTGCATTGTATGTTCCTGCAAGACAGGCTGTTTGTGATGTTTGAGCTGCTCCGAGTGTAGAATCAACATAATATCCTGCATCTGCATCTAAGCAAGAGGATTGTCCAGTAGATGCTTGGTAAGTTCCTGCTGCACATTCTGTTTGTGTTGTTTGAGCGGTTGAATCTACATAATATCCTGCATCTGCATCTAAGCAAGAAGTTTGACCAGCATCTGGTTGATAGGTTCCTATTGCACATGGAGTTTGCCCTGATGATCCAGTAGCATCAATGTAATATCCTGCATCTGCATTTCCACAAGAAGTTTGACCAGTATCTGGTTGATATGTTCCTTCTGCACATTCTGTTTGTGATGTTTGACCGGTTGTTGGAACATAATATCCTGCAGAAGCATCAGTACAGGAAGATTGTCCAGTAGATGCTTGGTAAGTTCCTGCTGCACATTCTGTTTGTGAAGATTGACCGGTAGATCCAACATAATATCCTGCATCTGCATCTAAGCAATCACTGGGAGTTGTAGAACCAGTACCTGCATTGTATGTTCCTGCAAGACAGGCTGTTTGTGATGTTTGAGCTGCTCCGAGTGTAGAATCAACATAATATCCTGCATCTGCATCCAAGCAAGAGGATTGTCCAGTAGATGCTTGGTAAGTTCCTGCTGCACATTCTGTTTGTGTTGTTTGAGCGGTTGAATCTACATAATATCCTGCATCTGCATCTAAGCAAGAAGTTTGACCAGCATCTGGTTGATAGGTTCCTATTGCACATGGAGTTTGCCCTGATGATCCAGTAGCATCAATGTAATATCCTGCATCTGCATTTCCACAAGAAGTTTGACCAGTATCTGGTTGATATGTTCCTTCTGCACATTCTGTTTGTGATGTTTGACCGGTTGTTGGAACATAATATCCTGCAGAAGCATCAGTACAGGAAGATTGTCCAGTAGATGCTTGGTAAGTTCCTGCTGCACATTCTGTTTGTGAAGATTGACCGGTAGATCCAACATAATATCCTGCATCTGCATCTAAGCAATCACTGGGAGTTGTAGAACCAGTACCTGCATTGTATGTTCCTGCAAGACAGGCTGTTTGTGATGTTTGAGCTGCTCCGAGTGTAGAATCAACATAATATCCTGCATCTGCATCCAAGCAAGAGGATTGTCCAGTAGATGCTTGGTAAGTTCCTGCTGCACATTCTGTTTGTGATGTTTGAGCGGTTGTTGGAACATAATATCCTGCAGAAGCATCAGTACAGGAAGATTGTCCAGTAGATGCTTGGTAAGTTCCTGCTGCACATTCTGTTTGTGAAGATTGACCGGTAGATCCAACATAATATCCTGCATCTGCATCTAAGCAATCACTGGGAGTTGTAGAACCAGTACCTGCATTGTATGTTCCTGCAAGACAGGCTGTTTGTGATGTTTGACCGGTTGTTGGAAACATAATATCCTGCAGAAGCATCAGTACAGGAAGATTGTCCAGTAGATGCTTGGTAAGTTCCTGCTGCACATTCTGTTTGTGTTGTTTGAGCGGTTGAATCAACATAATATCCTGCATCTGCATCTAAGCAAGAAGTTTGACCAGCATCTGGTTGATAGGTTCCTATTGCACATGGAGTTTGACCTGATGATCCAGTAGCATCAATGTAATATCCTACTGAAGCAGCAGTACATACTCCTGGATTGTAAATATTTGAATAAGTTCCTGCCGCACATGTAAGATAGGACGGATCAAAAATATTCAAGATTCCATCGCCATCATAATCTCTCTCTGAGACTTGTATAGTTTTGGAATTCCTCCAGGCAGTTCTATCTGTTCCTAAACTAGATGTTTGAGTAGGTGTATTTCTATCAGTAGTAGTTCCATCTCCAAGTTGACCATAGTCATTGTATCCCCAACAACTTACAGATCCATCATCAAGAATTGCACATGTGTGATAATCTCCTGCAGTTATTGCAACTGCAGTTCTATCTGTTCCTAAACTAGATGTTTGAGTAGGTGTATTTCTATTAGTAGTAGTTCCATCTCCAAGTTGACCATCGCATTGTTTCCCCAACAACTTACAGATCCATCATCAAGAATTGCACATGTGTGATAATCTCCTGCAGTTATTGCAACTGCAGTTCTATCTGTTCCTAAACTAGATGTTTGAGTAGGTGTATTTCTATTAGTAGTAGTTCCATCTCCAAGTTGACCATAGCTATTGTATCCCCAACAACTTACAGATCCATCATCAAGAATTGCACATGTATGATAGTCTCCTGCAGTTATTGCAACTGCAGTTCTATCTGTTCCTAAACTAGATGTTTGAGTAGGTGTATTTCTATGAGTAGTAGTTCCATCTCCAAGTTGACCATAGTATTCCTTCCCCAACAACTTACAGATCCATCATCAAGTATTGCACATGTATGAATAAGCTCCTGCAGTTATTGCAACTGCAGTTCTATCTGTTCCTAAACTAGATGTTTGAGCAGGTGTATTTCTATCAGTAGTAGTTCCATCTCCAAGTTGACCATAGCCATTGTGTCCCCAACAACTTACAGATCCATCATCAAGTATTGCACATGTATGATACTCTCCTGCAGTTATTGCAACTGCAGTTCTATCCGTTCCTAAACTAGATGTTTGAGTAGGTGTATTTCTATCAGTAGTAGTTCCATCTCCAAGTTGACCGTATGTCATTGCGTCCCCAACAACTTACAGATCCATCATCAAGAATTGCACATGTGTGATATCTTCCTGCAGATATTGCAACTGCAGTTCTATCTGTTCCTAAACTAGATGTTTGAGTGGGTGTATTTCTATCAGTAGTAGTTCCATCCCCAATCTGACCATAGTTATTGTATCCCCAACAACTCACAGATCCATCATCAAGTATTGCACATGTGTGCCATCTTCCTACCGATATTGTATCTTGATAAATATCCGTTCCAAAACTAGAAGTTTGAGTAGGTGTATTTCTATTAGTAGTAGTTCCATCTCCAAGTTGACCACGTGCATTGTATCCCCAACATTTTAATTCTGCTCCATAATATTCTCCAGAATTTTCCTCGGTAAAGATTACTGCACATGTGTGATATCTCCTGCAGATATTGCAACTGCAGTTCTATCTGTCCCTAAACTAGATGTTTGAGTAGGTGCAGTTCGATCAGTGTTAGATCCATCTCCAAGTGCGCCATAGTAACCGAGCCCCCAACAACTTACAGACCCATCATCAAGAACTGCACATGTGTGATATCTTCCTGCAGATATTGCAACTGCAGTTCTATCTGTTCCTAAACTAGATGTTTGAGTAGGTGTATTTCTATCAGTAGTAGTTCCATCTCCAAGTTGCCCATAGTAATTCTTTCCCCAACAACTTACAGATCCATCATCAAGAATTGCACATGTATGATAATCTCCTGCAGTTATTGCAACTGCAGTTCTATCTGTTCCTAAACTAGATGTTTGAGTAGGTGTATTTCTATCAGTAGTAGTTCCATCTCCAAGTTGACCATAGCCATTGTATCCCCAACAACTTACAGATCCATCATCAAGAATTGCACATGTGTGATAATCTCCTGCAGTTATTGCAACTGCAGTTCTATCTGTTCCTAAACTAGATGTTTGAGTAGGTGTATTTCTATTAGTAGTAGTTCCATCTCCAAGTTGACCATGCCATTGTTTCCCCAACAACTTACAGATCCATCATCAAGAATTGCACATGTGTGATAATCTCCTGCAGTTATTGCAACTGCAGTTCTATCTGTTCCTAAACTAGATGTTTGAGTAGGTGTATTTCTATCAGTAGTAGTTCCATCTCCAAGTTGACCATATGCATTGTTTCCCCAACAACTTACAGATCCATCATCAAGAATTGCACATGTGTGATGAATTCCTGCAGTTATTGCAACTGCAGTTCTATCTGTTCCTAAACTAGATGTTTGAGTAGGTGTATTTCTATCAGTAGTAGTTCCATCTCCAAGTTGACCATAGCTCATTGTTCCCCAACAACTTACAGACCCATCATCAAGTATTGCACATGTATGAGACGCTCCTGCAGCTAAAGTAGAATGAGTATAGATTGAGCCTTCTTGAAATCCTGCCACATTGACATAAGATTCACCCAGGATATTGACTGCTCCCAAGGTTGATTCATAGGTATTTTTGGGGTTTTGAGATTCAGATAGTTCTTGTGGTGATTGATTTAAATCTGAAGTTATTAATCCCAATAATGGGATTCCTATGAATAAAACGACCAAGAAAAACGAAATAGATTTTTTGTTAAAAATAAAATCCATGAATAATTCCTCCAATATCATATTTGTGGAGCATGTAACACTAAAATCTATGCCCTATCATGAGTGGTAATTGAGAAATATAAATTTTAATATATATTTGCCAGTATATTTGAAACATCTATCATTCCAAAATTATGACTATCTTCACTCGCCGTAGGATCTGGATTATCTCCAACTAAAAATACCCTATTATTATTTATAGATTGGATACGTTTGATGATAATAGTATCTTTTTTTAAAGGGTGTTTTGCCAGAACGATTTGTCCAACTTCAGGCGATGCATCTTCAACTTTCTCAAACATTACTGTAGAGCCATCAACTAATGTGGGCCACATCGAGTCGCCTTTGACGACTACGTTTAAGAAGCGCGAATCCAAGGTACTTCACGGCCTTTTGCGGACCAAAACATGTTGTGAATTACTTCTACTGCATCCATTAATTCTTGTGCATGTTGTTCTGAAACTTCAGCCTTACAAGCAGAACATAGTTTTGCAGCTTGCCAGAATGTATCATGAAGGTTCGGAATGGATTCAAGATGTTGTGGCTTAAAGAAGTCAGTCCATAGTACTAGTAACTCATCTTTACACTTTTGTGCTTCTTCTTCTTTGATCGATGCATATCTTGACATTGTATTAATGTAAGCTGCGGAATTGCTTCCAGAGTCGCCATGGTTGGCTTCTAAAGTATTCATTTTCTTTGTCATTGATTGAACTGCTTCTGCTGCTACACGTGCACTTGCAGGATCATAAACGCCACATGGTCCATCACAATGTGCGCTTGCTTCGATTGTTGGTATGTTATCATTGGTTAGTTCTGTATCTGTCATACTATCTTACCTCTGACCTATCGCATTGGGTGCTTGAATATCAATACTGAGGTAAGAGATTCTAAACAATTTTCATGGATGGAACCAAAATGCTAGTGCTAAAACTGCATAAGTTCCCAATAACATTGCCCCTTCTAGCCAATTAGATTTACCATCAGAAGCTATTGCATTTGCTATCAATACGGCTAGAAAAGCTGCAACTGTTTCTAATAAGCCAAATTCAAAAGTTAATGGTAATCCTAATGCCCATGCAATTATTACCATCAAAGGTGCTACAAAAACCGCTATTTGAGTACTAGATCCTATTGCAATGGCAAAAGAAAGATCCATTTTATTTTTTGCAGCTACAGAAACTGCTGTAAAATGTTCAGCAGCATTACCAAACATTGGCAAGAGAATGACTCCGATAAATAAATGAGACATATTGACATCATCAGCTGCTTCTTCTAGGGAATGTACTAGAATCTCAGCCATCCACGAAACAAGAATAGTAGATACAACTAGAAGGATAATTGCTTCTCTCATTGACATAGAGGATTCTTCATGTTCATGAGTACCATCAGTTGCAAATAATTCTGAATGTGTCCTAAGCTGGAATAGTAAAAAGAGCATGTAAATTGTAAGTAGAATTATTGCTGCAGCTCTAGAAAGATCGGTTACTCCTGTGTCTCCAGCATCTCCTGAAACGGTAAGATGGTAAACAGTTGGTACAACTAATGTGATGACTGAAAGAAGTAAAAGAGAGCTATTAGAACCGAATTGTGTTTCATTGAATGATTGTTCTTTGTAATGAATTCCCCCCAAATAAACGCTAACCCCATTACAAGTAGTAAATTTCCCAGAATACTTCCAATTAGACTCGCTTGAACAATGTGAATCATCACCTCGGCAGTTTCTGAATTTACTCCAGCATTGTATGCTGACCAAAGAGCCAACACACAAATGATTATTTCTGCAGCATTACCAAAGGTAGCATTCAAAAGACCTCCTATAGATTCTGATGTTCGTAATGCGATTTCTTCAGTAGCATGACCCATGAGAAATGCTAGAGGCATTATTGCTACCATTGAAGCAAAAAAAGCGCTGGTACCGTCTTTTGATATATATGCAAAATAACAACAGATAGGCATCGCTAAAAGTAGAAAATTAAGTTTGGATTCCTTTGGATTTATTGCTTTAATTAATCCCTGATATGACTCGCTCATGATATTCCTCACCATATGGGCAGACACAATAAGAAGTCAATGTTGCGCTAATAACACGTAGTATTCATGAGATACGACAGTTACGAAGAGTTGTGACATTACCATATCGGCTTTCCTTATCTGGCACTCCAGGTACTGGTAAAAGTACCTTGGCAAAAGAGTTTGAAGCATTGGGTTTTCATGTTATTTCTGTAGAAGAAATGGCAATAGAGCATGGTTGTATAGGTGAAGTTGACAACAGTGATAATGCACGTCCCATTGATTTAGATGCATTGATTAAAAGTATTTCAGAAGAATGGAGTAATAATCCATTAGAGCCATTGATTATAGATGGGCATCTTTCAACATCATTTACCAAGTGATGCTGTAGTAGTTTTGAGATGTTTACCTGAAATTCTAGAAAAAAGAATGTTAAAAAGAGGATATTCGGAATCTAAGATAAAATCTAACTGCGATTGGGAGATTTTAGGGAGTTCATGGAATGAGCGTCAAGGAGACATCCCTTGGACTGAGTTTGATACTTCGGAAAATAATGTACACTCGAATACTTATGGCTCTTTCACTTTGGATATCAGATGGATTCAAGCCCAATAGCCCCACCTCGGTAATTGATTGGGTATCTGAAATGGAGGATTAAGGATGTTCGAAAAATTTAGAGAAACCTGGACTAAAGCAACGGTACCTGTCGTATTGAGACTTGGAAATCTTGATCCTAGTGTACTTACGTGGACTAGTCTCATAATTGCAATTATTGCTTTTGTTCTTCTTGCAGAAGCCGGATTTGATGAAACCGGAGGAATGATGATTATTAGTGGGATTGTACTAATTATAATTGCAGGGATTTTTGATGCACTGGATGGTGCCTTGGCAAGACATCAAGGTACTGATGGACCATATGGTGATTTTCTTGATCATACAATAGATCGGGTAGTAGATGTTGGATTACTAGTAGCATTGGGAATGAATGTGGCTTTTGTAGATGATATGGGCTCTGGATCACTAGCAGCTTTATTGACTCTAATGGGCTCATATATGGGAACTCAAGCACAATCTGTGGGGTTAGGCAGAATATATGGAGGATTCTCCAGAGCGGATCGTTTAGTAATAACAATGATTGGACTATTGGCAGCAGCAATTCAGGCATTCACTGATACTGCAGGTATTGCGAGTGATTCAATACATGAATATTTTAATTGGATTATTTTAGGAAACTCAGAACTCAATGGGATAACGTTTGCAATTGCATTTTCTGCATGGGGTGGAATTTACACATTCATAATAAGATTCTTGAAAACTCGTAAAGGATTACTAGGCTAGACGGTAAAGTTTGATACATCTAGAAATGTACTTCTGACCTTGCTTTAGTAGGGCAATAGTTATGCTCTTCCTAATGTCCCTCTTACTTCGTGAAGCATCTTATCGATAGAGTTCTCGAGCTTCAAGAGGACGAAATTGCGGCTCAGGATGAATCTGAGCCTGTAGAAGATTTGAACCTTCAAGATTTACTAAAATCCTTGCAACCAAAGATTAGAGTCTTTGGATGTGGAGGTGCTGGAAGTAATGCAGTTGCAAGATTAGAGGCTGAATCATTATTTGATGATGAATACGTCAGAGGTATGGCAATAAATACAGATGCACAGCATTTGTTGAAAGTTGCTGTAGAAAATAAAATTCTAATTGGTCGCACAGCCCGTGGCAGGGGGGCAGGTGGCGATCCAGAAAAGGGAGAACAAGCAGCATATGAGTCTGAAAGAATATTGAAGGCTGAAGTCGAAGGCTGTGACCTTGCGTTCATAACCGCAGGGCTTGGGGGCGGATCAGGCACAGGATCCGCCCCTGTAATATCCCGATTAGCTAAGCAAGCGGGTGCTCTAACTATTGCTGTAGTCAGTTATCCATTCATATCAGAAGGATCACTTAGGAAACAAAATGCTGATTGGGGATTGGAGAGATTGAAAGAAACTGCAGATACTGTAATTGTACTTCCTAATGAAAGATTACTAGAAATTGATGCCGTTAAACAACTACCTTTAGATGCTGCATTCCGTGTTGCTGATGAGCTATTAGTAAGTAGCATATCCGGAGTATCAGAAATGATATCTAGAGAGGGGATTGTTAATCTTGATTTTCAAGATTTGAAATCTGTCCTTAGTAATGGAGGAGGAATTGGCGTTATTGGCCTTGGCGAAGGCGAAACATCAGAAATTGCAACAAATGAGGCCATAGAAAATCCACTACTTGATATGGATATTTCAGATGCTAGAGGCGCTTTGATAAACGTAGTTGGAGGCCCTGGTTTAACTCTTGGAGAAGCAGAAAAATGTGCAGATATAATTCGTAAGAAAATAAATACTTATGCCAAAATTATTTGGGGAGTTACAACAGATGAGTCATTGGGTAATAATATCAGAGTTCTGTTAGTTTTAACAGGTGTAAAAAGTGACCAAATACATGGCGCTTCTATGCATACTCAAATGAGAAATTTACGTGGTAGAACTGTTGAGTTTATCTCTTAATTTTGGTTAATTATACATTATCCATTGGACGTTCCTTCCCGTCGCCCTTAAATGGAATTGGTTGGACGCTTGGCCGATTTGAGGGAGAACGATGAGTGTCGAAAATTCCAAAGTTAGTAAATTCGAAGAGAAAGTCCAAGATGTTCAGGACGATATCGAGAGTAGAGTTAGGAGTTTACAAACCGGCTCATATGCAAGAATCTTGAAGATGGCACGTAAGCCAACAAAAGCTCAATTCAGACAAACCATGATTGTTTGCGGAATTGGTATGTTCATTTTAGGATTATTTGGTTTCGTAGTTCAAGCAATGATGAATAACGTTTTTCCAGTATTTTTTGATTGGTTAACAGGAGCATGAGGTGTAAAATATGTCTGAGTCATTTACAGTTTATTTAAGAAATGAAGAAAAAGTACTCCTAATGCAAAGGGCTGACGGGGTTTCTGATTTTCCAGGAGCATGGGATGGAATTTATGGATTAGGAAATCCTGAAGACTTAGATTCCGTTGCAAAAAGAATTGAAGAGTGCACAGGAATATCACAAGATGATTTTGAATTCGTACGTACAGGTACTGCACGTGGTTTAGAATACGGTAATAGATTAAATGATGTTACTCCCATTCTATGTATATGTAAAACAGATAATGTAGTTCCAGGTACACTATACAAAAATAGTGAATGGGTAGATCCTGGAAGAATCAAAGAAAAAGAATATTCAACACCTAAGCTAACAGAAATGTATGGAGATGTTGCATCTTATCTCTACATTCTAAAAACTTCAATAGGTCAAGAGCAAAATGTTGCTAAAGAAATTAGAGCAAGACTTTCTGGAACTGGTTCATTACTAGATATTCAAGACGAAATATTTGGAGTACTAAATCCGCATTTTATGAGAGGATATATTTTTGTCGAAGCGTCTGCTTTACATCATGTTGAAAAGTTAATTGGAAGAGTGGGAATTGGAGTTACTCCACTTAAGAATTGTAGAAAGGTATTACCAGGTGAATCACCACTTGAAGATGTATTGCCTTACTTGGAGCCCAAGGCTGCAACCTCTGGAATTGAAGAAGGTAGCCTGTGTGAAATTGTTGGAGGAGCATTTAGGGGTCAAAATGCACGTGTAATACGTGTTACTGAATCGAAAGAAGAAGTCACGGTTGAGTTATTCGAAGCTGCTGTTCCTGTTGCATTAACTGTTAGAGCAGATCAAGTTAGAGTTACACAAAGAGTTGAATAACACGGAGAAATGGATAAATTTGTTCAACATCAATATCAAATAGGGTAAGTAGGTCGGCGAGACACAAATACAGGAGATTACACGGATGTCAGATAGAAATGAAACACCCCATGTGGTGAATCAGACACTTGGCGTTAAGAAGTGTAATGGGTCTTGGGAAGCTTCTACTGAAAACTTGACAATGGATCAAGTTAAGCAAATAGCAGAGAAACAAAAGGATCGTTTGACTGGTTCTACTCTGTATGCGAGATGTCGTGAAGTAATGGGAACGTGTGTATCTATGAGAGTTAGTGTAGAAGGAATGCGACCAAAGGAAGCATTGAGTGCAATGAGTGAGGGGAGATTTAGCGAGCATTTTAGTTGAATCAAACACGAATTGCGGTAGAAGGAAACTTCGTTGACCGCAGAGGTGAGATAATGGAAAATAATTTACAGACAGCAATTCAAAAAGCACTAGAAGGTGCTCCAGAACGAAATTTCATAGAGACTTTAGAGATGTCTTTCACTTTGAAAGATATTGATTTGAAAAATCCAGCTAACAGAATTCAAGAAGAAGTAAGACTTCCTTCTGGAAGAGGAAAGGAGCCAAAAATTGCAATGTTTGCTGGAGGTGAAATGGCAGCAAAAGCTAGAGCTGCTGGGTTAGAAATTATTGATCCATCAACAATTGAAGATTTGGGTGGTAAGCGTCAAGCAGCTAGAAAAATGGCCAATAAATATGATTTCTTTTTGTCCGAAATTCCACATATGGGAACTGTAGGTAGATTTCTCGGAGTAGTTCTTGGACCACGTGGAAAAATGCCTAGACCTGTGCCTCCGCCAGTCGATCCAGCAATGATAGCTGGAGGATTGAAAGATACTGCAGTAGTTCGTTCCAGAGATAAAATTACATTTCACACTGCAATAGGAACTCGTAAACAATCTAATGAGGAATTAACGGCTAATGCTCTGGCAATATGGAAGAGAGTAATTGGTAGATTAGATCGTGGAGATAAAAATATCAGAACTTGTTACATTAAAACGTCTATGGGACCTTCAATTAAAGTGGAGGTTGCTAACTCATGATTCCTAAAGTAGCATCTTGGAAAGAAGGTAGGGTCAGTGAGCTTGCAGAGATCATTAACGGTCCAGGAGTTGTTGGGATTATTGACATTGGAGGAGTTCCTGCAAAGAATATGCTAGATATGCGCAGCTCACTAAAGGGTGTTGTCACTATGACTATGGCAAAGAAGACATTAATTAGACTTGCTTGGATACAATCTGGACGATCTGCTGATGAGTTAGAAGTACTGTTTGAAGGTGCTGCACAGCCTTGTATTGTTCATAGTGAAAGTCTGAATGCATATCAATTATTTGACGAATTAAAGAAAACACGTCAGGGCCGTGCTGCAAAAGAAGGAGAGTTGGCTCCTGAAGATATTATTGTTCCGGCAGGTCCGACAGAATTTGCACCTGGTCCTCTAGTTGGAGAATTCAATGCTGTAGGAATCCCTGCAAAGATAGATAAAGGTAAGATAGCAATTCCTAAAGAAACGAAGGTTGTTTCTGCTGGAGAGCCAATGTCTGCTGATTTAGGTATGATGTTAGCTAAACTTGGAATAAATCCTATTGAAATAGGACTTATTTTAATTGGAGCTATGGAAGAAGGATTATTATTACCTGCAGATGATTTAGATCTTGACTTAGATGGATTTAGAGATGATATCTCTGTTGCAACATCGCGAGCATTTAACTTAGCATGTAATGCACATTGGTTCTCTATGGCAACTACACCAGTATTACTGGCTAAAGCTAGCAGTGATGCATTATCAGTGGCAGTTGAAGCTGGTATTGTAAATGATAAAACTGCAGAATTATTTGTAATGCGTGCGAATGCGCGCATGATGGCTCTTGCGAGCCAATTAGATTCCTCGGCACTTGATGAAGGATTGACAGCAGCACTAGGTGCTGTTTCAAGTGCTGTTGTCGTAGCCTCGGAAACGACTGAAGCGGATGCAGGAACTTCTGCAGCTGAAGAGGAAGAAGAGGAAGAGGAAGAAGCTGGGTTCGGTGGACTTGGCGATCTCTTCGGTTAAAAAAAAAAGGTGAAAAAAATGGAATATGTATATGCTGCAATGTTACTGCACTCTGCTGAAAAGGAAATTGACGAAAAAAGTGTTAGCGGAGTATTAACTGCTGCTGGCGTGGATGCTGATAAGGGCCGTGTAAAAGCTCTTGTTGCATCTCTTGGAACTGTTGATATCGGTGAAGCTATGGCTACTGCTATAGCTGCACCTGCTGCTTCTGCTGCTGCACCTGCTGCCTCTGGTAGCGGAGATGCTGCTGAAGCTCCTGCCGCAGCTGCAGAAGAAGAACCTGAGGAAGAAGCCGGTGGTTTCGAAGGTCTCGGTTCTCTCTTCGGATAAGTAAAAGCGATAATTAACGATACGCGATGACTCTATGGGCGAGGGCCTAGAGGGATTCTTGATGATGTCGAGTCGATTGGTCGAAATACCCGTCAGTGTAACACCTACTGATGCTATAAGAGCAATTAGAGAAATCGGAGAGCATAATAATTGGAAAATGCGTAGGCTTGAAGAAGCTAAAATGGTTAATAGATGGGCCATAGTAATGCCGATAAGTAAAATGGCAAGAGTATTGGGAATAACTGTAGAAGATGGAGAAGCAAAAGGATTCTCGATGAGGGTGTGGTCACATACTCCTGGTTCAGCTGGAAAAATAACTAAAGTATCATTTGAAATTCCTATTGAAATTGATGGAGAAATATGGATTAAAATTCTAAATCAATGGGTTTCAAGATTTGAGAGATGTCCTTGGAAATGGAGTTTTGGAGAAAGATCTATGATTGGATATTTTCAACCAGAATTTTATAAATCAAGATCTCAGTTAAAAAAAGAAGGAATAGATATAACAAAATGGGATATGAAATCTGATTTTTAGTAATACTTGCACTGGCAACAGAGGATTTGAAATGCGAGTGACCTAACCGGATAATGTAATACAATGGACTTTGAAGACTTAGTGAATACTTCTCGAAAGAGAACCATGCTGATGTGGAGTATCATATTCATGATTGCATTTCCTTCATATTTTGCCATAATTCCTTCATTAATTGATGATGAAATGTTAGGCAGTGGAAATGGCATTAAAGGGGAGTGGATGGTATCATTTGAAGAGACAACAGAAACCCTATCTGAAACTATTAATCTAGCAGATGATGAGGCATATGATACGTTCTTTGATGTAGTAAGTGAAACAAATATTGCATATGTTGAATTATCAATATCTTGTATGGATAATGATGATCCAGGACCTGGTTTTACCGATGGAATGGAAGTAGTTAGTGATGTCAGTGGAGTTAATCAGGGAGATTTCGAAGATCAAAGTGAGGAAGGAACTTGTAATGGCGGAGGCAATTCTGGAATAACTATGAGATGGGATATAACGTCTAATTATACTGGAGACAATATTACACAAAGCGATACTACCGAACAAGAAATACTTAATCAATGGACAGATAATGGATTTGGAAGAGGAGTTTGGGCTGCAACAGTAACTGCTGATATCATTTCACCACCAGCACCAATAGTTGGAGATATCGTAGATTCTGATGAAGATTATGAGATTGTATGGACCATTGTATCCTATACAGTTATTGTAGAACCTGTAATAGAGATAATGAATTAAGAATACTATATCAAATTGCAATATTTTTCCCATATGTGGATAAATAAGTCTGCAACCTCCTCTGGATTACTAGTGATGAAATCATTTAGGGAATGTTTAGAATGCCATTGTCCTCTTTCTATTTCTGATAAATTAGGGATTAATTTCTTATCTGTTTCTAAATAATAAACCCAACTAAATTCATTTGCAGTTAACTTAGATGGAGACAGTTTGAATAATTTTTTAGGAACTTTGGTGATTTTTATTTGAACTTCTTCCTCTATTTCTCGTAAGCATGCAACGTCGTATGATTCTCCAGCATCGACGTGCCCCGACACAGAGGAAGCCCAAAGACCGGGGCCTTCTCGCTTCAGTAATCCTCTTTGTTGAAGAAATATTTCTCCGGCTGAATTAAAAATTAAAACATGGATTGAACGATGTAATAGGTTTAAATTATGGATTTCATCGCGTCTTCTTTCACCTATAACGATATCATTTTTATCTACAATGGAAAGAATTTCAGCATCTTCAATACTTCTATCCATAAGATGTTGCAGTTGATATATATTAAAATAATATCCGGCAATAGTTTGATAGTGTAAATAGTATGTCATTATCTGTGAATCAACGAAGATGTGCTGCAATAAACTGCAGGACAATGGAATATCGAAATCTTGGATATTGCTATAAGCATAAAGAAACATATAAGCCAATAGAAAAAATTGATTCTGAAGAAAAATCTAGTGAGTCAAATATTAGATATAATATTGATGGGAAAAAGTATGAAATAAGTTCAAAGGAAATAGATGAAATGCTAATTCTACTCAAGAAAGCAAAAAAATATTGGATTGTAGATTTAGGAGTAGATGAAGATGAGTTTGTACAATATGCAGTGAAGAAAAATGAGTTAGAACATTGGGATAATAGTAAAAAAATTGAAACTAAAAAAATGATTATGGGTGATGCTTTTGTGACTTTGAAATCTAAACTAGGAGGAGGTCTTGAACATACCAAATGGTGGGGCGATGATGAAGTTGAAAATAAATTATTAAAATTTTTAATTATAGGGATATTGATTTCAATTCTTGTAATTACTATAATCATTTTAGTAAAGACGCAAAGTATTTTTCAATTCATTGCCCAAATGGGCTTAGATGCAATTTGTGGATTAATATTAATCGGTGGAGGAGCATTAACTTCACTTAATAGGTCAGATTCCGGTAAATTTGTCGAATAGGGAAATTATTTTTTTGCATGTATTCGAATGACATCACCATTTTTTATTTCATATTCTGCCCCGATTACTCTTGAACTACGAGCATCGACTGCTCGGATGAATCCGTCTCCAAGGTCTGAATGAACTGCATAGGCCAAGCCTTTTGCAGTGGTTCCTTCGGGAACTAAGATTGCATCTGGAAGAATATTGCCTTCACCATCAACCCAATTTGATTCATCCTGGACAGGATATGCAACTTTTTGATCTAGAATTCCAAAAACAACATCTGATAATAAGCCAATCAATCCTCCACCTTCCCAAGCATCCAAAGTCTTTCCAATTGATATTAATCCCTTTCTTTGTGCATCAGATAATTTTTCTTCTCCGTTTTGAGTTATTTCAAAATTTGATTCACCGGGAATGTGATTTATCAAACCGGAACGTGAGGCTCGCCTAAGTGCTAATTCGGCTTCCGCACTGGTTGGGACAACTATTCCTCCATTTTTCTTTACAACTTCCTTAATTTCTAGCCATGTTTCTTGAGATGTAGAATCAGCTTTATTTGCCGCAACAGATATAGGAAAAAGTTCTGAACGTATTGTTGATGAAATAGTAGTAAGTTCTTCTTCACCCCAATTCCAAGGAACTCCTGCGTTTGGAAACTTTTCATGGACGGCTGCTAATCCTGATAAAACATGTATTTCTTTAACTCCAATACCTGATAACTGATCTAATAAATATAGAGATATTGCTTTTTCACCTTCTGATTGTACTCTCCTGGCACCACGTTGCCAACCAGAGCTAATTATTCCAGTTATCCAAGCATCTAATTCTTTAAGTAAGAAATCATGTTCTTCCAATGGTGTTGATCCATTAGATCCAATAGGATTACCTTCGATATCTGTTGAACCGGATGCATCTACAATTTGTATTAATGCATCACATCTTGCTAAATCTGAAAGAAACTGATTTCCCCTTCCCCTTCCTTCGTGTGCACCTGGTACAAGTCCAGCTACATCAATCAGAGTGATTGGAACAAATCTAGTAAAGCTGATACAAGATCCGGAATTAGGAGAACAGATACTTCCTTTTCTATCATCATTAATTTCATTAATCAATTTTCCTTCTTTTTCTCTTTTTATTCTCAATTGAGAGCATGCACAAGGATCCGGTAAAGGTAACCAAGCTATTCCAACATTTGGATCAATAGTAGTAAAGGGATAATTAGCTATTTCTACAGGCTTTTCGGTTAAAGCAGAAAATGACGTTGATTTTCCAACATTTGGTTTTCCGACTAATCCAATGCGCATACTATGACCGTTAAATAGACATTATTCTTCTTCAGTATGAAGTAGAGTGGGTTTACCAGTTTCATTACTTTCGAATGTTGGGACTATTTCGGTATCTAAGACTGCTCCTGTTGCTAAAATTTTACGAATAGAAGTAGTTGATGTTAAAGGATAAGAAGTAGGAGCAAATGTTGTTTCTGATAATCTCACTTGTGATTTTATTGTTCCTCCTCTGTAAAGTCCACTAATCATATTTGTAGAGTGGAATATAGCTCCCAAAACAGTACCATAGAAAATTACTGATCCTGCCTTCCTCATGGTATGGGATAATGAACTAGGATCTTCTACAAGTGCGTCAGCTAGTGCAAGGTCAGTGACATCTGATATTAATGTAAGAATAAGTCCCAAAACTGCTCCACCTGAAAGCATCCAAAATGCTAACCTAGCTCTATTCTGTGAAAGGGGATAACGGCCACTAGCTGAAGGTAATACTTGTAAGGCAGCACCTAGAGTAAGTGGTATAAAAATTAACCATATAGCCATTAATTGGATTATATTAGAAATCCCCGTCAATTCATTTGTTCCACTTAAATAATCCGTTTGCACAAATAGTGAACCTATTCCTAATGGAAGTAACATCCAAGCACCAAAATTAATCTCTGGGATTCCTGCTAAGTCTGGATTTTCTACAAAGGCATCTGTACCACGAAGTGTGATTAGTATATTTGATGATAGGGCTATTATTGGAATTGCAGCGAGGGCCATTAAGAATGATCCAATGACATTATCTTGATGTGTAATAGTAAGATCTGCTGCTGATAAGCCTAGCATATCTACCGCCATTTTTGGGTCGACGTCTCCAATTGGATTTATTGTAAATAGTGTTCCAACAATTACTACACCTGCAACAGTTCTTGACCATAATGCATTTCCTGAACCAAAACTAGCTGAATAAAGAGATATTCCGGCTATTGATGAGAAGAAGAAAGTTGCTCCAAGCAAATGGTATATCAACCAATGTCCAATACCTTCATTATAAGCACCACTAATAAGAATTGAAATGATAGCAAGTGGAGGTCCTATTAATCCAAAAATGATTAGCCATCCTGGTGTTGCCAATGTTGCATTTGAATTGGCTTTAGTTAGAAGTTGATTAGCAGTAACGGCTATCGAAACGAGTAGATTTACTGCTGTACCAATTAATATTATGTCTAATCCGAATATTTCATGACTTTGGGAACCAATTATTAAAATTATTACCGATATAGTCCAAACAAATGAAGTTAGAACAGCATTTTTCTCACTTGCTAAATCTACTCCTAATAAACTAGGAAGAATATGTAATCCTGAACCAATTATGAACATCCCTACTGCACCAAATAATGCTGCAAATTTACTTGCATAGAATAACTCTGATGAAAGGGCATTATATCCCCAAGCCTCCAAACTATGCAAAGCATGTGGGTCATGAGCAAGCCATAATCCTATGAAAGTTAGAGTTGCTGAAACGAACAGCCAAACCATGCCTTGAATTATCCAAACCTTTGCTCCAGATCCTTTTCTGCCCTCAACAAGGTCTGAACCTGGACCTAATGCCTTTTCTAGCATGAACATAGTAATACCACGGATTACTTCGCCAAAAACACCAATGCCTCTTTGAATCATAATATATGAAATAATTGTTAAAGCCCAAAAAATAACTAAAGTTGATAATATTGTATCCATATTATAACCTCATTCAATAGTTGCCTCTGTAAGAATAGTGCCCAATATAGCGAAAGCTCCAATCATTGCACCTAATATGAAGAACCAAATTCCTGAATCGAATACTCCCTCAAACATTGGTAAAAGAGAAGAAAGAACTGGTAAATCTTGGCCAGGATATAGTATGTTATATATCACCAAGAAAATTAGTGCTGATGCAACCCCAATTACTAATATTACCCATGAAGAAGAAGGTTCCTTCTCACCTTGCAGAAACTGACCTATTTTACCTGAACCGTCATTAGACATATCGACACCACATGCATCCCACCGTGTAGGACATACCTGACCACCGAAGATTGCCCCTTAAGCGTTAGGAAAAAGATGAGGTTGCTTTGGCTCATGGAGCACGAACTGTGTCGACCCTGGAAGATCTACGATCAAGCCCAGAACCAAGAGAAATTGGAAGATTATTATCATTATATATTTCTGCACTCCATACTTTTTTACAGGCACAATCAATACCTGAAAACTCTTCTAAACTACCAGATACAGAATATCTTTCTATTGCAGAAACAATATCTTCATCACAGGAACCACAATTATGAGCACCTCTTATCCTGCCTCCAGCAGTTGGGTGTACTATTGTGCGACATTGTAACTTTGAAATTTCTGAATGAGTTTTTTCAATCATTTCTACTAATGACCACAGCCAAGGAGGCCTAAATTCTCTGTTTCTGAATAATCTATCCACAATTGTACTCCTTTGGATATTCATTGGATTGATTGATACCTCATCGGAAAGAGGAGCTACTTGCTTTACCCATTTTATTGTGTGCCTTAGTGCGTCGCCCTCTGACATGAAAGGAGGTTTGAAAATTAAATAAGTCTTTACTCTAAGATTATTTTCTCTGAGTAAATCTACAGCTTTATGCCACTGTTTCGTAGAAAATCCCTTATTCACATGAAATCTAAGTACAGTATCGTCATATGCCTCAAGACCTAATGCTATTGTACAACCTGGGTGCTTTTTAGCCAACCAAGCAATTTTTTCTGGATAACATAACTGTGCTTGAGCCTCTACAACTAAGTGTAGTTTTCTTTCATGAGTTTCATTTAAGACTGATTCTTGGAAATCTATTGGGATTTCTTGATCTTCAAAAAAGGTTCCAGAAGTATAAACCTTAATCATTTCACAACCATCGAAATCATTTGTTTGACGTTTTGCCTCTTCCCATTGAGCAAAAAGATTTGCAGATGTAACATCATCTCTTACATCATTAAAGTAACCACAAAAAGTACAACCAGATTTCCACCACCATACACAACCTTTGGTTCTGAGAATAACGGTAGCGGCTGTACAAGGAGTTCCATCTGGCAAATTTTCTGGAGTTTTGTAAACAATAGCTGGTTTGTCTGCATCCCATGATTCTCGCCTTGATATAGAGTGGGGAGTATTTTCTGGAGCTTTTACTAAATGATGGATTTTAATGGCTTTTTTACCATCACCAAGTAAGCCAGATGCTTGAGCCATAGTTAATGCGTAGGACATTTAGTCTTGATACTGCCGTAAGTAAATGGATTGATAAAGAATAATATTTTTTCATAGATATAGCTATTTTATCCCGAAACATCATGTTTAGATACTCTCACGATCTTAATACAGGTGTACCAATGAAGTCATTTATTATTATTCAAAATTTTCTTACAGCGCTTGTAATACCTATATTTGGCATAATAATTGGGATAACTGCGGTTCCTGCTTTAGCATTATTTAATTATGGATATGAAATTTCAACCTCTGACCCTGAAAGTTACCTTATTGAATTAGTTGGGATTGGGATTTCTCTTGGATTATTTGTCATGACATGGGGGATTAGCTTGGTAATGGTTTGCGGTATAATGGCGGGAATAACTAGACCGAGAATAGCCCCCGGAAGATATCCGCTGCAATCATTTATCACAATTCAATGGGCTTGGTCGATGATTTTTCATAAAGCTGCGTTATTTTTCTTACCTAATCTTGTCCCTTCTTTTATTGGAAATACATATTACAGATTATCAGGAGCAAAAATTGGCTTAGGTGCACAAATAAACTCTCCAAATGTTAATGACTGTGGATCAGTCACTATTGGTGAAAGAGTTGTTATCGGTGGTAAAGCAGTCATTAATGCACATCTAACTGAAAAGGGAGAATTGGTAATGGCGCCAGTAGTTATTGGAAATGATGCACTTATTGGAACAGAATCAATAATTCAACCAGGCTGTACAATCGGAGAAGGTGCTGTAATAGCATCAAGGGCTGTAGTTCCTAAATGGACTAATGTTCCTGCAGGAGAAGTTTGGGGAGGATTACCGGCCAAATGTATTCGCCTAGCAGATGGTTCAAAACCAGAATAGTTATTCATCAGTTTTTTCTTCATCTTCAGTACTGTCTTCTACGATTTGTTCTTTAACTGCATCAAGAGCTTCGTTCATACGATCTTTGAATGTATCTTGCTTTTGACGGAATTCAGCCATTGCTTGGACGGCACTGTCTATCATCTCATATCTAGTTTGGATAGCTTCACTGAGATTTTCAAATAATTGCATATGTTGAACATACCAATCGTCTCTTGCAGACATTTCAGTTGTTGCTGTTTGTAACGCCTCATCTAATTCTTCGGCTACTTCGAAGACGCGCCCTAATCTTGCTTTTTCTCTGGAATACATTTCTTCTGTTTTCTCTAGTTTTGGTTCAAGATGTTCTATTGTTTTATTTGCCTTAGCACGATCTAATTCCATTGCTCTTAGACGTTCATCTTTCTCATCTAAAAGTGCTTGGATTCCTTCTTTCTCAATTTCACTGTTTACAGCTTCTTTTTCTAAGACTTCGATAATTGCTTGTAATTCTTCATTTAGCTTCGATGATTCATTATATGCAGTATATAATTTTTCTAATCGATCATTTGCTATTCTTAACTCCTCTTCTAAATTTACTGAGGATGGAGCGTTTGGTTCAGGGAAACCGATTCCATTTTCGCCTTCGTTCATGTCTATCTCGATATGTTCCACAGCCACATCTGATTTAACATCGGCGGAATTAACCTCTTTTATGCGTCAAAAAATACAGTTTCAACTTGATAATGCCGCGATTGTTGCTGAAAGAACTGCAGTTAGTCTTTTGGAAGATGGGATGTGTAGTTTTTCATCGGGGCCATGGGCATTATTGCCCGGGCCTCCGGTACCTGTACACAAAAATTTAGCATCAGGATATTTATTCTGCATCATAGCCATGAAAGGAATAGTTCCACCAACCCATGTTGCTAATGGAGGTAAACCAGTAATATGCATAGAAGAATCATGCAATGATTGTAGTAATTCCCCTTCCAAAGGAGGGGCATGGAAACCATCAGCTGATGGATCAAGAGTGAAGTTAACCTCTGCGCCAAAGGGAGGGTTTTCTTCTAAACGTTGTTTAATTATTTTTTCAACCACAATAGAGCTTATGCCCGGAGGTATTCTAAAACTTAATTTTAAGTCAGTATTTGTGCGTAGAACATTACCAGCATTTTGTACTGAAGGCATTCCATCGGCACCTATTATTCCTAAAGCTGGCCTCCAATTAACATCAAGTAAACTTTCTTCAACAGATTCCGATTCTGAAATCAATGTATCTACAACGGGCAGTGTTTCCCATATTGAATTACCAATAACTTCTGCGAGAGCTACTGCTTGCTCACGAATAGTATTCGATATTGTAGTGTGCATCTCAGGGATTAGAATCTCGCCGGTTGCTGAATCTTCAATCCTATCTAGAAGGATTCTTTGTATTCTAAAAGAGGATGGAATAGTTCCTCCTGACATTCCTGAATGTACTCCTTCATGAGAAACCTTTACAGAAAGTGTACCTGATACTAGACCCCTTAATGCCTCAGTTGTCCAAATATGATCATAATCAGGACCTCCACTATCCAGTACTACAACTAAGTCTGGAGTTCCTAGTTGATCCGTTAATTGATCAAGATAAGGAGGAAGGTCAAAAGAACCAGATTCCTCACATGTTTCAATTAGAAATTTACATGTTGGATGAGGAGTTTTAGATTCTTGTAGCATCCTTAAGGCAGTAACACAAAGGTAGCCCCCATAACCATCATCTAATGCACCTCTACCAAATAACCATGGTTCTCTCCTAACACCTTTCAAAGGATGTAATCCTTCAGACCATAATTCTGGTTTGGAAGGCTGCTTATCTAAATGAGAGTAAAAAATAACCTCCCCAGGACCTGTCCCTTCAACATTAACCAATAGAACAGGAGTCTTGTCTGCTATTTTGTGTATTTCATATGACATTCCAGAAATATTTTGATTATCTAACCATGAACAAAATAGATTGATTGTTGCATCTAATTCTCCTTTTTCAGCCCAATTTGGTTCAAATGACGGAGAAAGTGCTTCTATTTCAATGAGTTCTTTCAAACTAGGTAAGATTGACTCTTCCCATAATTCATCACTACGTTTCATCAATGCATCGAGGTCAAGAGCCATGACACTCTGTCCACTACCATGCAAATGTATTCTTCGATTAATTAGTTAATTTAGAGGGCCACATATTGGTAATTCTCCTTGGCTAAAAGGACATTTTTCACATATTTGAGATTGGTCATTACTCAAACGAGGGTAGTTAGAAAGTAGAGCATTAGAGCCTAATGACATTTCAGCTGCTAATGATAAGTTTTCTTCTAGATCATTTAATGCGTTTGCTAGCATCTCATCTGGATACACTACCATTCTTCCAGTAACTCCTACCAAAATTGCTGGAGAGAGTACTTTTCTTGAAGGATATCCAGATTTTGATCTTTCATTTTCTAATGATTGTAGTGCTGAATAGTAAAGAGCTTGCTGCATCCTATGTTCCATTAGTATATCTATTTCTGCTTGACAGTTTGGCTGAGTATTAATTTCTCCTGATGCCTCAAATAATCCATCATTTGAGTCATAGAATAACTTCTTTGCTTCTTCTGTCTTGATGTCAATTGGTCTAATATTTGACTCTCCATTATTTACAGTACAAAGGACAAGATCAATTAAACCACTCATTTCGACATTTGCAAACTCAATTTTAGATAGTGGTTCATATCCGTCAGGAGTCCATCGACTGCGTATTAAGCTGTTCAATTGAATTGTTTTTGTAATATTAAATGGCATTTCAGTCCTCAGACCTTCGACTCTATGGCCGTCAAATATTTCACCTCTTGATAATTTCCCAAGAGGTCCGGATTTTATTTTATTAATCATTAGATTTACTAATTCAGATGTTTTTTCTCGATTTGCATCTAAAGGTAATAACTCATCAAAAACGATATTATGTATTTCATTACTATCTATTGAGTCATTTGTTTTTTGTATCCATGATTCTGGCAAAGGGGTAGTAGAATTTTCTCCTTCAGGGCCTGGATTACCTATACCTATCTCTATTATCCTATGTACAATTGTTCCGAAAAGAGCAGAATCAACTCCTCTTAGAAATTCTTCTGATTTATTACTCTTGGAAATTGGCATTATTGGCTTAGGCGACAGTCCTCCTATTGTTTCATACCAGTGTCTTCTTGGACATTTTTCTATAATTGGAATCCTACTCGGAGCTATATTTAATCTTGCGAATTTATCTATTCGTGGAGATGGGAAAGGCTTGTTTTGTTGTAGTACAGATTTTTTAGCATAATTATCTAAATTTTCAATTTTAATCAGAGGAGTATTGGTTGAAGAAAAATTAGACTTTGAATATTTAAAACAGTCTGGATGGTGTAAAATTGTTAATCCTTCTAATCCATTTGAATTACTCAAAAATCCACTTGATAATAACAAATTAGGATTGAATACTCGATTTCCTCGGGTTCTTATATTAACTTCTTCTAAAACATCATCCGAAGGATCAAGCCATGGAGAATTTTGCTCTTTTCTTTTTGCTGAACCTTGACGTAAAGATTCGATCCACATTTCACCAAGTTGAGGTAATGATTCTGAGTATTTCCAAGGGAAAATTATTCCTTCTCCATCTTCCCATTTTGTTCCTTTAGTAGAACCAACTACGATGAGTTTGTGTTGTGCCCTTGTTGCTCCAACATAAAGAAGGCGTCTTGATTCAGCACTTTTACGAGCCTGATGTATCTTTCTAACATGCTTCCATAATGCTGAGGATGGAGATGCCTCATTTGACCAAGGTTTTGGATTTCCTGCAAATAATTCAGGGCTTACTATCAATCTATTTCTATCATCCATAGTCATATTAGTTTGTCTTCCAGAAAATAAATCTGCGAGAATAACTACTTTTGCTTGAAGTCCTTTGGACCCGTGAATAGTCATAACTCTAACTGCATCACTTGGAGGGATTGTGACTGCTTCCACAGAATTCCCACCGCTTTCTCTTAAATCACGTATTTTATCTGCTAAAATAATTGAGTCTCCTCCGACTTCATTTGAGAGATTTCTGACAATATCTATTATTTGCTCAATATCTTGACGAGATACTGTATCTGGAAATGAAATCAAAATATCTGATCTATCAACTGTCTCTTCCAATAAATCAACTATACGACCTTCTGAAGAGAGGTCTATCCATCTTTGAACTAATTCCTTTTGTCTTTCATTAATGGTAAAATCTCTTAATCTAAATAGTAAATTTTCTTCTTTTTTAGAATTTAAAAGATATTCTTGTAATTTAGCATCATTAAATCCTATCAAAGTAGACCTTGCTACCCAAGAGGCGTGATGACGCGAAAAGGGTCGTGCAATAAATTGTAACAATCCTTCTATTGTATGAGCTGCGGGGCGGTCAAGTAGCCCTCCTTCACGGTCTGCTTGAGCAGGAATTCCTAAATTATGCAAATGTCGAATGATTACATCCCTAATTTTACTTCTACTGGGCAGTAATATCATTATGTCACTAGGATCTACAGGATCTTCCTTAGGGAGTTCTACCCAACCTCCTTCAGATGAAAGTATTTTTACTGATTCACCTTCAATTAATTTTTTTATTCGTAATGATATCATCATACTTTGACGTTCTATAGAATCTGGTTTACCGGGGCCGAAAGGATCGAGCGGTTCCCGTAAATCTGTAGAGGGATTCATCTCACCTCCAGACCCTAGGGGACAAATCCATTCAAGTGAACCTGAAATATTTTTTTTATCTTTACTTGGAAAAAGTGGTTGTGGATGCGCATAGAAGTTTCCATTGGGAAAATGTCTATGTCTCTTATCAAAAATATCAGTCCACCAATTATTCATTACATTCAGTAATCCGCCATCTGTACGATAATTGACTTGTAATCTAATTAGCCCTTGTTTTCTATATTCTACTTCTTTTGCAGAGGGTATTGGAAGATGTGGATCGGATAAATCAAATGGAATCCATGGTATTAGACTTCGTCCTCCATCTTCAGTTACTTCAATCGCTTTTATAACATTCAAATTGTATGAATTACGAGGATCTCTACTTGAATTCATTTTACGTAAAGGTGGTTTGCGAGTCAATTCTTTTACACTAAAAAATTCATGGACATTTATGTTTCTTAGAATTTCAGAATATTCCAAGAATCCAGTTACTTCTGCTTGACGGAATGCATAGATACTCTGTTTAACATCACCAACATAACAGATAGTTGGCTGCCATGGGGTATTTGGAACTTCAGGATCATTTTCTTCGATATTTCTCTCGCCCCACAATCTAGAAAGTAGTCTCCATTGCAATGGAGAATTATCTTGAGCTTCATCAATAATGAATGCACGATAGCGCCGTCTAATTTGTTTTAATAAATCAAAACGCTGAGTTAAGTCTGTACGAATTGTTGTTAGATTCTCTAGGTCATTTCCGGCCATATTTGGATTTTCATCTAATTTTTCTAATATGTCAAATGCTTGAATTATATGGTCGTCACGCCAGGTTTCTGAATTCAATGAATCCAAGGCATCTTGTATCGTTTGTGGATAAAAAGTACGACAGATGTCTGGACAATTAGCAAGAAGTAAATCACCAGTCAACCTTTGAACATCTTCATAGTCATGCGTTTCCTCATTTTTCTTTAATTTATTTAAGATTCCGATGAAGCCATCATGTACTAACTTTAAATTATCTAAATTATTTACTTCGGCTTCTAGTGAAAAATGAAACTGATTAATTTTAGAATTATCGGGTAATCTACTAGGAAGAGGATATTGAAGAGTATTTAGAGGGTTTTTCCAATTTTCAGAAGTCATAGGAGGTTTTGAATTATCAAGCATTAATGTTACTTGAGTGAAGTGTAGAATTAGTTTACCGGACTTTGTATACCATAGATCTCTAATTTGAGAAGATATATTATTCATACCTATCTTAACAACTTCTTTTGTTGTTTTATCTTTAATTTTAGCATAACTTCTAATTCCACTCTCCCATGAATCTGAAGGTAGTTTAGAATTTGGAAATATTACAGGTTTATCACTCATAATTGATGCATTAGAACTAATACATAGCAACAAATGACTAAGCCAAACTAACTTTTCCCATTTATCAGAAGGGGGTTTGGATTCAGACAAATAATCAAGACATGATATTCTTGTATCTGAAAAAACTCCATCTGGGGCTAAAACAGTGATGTTTTCTTTGATAAAATCACAGTATTCTTTTACTAAAATACATATTTCTTCAGAAAAATCTGATACTTCTTTTTGATCTAATGATGAAATAATTCTTTTTCTGAGTAAATTTTGATCTATAGTTCCATCTTTATTGGTAATCTGCCTTGTACTTTCTTCGATAAAAACTGATTTGTGAACTAAGCTTCTTAGAACATTTGTAGCACTTCTCCTGCTTGAATAATGTTTAGAAATATTGTCCCTAGCATCTAGAACTTGAGTTGCTATCTCTGAAGGTATTCCAGCATCAACTGCGTTGCCGATTAAATTAAATGAATTCGGAAGTCTCCAAAGAGTGTTGATAGCTGATTCCACTAAAAGTATTCGATTGGTATCAGAAATTACGTCTTTACTATTGAAATCCCCCAAATACGCCCTATAGGGGGATATTAATTGATTGAAAAATGAGTCTATAGTTCCAATTGGAGCATCTTCAAGAAGGGTCAAAAGTTGTTCATTGAATCCCTGGTGACGGATACGTGGATCTGTTCTAGTTATTCCATCATCACTAATTGGGCCTGGTTTTAGTCTAGAAATACGTTTTCTTAGTCTATCACGCATTTCATCTGATGCCCTATTTGTGAATGTTAGTAAAACTACTTCTCCTGGGAGTAGGCCTCTCCATTTACGTAAATCTATTGTCTCTGAAGACGGAGCCATGAGCAAACCCCCCTTCAGTTTTGAGGGACGATCTGGCATCGGCAATATTCGAGTAGCACGTTGATCTTCGGTAAGATAATGTTCTATAACACGATCAATAATAGTACTTGTTTTACCAGTACCTGCTCCAGCATCAACAACAATATGCGAATCTAGATTTAATGCCAAGCGTTGAGCTGTGTTCAACTGCATCAGTAATCATCCCCCATTTTAACATCACAAATTTGTTTAACTGAGCAATATTTACAAACATTTTTTGAAGGAGTAGGGTGAACTTTACCTAAGATTGCATTATTTGCAACTCCTAAAGAAACTGATAGTCTATGAGTTAACCAAGCCCTAAACTGATCACTACTGGGTTTATCATTTTCATCTGGAAATCTGTACAAATCTTCGGTAATTATTGTAGATATACCAATATCTAATTGGTTGATATGCTGAAAGTTTTTAGAGATTTCAATATTGTGTGTAGTGTTGTGACTGAATAAAGAAATTCCGGCACCAACGACAAGGTCGCCTGGATGTGCTATTTCCCATGCTCTAGCATAAATAGCCAATTGTAACTCTTCTAAAAGGCCCATATTATGTCTTTCTTTGGAAGATTTAGACTCAGATGTTTTCAAATCTCTAATGATTATCAATCTTCTTGGTTTCCAACCACTATTAATTAATTTTAAAGGCGCTATACTGTTGTTACCTTCATTATTTATCCAAATTTTTCTATCTACATCAAAAGGTACTTGATCAACTCTGTCTATTTGACCCCTTACCTTTATTGAAGGTAATTTTTTCATATCTGGGCTGGTTATTTCGGATGGGATATCTATCTCAATGCCACTTTTATCATAATCAGTAATATCCCATTCGATACCTATTGGCATTCCATCTGAGATACGGAATTCGGCATCTACTATTGTTCCGATTCTTCCTTTTGGTTCTATAGGAGTAGGGTTTGCAAGCCAATCATTGTATTCATTTCTATTCATACCAGTGAGAGTTAAAAGTCGATTTGTAGAAACGGCATCGGTTCGATCTAACCATGGTGCTCTTGTATCCAATGATTCTAGTGCAACTTGCATAACCTCATTTTTGGATAGTTTTGAAGTTCCAATACTAATTGAATCACGTGTTGTATTATTGCTATCAAATTCTTCACCTATTTTCATATCTAGAATATGACATAAAATATCATGATGAACAAAATGAAGAAGATTGCCATGAGTTCGTGCATCCAAATCTTCGGACTGCAGTTCCTCTTCTTCGGCTCGAAGTCCTCTATTGAGCCATCCACTCCTTGGACATTTAAGCCAATCATGTAACCTACTTGCAGACCATATTGTTACGATTTGTTCGGCTCCCGATAAGTGACCATGTCGAGTATCTGTAACGGGTACTCCCGTAGACATAGGACTGAAAGGTCTAGGATCTATAGTAGGAGTTCTTTTGCCCTCTTGGGTAATTCCGCCCACTACTGGCCATGAAGTAAATTCTCTAGGTATTATTTTTCCACTAGGTGTCTTTCTGGATAGATCAGAATAATCAATAGAGAAAATATATTTTTTTGCTTCATCGGGCAAGTATTGTTTATCTTCTAGTATGTTTGGTTGTCTTCTCTCTCTTTCACGTTGTAATTCAACATCGATGGGGATTGATAATGAGGATGGATTAATTGGTGCATAAAATGGCATCAAACCTTTTCTCAAACTTTCTCCATCTGACTGACGAATATCTCTAGGACTTATTGAATCTAATGTTACTATACATTCTTCTACATAATTATTCGATGATATCCATTCTCTGATAGGTGCTGTAGGAGGTGATGTGTCATCTAAACTTGGATCAAGAATTATTGTCTTTTTACCTGCAAATAATAAGTGTCTTAAGAAATGTCTTGCTTTCCTAATAGGATCATCTGGCCTAAGCAAATTCAATCTATGTCTCTCTTCTTCTCCCATGAATGGCATCTTTGGGACCCTCATATCCCAAGAGGTACTGGATAAATTTGCTAAGATAATCAAGTCTGCAGAACACCCAATGGCTTGATCTGGTTTCATAATTCTTAGTCTAGAATTAGTCTTTAACTGATTATCCAATAAAGAAGTAGAAGTCATTAAAGTTAGATATTCTTCAACCCATTCTGTTCCATTCTTTGGAAAGTTATGATTCAAATTAAATTGCATATTTCTGAGTTTTTGTAGATTTCTTAAAATTGATTGGATAACAAGAGGTATTCCTACAGAATTGTCATCAATATATTCAGAATCAGACATAACATTTGCCATTTTAAGCCTATTTAAGAGCCATTCATCACCATTTTTACTTGGTTTAATCAATGGGAGAATGGCTTTTGAATAACATCCGGTGAGTAGTGTTTTTTCTTTCAAAACTAATATATCCTCTTCTCTCAGTAATGGCTGTAAAGATTTAGCGAGATTCAATAACCACCATTGAGTAGATTCTTTCTTGATTTCATCAATATCAGAATTAGGAGATCTTGAAAGAGACTCTAACCATGTACTAAGTGCTCCTGGACCTCCCAAGACATGTTCTCCTCTAGCTAAATTGGTTAATAATTGTAAATCAGGGATTAATTTTATTTCTGGATTAGAGGGATGAATAAGATCTGACTCAAAAGGAGATAATATTTGTTGAAGTGCTATATTCCTAAGAGATTCCAAAGAAAAGCTATTTGGTCCATGACTCAAAGTAATTAATTGTTTAAGCCAATGACCATAGGAATTACTAGTTATTGACTTATCATCATTCTTCATAGAGATTCCAATATTTTCAACCAATCTTTTCCACCTTGAGGTATTGGAATCTAAAGAAGGGTCAACTATCATAACAGTTGATTTAGGATCTTTTTCCAAAGATTTTTGTACTAAAGATATTGCAGAATTGAATGAATGATCTTCTCTTTGAAGAATGTACCTTGATACATTTGGAGGATTATTTTTCACTGTTATGTCATGAAAGGGGAGCCATGAAGGTAATTCCTCAGCAGAATTTATCGGATGTTTATCTATTAATGAAAATCCATGATGACCAAGTCTAAAATTTCCTGAATAAACTAATTGATGAATTGGACAATGTTCGGATATAGCTAGCAACAATTCTTGATGAGATCTAGACATACTAGGAGGGTGATTTATCATTATTATTCCTGAAATATCGATTAGAGAAAATGGTTTTTGAGAAGTTTCTAATTTCTCAATTATTCTACCTATTGCCATATCTGGATGGGTTCTTCCAGTTTTTTTCTCAAGATTTTTTAGTATTTTTCTAAAAGAGTTAATGCCTGGTCCTTTCCAATATTCCGCAGCCCCTTCATTTGATAGATATTCATGTAATGTGGCTAATGAAGATGTTTTTCCTCTACCCCATTCCATTTCTGGGATAGGATTGATAGAAGGAAATAACAATCTTTTAGCTGCTTGCCTACACTCTTCATGTAAGATGATATTAAATTCTTCTTTAGTTGGTAATAGCCTTGGAAATCTCAAATCTGCCAATAATGATGTTTGGAGTGAATTAATAGTTTGATGTAATTTTCTATCAAATGCAAATCCTTCAAAGCTTAATTTTGAGAGAGATTCTATACGTGATTCTTCTGAAGGATAAATTATCATAATCTTATTTTTTCTTTCTTTAGGCATAGATATTGGACTAATAGCCTGCCACCTAATATGGTCTTTTAACCACTCAGGTAGGTTACCTTCAGAGACGATTTCGTTAGTAACAGAGTAGCTCTCCCTTAACAACATCACATCACCGAGCGTACGCCATAGAGAAGGCGGTTATTGAACCCAACTAATAGTTTCGATTAGAAATGCTATTATTGCTTCTTTTTAGAGTAAACCAATGAAGAAACTAGGACGCACACGAGAGTCAAACTAATAGAAGGTCCAGGAAAAAAATTATCATCATTTTCTTTCTCAACCCAATCAACAATCAATATTGCAGACATATCATCTCCATCCCATGTAGAGGGATATGTGTACTCCATTGTTCCATCTAATCCATCAAGTAGTACTACGCGATGTAGAACGTGATGATAGTATTCTAAGTCATTACTTCCTTCTGGAAAGTATGCTACATCTTCAACAAATAATAGCCATGCAGATGTTGAGACTGAATTACTACAACTATCCAAACAATTGGAAACTAGATTAGAGGTAGACCAAGAAAATAAAGCATTATTTTCAGAATTAGCATTAGAGGAGGTATTAGTAATTGATAGACTAATATTTCCCAAAAGAGGAGCTGTTGATCCAACAGAAATAGAAGTTATGAAATCATTTTTTAGAGAATCTGTTTTTGGGCGATGTCCAGGGTGCATTCTTTCACCATCAAATATTGTTGTAGGAGCTAATCTTGAAGCCCCAAGTACGATGGTTGAGGATGTACCATAATTAAGTTCCCAACGATTTTCAGTTGTATTATCTCCAAATGGGTCTTGAGTTTCATAATAGTATCTATGATAGTGTATTATAGTTGAGCTTTTATTATCTAGGGCTTGATCTCTTATTTGCTCAACCGTAACACAATTTTCACACCATGTTGCTGTGTAAGTCTCCACAATTGTTGGGAAATCTTCAAAATCCATAATGATATTTTGATCAGAAGAATCATTTGATAAAGATACTGAAATGCCTCCGACTGTACCTGAATCTCTCTTATACCTTGCATCATCCCATGTTTCTACATTAGATGAGTCTGATGTTACTGATATTATTGGAATCATTATGAATAAAGCCAGCATAAGTGATATGGTGACCCTCATTGATGTAATGAAGAGATGAGGGATATTGAATACTTCCGTCTTATTGTGCATTTGCGAAAGCAGAAATAGTATTTTCTATATCTTCATCTGTAATATGTAAGTGTATCACTACACGAACTGTCGACTCGTCAATAGAACTGATATCTACTCCCTGATCAGATAATTTTTTGACTATTTTATCGCTACCTTCATTACATTTAATGAAAACTATATTTGTCTTGGTTATTTCTAAATTAACAGAATAATTATCCATTGAATTGATATTTTCAGCCAAATATCTAGCACGTGAATGATCTTCTTTAATTCGTTCAATGTGATTGTCAAGAACATAAAGTCCTGCTGCTGCTAAAATACCTACTTGCCGCATTCCTCCTCCAAACATTTTTCTCCATCTATGTGCTTCTTTTATGGTATCTTTATCTCCAACAAGTAATGAACCAACAGGTGCTCCTAATCCCTTAGAAAGACAAACAGATACTGTGTCAAATTTCTTAACCATTCGAGCTATATCTGTGCCACTTGCCATTGCTGCATTAAAAATTCTAGCACCATCTAGATGCGCTTTGCAGTTTCTAGCATGTGCAATATCACAAATTTCATCTAATTCTTCTTGAGAATATATCGTTCCACCATACATAGGAGGGTTCTCAACACAAACCAATGAACCATTTGGGTAATGAGCATGACTACCTTCCACTTTCCTGATTGCTTTCTTGATAGAATCAGTAGACATGATGCCATGTTCGCCATCGATAAGAGCTACAGAACAGCCAGATAACATTGCATATCCTCCTCCTTCATATAGGTAGATATGACTTTTTTTGTGGGCGATTATTTCATCTCCTGGCTTTGTATGTGTTTTAATTGCAATTGCATTAGACATAGTCCCAGAAGGGACAAATAACGCGGCTTCTTTTCCAAGCATCTTTGCAAGGCGGTTTTGTAAATCAATTACTGTAGGGTCGGTCACCAAGTACATCATCACCTACTTCTGCAATTGACATAGCATTTCTCATATCTTGAACCGGCCTAGTAACCGTATCACTTCGTAGATCAATTCTTCCGCCAGGGTAGTCGCGCATATTATCACCATTTAGTAATCAAACATAACAAGTATCATTATTTCTTCCTTCTACCAATGGACTTAGGGACATAATCAATTGTCTTTTCTCCCCATTGGCCATCTCTACTTTTCTTAGTACTAGTAGAGTTATCTCCTTTATTTCTATACTTGTAAAATAATGCAGAACCAATAATTAATAATGGAATAATCAGAATTGGAAGATAATCACCAAATGATTTTGCCCCTTCAATACATCTTAAAGCACCTGAGTTAGGTTGAATATCTCCTGATGAACAAGGTGTTTGTTCAGTCGCTCCCGATTCTGAAACAAAATGATCTTCAGAAGCCATCTCGCAATTGAATTTACCAGATGCTGGTTGATAAGTTCCAGGTGAACAAGGGAATTGTCGTTCTGCACCTGAAGAAGGAACGAAACTACCAGGATCTGCCATCATACATTCAGATTGGCCTGAGTCAGGTTGATATTGTCCTTTTTCACAGTCATTCTGATACGACCTACCTGAAGCAGGAACAAAGTTTCCTGGATCTGCCGGCACACAATCTAAACTATTCTGACCAGGTTGATACGTTCCTGTTTCACAAGATGTCTGTTCAGTTTGACCATATTTAGATACATAATTTCCAGGTTGAGAAGGTAAGCATGATGATTGGCCTGCATCAGGCTGGTATGTTCCTTGGTCACAAAGTTGTTGAGATGATTGTGCTGAATCAGGCACAAAATTTCCTGGATCTGCATCTACACAAGAAGATTGTCCAGCCTCTGCATATGTTCCTGGTTGACAAGGAGATGCTGCGGAAGAGCCGTCATTGCTAGTTATATAACCAGGAGGTGAATCTACACACGATGTCGATCCATCAGTTTCTTGGTATTGTCCGGACGGACAGGGTATTGGTTCAGTTGCACCTGCAGAATCAACGAATGATCCAGGTGCTGCAAGAGTACAGTCTTCTTGTCCTTCTTCAGAAGAATAGGTCCCTAGTTCACATTGTGATGGCTCTGTTGCACCTACAGAATCAACGAAAGATCCTGGAGCAGCAAGAATACATGAAGTGCCGCCTCCTGTAGGCTGATAGCTTCCTTCAGAACAAGGTATTTGTTGAGAAGAGCCATTCGAAGGGACATAATATCCCGAAGATGCATAGCTACAATCTGATTGTCCTTGTAGAGTTTGGTAAGTTCCAGATTCACAGGCTTGTTGACTGTCTTGTCCAATTCCAGCAACATAGTATCCCTGTGAAGCCAAAATACATTCTACTTGGCCCATTGAATCAGTATAGTTCCCTATACTACACATTTCTTGATTAGTGGAACCCGATGAAGATACAAAGTATCCTAAATCTGCAGAAATACATGTGTTCTGGCTTGGAAGTGGTTGATAAGAACCAGCCGGACAAGGAGTTTGGGAGCTAGATCCTACAGAGTTAGTAAAATATCCAGAATCTGTAGAGATACAACTTGTACTATTCGGGGATGGTTGGTAAGAACCATAAGGGCAACCAATTTGTTGTTCAGCACCATTTAAAGAATAATATCCCGGAGAATTATCAATACAATCAGCTTGTGCTGAATTTGGTTGGTGAGTTCCTGCGAGACATTCTAGTTGCTCAGTTGCATTTGTTGTGTCTACATAATGACCTGGGTCAGAATCAATACAAGAAGTCTGGCCGGTTGTAGGTTGATATGTACCATAATCACATAAATATACAACTCCATCAATCGAATATGCTCCCTCATATACCTCTATACACTCATTATTTAATTGATAATAGCCAGAATTACACATATATGGATTTGGATCAAAAATAGTAACTATTCCATCATCATCATGATCTCGTTCAGATGCATCAGTGAATAGTGGATTTGTGGATAATCCTACTCTTACAGGATAATTGATTTGTCCTGTCATGCCGATTGAACCATCACCTGTTGCGCCGTCATATGGCCTTCCCCAACAATACGCAGATCCATTACTTTTTATTGCACATGTATTTTGTTGACCTGATTCTATTGCTACAAATGAATGATTTCCAGTAACATTAGTTGGTAAAACCCTAGGAATGCCATTATTAAAATCATCTAAAACTCCTCCATCCCCTAGTGCGCCATGCCAGTTTCCGCCCCAGCACTTTGATACTCCTGTATCTAGGACAATACAATAAAATCCTAAACCAGCAGTTATTGATATGGGTATATCACCTTCATCTAATGTGACCAAACCAGGTGTAGGATTAGAGGCGTTTGAACCATCGCCCAATACTCCATTACCTCCACTTCCCCAACAATATACATTATGATCAATGCTAATGGCACACGCACTATTACCTCCTGCAGCGATTGCCACGGCTTCACGACCACCTGGAAGTTCAGTAAGTCTGGGAACTGTACGTGTTATTTCATCTCCTTGGCCTAGTAAAAAACCTTGGTTTTTACCCCAACAATATATAGCATGATTATCTGTAATTGCACAAGTAAATTCTCCTCCTGCAGCGATAGCGATAGCAGACCGATTTTGTGGAAATTGTACAACCTGTGGGAATGATGTTCCAGCATCATCCCAATCGTATTCCATGTATGTGCAATTATCACTACTTGTATCACAAACCCAATTTGCTCCTAGTTGGCCCCTAGTATTAGACCCCCAACATATTGTCTCAGAGTTATTCAATATAGCACATTTATGATGTTGAGTTGCTGATGATACTACAGTAAGAGCAGAGGTATTTTCCGGAAGTGCTACCATCACTGGAGAAACTGCATCTGGAGTTCCAGCAGCAGAGGCGTCGTTATCTTCATTACCTAATTGCCCAGATCCATCCCAGCCCCAACAATAAATATTACCAATTTCATTCAGCGCACAAGTTGAAGCAGTACTAGTTGATACCTCCTCAAAGTGCCCCGTATTTTGATGAAGTGAATTTACATTTGTGGGATAAGCTCTATTAGAGGTGTCTATACCTGCTCCTGGAGTAGAAATATAACCTAATTTCCCCCAATTCCCATTCCCCCAACAACTCACATCTCCATTGGTTAAAACTGCACATGCATACGCGCTTCCTACAGAAATACTTTGATCTGTATATATTGAGCCTGTTTGGAATCCAGGCATATTTAATGATGATAAAGTGAAATGCTTTTCTGATTCTGGTTCTAGAAATGATTCTTCATAATTAGAAGAAAATACTGTTAGAGGAACCATCAAAAGCATAAAACACATTGTTAAGCTTGTGATCGATTTGCTAGATAGCGGGGCAAACATATTTGTCCCTTGAATAGGTAGCATATTAGATATACGTCAGATTTGATATTTTAAAGGATTTAATTATGATTTTTATGGAATTAATTGATAATCAAAAATATTGATATGATGAATAAATACCGGAGACCATGGAGAAAGAAGGGGCGTTTAGAGAAGTACCCTATATGGGCGTAATTTGGGTAGTTTCTGAAGCAGTGAAGAGAGGGTTCTGGAATGGTAATCCAGACTGGTGTAACCTTGGTCAAGGTCAACCAGAAATAGGAGAAATGGAAGGAGCACCTGACAGATTGAGGAATGTATTAATTGAGCCTGAAGATCAAGCCTATGGGCCGATCAATGGTACCGATGAGATGCGTGAAGCAGTTGCAAAGCATTACAATAGATATTATCGAAGAGGAAAAAAACCGTACACTGCAGCTAATGTAGGAATATCACAAGGAGGGAGATTAATGCTTAGCCGAATTTTTGGTGCAGTTCAAGGCAAGATGGGGTATCAGATACCTGACTATACTGCATACCAAGACATGATGGATTATGCGACTCCTAGATTAGAGCCAGTTCTAATACCAACCAAAGAAGAAAATAATTTTTCGATACCTTCTGAAGAATTTAAAGAAATAGCTAAAAATCTTGATAGTTATTTAGTTTCTAATCCTTGTAATCCTACTGGTCATGTAATACAAGGAAGTGAATTAGCATCCTACTGTCAAACTGCAAGGGAAACCGGATGTGTTTTATTGATGGATGAATTCTATTCTCATTTCATATATGAAGATAGAGAACCTGGATGTGGTCCTGTATCTAGTGCAGAATTTGTAGAAGATCCAGAGACTGATCCGATTCTTGTAGTTGATGGATTGACAAAATCATTTAGATATCCTGGATGGAGAATGGGATGGGTTTTGGGACCATCAGAAATTATTGAAACCCTGGGAAGGGCTGCTAGTGCGATTGATGGAGGACCTAGTAGAGTCAGTCAACGACTAGCTTTACGTGCGCTAGAGCCAGAATATGCAGATCAAGAAACTAGTGCATTGAGAGATATGTTCTCAAAGAAAAAAAATATGATGTTAGATAGATTAACCAATATGGGAATTAGATGCTTAAAGGGTGATTCTACATTTTATATTTGGGCATGTGTTGAAAATCTACCAGATGGATATAATACTGGAATTGATTTCTTCTGGAAAGCGTTAGATAAGAAAGTAATGACAGTTCCCGGAACATTCTTTGATGTTAATCCAAAACCAAGTAGAGAAGAACAGAGATTTAACAAATGGGTTAGGTTTTCATTCGGACCTTCTTACGACAATGTAGACTTAGGATTAACTAGGTTAGAAGAAATGATGGACGGAAATTAAAGTATATTTTTCTAGGAAAGAATAGGAAATAAAACAGTTTTTGGGTCAAAATATTAAACCTAAGTTCTCTAGGGTTAATTCGTGGGCAAGTTATCAGAGGAAGAGGCTACGGCTATTTTGAAAAAAACATATAAAAAATATGTTGAAGAACCAGAATTATCAACTAGATTGAATAATATTCCAAAATTATTAGCTAAGTTTGATGGTAATTATGATACCATGATTAAAAAATTACTTCAGAAATATGCTAAAGAGGCGAAATCATCTCCAAAAAAGAAAGTTAAGGAAGTAGAAGAAGCTCCAGCAGAGGAAGAAAAACCTAAGAAGAAAAAGAAAATAGAAGTTTCTGAAGATGATGCTAAGGCTGATTTAGCCGCAGAAATCAAGGCGAGTGAAGAAGCATCAGCAGCGAAAGAACAAGCCAAGGCTGATGCGGAGGCTAAGAAAGAAAAAATGGCTGCTGCAAAGGAGCAGGCTAAGGCTAATGCTAAGGCTGATGCTAAAGCAAAAAAGGAGGCGATTGCTTCAGCAAAGGAATCTGCAAAGGAGCAAATTAAGGCTAAAAAGGCAGAAGCTAAAGATGCTAAAGAAGCTGTAAAGGCTCAGACTGAAGCTAAAAAAGCAGAGCTGCAAAGAAAGGAAGCTGAAGCTAAAGCTGCTGCTGCCCAAGAAATGATGGCAAAGGCTGCAGAAGATTCTATGGCTTCAAGAGAATCATTACAAGCTAGAGAAGCTGAAGCGAAAGAAAAAGTAGTCGAAGAGTCAGAAAAGAGTAAGTTATTAATGAAAGAAGCCAAAGAAGCAATGGCTGCTGCCAAAGAAGCTACAAAAGAGTTGCAAAAGGAAATGAAAGCTACGGCTAAAGCCGAAGCTGAAGCTAAAAAGGTAACTATGGAGAGGAAAATTGCTGAAAAGCAAATTGAAGAAGCTAAAAAGATGCAGGAAAAGGCACAAGAAGAATTAGAGAAACTTGGCGAAATTAAAGAAAAAGCAGAAACAAAAATAGAGAGTGAATCAGAGAAAAGAGAAGTTAAAGAAGCTGAAGCAAAACAGGCTATGGCTGAAAGTAAAGAAGCATTAGTTAAAACCAAAGGACAATTAAGCCATGAAAGAAAGGCAGCAAAGAGTGTAGTAAAAGAGATTGCAGCCTTAGAAAAAGATATTGTTATTGCAAAAGCTGAAGCCGCTAAAGCACAAGAAGAAAAAGAGCAAATGGAAATACAAATTAAAGAAGAGCGAGAAGCAATAAATGAAACATTGAAGAAAGCTCAGCAGGTTCAAGATGAACTGGAAAGGATGGAGTCTGAAGCGGATAGAGAAGTTGATCAGGTTATTGGCATGGAGTCTGAAAGACAAAAGGTCGAAAGAGAAGCAATGGAAGCAGAATTAAAATTAAAAGCCAATCTAATGGTTAGAGAAGAATTAGTTCTTGAAAGAATAGCCCTTAGAGTTCACCAAGTGGATTGGAAGGTTATTGGTGATGCGGATTTTGATGAATCAGATGATTTGACTAAGATAGATGGTATAGATAAATTTGTAGAAAGAAAGCTAAATGCATTAGAGATTATTTCATATGAACAAATTAGTAGAATGGATGTTAGAAATATGGAAATTATAAATAATGCAATTGAATTCCCCCCTGGAAGAATTGAAAAACAAGGATGGATAGAGAAAGCGACTGAATTAATGATATAATTATCATTCACTAGAATATATGTTGTATCCACTCAAAGGTGGAGTGTATACGTGTAATTCAACAAGACCGACATCCCCCTCATTGGACACCGTATGAATATCTTGTTCTTTTGCAGCACATATCTCTCCCGATTTTCTTATTGTTAAATCAGTAGGAAATGGAACTCCTTCTTCGTTTATTTTGTAGGTTGTTTCTGTAGAGACACCAGATACTATCAAGAAGGCACAATCACTTCCTTCATGGTCGTGGACAGGAGTTGCTTGACCCGGTTTCCAACATATAATTGCTAATTCATAAAAGTCATTTTCTTTAATAACATGCCTTTTATATCCTTCTTCGGCATATCCAACAGAATTTTCTACAGCATCAATATTTGGATTCAAGTTAGATAATCTCATGGCCAATTCATCAAGCCCTGGTCGTCTATCAATTGATTCTAACCAATCTAAGAAACTAGTGATCTCTGAACATTCTGAAAGTAGTTTTTCTCTGACTTTAGGAGAGAGTACTACATGTGTTGCCATGGCCCTTCAGAACGGAACATTATTCATGACTATTTTGGAAGATTATTTAACCAAAGGTAGACTACTCGTTATTTTATCAATAGAATTTCTCATTCCCGGGCCTATCCCAACAACTGTAGTGGTTCCTGCAGGTATCTCTGTATGTCCTGCATCCATTACCATGTAACAAATTAGACCTGCGGCTTTCGCCTCTCCATATATTCTTTTTAATGCATCAATATTTGAAGCAGAACATACAATCTTTCTTGCACCACTTTTCAAATATTTTTCAAGAATTTGGGGCGATTGTCGTTTTGCTTTTAAGATACATTCTGCTGTTGCATGACTACATTGTGCTGCTAATTTACCTCTTGATAATTGAAGGTCATTCCGTGTGACCAATACCATTGTAGTTTCAAATCCGATTTTGGACAAGTTCTTTCACCGCCGATGGCTTTTTTACAGTTACATGGCGAGTCATTATTTCGCTCAACGGAGTAGCAAGCCAAGCGACGAAGAACATATTTCCAGCAGCATGAAGTAAATCAAATGGAATTCCTGAGAAGAGATACAAGAGCAATAAGTCAGGACCTAAAGTGTGTAGAACGCTAAGAGATACGGTCCAATCAAAAATGAAGCCAGAAAGTGCTGCTATTATCATCAGAGGAGTATTGGAAGTAATATTTTTTGAATGTAATTTATCTGATAGCAATGAACCAATTAGTCCTATTAATGACCATCCAAAGGCTTGGTATAAGGTCCATAGACCATGACCAAGAAAAATATTAGAAATTAACGCAACAGAAGTAGCAAGAATAATTGATCTAGTAAAACCAAAGTAGATACCACTCATTAGAACTATTACTGTTACAGGTTGTACATTTGGTATTGGTTCCAGTAGGATTCGTCCTGAAACTGCAAAAATTCCCAGAAGTCCTAGAACAATCATATCGCTTTGAGAAGATATATTCTTTTCAGTTTTCCATAATGCCCAACCTATCATAGATAATAGGGCTAAATTAACTAAAAGTAAACCATAAGGCCCTAAGTCAACTGCATGTGCATCAATCATGTTATCGTAACCCTCTCGTCTAGAACCTTGTTATTCATAGTTGTGATTAATATGAAGCCAATTGCCAAGTCAATACACTATCGTCATCTAGTACCACGTCGGAAATGCCCACCGGAGAATATGCTCCATTGTGGAGAAGTTGCCAATAAAATCCAGATGAGAAATCTACTGCACAAGTGAATGCCTCACACGGAATAATTCCTGCAATACTATCAATAAATATACCTGCAGGATATTCTGTATAATCATATGCAAAGGTTGTACCTGTAGCCTCCACAGCAGCATTGAGAAGATCTACTCCATTTTCATAACCCTCAAAACCACCGACGCAGGCCCCAGTGGAATCCCAATTTTTATCAGTTTTGAAATCTGTACCGTCATAATCAAAATGGTGACGACCATCATTAAAATTAGAGGGTGCAGAATCTGCTGGAAAATGGAAGCAGACTACTTGCTTTCCGTCCCATAAATCAGGAAGTCCATAATGGGAATCGTCTGCTTCATCAACAAGTTCTGTAGTCATCCTATTCCATTCTGTAGATATTGAAGAAAAAGTAATTATTATGAAGAGTAATGAAAAAGTAGCAAAGGTTTTTGGAAATAAATTAGTTTCCATTTTTGTTGTTTGATAAATAAAAATTGATACAGATAAAAAAGTTAACATAAATGGAATTAAAGCATTCACGGATTTTTACCAACGAAATAAGCAAAATAAACATTACTAAATGATTGTAGTAAAGAGTATAAATATTACTTTAGAAATCTATTTAGAGAATTCTTCAATTTTTGATTTTAATAATTTATTTACTATTTTACCATCTGCTGAGCCACCTAGTTTTTTCATAACAATACCCATTAATGGCCCTAGAGAACCCATGCCTCTGCTTTTAACCATATCAGACATTTCATTAATTACTTCATCAATAGCTGCTTCTACATCATTACTATCAGCTGGTGAATATCCAAGATTAGTAATTTTTTCTGACATCCAACCGATAAGTTCAGAATTTTGAACATTAGCATTAATTGCCAATTTATTAATTGCTGTAACTCCTTCACGCGTTAGAAGGTTTGACTCTCGGAGATGGATTGATGCAGCCAAAATAGGATATGGGATTTTTTCAGGATTTTCTAAAATAGCTGTTGCCCAAGCTTTTGGTGGAAGAGCAGGAATTGCTTCATCGATTTTTCCTTCCACGCCTTCAATTAGTGTATCATCTAATTCAGCCCTTAAAATAGCATCTAATTGATTATCCGAAACTCCTATTTCAGAAATTCTGTTATAGCGTTCTTGCGGAGTTAGTGGGATGTTTTTGAGGACATTTTTCCATCTTTCTTCTTTAATTTTTAGAATTGGTACATCTGTTTCTGGATACATACGAGCGCCGCCTGGGAGTGGTCGCATTGCAGTAGTAGTTCCATCATCTGGCTGTCCTTTTTTAATTACAACATTCCTAACTTCTTGAATAATTCTATGATATGCAGATCTAGCTCTATTTAACACGGATTCTAAGGCAAGATCTGCTTGCCAGTTTGGGGCCACACATAGTACAAATGCATCTGACTTACCTAAGGAAAGTTGATCTATGATAGAATTGATATCGGAATCTGTAATTCCATAGGCTGGAAGTTCATCGGAATGAAATATTCCTGCAACTCCAGCCAATTTAGCTGCACTTGCTAATTCTCTTCCAAGTCTCGGTAACTGAGCGCCATTATTATCTAAATTTTTATTACCTATTTTACCAGCAAAACCTGGTAAGATAATACACCGTACTACTTCTTTTTTTGATAATGATTTTTGAATCATACTTGATTCACAATCCAAAAATAGATCTGTTAGATCATGTATTTTGAGTTTGAGTTTAGATTTAGTAAATAATGCGACTCTATTTTCAATAGGTATTTCATCATTTAATCTATTAGGAGGTAATTTTGGCAAATTAGCTTCACTACGTAGCTCATTTGCTAAACGGTACATGTGTATCTGTCGAGCCATTTCTAATCTTATTATTTTGGGAATCCAATCAAGGTCCTGGCACCCTTTTATTTCTACCCTATCACCACAAGAAATGCTTACGTTTAGATCCTGACGAATTGAGCCTAATCCTCTACGAACTTTTCGAGTGTCCCTAAGTAAAGAACCTAATTGGATTGCAGTTTCTTTTGCATGTTCTGGAGATATTATATCGGGTGCTGTTGCTATTTCTACTAGTGGTATTCCAAGTCTATCTAAGTTATAAAATACTAAATCACCGGTAGAAGTTTTCTCAGTATTGAGTTTTCTAGCAGAATCTTCTTCAAGACAAATGACATCTATACCTACTTTTCCAGATTTAGTTTCTAAAGTACCTTGGGTTGCAACTAAAGTTGTTCTCTGAAAACCACTTGTATTTGATCCATCAACCACAGTCTTGCGCATTGCCTGGAGTGCCGTAACAGGTTTAGCGTTCATCATCGCAGACATCGTTAATACTACATCTACAGCATTTTTATCATGTACATCTGGTGGTGCTTCATCTAATTCAACTAGACTTGAATTGGGAGATTGAAAATAAACAAATGAACGATTGCGGCGATGTTCAAATCGTGCAGCAACATCGATCTTACCTCCTTCGCCTCTTGCAGGCCTAAGTCTTCGTGTGGATTTTTTCCATGTATTAGGAATTTCTTCAAATTTATAATCAAATAATTTACTAGGCATCCTAGAATGAAGTTTGCCTGTATCTAATTGTTGATGTATTTCTAATCCGCACATGAATCCCAAAATAGTTGGATTGAGATTTTCAGGAACTGAAATGTCTCCTATCGGCTCCATAATAATTGTATTCGAGAGGTCTTTACCTTTCATATTTTCACCAATAAATGATGTAAATACTAAGCAAATGAATATGCGCCTTCTCTAGGACTGAACAATAATCCACCTTGCCTTAATTTGCTAATAATACGGTCTACTTCGAATTGTTCTATTTCTTTTTTATTTGCTGCCTCATATATTTCTTCAATTGACGCTTCGCCCTTATCTTCGCATAATTTTGTAATAATTTTTCTGACTACCTTATCTGGACTGATTCTTTTAGCAGCCCTACTGCTGTGAAATTCTGATTCATCTTCGACATTTCCTTCAGACCTCCAGTGTCTAAAAACAGCTATTGCAACCTTTGCATCTGTCTCTGTTCCAATATCTCTAAGATGCATTCTAGCATGTGCTTCAGCTAGTCTACTCAATGCTTCTAAAGCACGTGCTGTTATTGGAACTTTACTAGTTTCATCATTATGATCTTCTTTTTGATCTTCTCTGTAGAAAGATTGTCTCTCATCCCTGTAAAATTCAAGTAATAATAATCTTGCTTCTTCATTTAATTGTGGGAAAACATTTAGTTTGGCATAAGCCACATATTTTCTCAAAAATGATGTAGTCAAATGTTCATTACCATCAACACCAATATTCGTGATACCTTCTTCTTTTGGTTTGTCAAAAATTAGTCCTTTATCCCTCATAGATTCTGTTGTTCCTTTTGCACGTGTTGCCAAAATATGCTTAGCAATTCTCTCATCATTTTGTAAAGCAATCTCATCTCTCAATAACCAAATAACATCAAAACGTGATGCTAATGGTGGTTCTAATCCAGTTTCTTGAAATGAGTATAGCACAGAAGATCGGTTATTTCTATTAGAAAAACGTCCAGTTTTAGGATTTGCCGCAGCCAGAACAGCACATCTTGTAGGAAGACGAGCAGTAAGGCCTCCTTTTGCGATGTGAATACTTTGTTGTTCCATGGCTTCATGCATGGAACCTCTATCTGCTGAATTAATTTTATCAAATTCATCAATTGCTGCTAAACCTCTATCAGAAAGCGGCAATATTCCAGCTTCAAGTGCAAAACGTCCATCATTGAATGCATCTTTTACTGCAGCTGCTGTAAGGCCTGCAGCGGATACTCCCCCTCCAGAAGCATACTTCCCTCTAGGAGATATATGTGACATATATTTCAATAATTGAGATTTAGCAACACCCGGATCTCCCATTAAAAGAATATGAATATCGCCCCTAGACCTTGTTCCATCATTATTAAGTCTAGAAACACCACCAAATAGTTGTAAAGCTAAAGTGCGCTTGACGAATTCTAATTTTTCATCAGCAGCAAAGATGGATGGAGCAATCGATTTGTACATATAAGTAAGTAAATCTGGTCTTTTAGAAATTGAGATTATAGTTTCAGTATCCTCATCATCAATATTAATTTCAGTAAAAGGCGTAGATTCATGTTCCGCACTTATTAAATCATAAACAATCTCAAACATTGGAGTTTTCTTATTTCGTTTAAATTCAGGTCTCACTTGTGGAATTACATTAGCAGAAATCCTATCCCCTGGTACTAAACTTAGAACTAAATCTCGCTCAAGAAATAGTATTCCTCTTGTTGGTTGAGAACCACTAGGAACATTCTCAGGGAGTTCTGATACCTCAATCAGTTGATTATTGATCATTTTTGAAGCTTGCATCATCAGTTGGAATGTGGTTTCTCCCTTACGAACAAAAGAACCGCAGCCACCTTTTAATTCTGGGCATCGTAAAGGTTCTTTCAATTCTCTCTCATCTTTCTGTTCTACATCTTGTTCGCATCCACATGTTTCACATTTGAATGTGGCCATGTACAATCTGGGTTTAATTTCTGAAACTTTATTGACAACAACATCAACGCTACAAAATTTACTTATTGATTCGCTTCCTATTTCTCGTAAATGGATCCTAGCGTCTCCTGGTAATTCTCCTATTCGTATAAGACAGTGAATTGGAGAGCCGCTTCTTTCAAGACATAGATCATTAAGCATTTTAGAACCACTATCTAATACAGATCTTGGGTCTTGTAAAATCCAATCAGCAAATTCGGGATCAAATGATTGCAACTCATGGAAAGAGATATTTAAAACAGGAGTGTTAGATTGTTTTGTGAGTAGTAATAACATCTCATCTTCCTTTGCAGTCGTGAGGAAAGTTTTCCATCTTGCACTGGAATCTTGGATGTGAATTGTCATCATTTGTCCCCCCGGCTTTGTCGAACCAAAGGGGAGGTACATAATCAAATTGGACATCATATGGAACCCCTTCATTTCCACTGGAAAAATAAATGATGACCTGCTATGAAATAAATTAAAAAAAACTTCTACTGGAAAAAAAACTTAATTTAGCGGGAAATTGAATTGAGTAATCGAGACCTTCAAAGGAAGGAGGTTTATCCCGAAATATGGAATATATAGTATCGGACAAAGATGTTTTTGTCAGATTAGACCCAGGAGAAGAGATTCATGAGTCAATACGAAGTTTATCAAATGAAGGAATAGAGAGTGCCATAATAACAAGTGGCATAGGCAGAGTTCATGATGCTGAAGTAGCATATCTTGATTCTGAGGGAGTATATCAAAAAACTAAATATTCCGGACCAGTTGAATTATTATCTACTCAAGGCAATCTATGCCCAGGCCCTGATGGTCCTTTTACTCACATACACATCGTCATGTCTGATGATGATATGAATGTACTAGGTGGGCATTTGTTTAGTGCTACAGTAACAGTAACAGCTGAGATACATCTTAGGATTTTAGCGGATGGAGTGAAACCAAATATGATGTGTAGAGTTGCAGGAGATGGCGCTTTTGTTAAATTAGAATTAAGGAGAGATTAAAATGCCAATGCATACATTTGGTCCGATTAAAGGTGAAATCAAAATTATAACAATTAATTCGAAAGCTCTTGAAGGGAATATGTTAGGAGATCCTAGTACAAGACAAGTTGCCATGTACTTACCGCCAAATTGGAAAGAAAGTGGGAAAGAATATCCATTATTTGTTGATTTAGTAGGATATACTGGTAGTGGATTTGCTCACACTAATTGGAAACCTTTTGCTGAGTCTATTCCACAAAGAGTTGAGAGGTTAGTAGATGAGGGAAAAATGGGAGAAGTGATTGTGGCTCTTCCCGATTGTTTTACAATTTTGGGAGGTAATCAATACATCAATAGTATCGCAGTAGGCAACTGGGCTGATTTTTTAATTCAAGAAATGATTCCTGAAATAGAAGAAAGTTTTCCAGTTTTAAAAGGTAAAAATAATCGTGCAGTATTTGGAAAATCCAGTGGAGGATATGGTGCAATAGTTCATGGAATGTTGTATGGAGAACATTGGGGAGCGCTAGCTTGTCATTCTGGCGATATGGGTTTTGATTCTTTATTCATGGGAGATTTTCCAAAATCCGTAACGCATCTTGAAAAGCATGGAGGAATAGAAGGTTTTCTTGAACATGTCAAGTCAACAAAGAAAATGAGTCATGATGATTTTCACGTACTAATGATGGTGGCAATGGGCGCTTTCTATGACCCTGATCCTGATGGACCAATGGGAATAAGGCTACCAGTTGATCTTAGAACCTGCGTTTTAGATGAAACTAGATGGGCAGAATGGTTGAAGAATGATCCCGTAATTATGATTGATCGTAACGATGTTCAAGAAAATCTCAAAAGTTTGAAAGGAATTTTTATTGATTGTGGTTTTAAAGATCAATATAATCTTCATTTCGGAGCAAGACAATTATCGGATAAAATGAATAAACTTGGAATAAAACATATTCATGAAGAATTTGATGATAATCACTCATCTGTTGATTATAGGATGGATGTATCATTTCCATTCATTTATAATTCATTAACAGAATAAATTAATCTGATTTATTTCCCAAAAAATATTCGCCGATCTCAGGATCATTTAGAATGTCTTTTGCATCCCCAGTGTGTACTACTTTACCATTGGCAAATATATATCCTCTATCCGATTTTGATAGTGATAGTCGTGCATTCTGCTCTACTATCAATATGGTTATTCCTGTATCTCTTAATTCATCTATCTTATCTATTATCTGAGACTGATATAGTGGAGAAAGTGCAGCAGTTGGTTCATCTAAAAGAAGGAATTTAGGTTTGGATATTAGTGCTCTAGAAATTGCTAACATCTGCCTTTCTCCTCCTGATAATGAGGCAGCTAAATCGTGCACTCGTGTTCTTAAATCGGGAAACATGTCTAAAGCTTCTTCTATTCGATCATTAAGAACTTTAGTAGGTAAAGAATTACCGCCCATTTGTAAATTCTCAAATATTGACAATGAAGGAAATACATTGTCAACTTGGGGGACATATGCAATTCCATTATTTACTAATTGGTCCGTACGCCAATTAGAAATTGTTTCGTTGTTGTACAATACACTCCCATTATAGTGTGTAGCAATACCAAAAATAACCTTGATGAAAGTTGACTTTCCACAGCCATTGGGCCCTATTATAGTTACAAATTCACCTTCTTCAACATATAAATCAATACCATGTAAAATCTGGACTGTACCATATCCTCCTTCTAATCCCTTTACATCAAGTATTCTGGACATATTTATTACTCACTCTCCAAGATAAGCCTCAATTACTTCTCTATTATTTCTCACTTCATCAGGAGTACCGACCATCAGAACTTCTCCTTCATTCATCACTATAATACGATCAACACCTTGTCTAAGTATGAAATCCATATTATGTTCTATTATCAATATTGAGATGCCAGTTTCATCCACGATCCTACGCAAATTATTGAAAATTTTCATTGCGAGTGGTCCTGCGACTCCTGCAACTGGTTCATCTAGAAGTAGTAATTTTGGATCTCCCATTAATGAGCGACCTATGTCAACTAATTTGCTTTGACCTCCCGATAGTTCACTGGCTAGATTGTGTGCCATATGAGGGACTTCAAGTTGATCTAATGCATCATATGCGTTAGATAGTCTAGTCTTCTCATTAGGACGAGATTTTGGCATAAAAAGAGAAGTTAGAATATTAGGAGAATATTGATTTCTGGGAGGTACCATTAGATTCTCTATCACAGTCATCTGACGCCATAGTCGAGTGTGTTGAAATGTACGAGTAAAACCAAGTTTTTGGATCTGATCTGGACGCATGTGCGAGATATCGGTACTAAATGCTTCTATTTCTCCAGACGTTTGTTTTAATAGCCCACTGATGCAATTAAAGGTTGTAGATTTTCCACAACCATTTGGTCCAATAAGACCTACAAATTCTCCTGATTTAATTTCGAAAGAGACTTCTTTTACGGCCACTAAACCTCCAAATTCCTTCTTTAATTTATTGACTTTTAGGACAGTATCTTCACTCATGATGAATCACCACCGATTTCTGGTCTTTCAGGGCGTTTTGGTACTTCTGGTAAAATTCCTTTTGGATTATACTTCAGCGAAAATAATAGAACCACTCCAACTAATAATACGTTTACATAAGCCATTTCTGCTATGATTTCAAATGATCCATCTGCATCAAAGTCACTGAAAGATTGTTCAATAGAATATTGACTGTTTAATGTACCGTAAATATAGAACACGATGGCGCTCCAAAGACCAATTTCTGAAATATTACTTTTCTTCATTATTATTCCAAGAATAATCAATATTGTAGAGAATATTACAACTTCTAAATAATCTATTACTAGCCATCTAAAAATTTCATCAATAAAAACTGCTGTATCATGTAAAGGTAAATCTGAAGAAGATTGTCCAGCATCCAAAATTCTGAATATATATTGTGATAATATAACAATGGAAGATCCTATGATTATTCCCTTGTTATTACCAGACCCTCCAATTATGAATGCAGCCCATACTAAGAATGTGGTAGTGGCAGGGCTCATGAATGTGGGTTGGAACCCCCTTAACTGCCAAGCCCAAAATGCTCCTGCAAGTGCTGCGATTGCTGCTCCTAAAGCAAGACTAGATGCTTTGTAAGTAAGAACATCATGACCATGATGTTGTGCCACTTCTTCATCTTCTCTTATTGATCTTAATATTCTGCCCCATGGTGAATTAAGGAGAGTTTTGAGAATTACCCATACAGCGATAACAGAAACTAAGGAAAGGAATGAAAGTAAGATAACGTATGGTGCTGCTGCTTCTAGACTTAACATATCCATCATATATGTTGACATACTATCTATATTTTGAGGAATTTGATCGATTGTTGTTGCCCCTATTGCTGTTTCACAATCTCTTGGGCCAAATGTTTCTAGAGGTTCGCTGGTAATAAAATCGAGAGGAATTGAATCTCCACAAAACCACCACTTCTCTAATGGCATCGGATATTGTGAAACTCCTGGAGTTGGACTTGACCATGATGCTTCTGTATTATATGATTGAATAATAGGTTCTGAAGTAAGAAGAACTCTGAGTATTTCTCCCAAAGAAATAGTGACTATAGCAAAATAATCTGTCCTCAGTCTTGCTGTTGGATATGCTAACATCCAACCAAAGGTAGCTGATGCCACCAAACCTAAAAATAAAGCCCAGAATATGGGCCAATCATATCCATTATATTTTACTGGCCCCGTAAGTACTCCAACAGCTACAGCACCTATCGCAACAAAGAATATGATTCCGAAATTAACCATACCCGTAATACCAGTATGTAAATTAAGACAGAATCCCATAAGTATGAAAATTGATATTGATAATATGATATTTGAAATGTTGAAAACTCTTATCAATTTAGCATTTGCAGCAAAATCAGCCACAGGCAACCAGAGAATTATTAATATGATTAAGATAAGAAGCATACCAAACAACATATTTGACAAAAATGGACCTTCTCTCCCATATGTTGATTTTTTCTTTAAATTTTCTATAATACTAATTTCATCACTCTTGTTGAAGAATGAAACGGAAAACCATAGGATAGAAGATAATAAAACGAATTTTAATAAAAATGAATTCACAAAAATAAATGGTATTAGTAAGAAAAATAAATTTTTATCAAATTTTGGATTTAATTTAGGTATTTTATTATAGATTGTTCTGATATCAATTATCCTAGTAATAGATGCATTTTCCTTTTTATCTCTAAGTTTTTCAAATAATGGATTAATATATTTTCCAAGATAGTTGTTTAGATTCAATAGTGGATCTTCTTTTCTATTTGTGTAAAGATAGTATCCTTCAACTAAAGCTAAAATCCAAATAAGGATAGGTACAGTTGGCCAAATTAAATCTCCCAAAGAAGTGATTAAATCTAAGAATACTAATTCATAGTTCATTAAATCTGCCCAAGAATTATTCATATCATCAAATGTATTTTGACGCCATTGATCATGTAGATATGGGGCGATATCCGAAGGAGGATTGGATACTTGGTCTATTGAGAGTTGAGAATCTGTTGGCAAAAAATTCCAATCATCTCTACCCGTTCTCATTTCAAAATTTGAACTATATGAGAATCCTGCTTCATTCCTTATTGGTGAAGATTGTTTGGAAAATGAATGTGTATCAATAAAATTTGTAATTTTACTGATTAAATAAGCAAAACCGGTTAATGATGCCATACTTGAAAAGCGAGATGTTTTCTTTTGTTGTAAATTATGGAGACCTATCCAACCAAATAACACTGATAGTATAATGCCTATATTTTTTGATGGTGGAGAATTCTCTTCAGCACTTTTTCTTAATCTATTTATTTTCCATTTTTCATATGCATTGCCTATTCCTTCAGGCATTATTAGTAGTATTGCAATTAAGAAAACATAGGGAGTAACTGCCTCAAAAGAAGAGTAATTTGATCTTCCTAAATTCTGACCTAAACTAGAAAGAATGGGCGTGGATGAGGCTCTGATGAAACCAATAATTAATGAAGAAACAATGGCACCTGGAATAGATCCAATCGTACCCAATACTATTACAGCAAATGATGGCAACAATAGTGTGAACGCTGTTACTGGTGAGAAGCGAACTGTCATAGCAAATGCAGCCCCTCCAATTCCACATAACCCAGCAGAAAGGAATGCGCTGTATCCATGTATTCTCTCTACATTTATGCCACTACTTGCAGCTAATTCTGGATTATCAGCAACTGCCCTCATTCTTCTTCCGAGTCTGGTTTTTTTCAGTAAAAGTAGAAGTAGGAATACGGAGCCAAAAATGACAAGTGGTGTTGGCCCATTATAGAATGAAAATCCAGTTTCTAATTGAGTTACACAGTCTTTATCTAACTTGTAGAATTCGAATGATGGAATATAATCTAATTGTAATTGGCTGGCAACGCCATCATTTATTTCGCATTTTGCTGATGTATAGTATTCTCCTTCATCTAATTTATTGTTACCAAAATTTATTTTCATCTTATATGTCGGTATTTTCCATAATTGTGCTATTGGAGTTTCAGTAGTCATTCTCCAATCAAGATCTGGTTCAAATAATCTATTTTTGGAACTATATCTCAACCAAACAATTGCTCTAAGAATTAATGCTACTCCTAAAGACGCAATCATCATTACTTGTGGTGAGGCTTTTTTCTTGCGAAAATCTTTGTAGACCAATCTATCTATCATTAAACCAACTAAGCCCGTAACAAAAAATGCTGCTATTAGAGTATAAGCTAGTACAGACCAAACTAATACGCCATCAGCAGGAGCAATGGTCAAAGGTAAAAAATAATCAGTCCAAATTATTGCCATAGCAACATACATTCCTAGCATGAAATATTCGCTTTGTGCAAAATTACCATATCTTTGAACCCTGTAAGTCAAAGTTAATGCAACGGCAATTGAAAGATAAGTTGCAGCCCATCTTAGCGTTGAGGTTGATATTTGAACAAAATCTAGATATGCTATTGCTGATGTATTTCTTCCAGTGATTAAAGCATCACAAACTAACCACAACACAAATAGTAAAAATACTGGAGTTAAACTTATTGAAATAGTTCGAAATAAATTTTTAGGTAAATCATCGAATGCTATTTTTACAAATCCAAAACCAGCAGAAATCGCCTGAAGAATTTGTATGAGCCAAATAAATCCTTTTTGACTTGGTAATAGATTACCTGTTAATTGATTAAAGATATTGAGGAACCCTTCATTAAATAATAGACCAAAATAGGCATCAAGAAAAAAAACTGAGAATATAAACAATCTAGTATATAATCTAGGTAATTGTGACCAGATTCCTTTGTATCTCAAAAAAAGAAAGATAATTAAACAAGAGAATAGGAATATTCTTCCATCCATTATTTTGTCACCGAATAAATTGAAAAAGGCACCACGGCGGAGATTAATCTCCACCGCAGTGCTTTACGTTAATACTGAAATACTAATTATACTTCACTATATCTATTCTGTTGTAGCAGCCACTAGACCGCCTGTAGCACTCCAGTACTGTCCGCATGAGAATGTACTAGCACTGTCGAAAGTTCCGACACAATATCCGTTACCAGGTACATCTCCGTTAGCCATGAAGGTAATATCTCCAGTAGCACCAACGAATCCTTGTCCTACTACTTGAATCATTGAAGTTAGTGGAACAGATGGAGATCCTGCTTGAGCGAATATAGAGTAACCCAATACTATAGTAGCATCGAACATTTCACCAGTGTAGATACCGTCAGCACACTCAGGTACTGCTGCACAAAGAGCGTTGAATGCAACTGCTCTTTCTGAAAGTGTACCGGATGCTGATGCAGGTCTTGTAGCAATCATGTTTTCAGGACCGTTGAAGGCAGAGTCGGCTGTACCATCTCCACCATAATAAGCACCATCATATCCTGCAGTTTGGAGATCGGTAACTAATTGAGCTCCATCGGCCGCATAAGATGCTAATACAACACCATCACAACCTGCGTCAACAACTGCTTGTGCTATTGCAGTACCGTCAAATGTTGCTGGATCGTATGCAATCATTCCTGCACTACATAGTGATCCACCATTAGCTGCCCAGGAATTATTGAATGCATTTGCAAGTCCTGTAGCATAGTCATTAGACATGTATAGAACTGCTGGTGAAGAACCTGCAGTAACTGCAGCAGCTAATGCTTGTCCTTGTAGTGCATCACTTGGCACTACTCTCCAGAAGTTAGTATAAGCAGTATCATCACTTAATGCAGGGCTTGTACTTGCATAGGAAATCATTGGTATTCCTAGTGGGCTCAAAACTGAGTTTGCACCCATAGAAGCGCCAGAGCAAGCTGCTCCGATAACTCCTACAACTCCTGCAGCAGCAAGAGTTTGTGCTGCTGCTTGACCACCAGCTTCAGAGCAAGCAGTATCTGCATTGACCATTTCGAATTGTAGTCCATTACTCCATCCAGCAGCATTCATAACTTGGAATGCAATTCCGCTTGCCGCTAAGAATCCTGGAGCATACGGAGAAACATTTGGTGATGTAAGATCTAATAATAGACCTAGTTTCACTGTTTGTCCTCCGAAGGCTGCAGATTGTACTCCATCAGCTGAAGTCCAGTACCATTGACAGTTTAGGTATGTATCTGTAGATGAAATGATTGCATGCATACAAATATCATATCCTGCACCAGGAATATCACCTGCTGAATCGAAATCGATTACACCAGAGGCTCCTGCATAGTCTGTACCGACCATATTGATATGATTTGCCATATTAGCACCTGATTCCATCATGTATGCCTTACCAATAATTGTAATTGCATCATAGGTTTCACCAGTGTATATACCACCAGCACATGCTTCTACAGCCGCACAATCATCTGCGAATGTACCAGCAGTAGAACCTGCACGAGGTTTAGTTGCAAATACTGTATTAGCAGCTGCTGGAGCTGAGAATGCACTAGTCCAATCATCAGAAGCGATACCATCGCCACCGAATGCTGGAATAGTTGATCCTAGTCCTCTTAGTGCTTCCATGAGAGCAGCTCCGTCTGCAGCATATGTTACTGTAACCATAGAACCGCATCCTGCACTAATTACTTGCTGTGCAATTGCAACATAATCTGTTGTTGCATCTGCTGGATCGTAAGCTATTTCTACACAGGCACTACCACCCATTGCGTTCCATGAAGCGTTAAATGAACCCGCTAAACCAGAACCGTAATCATTACTCATTGAAACTAAAGCAGGATTCATCATTGATATTGCTGTAGTTGCATCTGGCATTCCATTTTCCATAGCGACTGCAACAACCATTTGAGCCATTGCAGGTCCTTGAAGTGCATCACTTGGCACTACTCTGAAAAAGTTAGGATAAGCAGTTGAATCGCTTAGTGCAGGGCTAGTACTTGCGTAGGAAACCATTGGTATTCCAAGTGGGCTCAGAACAGCATTTGCACCCATAGAAGCACCAGAGCAAGCTGCTCCTGCGACTCCTACGACTCCTGCTGCTGCTAGGCTTGAAGCAGAAGATCCTGCTATAGCACCATCACAACCAGTATCTCCAGCAACTAGCTCGAAATAACCACCGTCTGCATTAAGATCATCTATTGCTATTGCAGCAGCTGCCATAAAGTTGTCAGCATATGCAGATATAGCAGGTGATGTTTGATCTAATAGGAAACCTATCTTTGTTCGTGCACCACATGATCCATCGTCTAAGTTAGCGCTAGCATCGTATGCAGAAGATTGAGAGTCTGTGCATCCTAATACAGTTGCATCAGCAACGTTAGCATAGTGTTCTGCAATCTCATCTGTCAAAGCAGTAACGATATCTACAGAGAAACCTACAGCATTTCCAGAGCTATCCATATTCTCAAATGGAGGGTAAGTAGTATCAGAGCAGAAACTAAATGTTCCTGATTCTAGTACAGTTGTTAATGCACTTCCCTTAGTAGGCATTGGATAAGCAGTTGCTGTAGAAGCTGTAGATGTGTCTACTAAAGTTCCAGATGTACCTGGGAACCATGCTTCAATATGAGCGTCATATTCTCCAGATGCGATGATAGCAGCTAAAGCTACATTTAATGCATCTTCTAATTCGTTATCTGAATCATCGACTACTGCAATTCCGAAATTCTCTGGTGAGAATGTAACCATCAAAGGAGAGAAAGCAGCAGTTTGAGATGCTTTAAGTCCAAGAACAGGTGCGTCACCTAATACATAGTGTCCATCACCGTTTTCTAGTGCTGTGAATACTGAATCGAAATCTTCGAGTGCTGAAACTGTTGCTAGTGGAAGATCGCTAGCAGCGAACAAATCAGAAGTTGTTCCTCCTTGTACAATTATTGTTGTATCTGCATTGTTTAATTCTGATACATCAGTAATAGTAGCTACGCCTTCTCCTCCAATAACTCCTTGAGCACTGGTATAGTAAGCTGTAGTGAAGTCTATAGTAGCATCACGTTCTTCAGTTATCGTTACAGAAGAAATGATAGCATCACATGTATCTAAGCTGTTAGAAGCTATAGATCCTAGAATAGCATCCCAACTTGTGGATACTATTGCGCTATCAACATCACTTGCTACAGTTAATGTCCAATCTTCATCATCGTCATCTCCACCTAGGCATCCTGCAAAAGCTGCAGCAAGCATACTGGTGGTCATCATCATTGCAATTATTTTCTTATTATTCATTGTGGAATACACACTCCGGTTTCTCCGCGAGAATGTGTAACACTTATAGACTCTATTGTCTATTTAATTTATATAGGGTAGATTAAAAAAGACATTTATTTTAAATTAAAGCGCTTTTTTTGTAAATAAACTTCAATCCGAGAAGATGAAATTAGATTGTTGACTCGGAAGTGCGTGGAAACAGGAAGAGCCGATGGATTATTCCTCAAGTGGAGTTGATATTGATGCTGAAGGAAAAGCTGTTTCTAGCCTCATAAATGCATTAAGTCAATCACCGAGAAAGAAGGGACAAAAAGGTGCTCCTGTTCAATTGGCAGGAGGTTTTGGTGGGATAGTAGAATTTGGAGAATCTAGGCTCGCTCTTGCCACTGATGGAGTAGGATCAAAACTCCAACTTGCAAATGAAATTGGTAGATGGGAAGGAGTTGGCATAGATTGTGTTGCAATGAATGTAAATGATTTGCTCTGTGTAGGTGCTGAACCCTTGGCATTTGTTGACTATATTGCTGTTCCAAAAACTAATCCTGATGTACATGCAATATTGGGGTCTTCCCTTTCAGAGGCTTGTAGGAGAGCTAGGTAACATTAGCGGGAGGTGAAACTGCGACATTACCTGGAATAGTGAATGAATTAGACATGTCAGGAACTGCACTAGGATGGTTTCCAAAAGGTGAGGCTATAACTGGAGAAAATTTAGAACCAGGAGATGTATTAATAGGACTTCCAAGTAGTGGAATTCATTCAAATGGATACACCTTGGTAAGAGCAGTACTAGAAAGATCTGGATTATCTTTGAAGGATGTAGTGCCATTTAATTCGAATCATGAAGGGAGAATAATTGAGCGTTTTCCAGGACAAAATGGAGATATTCTTCTCGGAGAAGTACTATTAAATCCAACAAAGATATATGTTAATCCGATAATTGACCTAATTTCCTCGTGCAGAGAAGGTAGTGGGCCATGTAAAATTTCTGAACTAAAAGGATTGGCTCATATTACTGGAGGAGGTCTATCTAATCTTCTTAGATTACATGATTCCTTGGGATGGGAGATATCCGATCCATTACCCATACCACCTGAATTTAACTGGATTGCAGAAGTTGGATTAGTAAGCAATAAAGAAATGCATAGAACCTTTAATATGGGAATTGGCATGATTATAGCCGTTTCATCAGAACATTCCGAAAAGATTGTTAATTGGTTAAGTGATAGATTGCCAGGAACAAAGATTGTGGGTTCAGTTAATGATGAAGGACGAAAGGTTACCCATGTTGACAATAGTATTGTGTTTGAACACTATTGAAGCATATTTTAGACGTCAACACCATGAGTGATTAGTTATACGGTTAGTATCGGAGAGGAGTCTATGGAGGAATGGCCTAGTGTTATTCACAGAGAGGGTAAGACTCTAATGAGATTATTTTCTAATCCTGATGAAGACAAAGTTGGCCCTGCGATAAAAGGAGAAGATCCAGTTTTCTATAATCCAGCAATGAGTAGAAGTAGAACAAGAAGTGTATTATTAATGCAATATGCTATTGAAAATAAATTACTTGGAAATGGTCCAATTTATGCAGTAGATGGATTAGCTGCAACAGGATTACGAGCTAGAAGATGGTTGAACGAATTACCTAAAGAGAGTGCAGAAAGAATTCATGCAACTATAATTGATATGAATCAATATGCACTCGATTTAGCTTTGAAAACACATGATGAGTTCCCTCCTGACCACTCAGAAGGAGAGTTAAAGGCGATAAATGGAGATCTTAGATCAGCTATTTTGAATCAAGGATGGCATTGGGTGGACATAGATCCTTATGGTTCACCAACTCCTTTTCTAGATACAGCAATACAATCAATGGCTCGTAAAGGAATCATAGAAGTTAGTGCTACAGATACTGCTGCACTTACAGGCTCGTCAAAAAATCCACTTCTAAGGAGATATGGGGCAAGAGTAAGGAATGATGGTTTAGCCCATGATTCCGCATTACGAGTTTTATTAGCAACTGTTGGAAGAGTTGCTTCTAAACATGAAAGAAGAATAGAGCCATTGATTTCAATTTGGGATTCACATCATCTTAGAGTTTCTATGAGGGTAATAAGAAGTATTGAAGGCGCTAATAAGATAGAGGAATCTTTGGGATGGAGAGTATATTCTCCAACTCATGAAGAGGTATTAGCATCAATAAAATCTGGACTACATACAGAAACGAGTCTAGATATATTGCCAATGGATTGTTTTTTGCCACTTCATTATCCAATTAAGAGAGATGATGAAAGAGTTTCAGGCCCTATGTGGATAAAGAATATGGGTAAAAAGGAAGTTTTAGCCTTTATGACTGAAGAAAGAGTTTTGCAAATGTGTGGGCCTGATCCAATGAAAGAAGATTTGTTACAATGGACTGAAAAAGAATTTGATTATGAAAATAGGAGGATTCTTAGAAGTGTCAAGAATTTAGCAGATGAAGCAAACGCGATTGAAACTCAACACCATATTCTTGTTGATTATTTATCGAGTTGGTTGAAAATTGGTTCTCCACCAAGTCCTAAGAAACTAGTCAAATCGATAATTGAAGCAGGTTTTTCTGCTAGTCTTGCAAATTATGGTAAGAAACCATCAATTAGAACTGATGCTCCATGGGATTTGGTAGTTAAGATAGCCTTAGAAATTCATCCACCAATGTAAGACATTTCGATACGCGGTAATGCTGCAGTATCACTGGATCGTAATTCGCTGTATCGGTCATCTCTACGTGTCCAAATTGCACTAATAGCATCAGTAAGAGTTTGTATATCTGTACTGTTATGTATTATGGCGCGTAAATCATGACCACCAGAAGCGAATAAACAAGTATGTAGATATCCATTAGCAGATAAGCGTGCTCTTACACAATCACCACAAAAAGGAGAGGAAACTGAAGATATAACGCCTATCTCACCTGAACCATCAGAATGAGCCCATCTCTTAGCAACATCACCGGATGAAATGGGATCTACTGGTACTAAATCAAAATATTTTTGTAAATATTTAATCAAATCACTTGAAGGTATTACTTGACCTAATTGCCAACCATTTGTTCTACCAACATCCATGTATTCAATAAATCGTACAATCACATCGGTATTACGAAAGTGATCAACTAATTTCTTAACTTCTGACTCATTAACTCCTTTTTGAACAACGCAGTTTACTTTAACAGGTGTTAAACCAAATTCTATTGCTGCATCTATTCCATCTAATATCGCTTCTACTGAAGTATTACTATCAGTCATTTTAGAATGTATATCTTGATCTAGTGCATCTAGACTTATAGTGACTCTACTCAAACCAGCCTTAGAGAGTTCTTCTGCATGATCACGTAGTAAGGATGCATTTGTTGTTAATGCGATATCTAGATTTAGTTTTGAGAGTTTTTTGATTAAATCTGGGAGTTTTGGCCTCAACAATGGTTCTCCGCCTGTTATTCTAACTTTTTCTAAACCTAATTTCTTACAAGATTTGACTACTTTTTCTATTTCATCAAAAGAAAGGAAAGCTCTTCTAGGCATGAAAGCATGGTCAGAGCCAAATTTTTCCCTTGGCATACAATATCTGCATCTGAAATTACATCTATCAGTTACGGATATTCGTAAGTCTCGTAACTGACGTCCGTACTTGTCGGATACCATGATACATGCGTCAAGTAGGAGATGAAGAGGATTGCCCATATTGGACAGATTGAAAAAAGAGGACCTCATACGACTTAGCGAGAGAGATGCTAGCCATAAGTTCCAAAGCACGTGAAATGCTTGATCAATTTGCAGAAAATGCAGATGATGATGATCTTGTACTTAGGATAGAAATCATTGGAAGAGGCCCAAAAGGATTCCAATACGATTTACAATTAGTAAATAGTAGTGAAGCGAAAGAAGATGACATACCTCTTGAAATAGATGGTATGGCCGTTCTAGTCGCTTCCAAAAGTCAAATTTACTTGGAAGGTACTACTATAGACTACAAAGAAACATTAATGGGAGGAGGATTTAGTTTTGAAAATCCGAATCCATTATGGATGGATGAGTTATCACAAACTGTTGCTCAAATAATTGCTGATGAGGTTAATCCTGCTGTGGCTTCGCATGGAGGTCATGTAGATCTAGTAGGAGTAGATGATAACAAAGCAATAATTGCTTTTGGTGGTGGTTGTCAAGGTTGTGGGATGGCAGATGTTACTCTAAAACAAGGTGTTGAAGTTATGATTAAAGATAAAGTTCCAGGAATAACTGAAGTAATCGATGTTACTGATCATGCAGCAGGAACAAATCCATTTTATTGATTAGTACATTGGAAGTTCGTCTTCATCGTTTTCAGGTGCAGGTAGTGCAATTGATTGTGCTCTTTCAAAGGCTTCACGTACTTTTTCTTCTATATTTCGAGCATCATCCAGTAAATCATTAACTGGTATTTCCATATCCAATAATTCACTAAGTCCTTCAATAGCAATTAATGCGGCTCTTGCATCAGGATATACTGGATTACATTCTGATAATAGAGCTGTAATATCCAGACCTTGTCTTTCTCCTTCAGCTATCAGATAGCCCGCAATACCTGAAACTATACCTTGTTGGATTCTTTGTATGTTAGCTTCATCCAATCTATCCCTTCCTTGACTGGTTGATGAAACACTCCATAAATCACTTTCTTCCTTTATTCCAAGTTCATTACTGACAACTCCATCTATAACAATTAATTTCTCAAATCCACCTTTTGTAAACCACTCTAGAACAGTTTGGCCAAAATATACATCATTTTCACTAGGAAATTGTATTTCAGCAGTAAATACACCTATTCCATCTCCTTGATAAACTCTAACAGGATGTTTTGGAACTGAATCATGGATTAGAGCGATTGCAGGAAACTTGGGGTGCATGACTGTACCCATAGGATCTAGATTTAGAGACCTGATTAAATGAGAAGTTGCAATTACCCCAACAGAGCCAACTGTAGAAAATCCACAAATTGCTACGCCACCCAGTTTAGAAGAATCTGCTCCAGAATGTAAAACTAAAGGATAACCTGCTCTACCCCCCTCATCCATATGACTCGCTTGGGTAGGACTCATTTGAATTACACGGATTCGAAACTATATTCTAAATTAAAAAACCTAACTTTATTTAATGACAATGTATGGTTGTAATAAGAAAGGAAGGGCGTTCCTGGTAAAATAAAAGATGAGGCATTGAAATGGAAGAAGAACCCAAAGATTGGTCATTCAGTTCTCATATTGGAAAGGATCTGCGTAATATAGATTTAACAAAAGCTAATTTGAAGAGAGCTGTGTTTGATTATTCTGATATGGAATCGGCAAATTTATCTGGTTCTGATCTTAGAAATGCATCCTTACAAGGAACAAATTTGATGAAAGCGGCATTAGATGGTGCAGACTTGAGAGGTGCAAGACTCATGAAAGCCAAACTTGGACTTTCAAATTTACAAGGTGCTAAACTTGATGGAGCGGATATGAGAGGAATCAGAGGTCGATATGCAGTTTGGAGAGATGCAAATTGGTGGGATGCGATATTAGATGATTCATTGCATAAGGCATTATCAAAAAAATGGCCTAAGAAATAATTTATTTCTGTAAAATTTTACTTAAATTCGTACGCATCCAATCTGGAACACTTATTTTTTCCTTAATAGAGTCCATGCTAGTACAGACAGTTGTTTGAGTAGCAGACCAACATAGTTCTTGGTTTTGATTAGAAATCTCATAATACCATTTTATTGAAGAATTGCCAATATCTATGATTGATAATTCACAAAAAGCTGTATCTCCATATTTTAGAGGATTATGAAATGTAGC